>CALRVV010000004.1:0-269812 GCA_943371705.1 Chitinophaga pinensis | reverse complement strand
CCTCCTGCAGGTGTGGCCCCCTGGCCTCCTACAAATATATTCAGTAACTGGCCCGGCACTACTGCCAGGTTGCCCTCGGCATAACCACCCAGGCCACCGGAACCTCCAGATGTAGCGCTGCCACCGGTTGCACCCGAGCCTCCCTGGCCTCCCCAGCTTTGCAGGAATACAGATGTTACGCCTGCAGGTACAATAAAGGTTTGCAAGCCCCCTGTAAAGTTGAAGGTTTGTGTACCACTAACAGTCGGAACATAACTAGGCGTTACTGTTACCGTTGCCACAACCGGCGCATTGGTTGCATTGGTTGCGGTAAAGCTGGCTATATCACCGGTACCACTGGCTGCAAGGCCAATGGATGGTGTATTGTTTACCCAGTCAAATATGGTACCCGGTACCGTGGTTGTAAAGTTAACCGGTGCCGTTGCTGTATTGTTACATAAAACCTGGCTGGCAGGCTGGTTTACCTGGCCCGTTGGATTAACTGTAATGGTAAATGTTATTGCTGTACCTGTACAGGTTACACCTGCATTGGTATAAGATGGTGTTACTGTTATGGTTGCTGTTACGGGTGCTGAACCTGCATTGGTTGCTGTAAAGCTGGCAATATTACCCGTACCACTGGCTGCAAGGCCAATGGATGGATCATTGTTAGTCCAGTTATACACAGTTCCCGGTACAAATCCTGTGAAGTTAACTGCCGCTGTAGGTGCATTGTTACATACTGCCTGGCTGGCAACAGGGTCAACTGTTGGAGTTGGATTAACCGTATAGGTAAATGTTCTTGGTGTACCGGTACAGGTTGGTCCCAGTGAAGGGCAACCGTTCAGGCTTAATACTTCTGCCGGTGTAATTGCACGGCTGAATACTTTAAACTCATCATAATGCCCGTTTGCTGGAGAACCTACATTGGATGAGTATCCATTTACTTTAAATGGCCCGGCACCTGTTAAGTTAACAGCCCCCTGAGCTACCGTATTTACTAAAACTCCGTCTAAATAAGCTCTAACCTGGTTAAGTGCAGCATCATATACAAAGGTGTTGGTATGCGGTGCCACTGTTGCACCTCCGTTAAGCGGTACATCTGTAAGGCCTGCTCCGCGAAGCCACCAGTTATTAGCCCCGGCCACCCCATTGGTGAAGCAACGGAAACTGGCTGTATTGATATCTCCGAACACATAGAACAAGGTTGCCGAAGGTGTTATATTCTCTGATTTAAAAGAAATAGTCCATGAACCTGCTCCCAGGTTTGGTGCCCAGCCGGTATTCAGGAAATCGGTAGTGCTGGATACTCCGGTACCAATAATGGTTCCATCGCAAATAGCTGATCCGCCCTGTGTCAATCCGCCCTGCAGGGTTGCAGTTGCTGTTCCTCCCGGAGGTGCGCTGGCCAGGTTTGGAACCGAAGCTCCGCTGCCATCAAACTTATAATACAGCAGTTCCGGTATCAGTCCGCCACCACCACCACCACCGGTTGATGGTGTTACGGTTACGGTGGCCGTTACCGGTGCATTGGTTGTGTTGGTTGCCGTAAAGCTGGCAATATTGCCGGTACCGCTGGCTGCAAGGCCAATGGTAGGATCCGTATTGGTCCAGTTAAATACAGTACCAGCAACTGCGCCGGTAAAGTTAACTGCCGCTGTTGCCCCGTTATTACAAACCACCTGGTTGGCCGGTTGGGCCACATCTGGAGTTGGGTTAACGGTAATGGTAAATGTTATTGGGGTACCGGTACATGTTGTGCCTGCATTGGTATAAGATGGTGTTACTGTTATGGTTGCTGTTACTGGCGCCGTACCTGCATTGGTAGCTGTAAACGAAGCAATATTACCCGTGCCACTGGCTGCAAGGCCAATTGATGGTAAATTGTTAGTCCAGTTATATATTGTACCTGCAACTGCTCCGCTGAAAGTAACGGCAGTAGTTGCGCTGTTATTACAAACAGTTTCACTGGCTACTCCATTTACTGTTGGTATAGGGTTAACTATTACAGTTGCTGTTATAGAAGCACCTGTACATGTACCTGATACAGGTGTTATGGTAAAGGTAACCGTTACAGGTGCAGTGGTAGTGTTGGTAAGCGTACCGCTGATATTGCCACTACCGCTTGCTGCAATACCGGTAACTGCAACCATATTATCTCTTGTCCAGTTATATACTGTACCGGCAACAGGGCTGCCGCTTAATACTATGGTAGTAATGGCAGTTCCTGAACAGGTTGTCTGGCTTGCCGGTGTGGCAGTAGCCGTTGGAGTACCGGTGATGCTGAGTACAACCGATGCTGCATTGTACTGGATATTCCAGCTCATACCTGCCGGTAAGGCAGGGTAATTGATGGTTGTAAACGTACCCACTACAGAAGTAGCAGTCATAATAGTATAGCTCTCGCCGCAGGTTGGTATATAGCCTCCAAAGAGCACTACATCCAGGGTACCGCTTAAAGTAGCGGTTCCGGTTACCTGCAACTGATCATGCTGTGTACATGGTGTTGTTCCGGCAATTTCGATGATCTCGGTACCGGTGCCGTTGGTATAGCCGCTGCCAAATACCGTGCAGCCCGGTGACATGCCGGGGTTTACAATACCGCCTGAATTATTAAATACAGCGCCAATGAATGTACCCGTACCTCTGTAAGTACCGGCTGTGGTAACCGCACCTCCGCCATTGATATTTAATGTGCCGTTATTGGTAAATATGGCCCCGGCATTGATGGTAAAGTCATTTGCCTGTGCTGTACCTGCACCTATCACACAAGGGTTTGGTGTTCCTGAAGGAATCACAACATCCATTGCAGCAGTAGGTACCACACCGCATGACCAGTTTGCAGGTGTAAACCAGTCATTGCTGAATGTACCCGCCCAGTTATTTGTTGCGCATAATACCGTTATGTTGCCTGATTCTGTTACAGCACCACAACCTCCGGTAAGCGTTATTATATAATTGTATGAACCCAGTGCGGTTGGGGTGCCACTGATGGTAACCACGTTAGCGGCCCATACACCGGATACGCCCGGAGGCAGGCCGGCAAATGTGGCTCCTGTTGCCCCGGTTGTTGCATAAGTAATATTGGTGATGGGCGTATTAACAACCACCGTTTGGGTATTGGTACCTGCGCCTGAAGTAAGCGTGATGGTATTGTTCGGGCTTATTGTAACAGACTGTGAAGCAGTTGCTGTACAACCATTGTTACCATAGCCTAATGTAACTGTATAATTGGTTGTTCCTGTATTATGAACGATTGATTGAGTTGTTGCACCACCCGGGCTCCATGAATAAGAATTGGCCACAGGTGCTGTTAAGGTGATAGGTGATCCGGTACAACTTGGGGTACCGGGTACTACAGTAATAGCTGAAGGATCCCTTGGAACATCCACCGTTAACTGGTAGCTGGCACAGCCTGAACCCGGATTCACTTCATGCACCACTACAACAATGGTGGTATTCGCAGGAATGGTAACTTCCATATATCCCGTACCGGGAAACGATGAACCGGGATCGGCCAGGTAATTGGTACATGGCTGTGTGGGGTCGAAACTACCCAGGTAAGCTACATTGAAAATACTGGTGCCGCAATCACTTCTGAGACCAATAGTAGCACAAACGGGTACATTGCGGAGATTGGTAATGTTATAACTGTCGTAGAACCTGGCACCTGTAGCAGTGAATATTCCGGGACAGGCTTTGGGCGCTGCACAGGTGCTCACAACTGCAAAGCGGTTAATGCGGCCTGTTTGTTGTGCATCACCTGCAGCCAGGCTACCGTTGAACACATAGTCGGCCATGCTTACGGGGGTTGAATCAGATGTTGAACAACCAAACTGGTTCGTAACTACTAATCTATAATTACCAGATGATGTTACATCCTGTGTAGAGGCTGTGCCTCCAAAATTGGTATAACTATTTGGATTGGAAATACCGGAAAGGCTTCTTTGCCATACATAAGTGTAATTGGGGTCAACCGGGCCTGTAAGGGTGGTTGTACCGGGGCAGAAGGTTCCGCCGCCCGTCAAACTAAACGGTGCAGGGTTGGGATTAACTATAATGTTCACGGTATCCCTTGAAGGGGCGCAAGTACCGTTGGTGATGGTCCATACATATGTATAGGTACCGGCCGTATTTAATCCCACAACAATGGTAATAGGATTATTGGCTCCGAAACTGGTAGCAACCGGGCCACCTATTTGCGTCCAGGCACCTGTACCCACTGAAGGGGTATTGGCGGCCATGTTAGTTGTGCCCGGGTTGATACATGCGTTAATGTCCGGGCCTGCATTGGCGGCCGTTGGCAAGTCATTTACCGTTATAGTACCGGTAGCAGTTGCACCGGCACAGGCTCCACCTAGCATGGTAATCGTATAGGTAAATGGAGATCCTACTGCTGTTGTAGGTGTACCGCTGATGGTAACCACATTGGCAGCCCATACCCCTGTTACACCGGCAGGTAAGCCGGTAACAGTGGCACCGGTAGCACCAGTTGTAGCATAAGTAATATTGGTAATTGGTGCATTTACACAAACTGTTTGGGCATCTGTACCGATAGCTGATGTAAGCGCAATAGTATTTAAAGGATTAACCGTAATGGTTCCTGTTGCAGTTATGGTACCGCAACCACCCGTTAATGTTACTGTATAATTAAATGGTGAGCCAACTGCCGTTGTTGGTGAACCGCTGATGGTTACCACATTGGCAGCCCAGTTGCCGGTAATACCCGCAGGTAAGCCGGTAATAGTGGCTCCGGTGGCTCCGGTTGTAGTATAGGTAATATTAGTGATCGCATCATTTACACAAACTGTTTGCACATTGGTTCCCGGAGCCGATGTAAGTGTAATGGTATTGACAGGATTTACAACTATCGATCCTGTAGCAGTAACTCCACCGCATGTTCCGCCGGTAAGGGATACTGTATAATTGAAAGTGCCGCTTGCCGTAGGCGTACCGCTGATGGTAACCACATTGGCAGCCCAGTTACCGGTAACACTGGCTGGTAATCCACTGAATGTAGCGCCTGTAGCCCCGTTTGTTGAATACGTGATATTGGTAACAGGTGTGTTAATACATACAGTCTGGGCATCCGTACCTGGTGCTGATGTAAGCGTAATGCTTTCACAAAGAATAGATAAATAATTACAACCGGTAGGTATTGGGAAGCCGGGAGCCGGGTTATTGTTTCTTATCCAGTTGGCCTGATTATTTAAGGCAGCCCTTAGTCCTGTTAAAGGTCCAAGTGTGCCCGGACCAGCACAAGTGCCATAAGCGGCATTGTCAAATTCTGAACCGATTACATCCTGTGTTCCTATCCAGATGGCGTTAACACCGGTAGTTAAGCCGGTGGGCAGGGAACTTGGGTTACTGTTTGGTATAGCATTGTACGCATTGCCATCCCATGCTGCTGCTGTAGTTGAAGTTGGGTCGCCATTTGCAACCGAATATACATTCATATGTATCGCACTGATGAATGTAGGTGATGCAGGTGTACCACGGTAGGCCAGAATCTGGTCGCCACTTATATTAAGTGTTAAGGCAGAACCGGTAACTGTACCAGCTGCACCACCACCCGAACGGGTAGCAACGAGCCCTGCAATTTTTATTTCAACACCACCGGATAAACCACCGGCAGGTGCTGTCCAGGTAATAGTTTCTTCTGCAGGTGTGCGGAATACATTGGTAGATAACCAGCCTGTGTTGGTAAAATTAATCACTGTACCCGGCCCTATATTTCTTAATAAAACAAAAGAGAATTCATCGGTAGAAGCAGCATAACTGCTGAAAGCGATGTCGCCAGCATTTAATGTGGTAGCTGCCACCGGCAAAGGTGTTACATACCAGGAGGCAAGTACTTTATAAGTTCCCTGGCATGAACTTGCACAAGAAGCCCTGCGGCCCTCTATAAATACCCAACCCAAACCGGCTGCTAAACCAGTGGTGCTGATATTAGAACCAGGTGTATAAGGCAGATAAGTTGTTCCGCCATCAGTTGTATATCTGTAATCATCTGCACAACCAGTACCGCCGCTGCCTGCATTAAATGTGGCGCTTACGGGTGTACCATCTGCAACAGAAGAACCTCCCGGTGTTTTTGCCAGTAATGTTGGGTTTACAGGTAAAGCAGTAACTGTAAGTGTAGCCGGATTGGAAGGTGTGGAACCACTGCCGTTGGATGTAACACAACGATATATAAATCCATTTAAGCTTAATGGTGTTGCATTAATATTAAGTGTTGCAGTTGTTGAACCTGAATAGGTTGTATTATCTGTTACATTCACAAAGCCCGTTCCCGGATCAACCTGCCACTGGGTTGTAGTAGCCCCGCTGACAGTAATGCTGAAACTGGTATTTACCAGTTCGCAAACAGAACTGTTAGAAGGTTGTACGGTAATATTGGGTGGGGTTCCAATACCAAGGTATTGGCAACCTGTTGGTATTACAAAGCCAGGTAACGGGCTATTATTATCCCTTACCCAATTGGCCTGGTTATTTAAAGCTGCCCTTAGTGTGTTAAGAGCTCCCAATGTGCCCGGACCGGCACAAGTGCCATAAGCGGCATTATCAAATTCTGAGATTACATCCTGTGTTCCTATCCAGATGGCATTAACGCCTGTGGTTAAACCGGTAGGCAATGCACTGGCATTTACATTTACCGTTGGGAAAGCATAAGCGATGCCATCCCAAGCTGCCGCAGTGGTTGATGCAGGATCTCCAAACAGCGGTACAGAATATACATTCATATGTATAGCTGAAATAAAAGTAGGGGATGCAGTTGTACCACGATAAGCCAGGATCTGATCACCTGAGGTAGACATGGTGAGTGCCGCTCCGGTAACATTACCAGCACTTCCGCCGGAAGCCAGCGTGGCTACCAGGGCAGCAATTTTTATTTCTGTTCCTGCTGCATAAGCTGCATTACTTGTCCAGGTTACTGTTTCTTCGCCTGTACGGAATGAATTGTTACTGTACCAGCCATTGGTGGTAAAATTTATAACTGTACCTGGCCCGATATTTCTTAATAGTACAAATGAAAATTCATCCGTAGCTGCTGCGTAAGCACTAAAGGCAATATCACCGGCATTTAAAGTAGTTGCACCGGCCGGCAGCGGAGTAACGATCCAGGTTACCAATGCCACATAGCTATTCTGACAGGCGCTTGAGCAACCAGCCCTGCGGCCTTCAATGGTTACAACACCTGTACCAGCAGCCAAACCAGTTGTACTGATATTACTGCCAGGGGTATAAGGTAAGTAAGAGGCACCGCCATTGGTAGTATACCTGTAATCATCTGTACATCCTGTACCACCACTGCCTGCATTAAAAGTAGCACTTACCGGAGTTCCGTCGGCAACCGTACTGGTTGCCGGGGTTTTAGCCAGCAATGTGGGATTTACCGGCAATGGGGTAACGGTTAAAGTTGCATTGTTTGAATTGGTTGGACCGGAACCATTGGTAGCTATACAGCGGTAAAGGTAACCATTCATGGCGTTGGTAGCCGCTGTAATATTTAATGTGGTTGCCGTAGCCCCCGAATAAGTTGCATCATTGGTAATGTTTGCAAAACCTCCACCGTTATTTACCTGCCACTGGTAACTGGTGGCACCTGTTGCAACAATTGTAAAACTTGTATTTGTACCTTCACAAATGGTAACGCTGGTTGGATGTGTTGTAAAAACAGGCGGGCTTGCCAGAACACCGAGGTAGTTACAACCGGTTGGCAAAGTGAATCCTATTGCCGGACCGTTGTTATCATTAACAGTCCAATTAGTCCTGTTACAAACTGCAGCCTGTGCATTGGCAACCGTACTCACATCAGGCCCACAATTAAAACGTCCGTTTCCTTTTTCGGGATCAGCCAGATCGGCAAGGTCGTACATCCATAATGCATTGGTACCAGCAGTTAAAGCTGCGGGTTTTTCTGAGGTACTGGCTGTAATAAATGGAGCTACCAAAACCCCGTCCCAGGCTGCATCGGTGGTATTAGTAGGGTCTCCACCGGAGATTCTGTATACATTCCAATGAATACCTGCAATAAAAATGGGGGCAGCTATCGTTCCCTGGTAGGCAAAAATCTGGTCGCCATTGGTACCGTTTAAGCTGAAATTCGTATTTAGGAAAGTACTGCCATCCGGAGCCGCACCCACGCTAAAAACCAGTGTTCCGGCAGAGCCTCCCCCTACTTTAAGGGCTGTGTTATTTATTATTCTGATTTCTGTGCCCGCAGGAAAACCGGCGGGATCAGTTATGGTTAATGTTGCTTCTGTTTCTGTACTTGCCCCTCCCGAATTAAATGAATTGGATCCTGTCCTCCACCCGTAATCGGTAAATTTAATAACGGTATTTTGTGTTACAGCTTTTAAAAGTACAAAAGAAAATTCGTCATCTGTTGCAAGGGCACCCCTGCCGATAACTCCTGTAAACACTATATCCCCTGCAACAAGTGTTGTCTGGGCCTTTAAAGAACCGGTTACCGGGAGCAACAATAATAAAAAAATAATAATTTTACCTAAACGAGTAAGGAAAAAATTCATGACAGAAGGTTTTGGTTATGTAGAATAGCCATAAAAATAAGTTATAAAAAATAAATTTGCAATTTTTTTCTTTAATCCGTTTAAACATATCAATAAAATAACACTTCATCCTCTTTTTTGCGGGTTTAACCCCAAATAATCAATCAGTTTTGAATAAAAAAGAAGTGTATAAAATATGCCGGCTATGAAGGTGAAATTGCCGAATTTTCTGCATCAGAAGTCATGTTAATTCACCTGTTTTTACTATACTCTATTTATCCGAATATATTCCCGGCCCTAACCTCAAAATCGGCCAGCCTGCTCCCGGAAAAAAAACCCTCGTTGGTAAATATGATGTTTATCCTGAGTTTTTTATTGTCACTGGCGGCTACAATAAGCCCCTCTTCCTTATTGCACACCAGGATTTCTCCCGGCTTCACATTCCTGTTATCATAATCCCCAACTATCTCAACCTCTGTTAAGCCGATACCCCAGTCATTGATAATTGTACCTGCGCCCTTATTCCAGGGATTGCATGCATTTACAAGCCGTACAATTTCTGCTGCTGACATGTCATTCCAATTAACCGTAAGCTGTTTTGCCAGGGGCATGTTAAAATATGCGGCCCGGCTTTTATCCTGCCTTACTCCCGGGACAATGCTGCCATAATCGAGTATTTTCATTAGTCCGGCAGCCATTTTAGCGCCCAGGAAAGCCGATTTTGCCTGCAAAGTACCGTAAGTATCATTGGGCTCTATCCGGATCTTTTCCTGCATGATGATATCGCCTGTATCTATTCCATCATCAACCTTATGTACGGTTAAACCGGCATGTGTATCATTATTAAGCAAATGCCAAAGTATAGGCTGGGGGCCTCTGCATTCGGGCAATATGCCATAATGAAAATTAATAAAGCCCTGTTTGGGTATACTTAATATTTCCTGAGGAATAATGAAGGGGAAAGTCATCATTAAAACAACTGTTGGCGCATATGTTTCAATGGCCTGGCTTATTTGCAGGTGATAGTTATTTTTATCAATAAGCAGTAAGGGTATCCTGGTTTTCTGTAGCAGGGGTGCCAGAATATACTGCATTTCCCTGTTACGTTTAGGTATTGCGATGGCGGCCACTTTTCCAAAAAATAAAATCTCTTTTATACCGGGAAGGGCAACAGGGTTGTTACAAAGTATTATTGCTTTCATATCGTTATTCATGAAAAACCGTTAAGTGAATATCCCGGATACTGAAACCGGATTAAATGCACAGGTATGTATTCTTCCAGCCAGAACTCTGGCCTTGTGGAATACTTTGCTGCTTAAAAACCTCCCAGTATCCCTTTGCTTCTTCCTCACTTTTTCCAATAACCACTTCCCCATTATTTTTGCAGGTAGCCAGGTGCGTGCTGCCATAACTGAAATGCGAATGCTCATCAATCTTAAAACTTCCGCGGGGACTGATAAAGTTTATTTTTAAAAGAGCCTTAAGTATTGCCGTGGCATCGTTGTTCCCTATATTTTTTTCAGCAATTATTTTTTCAATAATCAACCCTGTTTCCCATCCAAGCAAAGAAAAGTAGTTGGTGTTTTTATGAGTTGCGCCGGAATAAATTTCTTTAAATAAATGATTGGCATCATTGTTCAAAGAAGCATGCCAGGGAACAAAACCTGTTACTCCGCCTATGTGAAAACTTTCTTTCAAAGCGGTTTTCAAAGATTCCTCAAGCATCATGGGCGATACGAACAATTGCAATCCGAATCTTTTTTGTATAGCCGGAATTTCTTCATAAAACCGTTCTGCCTGTTCGCCCGAAAAAAGGCAGAGCAATGTTTTCAGTTCACTGCTTTGTTCCAGCATATTTACCAGAGGCTCCAATGTAAACTGATCGAGGCGCAGATGGGTAACATGATTGAAAAGCGGTATACCTCCGTTTTGCTGGTTTTGGTTAAGCATACAAAAACATTGCGTATATCCCCCATCGTAATAAGAAGTTACATTAGCCACTGGCCTCCCCGGAGGTTCTGCTGCCAGTTTACCGGTAAGCGATGCATGCATACAAAAATTAAGTGAATGTGTCAGAGTGGTTGGCTGGGGCAGCCAGTTTTCAGGAACTGTTGCCCCCAGGTTTACAGTAAGCAGTATTTTATTGCATGCCGTAAATAAGGGATGCAGCATTTCTGTATTTCTTGCTTCCCCTATCAGGATTACTACATCGGCATCATCGGCCAAAAGCATTTTTTCGGCCTTGGTGTATATCTCCTGTTCATCAGTACCAAACCCGATATTGTCGCTTATAAAAACAATGTCATCAAAAATGTTTTTATGTTTGAGTAAAATTTTTAATCCATTGAGTATATCCAAACCAAAAGATGGAAAAAGGGTAGATCGGGGCATCAATATTCCTAATCGAAGCATTGCCTGTTAGTATTTTAAAACTGTTTAATTGATATTGCAAAATAAAAGCCCTCTCTTACAAACAGAGAGGGCTTTTATTTAATTTTATAAATTAATTTCTTGATGGGAAAATACCTTCTACACAAAAGATATAATTCATCCCCAGGTAAGGCTTCATATTGTCAAAAGGCTGGCTGTTGCCTGCTACTGCAAGAGAAAGGCCTGAAGCAGGTATTTGCGCCATAACTACATTATCGTTTGCCGCTGAGTAAAAATTACCGGCCCCCAGGTACCTGCCCTGTGCATCTGTACTTAATGCCCCATCTGTGGCTGCCTGCCGGGTAACTCCGCCTGCAATGGTATGATTATGAAATGGCAGATTGGTACTGATTAATGTAGTTGTGGGTGTGCCCGACATTTCACCCAGTTGAATTGCCGGTAAACCCGGCCCCTGGCTGAACTGGGCACCTACGGGTATGCGACCCCGTAGATCCGGAATACCGAATGTGGTTTGCCCGTCGCCACCATAAGTAGTGCCCACCAATGCAAAAACTGCAGTCCATTGGGATATTGACAACAATTGGCCGCTGCAGTACTGCCATCCCCTTGGGGCGAAATTGCCTGCAAACATGCGTATTTCTGCTAATGTTCCTTCCATATTTAAAAAAATTTTCGTTTGTTAAAAATGTATCCCATTAATTTCTTGAAGGGAAAATGCCAAACTGACAAATGATATAATTCATTCCCAGATAGGGCTGCGCAGTAGAAAAAGGCTGACTGCCACCGGTAGTGCCAATAACCAGCCCTGTTGCAGGTATTTGCGCCATTCCAACATTATCGCCGGCTGTGGAATAAAAATTACCGGGCCCGGTGTATCGGTTAGCTGCATCCGGCCCAACAGCCCCGTCAGTAGCAGCCTGCGGTGTAACACCACCGGTAACAGCGTGTGTATGCGCCGGCATATTGTTTGTCAGCAGGGTAACTGTGGAAGAGCCTGCCATCTGACCCAGTTGAATGTTTGGCAAACCTGGTCCTGTTCCTGTTCCTACGGGTACGCGGCCCCGTAAATCTGGAATACCGAATGTAGTTTGCCCGTTACCACCATAAGTAGTACCAAGCAGAGAAAACATGGCTGTATTTTGTGCAATGCTCATTGTTTGGCCGTTACAAAACAGCCAGGTGCGCGGGGCAAAAGTACCTGCAAACATTCGAATTTCTGCAATAGTTCCTTCCATAATAGATAAGGTTTAAAGTTTTAGTATGGTTATTGATTGTTAAATATAGAAACTTTATTTTGATATGTCAAGCAACAATTAAAAAAACAGGTTAAAATATCTTTTCATTTTAATCCAAAACCCACTTAATCATGTGAGGATATGCTGCCTGGTTATTTTTAGCAGCCTCAACCTCATCCATTGTCATTCCTTTCCATTGCAGCATAGGCAGTCCAAAATAATTTTTATTGGCAAAATTATCGGCTATATAACTGCCGCCGCCCCGGTAGCCTTCGTCGTGAAAAACCACATAGGGATCCAAACCCAGGTGCATACACGCTGCATAAGACCAGGCAATGGCCATCATTTCCTCGGCTTCACGCATCGCTCTTTTTTCAATGGAAGATGCAGTAAGCGCCTGCCTTTCGGCTGCCGGTACCACAGCAATATGGCCGGCTTCGTGTAATATATCACCGGGATAGCTGAGTGCTTCCTTATCAATAATAATGGTGCCGTTGCGTATAGAAAGACCGGGCAGGAAACCCGGTTCATCCAGTTTTTCAAACTTCGTTTCAATACCAATTTCCTGTAAAAATGAAATGCATTTTTCGAGGTAACCGTTAAGCGGTATATTATCAGGGAGAATCAGCTGGGTTTGGTTTTGCAGCATGGTATTTTAGCTGTAATTAATTTTATGGTGAAGATAAAATACCCCGGATTAATTTTAAATTATTTTTTTTCTGCCTGCATCCCATGCCCCATAAACAGGTGCAGCAGCTTTAAAAAGAATTGAATGCCAGTTTACTGTATGCTTCATTTTCTGATGTACCGCCCGCTCATTAAATGGTTTACCATATATCAGCATTGCCCGGGTAAACCAAACAAATGAAATATAAGAATCAAAAATATTTTTAAGTTCCCGCCTTTTTTATTTGCACGGTAATGATGTAAATACTAATTTGTAGGCTAATCTAAACCAGAACCAACCTTATCAGTATGAATACAAGAAGAAAATTTTTGTTTAGTGGCAGTATGGCCACGGCTGCTTTACTTACAGCCAAACCCTTTACAGCCATTGCCAACCGCATCAGCCCCGTAACCGGTTTCTCTTTAAATAATAACAGCCTGGTGCTTGCACATACCGGCAACACATTGGGTGCCGTGGCAGGTAACACCATACAACATATCAACAATCTGAAACACAGCCGAGCAAACCTGATCATGTTGCATGCCGGCGAAACAGCCCCTGCCGGGCAACCGGCATACGATGCTACCATGCACCCTGGTGAACGTTATTCAGTTTTGGCCAACGATTATAAGATCATTTACAAAGGCGATATTAAAACGGGTGTGATCACAGCCAATAATACATCTGTTTCTGCCGAAAGCATCAATGACATTGCCATTTATCTGAAGCAGGAAAAAAACTGCCACCTGGTGGTTTGCCTATCTCAACTCGGGTATTCATCAGCAACAGGATTAAATGACCAGGAACTGGCTGCAGCAAGCACCCACCTGGATGTGATCATAGGCGGACATGCCACCAATTATTGCAAACAACCGGTTATTGCCCAAAATAAAAATAAAGCAGAAGTGATCATTAACCATGCTGCCACCAACGGTTTGGCCTTACGCCTTATTGAGATCGGTTTTAACAACCTGGGTAAAAAAGGAAACATAGCTTTTACCAAAGCCTGTTAATACAATTTCTTCAGGCAGCACCTGTTAAGCCAGATCATTCATGCACATCATCAAATACCTGAAACTGCCCTTTGTTTTTGATGCCCGGTTAATGCAGCAGGAAGTGGATGCATTATCTGCAATGCCCTGGCTTCCGCATTACCAGGTAACCCATTATGCAGGCGAATGGAGCGCCATTCCCTTACGCAGCATTGGCGGTAAAACAGATGACATCATCATCAGCCCCAACGATGATGCCGCATACCAGGATACCATTTACCTCGATAACAGCCCCTACCTTAAACAGGTTTTGCAAACCTTTCAATGCCCTTTACAGGCCGTTCGACTGCTTAAACTGGATGCCGGCAGCATCATTAAAGAACACCGTGATGCTGAACTGAATTTTGAAAGGGGCGAAATTCGTTTACACGTTCCCGTACGCACGCATCCGGATGTGGAATGTATACTGGATAAGGAAAGGTTAACCATGCAGGAAGGCGAATGCTGGTATATGAATGTTAACCTGTTGCATGCCATTAAAAACAACAGCCCGGTAAACCGGGTGCACCTGGTGATTGATGCCCTGGTTAACGACTGGGTTAAAGGCCTGTTCAACAACCCCGAAATTGAAGTGAAAAAAGAAATAGAAGACGCTGCGGGCTTATTTGATGACGAAGTAAAAAAACAAATGATACGGCTGTTCAGAGAAATGAATACCGCTACAGGTAATCAAATGGCCGATGAAATGGAAGCCGGGATGCTTCCACAAAGCGCCGTCGCAGGTAACCATTCGGTATGACAGCAACCATTTTACAATCCTTTTGTACCTTAGCGCATGTTTAATAAATTAAAACTGATCAAAGCCATTGTTTACCGGTTTTATAGTTCCGTCATCACTTTTATCATTGCCTACCTGTTCACCAAAAACCTGCTGGCCTCTATATCCATCGGCATTATTGATTCGCTGATAAAAATATTCTCCTATTATGCTTTTGACGAAATATGGGCAAAGCTTACCGGCTTTACAACCAAACCGGCGGTAATTTTTTTAACCGGTTTAAGCGGATCGGGTAAAACCACCATTGCCAAAGCCCTGGTTGAAAAGTATAAAAAGAAAGGCGTTGTACCGGTATTGCTGGATGGTGATGAGATACGGAAAGTAATTCATCAAACGGGATTTGATGAAGAATCCAGAAAGAAACATAATTTAAATGTAGGCTATATGGCTTCGCTGCTGGAAAGCCAGGGCAAGGTTGTGATCGTGTCACTCATTTCTCCTTATAAAGATATACGCAATGAGATAAGGGCCATGTGCAAAAAATTTGTTGAAGTATATGTTTGTACCGATATACAGGTATGCATGGAAAGAGACCCCAAAGGATTATATGCCAAAGCCATTGCCGGCGAAATAAAAGACTTTACCGGTATCTCTGCGCCTTATTATGCACCCGAAAACCCCGAAGTATTAATTGATGCCGGCGTATTAAGCGTTGTGCACTGTACCGATAAAATATTTAAAGCAGCCAGCAAATGACATACCATTTATTTATAGGAAGGTACCAGAGCCCGCACAAGGGGCATATGCATATTTTTGATACCTTTTTAAAAGAAGATAAGCCCGTGCTGATCGCGATACGGGATATAGAACCCGATGCTGCCAACCCTCTAACTGCCGCTGAAGTACAAACGCTTTGGGAAAAAGTGTATGCCGGTAACCCGCTCGTAAAAGTGATCATCATCCCCGATATTGCATCAGTGAATTATGGAAGAGGTGTGGGATATGCCATCAATGAGATCAATGTTCCGGAAACTGTTGCAGCCATTTCGGCCACCGAGATCAGGCGGCAGGTAATGGCGGGTGAACAGGGATGGAAAGCATTGGTGGATGAAAATATTCATGAAATGCTGACAGTTCTTCTGCGATCAAAATAATTAATACAAAAATTCAGCATGAGTAAGCCCTCTCCCATAGCCGGATGGATACCGGTAAAATTATACCCGGAAGATGACTGCCTGCTTTGCCGCTGGCTGTATGTTGGCAATAAGGATTTTAATGAACCCTTTTTTGATGAGACCATTTCGGCATGCCGCAGCTTACCCGAAAACGGGCATTTAAAAAGAAGCATGAGCAGCACGGATGTATTGGCCGGCTGGGTAAAAGAAATTGAAGTGATTGAACCTACGGCCTTTATCTTCCATATCTCCCGCTGCGGCTCTACCTTAATATCGCAAATGCTGGGCATGCAGCCATCCAATATTGTTTTATCGGAAGTGCCTTTTTTTGATGACCTGCTGCGCTATGGAAAAAAACATAACTGCATGCAGGAAATATTGCCACAGCTGAGAGCAGCAATAAACATTTATGGGGCAAAACGCAATGAAGCTTATCAACAGCTGTTCATCAAAACAGACAGCTGGCATATTCATTTTTATGAAGAACTGCGGGCATTGTATCCCACTGTTCCGTTCTTTTTATTGTACCGGAGGCCGGATGAGGTTTTACACTCGCAGCAAAAGAAAAGGGGCATGCAGGCTGTGCCTAATTTACTGGAACCCGGTATTTTTGGTTTTGATGAAGAAAAGATCTCAACACTGCCCCTGGATGAATATATGGGTATGGTCATTGAAAGTTATTTAACAGCCTTTGTTGAAATTCTGCAAAATGACAAAGCAGCTTATCCCATCAATTACCATGATGGTGCTATGAATATTGTGCAGCGCATTGCCACCGTTACAGGTTTACCGGTATCAGAAGAAGAAAAGGTACTGATGCAAAAAAGAGCCGGCTTTCATGCAAAATTCCCAAAACAGGTGTTTACCGAAGAACAGCCGGATGAGGATATTCCGGGTTATTTAAAAAGGTCGTTTGAATTGTATGAGCAACTTGAACGAATGTGATTGAAGGCTGGGTAGTTTTGCATGAACAGCATCTACAGATCGGCCCACATCCTGAACAGGTTACTGTGCGTTTGCAACAACAGGTTGGTTGCCGGTGCATTGGGCGCCTGCTCATATAATGCGCTGTGCACCTGGTTCAGTTGAAAAAGTATCTGACGTTGACCCGGATCTTTTACATTGCTTTGCACCCAGGTAACGGCCGCTACCCTTTCTCCGCTTTTAATTTCGTTTACACAATGCAGGTATTGGCAGGGGTACAGCACCGCATCGCCTTTGGCCGGCTTAAAATTACTGGTACCGGTATCAGACTGAATGACCAATTCGCCGCCTTCATAATTTGCCGGGTCATTTAAAAAAATGGTCATGGCCAGGTCGGTACGTATGGGCGGGTTCCCCATCACCGGGCTATCCACATGCCAGCCATAATATTTACCCGAACTGTATTTACTCACCAAAAAAGGGTACACCGTTTTAGGAAGGGCTGCAATATTAAATAAAGGGCTTTGTGCCAGGGCAGCATTGATTATTTTTTGAATTTCAGCAAGGTTTTCACTGTTTGCCTCGATCTGCAGATTATTTTTTACCTCTCTGGCAGCCAGGGTAGCGGTTAATTTTCCATCCACAAAGTTTGCTTTATCAATCAGGGCATCAATAGTTATCAATTCGGCTGAAGTAAGCAGTTGGGGTATATGTATCAGTTGCTGGCTCATGATGGTTATTTTTTTAAAGATAAAAAATACGGCTTAACAATGCCCGTTTATTTTTATCAGGGCAACTACAACATCTTTCTTATTTTTAACCCATGAAATTTCAATTCTGGACCATCGGTAAAAATCATGAGCCTTATGTTAAGGAAGGTGTGGAATTATTTACCAAACGCATTTCCAATTATTACCCGGTTGAATGGAACATTTTACCTTCTCCAAAAAATGCAGCTATGTTGAGTGAAATGGATCTGAAGAAAAAAGAAGGCGAAATGATCACCGGTTTTTTACAAAAAGAGGATTACCTGGTTTTGCTGGATGAAACCGGCAAAATGCTTACCAGTGAAGGGCTGGCAGCTTTTATCCAGCAACGTGCCAATGAAAGCACTAAAACGATCGTGTTTTTGATCGGCGGCGCTTTTGGTGTAAGCGATGCCGTAAAACAAAGGGCCAACTTCAGCTGGAGTTTATCCAAACTTGTTTTTCCGCACCAACTTGTAAGATTGGTTTTGGCTGAACAGGTTTACCGGGCATGCAGCATCAACCGCAACGAAAAATATCACCACAGTTAATAAAATTGCCCGCAGATGACGCTGATCACGCAGATTACAGAAATTCTTTTCTGCGACATCTGCGAAACCTGCCTGACGGCAGTCAGGTCTGCGGGATTATTTTAGTTGAACAGGTTTACCGGGCATGCAGCATCAACCGCAACGAAAAATATCACCACAGTTAATAAAATTGCCCGCAGATGACGCTGATCACGCAGATTACAGAAATTCTTTTCTGCGACATCTGCGTCATCTGCGGGATTATTTTAGCTGAACAGGTTTACCGGGCATGCAGCATCAACCTCAACGAAAAATATCACCATAGTTAAAAAAAATTGGTCGCAGACCTGGCTTTTCCAAATGCGGTGAAATAAAAAATGATAACATAACCGAATGATTTATTTTTGGATGAATAAAATAAATTATGAATTTTCAGGACTATCCCATCACCATAAGCCTTATCATAGCCAATGTGATTTTTTCGCTGGTTGGTTTTTCAAATGCCGAACTGGTTGATAAGACCATCATGTGGCCTTACCGCGTAGCCAGGGAAAATCAATACATACGTTTTATTACTTCGGGTTTTTTACATGCCGACTGGATGCACCTGATCTTTAACATGTTTACGCTGTTCTTTTTTGGCCGCAACCTGGAACTTTATTTTAATTTTTATGGCCTGGGTGGTAATATCTCCTATCTGTTACTTTATTTTCTGGGGCTCATCATATCTGATATACCCAGCTATATCAAACATAAAAATGACTATAATTACCGGTCGCTGGGAGCATCGGGTGCAGTAGCTGCCGTGGTATTTGCCACCATCGTTTTTAGCCCATGGAGCGCAATTTATATTTATGGAGCTTTAAAAATATCTGCTGCCCTGTACGCTGCCCTGTATATTTTTTATTGTGTGTACATGGGTAAAAAAAGCAACGATAACATCAATCATGATGCACATTTGTGGGGTTCGCTTTTTGGCCTGGCGTTTACCCTTATCTTAATCGGGGTGATGCAACCTGAATTATTTTCAGGCATTATAGAACAACTTAAAAACCCCAGTTTATTCGGAAGGGATTAAAGTAAACTGCAGGATATTTTCAGTGAGGTCCGTAATCTTAAAGCGGTCATCAATACGCAGTCCCACCACCCAGATTATTTTTTTGTTCATTTCAATGACCCAGGTTCTTTCTTTTTGGGTGAGCGAGAGTTTCTGATCAATTAAAAAACGGCTGAGTTTCTTCTTTTTCTGCATACCCAGCGGATAAAAATAATCTCCGGGCCTCCATTTGCGGAGCAGTAAAGGAAATTTGATTTCGGAAGCGTTTAGTTGAGCTACGAGGTTTGTGGTTTGTGGTTTGTAGTTTGTGGTTGTGCATACCTCAATGGTAATTTTTCCCTGCTGAAATTCAACAGGTTTATCATTTTCTTCAATAAGAATAGTTGCTGCTTCGGTATTTTGAATGGGCGCAATAATAAGCCAGTACCGGTTTTTAAGGATACGGTGGGTTGCCGATTGAATGTATTTTCCGGTTTCGCTTTTCAGCAAAGCAACTGCTTCATTGGTTTGATGTGATGTAAAACCATGGTCTTTTATAATTTCGTAAACGATGGTATGCAGCGGTGTTGTTTTCAGCAGTTTTAATACCGGGATATGAATCTCATTGCCTTTTTGCTCCAGTAAATGTTTCTTATGCAGGTTAACCGATTGATGATATAATATTTCAATTTCACGGAAACGATCCATGTTATTCAGCAGGTTATCTGCTACCTGCGGAAACACTTTTTGCAGATCCGGTATAAGCTGGTTGCGGAAATAATTGCGGGTGTATTTGTCGGAAGCATTGGAAGAATCTTCAACAAAATTTAAATTGTTTGCCAATGCAAATGAAGCGATTTCTTCTTTTTTTGCAAATAGCAATGGCCTGATGATATTTCCCTGTTTTGGCAAGATGCCATGCAGGCCATTGATGCCGGTACCTTTAAAGAAATTCATTAAAAGGGTTTCTATATTGTCATTAGCATGATGGGCAGTAAGCAAAAAGTTTCTCGTTAACTGTTGCTCGTTGGGGCCTTCCGGATTCAAGCCAGTTTTCATTTTTGGTAAAAGTTCATCAAACCAGTTATACCTCAATTGCCTGGCGGCAACCTGGATGCTTAATTTATTTTCTTCAGCAAATTTTTGTGTGTCGAATTTTTTGACCAACACTTCCACATCATATTTTTTGCCAAGTTCTTTTACAAAAACTTCATCACGTTCACTTTCTTCACTGCGCAATTGAAAATTACAATGTGCAATGGTAAAGTGGTAGCCGGCCTGTTTACAGAGTTCACATAACACCACAGAATCTACTCCCCCGCTTACAGCAAGCAACAGCTTGTCTTTTGGTTGAAAAAGATGTTGAATTTTTATGTATGCTTTGAATTTATCTAAAAGGTTCATACCCCTGTCCCCTAAAGGGGAACTTAATTAATTAGTTAAAAATAATTTGCCTGCAGTATTCAATTCATTCGCTTTTATAAAAGTTCCATATAGGTATGTAGTACAAGTGAGTCCCGATCTCTATCGGGACAACGATGTAAAATAGAATTCCAAATGTCCGACACTAAAAATACAACCACAATCTTCGCTCTGGTTCCCCCATTAGGGGGCGGAGGGGGTTTTATTCCTCTATATCCTCCAGCGCTCCCTGTAACTCCATTCGCGTATGCATATCATTGGCCTTTTGGGCTTCTTCTATGCCCCGTTTATATATCCGAATGGCCTTATCAAAATCGCCCACCCGCTCCAGCAATTTACCCAAATGATAGTAAGAACCGATATAGGTTGGCTCCCGCAGCAAAATTTCGTTGAACAGTTTGCGTGCCTGTTCATCATCGCCAATTTTAATGTATTCCAATGCCAGCGCATGTTGCAGAAAACTATCCTTGCCCGAGGTTTTCATGTATTCCAGTAATTTTTCTATCCTGCTCATTGATCAATATTTTTTTTCATTTTGTAACCAAATTATCTTCGCAACACTTATCTTTGCATTAGTTGCATAAACAACTTATTTCAGGATCCTTAAAATTTCTTCAGATGAAAATTTTAGTATGTATCAGCAAAACGCCTGATACCACCGCAAAAATAGCCTTCGCAGATAACAATACGAAATTCGCTGCAGAAGGTGTGCAGTGGATCATCAATCCGTACGACGAATGGTATGCGCTTGTAAGGGCCATTGAAATGAAGGAAGCAGACCCTTCAACCCTCATACACCTGGTTACCGTAGGTGCTGCCGATTGCGACCCCATTATACGAAAAGCCCTGGCATTGGGTGGTGAAGAAGCCTTCAGGATCAATGCCGACAGCCACGATAGTTTTTATATCGCTTCGCAAATTGCGGATATAGCCAAAAAAGGAAATTATGACCTGGTATTTACCGGTAAAGAAACCATCGACTATAATGGTTCCTCTATTGGCGGTATGGTAGCCGAACTGCTGGAACTGCCCTACGTATCGCTGGCCACAAAATTTACACTGGAAGGAACCAATGCCATTATTAACCGTGAAATTGAAGGTGGCGAAGAAACCAATAAAGTAGCCCTGCCACTGGTTGTTAGCTGCCAGAAAGGAATGGCCGAACAACGCATACCCAACATGAAAGGCATTATGGGCGCCCGTACCAAGCCGTTGACCGTAGCAGAGCCGGTTGCCGTTGATACGCTTACCACTGTAGCTGCTTTTGAATTACCGCCTGCCAAAGCCGGCGTTAAACTGGTTTCGCCGGATACACCGGAAGAGTTGGTCAGGTTATTACACGAAGAAGCAAAAGCTATTTAACCTCACCCCAACCCCTCTCCTTGAGGAGAGGGAACTGGAAGATGGGAGCGAAGAAAAAGCGGAGATTTAAGTTTATTTTTTTTTAGTTTTTAAAAACGAAATTATATGTCAGTTTTAATTTTCCTGGATCAATCAGACGGCCACATCAAAAAATCATCATTTGAAGCAGCAAGCTATGGCGCCAAAGTTGCCGAACTGTCAGGCACCACGGCCGAAGCCATTGTATTGGGCCATGTTGCCGATGATCTGGCAAGCCTGGGCAACTACGGTATTACCAAAGTGCATACTGTAAAAAATGAGGCACTCAACCAGGTAGATGCACAGGTATTTACCAACATCATTTCCGATGCGGCCAAGGCCATAGATGCCAAAGTGATCATCTTCTCCAATAATTTTAATGGCAAGGCCATAGCGCCACGCCTGAGCGTAAGGTTAAAAGCCGGACTGGTTTCCGGCGCAGTTGCTTTACCCGATCTGAGCAACGGGTTTACGGTGAAGAAAAATGTGTTTAGTGGTAAGGCATTTGCCCATATAACCGTAAACAGCGAGGTAAAGATCATTGCACTGAATCCAAATTCATACAGCGTGGTAAACACCAATGGCACTGCAACCGTAGCCGAATTTGCTGCCACCGTTGATGCTGCAAAAGTGCAGGTAACGGCAACCAATAAAGTGGTAGGCGAAATTCCGCTCAGTGAAGCAGAACTGGTGGTAAGCGGAGGCCGTGGTTTAAAAGGCCCCGAAAACTGGGCATTGGTTACCGACCTGGCTAAATTACTGGGTGCTGCCACTGCCTGCAGCCGACCGGTTGCCGACAGCGACTGGAGGCCCCATCACGAGCATGTGGGGCAAACCGGACTGGCCATTGCTCCCAATTTGTACATAGCCATAGGCATATCAGGCGCCATACAGCACCTGGCCGGTGTAAACCGAAGTAAAGTGATCGTGGTTATCAATAAAGACCCGGAAGCTCCTTTCTTTAAAGCCGCCGATTATGGCATAGTTGGAGATGCTTTTGAAGTAATGCCCAGGATCATTGAAGCAGTAAAAAAGCTGAAACAGGCTTAATTTATAGATGAACGTTATAAAAAAAATACCTCCCTGGTCCGGAGGTATTTTTTTGCAGTTTAAATAGGTAATCTTTTTTGTGTTGTATCAGATAGAATCGGGTGTATATATTTTTATAAACCCGTCATTTTCGCTGCTCACGATCAGCAGGCTCTTTTTAGTAGGGCTGTCTTTTGCTGGTATATACAGAACGCCTTCAGGAGCATCTCCGCATTTTACCATTTGTAAAAATACCGGTGCAGCCGGATTCGATATATCATACATGGCCACGGCATCTGCTCTTTCCAAACCTATAAAAGCAACCATTTTATTTCCAACCTTTCCAATATGAACACCTTCGGGCTCTGCCCCTTTATCATCGCTCCTTGCATCATCATACACACCCAACGCAAGCGCTTTTTTATCCAGTTCATTTTTACTGTCAAATACCTGTAAACCGGTATTGCCGTTCCATACAGTAAAAGAACGGGCACCAAAGGAATACAGTACGTCAAAATCTCCATCGCTATCCGTATCGCCCAGGGTATTGGTCACATTTAAACGGCCCATTTGTGCATCCAGTTTTAAAGTAGCTGCATTCGGAAAAGCTGTTGCATCAAGCGACAAGGACTTTACACGTTTTGCTTCGTTCAACAGTGCATATTCACGGGCATCTCCCTCATTGGCGGTAAACAGGTAAGGAATGCCATTGTATTCTGTAACAGCAATTGCATCCGGCATATAAATGCCTCTAACAGGCCATTTTGCAAATGATCCAACAGCACCATCCAGGTCGCTCACATCAATGGCATTTTCATCTGTGTTATAATTCTTAAAACCCAAAGGAAAAATATTTGTAATGGTTTTTGAGGTAAGGCTGATCTTTGCTATGGCATTGTTTTCCTGCAAGGTAACCCAGGCTGTTTTTGAATCGGCTGATACCGTGATATATTCCGGTTCCATATCCTTTACAAAATTATTACCGATTCCAAAAACCCTTAAACCCGCTGCTTTCAGGGTGGCTTCCTGCGAAACAAAAGCTGAAAAATCTATGGTAGTCACCGCATAATTGTTGTTTACTTCAATAATCGAAATAGTTCCTGCAGGGTCGTTGGTATAATCATTACTGGGCTCACCTTCGTTGGCTGTTAACAAATAATTGCCATCATCACTATAGGTGATCATATCGGGTAAAGCACCAACGGTAACCACTTTTACTTCACTGTAGTCATCGGTTTTAAATACCACTACTTTACCATTATTCTGCTTTACGGAAGCTTCAATAGCTGCAGCCAGTCTGCCATTGCTTACATCCAGGCTGTTTACTGCCCCGGCATATGATGTGAGCGAAATGCTGCCCACTATGGCAGGTGCAGCAGGGTTTTTAATATCCACCACATCTATTTTGTTGCTTACGCTGTTGTTAACCACAAACAGGCGTTGGGTAATCGGGTCATAAGCAGAAATTTCTGCTGCACCGGCTCCCCCAATACCAAGGCTGCCAATCTCTTTAAAAGTAGCCGGGTCTTCGTTAACAAAAAATTCGGGCGTATCGCTTTTTTTACAGGACACAAAAAGAACGGAAAAAGGCAATAACAGTTTTAATAATTTCATATTCAGTAGTTTAGTGGGTGCAATTTTCAATGCCATATGTTATCAATTTGTGACCGGAAGGTTAAGAAAAGATTAATTGCAGTATTGCTTTTTTGCGGCCTGCCAAAAGCTTTTTAAGGCTTTAAAACCGGTAAATAAAAATTCTCCGTGGCAGAGAAACCATTATTTTTTATATTTGCTGATTGCTAACGTCAATATGACAACCTGTTAAGGATATGAAGAAAATAGAACTGGAAATAGTGGCTTTATCGCACAGCATAACACAAACCCATTCCTATGCGGTTGTATTGGGCGAAATTAACGGATTGCGCCGTCTGCCCATTGTAATTGGCGGTTTTGAAGCCCAGGCCATAGCAGTAGCCCTGGAAAGAATGAGCCCAAGCAGGCCACTTACCCACGACCTGCTGAAAAATTTTATGATGGCTTTTAATGTTGACCTGCACGAAGTGGTGATCAACGATCTGCAGGAAGGCATCTTTTACAGCAAGCTGGTTTGCAGTTCGGCCAACGATACCGTTGAAATTGATTCGCGAACCTCAGATGCACTGGCACTGGCTGTACGTTTTGGTTGCCCCATTTTTACCTACGATAATATTTTAGACCAGGCAGGCATATTGATGGAAGATGACGGCAAAACAAAAACAGCTACACCGGTAACATCAGAAACAGGTGGCAGCGATAATTTAAAAGCTTTATCCCTCGAAGAACTGGAAGGCCTGTTGACCGAAGTGCTGGACCAGGAAGATTATATCAGGGCCATCGCGATACGGGATGAAATTAAAAGCAGGAAGAAATAATGTCCAATGGATAATTGATAATGGGTTAATGGATAATTTTTCAAACTTACAAACCCCTTTGATTTTCATACTGCCTTTATTTGTAAATAAGGTAACTTTCTAAAACATTATCCATTATAAATTATACCATTATCCATTATGGTCACTTTCCCCAATTGTAAAATAAATCTTGGTTTACATATTCTTAATAAAAGAGAAGATGGTTTCCATAACCTGGAAACGGTATTCTACCCGGTGCCTTTTACAGATGCACTTGAATTAATTCCCTCTACAAACACTGAAATTGAATTTACCGGAACCGGACTGGCAGTAGATGGTAATGCAGCAGACAACCTGTGTGTAAAAGCCTATGATCTACTTAAGAAAGATTTTCGGGAAATACCTGCTGTAAAAATACACCTTCACAAAGCCATTCCCCTGGGAGCCGGACTGGGAGGCGGTTCGGCCGATGCAGCTTTTATGCTGAAGTTACTGAACGAAAAATTCAAACTAAACCTGTCAACTGACCAACTGATAAGCTACGCCCTGCAACTTGGCAGCGATTGCCCTTTTTTCATCATCAATAAACCCTGTTTTGCAACAGGTCGTGGCGAAGTGTTGGAAGAAACTGCTGTAGATCTGTCTGCCTGCAAAATTGTATTGATAAATCCCGGCATTCATATAAATACCGGTTGGGCCTTTTCCCATATCACTCCTGCACAGCCTGATAGATCCATCAAAGAAATTATCCAACAACCCGTTGTTACCTGGAAAGATGAACTGAAAAACGATTTTGAGAACGCAGTATTTACTGCCCATCCTGCTGTTAAAGAAATAAAAGAAGGGCTTTATGCACAGGGTGCGATCTATGCAGCCATGAGTGGCAGTGGCAGTACCGTGTTTGGCATTTTTGAACAACATACAGGCTCCCTGTCCCTAAAATACAGCAACTATTTTATTAAAATAATAAATTAGTATATCTTGCACAAAAATCAAACAACATCAGCAAGCTGTTAACCATATCATCTTTTCTCCGCAGCAACCTCGATCTGCTCAATCATCGAGGATAGAAGCCCCTCCTAACCTCTCCGCCAGTTGGCGGAAGGGACAAGACTCTGTGTCTTTAAAGTTTTTTCTCTTTGCAATTTTTCATTTTTTTGTTTTTACTTTTTTATTTAATCATTTATGAACTCCACCATATCATTATCATCCAACGCACAACAGTATTTAGACCTGGAAGAAAAATACGGTGCACATAATTATCACCCGCTGCCCGTTGTGCTAAACCGCGCCGAAGGCGTTCATGTATACGATGTGGACGGCAAACCCTACTATGATTTTTTAAGTGGCTACTCTGCCGTTAACCAGGGGCATTGTCATCCAAAAATAATTGCATCCCTGACAGAGCAGGCGCAAAAACTAACACTTACTTCCCGTGCTTTTCACAGCAATGTACTGGGCCCATATGAACAGTTCATTACCACATATTTTGGTTACGATAAAGTGCTGCCCATGAACACCGGTGTGGAAGCTGTGGAAACCGCCATTAAACTCGTACGCAAATGGGCGTATGAAGTAAAAGGCATCCCTGCCGGCCAGGCAAAAATCATTGTATGTGATGGAAATTTTCATGGCCGTACCATCAATGTCATTTCTTTCAGCACCGACCCCACTGCTACAAAAAATTTTGGCCCCTTTGTACCCTGTTATGAAATTGTTCCGCACAATGACCTGCCTGCCTTGGAAAAAGCAATGCAGGATGAACATGTGGCAGCCTTTTTATTTGAGCCCATCCAGGGCGAAGCCGGTGTGGTAGTACCGGATGCAGGTTATTTTACTGGCATAAGAAAACTTTGTACCGAATACGATGTGTTAATGGTGGCCGATGAAATACAAACCGGGCTCGCCCGTACCGGAAGAATGCTGGCCTGCGATCACGAAAACGTACGGCCCGATATTTTAATTCTTGGCAAAGCCTTAAGCGGCGGGGTATTGCCCGTTAGCGCAGTACTTTGCGATGATGAAGTTATGATGACCATAAAACCCGGAGAACATGGCAGTACCTATGGCGGCAACCCGCTGGCCTGTGCTGTGGCCATAACCGCCTTACAGGTTTTAAAAGATGAAAACCTGGCCGCCAATGCCGAAGCGATGGGTAATTTATTACGCAGCGAACTGGAAAAACTGCAATCGCCTTTTATATCATTGGTTCGTGGTAAAGGTTTATTGAATGCCATCGTTATTAAACACCAAAACCCCGATGCGGCATGGGAACTGTGTTTGTTGATGAAAGAAAACGGCCTGTTGGCAAAACCAACCCATGGCGATAAGATACGACTGGCACCACCGCTCACGATAACCCGGGAGCAAATAATGGAATGTGTGGGGATCATTGAAAAAAGTTTAAAAGAATTTGAATAAACATGATGCACATCAGCCGGTGAAATAACCTTTAGCGGCTTTTTTATTTGGCAAAAATGTAACTTGGTCTTTCAAATTATTTTTATGGATACCCATCTTCACCACGACCACATTGAATCGCATTTAAAAAGTTCAGATCTGTTAAGAGATGTGGTCATTGGCATGAGCGACGGATTAACCGTTCCCTTTGCTTTGGCAGCCGGCTTGAGCGGGGTGGTTGACAAAAGCAGCATCATTGTTATAGCCGGCATTGCCGAAATTGCTGCAGGCAGTATTGCCATGGGCCTGGGTGGATACCTGGCAGGAAAAACAGAACAGGACCATTACCGCAGTGAACAAAAAAGAGAATATGATGAAGTGGAAAACCTGCGCCATAAAGAGATCGCCGAAACCAAAGAATTTTTTGCCGGCATCGGTTTAAGCGAGGCATTACAAAACCAGGCCACCGAAGAAATTGCACAGGATAAAGACCGCTGGGTGGATTTTATGATGAAATATGAACTGGGGTTGGAAAAGCCTGACCCCAAACGGGCTACCAAAAGCGCTTTAAATATCGGCCTGTCTTATGTTGTTGGAGGTATCATTCCCTTAAGCCCTTACTTTTTTATTACCGATGCCGGTGAAGCCTTAAAAATATCCGTTGTGGCCACGTTGGTTTGCCTGTTCATATTTGGATTCTTTAAAAGCAAAATGACCGGCGTTAACCCGTTGATCGGTGCCTTAAAAGTAACACTCATCGGCGCATTGGCTGCTGCAGCGGCTTTTGGCGTAGCTAAATTGTTTGAAGCGCATTAAAAATATCGGATGTGCGAATATCGAATGGCGAATGTGGGAATGGCGGATGTCGAATGGCGAATATCGAATGTGCGAATGTGGGGTGACTGCTAAAGTAGCAGAAAGTTTATAGTAAAAAAACATTCGATATTCAACATTCGATATTCGATATTCAATATTCGATATTCAACATTCAATATTCAACATTCAACATTAAAACAGTCAACATCAGGCATGGTGTTTCCGGTTGCTGCTGATATTCTCCATCGTCCATACTATTGTCTTTTCAAATGGATGTTTACGAACAGTACAATCTGTTTTTGAACATATTTTACAGGAAAAATCCAGGCATCCGTCTGAGTGAATAAACAACTCAACCGATTCACCATATTCATTTTTAACCAATTCTGCTACTGCATCAATCTCTTTATGTGCTTCATGCACATTTAAATACCAGGGCACGGTTAAATGACAATCCAGGTGAATGGTACCTCCGTATTTGATAATACGCAGGTTGTGCAGGTCAACCCAGTTTTGCCGGCGGCTGGCATTCAGCATGGCCACCATTTTTTCAAGCAGGTCGGTATCAGCTTCATCCATAATTCCTGCTATGGAAGACCGTAAAATTTTATAGCCCGTAAAAATAATAAATACGGAGAAGCCAATGGCCACCACACTATCAAGCCACACCAGATCGGTGAGCAATATCAGTATAAGCCCAACAACTATTCCTAAAGTACTCCAGGTATCGGTTTGCAAATGCTTACCGGTTGAGATAAGGGCCAATGAATTATTTTTTTTGCCGGTTTTGATACAAACCGCACCTGCAACATAATTAACAAGTCCGGTTATGGCCACCACAATAATTCCATAATCCAGCTTTTTTATATTGTGCGGGTGAATAAGATTGGTAATGGCCTCGTAGATGATGATAAAGCCGGCTATGGCAATCAATGCCCCTTCTATGGCTGCAGAAATAAACTCGGCCTTGCCGTGCCCGTACGGATGATCCTGGTCGCGGGGCTTGGCAGAAACATAGAGGCTGTAAACGCCTATCAGGCCCGCAACCACATTTACAATACTTTCAAATGCATCAGTTAAGATGGCTACCGAACCGGTAATATACCAGGCAAACACTTTTGCAATTAAAAGCAAAATGCTTAATGCTGCAATACGTTTTTGAATTTTTAAATTGTATAACCCTTTTTGCAAAAGAAAAAATTATTAGCTGCAAAGATACAAAGGGAAATGGATGAACCGGTTTGGTCAAGTGACTTCGCAAAAAAAACTCCCACAAAGCCGCTAAGAACACAAAGAATTGTCTTACAACATTTATAACTTCTTTGTGGCCTTTGTGACTTTGTGGAAAATACAATAACATGCCTTTTAAAGCATTCCCCTTATTATAACTGTATTCTTTTATGCGGATTTGCCTGTGCAAATGAATAGATATTATTGCGGATATAATCGTTATCGGCATAAGGGTTCAACAAATCCTTCAACTCGCTGCAATTGTTTACTTCAAAGGATTTGGGCAGGTAACCCATTCCCCAAAAGCTTCCACGCTCAACCAGCAGGCATAATTTTTCTTCTTCCCTGATGCCTTCATCCACCAATACAAAAGTGGGCAGGTTTTCAGATAATGTATCCAGCGCTTTTTTAATTTTCATATTGTACACAACGGGTGGCTCCAGTGCATCCGCTTCCTTTTGGGTGAAAGGTGTTTTATCTATAAAACAAAGCCTCGCATCCAGTTCAAATTCTTCCACCATTTTTTTTACCAGTACAAACCCTTCGTGGAGCAGATTAAAATTATACAGGTGCGGAAAATTCTTTTTCTTTTTATCAATAGCCAGCCGCATATATCCCCGTGCATCTTCAAATGCATATAACGCATACTTTATTTGGGGCTGTTTCTGGCTTTTGTTGTACCGGGGCCATAGTTTTTTTATCTCGGTACTTTCCAGCACAATGGCTTCCAGTTCGGTTGCACATTGGGTAAAAGAAACCTTATGGATCTGGCGGATGAAATGCTGCCGCTTCTGATCGGGATTGTTGTGGGTAAAATGGCTGCTCACCCTTTTTTTAATATTCACTGCTTTGCCTACATAAATGACCTTGTCTTTCTGGTTATGAAAATAATATACACCTGGCCTGGAAGGAAGCAGATCGATCACTGCCTTATCAAGGTTCATGGGCAGCCATTGCTCGGCAGACGTACGCTTAAGCATGTGGTCAATATGAGTTTGAGCGCCATTGGCCAGCATATGTTCAAACAGCTTCACCGTGGCTTTTGCATCGCCGCCTGCACGGTGCCTGTTTTGTATATTTATCTTTAATGAGCGGCAAAGGTTACCCAGGCTGTATGAAGGCAAACCGGGGAAAACCTTTCTGCCCAGCCTTACCGTACATAATTTTTTTGCCGTCAGATCATACCCACAATATTTTAGCTGGTGTTTTACAAAAGAGTAATCAAAATTTACATTGTGGGCTATAAACACATTTTCATTCAGCAGTTCAAACAACACATCAGCAATTTCATCAAAAGCCGGTGCATTGGCTACCATATCATTATCAATACCGGTAAGCGAAGTAATAAACCGGGGAATGGCCTGTTGCGGATTGATGAGGGTTTCAAAATGCCTGATCACCCGTTCTCCATTGTGTATATACACAGCTATTTCGGTAATGCCATTGGCCGAAGCATGGCCGCCGGTTGTTTCAATATCTACAATTGCATAATGCATAACCGGCGTAAATTACTAATTAATTTAGTTAAAAACTATTTTTTATCCGGTAACTATATCGCAAATTTGACGGATCAATCAATAATCATGAAAATAGCATCATTCCCGTTTAAAACAATGGACTGGAGCAGTATAGCTCCCGAAGTACACCAGGGCATTACCGGCAAAGCCTTATGGAAAACTATTATGATGGGCGATATCAGGATTCGTACGGTTGAGTACTCTGCCGGTTATCTGGCCGATCACTGGTGCAGTAAAGGACATATCATTTACTGCATAAGTGGTGAAATGATCACTGAACTGGAAGATGGAAGCTCATATATTTTAAAGCAGGGTATGACCTATCAGGTAGGTGATAACAGCGATCCGCACCGCAGCAGCTCGGTAAATGGCTGTATTTTATTTATAGTGGATTAAACAGTTTCCTTTTCTTCCGGATGCGTAAATTTATGCACTGCATCTTTGTGCATGAGCATTTTTACAGCCTGTATAATGGCAGTCAGGGCAAAGATGCCACCTATTACCCAATTGAGATATTGCTGGCTGTTTGCAATGCGCTCTACCAGCCATTTTCCTCCAAAAATAAAAACACAGTTGCCGGCCAGGGTTCCTATGCCAATACCAATGATGTAAATATTATACTGTGCCTGAACCGGCAGCAGTATTTTTTTGGAGAACAGCACTGTACTCCATCCAAACCAAAATGGTATCTGCACCGGGTTGATGGCACACATGAACATACCGAGTAAAAAGCGGTGCATATTATTTTGAAGCATCACATTCTTTGCATCACCACCCTCACTGGCAGCGGCAATAAAACTGCCTGCAGCCAGGGCCAGAATGATTATGAGGGTAAACCATTCCATTGCCTTCATCAGCTTTTCCTGCTTACGTATCCAGTCTACCCCGACTAACGAAATGCGTACATAGATCATTTCCACCAGTAAAGAACCAAAAGAAAAATAGAGTGCATGGAGAATACTTTCCTGGATGCCTATCTGCATGGCAGCCACATTAAGCGTACCCAGCGGCAGCGAGCCCAGGAAACTGATAAGCAAACCCCAGCAGAAGACACGTAATAATTTTGGCATCAGGCAAAGATAGTTAGCCGGGCAATATGGTGTAAACACAAAAAATCAAAGGCAATGGATCTTACTTAGCCAGTACTGCTAATGACACCGTTAAATTATCAGACAATGATACACTGCTGCCACCCACCCCAAAATCCCTGCGGTTAATTTTAAATTCCCCATCAAAAACATATCCGCCATCTTTGGGTGTGGCGCCAAAGCCAAACTCTACCGGTTTGGTAACGCCTTTAATGGTTACATTTCCAAACATGTAATACCTGCCTGCTGTGCTGGAAAGCACAATTTTGGTACTGGTAAGCTTAATGGTTTTAAAAACAGCGGCATCAAAATATTCGGCCTCCCGCAAATGATTGTCGCGGCTTTCATTATCGGTATCTACCGTAGCGGCATCAACGGTAACCTCAAAAGCCGAAGCCTCTAAATTGGCCGGAAGAAATTTAACTGTTCCCTGTAAGCCTTTAAAATTGCCCCTGGTTTTAATACCAAAGTTTTTGATCACAAATTGCACTTTACTGTCTGCATCAATGGGCGATAACACCCGTTGAGCGGTAAGGCTGGAAATTAATGTGAAACTTGCGGCAAGCAGAATGAATATTTTTTTCATGAACACAATTTAATTAAAGTTTTGCTTTTTTAAAGCTTTTTAAACTATAGGCTGCCCCCACTGCAACTCCAGACATTTTTTTCCTGAACCTGTCATTCTTATCTCCCCCCGGTGTAGTTTGTACTTTACCATCAGTTGTATACTCGGCAAACAAAAACTGAAATGCCAGTTTTATACTCCAAGAATCGTTCCATTTATACCTGGCAAAGAATTCGCTGTTTAAAGAACCCTTATCATTATCACTTATTAGAAAAAGATTAACAGGTGTAGGTTTGGCTGTTACCGGAATCCCGGTGGCAAAATTATTTGCATAATAAATGCCATTTTGTTTTTTACCGAAACTAAAACCAATAAGATCAATATTTAAACCTGCTGAAATCCTCTTTGTGATGTTATAACCAAGGTTTAGAGTAAGATTAAACATATTTACCTGCGACCTTGGGAACAACACAGAGTCAATATTGGGCAGGATATCATCGGCAAAAAAAACACCGGGACCTGTTTTGCCACTGGTTAAAATTGCGGGCGCCGTTCTGTAGTAAAGATCGCTGCCAAAGTAACTGGTGAACCTGGCACCAAAGCCTGCTTCCAGCCTTTTTCGCTTGCCCAACTTCCAGTTTCGCACATAAGATGCAGAACCGGTGAATTGTGATGACCCAACTCCGAAAGTTACATCCGCAAATTGATTGACATGCCGCTGTACTTTGGTTTGTGCCTGCGCATACAATGACAATAACATGAATAAAAGTGCAGGAAAAATTTTCTTTTTCATAAATAGATTTATAAGTTGAAAAATATATTGATTACTTCAGTTCGGTATATCCAAACTGAATACGGTATTGCGCACACCAGATGAGTACATATTTATAATTGACGATATCAGGAGGGCCTGCCAATTCATAGAAAAATGACCCGCTAAGGAATTTTAAGAAGCCCAGGTCCTTGTAATCAACAGGAGGATTTGCATTATTACCAATGGTCTTCGAAAAATAAACATGCAGGTCGGGTCCGTTATAAGACGTAAAATTCTTAAACGCCAGGTAATGTTTTGTACCAACTTTCTCAACACTTACATCACCCCTTGCTTTATCACCAAACTCACCACCTGTGAGCATACCGGTATACAAAACCAGCCGCTGTGTATCTTCCGGAGGGGCTATAATAACTTCGTTGCCAAAACCCGGAATTTGTTGTTTTTTGCAGCTTACAGCAAATATTCCTATTAACATGAGTAAGAAACAGTATACTTTCATAATTTTACTTTTATAACACGAAATTACCAGCCTGCCATTTAAATTTTTGTCGGCTACACGACCAAGCCTGTTTTTAACAATTCATTTTTGCATGACGCAATCTATTATTTGGTTTTACCGGGTTTAACCAGTAACCGGTTAAGCATTTGCAATAATACCTGTGCACAAACTATCGTTATCTTTGTTATATAATTTTACCCAGGTATAATAATGAACAAACCCCGGACAGTGAATAATTTTAAACCCGATGTGGTCATTATTGGCGGCGGACTTGCTGGCCTGGTAAGCGCCATTCATTTATCCAAAGCAGGACTAACGGTTACCCTTATAGAAAAGCATGAATACCCCAGGCACAAGGTTTGCGGCGAATACATCTCCAATGAAGTATTGCCCTACCTGCAATACCTGGGAGCCGACCCCATGGCCACCTGTGCCAAAAAAATAAACCGGTTCTTATTAAGCACCACCCGGGGAAAAACAATAGAAACAACACTTCCGCTCGGAGGCTTTGGTGTAAGCCGGTATACACTCGATCTTTTTCTTATGCAAAAAGCATTGGAAAATAATTGTACAGTGATACAGGATACCGTTTCGGATGTGGTTTTTGAAAATGACGGGTTTCGGGTAACCACCAAAGCAGCTGAAGTGTATTCCGCAAAAATGGTGATTGGCGCTTTTGGCAAAAGAAGCAATATGGATGTAAAACTGAACCGCACCTTTATCCATAACCATTCGCCTTTTGTGGCTGTAAAAACACATATGCAGGGTAATTTTCCGGATGACCTGGTAGCGCTGCATAATTTTGATGGCGGTTACTGTGGGGTATCACAGGTAGAGAACGGGAACCTCAATGTTTGCTATATCTCCAATTATAAAAGTTTTCAGCAGTACAAAAACATGGAAAGCTTTCAGCAGGAAGTGGTGTGTAAAAACCCGCACCTAAAAACAATTTTCGAAAACGCCCTTCCGGTTTTTGAAAAACCCTTAACCATCAGCCAGATCTCATTTTCCAATAAATCAACCGTAGAAAACCACATGCTGATGTGTGGAGATGCTGCGGGCATGATACATCCCCTGTGCGGCAATGGTATGGCCATGGCCATTCACAGTGCCAAGATCGCCTCTGAAGGGATCATTGATTATTTTAACTCAATAAAAAGATCCCGGCAGGACCTGGAATCAGCATACAAACTGCAGTGGGATGCCACATTTAAAAAACGGATAACCACCGGCAGGGTATTACAAACATTTTTTGGAAAAGATAACCTGGCCAGGGCCGTGATGTATGGCCTTACCCACATACCGGGTGTATTACCGGCCATTATCAGGCAGACCCATGGAAAGTTGTTAAATGTACAGGTATGAAAATAAGGTCTTCAGAAAAGGAAAAATTGGATGATCTTAACCTGGATGGAGAAACCCTGCACCAGGCTTTAAAAAGCCTTGGCTGGATAAACAAATGGTTTGGTAACCACAGCGCAGTTAAAAAGGCCATACATCGTATCTACATAAAAGAACAAAGGCCATTACGCATTGTTGACCTGGGTTGTGGTGGCGGCGACCTCGCTTTGGCCTTAGCAAGATCAATGCGCCGGCACAAAATCAGTTGCCGCATAACCGGTATTGACGGTAACGCACATGCACTGGTATATGCACAAAAAAAATGCAGGGGCTATAATGAAATTGATTTTTTACCGGAAGATATACTGGATAAAGCATTCAGCATACAGCCATGTGATATTTTGATCAGCAGTCATTTTATGTATCATTTTACTGCTGATGCAATGGTTGAATTCTTAAAAAATAACCTATCATCCGTTTCTACCGCATTTATTTTCAGTGAATTGAAACGAAACCCGTTTGCCATGCGTCTTTTTAAATTCAGCAGTTTTTTGCTGCCCATCAGTAAGCTGGCAAAAGAAGATGGCGTGCTGGCTATAAAAAGAGCGTATACAGAAAAAGAATGGATCACCATTATGCAACGGGCAGGCATTGGTGCATACAGGATCGAACATGCCCCCTTTTTCAGGATACTGATTACCATTTATAAAATCAGGAAAATGTAAGCATGTTAGTAAATACAAAATACCGCAGTACTGAACAGGAGATCATGGACGATCTGTTTATGGAAGGCGATATGCTGCGCAATACGCTTGACCAGCTTGTACGTATAAACAGGCGCCTGGGTGGCAATAAGGCAACCATCAATGGCCTGCACACGTTACTAAAAACTGAACCCAAAGATGCCTGCATATCCATCATTGACCTTGGCTGCGGCAGCGGCGATATGCTGAGGGCAGTGGCAGACTACGGCAGAAAAAATAATTTTACTTTTAAACTAACCGGAATAGATGCTAATGAATACACGGCAAATTACGCCCGGCAGCTATCAGCAGATTATCCTGAGATCAGTTTTATTAAAATGGATATACTGAGTGATGAATTTCAGGCAACAGCATCGGATATAGTAATTGCCACGTTATTTTTTCATCACTTTTCCAATGAAGAAATAACCACGCTTTTGAACCAGGCTGTAAAAAAAAACAGGATAGGTATTATTATAAACGACCTTCACCGGAGCAGGGCCGCTTATTATCTTTTTAAACTGATAAGTCTGTTCATTTCTAACCCAATGGTAAGAAACGACGGGGCAATTTCGGTTTTAAGGGGGTTTAAAAAAAATGAATTGATCACGATCAGTAAAAAACTAAACAATACCGTAAGTTCAATCCGCTGGAAATGGGCTTTCAGGTATCAATGGATAATAAAAAAATTATGCCGGTAAAAATAAAAACAGTAGCAAAACAATTGCCGCCTTATTCACGTAAAACAGCAGATATACTGCCTTACATAGAAACCTGGCTGGGCGGCCAGGATGAAAGGCTGATCAGGAAAGTGCATAAGATCTTCGGCAATGCAGGTGTGGATGAACGATATTCCATCATGAGCCCTGAAGAAGTATTTACAAGCACTTCTTTTGAAGAAAAAAATGACATCTATATCCGTGAATGTACAAAACTGGCTGAGCAGTCGTTACAAAAAGCGTTGCATAAAGCCGGCTGGAATGCCCATGAAATTGATTACCTCATTACGGTAAGCTGCACCGGCATTATGATACCATCAGTAGATGCATACCTGGTGAACAGCCTTAAAATGAAACCCGGTATTGTGCGGTTACCGGTTACCGAAATGGGATGCGCAGCTGGTGTTTCAGGCATTATATATGCAAAGCAATTTTTAAAGGCCAACCCCGGAAAAAAAGCGGCAGTGGTAGCCGTTGAATCACCATCAGCTACTTTTCAGTTAAATGATTTTTCGATGGCCAACATCGTAAGCGCAGCCATATTTGGCGATGGCGCAGCAACGATATTGCTGTCTTCTTGCGATGAAGACGAAGGCCCGGAGATCATTGCCGAAGAAATGTATCATTTTTATGATGCCGAATACATGATGGGCTTCAAACTCACCAACACCGGCCTGCGTATGATACTGGATGAAACCGTTCCGGAAACCATTTCGGCACATTTTCCAAATATCGTATACCCCTTCCTGGAAAGAAACCAAACCAATATCGAAGCGATCGGTCACCTCATCTTTCATCCCGGCGGCAGAAAGATTGTGCAAACAGTGGAAGCACTTTTTGGTGTATTGGGCAAAAATATTGACGACACCAGGGAAGTGCTTAAACAATATGGAAATATGAGCAGTGTAACCGTACTTTATGTACTGGAAAGATTTCTGGAAAAAGACATCACCGCAGGAGAAAAAGGCCTGATGCTGAGTTTCGGGCCTGGTTTTTCGGCACAAAGCATTTTAATACAATGGTAAAAGAATTTGAAAATAAAAATTACTGGGCACTGGTACTGGGCGGTTCGGCCGGTTTAGGACTGGCCTCTGCACAAAAACTGGCAGCACACGGCTGCAATATCATCATTGTTCACCGCAACAGCAAAGCAGACAGTGTGGCTATTGAACAGGAGTTTGAAAAAATAAGAACAAACGGCGTTGAACTTTTATCTTTTAATAAAGACGCCATGTCGGTTGAAAAAAGAGCGGTAATGATCGATCACATTAAAGAAAAACTGGGAAAACACGGAAAGATCAGGGTGCTTATTCACAGCATTGCCAAAGGAAATTTAAAACCTATGATCGCCGATGAAACGCCGGTACTTCAAAATGATGATCTGCACCTTACCCTGGAGACCATGGCCATCAGTTTATACGACTGGACAAAACTGATATTCGACAACCGGTTGTTCAGTCCCGATGCAAGGGTGATCAGTTTTACCAGCCAGGGAAATACAAAAGCCTGGAAGGGATATGCCGCCGTATCTGCAGCCAAAGCCGCACTGGAAGCCATTACCCGCAATATTGCACTGGAATTTGCACCTTATGGCATCAGGGCCAATTGTATACAGGCAGGCGCAACCGATACGGTTTCTTTCAGGATGATTCCGGGATCTGAGCTGTTAAAAGAAAGGTCAATAAAACAAAACCCTTTTAAACGGTTAACTACTCCTGAAGATATTGCCAATGTGGTTTACCTGTTAAGTAAAGATGAAGCCGCCTGGATAAACGGAAGCATCATTATTGCCGATGGAGGAGAACACATCAACTAAACCATGACAACAAAAGAAATTATACACCTGCTCCCCTATTCAGCTCCTTTTTTGTTTGTTGATGAATTGCAGGAGATATCCGAAAACGGGGCAACCGGTTGTTACACGTACAAAACAGATGAATACTTTTACCAGGGGCATTTTACCCATTTGCCGGTAACCCCCGGCGTTATACTCATCGAAACCATGGCACAAATAGGCGTGGTAAGCCTTGGTATTTATTTATGTAAAAAAGAACCGGCAGATGCAGCCATGCCGGAAATAGCGTTTACTTCAGTTGATGTTGATTTTTTGGCACCGGTCTTTCCGGGCGAAAAAGTAACCGTTACTTCTGAAAAGAAATATTTTCGTTTTGGCAAACTCAGCTGCCATGTGGAAATGAAAAACAGGGAAGGCAAAATGGTGTGCCAGGGCAATATCAGCGGATTTATAAAAAACTACATTTGAACAACAGGGTGGTCATAACAGGTCTTGGCGTAGCTGCTCCAAACGGGGTGGGCATTGGCAATTTTACCCATGCAATAAAAAACGGCATCTCCGGCATTCGCTTTTTTCCGGAACTGCAGGAACTCCGTTTTTCGTGTTGTATCGGCGGCATTCCGTTGGTACCTGAAGATCTGAAACAACAATACCTCTCTCCCCTTCAATTAAAGAATTTTAACAGCTCCGGCATATTGTACGGCTGTATGGCCGGAATGGATGCCTGGAAAGATGCCGGATTACCGGTTAATGAATACAGTAATACCGATTGGGACAGCGGAACCGTTTTTGGAACCGGTAGTTCGTCTGTAGAAAAATTGCGGGAATCATTTTATAAAATAGATACAGGCCAGGTAAAAGCGCTCGGCAGTTCTGCAGTACCACAAACCATGGCAAGCGGCATCTCTGCTTATTTAAGTGGTATACTGGGTTTGGGTAACCTGGTCACTACCAATTCATCGGCCTGCTGCACCGGAACCGAAGCCATACTGATGGGATTTGAACGCATACAATCCGGTAAAGCCAAACGCATGCTCACGGGAGGATGCAGCGATGCCGGCCCGTACATCTGGGGTGGTTTTGATGCCATGAAAGTGATGACCTACAAACATAATACCACCCCCGAAAAAGCATCTCGCCCCATGAGTGCCACAGCAAGCGGTTTTGTACCGGGCAGCGGTGCCGGTGCATTATTATTGGAATCTTTATCCAGTGCAACAGCACGTGGAGCAAAAATCTATGGTGAGATCCTGGGTGGCGCTATGAATGCCGGCGGCCAGCGTGGCAGCGGTACCATGACAGCCCCAAACAGCGAAGCCGTGCAACGCTGCATTAAACAGGCTGTTGCCAATGCAGCCATACATGCTGATGAAATTGATCTGGTAAACGGCCACCTGACCGCTACCACAAAAGATGCGGAAGAAATAAACAACTGGTGTGTGGCCTTAAACAGAAAAGGAAATGATTTTCCTTACATACATGCTTTAAAAGCCATGACAGGCCATTGCCTGGGGGCAGCCGGGGCCATTGAAAGTGTAGCTGCCTTGCTGGGATTGCATGAAGGATTTATTTTCCCCTCCATCAATTGCGAAGATGTTCACCCGGACATTACTGCCCTCATCAACACAGAAAAAATTCCACAAAAATTTATAGAAACCAATACATTGCAGGTAATTGCTAAAGCCAGTTTTGGTTTTGGTGATGTAAACAGCTGCATCATTTTTAAAAAATACAACGGATGACCACAGAAGCATTACTGGAAAAACTGAAAGGAATCGTAAAGCCCTATGTTAAAAGTGAAGCAGGTTTTATGAACATGACAGAAGACTCAGACTTTTTGAATGACCTGAAAATAAACTCGGCAAACCTGGTAGACGTGATACTGGATATTGAGAACGAATTTGACATTGTGATAGACAACGACTCAATGGAAAAAATGCTCAATGTAAAGGCAGCCCTGGATATCATAAGAACCAAACTCAGCATAAAGTGACAGGCAATGATATTGTAGATTTAAGAACAGCAGCAGCGGAAAGCAACTGGAAGCGAAAAGGTTTCCTGGAGAAAATATATACGAAAAAAGAACTGGAGCATATACATCTTGCCGCATCCCCCACACAAATGGTTTGGAAACTGTGGAGTATGAAAGAAAGTGCTTATAAAATTTATATAAGGCAATACGGCGGCCGTTTTTTTGCTCCGCAGAAATTAAGCTGTACCCTGCTGAACGAATCTGCCGGGCTGGTAACCATTGACCATGCTGCTTACCAAACCCATACCAGCATTACCAATGATTATATCTACAGCATTGCCGGACCATCTTTACACAGCAATATGCACAGTGCTTGTTTTTCTATACCCGATGAACCATACAGCAATCAGCAGGCATTTATTTATGAAAAATTAATTACACATTATGCACGCATTAAGCAGGAGCATAAAAACAATTTTATTATACTAAAAGAAAAAAACAATATTCCTTTTATATATTGCAAAAAAGAAAAAAAGAAAATACCGGTTTCCATGACGCATCATGGAAATTATGCAGCAATCACCATCCATTAATAAATAAACCATGCAATCTTTTTTAAATTGGGCAATCCAAAAACTAAAAGCAGATAAGAGACTGATACTTATATATGTGATCGTTTATTTTACCTGGGGCCTGTGCATGAATTATTTTGGCACTTATATGCAGATAGCAAGGTTCACTTTCTGGTGGCAGATCGTTACCTGTTATATTTTATTTATGATTCCGGTTTCGCTGCTGCTGCGTGGCCTGCCTTTTCATGCCCAGTATGCCTATGGCCTTGTTGCTATGGCGCTTTGTGAGTTTGGTGGTTATGCCATACGCAGTTCTTATGCTTACCCGGATAATTTACTGGATAAATTTTTCAGCCCGCAAAATTTTGCCCTGGGCATGGCCTTGTTCTTTGCCTTGTATTTCCCGCTGGGTAACTGGGGTGTAGGTAAAATATATACGGCCCTGTTTAAACAAAAATCGCCCTCAGCACCTGCTCAGTAATTAACCGAGCTCTGCATCAATTTTACGTATCAGTTTAAAATGGGCTTGTATAGCTGAAAGAAATTTTCTTCCCTTTTGAAAAGACCAGGGCCTGATGCCCTGCCGGCTGTTGTACATGCTGATGCGATATAAGGCTTTCCAGTGTTTTAAAATTTCTTTATAGGCGCCGGTTAAAGTATACCCGGTATCATAAAAATGATTGGGCTCGGCACCGCACCCATTGTACTCAAGTATCGTAAAGTTTTTACCGTTCTTCAGGTCTTCTACATTGCTGCACATAATATCATAACGGCCATAAAAAAAATCATTGATGCCCAGGCTTATTTCATCAAAGATGGAAACCAGCTTATCATCAATATGTGTTTTCAAATCAATAAAATGAGCCCCGCGGTTATGATTGGCAGCATAACTCAGCATATATTTTTCTCCGGCAGGAATGATGGTTTGCAACTGCTCCCGGTGTTTGCTGAACATCTCGCCCAGCCTTTTTTGTGCTTTGGGATGCCGTTGTATCAACTGCTGCAGGGTATCATTTCCATTGCCGGTAACCTGCAAAGGTATCTTGTGTAAAAAACCTGTTACGGTTCCTTTCTTTTCCTGCGGGTGACGGATATAAAACACACTCAGTTCCATCGGGTACTGTACCAGCGCCTGTACCATATATTCAACCGGAAGTTTTGCATGATAATTCCGCAGTTCAGTTTCATTGTCTATTTTACGAAACAATATACCCTGGCAGGCCACTTCGGGTTTAACGATCAACGGGTAAGGTATCCCGCTGTTCAGCAGGTCATTTTTTAACTGATCAAAATCCTGCCCGGGCAAAACAGTAAAAGTTGCAGGATACAGATGTTTGGGCAACAGCGCATACATCTCCTTTTTGGGTTCACCATCCATGCCCCCGAATGTAATGCCGGGGTTGCTGGGTGTAAAAAACCATACCGAACCCGACCGCAGCATGTACCAGCCCCACACCAAACTAAGCGGTGCATACAATACTTTAAATGGCCAGGCTTCCCAGTTTGTAATTCGGTTAAAGAGTTTTCTCACTTCTTGTAGATTAACGCGAAGATAATTGAGTTTCCTCAAACCTGCCTGCCGGCAGGCAGGGCCGCCAAGCACACAAAGAAAATCTTTGTTGCCTTTGTGTCTTTGTGGGAGGTAAATCAATAAGTTTTGGTTTAAGATTGAATGGCTTATTTTTGTGGAGCACTTATTTAATTTAACTTTCAGCGGTAAAAATTTATTCTATGCATGTTCCAACAATGGCAGAAATGATGGCGAAAGGCGAGAGCCCCGAAGTTTTATTTTGGGTTGGCTGCGCCGGAAGTTTTGACCAGCGGGCACAAAAAATCACCAAAGCATTTGTAACCATCCTGGATAAAGTGGGCATCAACTACGCCATACTGGGCAAAGAAGAAATGTGTACCGGCGATCCGGCCCGCCGCGCAGGCAATGAATTCATGTTTCAGATGATGGCTTACCAGAATATCCAGGTGTTAAATGGATATGGCATTAAAAAAATTGTAACCGCCTGCCCGCATTGTTTTAATACACTTAAAAATGAATATCCCGAACTGGGCGGCACGTATGAAGTGATACACCATGCTACTTTTTTACAGCAACTGATTGATGAAGGAAAAATAAAAATGACCGGGGGCGGTACTTTTAAAGGGAAAAAAATTACCTACCACGATAGTTGTTATTTAGGCCGTGCCAATAATATTTATGAAGCGCCACGTAAAGTTTTAGAAGCGCTGGATGCTTCATTGGTTGAGATGAAACGCTGCCGCAGCAATGGTTTATGCTGTGGTGCAGGTGGCGCACAAATGTTTAAGGAAGAAGAAAATGGCGAAATACGCATAAATATTGACCGTGCCAATGAAGCGCTTGAAACCGGTGCCTCTGTTATTGCAGCAGCCTGCCCCTTTTGCAATACCATGATGACGGATGGGGTGAAGAACAGCAATAAGGAAGAAGAAGTGCAGGTATTGGATATTGCAGAGATTGTGGAATTGGGAATGAGAAATGAGAAATAAAAATTTTGATCTTTAAATTTTGACTTAAATAAATGGATTTAGATTTTAAACAACACCTTCCCGAAGATTTTGCAGACAGCTCACGGGTATGGATATACCAGAGCAGCCGTTTATTCTTTATCAGCGAAGCATTGGAAATGGAAGATATGCTGAACGATTTTGCAGCCGGCTGGAAAAGCCATGGCGCACCGGTAAAAGGTTTTGCCAATTTATTTTTTGGCCGGTTCATTGTATTAATGGCCGATGAAACCGCCACCGGGGTTAGCGGCTGCAGCACCGACAGTTCCGTTCACCTTATCAAATCCATAGAAGAGAAATATAATGTACAGATGTTCGACAGGCAAAACCTGGCTTTTGTGGTAAAAGATAAAATAGAGTTGCTGCCACTCAGCCAGCTGCAATATGCAGTGGATAATAATTTCATCAATGCCGGTACTTTGTATTTCAATAACACCGTCTTATCCAAAAAAGAAATGGTTGAAAAATGGATCATCCCGGTAAAAGACAGCTGGCTGGCAAAACGAGTGAACTTTGCTGAAAAAGCAGGCTCATGATCTCCTTTATTTCTTCTGCAGTTTTTTCAACAGCTCTTCCCTGCCCGATTTTTTGTCTTTTTTCTTGAACGTATAACTGAGTGCCAGCCGGTAGTTACGCGTATTGGTGGTACTGAAGCTCTCCAGGTTAAAATTACTGCCATACGTAAAATTCCTGTTCTGCTGCTGCCGCAGGGGATCAATGATGTTAAGTGTAACCGTAAACTTTTTGGCAAAGAATTTTTTCTGAATACCGATATTCATACTCAGGGTATTTCTTACCGAACCCTGCGGGTTGGCAAATCGGTTAAAGGTAAAATTTGCATTGGCATTGATGAGGTCGGTAAACTGGTAACTGCCGTTGAGGGTGGAGTATAATGAGCCGCCGTTGCGGAAGAATCTTACGGTACGGTCGTAGGCGCTGTATACATTATAGGTATAACCAATACTGAGGTTTGCCTTTGCTTTTTTACTTATCGTATAACCACCCCAGGCACTGGCTTCATACTCTTTCCGGCCGCTGATATTTTGCCAGGTGGTAAACGTACTGCCATCGGGCTGCAAAAGTCTGATAGCGCTGTAAATTTTCTGCAGGGCATTATAACCTGCCGATAAATTAAAATTGTATTTCTTGTTCCACTTGCCAAAAATCAGGTCAAAATTATCGGCATAGTAAGCCTGCAGATAGGGATTGCCCGAACGTGTATTGTAGGGGTCGCCGTAATCCACGCTGGGGTTCAGTTCGTTAAGCCTGGGCCTTTGCACGGTTCTTTTGTAACTTAATGTGATGGTCACCTCATTTTTCCACTTTTTTACCAGGTTGGCAAATGGCAACAGGCTCCAGTAGTTATTTAAATACCGGTTGCTGTTGTTTTTAATATCGAAATAGGTTTGTGTATAATCGGCCTGCAGTCCGCCGTTCACATAAAAATCAGTAACAAAATCATACCGCACCGAAGCCCTGGACCCGATAATGGACTGGTGAAAAAGAAAATCATTGCTCAGCAGTTCATTCTTTAAAAAAACATTATCGGGCTTTTTCATAAAAGCGGTGTTCAGTACATTGTGGTTGTTGTATTGATTATAACTGGCGCCCAGATTAAACGATGTTTTTTTATCCTTAAGCGGCTTGTCGTAATTAATACGCAGGTTAATGCTGTTGTTTTTGCTGAAGGTATTCTGCTCCTGGGTCGAGTCTCTTCCGGTAGCGGTATTATCCGGGTTAAGGTACTGCTGGTAAAAATCCCGTTCATTATTTCCTTCATAAAAATTATACCCGCTGATGAATCTGAACACTGCCTTAGGATCTTTTCCTTTGATGGTATAAGTGAAATTAAATGCAGGGCTATGGTTGGTATTGTGGGTTCCGGTAAAACGGTTACTTAATTTATATACCTGGTTAAACCGGTCGGCATTGCTGTAGCCGGTATTGTTTTCGTTAACAGAATTATTACTGTTGTATTGTACTGTAAAATTCATGCTGTGTTGTTTGTTCAGCTCATAATCCAGGCTCAACCTGCTGTTTGGCCGGCGGTTAACATTACTGCTTTGGCCTGTTGTATTAAAATAATTGGATGAATCGGTATAAAAATTCTGCCGGTTGCTGTAACTGGTACCCCTGAACTCATTATAGCCATAGCCGGCTGAAAAATTAATGGCCAGTTTATTTTTCCGGTAACTGACATTGCCGCTGAGTGCTGCTTCGCCCCTGGTACCGTAATTGATATTTATGCGGCCATTAAACCCAACCTTGCCCTTTTTGGTTACAATATTTATAACGCCGCCTCTTTCATTGGCGTATTGCGGAGGTGGTGTGGTCATCACCTCAATCCGTTCAATCATGCTCCCCGGCATACTTTCCATCAGGTCCTGCAATTGTTTGCTATCCAGTTCCACCGGTTTGTCGTCAATTAAAATTTTAACTTCTTTGCCACGCAGTAAGATCTTTCCATCATTATCTACATTCACCAGCGGGGTTTGCTTTAATAACTCAGATGTACTGGCACCCGAACTTAAAGCCGACTCACCGGTGTTAAAAATGATCTTGCCATCTTTATTTTCGATCAATGGCTTTTCGGCATAAACCGTCAGTTCATTCAGCACTGCCATATTCTTATTAAGCCTGATATCATTCAGGTCAAAATCAAATCTTTCGGCCCTGATGTGGATACTATCGATGGTTAGCATAGCATACCCAACTGCTGTAACCTTCAGCCGGTAATATCCAAAACGAAGTTTATCTATCAGGAATTCACCATTTGACTGGCTTAGGCGGGTTGTGGTTACTGCGGTATCTGAAAGCAGCATAATGGTTACTCCCGCATCCGCAATGGCTTTGCTGTTATCTCCATCGAGTATGGTGCCAATAACCACACCGGTACCGGGGTCAGTTTTTTGTGCTGAACCAGGTATGGATAAAAAAAGAAAATATATAAACGCAGTAAACCTGGCCAATGGTTGCATAGATGGCAAAATTACTGATCTGTTGCCTTTAATTACTTATTTTATCAGCTGTATCTGCCTTTAACACATTTTATTATTGCCGTTTATTGCAGTATGCGTAATTTTATCCATTAAAAAATTGAAATTATATGAAGAGAATTCTGTTTTCGATCATTTTTACCGGTTGTTTTATTCTACCGGCATTAACCATTGCTCAAACGGGGCGTGACCCTGATCCTGTACAAACTGCAAAAAACAGGGCTAAGTTTGAAGAGCAGGAAAAAGCAAGGGCTGCCGAAGAAGCGAAGAGAGCAGCAGCCAATGAGGCAGCTAAAAAAAATAACGGGCCGTTCACTGTTGCGGGTAAACCGGTTGTTATTACCCCTGATCTGAATGCAGGTACAAAAAGAAAATTTATTGATCCTGCCAATATGGATGTGTCTGTAAAACCAGGCGATAATTTTTACCTCTATGCCAATGGTACCTGGCTAAAAAAGACTCCGATACCCCCTTCAAAAACCAGTTGGGGAAGTGCCGGCTCATTGGCCGAAGAAAGCTCGCTGGCATTAAAAGCTCTGCTTGAACTGGCTGCAGTTGACCCGAATGAGTTGCCCGAAAATAAAAAAAGCGGAACCAGCAGGTCGGATTTAATGAAACGGGTAGGTGATTATTATGCCAGCGCCATGGACAGTGCAGCCATAGAAAAATTAGGGTACAAACCCATCAAAACCTATTTAGATGCCATTTCTGTGTTAAGCTCAAAGGCACAGGTTTTAAAATATGTAAATACTTTACGTTCGCAGTCGGTAACGTCTCCCCTGTACCGTATAGGGGTAGGCCAGGATTCAAAAAATGTATCACAATATATCATCAGTATAGGCCAGGGTGGTACCACTTTACCTGACCGTGATTACTACCTGAAGAACGATGCACGCAGCCAGAAAATAAGAACCGATTATACGGCATATATCATTAAACTGTTTACCCTTGCCGGTGAAAACAATGTAAAAGCCATGGCCAATGCCATTACCGTTATGCAGCTGGAAACAGCCATGGCACAGGCACAGATGAGCCGCGTTGAAATGCGTGACCCCACCAAATTATACAATAAATTTTCGATTGATGGATTGAACGCCAAAACACCAAACTTAAACTGGGCTTCCATTTTACCCGAGTTGGGATATAAAGTAAAACAAGACAGTGTATTGGTGAGCAATCCTAAATACATGGTATTTATAGATTCTTTGCTAAATAAAATTCCCCTGGATGACTGGAAGGTTTACCTGAAATGGGGCGTTTTAAAAGATGCCGCACCTTACCTGAGCAGCGCTTTTGTAGATGCAAATTTTGCCTTCAACCAGGCCCTTAGTGGACAAAAAGAACAAACCCCGCGCTGGCAACGCATGAGCGGCTTAATTGACCGCCAGCTGGGTGATCTGTTAGGACAATTATATGTAGAGAAATATTTTAACCAGGCTGCCAAAGTAAGAATGCTGGAGCTGGTAAATAACCTGGAAAGCGGTTTCGAAAGCCGCATAAAAACACTCGACTGGATGAGTGAACCAACCAGGCAAAGGGCATTGGGTAAACTGAAAGCATTTACGAAAAAAATTGGATTCCCGGATAAATGGAAAAATTATGATGGCATTGAAATTAAAAGAGATGACTTTATGGGAAACCTGCGCCGTTGCAGCCAATGGGCTTATAACGATAACATAAACCGCCTGGGCAAACCCATTGATAAAACAGAATGGGCCATGACGCCGCCAACGGTAAATGCATATTACAGTCCGCAAAAGAACGAGATCGTTTTCCCTGCAGGCATTCTCCGTTTTCCTTTCTTTGATTTTGAAGCCGATGATGCCATTAACTATGGCGGCATTGGCGCTGTGATAGGCCACGAAATGACCCATGGATTTGATGACCAGGGCCGCCAGTATGATGCTGATGGAAATTTACAGGATTGGTGGACAAAAGCGGATGCCGATGAATTTAAAAAGCGTGCTGATGAAGTGGTGAAACAATATAATGGCTACACTATATTGGATACCCTGCAGGTAAATGGCAAATTAACGCTGGGCGAAAACCTGGCCGACCTGGGCGGTTTAAGCATTGCTTACGAAGCCTTTAAAAAAACAAAACAGGGAAAAGGCACCGAAATGATAGATGGCTTTACCCCCGACCAGCGTTTCTTTTTAAGCTGGGCACAGATCTGGCGTATGAATATTTTACCCGAATCTGCAGCACAACGTATTGTAACTGATAACCACTCTCCTAATGTATTCCGTGCCAACGGACCACTCACTAACCTGGAAGCATTTTACAAAGCTTTTGATGTGAAGTCTGGAGACAAAATGTATAAGGCACCGGAGCAACGTACCAAGGTTTGGTAAGATGAGATCACAAATAATTAAAAAAAACCGCCTCACATATATGAGGCGGTTTTTTTTGAATGGCCCTTCAATGCCAGGAATTAACCTGGTTATAGTGGGTTTGCACATTCAAAAAAAGAAAATACTTAAAGGAAAATCTCCCTAACAGAAAATATCACTTCTCTTCTGTATTCACCTTCTTTACAAAACTGTAATTGTTATTACTGAAAGTAAAATGAAAGATGCGGTTGTAATCTTTATTAAAGAACTCATCGTTGTCTTCAATATCCAGGATATTGCTGATCACATTAAAAGCTTCGGTGCGGTAACACAGCAAAACATTCTTACGGCCGTTTTCTTCTTTATTGATGTCTTCAAATATTTTACTTAGCTGTGTTTTATCAAACTCTTTTTTGGTACCCTTTGTGCCCCTGATGGTACTTTGGCAGCGGTTATAAGGGTCAGATGTTTTTACATCAATACACTGGTAAAGAATATGATCAAAATAAACATCTTTAAAATAATTGTCGAGGTGCTGCCCGAAATCAATCCCTTCCGGCGATAAGTGCAGGTAATCGGGTCTGTTCCGGTTTTCAATCAACATTTTTCCATGTCGAACTATATATAAATTATTGCCCATAATAAATTGGCTGAGTTTTGATCTTTAAATTCCGGCAGGTTCCGAATGATGGAAAATGAAGCGTTCAGGCCGGTGAATTTACGCTTTTAAAGACAGAATGAACTTAATACATTACCCGGGCAGCCAAAACAGATGCACAATTGTTGAACGCAACCCGGCTTTACAAAGGATGGCTACCGGTAAAACAGCCAGAAAAGCTTCTGCCATCCTGTCACTATGTTTGTTAATTAACTATCTTTGCTGCTCCAAAAAATGAAGGTTAATGTTACATGTTGCTACCAGCAAAGAACACGATGAAGCCAGGCAGGGAGAAGCATTTGTCCCCCTTGCAACAAACAGCAACCCGCAGCCCCCTGCGGAACAGCATAAAAAATATTTTTATATAGAAAGCTATGGCTGTGCCATGAACTTTGCCGACAGCGAAGTGGTAGCTTCTATATTAATGGATAATGGTTTTGGTGCAACAAACAATTACAAACAGGCTGATCTCATTTTCATTAACACCTGCTCCATCCGCGAAAAAGCCGAAACCACTGTCAGAAAACGACTGACCGAATTCAGAAAGATAAAGAAAGAAAAACCAGGCATGCTGGTTGGCGTTCTGGGGTGTATGGCCGAACGACTGAAAGCACAGTTCTTAGAAGAAGAAAAACTGGTTGATATGGTGGTAGGGCCGGATGCCTACCGAACCCTGCCCGGTCTTATTGAAGAAGCCGAAACCGGCCAGAAAGCGGTAAATGTTTTACTCAGCCGCGATGAAACCTATGCCGATATTGCGCCCATACGCCTCAACAGCAATGGCGTAAACGCTTTTGTAAGCATCATGCGGGGCTGTAATAATATGTGCTCGTTTTGCGTGGTGCCATTTACACGTGGCCGCGAAAGAAGCCGCGATGCTGCCTCGATCATCAGCGAATGCAAATCACTATTTGACGAAGGGTACCGCGAAGTTACTTTGCTGGGGCAGAATGTGGACAGTTACCATTGGGTGGATGAACAGAAAGATCAGGTGGTAACATTTGCCATGCTGATGGAACAGGTTGCATTGATATCTCCATTGTTGCGTGTTCGCTTTTCCACTTCCCATCCAAAAGATATTACCGATGAGGTGTTGCACACCATGGTGAAATACGAAAACATCTGCAACTACATTCACCTGCCGGTACAAAGCGGCAGTACCCGCGTATTGCAAATGATGAACCGCACGTACAGCCGGGAGTGGTATATCGCCAAAGTAAACCGCATCAGGGAGCTCATTCCCGATTGCGGGCTATCAACCGACATGATCACCGGTTTTTGTACCGAAAACGAGGAAGACCACCAGGAATCGTTAAGCCTGATGGAATACTGCAAATACGATCTGGCCTACATGTATTTTTACAGCGAAAGGCCCGGAACACTGGCTGCCCGAAGGTTTGAGGATGATGTCCCCCTGGAAGTTAAGAAAAGAAGGTTGCAGGAAATGGTTGATCTGTATCGTGGACATTCTTTATTGGCCATGCAAAAAGAAGTAGGCAAAACCCGTAAAGTGCTGATTGAAGGCAATTCTAAAAAAAGCGAAAATGACCTGTATGGAAGAACCGATCAGAATAAAGTGGTGGTGTTCGCAAAAGGAGATTTGAAAGTGGGAGAATATGTAACTGTCAAAATAGTAGACTGCACAGCCGGCACACTAATTGGCAGCGTGGTAACCCCCTCCGCCCCCTAAAGGGGGAACTTGGGGCCGGAAGATTTTAACAGCATTTATTTATTTCAGAAGTCGGGTTGATTATGAAAGAAAATATGTTTTATGGAGCCGGGCATTTGATTTTTGAAAAGGCAAAGAAGTTGAGAAATAATGTTACACCAACTGAAATGATTTTATGGGGTAAATTGAAAGAATATTTTCCTGATATAAAATTCAGAAGGCAACATCCAATTTCATTTTATATTGTTGACATGTATTGTCATTCTAAAAAACTGGTTATTGAAATTGATGGAAGTATTCATGATCTGGAAGAAATAAAAATTAAAGATGAATTAAGGCAAAAAGAATTAGAGGTTTTGGGATTAAAAGTCATCAGGTTTACAACAAAAGAAATTACAAACGAATTAGAATCAGTTTTACAAATAATTGAAAACCACTTAAAATAATCATACTCCAAAGTTCCCCCTTCAGGGGGCGGAGGGGGTTTTATTATGGAACTACAATCAATAAAAAACCGTTTTGGCATTATCGGCAACTCACCGGGCCTTAACCATGCATTGCATGTAGCCGTGCAGGTGGCCAATACCGACCTGAGCGTACTCATTAACGGAGAAAGCGGTGTGGGTAAAGAAGTTTTTTCACAGATCATTCATTCACTGAGTGCCCGCAAACACAATCCCTTTATTGCCGTTAACTGCGGCGCCATTCCCGAAGGCACCATTGATTCGGAATTATTTGGCCACGAGAAAGGATCGTTTACCGGTGCTGTAGACAGCCGCAAAGGTTATTTTGAAACCGTAAATGGCGGTACTATCTTTTTAGATGAGATCGGCGAATTGCCTTTAGGCACACAGGCACGTTTGTTAAGGGTACTAGAAGCCGGCGAATACATTCGGGTGGGCAGCAGTAAAGTACAAAAAACAGATGTACGCGTAATTGCGGCAACCAACAAAGAACTGATCGAATACACGCAAACCAACAAATTCAGGGAAGACCTCTACTACCGCTTAAACACAGTGCCTATCAGGGTTCCGGCTTTACGAGACAGGAAGGAAGATATTTATTTACTGTTCCGCAAATTTGTAACCGATTTTTCCGACCGTTATAAAGGCACACCTGTACAGCTGGATGAAGGGGCGAAAGATGTGTTAATTAACTATCCCTGGCCGGGTAATGTGCGTGAACTGAAGAATATTGCAGAACAGATATCGGTGCTGAGCCAGGATAAGACGATCAACGCAAACACCATGAAAAGTTTTTTACCCGATCATAATTACTCACGTTTACCAGTACTTGCAGGTGGTGCAGGCTCGGTAAGCCAGAGTGAATTTGCCAATGAACGGGATATCCTGTACAAACTTTTCTTTGATATGAAGAAAGATGTGAACGAGCTGAAAAAGATGTTCTTCGACCTGTTACAAAACCCCGATATGGCGCGGCATGCAGCAGGGTATAATGAGCAGGCCTTTGCCGATGTCAACAACAACAATTTACCCTCTTCAAAACCGGTTTTTCTGCCGCACAGCAACGATGCCATTCAACATCATGAAGATGTAGAAGAATCATTGAGCATCATGGACAAAGAAAAAGAACTCATCATCAAAGCATTAAAGAAACATAAAGGCAAACGCAAAGACGCATCGCTTGATCTGGGTATTAGTGAAAGAACATTATACAGAAAATTGAAAGAATATGATATTGAAGAATAGTGGGAAAGCTTTGAGCTATGAGCTGTTAGCTGTTAGCACCCAACAATCTAAAATCGGCAATCTAAAATCTACAATCAGCCGCAACAAGCTATTTGCTATATGCCTGCTGCTACTTGTTACCTTCAACTTTGCTACCTGCAAATACGGCTTTAAAGATATCGGCGGTTTACCACCCGAAGTAAAAACCTTCAGGGTTAATTATTTTGAGAACCGGGCCGAATACAAGAACCCGCAGCTGAGCCCGCAGCTTACCGAAAAACTGAAGCAAAAGATCATTGGTACCACCCGGCTGCGCCAAAGCAATGATGATGACGCCCATTACGATATCAGCGGCTATGTATCGGGATACTTTACCAGTACTACCGGTATCAGCGGCACCAATACCAGCCTTAACCGGTTAACGGCCAATTTTCATCTTATTTTTAAAAATACACTCGACGAGAAAAAGAACTTTGAAGCCGATGTAACGTACAGCATTGATTTTGATGCCAACCTAAGCCTGAGCCAGGTTGAACAATCAAAAGGGGATGAAATTTCCAGGAACCTGACCGATGCTATTTTTAATAAGATATTTTCTAACTGGTAATACCAACTTTATTTCATAAGCAATCCGATGGACTGGATTGAAATATCAGATTGTTCCGATAGCTATCGGGATGCCGACATAAAAACCGCAGGAGTATTTATAATGTATAGTCGGTATAATGTAGATTTGCACCATGCAGCACCATACAAAAATATTTGAATCATTATTTAACAGGAGCTTTACTGATGCAGGCCATGTTGATTTTTTAAAAGAGATCACCGCAAAGCATCCCAGCTTTTCGCCGGCACATTTTTTTCTGCTGCATAGTATACAAGAAGATACCACTGCATTTGAAAAACAGGCCGTAAAAACAAACCTCTTTTTCAATAACCCGCACTGGCTTAATTTTCAGCTCAACCAAACAAGTAAGGCCATTACTGCGGATGAGCCCGCTGTTGATGCACCTCGAAATAGGATGCCTGCGCCAGAAACCTTAATGGCAGATGACCAGCCAGACAATACAGAATTACCGGCCGGCGATGGAAGCGGGCAGGAAACAGAAATTGAGCCCATGCATATCGAATTGAAAATGCCATCACAAAAAGCAAACCTTGCTGCCGAAGCCATGCTTTTTGAACCCATGCACATGGTTGACTATTTTGCATCGCAGGGCATAAAATTAACCGAAGAGGCCCAAACCGCCGACAAACTGGGCAAACAGCTTAAGAGTTTTACAGAATGGCTTAAGACCATGAAAAAGATCCATGTGGAAAATGATGCCGAAAACACTGCAAAAACAGATACAAAAGTTCAAATACTGGCCGAAAACAGCAATAATGATACGGAAGTACTTACCGAATCTATGGCCGAAGTATTTGCCAGGCAGGGCAAAATAGCCAAAGCCATAGAAGTGTACCAAAAATTAAGTTTGCTCAATCCTGCTAAAAGCACTTACTTTGCAGCCAAATTAGAAAACCTTAAAGCATAATAACATGTTGATTTTATTTGGAATTTTAGTGATTATTGCCTCTGTGATACTGGGATTGATCGTTTTGGTACAAAACCCCAAGGGTGGTGGCCTGTCAAGCAGCTTTGGAGGCTTTGGCAACCAGATCATGGGTGTTAAACAAACTACCGATGTACTGGAAAAAGGTACCTGGTTATTTGCAGCCATTGTAGGCGTATTGTGTATCGTTTCGCCGGCCTTTATTCCAAAAGAAGGAACCGGATCGGCTCCCAACAAAGAATTACTGGAAAATGTAAATACAAAGACGCCCGCACCGGCAACCCCGGCCAATACGGCTACTCCGGCTGCTGTGGATACCAACGCAGGTAAAAAATAATATTTTACAAATAATTTAGAACCCCGTCAGTTGCTGACGGGGTTTTTTGTTTATTTTGCCCATCATGAAAAAGAAAATAATTTCAGCCATTTTTGTTGTTTTACTCCTTGCCGGAGGGTATGCTGCCTGGCAGGTTTTTGGGCCCACGGTTTCTGCGCCCGAAAGCAAATATTTTTATATTAAAACTGGCACTGCCTACAGCGAGGTTCGGCAATCCCTGATCGATCAACAGATCATCAGCAATACTTTTTTTTTCGACCTGGTATCCAAACAATTAAAATACCCGCAGCTGGTTAAAGCCGGCCGGTACCAGGTAAAAAATGGCAGCAGCATGTTTCGGTTGATCCGTATGCTGCGCTCCGGTAACCAGTCGCCGGTAAACCTGGTCATCAATAAATTAAGGCTAAAGGAAGAACTGGCTCAAAAAATTGCTGGCCAATTTGAATGCGATTCGGCAAGTGTGATGGAATGTTTAACCGACCCGGAAACCTTAAAGAAATTCAATGTTAATGAAAACACATTGATGACCATTGTAATTCCCAACACCTACAGTATGCTGTGGAATGCTTCACCCAAAAAGATCATGGATAAACTATACAGCGAAAAGGAAAAATTCTGGAATACAGAAAGACAGGCAAAAGCAAAATCCATTAACCTTACGCCTGTGCAGGTTTACAGCATGGCCAGCATTGTTGAGGAAGAAACCAACAAGGAAGAAGATAAAGGATTAATTGCCAGCGTGTATTTGAACCGCATCAACAGCGGCATGAAACTGCAGGCAGACCCAACGGTAAAATTTGCCATGAAGGATTTTGGATTAAAAAGGATCCTGTTTAAACACCTCAGTTACGATTCGCCTTTTAATACCTATGTATATACCGGTATACCACCCGGCCCCATTTGTACCCCGTCGGTAAAAACCATTGATGCCGTGTTAAATGCACCACAAACCAGTTATATATACTTTGTGGCAAAACCCGATTTTAACGGCTATTCAAATTTTGCATCTACCTATGCACAGCACCAGGTATATGCTAAAGCATACCAGCAGGCATTGGATAGTTTAATTAAAGCGAGGGGAGATAAAAAATAAACCCCCGGTTTACACCGTTTGGTTTGCCCGCAGATTTTATAAATGTTGCAGAAAAGTATTTTTTAATACCCGCTATCCGCATGATCTGCAAAACAATCACCGCCTTTTCCATGCATTTACCTGCATTGCCCGGTTAACGGGGTTCTATCCATTCAGCAATTTTGTTATCTTGTGCAGCAACAGCCATATTGTAAATGACCAACCTGGAACGAAAAATAATAACCAGCATACCCATTGCTTTTATCCTGAACAAGAGCAAGCACTGGTATTTACCGGGTTTTGAAGGCGTCCCTTTATATGATGTGGTTCGTTTTTTTTTCAACCAGGTTAAAACCGTTGGCCTGTCCGAAAGGGCTTCGGCCATTGCCTTTAATTTTATTATGGCCATACCGCCATCATTCTTATTTTTATTTACCCTCATCCCTAATTTACCCTTTATCAAAAAAAGGGAAATACTCAATCAGCTTTCGCTCATCATCAAAGATATTATCCCGGCCGAGGGTTATAATAAAACCATTATCAATTTCATTAAAGAAACTTTTTTCGACACTCCGGTGTTCGGCCTGTTGTCTTTTGGTTTACTACTGGCCCTGTTTTTTGCCAGCAATGCCATGATGGGCCTGATGCGATCCTTTAATAAAAATTATCACGGGTTCAGGCGCAGGGCCGGGCTACACGACCGGTGGATCGCTATTCGCTTAACGGTATTGATCTTTGGCCTGGTACTGGGCTGCCTGGTGATACTCATCACCCAAACTGCCGTATTAAAATGGTTTGGATTAAAGAGTGGTTTCTGGCTTGGGTTTATTGCTTATGTACGCTGGTTCGTTATCATTGCATTGATCTATTATTCCATTGCTTTTATTTATAAATACGCCCCGGCCGTTCACAAAAAATGGAAACTCATTTCACCCGGAACCATACTGGCTACTTTTTTATGCCTGGCCGCAACACTGGGGTTTTCCTATTTTGTAAACTCCTTTGGTACTTACAATGCCCTGTATGGGTCTATTGGCACCATCATTGTTTTAATGGCGCTGGTTTTTATAAACTCCCTGGTACTGCTTATTGGGTTTGAACTGAATGTAAGTATCAAAACATTAAAATCGAGGGCCGAACAACGGGAGGCCAGGGAAAAACTGGAACCGGGTAAACAGAAAAATACATAAGCGGCATATCAAATACTTCAGGATTACTTAATTTTAAAAAATGTTCAAATATGAAAAAGGTACTTTTTAGTTTTATTGCGATTGCGTGTTTAGCAATACTTGCTTTTACCACCGTCGACCCGCTTCCGGTTGGCAGCACCATGCCCAAATCCGATCGTAAAATGAAGGACATTTCCGGAAAGGAAGTGGCCATGAAAGATGCAGCAAGGGCAAATGGCGTATTGGTCATGTTTAGTTGCAATACCTGTCCGTATGTGATCAAGAACCAGGAACGCACAATAGCCATCAGTAAATTTGCAACAGCTAATGATGTAGGCGTAATTATTTTAAACAGCAATGAGGCTTTACGTAGAAAAGATGACAGTTTTAATGCCATGCAGGCTTATGCCAAAGTCCAGGGATACCAATGGAATTATGTGGTTGATAAGTACCACGAAGTGGCCGATGCATTTGGTGCCAACCGCACACCCGAATGTTTTTTGTTTGACAAGAATTTAAAACTGGTTTATCATGGCGCCATAGACAACAGCCCCGCTGATGCTGCTGCCATTACACGGGTTCACCTGCAGGAGGCCATTAATGAAATGGCTGGCGGAAAAGAAATTTCTGTTAAAGAAAGCAAGAGTGTAGGATGCACGATCAAGCGAATGAAAAAATCGGAATCAGGAGGATTGTAATTGTTTTGAGTTCTGAGTTTTTAGTTTTTAGTTGGGGATTAAGATCATATAAAGCGCATTATTATAAAAAGATCAGTTTGCTGTTATAAGCAAACTGATCTTTTATTTTTACCAGTAGTTGCACCGCCGGCAGGGAAGGCAAAAGCCTGTATCTAAAACCCTCCTGATCAAATAAAGTACCTGAAATTATTTTATTGAGGATCGTTGGAATCAATTGAATGATCTGTGAGCCGCTTGTCACTTCGCTTTATAAAATTATCCCTGGTCAGTACTAAAAATTCATCTGCACTGGAAATATAAAGTTCTACCGTTGGCCTGTATTTATCCAGGTCAAATGCAGCATAACCGATCAACTGGTTTGGCTTGACCTCGTCGCCTTTTTTTATTAAAGTAGACCCCAGGTTTGAATAGGTATAAAAAAAATTATCCTTTTCAATGATCACTACTTTCATGTGATCAATTTTGGCAATCGTACTCACTTTTCCTCCGGCAATGGAATAAACCGAACTGTCACTTGATTTAAACGTAACAAACTCCTTTTTCACGTGAGCCGTGTCTTTGGGGTCATCATAAATGGCCACAGCATCATTCATGGGTGCCATATATTTTTTTGCAGCAGTTCCGCTTATCGCTTCGTCCAGGTATCTTTCAAATTCTTCCGGGCTTATCTGGTCTTCTGCAAATTTTTTATAGCCCGTTTTGTTGTTTACAATAATGGTAGCGGGTATGGCACCGCTCCATTTCGCATCGATCTTAGGGCAAAAAATGTCGGCATCGGTTTCATTCAGCCATACATGATTGGTTTTAAAATTATTCTTTTTAATAAAGGCCGGAAGCCTTGCCGCAACATACGAGGGCAGGTCTATACTCACCAGCAGCAATTTTACCTTTTTACTTTTATACCTGTCTGTAATGCGTATAAAAGCGGGAATTTCTTCAATGCAAGGCTTACAAAAGGTTGCCCAGAAATTAACCACATAAGTGGTATCGTTTTTGGCCGAAAAGGACCTTACCACATCATCCATCTTCCATTTGGGGATCGTTTGGCCCTGTACAATCTGCACACAAGCCACCAGTGTAAACAAAAACAGAATTCTTTTAATCATCCTTAAAAATACATAGAAATGACTTGAACGGACTATACAAAACGTTAAAACGGCCCCTAAATTAGCTTTTGGCTAATCCCCCCTTTCAGTTTAAATTTGCAGCCAGCCTGCAATAAAAAGCAGTCTCATTGCAATAAATAATTCTAAAATCGACAATCTAAAATCTAAAATTATAAACATGGCATACGACGTAATAGTACTCGGCAGTGGTCCCGGTGGATATCCCGCAGCAATCAGAGCAAGTCAGCTTGGTAAAAAAGTGGCAATTGTAGAACGTGAAAGCCTCGGCGGCGTTTGCCTCAACTGGGGATGTATACCTACCAAGGCATTGTTAAAAAGCGCCCAGGTATATGAATATGCAAAACATGCCAATAACTATGGCATCAATGTAGAGAATCCAACGCATAATTTTGGCGGGGTCATCAGCCGCAGCCGGGGTGTTGCCGATAAAATGAGCAAAGGCATCCAGTTTTTGATGAAGAAGAATAAGATAGAGGTGATCATGGGTAACGGTAAATTGATTGCTGCCAACAAACTGGAAGTAACCGCAGCCGATGGTACCAAACAAATTGTTGAAGCAAAAAATATCATCATCGCCACAGGCGGCAGGGCACGTGCCTTACCTAGCATGCCCATTGATGGTAAAAAAATAATAGGTTACCGCGAAGCGATGGTTTTACCGGAGCAACCCAAAAGCATGATCATATGCGGAAGCGGCGCCATAGGCAGCGAGTTTGCCTATTTCTACAACAGCATGGGCACTAAAGTTACCATGGTTGAGTTTATGCCCAGGCTGGTACCTGTTGAAGACGAAGACATCAGCAAGGAACTGGAAAAGAATTTCAAAAAGCAGGGTATGACGATCATGACCAGCAGCGAAGTGATCAGTGTTGATACAAGTGGCGCCGGTGTTAAAGCAAAAGTAAAAAGTCAAACCGGCGAGGTCATGCTGGAAGCCGATATTTTATTAAGCGCTGTGGGTGTGGTTGCCAATATTGAAAACATAGGCCTCGAAGCATTGGGCATAAAAACCGATAAAGGAAAGATCATTGTGGATGCAAACGGGCAAACCAATATACCGGGCATATATGCCATTGGCGATTGTACACCCGGACAGGCACTTGCACATGTGGCCAGCAAAGAAGGCATCAATGCGGCCGAGCATTTAAGCGGCCACCATCCCGAGCCTATGGATTACAACAATATACCGGGTTGCACGTATTGCAGTCCTGAGATTGCCAGCGTGGGTTACACCGAAAAAGCGGCCAAAGAGGCCGGATACGAACTGAAAGTGGGTAAGTTTCCTTTTGTTGCCAGTGGCAAAGCAGTTGCTGCCGGTGCTACCGAAGGTTTTGTAAAAGTGATCTATGATGCCAAATACGGCGAGTTTTTAGGATGCCATATCATTGGCGCCGGGGTAACCGATATGATCGCCGAAGCTGTGGTTGCCCGCAAACTGGAAACCACCGCACACGAAATATTAAATGCCGTACACCCTCACCCTACCATGAGCGAAGCTTTGAAAGAAGCTACTGCTGTGGCTTACGGAGAGGCTACGGATATTTAAACAATGCTGTACCTGTTAAAGAAGTATGTCAGGTTGAGCTTGTCGAAACCGGTGTACAGGAACGAACCCGGCTTCTACATCCCGATAGCTATCGGTACAGGCTGACAGCCTGATTGTTTAAAAGTGAAATTTTAAAAACGAAATGCTCAACTGTATAATAAAACATCCGCCGGCAGGCGGATGTTTTATTTGGTGGTTATTGCATACGGGTTAAGCATAACACAAAATTTCCATCACCGGTAAAATAACCAAAATTCATCAGCAACAATAAGTTTCAGTACTTTTGCCCCATGTCAAAACCTGTTATCTGCATAGGCGCTGCGTTGGTTGACGAGCTCTTTCATGCACGTGAAAAAATGCTGATGCATACCACCAACGAAGTAAGCAGTACCCGCACAGCTGGCGGTGTGGCCCGTAATATTGCCCACCAGCTTTCCATACTCGATATTCCTGTTCAGCTTATTTCTGTTTTTGGCAATGATGCTGATGGCGAATGGTTGAAAACCGCGTGTACCGATACTGGTATGCAACTGGATGCATCCATTACTGCACCCGTACCAACCGGTAAATATACCGCCATCATCAATACAGATGGATCTATGTTTACTGCCCTGCTCACCAATGCCGCATTGCATTTAATCACTCCTGAATATTTACAGGAAAAAGAAGCCCTTTTAAGCACAGCTGCCTATGTATTGGTGGATGCCAACATCAGCGTGGAATCTATTAACTGGCTGATACAGTTTACCAACCTCAATAAAATAAGGATGATCATTGAGCCGGTATCGGTACCTCCTGCAAAAAAGGTAGCTGCCGCCAATTTCAACGGGCTGTATTTAATTACGCCCAACGAAGATGAATTGCCGGCATTGTGCAGTGATACTGCCTTAACCACAGATGAACAGATAAAAGAACTGTTTGACCGTGGCGTACAATATATCTGGCTGCACCAGGGCGTTGATGGATCTGCACTGTACAAAAAAACAGAAACCCTGCAACTGAATGCACCCAATGCCAACGTGGTAGATTGTACCGGTGCAGGCGATGGCTCAGTAAGCGGTTTTATCCTGTCGAAATATTTTGGCAAAGACAACCTCAACAGCCTGCGTACAGCCCATACGTTAAGCGCCGAGATCTTACAGGTTAAAGGTGCTATAGCCACCCACCTTAACCAGGAAAAACTTTTACAACTGGTTTCTAAATACTACGAAGAATAATGAGCCATTCTCTTATACACATCTTACCCGAAATACAACAGGCTCTGGAACAGGGCAAACCGGTTGTTGCATTGGAAAGCACCATCATTTCGCATGGCATGCCTTACCCAAAAAATGTGGAAACTGCATTGGCTGTGGAAGCGGTGGTACGTTCCAACGGAGCTATACCGGCTACCATTGCCATCATGGATGGAAAATGCTATGTGGGTTTAACCCAAAAGCAGCTTGAATTTTTTGGAAATGCGCAGGGCGTATGGAAAGTAAGCCTGCGTGATATGCCTTACGTGCTCTGCAAAAAATTAAATGGTGCCACCACCGTGGCTGCAACCATGCGCATTGCAGCCATGGCAGGCATAAAAATTTTTGTGACCGGTGGTACAGGTGGTGTACACCGTGGTGCACCCGGCAGCATGGATATTTCTGCCGACCTCACCGAGATGGCACAAACCTCAGTTGCCGTTATATCGGCAGGTATCAAATCAATACTGGATATTGAGCTTACACTGGAATATCTGGAAACAAAAGGCATCCCTGTTGTTACTATTGCACAGGATGAGTTCCCTGGCTTTTATTCTTCCAAAAGCGGCTTTGCATCTCCCCTGCGTTTGGAAACGCCCAAAGAGATTGCGGCCATGCTGCACACCAAATGGGCCATGGGGCTTGAAGGCTCGGTACTGATCGCAAACCCGGTACCGCCGGCACAGGAAATACCAAAAGATGAAATGGAAATACATATCCGCAAAGCATTGGAAGCTGCAGAACGGCAGCATATCAAAGGAAAAAAAATTACCCCCTTCTTATTAAAATACCTGGCAGACCATACCGACGGAGAAAGCCTGCAGTCAAACATTGCATTGATATTGCACAATGCAGCATTGGGTGCTAAAATAGCAGTGGCCTTTTCAAACAGGTATTTGTAAAACAAATCACAGCTTACAGCTTACGCCTGCTTCATAACCCAGCAACTCCTCTTCTTCTTTTTTGCTGATGGTTACCCGGCTGCTGCTCCCGGTTACAGCCTGGTGCAAAACCTGCTGCTTTATTTTTATATCAGGTAAAATAAACTGTTTGCTGATATCCCCTTTACCATCCTGGTTCATATTGAACATGGTTGCAGGATTATTGCAGGCAAAATCAAAAACCTCAAACTGAATGGTCTTTACATTTCTGTTGGCATCAGTTTTAAAATGAATTCTTTTATGGCTGATATCGTACACAATGCTCCATTTGGTATAACTGCCCTGTGCCACTTTATCCAGAATTGAAAATGCAAAATCTGTAACCGGTACATCCATTTGGGTTTCGTTGAATTTTTTAACCATACTGCAGGCCTTTACAAAACGGTCAAGCGAATTGCTATTTAAAGAAATTCCTGAACCTTTTTCAACAATTGGCCTCGCTGTTTGTACAGATGATGCATAAGTATCGTTGGTAAGTACGGGAAAAGGAAGTTCCGCTTCTTTATGCACCATCATTTTACCATTCAGAAATTCAATAGCGGCTACATTACCGGCTGCATCTGCCACCAGGTAATGTAATGGTGTATCATTTTCGTCAATGCGTATTTTAGTATCAGATTGTATAACTTCTGCTACTGTTGCTGCATTATCCAGCTGGTATTGTACCCATTGCAAAACGCCCAGGGCCGGCCTGTTGTCGGCGGCAGGGTAACTTGCTCCATCCAGCCACATCAGTTCCACCACAAGCCCCTTTTCATTCATGCCTCCCGTAGGAAATTCCTTGCCGTATTGGTTAAAAGTGATGCTGCCATAGGCCGATATCCAGCTTATGGTTGAAGCATTGCCAACTTTCATAGAAGTTTTAAACAGGCCACGCTGGTTTGTATTTGCAATGCCGGCACCGGTTACCCAGTCGTAGTTTCTGCCAAAAACGATCTGGCCGTTTTTATTGATGCAGAAAGTGGTACAGGCAATCATGTCTTTTGCCGCCAGGCTCAGCAAAAACAAAACAAGTATCTTTTTCATAAAGAAAATTTATGCAATGTAAATACGCTTTGGCAACTAAAAATACAAAAAGTGATGGGCGGGTAGTTTTGAGAAAAGATAATACAGTGGAATGTGTGAATAATACAATGCATTCCGGTAATCATGTAACCTTTTTAAAAATATAGCGTGCATATTTACCCCATGAAAAACACCATAAAAAACGCCACCATCTTTTTATCTTTTTGTATTACTGTTTTATTATCATGCAGCACAAAAAAAGAAAAAAAACTTACGTTAAAACAACCCCCGCAGCGCCAACAGCCCAAAACAGTTACCTACCAACTGGCCAATTCAAAGCAATGGTTGCTTGCCAATAAAGACAGCAACCAGTTACACATTGTACTGGCAGCTAACAGAACCGATAAGGCCGGCTTTGCACAAATGGATACGGTAATCATACCGGCAGATATGACCGGTGACATTGCCTACTATCTTCCTTTTCCTTTAAACGTTCCTTACCTGGCAAACATCAACAAAATCATTTTCTTCAGTTATCCAACCCAAACATTTGGCACTTACGAAAACGGCATATTAATGCACACCGGCCCAACTAATATGGGCCGTAAAAAAGACCCAACACCAACCGGACTTTTTTATGCCAACTGGAAAGCAGAGAAAACAATCAGCACCGTTAACGACGAATGGGAACTGCTGTGGAATTTTAATATTGCCAATAAAGATGGCGTGGGATGGCATCAGTATGCCATGCCGGGTTATCCAGCATCTCACTCCTGCCTGCGCCTGCCCGAAAAAGATGCCCGCTATTTATATGAATGGGCTGATGAGTGGATATTGGATGGCAAAGAAACTGTTCTGGCAAACGGAACAGCAGTAATTGTTTTTGGCAGTTATCCTTTTGATGCGCCCAAACCCTGGTTGCAGCTAACCACCAATCCCCATGCATTGGATATTACCGAAGCTGAAATTCAGGATCAAACCACACCTTACCTGGCTGCTATTCTTGCAGCGCAGCAAAAAAGAGAAACTGCTGCAGCTGCAAAGCAATAGACCAGGTTTGCGTATTGCTTAATCCGGCAACACCTCATGCTTGCTGTGTGCTTCCATCAGTTTGCGCTGCACTTCATATGCCACAGGCGCATACGAACTGAAGAACATATTGAACCTGGCACGCCCCTGCGTTAAACTGCGCAGCGATGATGAATATTGATGCATTTGCGCCAGCGGTACTTTAGCTGTTATTTTTTCAAAATGCCCTTCGGCCTGCATACCCTCTACCACACCCATACGGGTTTGCAGATCGCCCATTACAGCACCCACCATTTCATCAGGACAAAATACTTCCACGGTATAAATAGGCTCCAGCAATTGCGGATCGGCTTCAATAAATGCCTGCCTGAATGCCTGTAACCCTGCAATTTTAAATGAAATATCATTGCTGTCCACATCATGCATCTTGCCGTCATACACACTCACCCGTATATCCCGGGCATAACTTCCGGTTAATGGCCCGTTCTGCATTTTTTCCATCACGCCTTTTAAAATAGACGGAAGAAAACGGGTATCTATGGCACCACCAACAATACAATTACAAAATACCAGTTTGCCACCCCAGTCCAGGTCTATTTCGTCCTTATTGCGCAGGTTAAGCCCTTCGGGATTAGGTATACCCTCATACCAGGGTTCAATACGCAGGTACACTTCGGCAAACTGCCCGGCACCGCCGCTTTGTTTTTTGTGGCGGTAACTGGATTCTGCCTTCCTGCCAATGGTTTCGCGGTATGGGATCTTGGGTTTTTCAAACTTTACTTCCAGTTTATGAATATGATCGATCTTCCATTGCAAAACCCTCAGGTGCAGCTCGCCCTGGCAATGCACCAGCGTTTGCTTTATTTCGGGCGATACTTCAAAATGCATGCTGGCATCTTCTTCCCTTAAAGTATGCAGTGCATTGGATAATTTTTCTTCATCGCCCTTATTTACTACCGAAATAGCTACAGTAACATTGGCTTTTGGAAAAACAATGGGTTCCAGTTCCAGGTTTATTCCCTTTTCATGCAAGGTGTTGTTAACATGGGTTGACCTTAGTTTGATGGTAGCACCAATATCGCCGGCCACCAGTTCCTGTACCGGTACACGGTTATGGCCTTCCATTAAAAACAACTGGCTTATCTTTTCAGTAACCCCGGTATTTTCATTTACCAGTTCCATCCCTGTTTTTACACTGCCGCTATATACTTTAAACAAACTAAGCTCGCCAATATGCGGCTCTATAATGGTTTTAAATATAAATATGCAGGCAGGCCCGTTCACATCACAAGGCAGCTCTGTACCGGCCTTGGTCTTTTGTGCAGGCATTTCATTTGGTGCAGGGCATACATAATCTATAAAACTCATGATACGGCCAATACCCATATTTTTTTCAGCAGATGCACAGAACAGCGGAAAAATATCGTGCCTGATCATGGAAGTATGCAGGCCGGCCTTCATCTCGTCTTCGGTAAGTTCACCCTGCTCAAAATATTTTTCCATCAGGGTCTCATCATTTGATGCGATGGTTTCGATCAATTCCTTATGCAACCGGTCGGCCTTTTCTTTTTCGGCTTCAGGTATCTGCACTTTTTCGGGCTTGCCGCCATCGGGACCATATTGGTACATGATCATGTTGAGCACATCAACAATGCAATTAAAGCCGGCACCGGTTTCCACCGGGTATTGAACAGCTACTACCTGGTTTCCAAAATGGCTTTGGGCATCGGCCAGTGTACGGTCAAAGTCGGCATCTTCATGATCCAGCTGGTTTACCACAAAAACAGAAGGCGTTTTAAACATATTGGTATAATCCCAGATAATATCAGTTCCCACTTCTACCCCCATGGCAGCATTTAATACGATTACACCGGTATCAGCTACCCGCAGTGCACTGATGACTTCCCCGGCAAAATCATCGTAACCGGGTGTGTCTATAATATTGATCTTAAAATCTTTCCAGGTGGTATGCAGCAGCGAAGAGAATACCGAACTTTGCCTTTCAATTTCAAGCTCGTGATAATCACTCACAGTGTTTTTTGCTGCAATACTTCCGCGGCGTTTTGTAATACCTGCTTCAAACAGCATGCATTCGGCCAGCGTGGTTTTACCAGAGCCTGCATGCCCCAGCAGGGCAATATTTTTTACATGTTTGGAATCGTATGTTGCCATAATAAAAAATTTAATGAACGTGATGGTGCAATAAACAAACAGCCAGCTTTTTACAGGCTGGCTGGCGGCATTGCATATTATTGTTTTATAAAAGCGTGAAACTCATTTTCGAGTTTGTCCAGGTCGGCCAGCAGCATGTCCAGCTTTTCCTTGATATAATGATGAGGTATCCGGTGCCCGAAAGTGGGATGCTTTTCTGCTTCATTCACATGATACCTGATCTCATGCTTCAGGTCGTGAATATTGATAAGCTGAATATGAAACTGGTTGTGAAAATGTTCGATACCCAATAAAACACTGGATTCGGTTTTGCCGGGTGCAAAATAATATAACTCGTTTTTAAGCTGGTTCAGCTTCTCACGGTAAGATACCAGCTGGTTGAGCCATTGAGCACATTCATCCAGGAGTTCGCGGTGTTGTGTTTCTGTATACATGGTGATATTTTTTAGATTTTTAATTGATCGCGTAACTGTATTATTACCGGATAAAGGTAATAACTGCCCGAAAAGAAATCCTGATATTGGTCATACTGCATAATAAGACTTATCATTTTAACAGAGACGGCGAAGGGATATGTCATTTAACAGGAATGGTTTACAGGCTTTATTAAATGCCCGGGATGTTTAATTCAAATTATTAAAACAGAGCCATGGCAAATATTTTACAGCAGGTAAGGTATGCCGGCGAATTAAGGGGTTGTACTTTTTAATGGCCCCTGCCTGGTAAACACGGTTAACATTCATCTGTTTTTAAAAGCAGCGGATCGGCAGTTTACTGATATTTGTTGTAAAGATTAAACCATCCATTATTCATCAAAGGCTTTATGTAACTCATTCGCCCGCGATAAACATGAAAATAAAAAACGTTTAGGACCGGTTGCTCCCTTCATGGATATGCCAATTTATTTACGCCGGAAATTAAAACAACGCAAAAATGGATGAGGTGATCTTAACCACTTTGAAATACCCCTTTGCCATTTATTTTTTATTTTAAAAATGCATTAATTAACACATTGTTGATAAGTATATGTACATTCTTTTAAATTCATTTCGTTACATTTGAAAAAGAGACAAGTTAGTACGCAATTGAATTTTTATTGATCACTAACCGCTGCTATGTATACCCTGGTAATACAGCCTACAGAAACAGTGGCAAAAACTAAAATCCATTGACAGAAACGATCATTAATCTCGAAACCGTAAACCCTATCGAATTTTTTGGCGTAAACAACGGTAAGTTAGACATCCTCAAAAAGAAATTTCCCCTTTTAAAAATCCTTAGTCGCGGCACGCAGATAAAATTAAGCGGAGCCCCCGAACAAATTGAAGGCGCCAGGGAAAAGATCGATCTTATTCTCAGTTATCTTGAACGAAACGGCCACATGAGTGCCAATTATTTTGAACAGATCCTTGGTGGTGATGATGAACGGGTGGTTGATAATTTTATAGACCGGAACCCCAATGATGTGTTGGTATTCGGGCCCAATGGAAAAACAGTAAGGGCCCGTACGGCCAACCAGAAAAAAATGGTGGAAGCCTGCGATAAAAATGACATCCTTTTCGCCATTGGCCCCGCAGGTACCGGAAAGACCTATACTGCCGTGGCTTTGGCAGTAAGGGCATTAAAAAACAAATCGGTTAAAAAAATAATTTTAACCAGGCCGGCGGTAGAGGCCGGTGAAAGCCTGGGATTTTTGCCCGGCGACCTGAAAGAAAAAATTGACCCCTACCTGCGCCCCTTATATGATGCACTGGATGATATGATACCAGCCGATAAACTGGGCTATTATATGAGTACCCGTACCATTGAAATAGCACCATTGGCTTACATGCGTGGCCGTACACTCGACAATGCATTCATCATACTGGATGAGGCTCAGAATACAAACGACCTGCAGATAAAAATGTTCCTGACCCGTATAGGCCCCAATGCAAAAGCCATCATTACCGGCGATCCTACACAGATCGACCTGCCCAAAAACCAGCAAAGCGGTTTGTTTAAAGCTGCCCGTATTTTAAAAAATATTGAAGGCATATCGCATATTGAACTGAATGAAGAAGATGTGGTGAGGCACCGTTTGGTTAAACAGATCATCAAAGCATACAATAAAGATGATGTAAAAGCCACCGAGGCAAAATCAATAGACCATAAAACCGGCGAATCCAAAAGAACACCACAACCTTAAGTACGCTAACCTTGTATCTATATACCGGAGGCAGTTTACAACTGCCTCTTTTTTATGGTGCTATACCGATGTAGCATAATAAATAGTCCAATCAATTTTCTATCGGCATAATATCATCTAAGATTTCCTCATAGTCCGTTGGACTATTTCATAAATCAAGATGGTATTACCGGCTGTAACAAAACAGGTAAAAAATAACCGGTTGCAGATAAATAAAATTATTTTTACCGGTAAAATACCATGATATGAAAAGATCAATTGCCGCTTTATGTGTACTCTTTTGCCTTGCTGCCTGCAAACAACCGGCCAATCCGCCTGCTGTTGTACTGGAAGATATGTTTACTGCCATGAAGAAGGGCAATATTGAAGAAATGAAAAAATTCGTGACCAAATCGGATGTGGCCATGCTGGAAGCTGCAGAAAAATTCATGGCAGGCATTGACCCCGAAGGCATAAATAAAATAAAGACCAGGCTCACCGAGGAATTAAAAGAAAATGCGAAACATATTGAGTTTGATATAAAAAACGAAACCATCGATGGCGACCACGCCACCGTAGAAGCCGAGATCACCATAAAGGATACGGCCGCCCAAAACGGGGAAAAGATGAGCAAGCAAAAATTTGAACTGGTAAAAGAAGACAACGCCTGGAAAATAGCCCTCTCCAAACCCGGAAATCAAATGTTCAACAGCATGAAGGGAAATATGGGTGCCCGTAAAGGAGATTTAAAGGACGGGCTTGAAAAACTGCAGAAAATAGATCCCGACACCCTTAAAATGCTGATCCGGAAAGGGGTACAGGCACTGGACTCGATGCAAAAGAAAAAAAATACTGAAAACTGAAAAATACATTTAATTTTATAATCAACCTGCCCGGTCATCTGGCATGGTATTCACCTTAAAAAAAATAGTTTATGAAAAAATTATTAGCCCTTCTATTGGCAGTTTCTACCCTTTACCTCGGCAGCTGCAACAGCGGAGCCGGCGATCCCAAAGCTGTACTAACCAGTTTTTTTGATGCCATGGCCAAAAAAGATATTGCAGCCGCCCGTAAGCTGGCCACAGCCGAAAGTAAATCAATGCTTGACCTGATGGAAATGGGAATGAAAATGCAGGACAATACCATGGAAGACAAAACCAGTGAACAGTTTGACAAAACCAAGATGGAGATGGGAGAAGCCAAAATTGAGGGAGACAAAGCAACCGTAAGTGTGAAAGAGATCAAAACCGGCGAGTCGATCAATTTTGTACTGAAAAAAGAAGGCGGCTCTTGGAAAGTTGCCATGGATATGGGTACCATGATGAACATGGGTGCTGAAAAAATGAAGGAGGAAATGAATGATGAGCAGATGGGTAATATGAAAGAAGAAATGGAAAAATTCAAAAATATGAGCGCCGACTCGCTGAAAATGATGATGGACAAAGGAATACAGGCAATGGATTCGCTTAAAAAAGCAATGGAAAAAAAATAAACCTTTATTTTATTTTAAAAAGCATCCCGGAAAAACCGGGATGCTTTTTTGTTTATTAAAAGATGTTTAACTTTAGCTATGATTAAAAAATACCTGGTTTCTGCAATACTCGCAGCATTGATCTTCGCATGCAATACTTCAGATAAGAAAAAACCGGCAGTAACTGACCTTGAAGTTGCCAATGCCTTTGTACGCGGCTTGCTGGATAATGATTTTAAAGAGGCTGAACAATACCTGTTAAAAGATGAAACCAATACCCAGATATTTGAACGCTTTAAAGATCAGTACAGCCATAAGGATAAAGCTACATTACAGGAATATAAGAAGGCCTATATAAAGGTTAATGAAACCAGTTATGTGACCGACAGTATTTTTATTTTTAATTACAGCAACAGTTACAGTCTGAAAGATAAAACCGTATTAAAACTGGTAAGGATCAATAACCAATGGCTGGTAGATCTGAAATACACTTTCTCGGGAAATCTATAAACAGCAAATGATTAAAAATTTAATACTGGTTGGTTTGGGAGGCGGCCTTGGCTCTGTATTCAGGTATGCAGTATCTCTGGCCATTCATTCACGTTATTTTCCTTACGCTACCCTGGCAATAAATATATCCGGCAGTTTTATCATAGGGCTGGTTCTTGCCTTCAGTATAAAGGAAAATGGCCTCAACGACAACTGGAAACTGTTCCTGGCAACAGGTATCTGTGGCGGGTTTACCACTTTCTCTGCTTTTTCGCTCGAGAATCTTGGCATGTTGCAGAGCGGTAAAACAGGCATGGCTTTTTTGTATATCATTTTAACTGTGGTATTGGGTATTGCAGCAACGTTTGCGGGATACCAATTGATAATAAAAAGTTCGTGAGTGGTGAATGGTGAGTCGTGAGATTTGAAGCGTTAATTTTAAACCCTAAACATCTAAACCCCAAACTACTAAACCATAAAACATGCACACACTTCATCCCTGGCATGGTGCCCACTTCGGCGATAAAGCCCCCCAGGTAGTTAACGGCCTCATTGAAATACCCAAAGGTTCACGTACGAAGTACGAGGTTGATAAAAAAACCGGGTTATTGAAATTAGACCGCATCATTTATTCTTCCTTTCATTACCCGGTCAATTACGGTTTCATTCCGCAAACACTGGGACATGATGGCGACCCGTTGGATATACTGGTGATATGCAGCGAAAGCATTGAGCCTTTATGCCTCGTAGAGGCCAACGTGATCGGCAATATGCAGATGATCGACAGCGGTATGGCCGATGATAAAATAATTGCGGTGGCATCGCATGACCCCGAAGTGAATTATATAAATTCCATGGATGAACTGCCCAAACATTTTATTGCCGTATTACGCAATTATTTTGAGCAGTATAAGGTACTGGAGAATAAAATTGTAGAGATAGATGAATTTCAAAATGCGGAAGCTGCTTTTAATATCATTGATGAAGCCATTGCTTTATACAAAACAAGTTTTCCCAAATGACCATTAAAACCAAAAAAATGGAAATACAAACTGTACTCATCATCATCATGGTGGGAATTGCTGCCGGCATGCTCAGCGGCCTTGTAGGCGTGGGTGGCGGCATCATCATAGTACCGGCATTGGTGTATTTTATCGGCTTCAGCCAAAAAACGGCACAGGGCACATCCCTTGCCATGATCATGCTGCCTGTTGGCATTTTAGGGGTAATGCAATATTATAAGCAGGGCCATGTTGATTTCAGAATTGTGGGACTGCTGGCCATTGGCTTTTTAGCAGGCAGTTTTTTTGGCAGTAAGATGGCTTTATCCATTTCACAGGAAACCTTAAAAAAAGTATTTGCCATAGTGATGATCATCATTGCAATAAAAATGCTGTTCATTGATAAAGCAAAAAAAAATGAAGTGAATGCAAAACAGTCGCAGCTTAATGTGAACAAGGTTGATGGCGGCTGACCAATACCGTTGCAACTCCGTACCATTACAAAACGGTTATCCGGGCATATTTAAAATTCAGGAAACAGGCAACCATGAGGCTATTCAGGTATATAAACATATCCCGCAGCGTTTATAAAGAAATAAAAAAACAAAAGCAATACAATAAAACCTTTTTGGTTCCTTACCTGCACGGCCTTGAAAAAAAATACGGCGGAAAATTCAGGGATGAACAGAGAAAAAAGATACTGGATTATTACGGCCTCTTCATCACTTCTTTTTTATGCAGCAGCTTTACCCGGTTACTGGGAAGGCCCCTTACCGGTGCCGAAAGGAAAAGATGCACCCTTTTTGGTATTTTAACCCCGGTGGGCGATGACCTGTTTGATGAAGACAAGCTGAACATTGAAAGCATCAGGGCCATCACGTACGACCCCGAAAACTTTACTGCAACCACCTTTTCGGCTAAAGTGGCCAAAGAGATCCAGGGTTTTTTACTGGCCGATGTTCCGCATAAAGAAGCCTACCTGCTGGCCGCAACAAATGTGCTGAACATACAGATCGAAACAGCCCGGCAAACAAACCCCGCCATATCTGTTCCCGAACTGGAACACATCACCTATACGAAGGGCGCCGTTTCGGTTATTATTTATCACCAATGCCTGGATGATGAAGCTGATGAACAGATGAAAGAAGTATTGTTTTTAATTGGCAGTTTATACCAGCTGGGCAATGATATTTTTGACCTGTATAAAGATGTAAGGGACAATATATACACCCTGGTGAACACCTGCGCTGATTATGCAGCCTTGCGCAGATCATTTTTAGAAAGGGTTCAGTTGCAAAATCAAAAGATCATGGCATTGCCCTATGCCGAAAAAAATAAAAAGGAATTTTGTTTTGTGATGAACACCATCAACGCAAGATCTGTGGTTGCGCTGGATCAGTTTGTACGCAGACAAAAAAAAGCAGGCAAAAAAATAAACTGGTGGCCATTGCAAAGAAAAGAGATGATCGTGGATATGGAAAAACCCCTTAACTTTTTGAAGTGGCTTTACTATGCATACAAATTACCCGGATGAAAAAAGCTTTTATGAGAAGACTGGTCCTGATATTTTTTGTTTTATTTTTTAACGGCCGTTTTGTATTTGCCCAAACCGATGCTGCATTGATAAGCAACCTGCTTGCAGATATTGAGGCCATGCAGGTTAAGCAGGATGGCGAATTTTACAAAGGCACTTTTCCATCTTACCGGAAATGTGCCGGATTTCCGTACAATTACCAGCCTGATAATAATATTTTTTATACAGCCATAACAGCATTTACGGTAAATAAACTTACCCTTTACCTGAACGAAAAGGATAAAGCAAACGCAATTAGGATCAGTAAGGATGCAGCCCTGGCTTATCCCAAATACAGAAACTTAAATGGCAAACCCTATTACAATTTCTGGCCGGCCAATGCCCCTATCCTGCCCCATTCATTGTTCATTAACCGCTTCACCGGCATGTTGTCGCAGGGCGATGATGCAGACGACAGCGTAATGATACTGATGGCTTCAGACAACAATGAATCTGACAACAGGGCCTTGAAAGAAAGAATGATCCAGGTAAGCAACCTTAAAAAGAAAAGGATCAATGCCACCTTAAAAAAATACCGCGATATCCCTGCATACAGCACTTACCTGGGCGAAAAAATGCACCCCGATTTTGATTTTGCAGTGCATTGCAATCTGCTGTACTTCAATTTTGAAAAAAAACTGCCACTGGTTGAACAAGACAGTGCCACCATTTTGCTGCTGGCCCAAATGCTTAAAAACAGGGATTACATGAAAAAGCCGGTTTATATTTCTCCCTTTTATGTAAAACCTGCTGTACTTATTTATCATGTTACCCGGCTGATGGCTGCATTTCCTATTCCGGAACTGCAGGTGTATCAACAACAGTTAATAACAGATGCTACCCGTGTACTTGACAAAGCAACCCATATCATGGACCGCATTATTCTTCGAACAGCATTGATCAGGCTGGGGGTCAGGGTTCCTCATATCAATATCGAATCCATCGCCGCATTTGAAAAAACCGGCCAGGAGTCGTTTGTTTTTTTTCAGGCCAGGGCCGCATTTGCACAACCAACGCCACTGAAACAGGTTTTGCTTCACTTTAATTACCTTAATTATTATTTTTACTGTACCGCTTACAATAAAGCCCTTTGGCTCGAATACCTGGTTCTGAAAAATAACCAGGAAAAAAATAAAAAAAACGGTCAGTTTGTGAACTAATCCCTATTTTGAATCTAATTAATAAAACAGGCTTTTGAACAACAGTCAATACAGGCATACCAGCGATACAGAACTGCTGAACCGGTTTTATGCAGACCACGATAATGAGTGGCTGGGTATTTTACTGGAACGCTATACCATGCTGCTGCTGGGTGTTTGCATGAAATACCTGAAAAATGAAGAAGCATCAAAAGATGCCGTTCAACAGGTTTTTCTGAAAGCCATTAATGAACTGCATAAATACAAAGTGGAATATTTTAAAAGCTGGATATACATGATCGCAAAAAATCACTGCCTGATGCAATTGCGTGATAAAGGCAGGTTTAATGCAGAGATCAATGAGCAGGCGCTGAGTACCCCGGCAGAACCCGACGGCAGCGGCCAGCATATTCAAAAAGATAAAACACTCGATAACCTGGCCGGGGCACTGATGCAACTCAACAAAGAGCAGCAACTATGTGTAACTTTGTTTTACCTGGAGAAAAAAAGCTACCAGGAAATTGCCGAGCAAACCAGCTATAGTATCATGCATGTAAAAAGCCATATACAAAATGGAAAACGTAATTTGAAAATAATCATGGAACGAATGAGCAATGGCAATGAGCAATAGACAATTGGCAATAAGCAATTGCCTTCCGATCGCTATCGGGATGAAAGGGATAAAAGATAATGAGCTTAACTATGAACCATCAACTATGAACAATGAACTATACCAATGAGTGACAATTTAAAAGACATACTATCTAATTTAAACAAAGATATTGAGCAGGATAAACTGCTTGACTATCTGAATAAGAACCTGACTGCCGAAGAAGCCCACGAAGTGGAAAAGCAGATGGCCGATGATGAGTTTATGAACGATGCCATAGAAGGACTGGAAAATTTTAAAAATAAAAAAGACCTTTCCCTGCTGGTACAGCAACTGAACAGTGAACTGAAAAAACAAACAGAAAAAAAGAAACCAAAAAAAGAAAAACGAAAACTGAAAGACCAGCCCTGGCTGTATATCACCATAGTCACCCTGCTTTTATTGATGATCATAGCTTTTATCGTTATCAAAAAATATATAGCTGGTTAATCCCATCTTTATTTCATAAGTAGTCCAACGGACTGCGTTGAAATATTAGATGGTATTATGCCGACATAAAAACTGCCTGACTATTTATTATGTATGGTCGGTATAAGGTGCTGCAAATTGTACATAACCGCAATAAAAAAAGTGCTGCCCGCGGGCAGCACTTTTTTTATATTATTTCATGCAGTATTATTGAATCACAAACCTTAATACCCTTGTTCTTCCATCGGTTGTATTGCCAAACAGCTGGTACGTACCGGCTGCCAGGTTTCTTACGTTCACCGGCAATTGGTTAAAGCCGGCTATCATGCTGGCAGACTGCTTTTGCAATACCCTGCCCTGCATATCGGTGATCACCAGTTCCATCTGCGTTTTTTCTGCGGTGCTTATCTTTAAATTAAACCGGCCGTTCACGATCGGGTTTGGCGCAATGTTCATCACATCAATTCCTTTTACGGCATTGATCAAAGTAACCACCGTGCTGTAGGTTATTTTGCCATCAGCACCGGTCATTTTAATGCGGTAATAATTAATGCCTTTTGCCGGCTGGTTATCTGTATGGGTAAACGGCTGCTCGCAGCGAACAGCAGTTGCAAAAATGCTGTAGATGCTGTTGTAGTTTCTTCCATCGGTACTGCGTTCCATTTCAATGGTGGCACTGGGTGTGCTTACACAGGTAACTTTCCAGTTCAGTAAATGGTTTCCGTTACTTCTGGTACCATTAAAATAATTGATGGTGATGGGCAAAGGATTATTGAAACTAATACTGCCTATGGCAAAGGGACTGAATGTACTCACATTTGGCCAGGTAACATCACCGGCTGCAGGGGTTCCTGTGGCCGTGCCCGGAGCTCCAAATGCATCCCAGTTGAGTCCGTCAAAATGTGCCACCACCAATGCAGGCAGATCATCAACATAAGCCGATGCAGTGGTGCAATTATTTACCGCTGCATTCCAGTTGAGGGTCACATTAAGTGTATTGGCGCCCGATACCTGGTTAAGGTTCCAGTAATCGCAGGCACTAACCTTTTCAAGGCCAAGGGCAGTAATGGTTCCTAATGCATGGCCGCTGCTGTGCACATATTCGGCCGTAAACTGGTCGGTAGCGGTTGCCGGCGCCGAAATGGCAATAGGTGCATATCCGCTAACCGTATTGCCTGGGCCGCAATCTGTTTTACCAACCGGGAAAGTAAATAAGGTATTACCGATTTTAGAAACCGGCCCGTTTACAAAACTGGCATTGGATGCATTTAATACCGTAGCCGTAGCACCTAATATTAACAGGTTAACATTGGTGGTGTTGATATTACCCGATAAAAAGTTAATGGTGCCATTATGCGTAATAGGCGTATTCAATGTAACGCCATTGCCGGCATTGTTTATGGAATCGCGTTGATTGGCAGTAAAAGTATATGTTCCTCCGGTACTGTTTATGTTTTGGGGCACAATACCAACATAATTAAGGCTAAATAAACCAGCTGTACTGTTACCGGTTTGTATGGTACCACCGGTATTATTTATGTTACCTCTTAAGTTTAATATACCACTGCCGGTTGTAGCCGCAGTTGTACTGGTGCCCTGCAATATGCCTGCACTGATATTTATATCACCGCCTATGTTTACTATACTGGTAACGGCATTACTACCGTTTTGAACAACCACTGTTGAAACAGCACTGATGATATTCAGGTTACCATCAATCGTATGTATCCGGGAAATTGACGACCCGGTAGCAAACCTTATTTCTCTTACGGTGCCTCCCTGTATATTGATGGTCATATTTCCACGTACCACCAATCCATTATTGAATGGGGCTGATGCATTATTATTCACAAATGTACCGGCCCCACTGGCTGTAGGTTCCCAAAACAGGTTTCCGTATTCCGGAAGTGCTGCTGAAGTACCTGCCTGTGTTCCGTTATAACGATAGTTACTGGTAGTTGCCAGAACCTGATTACCTAATAAACCGGGTACTGTTGTAACCGTACCACCCTGGTAATAAGTAGCAGTGCCCAGTAAATTAAACCGCAGGGTTGCTGTCATGGTAAAGGTAAGTGCATTCATAATTGCCCCCGACATGATGGTCAGGTTTGCAGTTGTTCTGTTTGCATCTAACCAAACAGAATCCGGGTTTTGTATCACTACGTGTGCAGCAGTGGCTCCGGGTACAACAGTGGCAGCTATCCAGCTTACACTATCAACCGAACTTTGCCAGGTTGCCAGTGTTGCCCAGCTACCGTTGGCCACCGACCGGAAATAATCGGTTGGATTGGTAATAAAATCCGGAGTTGCATTTACCTCCACACCCGAACTCCAGGTAGTTCCAAAACGGGTATAAATTTTAAAATAGTATGTTGTTCCGTTAACCAGGGTGTTAACAACCTGCGGCGAAGAAGATGGGCCTTTATACACTACAAATCCGTTACCTAATGCAGTACCGGCACCATAACTGAGCGCAGCGGTATACGCTGTTCCGTCGCCGGTTGGTGTACCGCTGTTTGTAGCACCGGCAGCAGCTACGATCATTACTTCATCATAACAACCTGTTGGACTAATCCAGCTTACAGATGACAGGGTATTACCTATAGAAGCAGCTGCACCGGTAACATCAAAAACGGTTGCCGCAGTAATGGTTTGTAATCCACCAGCAAAGGCAGTTCCTGATTTATTGCCGCTTACAAAACTGATATCAGCGGTAGTTAAGGGGTTAACAGTAATGGTGTTACCAAGTGCTGCAGTACATGGTAAGTCTACGGTAATAAAATAATAGCCGGTGGTTCCGCTTGTGATGGTTTGGCTGGTTAAAGGTGGAAATGTTTGTGTGCCAGGCATCAAGGGGAAGTGGGTTGCTAACAATACATCGGTTCCGGGATTGAAAACAGCATCGCTTGAATACCAGCATTTAAAATTGGTAAAGTCGCCGGTTAAATATGTGAATGAAGTACTTATGGTTAACCCGGTTAATATAGCATCGGCTGTTGTTACAGCCAGGTCGAAACGGTATATCACATTATTATTTGTACCCTGGGGTAAATTTCCGGCCGGAACAGCCGGGTTGGGAGATGATAAAACGATATCGGGAATTGCAGATGTGGTTGTGCCATTGCCTTCACTTTCAACTGCATAATTAAATGCTTTATCAACAGTATACACTTTATAATAGTAAGTGGTAGATCCAGCCAGTCCAACATCGGTAAAACCAAGACCTGTACCAATATATACAACAGTTCCGGAAATTCCACCAGGCACGGAATTACCTGTTGCATAAATTCCGTTTTGCAAAGGATCGTCTGTTGCACCAGGTAATACGGCATATCTTACCACTACATATCCTCCTCCATCTACTCCACCACTGGCAGCAAGCCAGCTTACATCCAGGGTAGTTCCGGTTGGGTTATTAACCGTAACTGTACCGGCACTGTTTGGAGCGGCATTGTCTACAGCACCTGCGTACATCACAAAATCATCTATGTCAATGTCCACACCTGAAATATTACCAAATCGTATTACTCCAACTCCATATTTTGGATTAGCTGCAGAAGTTCCGGAAGTAACGGCTGTAGTAGATTTTGTCCAGACCCCACTGGTTCCGGCCAAAGTTGTAGCAACATATGTGCCTGGAAAACTTGTTCCATCTGGTGAGGCTCCTGCCTGTCCGTTTGAAGCTCCTGTTGCACCGGCAGTTTTATAAAAATATTGAATGGTATATGCTGTTAAATTTACAACAGCAGCATCCGCAGCAGTAGGGCTTTGAAGACGCCTTCCAGTAGCAGTTGTAGTACCATATGTTACATATTTTGGTCCGGATCTTCCGCCGGTGGTTGTAATAAGCCTCGAACCAGTTGTACTTTGTACAGTCCAGTCTGTTCTTTGAGCGCCAGGTAAAATTGTAGTACCTGTAAGGTTTCCGGCTACCTGGCTTTCAAACCCTCCATCCATGGTTGGAAAAGAGCCGATCACCTGTTGCCCCCAAACCCCCACACTTCCTAAAATCAAAAAAATAAACACGTAAATTTTCTTCATCATCTGTTTTTGATCCCGATAAGTATCGGGAGGTTTTAAATAAAAAATGCCCCTGGTTTTTTAACCAATTGCTGTAAAAGTTTAAAAAAGGCTTGTATGTATTTTATCAGGGTTCAAAATTGGTGCCGGAATATTGTGCAAGATACCTGATTTCAAAAAATAGTTGCACCCCGATATAGTTAATAATGCATTAAGATTTCCACATAAAATACAAAAGCCCGGTGAGGTTTTAATCTCAACCGGGTTTTTTAAACTAAATGATTAATAACTATTGTTTTACAAAACGTATTATTTTAGATTGGTCACCGGCCATGCTGCTTTTTATGGTGTAGGTGCCCGGCGCCAGGTTTGCCACATTTACCGGCATACTGTTGTACCCGGCCATTAACGTAAGGGTTTGCCTGTTTACCAAACGGCCCTGCATATCAAAAATGCTGATCTCCATTTTACCGGCCTGTGCACTGGCAACATTCAGTTTAAAATTATCCCTTACAACCGGGTTGGGTGCAATGCTGATCATATCAAATCCTTTAACAGCATTTATTAATGCTACGGTGGTGCTGTAAGTTACTTTACCATCTGCATCCACAATTTTAAGGCGGTAGTAGTTCATGCCTTTCAAAGGTTGTGCATCGGTATAATCAAATGGCTGGTTACATCTTGCTGCATCGGCCGTAATGGTATTAATGCCGGTGAAGTTGCGTGAGTCTGCACTTCGTTCCAACATCATAGTTGCACGTGGCGAACTGACACAGGTTACTTTCCAGTTTAGCAAATGGTTGCTGCCCTGTTTGCGGCCGGTAAGGTAGTTTACAACAATAGGTAACGGCACAAACCAAAGGTTAGTATGAACATAAAAACCACTAAAGCCCGCAACATTTACCGTTACTGCCCAAATGCTTCCGGTTAATACTACACTTACTGGTAACAAAGAAACCCTTACTCCTGTATAATTACCGGGAGTTGATGTTGGCAAACCACCGGTAGGTGTTCCATGAAACTGGGTAACTCTTACATTTCCCAGGAACGGGCTGGCATTTCCACCGCTTGCAATTGTTGGTAAAAGAGGCCAGGTAGCACTGTTATTGGTATTATACAATGCAAACTCTGCATCGGTAAAGTACATAGTAATGGTTGCCGAAGTGGTGGTTTGATTACTGATAACCGGCTCAATATCATAATGGCGCTGTACATAAGGATCGCCATTAAAAAATAGTTGCGATGCGTCCATCGTAACGCAGGTATTTATTACACCCGCAACCGGATCACCGCCGGATGGTAATACATTTGCTATCAGATTACAACTGGCATCAGTATAGATTGTTCCGGTATTAACAACTGCTTTGTTAGAACACACTGCTGTACTTACAACACCTGCTAATACACCCACATTATACGCATCAAATTCATCAGCACCAATATCAGGAACCGTAGTACTTCTTGTATCCAAATCTATATCGTTGGTAATACCTGCAATGGGAGTTCCTTTGTTGTCAAGTGCACAATTGTTGGGGGTTAAATGCAAGTTGGTAGCCGAAGTAAAAACAGGCATCATGCTTATTGAATTTGCATCTCTTGGGCTAACCCTTGCCTGGTAGGCAGCCAGTGTTTGATCGCTGTTGGTATAGTCGTAATAGATCAGGTTTTTTACACCCGGTGTACCTGCATAAAATAAATTATAATTGGATGTGGCAGCATAATTGTTAAGTGCCGCACCCTCTCGCCAAAAAGCAACAGTAGCACCGGTACCATTTGCAGTTGATGTGTTTACAACAATATTATTAACCATTTTCAAAACATTTACTGTGGGATCTGCATTGGCATAATGATAAATACCAGCACTGCCAAAATTGGTACCGGATGATGAAGCATTGAGATAAATGGAATTATTGTAAAGGTTGTTAGTCGTTATAAGACTGGTAAAAACATATACACCAATTATAGCATCACTTGAATTGGCATTGGGAGCTTTCAGCTCGCTGATAAAATTGTTATACACATTAACTGTAGTAACTGATATTGCTAAATACATGCCTTTTATACGGGAATTAGTATTACTCCCCTCCAGATTATGTATATTGTTCCTGTAAACATTTAGCGTGGTTCCAATGCGATAATAGTGGCTAAACTGCATACCACAAATTTGGCTCATTCCTGTTGCCGTAAAGTTGTTAATATCGTTGTCATAAATATTTAATATTTCAAAGTCTTGTATAAATATACCAAATATACTACTATTGCCTAACCCTCCTGACAGACCAGTTATACTATTGTGATGAATAACATTGTTGACAGGAGGTTTGATGCTAGCGCCGCCAACCTGCACTATGCCCCAAAGCTCTTGCCCAGAAGAGCTTAATGAACTGATGGTATTGTAAGCTATTTCCAGCAACCCTAAAACGGTGCCAAGATATATCCCGTATGTTCTACCAGAACCGGTTACATTAGTGATGTTGTTTAAACTAATGTTAATATTATCCCCTAACGACAACTGCAAACCGTAAAACCCACCAGTTCCCATGTTTATGTTGCTGATGGTATTTGCCGAAATTGTTTTGGCAGGGCCGTTTAAACCAGAGGCTCCATCTGAATCTTCTATTCCAACAAAAAAAGTACTGCCTGTAACAGTAAGATTTGAGAAATTATTGTTGGTGATAGTTACAGCAGAACCACTTACAGAAGCACCTGTTGAATAATACCCACGCACACTACTGCCAGAGGCTGTTTTACTAAAGCTGCCAACAATACTGTTATTGCTTACAATAGAACTGGCGCCTGAAGCCATGGCGCCTCCTTTCAATATCAGGTAAACACTACTGCTTGAATTTATAACCAGGTTGGTAAATGAATTATTACTGATGTTGCTTGATAGAACAGGGGCCTGGCTGTTTATATACTGCTGGGTTCCTGTACCGGTAAGCGTATTAACGATTCCCCTGATATCATTATTCTGTATGGAAATGGCCATGGCTGCATTGCCATTTGGATTATATAAACCCGATAAGGCACTACTCTGAACTCCGCTGAAACTGATCAAAGAGCCTGTTGCAGTACCCAGCTGGTTATTGTTCATATTTACCGCAGCAACGCCTCCGGCTGTGTTTTGTATAAAAAAGATTTGAAAGCTGCTTACAATAGCAAACCCATCAATCGAATTATTATTGAGATTAACTGTGGCAGTAGCAGCACCAGCAGTATTCGCAATAGCAGTTATACTGGTTGAAATGGTACTGTTAAATGTAGCTGCCCCACCTGCTGCATTACCAACCTGGTTATTATTTATATTGATGGTGGTAGTTACAGCGCCGGTATTGCTAAACCCGGTAAAACCTCCTGTAGCTGATGGATTGGTAAACCCACGGGTTATATTGTTATTGATATTTAATACGCCGCATGCCATCGAATTGGTTATGGCTGTAAAAGAACTGCTGCTTATTCCTAAATTTACACTGCAGTTTATGATTGAATTATTATTAAGATTGATTGTTAATGAAGTATTAATGGAGCCCTGACTAAGAATGCCATTCATACTACCCGATGTGTTGGAGTTGGAAAGCGTAATGGTATTATTAGTGATTGATGCGGTACAGACACCGGAAGATGGAAGAACGGAATAGTTTTTTAAGATACCTCCAAGCGCAAAACTACCACCCGAAACAACCGCACTGGTGATTGTATTGTAGGAAATATTTTCGTTGATCTGGTGATTTGCCTGAACACAGAAACTACTTGTTGTAACATCTATATAACTAACTATGGCAGTGTTAATGCGCCCCCAGTTGCTAATGGTATTTCCTGTTGTTGCCGAACTGCCTCCAATATCATTTCCATCATCCATAAAAGCAGCAGTTACAGATCCGATAAAAACAATGCCATAACCAATATTACTGATATGGTTGTTATACACCCTGTTATAAGAATTTGAGCCTGCAAAACTGGATATGGATTCTGCTATAACGACACTTGTTGCCGAATGCCGGGTATTGCTATAAATACCAAATGTATTCTGGTAAGTCCTGTTAAGCGATATGGTATTGTTTAGAATGCTATTATGCTGCGCCCCGTTAGTTACAGAACTATGTAACAATGCAACACCCCATTCGGTCATATTATTGGTTGCGTTATCCGTAGTGGTATTAGCTGCATTCTCCTGCATGGTAAAATTCTGCAGGGTTATATAATCAGCACCAATCAATTTAAAAATACCATTGTTATAATTACCGGCAGGCTGGGGAGTAAAAGCAGTAATGGTATTACCACTGCCTTCTATAGTAATATTATTTATGGCCGATGTAGCAGCTGTAAACTGTATCACATAGCCACCAGCCGGGGCTGTTTCGGGGTTACCTGCATTGAGTGTAATGGTAACCGGCCCGCTGATACCAGTAATACCACTCAATGCTGTTATGGCATTGGCAAGGGAAGTATAAGATGCTGCCAGGTTAGGAGTTGTATTGGCAGGATTGGTAACAGTTACTGCCTGGCCAAAACCGGCAGACACAAATAAAAAAAATGTTACAAAGAAAAAGTATAATTTTTTCATACCTGTTTAATATATGAATGTTGTTTATATCAACAGTCTGATTTTACAATCAGCAGGTTTCAGGTTTTACATGAATAAGGGGTAGTTTTAAAAGGTTGTAAGCAAATATAATTGAAAATACTTTTGGAAATAACATATTAAAAGCCCCCGGTTGCAGAGCCTTAAAAAAACTATACCCACCCTTCAATTATTACTTTTTTACAAAAAGCATTTCATTGAATTTTATGGCACCAATCATTGTATACATTTTGTAACATAGAAAAGAGGCAATGTATTATTTCATTATGCTATCTTTTATTTTAACGGTACTATCTTCTATTTTTTTGCTTACACTATCAGCTGTATTCACCGCATCCATCAATGGCGAATCTGCCGAAATTGAATCTTTTGAACCGGTAGTTGTTTCCTCGCTGCTGTTATTACAGGCTGCTAAAAAAGAAGCGATGGCTACAATGGCTAATAATTTTTTCATTTACTTTATTTTTTGATTTTATAATGTAAAAGACGACAGTCCACAAACTAAAAACTAAAAACTAAAAACTAAGAACTAAAAACTAAAAACTAAGAACTAAGAACTAAAAACTATTTCTTCCTGAAAAACAACCTCACCGGCACACCCGTAAAATTAAAGTTTTCACGCAACTGGTTCTCCAGGTAATTTTTATAAGGTGTTTTTACATCATCGGGATAATTGCAGAAAAATGCAAAGCTGGGTGTAAAGGTAGGCAACTGGGTCACATACTTTATTTTTAACTGGTTGCCCCTAACCACCGGTGGCCGGTATGCCTCAATCACTTTCTGCATCACTTCATTCAGCTGTGAGGTGGGTATTCTTCGCTTGCGGTTCTCAAATACTTCCAGCGCCATTTCAATACTTTTAAATATGCGTTGCTTCTCGGTAACCGAAATAAAGATAATGGGTACATCACTGAAAGGGGCAAATTTTTTCTTTAATTCCTTTTCATAATCTTTGGTGGTGTTGGTTTTCTTTTCATCCACCAGGTCCCACTTGTTAACAAGCACCACAATACCTTTTCCTTTTTTTACGGCCAGCGAAAAAATAGAAAGGTCCTGGGCAGTAATGCCTTTGCCGGCATCCAGCATCAGCATGCATATATCCGATTCATCCACCGCTTTAATGGCACGTATCACCGAATAAAACTCCAGGTCTTCATGCACTTTGGTCTTGCGCCTGATGCCTGCCGTATCAATGAGCATGAACTCCTTGTTAAAAAGATTGTAGTGTGTATGAATGGTATCCCTGGTGGTACCGGCAATATCACTTACAATGGTGCGCTCCTGCCCGATCAGCGCATTCAGTAAAGATGATTTGCCCACATTGGGCTGGCCAATGATGGAAATTTTTGGCAGGTCTGTTTCTGCTGCTGCTTCATCCGAATCCTTTTCGCTTATCTTTTCAGTAAGGGCATCCAGTATTTCGCCGGTGCCGCTGCCGCTGATGGAGGAGACAAAAAATATATTTTCGAAACCGAGCGCATAAAACTCACTGGCTTCCATCAGCCGTTCATGATTGTCTACTTTATTAACCACTAAAAAGACCGGCTTCTTGCTTCTGCGCAACAGATCAACCATGCTGTTATCCAGTTCGGTAATGCCGGTTGCCGCATCTACCATAAAAATAATGGCATTGGCTTCTTCAATGGCAATCACCACCTGTTTGCGTATTTCTTTTTCAAACACATCATTGCTGCCGGCCACAAAGCCACCGGTATCAATTACGTTAAAGGATTTTCCAGCCCATTCGGCCACGCCATACTGCCGGTCGCGGGTAACCCCGCTGATATCATCAACAATGGCTTTACGCTGCTCCAGCAAACGGTTAAAGAATGTACTTTTGCCCACATTGGGCCTGCCTGTTATTGCTACTGTGAAACTCATAAAAACCCCCTCCGCCCCCTAAAGGGGGAACTTGATCCCTGATCCTTTAAGAGTTTTTTAAAAAATTAAAAATATCAAACTTTTATCTAAGCATTTATTGTACCTAAGTGTAAATAAATACTGTCTTTAATTTAAGACTCCAGGTTCCCCCTTCAGGGGGCGGAGGGGGTTTTTAATACCCATACTCCTTCAACTGAAACTCATTATCCCGCCACTTTGGCCGCACTTTTACAAACAATTCCAAAAATACTTTCCGGCCTAAAAATGTTTCAATATCCTTTCTGGCATCGGTGCCCAGTTTTTTGATCATGCTGCCACCGCCGCCCAGTATAATGCCCTTTTGTGTTTCACGCTGCACAATGATCTCGGCGCTTATTTTGGTAAGACTTGCCTTTTCTTTAAACTCCTGTACCAAAACGGTTGCATGATACGGTATCTCTTCCCCGTACAATAAAAATATTTTTTCGCGGATGATCTCACTTACAAAAAATTTTGTGGGCAAATCACTCAGGTCATCGCCCTCATAAAAAGGTGCACCTTCGGGCAAAAAGGTAAGAATGGCCTTTAACAGTTCGTCAATGCCTGTTTTTTTCAAGGCCGATATGGAAACCACCTGTTTGCAATAAGGCTGTGCCTCAAAAAAAGCAGCGGTTGTTTTCAACTGCTCCCCATTAACGGTATCGGCTTTATTTAAAATAACTATGGCCGGGGCCTTAAGCCGCAGCGAACTGAAAATGGCATGGCTCTCTTCTGTATTCTCCCGTACATCGGTTATCAGCAAAGCCACATCTGCATCTTCCAGGCTGCCTCTGACAGCATCCATCATTTTTTCGTGCAGTTTGTATTTGGGTTCAATGATGCCCGGCGTATCAGAAAATATGATCTGGTAATCTTTTTCGGTTAAAATGGCTTTAATGCGATGCCGGGTTGTTTGCACTTTGTGCGATACAATGGCCATCTTCTCGCCCATGAGCGCATTGAGCAAAGTGCTTTTACCTGCATTGGGCTTACCAAATATGTTTACAAAACCTGATTTCATTGAATGTGATCATTTTAAATAAATTGATTATCACAAACATGCAAAGAGAATGGAGGAGATAATCAAATTCATCAGCAACCTGTACTGAGAATAAAAATTCGTTTTAAATCAGAAAAGGCTCAGTAGAGCCTTTCTGATTTCTTAGTTGCGAAGACTGGAATGAGCCAGTATTCTTCATGTGTTGCGAAGACTGGGATCGAACCAGTGACCTTCGGGTTATGAGCCCGACGAGCTACCGCTGCTCTACTTCGCGGTGCAAAACTAAGGTTTTATGCCTGCGCTGCCAAATATTAAACAATCCTTTAGTAGATTTGGGTATGCTTAAAGAATATAAACTCCCCCTGATCTTAGTACTGTGGCTGATTACAGCCCTTGGCTGCAAATCAAAAATAAAACAACAGGATGATGAATTATACAGCCGGCATCTGCAACGGCACGTTAAATTAACCATCATAAATACCCCTGTGCCCGGCGATAAAACCGAACTGAATTTACTGATACTGAACGACGGCCAGGAAATGGGACAGTTTAAGGTAAAGGAGATCATTGACAGCCTATACAGCAAAAAACTGATACAACCATTGGTGATCGTAGGGGTACATGCCGGAGACCGGATGAAAGAATATGGCGTTGCCGGAAATCCGGATTTTTTAAAACGGGGTGATAAAGCTGATCATTACGATGCGTTCATCAACAACGAACTGTACCCCTTTGCCAAAAAGAATGCAACGGTACGTAAGTTTAAAACCGTGGTCATTGCCGGCTGCTCGCAGGGCGGTTTATCGGCCTTTGATATTGCCTGGAACCATGCCGATAAGATCGATAAGGCAGGTGTTTTCTCAGGTTCCTTCTGGTGGCGCGATAAGGATGATAAGGCGGTTGATTATTCGGATGATAAAAACCGGATCATGCATAATAAGATCAGGTCATCCAGAAAAAAAGCAGCGCTTAAATACTGGTTTTATGCCGGTGGCAAAGAAGAAGAAAGCGACCGGGATAAAGACAGCATCATTGATGTGATTGATGATACCCGCGACCTGGTTGAGATCATTAAAAACAAAAACATCTGCCTGCCCGAAGATATCCGTTTTGTACAGGAACCCAACGGCAAGCATGATTATGAAAGCTGGAGCAAACAATTGCCGGCCTTTTTGATATGGGCCTTTGGAAAATAAACCTATCAGGTTTGCAGCATGGCCAGGCAGCAAAGCAAAACCTTATAGGTTTGCGGAAGGCCTAATTCACCTTTACAATACTACTGGCACCATTGATGTGTTTTTCTTTAATAACAGCAGTACCCTTGTATTTAATATCACTGGCACCGTTGGCTGTTGCATTCAGTTCTTTGTTTACGGTAATATGTATATCAGATGCACCCGATGCATTTGCATTGCAAAATTCTGTTATCAAATCATATCCTTTCACATCACTGGCACCCGTACTTTTAATATTAACGGAGCCTGCCGTTCCGGATATCCTTGCATCGGAGGCACCGCTCAGATTGATATCCAGCGTATTTAGTTTTACCGACCCTTTAAAGTCGCAGGCACCAGACATTTGTAAAACCAAAGTTGTTGTACTAATACTTCCTGTTACAAAAACATCACAGGCACCCGATGCTTCCAGTTTCTTAAGATCGGTAAAGGATACATAGACACGCAGTTTACGGTCTTTTTTTGTCCAGCCTTTACTTCCATCAAAAAATATTTTAAGTGTGCCGTTTTCTATTACAGTTTTTATTTCCTCCTTATAGTTTTCAGCTGAGGCGCTTACTGCAGCCGCTATTTTATCTGATTGTGATATATACAGATCTATCCCGCCTGATACTTTTATTGTTTCAAATTGACCGGTTAGTGTTCTTGCTGATGCGTTGGGATCTACAACAATATCTTTTTGCGCAATTGCTGTAAACACAGTACATACCGTCATCAGCATTAATATAAACTTTTTCATATCGTTTATTTGTATTTGAAATTATCTTTTTTTAACAGATCCGCCACTTCCGGTTTTTATGTCTCTGATAAGAGCTGTGCCTTTGTATTGAATACCGCCACCACTGCTGGCTTTGGCATTCAGTTCTTTGTTAATGGTAACGTGTATGTCGGCACCGCTGCTGGCCGATGCATCACAAAAGTCAACTGCAAAATCATATCCCTTAAAATCAGCTCCGCTGCTGGCATCTACAATTAATTTACCTGCAGTACCGGTAACTTTAATCCCAGCTCCGCTGCTCATAACAGCATTAAGTTCAGTAACATTAATGGCTCCTGTAAAATCAGCACCACTGCTTACATCCATTCTTAATTTATCAGATTTAACAGTACCGTTTACCGTAACTTCCGAACCTGCTGAAACATTTAATTTTTCCAGGGTTTTAAATGAAACATAAGCTTTCAATTTAGACTTTCCATTTGATTTCCAGGTAACCCCTTTGTTGTCATAATAAATTTTCAACGTACCATTCACAACCTCTGTTTTTAAACGGTCGAGGTGCTTTTGTTCTGATGCACTTACTGCAATAGCTTCTTCATTTCCCTGGGTAATATACAGTTCAACACCGCTTGAAACAGCAATACCAGTAAAACTGCCGTTTAAGCTGCGGGTTATCGCATTGGCGTCGTTCATTAATCTGGTTTCCTGTGCAAAGACAGTCAGGGAAATAAATGCAACCAGTGATACTAATAATTTTTTCATCTTTATAGTTTTAAAATTAAAAAAAGACGAACCGATCAAATCAAAGCAATCATATTTGTATATGATTGCTTTGATAAACCAGTTTCGTGGCTATACTTGCTTAGTTATACGAAAGGGCAGGTAGTTTTGTTACACTATTATAAAATTTTATCTAAAACTCCCTTAACTTCGTGTTTTAAAGCTCTTTTAACCGTTTGAATTTCCGGGGTGCTTTTTTTGTTATGTTTCAAATTACGTAACATAACCATAAAGGCTGAGACAATACCCGATAACCTGCACAGGATAATGCCTGCGAAGGGAGAAAATACAGCTCAGGCCCCTCCTAGCCTCCCCCAAGGGGAGGAATATCGAAGCAGATTATTACTCCCCCCGGATGTTCAGTTTAACTATTTATTGATGAAGAAGTTATTATTAAGTGCCTTGCTGTGCGCCATTATTTCTGTTGTATTTGCACAAAAAGAAAAAAAATTCAATGATACAGCCTACCTGCAGCCGCTGGAAGTGGTGGCGGTGAGGGCCGGTGAAAATGCCCCCTTTGCAAAAACAGACCTTACCAAAAAAGAAATTGCAAAGAACAACCTGGGGCAGGACCTGCCATTTTTATTGAATCAGACACCGTCTGTGGTCGTTAATTCCGATGCAGGCAATGGCGTGGGTTACACCGGCATACGCATACGGGGTACCGATGCCGCCCGTATCAATGTTACCCTCAATGGCATACCGTATAATGATGCAGAAAGCCAGGGAACATTTTTTGTTGACCTCCCCGATTTTGCTTCCTCGGCCAACAGCATCCAGGTGCAGCGGGGCGTTGGTACCTCTACAAACGGGGCCGGTGCCTTTGGCGGTACCATCAATATTGCCACCAATGAACTCAACCGGGAATTTTACGTTGCTGCCAACAACAGCATTGGTTCCTTCAATACCTTAAAAAACAATATACAGTTCGGAAGCGGTATGCTGGGTAAGCATTTTACCCTGGATGGCCGGTTAAGCCGCATCAGCAGCGATGGTTATATAGACCGGGCGACATCAAACCTGCAGTCATTTTACCTGAGCACTGCCTATGTAAATGAAAAGAACAGTTTACGGCTGAATGTTTTTTCGGGCAAAGAAAAAACCTACCAGGCCTGGAACGGGGTGGCAGAAAATTTATTGAAAACAAACCGCACAAATAACCCCAGCGGCACCCAAAGACCCGGAGAGCCTTACGATAATGAAACGGACAATTACACACAAACGCATTACCAGCTTTTTTACAACCATGGTTTCAACCCTTACTGGAAAGGGAATGTGGCTTTATTCTTAACGCGGGGCAAGGGGTATTATGAACAATATAAAGCACAGGAAGCATTTGGGGCCTATGGCTTACCCGATTACAACAATGGCACCACCATCGTAACCGAAACCGACCTGGTAAGAAGGCTTTGGCTGGATAACGCTTTTTATGGCACCATTTATTCTTTACAATATAAAAAAAATAAAACCCAGGTGATCTTTGGCGGCAGCTACAATGCCTATGACGGCAGGCATTTTGGAGATATCAAATGGACCGCCCTGCAGGCGGGTGTGCCGGCCAATTACCGCTGGTATGATCTAACGGCATACAAAAAAGATCTTTCGGTGTATACCAAATGGACCCAGCAGTGGAGCCGCAACCTGCAAGCCGGCAGGCCGGGCTGGCAAAGTTTTGCCGATGTGCAGCTCAGAAAGGTGGATTACCGCATTCATGGTTTCAGAAACAACCCTGCATTAAACACCACACAAAACTATACTTTTCTGAATCCGAAAATTGGCATTACCTATTCCGGCAAAAACTGGCAGGCTTATATTTCCTATGCACTGGCAGGCAAAGAACCCAACCGGGATGATTTTGAAGCCGGCAATACGCAGCAACCCAAACCCGAACGGTTACACGATATTGAAATAGGTGCCGAAAAAAAAGGTACAGGCTATGCTGTGGGCATTAACTTCTATTACATGTACTATCAAAACCAACTGGTGTTAACCGGAAAAATAAATGATGTAGGTGCTTATACCCGTACCAATATTGCAAAAAGTTACCGTGCCGGGGTTGAATTACAGGGCAAAGCCACTCTTGCCAGGTGGATGAATGTGAATGCCAATATCAGTTTCAGTGAAAATAAAATAAAGGGCTTTACCGAGTTTTTGGATGATTATGACAATGGCGGACAGCAAACAAAATTCTATCCCAAAACAACCATTTCTTTTTCACCGGCGGTAATTGCCTCGGGAAGCGTAAATTTTATTCCGGTAAAAAATGCAGAGATCAGCCTCATCAGCAAACAGGTAGGCAGGCAGTATTTAGATAATACTTCGCAGAAATCAAGAAGCCTGAACCCCTATTACCTACAGGATATCAGGCTGAGTTATGTAATAACACATAAAATATTTAAGGAAACCCATATAATACTGCAGCTGAACAATGTATTTGATAAAAGGTACGAACCCAACGGCTACAGCTTCAGCTATATTTATGGAGGAGAACAAACCACAGAAAATTTTTATTTCCCGATGGCAGGATTCAATTTTATGCTGGGTGTAAATCTGAAATTTTGATGGTGGATACCTGCTACTTACTACTTGCTACTTGATACCATAACAGCATTCCCTTAACCAATAACTGCTTTAGCCAAAAAGTTGCTTCCAGCCCAGCATTCCCCCGGCCAGGTTTTTCATATTGGTAAAACCCATTTGTTCCAGTATCATGCAGGCCTGCATGCTTCTTGCACCGCTGCGGCAGTAGCAGATCACTTCTTCATTTTTCATATCCTCTAATTCTTCTGTCTGCATGGATTGCACTTTTCCCAATGGCACCAACATGCCTCCGATATTAAATTCGGCATGTTCATGCGGTTCACGTACATCCACCAGATGAATGGTTTCACCTGCATCCAGGCGGGCTTTTATTTCTTCTGCGGTAATAATTTGCATGGGTTTAATTTTCTTTTTTTCGTTGTAGATTTTCTTTTTTCTTTTCTACAGAATCAACCGGGTTTTTCATTACCTGCGATATCCATACATCCATGATCTGTCCCGAACGGATATAGATAAGCATGTTCTCTTCGTCTAAGCGCTCAGGGCTTTGTCTGATGATATAGGCCGAGCTGGTGTCTGTTATGGCCCCGTCGGCTATTACTGCCCCCAGGCCGATCCCGTTTTCATTGAGGTAAGCACTGGCTTCCGCATAACTCATGCCGGTCAAGGCAGGAACAGGTATCTGCCTGTCTTCCAGGCCACCGCCGATCACCAGATCGATCTTACTTCCCCATTGAATTTTTGATTTCTCCGGTATCCGCATTCCGTTATACAACTGCTCCAGCACCGAGCCCATCATAAAATCGGGCCTGAATGTGGTATCACCCAGTTTCAGATGATTACGCTCCAGCATCCGAATGGCAAAGGCAAGGTTCTGTCCTTCCAGTTTTGGCATATCAAGCATGGGCGGCACATAACGGTTTACCGTAATAAAGACCGTACGGTTTACTTTTACGGTTGCATTGGCATCGGGCAATTGCTTTAAAACCGAACCGCGTTTGGCGGTATCGGTAAATACCGAATCCTGTATATATACATCAAAACCTGCTTTCTCCAGTAGCTTAACAGCCTCATTGGTATTCATGCCGGTTACCGCCGGTACTTTTAAATAGGCACCGTGTTTGGTTATCCAGCCCAGCATTTTCAAAAACAATACTAAGATCAGGAATGCAATGACAATTGCAGCAATGAAATTTACCCAAAGGGGTTTACCGGTAATGAATTTAAACACGCTGTGAATTTAATATTTTTAATTGTTGTACGATTATTTTTTACACTGCAAAGTTTTAAGCTGTATCATCACTCAGTAAAAACATTCTTCCAGCAAAGCGGTATAAAACTGCTTTAAAGTCCACCCCATGGCCACCACCTGCTGTGGCACGATGCTTGCCTCACTCTGTCCCGGCACCGTATTTATCTCCAGCATAAACGGATTGCCGGATGCTTCATCATAAATAAAATCGATCCTCACCAATCCGCTGCAATTAAATACAGCATAGGCTTTTTTTGCTTCGGCCCTTATTTTTTCAGCCATGCTTTCATCACAATTTGCCGGGGTAATCTCTTCGCTGGCGCCTTCATATTTGGCCTGGTAATCAAAAAATTCATTCTTCGCAATGATCTCGGTGATGGGCAAGGCGATCACTTCCCCTTTTGATTTAAAAACACCAATGGTCAATTCTCTTCCCTTAATGAATTCTTCCACCAGCACCTGGTCGTCTTCTGCAAATGCCTTATCCAGTGCGGCCTGCAAGTCGCCGGGCTCTTTTACCTTGCTCATGCCAATGCTGCTGCCTCCATTGTTTGGTTTTACAAAAACAGGTAATTTGAGTGTAGCTAAAATAGCTGCTGTGGTAACCGGTATGTGCTTGAACAGGTGTACCGACCGGGCTACCTGTATGCCGGCAAAAGCGGCTACGGCAACGGTGTAACGTTTATTAAAAGTTAATGCAGAAGTGGCGGTATCGCAGCTGGTATAGGGTATGCCCAGGGTATCAAAATAACCCTGCAATTTGCCATCTTCACCGGGTGTACCGTGCAGGCCAACCAGTATGGCATCAAAATTTATTTTTTTTCCGTCAAGGGTAATGCTGAAATCATTCTTATCAACCGGGGTAGTTTCTCCACCAGGCGACATGTAGTTCCAGCCTGCAGGATTGATGTCGATCTTGTAGGTTTCCCATTTATCTGCATCCAGGTGCTTTTCTATGTTATTGGCGCTTTTGTATGAAATAACCGCTTCGCCGGAATAACCACCGGTTATCAATGCTATTTTTTTTTTCATCTGGATTGCTACAGGTTGTTTTACAAAGAAACGAAATATAGATTACGGATAACCTTTTTTAGTTGCGGGCATTTGTTTTTATTACAATTTAACATTTTCTCAACCCTGTATCATCATTGTTCCGGTACAGGATCCCCAATGCCTTCATTGCCGCTGTCTAATACAAATTTCCAGGTGCCGCCTTTTTCTTTTTTCCAGATACTGACATAGGTACCATAAATGACCGTGTCTTTTACCGACGGCCTTAATGCATAAACCCCGTAGGTATAGCCCAATTCGCCTGATTTGGCAATATGCCCATTGCTGGGTTCCCAGGACATGGTATATTCAGCATCATTTTGCTGTATCAAAAAATCTACGGCATCGGCACCGGCAATGGGCAGGTGGCCGGGTCGCAGTAAAACCCCATTGCTGTCTATGTATTCTATAAAAGCAGCTTTCATTCCTTTTTCTGCACTCATCCTCGAAAATTTTCTGTCGGCCTCCATCATTTCCATTTTAGCAAAAGCATCTGCCTTATTTTCCTGATCAGGCTTCAGAACACAGGACGAAAACAAAAGGGCTGCAATAAACACAGGTAAAATGCTATTCATTCAACAATGTAATAAATTTTGGTGTAATAAAAAAGGCGAAGGTATTTTTTACAAATACCTTCACCCTGTTGCAGGAAATATTCCCTGCTCCTGTGATCCGCCAGGCGGCGGATCCGAAAGATTTATTTTGTGAGTGGAAATCTTCGGCGGTGAATTATTCATGCCTCAGTATCCACTTCCGGGCTTAAATATGCATCTTATCCTTCTTCGCCAGCAATTGGTCCACTGTTTCTACATACATTTCATCCGGAACACAGCAATCTACCGGGCAAACTGCCGCACATTGTGGTTCTTCATGAAAACCCTGGCACTCGGTGCATTTGTTGGGTGTTATGTAATACACGTCCATACTTAAAGGTGCATGGCGCTGGCTGGCATCCACTACGGTTCCATCCATCAAAGTGTACATACCTTTAATGCTTGTTCCGTCGGATATCGCCCATTCAACACCGCCCTCATAAATAGCGTTATTGGGACATTCGGGCTCGCAGGCTCCGCAATTAATACATTCTTCTGTGATCTTTATAGCCATCTATCGTAATTTTGAATTTTACAACCTCCTTATGGAAGCCAGGTGCAATTTAATAATAACAGCATGAATTTACAAAAACGAATTGAAATTTTACAAAGCCTGCAAAAATATTTATCTGCCAACGGCGAAGAATGGCAGCATATAAAAACAAAAGCCTCATTTCAAAATGGCTGGTTTACCGAAGCATTTATTGACCTGGCCGTTGAAAATATCTGCAACGAATTTTTGCAAAAAGAAAAACTGGAGCAGTGGGCCCGCCACTATCACCTCGACGACAATGTGGGCGGAAAAAACATGGGCATTGTAATGGCCGGGAATATTCCGCTGGTGGGCTTTCATGATTTTTTAACCGTGTTCATCAGCGGGCATAAACAGACCATCAAATTATCTTCTAAAGATGATATCCTGCTGAAGCACCTGGTTGAAAAAATGACCGCATGGGAGCCTTCGCTTACTGCATATATCGCATTTGCCGATATGCTGAAAGGCTGCGATGCCTATATTGCTACCGGAAGCAACAACACTGCCCGGTATTTTGAACAATATTTTTCAAAATACCCCAGTATCATTCGCCGCAACCGCACAAGTGTAGCCGTTTTAACCGGAGAAGAAACGCAGGATGAGCTGCAACTGCTGTCGGACGATATACACCAGTATTTTGGTTTGGGATGCAGAAACATCACCCAGTTATTTGTACCGGCCGGTTACGATTTTGTGCCGTTGCTGAGCGCTTTTGACAAGTATACCTATTTTGCCGATCATCATAAATTTAAAAATAATTACGATTACCAGCTTTCCATTGCGCTGCTGAATAATGTTTTTTATATGACCAATGGCAGCCTTTTATTAATTGAATCCGATGCCATTTTTGCAGCCATCAGCAGGCTCAATTACAGTTTTTATGAGGATGAAAAAAAGCTGCTGGACCAGTTGGCCGGGAACAACGATATACAATGTATTTGCGGTAAAAACGGCATTGCATTCGGACAGGCACAATGCCCCAGTTTGATGAATTATGCCGACGGAGTGGATACGATGCAGTTTTTGTTAACTTTATAATTATCCCGCAGATGCCGCTGATGGCGCAGAAAAAAATCAACAAGCTTAGTACTGAGTTTTACTAAGAAGCTGAGGTAAAAAAAATGCAAAGCCACTAAATCTGCGACATCAGCGAAATCTGCGGGAAAATGCAATCTACGAAACCCTTCCTAATTAATTGTTAAACATGGCAGTTGGTCAATAACATTTTGTCATTGCTTCGTTATTTTGCATGAGCCGGCACGGGAGTTGATCACTGATTTGCGGCATCAAAACAAAAACCTTATATAATTGTTGAAATAAATAAAACCTACGAAAAATGAAATGGAAACAGATTTTTTTTACGATCACAATTAGTGCAGCAACAGCCCTGGCCGTTATCTGGGGTTATGGAACCTACGTTGCAAAAAACAATACCTATGCCGGGCAGCAGGAAGGCATAGTGCCTGCCAACTATAAATATGCAGGCGTATTTGATGGAGCCACAGCTCCGGGCAGTAGCATTGATTTTACCACTCCTGCCCAGGCAGCAACCCCTGCAGTAGTGCATATTAAAACCAAAACAAACGCCAAACAGGTTGGCAATGGTTTGCCCAAGGCTCAGCCCAGCAATCCGTTCAGCGATCTTTTTGATGATGATATGTTTAACCAGTTATTTGGCAACCGTGGCCGTGGTGTAATACCCGAACAAAGGGCCAGTGGTTCGGGTGTCATCATCAGCGAAGACGGATACATTGTAACCAACAACCACGTGGTTCAAAATGCCGATGAAATAAATATTACACTCAGCAACAAAAAAACCTATAAAGCAAAATTAATAGGTTCCGATCCTTCATACGACCTGGCCGTAATAAAAGTAGAAGCTGCAGGATTGCCTTTTTTATTATACGGCAATTCAGATGATGTAAAGATCGGGCAATGGGTATTGGCCATTGGTTATCCGCTTAACCTGGAAACAACCGTTACAGCCGGTATCATCAGTGCCAAAGCAAGGGCACTGGGTTTAAATAAAGATAAGAACGGAGACCCCGGCTCGGGCGTTGAATCCTTTTTACAAACAGATGCCGCAGTAAATATGGGAAACAGCGGTGGCGCCCTTATCAACACCGATGGTAAACTGATCGGTGTTAACTCTGCCATTGCTTCGCCAACCGGATATTACTCGGGATATTCTTATGCCATACCGGTTAATATTGTAAAAAAAGTAATAGACGACCTGATCAAATTTGGAACCGTACAAAGAGGCTTCCTGGGTGTACGTTTTGTAAATGCCAGCGATTTAACGGAAGATGAAAAAAAGCGTCAGGGAATTCCGGCAACTGCCGAAGGCATTTACGTAACCGATGTGCCTACCGATGGTGGTGCATACGAAGCAGGTATACGTAAAGGAGATATCCTAAAAAAAGTAAACGGTGCCGAAATAACCAATGGTGCCGAAATGCAGGGTTTGATAAGCCGCCAGAAACCGGGTGATAAAATACCCATCAGTTATACAAGAAACGGAAAGGAAAATAACACCCTGGTAACTTTAAAAAACAAAGCAGGCAATTACGATATTGTAAAAGCAGATGCAGCTTTAGAAACTTTAGGAGCCGAATTTATTTCGCTTGATAACCGAAAAGCACGCGAATACGGCGTTGCAGGCGGCGTAATTGTAAAGAAGATCAATGAAGGGGTTATTAACGACCAGACCAGGATGAAGGATGGCTTCATTATTTTAAAAGTAAATGAAAAGGATGTGAAGAATGTGAATGAATTGAAATCTGCCATAGGCACAAATAAAAATATAACCGTAAGTGGGTTTTATCCGGGCTATGATGGCATATATGAATACCCGCTTTCGCTGGATGAAAATTAAGGGGTTGAACAGACATAAAAAAGGGCTCCACATGGTGCCCTTTTTTTATGGCTTTATTCTTCTTTCAAAAACCAGGTAATCCCAGGGTTGCATTTTTATAAATGAACCGGCATTTAAATGATTTTCCAAACCATCAAAAACGTTGGTGTAAACATCATTAATAAGCTGGTCTTTTATGGTAAATCCTGCGGGCGCTGCACTTAAATTTAAAAAAACCAGCACTTCATACAGATCATGTTTACGTAAGTAAGCCATAATATTTTTACCGCCTTCGGTTAGTATATGAAAAGTAGAAACTGCCTCATCCGCCGATCGCAATGCCGGATTGGTTTTACGCAGGGTCAACAGGGTCTTATAAAAATCATGTAACCGGTATGCTCCGTTCCATTCAATAGCACCTTTTTCAAAAAAGGGAAGCCTTTTGGTATTGGGCATTTCTTCTCCGCTGTATATCAGGGGTATCCCGTTCCAGGTACAACTAAATACAGCCAGGCATTTCAGCATATCGCCATACTTTTCATTTCCGGTACCATTCCAGGTATTTTCATCGTGGTTGCTGGTAAAATATAACCGATGCGCTGTTTCCGGAAACGAAGCAACATATTTTGCAAGTACTTCGTATAGGCTATGGATACCGGTTTTACCCTTGTAATAATTTTCAGTAATGTGCATCCACTCCCAGGTAAAACTGGCATCAAAAACCTCGTGGTAACTGATCTCTTCCGATTCGGCAAGCCAAAACAGGTTGGGCTTTAAAGGCTCAATGGCTGTCCTGGCCTTCTTCCAGAAACCAAGCGGGGTAAGGTGAGCCAGGTCGGCCCTGAATCCATCAATATCAAACTCGGTTATCCAATACTGCATGGCATCGATCATGGCATCCTGTTCTGCTTCATTGCTATGGTCAATCTGTATAACATCTGTCCAGTCGTAGGGTGCTTTAAAATTTCCTTCCTCATCCCGTACAAAATATTCCGGGTGTTCATTTGTCCATACATGATCCCAGGCAGCATGGTTGGCAACCCAGTCCATGATCAGTTTCATCCCCAGTTCATGCACCCGTTCAACCAGCTTTTTAAAATCGGCTGCCGTCCCAAATTCGGGGTTTACCCCTTTAAAATCGGCTATGGAATAGTAACTGCCCAAACTGCCTTTGCGGTTAATTTTGCCAATGGGGTGTATGGGCATTAGCCAAAGTACTTTAACACCCATATCTTTCAGCCTGGGTAAGGATTCGGCAAATGCTTTGAAACTGCCTTCGGCACTATATTGCCTGATATTTACTTCATAAATATTGGTATTGGCAATCCAGTCAGCTCTTTTATAAATTGCATTGTTCATTGATGAACCGGGTTAAATTATGTATTCAAATGTAAGCACTGGATGCATATAAAGTTCAGGTTCGGATTTTGTTATCAACCATGTACCTTTGTAGCTGTTATTTTTACCATGAAAAAATTTGACGTCCCCATCATATACCGCAGCCCGTTAATTGCGGCCATTAAAAACAAACGTAAGGAGCTGGATAAAATGAAAAAAGATTTTACGCCTACCCTGCTCGATTATGGTTCGCTTAAAATTTACCTGGCCAGGCATTTTGGATTTTGTTATGGAGTAGAAAATGCAATAGAGATTGCATTCCGTACCATTGAAGAAAACCCCGGGAAACGGATTTTTTTATTGAGTGAAATGATCCATAACCCGCAGGTAAATGCCGATCTGCTTGAAAAAGGTGTTCAGTTTTTGCAGGATACCCATGGCAAACAGGTGATCCCATTTGATACATTAACCAAAGAGGATGTAGTGATCATTCCGGCTTTTGGTACAACACTGGATATTGAAAAACAACTTACCGGTATTGGTATTGAAACTTACCGGTATAATACCACCTGCCCCTTTGTTGAAAAAGTATGGAACCGCAGTGAACAGATCGCCAAAAAAAATTACACGGTGGTAGTACACGGCAAACCAACACATGAAGAAACCAGGGCTACCTTCTCCCATGCATCGGCACATACGCCAACCATTATTGTGAATGACCTGAACGATGCCGAAATCTTAAGTAAATATATTACCGGCGAAAGAAATGCTGCTTTATTCAACCAGGATTTTGCCGGTAAATGTTCTGCAGGGTTTGATGTGCATAAAGACCTGGATCGTATTGGCGTTGTAAACCAAACAACCATGCTGGCCAGCGATACACAGGAAATTGCCGATTTCTTAAAACAGGTGATGATGACCCGGTATAAGCTCGGTGAAAACAACATAGAGCAGCGCTTTGCCGAAACCAGGGACACTTTATGCTATGCCACCAACGACAACCAAACGGCGGTATACGGTTTACTGGAGCAGGATGCCGAACTGGCCATTGTGGTAGGAGGCTACAACAGCAGCAACACTTCGCATCTGGTGGAATTATGCGAATCCAGGCTGCCCACCTACTTTATCAGCAGCGAAGAAAAAATATTGTCGGGCAATTCAATACTGCATTATAATATGCACAGTAGATCGGAACAATTAACTGAAAATTTCCTTACCCATAAAAAACCGGTGAGGATATTAATGACAAGCGGAGCAAGCTGTCCGGATGCTTTGGTAGAAGGCGTGATCAATAAACTGAAAACTTATTTTTCGGTTAATATCTCTGCAGATGAAATCCTTCATGCATTAAATAACCCCCAATAAAAAACCCTGCGTCTGGCAGGGCTTTTAAATAAAACAATGTAGAGGTAAGAAAAATATTAATTGAGTTTCATTACTCTGGTCTTTAAGCTGCGGGTACTGCTTACTACTTCTATAAAATAAACACCCCCCGGCAATGATTCTACCTTGGTGATATCAATATTGTTATCTCCCACATTGGTTTGAGCATCCATCGTACTCACCAGTACACCATTGCTGTTTAATACATTGATCTTTACTTTTTCAGCTTTATCACAGTTTACCCGTATTTTAACCCGCCTGCTGAAAGGGTTTGGATAAACGATCATTACACTGATCCCTTTTACATCAACATTCAGCATAATGGATTTGCTGTAGGTATAATTGCCATTGATATCCACAATTGCCAACCGGTAATAATTATTTCCCCGGTCTGCTGTAATATCCAGGTAATTATAATTCATATTGCTGTTGAGCTGTCCGCCTGCAGAGGTAGTTTTTCCGATTTGCCTGAAATTAACCCCATCGGTGCTGCGTTCCACATCAAAATGATCCACATTAATTTCCGAATAGGTACTCCAGCCAAGCTGGATGAAACCGTCTGAATAATTGCCATTGAACTGGTTGATGATCAGGGGAAGTACCACACCCGGTGCATTTTTGATACCCCCGTCAATATCCGTTCTGTTTTCGCCTGCCTGTAAAACAAATGGTTTTGTTCTGCCCGAAATGGTATCTGATTTACTGCTCACCAATTGCATGATACTGTCTGTAATAAGATTGGTATATGCATAATTTGGCGGAATATTGTTAAACCCTACGATAAACGTTCTTGAACTTCCTGCTGCAATGGAAATTTTGTTGAAATGATAATAGCCCGAGTCATCGGTATATTTTGAATCAATGATGTTCAATAAGGAATCATACAGCACCACTTCAATATTCGATATTCCGGGTTCGCCTTTATCCTGGATGCCGTTTGCATTATTATCTATCCATACAAAATCACCCAGCGAAGCAAAATTTTCAGCTGTTACAGTATCAACTGGTGGCACCGTGTCCTGGGTAACAGCCATTATTGCCGGCATATTATACCTGCCTGCATTGGTTTCATCCAAATATGGCCGCGCATTTAACTGCCCTGTATGCATCATAAGCACTAAGCTTATCATGGCAACAGCTAAAAACCCGTTATGTAATATGTTTATTTTTATTCGCATTATATCTTTATAAAATCAACTATCAAATTGTTTTAATTGAATACATTCATTTTGTTTTGCAGCACGTTACCATTTTCGGTAAAAACCTTAATAAAGTAGGTGCCGGATTGCAATGCAGAAATATTCAGTTTCACCGTATTTCCGGTAACATTTACCTGGTTTATTACTGCCTTTCCGGTAACATCAAAAACGGTAATGGTGTTATTTTTTTCGGGCAAATTATTCAGGTTGATATTGGCAAAACCACGTGCAGGATTTGGAAATACAGTTACAGAAGCATTGCTGATACTCATATTGATCATTACAATATTGCTGTATGTTATAGTACCGTCCATATCTATTTGCTGCAAGCGGTAAAAATTTCTGCCATCAACCGGGTTTGCATCCAGTGCATTGTATTTCCTTTCTATATTGCTGTTACCCGTTGCAGTTACGCTTGTTAGTGGTGCAAAGTGTACCCCGTCGGCAGAGCGTTCAATTACAAATTCCCTGGCATTTTGCTCAGAGGCTGTTGCCCAGTTGATCTGTACCTGTCCGTTATTCGTTTTTTTGGCAGCAAAATATTTTAAATGAACAGGTAATGTAAACGGGCAGGCCACGGTTGCAGATGGTGTGAGCATTGCATTTAAATACATACGCTGGCCGTTGATCTCTTCCATTTGTGATGTGCCGAAATTATGATTGCCTAAAAAATATACCATGCCACCTCTTCCTGTTACCAGTTTTGAAGCAGTTGCCCCAAAATAATTCTGCATGCCTGCATTGGCGCCTCTGATCGCTGCAAAAAAATTGCTATGTAGTGTACTTCCGGCCGATAAGGTCCAGGTTTGTGTATTGCCCCCAATATTGGCATCATAATTACCTTCAAACTGCGTATATGCAAGGTCGCTATTCTGATAATTGATATTGGGGGTTATGTTAACGTTCATATTATCAAATCCACCGGTGGTTTGAAAATGCCCGTTAACCCAGTTTTCATAAGTGGTAATGGCATGGCATTGTGCCAGAAAATTGCCTCCCAGTAAAACATAGTTTTTAATGCTGTCGATAAATGCCCCCTGGCTTCCGTTGTGCGGTTCAGATGCAAAAGTGTAGCAGCCTAAAGTTAAGCCCGCAGCACTGGGTATTACCGTATAATTTGTTGCAGGTATAGATGCGTTTTCTAAATAATCGGTATGGATACGGGCATTACCGCCATCATCAACAACCGCAACTTTTGGCTTCAGGCCATACATATCATAACGAACATCCGCAGTGGTTGCAGCGGTGGTTACATATACCTTTACTTTATTTGCTGCGGTTTGTGCATTGTTGAATGTGTTTATTATTGCCCTTACCCCCGCGGTATCTGCCGGTGGAATCACAAAAGGACCGGCCTTAAAATTACGGGTAATTGCCGGGTAGGTGTTTATTTGATAAGCCGCATCCTTATTGGATTGATTTGATACCGCATTATTACTTAATGTGATCTGCATCGGATTATTGATGCTTTGAATGGTTGTACCCGCCGGTATTCCTGTGGCAGTAACGGTCATGCCTGCCTGCAGTGTGCCCACCACATTAGTGATCAGGGCCACATTGCTTCCGGCAGTAACCGTAATTTTAGAACTTGCCGCAACAATGGTTGGATGTGTAATTGAACGGGCAGGAACACTGATATCGGTTCCGTCTTTGCCTTTGCCTGCCGTAATGATCCAGCGCAGTCTTGTATAATTGTTCATTAAAGTTACCACCAGGCCGTAGGCTTTCAGGTTAAAGATACCTGCATTGCCCTGGTTTGTATTGTCCATGGCAATTACCATTGTACCGGCCGGGGCATTCCAGATATTCGGATCCGGATTGGGGAGGTCTGTATTTTGAGCTACACTGATATTACACACACTGATAAGGGCTGCAGTACATGCAAATGCCCTTTTAGTGAAGTAAGAAAACTTTTTCGTAAAGTTTCCTGTTTTCGGGTGGGTAAAAATATTATTCATTTTATTTTCTTTCAGAGGTAATAATTCCGTTTTACGGGAACTGATATTTCCGTTTTTCAAAAAATAAAAGAATACTGGATAAATTAAAGCAACGCCAGCTCTGTTGTTGAAACCAGGGCTTTGTATGCAAAAAAACGCATATAAAACAACCGGTTGTACACAACTGAATCAGGTATTGAAGTGGTTATTGTATTAGAATAACAACCTTGTCAAATTAAGGGAGAAATCACGTGAAAGACAGTAAAATTACTATTGTTAGGAGATACAAATATATGGAAAGAGTTTTCACATTTCCTAATTTTTTTAAAAATATTTTTTAAATAAAATATGGAACTGCTATAAATGCATAATAATCAACAATTTAATAACATAAAACAAACCGATACTTTTTTAAAAAAAGAGCCCCCCGGTTAAGGCGGGGGGACATCTTTTGCTTGTGCTTGGTTATCGAAACTAGTTTAATGCTTTATTAATTTGCGAATTACGGTGTTGCCTTTTTCGCTGGTAACTTTTACTGTATACATACCCGGAGCCAGGTAAGATATATTTACACTGCTGTTGTTGGTTGTACTGGTTTGCGTTTTAACCAACTGTCCATTTGCGCCATATACAAGGATGGTGTTCTTTCCATTTTCCATTCCGCGGATCATGAATTTATCTACCACCGGATTTGGAGCAATGATGATACCTCCACCACCTTTTGAACAGTCTGATGAAAGCACATTACTGTAAGTGAACGAACCGTTCTTATCGATCATTTTGATCCGGAAATAATACACTTCTCCGGTTTGCATCGGATAGCTGAACTGGTATGTTTTTGCAGTTGAACTGCTGCCGGCAGCCATTACGGTACTGGCAAGGGTGTAAACAGCATTGTTTCCGGTACTTACTTCCACTTCAAACCTGTCGCTGTTGATCTCTGTTGATGTTTTCCAAACCAGGTTTGCATTGCAATTGGTTTTGTTTACTGCAAAGTCAGCCAGGGTTATGGGCAATGGCGGGCCAAGGGCCGGCTCATCAAAGCAAAGTTCATCTATGCTGAATGGCGCTCCATTTACTGAAATGATATCGAATACAACTTTTTTGGTTTGTGAGAAACTGCCGGGAACACCATAGTTTACATTCCACGGTGCACTCCAGTAAACCCAACTGCCTGCAGGACCTGTAACAGTGACATTGATATCTTTAAATACCCTGGCAGGTACATCTGCATCATAAATTTTTATTTTCACAATGGCATCTGCAGCGGTAGATTTAGCAAACCATCCCCTGAAATTATAATCGCCACCCGGGCCGGGGCCGGATATGAAATAGATCTGTCCGCCTGCATTGGTTTTACCGGCGCTGTCCATAATGTAGTAAACAACCTGGTTATTGGCCGATGGCCTTATTGCCATTTGGCTTTGTCCGCCTAAAGCAGGATATGAACTTAAAGCGGGACTAAACAGATTTGGATTGCTGGTTACACTGTAATCGGCAGGTGCCAGTGGCGTTGCCGGATAAATACGGCCACGGCCATTGCTGTAATTTACACCGGCAGGGAAAAAATTAGCGGCTGCAGGTGTAAGTTCAAAACCACCAAAATAACCCGTAAGGGTAGGCGGAACCGTATACAAAACATTATTAGGACAAGGGCCTGCTTTAATACCAAAATTCACATGCTCAACGATATTAGAAGCTGCCACATTAAATGACGCAGAAATACCATTAATTGTTCCATCAGTACCCACACCGGTTCCGATAAACTCGCCTGTATTTATCCAGTTAGCAGGCAGGGCAGATGCAGGTGGCGCATTGCCAACCACACCCTGGTTGCTGCTTAATTGCACGGTATACCCGTTGTTAACGGGCACATTATCAAATAAGAAATCGCCATTGGCCGAAACCGGCACAGTGGCCACTACCAGTCCGCCCTGAATTAAATTGGCATACAACATACCACCAGCATTGGTGCGTGCGTTAGCGTTTCCAAATGACTGATTGATATTATTGTCTGTAGTTTGCGGATCAATAAATACGTTACCGGAAATTTGCTGGTTTGGAGTTTTCAGAGAATAACTGATAGACCAGAAATCACCGTAAAAAGGATTGCGTGAAGCACCCAAAATTGCTACTGCATCAAACGTAAACGGATAATCGGATAACGATGACCCACGCATATATACCTTATATACCAATGAATCTACAACACCATTTACCTGGATACTGCCACTGGCAGACCCAAAAGTAGAAAAGCCTTTTACATCCACAGCGCCAGATTGAGAATCACCATTGGGCCGTGCTGCATTATTTAAAATATTATTGCCCTGTACATCCAGATATGGGGTTCCGGATAATTTTACAGAAGTAAAACCAGGGGTAACCAATTCCAGTTCCGTGGTGAAATACGCCATATTCCAGGGGGCTCCAACAGAGGTCTGGTACCAGGATGATCCACCCAGGCTGGCTATATTTATAACCGGGTCTTTAACCTTACGGCTAAACCTAATGACCAGTTCTCCATATTCATAGCGTCCTGCCTTGTCTACACCCGGTAAGGTTTTTAAGGGTTCCACCGTTGTAAAAAGGGAAACGCCGCCGTTGCCATCAGCGCCAAACTGGCTGAAATCGGCATCAATGGTACCCAGGGCCTCGCCTGCAAAAGAACGGTACAGGCTGGCGGTAGGGCCATGAGCACCTACGTTTGCACCTATCAGATCAAAAAGGTTACTCGCTCTTGGGCCTTGTGTGGTAACCACCGCATCATTCCATTCAGACTTTGAGGTACCAAAAGAAAGGCCGGTACTAACGGTTCCCTGTATACCCGAATAGTTATAACCGGTGAATACCTGGTTTCTAAGCGAAGTAGTAACGCTTACAGCCGGACTGTAATTAGAAAAATTTGAATTGTTCAACGCATCATTCTGAAAGGTCTGAAGCTGCGTTGCTAATGACGGTCCCTGGGTTGGACCAGGAGCCGGGTTCCATGAACCACTAAGCCAGCTTAACTCTAGGCTTGGGTTCTGGGCATTTACTGCAATACCGAAAAAGGATGCACAAATGATAGAACAGGTTACGATAACTAACTTTTTCATTTCTTTTGTTTTTTAGTTTGAATTCTTGTGTTCATTTGGCAATCAATGGATATTATGTTCAGTTTAAACTTTTGTTATTATTGCTGGCCACCGCCACCGCCTTCTTTTATTCCAAAATTGGCATTCACCACACTGGATACACCAACAGTCACATTTAACCAGCCATTGGCAATTCCGTCGCTGCCCGGTGTAATACCCAGTTTTTCACCGGTATTGGTCCAGGTTCCCGGCAGTGTGTTAAAGCCGGAATTAGGGAATACCGTTCCAACATTAAATGCCTGGTTGGTCAAATAGATCCTGTAATTGGTGTTCACATTCACGTTCTGGAATAAATAAGTTCCGGTAAATGATGAAATACCCCTTACACCTTCAATGATGGCTCCGTTACTGAAATTAACGAGGTATACCCTTAATCCAACCGGAATAGGCGTTGTACTTGTTTTGTTTACCAGGTTATCATCCATACCATTGGCATCGTGCCAAACATTTCCGCTTAAACTGATGAGCCTGTATAAACCGGCATCTATATTGGTGATATTTTGTCCTTCTGCAACATTGAATGAACCGGTTTTTCCGGTAGCATCCGCCTTGCTGTTATTATTAGCTCCGGCTCCGCCAACATTTTGTAATGTCCATGGTGCAGCAGGATCAGGCTTGTTGCTGAATAACACATAGTAATCGGTGCCCGCAGGTACATTGCTGATCTGGTAGAACCCGTTGCCATCAGTTATTGCAGAACCGATCACCTGGTTAGCAGCATTGTAAAGTGTTGCTACAATACCCGGTACACCCGGTTCATTCGGATCCTGTATACCATCCCTGTCCAGATCATACCAAACAAAATCACCAATTGAAGCCGGTACAAATGGTCTTAAACCGGCATCCACACTAAGGTTAACCTGGCCGGCAGTTAGGGTTACCGGCCCGGTTTTACCTGTTGCAGGATCTACATCACTGTCAGCAAGGTCTCCGGCAACAACTGCATCCTTTATGGTAAATACCAGTTGGGTTGGTATGGTACCAAATCCTACGGTGTAGGTAGCGGGATCCAGGTTACTGAAGAAATATCTTCCGTTTTGATCTGTTACTGTTGAAGTAACAGCTGTATTATTTGCATCGTATAGTGTTACCGTTACACCCGCAATACCTTTCTCGGTTGCATCCTGTGTACCGTCATTGTCTGCATCAAACCATACATAGTCGCCCAGTGCTGCCCTGGTTGAGTAAATACCGGCATCTACAGTAAGATTGGTATTTCCGGCAGTAATGGTATACGTTCCGGTTTGGCCGGTTGCAGGATCTGCATCACTATCCAGATTGTCATTACCTCCCTGGTCTTTTGGTGAGAAAACAAAACCTGCAGGCAAATTGCTGAACCTTACAGCATAAGTGGCATCAGCCAGGTTTGCAAAAAGATAGTTTCCGTTTGCATCAGTTACGGTGGTTGCCAGTACGTTATTAGAAGCATTCAGTAAGGAAACTGATACTCCGGGCACACCCTGTTCTGTTGCATCCTGAACACCATTGTTATTGGAATCAAACCAAACATAATCGCCTATCTGGCCGGAAGGTGCAGTTGGATTATGTAAACCAAGGTCTATATCCAAACGCTCTTCGCCTGCAGCCACACTAACCATATCAGTTGTTGAAGTTCCGGCTGCTATTGCATTTCCATCACTGTCGATATCCCTGTTGGTTCCTGCTGCTTTTGGTGAAGCATTAAAGCCAGCAGGTAAAGTACCAAAGCGGACTTTGTAATCGCCAGCTGCAAGGCCTGTAAACAGGTACTCGCCCAGTGCATTGGTTAAACGTGTGGTAGGCTGTATTCCTGCTGTTACCGGATCGCTGTCGATCGGGTTGCCATTGGCATCCAGCAATTCTGCAGTTACACCCGCTATTCCCGGTTCATTTGCATCCTGTAATCCATTATTATTTAAATCATTCCATACCCTGTTTCCTATTGAAGCTGTACCCGCCATTGCAGAGCGGATACCGGCATCCACATCCAGGTTGGTTTGTGCCGCAGCTAAAGTAATGGTTGCTGTACGGCCTGTTGCCGGGTTAGCATCACTGCCAGTTGCTGCTGTGCCCAAACCCTGGGTTGTGAATGTATAGCCAGCTGGTATATTGCTGAAACCAACGGTGTAATTACCGGCTGCCAGGTTGGTGAACAGGTAATTGCCTGAAGCATCGGTTACTGTTTGTTTGATGGCTGTATTGGTTCCGTCATATAAAACCACTGTTATTCCGGGTACATCTTTTTCACCAATATCCTGAATACCGTTTTGGTTGGCATCAAGCCATACACGGTCGCCGATCATACTTGTTCCACCACTGGTTTGCCAGTAACCGGCATCCACTGCTGTGATGCGCTGGCCGGCTGCCAGGATGAATGATGCTGTTTTTGAAGTAGCAGGATCTACATCACTGTCCGTTGCAGAAGCTTCTACATTATTATTCAGTTTGCTGGTAGTGGTATATCCGGCCGGTGTTACAAATTCCACCAGGTAATTACCGGCAAGTACATCATTGAAAATATATTTACCGGTAACATCGGTTGCGGTGGTTGCCACAACTGCATTGGTTACAGCATTTATTAAACGTACGGCCACATCTGCAATACCCGGTTCACCGGAATCCTGCTGGCCATCCTGGTTCAGGTCATTCCACACAAAATCTCCTATACTGCCATTGGTTGTTTGCTGTTGTTTTAAACCGGCATCCACATACCTGATCTGGTCGCCCGCATTTACGGTAAATGAAGCAGTTCTGCCGGTGGCAGGAATAATATCACTGTTGGTTGTATTGCTTACAGCACCATTGTTTGCAGTAAATACAAACGCTGGAGGTAAGCTTACACCTACTGTATAAGAACCTGGTGTTACATCAGTAAACAGGTAATAACCATTTACATCAGTGTATGTATAACGTACAGGTGTACCTGTACCATTGTATAAGGTAACCAGCACATTGGATACGCCTGGTTCTCCGGCATCCTGTATACCATCACCATTGTTATCCAGCCATACACGGTCGCCCACACTGGCCGGCTGTGATTGAGTAAATTTAAGGCCGGCATCAATATCGGTGCGGTTTTGTCCGGCTGCCAGGGTTACTGTTGCTGTTGTATAAGTTATTGGATCGAAATCGCTGTCTGTATTGGTATCTCCGCCCTGTGTTTTGGCCGATAAGGTATAATTGGACGGAGGTGTGATTTTCAAAGTGTAATTATCAGCAGCCAAACCGCTGAATTTATAAATACCAAATGCATCGGTGGTTGTGGTGGCAATGGGTTGTGCCAACGAGTTATACAACACGATGGTTACACCGGCAATACCCACCTCATTTGGATCCTGTATACCATTTCCGTTTGTATCATTCCAAACACGGTCGCCGATAGACGCTGTATTGATTACGATACCTGCATCCACATCACGGTATACCTGGCCAGGAGCAAGGGTAAAGAAGCCTGTTCTGCCATTGGCAACGGGCTGCGTTGTTACCTTGCTGTTATTGGAAGCTCCTGTTCCGCCAACAAGTGGTAATGTAAAGTCATATGCAGACTGCAGGTCGGTAAAACGCATATAGAACTGTGAACCTGTTGCTGCTACAGAAACATTATTGATAAAATAATATCCGTTGGCATCGGTAACTGCAGATGCTCTTGCTACATCATCGGCATCACCAATGGTGGCATTTGCCGAAGTGAACATGGTTACGGTAATACCCGCAACACCTGCTTCACTGGCATCCTGCAGACCATCGTTGTTTGCATCATTCCAAACATAATCGCCTACGGCTGCTTTTAATGAAACCAAACCGGCATCCACATCTGTTTTAGACTGACCTCCAACCAGGGTAAAGGTTGCTGTACGTCCTGTTTGATCGGCATCGCTGTTATTAGCAGCCGTACTTCCGGCTGCATTTTGAGTGGTAAAGGCAGATGAGGCCGGAATGGTGCCGAAACCTACACTATAGGTACCGGGTAACACATTAGAGAATAAATAAAATCCGTTGGCATCGGTAACGGTTTGGGCTACCGCCACATTGCTGTTGTTAAATAAAGTAACGGTAACACCGGAAACCCCTGTTTCTGCTGCATCCTGAATACCATTCATATTGTTATCGTTCCATACATAATCTCCAACAGAAGCCCTTGTGGTGGTAACAATACCCATATCCCAGGTAAGGTCATTGGCAGAGGCCGGCAATACGATAATATCTGTTTTGCTGGTTGGTACATTTGGATCACTGTCGATCGCATCATCTGCACCAATATTTTTTGTTCCTATGGCAAACCCGGCAGGCAGGTTTGTGAACTTAACGTAATAATTATTGGCCGGTAAATCCCTAAACCTGTATTCTCCGGTGGCCGATGTGGTAGTAGTCCCAATCACCAGTCCGGCCATATTGGTTAATTCTACCGAAATGCCCGCTGCTCCTGGTTCTCCGCTATCCTGTAATCCGTTATTGTTTAAATCGAACCAAACAAAATTACCTATAGATGATACCGTTGCACTGGTATTGCGTGCACCTGCATCAAGCGACAGGTTTATTTCGCCCTGTGCCAGTGTGAATGCAGCCGTTTTTCCGGTTGTTGCATCGGCATCACTGTCTTTCTCATCATTGGTTCCTGCATCCTTTGTTGCAAAAACATATCCGGCAGGCAAAGAACCGAATCCTACTACATAAGTACCTGCATCCAGGTTGGTAAACAGGTAATTACCCAACGCATCAGTAATGGTTGCGGCTATAACGGTTGTTCCGTTGGCTGCATATAAAGTAACGGTAACAGCAGGAATACCGGGCTCCCCTGCATCCTGAATACCATTGTTATTCAAGTCATTCCATACACGGTCGCCTACTGTGGCCTTACTGTCAAAAACCTTTGGAGTAAAAATAAGACCGGCATCAACATAGCTTACTGTTGTACCAGCAGCTCCGGTGGTAACATTACCCGTTCTTCCGGTTGAAGGATTTACATCACTGTTGTTGGTAACGGTTACCGCACCGTTATTGGGACTGAAGCCATAACCGGCAGGAATATTCTCGAAACCTACGGTATAGGTTGTTGCGGCAGGTAAGCCGGTAAATAAATAGAAACCATTCATATTGGTTGTAGTGGTAGCCACCACAACATTTGAAGGGTTATACAGTAATACGGTAATACCCGGTACGCCTGCTTCAGAGCCGCCATCCTGTACACCGTTTTTATTCAGATCGTACCAAACAAAATCTCCTAAAGCTGCACCAGCAGACGTGCGGCGTAAACCGGCATCTACGGTAGTATTGATCTCATCAGCAACCAGGGTAACGGTTTGTGATGTACCGGTGCCATCAGCATCGCTGTCAATTGCATCATTGGCACCCACATTGGCCGTTACATAACCATAACCGGAAGGCAAACCAAATTTAACATAGTAGCTGCCCGGGTTAAGGCTATTGAAAATATAATTACCAAATGCATCGGTAGTAATAGTTGCCTGCAATACATTGGTGTTGTTGTATAACTGAACAGTAACATTGGCAATGCCCGGCTCACCGGCATCCTGCAGGTTATTGTTATTCAGGTCTTCCCAAACTTTATCACCCAGGGAGGCCGAAGCACCTGTAGTAGTAGTTACATGTAAGCCGGCATCTAAAGTAAGATTGCTGGTACCTGCCACCACAACAAAATTGGGTGTTTGGCGTGTAACCGGATCTATATCACTGTCGGTATTATCAGCCGAGGCATCTTTTGGTGAAACCTGGTAGCCGATTGGAGGTGAAACTTTAATATAATAGGTTCCGGCAGGTACTTCATTAAAGTAATACAAACCGTTACTTGCTGTAATTGTTGAGCGGTATAATGCATTCGTATTGGTATATAACATTACGTTTACACCGGCTATTCCGGGCTCATTGGCTTCCTGAATACCGTTTTTATTGATATCGTTCCAAACAAAATCTCCGATCCTTGCTGTTTCGGTATAATACATACCTGCATCCACATAAGTAACATTTGGAACAGCATTGGTTAACGTTATGGTAGTGGTGCGGCCGGTAACGATATTTGCATCGCTGTTGTTGGCAACAGTGATCACCCCGTTGCTGGGACTGAAACGGTAACCGGGCTCCAGGCTGAAACGCACCTGGTAATTGATCCCTGCTACACTGGTTTCCAGGTTGCTGAATTTATAATTGCCGTAACCATCAGTTACGGTACTTGCCAGTACTTTATTGGTTGTTCCTTCATACAGAGAAACTACAATACCTGCCAGGCCAACTTCACCGGCATCCTGAACACCGTTCTTGTTGAGATCGTTCCAAACCCTGTCTCCTATTGAACCCGAAGCACAAGGGTTGTTGGTGATGATCTCTGTATTGTTACCTGTCTTACTGGGACTTGCATGTACCGAAGCCACATTAACAAATCCAAATCCGGCGTTTCCAAAAACAGAAGCTTTTACTGTAACTTCATACCAAACATCATATATCCAGTTTGGCTGGGCAGGGTTAGGTGTATAGTTGGTATCGGTTGCCGGAGAATTGGTGGTTAACACATATCCGTAATCATTAAAGTTGGTAGCAATGGAAGTTCTGAAACTTAACACATCAGTTGCAAGGCCCACGGTTGGTGTACCACCGTCTCCTCCAAAACCAAGGGTTCCAAAACCAGAAGGAAATGCAGTGCTTGCGCTCACATAATCCTGTTTAAAGGCAAGCTTTTCTATACCATTGGCATCTCTGATAGACCATTGCAGGTGATCAGATCCGGTTAAGTTAGCCCAGGTATGTCCATTAGGCCAGCCTATGGCATTGGTTCCGTAAGTATTATCAACAAATTTTTTCGAGAAAGTTACACGAAGCGTAACAGTTTGTGCATTCACGTTCACATTCCAGAAGCTTTTTGCCCAAACTATAGTATTGGTACCTGAAAAACAGTTTTCTCCTCCGTTTGGTGGTGCAATCGGATTGTAAAAACCAAAATCATATGTGTTGTTTATATTACCACCGGGCTCTGCTCCGGAAGCCAATGATATGGCATTTCCTCTTGCTTCGCCGGCTATGATTGTGATCGCATTGTTATCATTGTCTATATTATTATCCGGATCGCCACCATTCACAACGGTTATTGCATAAGATGACGGTATAACCACACCAACAATATAATTACCCGGAGTAAGGCTGGTAAATGCATATTCTCCCATCGCATTGGTTTGCTGGGCCTGTATCAATCCACCATCCGGTATATTATCATTATTGGCATCAGCATATAATCTTACCGTTGCTCCTGCAACAAGACCATCGCCGGCATCATAAAAACCACTGCGGTTTAAATCGTAGAATACTTTATTGCCGAGTGTAAGATTTGCCAGCACATAACCGGCATCAATAGTAGGGTTATTTTGTCCCGGGCCAATAACAATATTATTTACCAAACCTGTTCCCCTGTCCGGGTCACTGTCTTTAGAATCATCAGATCCTATATTGGCATTTGTTAGGGCATATCCTCCAGCGATGGTGGTTGGGAAAGTTACCTTGTAAGTACCGGTAGCCAGATTACCAAACTGATAAAAGCCTGTAGCACTTGTAGTGGTAGTAACCGTTGACAGATCAGGCCTGGTTAAAGTTACCTGAACGCCTTGTATTCCCTGTTCTCCGTTATCCTGTAAACCATTTCCATTGGCATCATTCCACACAAAATCACTGATACTGCCCACACAGCCACCTGGCAGTACTTCGGTTGAACTTAAAAAACTAAAATTCCAGAAAGCCCTTTGGGCTGCAATTTCCTGAGTTCCTGTACCACCAATATCATGTCCACCTTCATACATAACCAAACCACTTAACGGATTACCGTAAGCGCGGCCAAATACAATAGCAGATGCAGGACCAGGTGATAAAGCGGGAACATTTGATTGTGTAGGATCATAAGTAATCACTTGTGTGCTTGCTCTCCATGATCCATTTAATTTTGGCAGGTATATCTGTTCTGAGCCATTTTGGTGTGCATCATCTGTAATACCCATATACTGTGCTACCGGGCTGGTAGGAAACTGATGTATAAATGGGGGCGTTCCATCGGCATGTGAATCGTAGGGAACCAGTGCATTACCTGCAGCTCCAACATTATTGCTTAAAAAATTCATCTGCTCCGATGGTACGGCAGGGTTAAATAAATTTTCAATCTGGCTTCCGGTACGGCATCCACCCCAGAAAGAACCCCTGAAATTTAAGACCCAATTCCTTAATGGACCATAATATGACCAGTCGGCATCGGCATGGGGCATCACATATATTTCATCACAACCATTCAGCTGGGCTGGTGTTTTTGTATCGTAGGCAGATGCCGGTATACCCGCATCTGCAAAAAATCCGGCTGCAATATCACCGTTTTGAAAATCCAATGTCCATTTGGGTGCCGTAGTAAGCGTGTGTGTTACGTTTACGGTAAGTGGCGAGGTGGTGGTAGTACCCGTTACGCCAAAGAAACTGATGCGGTTATTTACTGCGGCATTCCTGTACTGGGCCGGGATAATGAAGGTTCCACCCTTGTACTGCACCCCGTTATAGGTAAAATCGGCTCCATCCTTTACCTTGGATTGACTGATGACCCACTTCACCTGTACGTTGTAGTTCTTCAACAGGTCATACACCAGGCCATATGGCTTTAAGGCATTTGACTGGGTTTGCGGAACCACACCCATATTGATAATATAGGATCCCGTACTTAAAGTTTCAGTTTGTGCTAAGGCTGCAGAACTGCAAATGATAAGCAGGCAGAAAGCCAGCATCAGTGAACGGCCCCCTTTTAACATTGAAGAAAACATAATGGTTACTCTTTTTTTACCCGGATTTTGTATCATATAATTAACATGTTTAAAAGTGATAATTACTCTGACACATAATAAAATTATGCGTACAGTAATAACCTACATGTTCCGATGGGGGGTGTGGAGATTCAGGAATATTAAATGATACAGTGGTCTTTATGATAGGATAATAATCCTATAGATGGGATATGTGGAAAAGGTTAAGCAGGACAAAAATATAACAAATTCTAAATAAAACAAATTTTTTTAAAATTATTTTATAACCGCGTTTCATTATCCCGGGTTAATCCTTTCATCAGCTATTTGTAATGCCATTTTCAATTGCTCTTCAATGGTTAAGCAGGTGTTGTCAAGCACTATGGCATCATCAGCTTTGCGCAAGGGGCTTATTTCACGGTTAGAGTCTGTATAGTCACGCATTTCTAAATTGGCCTTCACATCTTCTATCGTAGTATAGGGGTTCTTTTCAACCATTTCCAGGTACCTTCTTTCCACCCTTACGGCAATGTCGGCAGTCATAAAAAACTTAAGTTCGGCTTCAGGGAAAACTGTGGTGCCGATATCCCGGCCATCCATAACTATTCCCTTTTGCGCTCCCAGTTTTTGCTGTTGGGCTACAGCAAATTCCCTTACTTCCCTGATAGCTGCTATATCACTCACTTTTTCGGCAATCACCAGGTCGCGGATCACATACTCTACATTTTCATCATTTAAATAAATTTCAGACTCCCCGCTGATTTCGTTTATCCTGAAATCGATGGCAGTATCTTCCAATGCAGCTATTACCTGCGCCTTATCCTGCCAGTTAATATGGTTTCGCAAAAAGTACAGGGTAATGGCCCGGTACATGGCTCCGCTGTCAATATAAGAGTAACCCAATGCCTTTGCCAATTGCCTGGCTAATGTACTTTTACCACAACTCGACCATCCGTCTATAGTGATAATGATTTTTTTCATTCATACAAAAGTCAATAATCTGGCACAGAAATAAAAATAAAACTGAAATAATTGTTGGTACACAGTCTAATGCAGGAAAATACCGGTCTGATCATTTTAAAAATACCCCCCTGCTGCTCATGCTTATGGGGTAACGGCATTATTTCCACCATTCACCCCCCGGGGCAAATTGTTTGATCAAAGCATGATTAAAACAGTTTTCAAAAAAGCAGTGATCAATGTATATAATATATTATATAATTATTTAAACTATAATAGAAAAAGGCGTTTCCTAAAATTGTTTAATCATTTAATGAAAATATTTAATTTAAAATGCATTATTATTCAATGCAAACGCTCTGTAGCAAATTAACGAAGTTCTGCTAAGGGATTGTCTCATGTAATCTTACTCATTCAAAACAATATTTCTGTTATTCAGGCGTTTTAACAGTCAGGCATATCAGCTTGAGTAGTTTTATCTGTAACAAAACCTAACTGTTACCGATCAAACGCTTTATTAATATTCTATAACTATGAATACTAAAACTCTACCAAATCTGCGTACGTGTTGTATTGTATTAGTACTTCTTTTAGCCTATGTAAAAGGATTTACACAAAATGAAACCTTCAACACCGGTTCCTTCATCATCAATATGGGTGCCACCAACCCGGGTACCATTGGCAATAGCCTGAAACCCTATGGCCTCATTTATGACCTGATCAGAAATTATAATGTACCGGTAAAAATGATCATTAACCCTGCAAAAGCCAAGGATGGGGTGGATTTTACCCATAATGGTGTTCAATATAAAGGAGGTACATTCATCATCAAGGCACAATACCGGACCGCTGCCGTAAACAACCGTATAACTTTCTGGACCGGACAGGGAGTAGTGGGTGCTACTACCATATCGGCTTTAACTTTAAATGTTACCCGAACCCTGGATACCTATCCCCGCTGGACATTAGATGCTGCAAACGGTGATATTGCCGAGGAATTCCTGAACAACGCCGGCATCAACAATACTTTATTTCCAGGGGCATACAACTGGAAACTACCTGCTCAATTAAACGGTTGCGATGACTTTTTTGTAATGCCCCATGCCGACCCCACCTGGAGCTCACATGGTTTTTTGTGGACCTGGAACAAGAATTACCTGGGTTGTATCTGGGCCGGTTGCCATGCCGTAAGTGTGCTGGAAAACGTGTCGAACCCGGCAAACCCGGCACAAAAAATGAACTTTTTAAGTACCACCGGTCTTGTTCCCTTTGGTTCGCACAATGATGGAACACCGCCATACACACACCAGCAGGTAACCGACCCCATTGCACAGTATATGGGTAAAACCGATGGGGCTATGACCAATGGATCGGAACAGATATTTTTACCAAAACTTGGTGGGGCCTGGCATGCCGGTGCTAAAATAATTGCCTTCGACCCAACCCAGGCTGATGTACCAGTACGTTCACCCGGTGCAGCCGCCGCCATTGTATATGGCCGTGGTATGAACGACCCCACCAGGGGATTTGTGATGTACGAAGCGGGCCACGACCTCAACAAAGGATCGGCAGATGACGCTGCCGCCCAACGTGTTTTTTTAAATTTCAGTTTTTGTAATGCCGTAATAAAAAGACCGGTCATCACCATTACCGGAATTACAGAAGGCTTGCAAATACAATCGGGCAATACCATAACAGGATTGAATGTAGTTGCTACATCACCCGTGATGGGCACCACTTTTACCTATCAGTGGTCATCCAGTTGCGGGGGCAGTTTTTCCAATCCAACAGGTGCAACCACCAATTATACAGCGCCCACAACAATTAATAATTTACCATGCATCATCACCTGCAAGGTAACAGACAACTGTGGCCGTACCGTTTTTAATTCATACGGTATCACGATCATTGGTAATCACCCGCCTACAGTTGTTAACGATGCTCAAAGCCTTGACCCCGGTTGCGGAAACGTAAGCCTTACCTACAATGTGCTGGCCAATGATATAGATGAAGATGGACAGCCCATTACAATGACCAATGTTACCAACGCGGCCAACGGGGTGAGGAGTTTCAACGCCAATGGCAATATAACTTATACGCCTAACCTGGGTTTTGTGGGTATAGAAACACTCACCTACACAGTATGCGACAACAGCACGCCAGTGCCCTTATGTACCAATGGCACCTATACCATTACCGTAGGTAACGTGGCCAATGTACCCAATACCGCCAATGATGCATTTACCATTGCCGAAGATGTGGAAAGCCGCTTAAATGTTTTGGCAAATGATTTACCGCTGGTGGCAGGGCCTTTAACTGTTTCGGCCATTACCGCTGCACCTGCCAACGGAAGGGTTTCTATCAATACAGATAATACCATCACTTACTTACCCAATGCCGACTTTGCCGGAACCGATAATTTTACTTACCGTATCGTTAATTCCCTGGGCTATTCAAAAACAGCAACCGTAACCGTTACGGTAACCAATAATTTTTGCGATGCCGGTACCTACCAAACCGGCACTAACAGCTTTAATGTAACCTTAACGGCCACAGAGGATGCCGGTATCTGGAACAACAATGCCACTGATGAACTCAAAAATTATGGCAGTTGTAATATATTATATCTCAACGGCCCTGCAACCACCGCAAAGGACAGGGCGCTTATACGATACGATCTGTCTTCCATACCGGCTACTGCTACCATAACGAGCGCCACAGTAAGGTTGGTGAAAATCGGTGGGTCTACCACCGCACGTAATGTTAGTATTCACCGGGTTACCAATAACTGGACGGAAGGCACAGCCGGTTGTGGAGGTACCGCAGGCGTGGCCAACTGGCAGCAACGCATGACTGCCACGCCCTGGACCACTGCAGGAGGTGATTTTGATGCCACGGCCACGGCCACCCTTTCTGTAGCAGCCAATGCAGTATATAGCTTTACAGCAACCAGCCTGGTACAGGGTTGGGTGAACAGCAGTTTCTCCAATCATGGTATACTGGCTAAGTTTACCACCGAAAACCTGAACTCAGAAATTCAATTTGCTGCAACAGAAAACGCAACAGCAGCCAACAGGCCGCAACTGCTGGTTTCTTATACCTTACCTGTTTGTGGCGCCATACCTACCCGAGGGCCACAGGCCATGCCCGATACCATAAGTACGCCCAATGGCGTTGCTGTGAATATTGCTACCGCCGCAAACGATTATTATCCCGTTGGCGGTGCAAGAACCTACAGCATCATTACTGCCCCTGCTTCGGGTATGGCCAGTATTCAGAATGGTACCGGTGTAATTACGTATACACCCAATACCACATTCAATGGTGTACGCTCGATGGTTTACCGGGTAAATCATCCTTCCAGCGGAAATGCAGATACAGCCCATGTGTATATCAATATTACCAATGGCGCCATTGTGGCCAACAACGATTATCCTTCCGGTGCATTAAGCGGGGTAGCGCAAACCATTAATGTAAAAGCCAACGATACCGATCCTGATGTGGCATCCCTTGGTGCAACCTATACGGTTACCCTGGTTACCCCGCCAACAAACGGCACAGCAACGGTTAACGGCAGCGGCAGTGTGGTGTATACTCCCAATAACGGATTTACCGGTAATGATACACTCTACTACTCGGTTGCCGAGCCAAGCCCAACCTGTGGAAGCCCCTTACGGGATACGGCGATGGTAGTGATCGTGGTATTGAACCGCCCTCCTGTTCCTATTGATGATAACACTTCAGGGCCACCCTGCAACGCCATAACACTTGACCTGGTTGCCAATGACAGCGATCCCGAGGGAAATGTAATTACAGTAACTAATATCAGTGCATTAAACCCGCCTGGTGCAGGTACACTTGTCAACAACAATGATGGTACGGTTACCTTCACCCCTGCCGCTGGTTTTATTGGCGTGGTTACCTTTACCTACAGGTTATCTGATAATGGCGTACCGCCCCAGTTATCTGCCCAGGCCACGGTTACCATCACCATACTTGCTCCACCGGTAAATAATCCTCCTGTTGCCTTAAATGACAATGAGACCATCAGTATGGATGAAGTACTTTATAAAAATGTACGCAATAATGATTCAGATCCCGATCTGAATCAACTCACCATACCCGTTATTACCGTGGCTCCGCTGCATGGCACAGCCAGTGTAAACCCCATAAACGGGCTTATTGAATACATACCCAATCCGGGTTATTATGGGACCGATATACTTACGTACCAGATCTGTGATATCGTTACAAACACAGCCACCTGTGCACCTTCTAATGGTGCCTGTGCCACGGCAACACTAACGATCGACATCACCATACCCAACAGCACCTATGCGGTGAATGATGAAAACAGTACCTGGATAAATACCGCAGTAAGCGGTGTTACCATCATCAATGATTTTGACCTGGAAAGGGATGCCATAATTTTTGGAGGATTTATTGACAATGCCGGAATTGCAAGGGTTTCGGGTAATATTACAGTAAGCGGCTTTGCTTTAAACGGCAGCCCGGTGGCCAATGCCGGTACGCTTGCCATACAGGCTGCCGGTGCTTATACTTATACCCCCACAACCGGTTTTACCGGCTATATGAGGGTGCCCTATATTATATTCGATAATAAGCCCAATACGGCCACAGATACCGGACACCTGGCCATAACCGTAAGTCCGTTGATGACGGTTGCAAACAGTTTAATTCCAAACAACGACGAAGACATAACCTATGGCACCACCATCAGCCGTAATTTGTTTGAAAATGACCGGGAAGTACAACGGTATACTTATAATTTAACCGGCTTTATGTACGATGGTAACGGTGACGGAAACCCTGAATTGAACGGCTCCCTGGGAACCCCGTTAAACATCGGTGGATTAACGGCTACCGACAAAAGTGTGAATAATGCAGGATCCTTTGTATTAAGTGCCAATGGCAACTACACTTTTACCCCTGCGGCCGATTTTCATGGATCTGTTACCCTGAATTATACGATCTGTGACAATACCAGCAACCCTTATTGTGCAACCTCACAACTGCAAATAAAAATATTACCCAATGGAAACGGTGCAGCCAATGACCCGCCGTTTGGGGGCGATGATTTTGAACTTACTTACAGGAATCTTGACAAGAGCGGAACTTTTTTCAATAATGACCGTGAACCAAATGACAACCCCATAAGCTTTCAGGGAGTTACCATCAACCCGGCAGGGCCTAAAAACCTTATTCAAACAAGAACTACGCAAAGAGGCGGCCAGGTAAATTTTTATTCAGATGGAACATACCTGTACACGCCGCTTTTTAATTACATAGGACCCGACCTGGTGACCTATACCCTTTGCGATGTTACCGGCACAGCGCCACAACCCATTTGTGCCGGGGTTTCACTGCACATGCTGGTAGCAGAAGTGGGCAGTGTATTGCCGGTAAGCCTGCTTGATTTTAACGGGAAACTCAATGGGGATAAGGTTGACCTTTACTGGGTAACCACCAACGAGGTAAATGCCGGAAATTATGTGGTGGAACGCAGTACAGACGGCCTCAATTTTACCTCCATCGGAACCATAAAAGCAAGGGGCACATTGAGCAATGTAGAAAATTACACCCTGGTTGATCCGATTCCGGCCAAAGGGGCAAATTATTACCGCCTCAAAATGTATGATAAGCATGGAGCTTATGCATACAGTAAGATCATCATCATACGTGTGATAAGCGGCAGTATGCAGCTGATCACCCAGATAAGGCCAAATCCATTTACAAACTATGTGGATATGTATATTACGCTCACCAAAACAATGCCCGTTGATTTTAAAATATTTGACCTGGGTGGCAAACTGGTTTTTCAAAAGAGAGTAAAAGGATACAAGGGCTTTAACTGGTTTACCTTACGCGACCTCGATAAATTATCCAGCGGGATGTATATGTTAAACATCATTACGGATACAGATACCATTGTAGAAAAAATCGTTAAATAATAATCAAACATCTTTTAAAAAAAATGCCGCTCCCTGTTGAGAGCGGCATTTTTATAAATTACATTAGCTGTATGATCAGGCTTCCGATTTTTTTTCTTTCTTTTTTTCTTCCTGCTTCAGCACAAACCTGATCTTCTCCCCGGTTTCATCCATTTCGGCAACCATCACATCACCGTGCTTGATATTCATATTCAGTATCTCTTCTGCCAGCGGATCTTCCAGGTATTTTTGAATGGCCCGGTGCAGGGGCCTTGCGCCAAACTGTGCATCGTAGCCTTTATCGGCAATAAAGGTTTTTGCTTCGGGTGTTAACTCCATGGCCAAACCCAGGTTGGTCAGGCGTTTTATTACCCCCTGCATCACAATATCAATGATCTCGAAAATATTTTCTTTGCTTAAAGAATTAAATACCACCACATCATCAATACGGTTTAAAAACTCAGGACTGAATGTGCGTTTCAATGCCTTTTCAATAACGGCTTTGTTATTCTCATCGGCATTTTCCATCCGGTTGGCTGTGGCAAAACCCACGCCATCACCAAAATCCTTAAGCTGCCGGGCACCTATATTAGAGGTCATGATGATCATGGTATTTTTAAAGTCAACCTTGCGGCCCATGCCATCGGTTAACATACCATCATCCAGTACCTGCAATAAAATATTATAAATATCCGGATGCGCTTTTTCAATTTCATCGAGCAGAATTACGCAGTAAGGCTTGCGGCGCACTTTTTCGGTGAGCTGGCCGCCTTCTTCATAACCAACATACCCGGGAGGTGCTCCAATTAAACGGCTTACGGTGAATTTTTCCATGTACTCACTCATGTCAATCCGTATCAGTGCATCATCACTATCAAACATATGCCTGGCCAGTGAGCGGGCCAGTTCGGTCTTTCCAACACCGGTAGGACCAAGGAAAATAAATGTACCAATTGGTTTTTTAGGATCCTTCAACCCAACCCGGTTACGCTGTATGGCTTTAACCACTTTTGATATGGCATCGTCCTGCCCTACCACAGCACCCTGCAGATCGGTGGCCATGCGGCGTAGTTTATCGGTTTCGGCCTGTACCATTCTTTTAACCGGTATGCCGGTCATCATGTGTACCACTTCGGCAATGTCTTCTTCTTCAATCGGGTAACGCTTGTGTTTGCTTTCTTCTTCCCAGGCATTCTTTGCCGTTTCCAGATCTTCCTGCAAACGTTTTTCGGTATCCCTCAATGAGGCAGCTTCTTCAAAACGCTGGCTCTTCACCACTTTATTTTTTTCAAGCTTGATGTCTTCTATCTTTTTCTCCAGTTCGATGATGTCTTCCGGTACATTGATGTTTTTGATGTGCTTTCTGGCACCCACTTCATCCAGTACATCAATGGCCTTATCGGGTAACAAGCGGTCGGTCATGTAGCGGTCGCTTAGTTTTACACAGGCTTCAATGGCTTCCTGGCTGTAGGTAACATTGTGGTAATCTTCGTACTTGCTTTTAATGTTATTCAGGATCTCAATGGTTTCTGCAACAGAGGGCTGCTCTACCAGTACTTTCTGAAAACGGCGGTCCAATGCCCCGTCTTTTTCAATGTGCATGCGGTATTCATCTAAAGTAGAAGCACCTATGCATTGCAGTTCGCCCCTGGCCAAAGCCGGTTTAAAAATATTGGAAGCATCCAGAGAACCACTGGCACCACCGGCACCCACTATGGTATGTATCTCATCAATGAATAAGATCACATCCCTGTTCTTTTCCAGTTCATTCATGATGGCTTTCATCCTTTCTTCAAACTGGCCGCGGTATTTGGTACCGGCCACCAATGCTGCAAGGTCTAAACTCACCACTCTTTTATCAAACAGCACACGGGATACTTTACGCTGCACGATCCTTAATGCCAAACCCTCTACAATAGCGGTTTTGCCCACACCGGGTTCACCAATTAAAATGGGGTTATTCTTTTTGCGGCGCGATAATATCTGCGAAACCCTTTCAATTTCCACTTCCCTGCCCACGATCGGGTCAAGCGAACCATTTTCGGCCAGGCGTGTGATATCCCGTCCAAAATTATCCAGTACCGGTGTTTTTGTTTTGGGTACATTGGCGGCCCCGGCACGCTGCGATTTCTGGCTGCCGTATTGTTTTCTTTCCTCATCAAAATCATCTTCTCCCTCATCACTGAATTCGGCCGAAGGCGGATTGCTGGTCACAAAACCCAGCTCGTTCTTAAAAACATCATAATCCACATCAAACTGGTTCAATATCTGCGTGGCTATATTTTCTTTGTTTTTTAAGATGGAAAGCATCAGGTGCTCACTTTCTACCAGCGCACTTTTCTGGGCCTTGGCTTCCAGTACGGTTATGCGAATCACTTTTTCGGCCTGCTTGGTTAGCGGAAGCGAATTGATGTTGGCAATATTTTTTCCGGTTTTGTCTTTCACCGCGATCTCAATTTCTTTTCTCAGTTCACCCAGGTCGATATTGAGTGACCGCAATATTTTTATGGCCGTGTTCTCCCCGTCGCGGATCAAACCCAATACCAGATGCTCGGTGCCAATGAAATCGTTACCCAACCTTAATGCCTCTTCCCTGCTGTAGGAAATGATCTCTTTTACCTGTGCTGAAAAATTATTATCCATTTTATATTGAATTTAGCTTGTACAATAATAACGTTATTATCAAAGATAAAGTTTGCCCGCTTTACAAAATGTTAATATGTTAAAAAGTAGTTTAACCCATTTTAATGGTGTGCCGCTCCAAAACAATTAACCCTTAAACAGGCAGGAAACTTTAATTGCCGCAATCAAAATTATCCTGTTATTGCAAATACCACTCACAAATTTTCCTTTACTTTACAAACAACAAATGCAGTAAATATTAATTACCATGATGCACGTCAAAATAGATACCAAAGAGCGTTTTACCGTAATAAGGCCGGAAGAAGCTCATTTATCTGTTAATATGACAGAAGAACTGAACGAATTGTTGCTCGGATACCTGCAAAAAGGCATACCGCATATCATTTTAAAAATGGATGCCGTACAATCGATAGACGAACCAATGGCCGAAAACCTGGCCAAAATTCAGCAACAGTTTTATGAAAACAACTGCTCCTTTGTGATCTGTAACCTGCAAAAAGATGTGGTACAATTATTGGAAGACAAAGAACTGCTGGACATGATGAATATAACCCCATCAGAAAGTGAGGCATGGGATATCCTGCAGATGGAAGAGATTGAACGGGAATTATTGGGGGATGAGTGAGAGTTAGGAGTCGGGAGTTCGGAGTTATTAGTTCTTAGTTTTTAGTTCTTAGTTATTGCTCCGTCGTTCGTGGTCTGTGGTCATTAGTCAGTGGTCTGCGGTCTGTGGTTAAGCAGCACATCAATAACTTTTACAGTCTTTATGAAAACATAAGGTGACTTATTCCGGAATAACACAAAACAATAAACACAAAACCCAAAATCAAAAACTTGCTTGCTCTAACTATACTAGGTAACAACTCTGCCATACCGGCCTTCGACCGTAACCCTACTGCCCAGGTTTTACAAACCCTGGAAGAGAGTTTTTTAATTGATTGCGGCGAGGGAACGCAAAGCCAGTTGTCTAAATACAAGGTAAAGCGCAGCAAAATAAACCACATTTTCATTTCACATTTACACGGCGATCATTATTTTGGACTGATCGGCCTGCTTACCAGCATGAGCCTGCTTAACCGTACACAGGACCTGCACCTGCATGCGCCACCCGAACTGGAGCAGCTGATCACCCTGCAACTGAATTTTGCTGCCACACACCTTTGTTACAACTTACATTTTCATCCGCTGCTGCAAGAGGGAATGATCGTGGACGGAAATAAAATGACCGTTGAATGCTTTCATGTAAAACACCGCATCAATTGCTGGGGATTTTTATTCAGGGAGAAAAAAAAGCCCAGGAAACTGAATGCCGAACGTGCAAAAATTTATGAGATACCAGCGGCTTTTTATGAAAACCTGCAACTGGGTGAAGATTATGTTACCAAAAAAGGCACCATTGTACCCAATGAAGAAGTAACCACTGCCGGTTCAAAACCAAAAAGCTATGCCTATTGTGCCGACACCATTTACGACGAAAGCCTGGCAGAAAAAGTAAAGGATGTTGACCTGCTGTATCACGAAACCACTTACCTGAAAGACCTTTATGAACGGGCCGCTGCCCGCTTTCACAGCACCACCGTTCAGGCCGGAGCCATTGCCAAAAAATCCGGGGCAAAAAAATTACTCATCGGGCATTTCTCTTCCAAATACGAAACCCTGGATGCTTTTTTGGTGGAAACAAAAGAGGTTTTTGAAAACACCGAACTGGCTTTACAGGGTTGTTGCTACGTGATATAGATCCGGTTCACATCCCCAACAACTTCCCCATCTCCACACCTATTCAACTTATCAACCTATATACTTATCAACCTATTTACTTATCAACCTATACACTTATCCACTTTAAACCCAACAACCAGCAAACTACTCTTCAACCCGTATCACTTTATTAAACCCGTCGGCCATTATCCACAAATAAAATTCGGCAAACCATTTGCGCCAGGCAGTTTCATGGTGCAAGCCCTCCGCATCCACAACAGCGTATATCATGGCAGAAGATTTTTCTCCCAGTAATTCCTGTATCGCTGATATCTTATTTATATGATCGCTTCCCTCTTTGCCACCCATATAAAAGAAAAACTTGCCATTTACTTTTGATGCCAGTGAATCGGTTAAGTCATTAATGACCGGTGCTGTCCAGAATGAAGGTGAAAAAATACCGGCCTTGCCAAAAACCTGCGGCTGTTTTAACATGGCATAATAAGAGATCAGGCCTCCCATTGAACCTCCGGCAATGATGGTATTTTCTTTTGCCGGAAGTGTCCGGTATTTTTTATCTATAAAAGGCTTAAGGGTTTGTACTAAAAAATCGAGGTACCGGTCGCCCTCCCCTGCTCCAAAATCACCAAACGCAAAGGGATTATATTCATTGATCCTTTTGGGTCCATTGTCGATACCAACCACAATACAGGCCTTTCTTCCGGCTTGTATCAAACTGTCGAGGCATTCATCCACTCCCCATTCGCCGGAAAATGCGGTAAGGTCATCAAATAAATTCTGCCCGTCGTGCATATACAAAACCGGGTAATGGGTTTTGTTTTTATCATATCCTTCGGGCAAATAGATCCAGATGCGCCGGGTTCTGTTCAACTGCGGAATAAAAAATGCCGTATCCAAAACCTGTACCTGTTTGCTGGTGGTGTGTATTTTTGGTGCCGCTTCAAAATCATCTTTCCAGGCTTTGATATTGATCTCAATGGTTGTATCGGACCTTAATTGAAACGCATGATTACCGATATCGCTGCCATTGGCATTGCATTCTGTTGTTGCCCAGCTGCCCCGGGTAATTTTATAGGCATATTGCCCGGCCGGTAAATTGAGTATCAGTTCAAAACTGTTTTCACGGGTAAGTAAAAACCTGAAATCGTTATTGCCCGGATTCCAGTTGTTGAAATTTCCTGCAAGAAAAGCAGTGTCGTTATCATGTTTGGAAGGATATTGTCCGAGTTTAACAACAACCCGGTATTGTGCCTGGCCATAAAAAAAGCTGCAGGTAAAAAATATGAGGCACAAGTAAAATTTCATTTTAACTAATAAAATTTAAAAAAGAGAACTTTCTACAGCATTCTCCAGTGTCAGGGAACCGAATCTGAATTTACAGCAGTACAAAAGCTTGATCAGGGCTCCTTCCCGATCCCGATAGCTATCGGGAGGGCCGTAATCGATTTCGGGGCTCCTTTTTTGTTACTTTTTTGCCGTGCCCCGACGAGCAATAGCGGAACTCGGGGGAGAAGCAAAAAAGTAAATAAAAAAAATAAAAGGCATTTTATAAAATCGCAATCATCTTAATCCAATGGCAACATATCTATCTTACTTATTTAAAAAAGCTTTTACTTTTTGATGAACCGCATTGCTTAAGGGCACCAGCGGCAGCCTGAGCACATTTTCAATTAATCCCAGTTCGTATAAAAAAGCCTTTGCGCCGGCCGGGTTGTTTTCTGCAAACAGCAGGTCATTCCCTTCCAGGCAGGTATAATGCAGTGGCCTTGCTGCAGCAAAATCATCCTGTAAACAAAGGCGCACCATTTCCGAAAAATCTTTTGGAAAACAGTTGGCTGCCACACTGATCACGCCATCCATACCACAGGCAATTAAAGGCAGTGTTAAATGGTCATCGCCGCTTACCACTAAAAAATTGTCGGGCCTGTTGCGCAGTATATGCATGCATTGCACCATATTGCCGCTGGCTTCTTTAATGCCCGCAATGTTCTCCACTTCATTGGCCAGGCGCAAGGTAGTTTCGGCTGTCATGTTGCTGCCTGTTCTGCCGGGCACATTATATAAAATGATTGGCTTCGGACTTTCGGATGCCAGGTTTTTATAATGCTGAAAAATACCTTCCTGCGAAGGTTTGTTGTAATAAGGGCTGGCACTTAAAACAGCTGCAGCTTTTTCCAGCGGATAACTTTGCAGGTTCTCCATCACTTCTTTGGTATTGTTGCCGCCAACACCCACTACTACGGGTACCCGACCATGTACTTTTTCGAAGGTATAATTGATGATGTCGAATTTCTCTTCTGTTTCCAGCGTAGCTGTTTCGCCGGTGGTGCCCAGGCTTACTATATATTCAATGCCATTTTCAATGATAAAGTCGATCAGTTTACCTAAAGCATCCAGATCAACTTCCATAGTTGATTTAAAGGGAGTAACAATGGCCACACCGGTGCCCTGTAATTGTGTACGTAAGCTCATTCCTGTATTTTTAGTGAAGGTATTAAGAAGAAATGAAATTAGATAAAACAAAAAGATCCAATGGGAGATATTAAGACTTTCAGATCCAACAGGATCTGATCCCTCCCGGGCAACCTGCCGAGGTAACAGGATTACTGGTATCCTAATTAAATAAATTGATTAATTCATTAATAAGGCTAACTTCAAATTTCAATTCCGTTTTATGAAATATAGTTTACTTGTTTTGGCGGTGATAAGTGTTGCAAATGCAATGGCACAAACTACCACTGTACGAAGCCAGGGAAGTAATACAGGTAATGGGCGGGCTTATGTTGCACCTGTTACTACTAAAACCTATGTTACGCCAACAACACCCAATAAGACCTACACTGCTCCGGTAAAAACATACAACTACAATAGTTCACCTAATTCCGGTTCGGGAAGCAGCGGGTACAATTCTCCCGCACCATCCCCGGGTGTAACCCCTGCAGGCTCTGGTAGTTCAAATACCAACCCCAATGCCAATATTCCGGATTACGGAATAAAATGGAAAACAAATACAGACAAATCTATTCAGGAAGCCATTAAACAGCATGATTGGCAAAAGGCATTTGTACTTTACCAGGAACTGTCTTACAAATTTGAAAGCAGAGCTGAGGGAGGGGGAAAAGACCGTGCCGGATTTTTATTGGTAATGGAATTGTGTGCAGCAGCTTTAAAAGATTTTTCTTTAATGCCCTTACTGTACCAGGCCATTTACGTTCATAAAATGGCATACCCCTATCCGTTATTCCTGCAGCTGCGCCCACAGGATGTACATTTCGACGTGAATGCTGATGTATATACCGTCAATAATGCCTGCATCTATCTGGGTAATTATGATAAGGCAATTTACAATTTCAGGGCCAGTACTTTATATGGAAGGAAAAAGCCTATTCTTACTAAGAAAAAAGAAAGCTATGCCGGAGAATATGATAAGCATGAGCATGCCCGTAACTATATAAACTATATGTCTGGCCGTTGCTTTGAGGCATTGGGACAAACCGACAGTGCCCGCAAATACCTGGGCTTAGGCACTGGTTTCGAAGCCGTTTGGGACAAGCTCTTTACAGAAGGTGCTGCCATAAGGGGCTCAAAAAAATTCTACGATCCTGGCAAATAACAGCCATTATAAAAAAATTTCCCTCTGCCTGCTTCGCCCCGGTTCGGCATACGAAACGATAACAATAATCTTCCCTCCTTCTGCACCTGCCGGTGTACTTAAAATATCCCAAACCACCACTTTCCCTCTAAAGCCACCGTCGCCATGTAACCGACAAGCGACCTGGCGATCATCCGCCAATTAATACGGTTGGAAATCCCAAAACTATTGAACCCCCATGTGCCGTTGCATCCCCCATTCGTGCAGCCGGCTTTCCGCAGATGAGCACTGTTGCCGATCCTTGTACAATGGAATCAGGCGGGCCAACACAAACCGCCATATCGCCTAAAACAGCCGCAGGCATATTGCCAATTAAAACGGTGGGGGCACCCGGCCCCTTTATGGGTCCACCTACATGCGGTATAGGCGGTAATCCCGGCGTTACCTCCGGACAAATATGCATATCAGTTAATCTTGCTGCAGGAGCTCCCATTTTTATATTTTTAATTGATCATTACAATAGCACCTTTAACCGTTGTTTGCCCGGCAGCCGATATTTCAGCAGTGGCATTGCCTTTGGCGGTAAGGCCAACCGCTGCAGTAGCATTAATATTCAGGCCGCTTAGGTCCACATCACCACTTTGTGCAGCAAGGGTAACTTTTGCAGCTGCACTTATATCAATATTTCCCCTGGCCGAAATTGTAATATCTTTTACACTGTCAATGGCAATACCATCGGCACTTAATTGAATACAGTTACTGTTTTGATCCTTAATTTCAATTGATCTTCCGTCATCGCTGATGATGATGGAATTATTATTCGGTGTTAACAGGCTGATGTTTTTTTTCTTTTCATCAAATACGATCTTCATTTTACTGCGGGTAACAATTGCTTTAGTATTATTTCCTGCTTCGGGCATATAAGGTGCTCCATGCTTACCATTATACAAAGAACCCAGTATCACCGGATAGCGTGTATCATTATCCAAAAAACCGAGTATCACTTCATCATTGATCTCGGGCAGAAAAAAGAATCCCGAGTTATCGGATGCGTGATCATTAGCCATCCTGGCCCAGGTGGTGTTTGGTGTTGTTGAACCGGAAGGGATCTCCACCTGGATCCTGAAGAGGTTGCCGGGATCCTGGTCAATTTTTTTTACGATACCCAGTTGAAGGCCCTGCATGGCAGGTAAATGGCCCATAGCAGGCGGATAGGAAAACCCCGTACTTTCGTGTATCTGATCATTATCCAGGCCAAAAGAAACCGATGTGTTCCAGTTGCCCTGTTCAATGCGATGGGTTACTGCAGAAACAAATGCCTGGCCACTCAGTTTATTCCCCACTCCTTTAATTTCGATAATGCTGCCGGTTTTAGCCAGGGCATTGCCCAAATATTGTACCTCTCCTTTAAAAGCATGTAAACGTTTACGCAGTAAAATACCATCTGCCCAGGTCTTTAATGCTTCGCTGGTCATGGGTGTAACAGAAGTAAGGTTTAACGGGGACTGTGAAAGTTTTGAAGACAAATTTTTTGCTTTCAGATCACCCTGGTCGTTCACTGCAGGTTCAGAAGCAGAAGCTTTAAGCAATGTAAGTGTTTTGGCATCCCATGCAGATGTATGTACTTCCGGTGGTTGAAAACCTGCATCCAGGCTTCCTTCAAACGAGATCAGGGAATTACCTGCTTCAATGGTTAATACAGCATCACCTGAAAGTTTTGGTGCAGCAATTACTACACCGGAATCATCATCCAGGGTAACGATAAATCCGTTGAAATCAGACCGTGACAAAATAAAATCCCAGTCTGTTGACATTTTTTGAAACATGCTTTCATTCGTTTCCGAACAATGGCTTACAGCGCAACTGATCCCGTATTCGCCAATGATGTTTCTGATCACTGCATCATCGGTCTGTTTTTCAAAATACCTTTCTGTTGCATTATAGGTCATCTTTACAGCTTCGTGCTTACATACAATGGTAAAAGTGTAAGGGCTTTCGGCATCAAGCTTCACTGTATGCTTAACAATTAACCCTTTAAATATGCTGGCGGTTGCTTTGCCTGCATATCCTGCAAAGATCTGCAGGGTATTCCCCGGGGTAAAAACGTCGCTGTCGGCAAATTGAATATTGCCGGAATCTGTTTCAACTTCGGCTGTAAATACCAGTTTGGCTACTGATATTTTATTAATGGCATGATGTACATATACTGATTGAATACCGTAAGTTTCATTCAGTTCATTTCCGTTTATCTTCACGCTAAACTGAACAAGCGTATCTTCTATTCCGTGTTCGGGTGTAATGGCCATACCTTAATTTTTTTAAAGGAAAAGTACAACTTTTTTTTCCGTTTCAGGTTTTCAACATTCGTCCTGATACAAACGAACCGGGCAATGTTGGCTTGTTCACCATTTTGAACATAGTCTTTATTTGTCGGGGCAAGCAGACAGGGTTTTCGCAAACTGTACTTGAAACAAAAAAGTCTTTGTCCGAAACCCTGCGCCAGGGTGTTGAACAAAGACAATTGTACAGTGGAAATATATTGTAAAAAAAAACCGTTGGATCACATTGCCTTTTACACCTTACCCTTTTTTAAAAACAACGTAATTTCATTAAAACTGTACAGTTTAATTACCTAAAGCGATCCGGTACTTAGCACGGTCTGCCCCTCGGGGAATTGAACATTTGCATCATTTTCTGCTGTTATAAAAAAGCCCACAGGCTTAAAAGTTGACACGGTTTTCAGTGAGCTTTTAAGTGTATTGGAAAGCAAACTACTGGATGTTTTCAGCTGTCCGATATTTTTTCTTCCGCTCTGTTCGGTTTCCATCCACACTATGTACATTTCTTTGGCGGGGCTAAGTCTTTTTGGATCTGCCAACCGCATTACATCTAACTCGATGCCGTAGTTGCTGTTCTTGTCTGACTTCACTTTTACCGAACCCTGGGCAGCAGGAACTACGGATGATGTAGAAAAATTATACTTAGTGGTACCGCAGGCCTGTAACAGTACAATGGCAAACAATATGGCAAAGGTTGCGTACATTTTTACAGATAGCCATTTTGATTTTAATAGTTTCATTTTTTAGTTTTTATGATTACCCAAAGGTCGCTCAAGGCCCGCAGTAAAGCCTTACGTAATTCTGTCAGAAATTTGCATGATTCACATATTTGAACATCTCCGCCCTAGTTCGTGTCTCCGCCTTGGTTCGTGTCTCACGAACCATTTATGAATTGCTAAGCCATCAGGCCACTCCGCCTTGGTTCGTGACACACGAACCATTTATGAACTGCTAAGCCATCAAGCCACCTCATGCCCAGAGTGGGAACATTAATATAACATTGGGACTGCCTACCGTTAGGCGGGGTTTCGCAAAAGCGAAGTTTTTTAATTTAATGATCGGGTTGCGAAAACCCTGCCTGACGGCAGGCAGGCCCGCTAAGACACAGAAACAAATCAACAGGCTTCAAAATGCATCCGCAGCCCATCTTTTGGGTGCTGAATAGGGATGTGCGTATAAACCGGCTGATAACCGGCGGGTAACTGCCATTTGTAATTTTTTAATAAATGAACCAGCACCAGTTTCATCTGCAGATCGGCAAAAGCATGGCCTAAACAAAAATGTTGCCCTGCACCAAAAGGCGCATAAGCATGCGGGCATTTTTTGTGTTCACTTATTTCGGCAGAAAACCTGAGGGGGTCAAATGCAAGCGTATCGTTCCAGTACGCGGGGTTATTATGGTTATGATACAGCAACAGGGTTACATTGGTGCCTGCAGGTATATGGGTGTTTTCAAATTGCATATCCTTTTGTGCCTTGCGGGGAATAAGGATAAGTGGCGGGTGCAGGCGCAAGGTTTCTTTTATTACCCAACCCGTTTTTTCCAGGGCATCCAGACTTTGGTGAATGGCCCTGCCATCGCTAACAGTATCCTGGTGTATGAGCCTGCACTCTTCACGTAATTGCTGTTGCCAGTTTTGATGTATGGCCAGTTCGTAAATGATGCTGGTTAATGAGCTGGCAGTGGTATCATGTGCTGCCATAATAAAAAAAATAAGGTGGTCAATAATTTCATCATCGCTCAACGTATTGCCTGCTTCGTCGGTTGCCCCGCATAAATTACTCAGCATATCATTGCCGGGCTGTTGCCTTCTTTCTTTTATAATTGTAGAGAAATAAGCCTGTAAAACTTTTCTGCCCTGCATGCCTTTGCCATAGGTGGTAAAAGGAAGGTTAATATGAAAAGGCGTAATAGATGCCTGCACCATATTAATAATGGCCTGGTTGATATGCTGCAGGTTATTTGAAAAATCAAGATCAAAAAAAACGCTTCCGGCCAGCTGTAAAGTAAGTTCTTTAATGCAGGGAAATACGGTAACCTCCCGTTGCTGTACCATTTTTTGGGTGTATGCTTTTACCAAAGGGTTCATGGTTTCTACATACTGCTGTAAGGCTTCTTTTTTAAAAGCTGTTTGCAAAATACCCCGGTGGTGTTTGTGCTCCTCCCCGTCTTGTAGCATCAATCCGCCATGAAACAATTCATTGATCAGCACCCATCCGTCTTTGCTGCTAAAATGTTTTGTTTGTTCTACCAGCACAAACCGGTTGCCGGCTGCGCCCATGATACAAACATACTCCCGGCCAAACATCCGGTACTTGAATATATTGCCGTATTGCGCTTGTTTTTTATTAAATAATTCCTGCGGCTTTTTTAAAAAACGAATGGTATCGCCAATTAAAGGTAATCCTGTTGCGCCTGGTATATGTGATAGTGATGCCATATAGTTTTTGAAAAATAATTACTGAAGTTTGCTGCCGGTTGCTGAGCACATCAACCGGAACGCACATTCATGTTAATGTGATAAAATACTAAATTAATATAAAATGTGCTCAGTTCCGCTTTGGTTGTTCCCTCACCGGCGAATGCTATACATCCGGCTGTAAAAATTTTCCACTGATTACTATCAATGATGACAATGACCCGGATTACTGTAAAAAAAAGGGTTTGCAATTACCTTTATGCAGGTAAAAAACAGTAAACAAGGCAACAACCAATAAACATGATTCAATAACATTTTAAAATAAATATCATGAAAACGACACTTTATAATTTATTCTTCGCCGTTGTATTTTTCGGCTTTCTACATACATCCTGCAGCAAGACCGAAATTACAGAAATAATAAAGGTTCCAAATGTAGCAGCTACAGATGTTACAGCCGATGCAGGTAAACCTTCGCCTGGTGTTGCTTCTATTTTAAACCAGAATCTCACCATCAGTTATGCCCGTGAAAATGGCGTGGACATCACTGATCAATTCAATGACTTTACCTTTACTTTTGATGGCACCTATCCATCCGGCAACGCCCATGTATGGAACTGTTTGCTGGCCCAAACCGGCACCTGGAGTTCTCCCGCAGACATTACAGATCTTGTACTCTCATACCCTACCGGCATATTTAGCCAACTGGCTTTTTTAAACCGGGAATGGAATATAGATGAAGCCCGCACAAGCTTTTACAAGCTAACAGCGGCTAATGGAAATGAAGTGAATTTTATAAGTGAAAAAATAACCAAATAAGCTCTCTGAATGGGTATCTTATTAAAAATCATCACCGGCATACTTACCGTATGCCGGTGATTTATTTTGTTGCCGCTGGTTTTTTCTGGCACACGAAATAACTTCGCCTTGGTTCGTGGCACACGAAACAACTCATTTCGGTGAGACACAAACCAAGGCATTGACTTAGTCTTCAGATCAATTGAATCTTATCAGAGGCGAGGTGCAGGTTGCTACCGGCAAAAGCATACCAGGACCCTTTGCCGGCACCATGCTTAACCAGTTGATTGGAACCTGCCAGATTTTCCAAATGTTTCTTGATCGTATTTCGATTGGCATTGGTTAAAACCACTACATCGCTGATCGTTATTCGTCCTCTCGATTTGGCAAGCTCCAGGATATTAAGGGATAGTTGGGGCAATTGACCTAACAATAATTTTTCTCTTTCTACTTTTACCTCCAGCCTTTGCTTCTGTTGCTTAAGCGCCTTTAGAAAAAAAACAATCCAGGGCTGCCAGTTTGGATTTTCTGCTTGTAGTGTTCCCTGTGTTTGCCGCAAAGCGAGGTAATAAGCTTCTTTACTATTTTCTACAACAGATTCAAGTGAGCTATAAGGAACATATGCATACCCACAGGAAAGTAAAAGATAAGAAGTTAAAACCCTTGATATTCTTCCATTGCCATCCTGAAATGGATGTATTGCAAGAAACTCAACAATAAAAACTGCTGTGATCAAAAGCGGATGCAATGATTTTTTGTCTATAGCTTCATTTGTCCAGGCTACTAATGCCGACATCCTGAAAGGTGTATCAAAAGGGCTGGACGTTTCAAAGACGATCCCTAAACTTTTACCTGCTGCATCAAAAGCTTCCACATGGTTTGTATGCGTTTTATATTCGCCACGATGCCGGTTATCTTTTTCGCTGTATTGCAACAGATCCCGGTGCAGTTGTTTTATATAATTTTCTGTCAGCGCAATTTCAGTATAATGCTGAAAGACCGTATTCATTACTTCCGCATATCCTGCTACTTCCTGCTCGTCTCTCGTGGTAAATTTTTGTATTTCCAGGTTACTGAGTAATGCCTCAACCTGCTGATCGCTCAGCTTGCTGCCCTCAATCCTGGTGGATGAACCAATGCTTTCGATGGTAGCCACCCGTTTTAAAGAACGCAGTTGCTCCGGCGCAAGCTGGCCCAATGCCCTCCAGGCACCCTTAAATTCATCTATTTCTGCAACTATGGAAAGTACCTGAGCTGTGATGTGTATGGAATTGGTATTGATCATTTACCCGTATTATTACCCAAATATACCCATAAAAGACAATTTAGCCAAAAAAATACCCATAAATATCCATTCGTCATGGTTCGTGGCACACGAAACAACTTATATGTCCCAGCGGGGTTTTCGCAAACAGCACATGAAACAAAACAATATTTGTGCGAAACCCCGAAGTTATGATCTGCTGAGCCATAAGGCTGCCACCTTGTGCACAAGGAGGGAATATTTATATGTTAGAGACTTCTGGCATCGGGCCTGCCTGCCGGTAGGCAGGGTTTCGCAAAAGCATAATTTTAAAATTTTATCATTGGGTTGCTAAAACCCCGCTGAGACAGATCCACCGTGTGGATTGGGGTTAACACACCCGCTACTGCATAAACATCGTGTAGTTGATGATGATACTGGGCTTATCGCCGGGGATAACACCAATAAGTGCTACCGACTGGTCGCCGTTGTTCATACGGATGTGCAGGGTATTGCCATCAATGGTATACCTGCCTTTTTCCGCTTCACCGGTAGCGGTGCCCCCGTCACCATTTACATTTACGGTAGCCATACCCGTTAGTACCAGGGTGCCGTCGTTGCTAAAGCTGTACGTTTGTTGTTTGCTCACATAGCCCACCTTAAAATTTCCGGTAAACTTGCCGTTGAGTGTAAAGTTATCCGGCAGGCCCTCCTGGGGAGTGGCAAACCAGCCGTCAATCGTGTTCAGCTTACCATCCAGGTATTCCATTTTCCATTCTGCTGTTTTGCCTGTGAAGTAGGTAACGGTGATCACATCGCCATTTTTGGTGTAGGTACCCGCATTGGCAGCATTCTGTTCTTTTTCCGCTGCCATATCAATGGGGTTGGCGCCCCTTACAGGGTTCAGCACAAAACTGCCATCATTACCCAGCCACAACCAGTCAATGCTGAGTCCGCCCACGATATAACTTCTCAGGTATAAAGTACCTTTTGAATTTTCTTTCCTGCTGCCTTCCGCATTACCGGACTCTTCTGCACCGGATTCTCCTGCAACAGCATCATCATCACCAGTCGTGGTTTCATTGTTATTACAGGAAGCCAGCAAGAGGCAGATGATTAGTAAACGCAGTATTTTCATGATGAAAGCATTTTGGTATGTTGAATATAGTGAGTTTAGTTGTATTGCCCCGAAATATAAATATACTACCGCTTTGCTTCGCCCCGGTTAATTCTTATTTTCCTTTTGATTATTTTGTTTTGTTAAACATATAACGGGCAATTTTCCATTGTCCGTTTTCTTTAGCCAATACAAATAACTCTCTGTTTTCTTCCGGAACAGTTTGTCCAGTTGCATGAATTAATGTTGTGCCCTTTGAGTTGGTCAATACAAAAGCACTATCTCCACTTACGCCTATTTCTTCGATGAAAAACTCAATATTTAACTGTATTGTTTTAAATACAAACGCATAGGAATCTTTCAATTGTTCCTGCCCTTTGGCTGTTGGTGCATTGGCAGGCATAAATACTCCGTCTTGCGTATAGAGTGCTAATACTTTTGACAGGTCTGACTTATTTAATGCGTCACGATAAGAAAATAATAATTTCTCAATGGCTGATTTTTCTGTAGTTGCGTTCATTTCTGTTTGTTTTTTATTGTTTGATAATGATTTATTTTCTGTTTGATCCTGACAAGACGCCATAACCAGGATAAAAGAAATTGGAACTATTAATTTTTTCATTTTGCTAAGTTTTTAATTACAACACAAAGATGAAGCAACCAGACGTGAACCACCGGTAAACAAGTTTAAGAAATACCCTTAAACTATGTTAAGGGTTAATTACTTTTTAGTGATGTTGTTGCGGATTTTACTTAAAAATTCAGGTGTTATACCAAGGTAGGAAGCGATTTGAGTATTTGGAAGCCGGTTAGAAAGTTGAGGGTATTGGTCTAAAAATGTCTGATAACGTTCTTCTGCTGTAGAACTGATGTTTTGTAAAACCCTGTTTTCCAGTTCAATGAATTTATTTTCTATAATAACCCTGAAATTCCGGTCGAATTTTGGAAAATGCGTGTAGAGATACAGCAGGTTCTGTTTTTCCATTTGCAAAATAACCGATGGTTCTACTGCTTCAATATAAAGCCGGCTTGGCTTGTCAGCATGAAAACTACCAATATCGCTGATCCATTCGTTTTCCGAAGCAAACTGTAAGTTATGTTCTGTTCCGTTTTTGTCAACGGCGTACATTTTAAAAAGCCCGGAAATAACAAAGGTGTAATGCCGGCAAACATCATTTTCCTGCAGTATAAATTGCCTTCGCCTGATATTTTTTTCAATTACACGATTAATCAATGCTTCCCTTTCCTTTTCGTCAAGCGGAAGGTAATTGTCAAAATGTGATATAAGTTTGTCTGTACTCACTATGACTGTTTAGGGTTGCCGATAAAGGGAGTTTGTGAAAAAAGGCTCATCCTGCTATAAATGTACACACAATATTAATTGCAACACAGTATAACTTTCTGACTTGCCAGGTATCATAGGAACCGATTTTATTATCCTTCGCCCCGGTTCGTGGCAACGGTAACCCGTGCTTTATTTTCCTTTTGTTTCTTGTGCCACGAGGCGGAAGCATTTTGGCAAGTTGAATATAGCGAGTTTAGTTGTATTTCCCTCCTTTTCTTTCGTTTGCTAACCCCCGTTACACCTGTCCCCATACCCATCGGAAAACCGGCAGAACTGAAGATACGCATGATCCCACCAGGATCACGTTCAAAAATTGATGTTTACGTTGAGTACCCCGATAGCCATCGGGGCGCCCAAGACTCAAGCCAGTTGGGACATCATCCCGAAGCCAAAGCATCCCTTTCTCCCTACAGGCAGGTCGTCTGAGAAGAGGATGGGATTGATTAATCTTTTTCACTATTTTGCACTAAACTTTAAGTCAATATGAAGCATATCTTAAACTTAATCCCTGTTTTAGTTGTGATTGCATTAATGTCTTTTGGAAGCAGTGCTAACGCACAAAAGGTTGCCTATATCGATGCTGATGACATCATTACTCAAATGCCTGCATACAATCGTGCAAAATCAGAAAAAGAAGCCTACAGCAAACAATTGGAAAAAACATTGAAAGCGAAAGAAAAAGAAATGCAGGCTTTTTATCAATCTGCAATGGATAAAGTTGAAAGAGGCGAATTGACTCCACAACAACAAGAAGAAGTTAAACAAGAGCTTCAAGAAAAACAAGAAAAAATTCAAAAAGAAGCTGGTAATGCGGACAAAATGTTAATGGAAAAAGAACTTGAATTGACAAAACCTTTGTACGAAGTACTAGAAGCGGCTTTGAAAAAAGTAGCGAAAGAAAATGAATACAGCTGTATCCTCGACAAAAAATTCATACTTTATGGTGCAATTGATGCTACTGCCCAGGTAAAAACTGCTCTGGGAATTAATCGGTAAGCTGTTAAAAAATAGCTCCCTGGCCCAATGAGTTACGCACGTAATCTCTATCGTTTACTAAAATGACCCTGAATTCACTTCCCGATAAAAGTGGCACACGAAACGGTAACCCTATGCTTTCTTTTCCTTTCGTTTCGAGTGCCGAACCGGGGCGGAGTTCCATTAATTGTGGTTGAGACCGCCGGAACTGGCTGGCAGCGGCTCTTGCGTAGCCGGAGCTTTCACTTCACCTTTGATGGTAAGGGTGTGGGTATCGCGGTATTTGCCGTTGGTGGTCAGTGTCACGTATTTTATGAACCCACCCATTCGTTGGGTGTCATAACGTACACTGATGTAGTCGCTTTCGCCGGGCATGATCGGCTCTAACGGATAGGTAGGTACCGTACAGCCGCAGGAGCCTTGCGCCGCTTTGATAATCAGTGGCTCGTTGCCAGTGTTCGTGAATTTAAACTTACGGATTGGGTCACTGCCTTTTTCAATGATACCGTAGTCAATGGTTACGGTGTCGAAAGACATGACAGGACCGCCGGTGGTTTGGGCTTTGGCGGCCACAGCGCCAACCAGTACGAAAGCAATAATTGCAAGAATTTGTTTCATCGATAAAACGGTTTTTTTATAAAGAATAAACTGTTGTCAGAAAATGATGATAGTAAGATATTACAATTTTATGGAGCAATCAAAAATCCACGCCTTACTGTAAAAATTTTTTATCCATTGCATAACATTGTTTGTGTCCCAGCGGGGTTTTCGAAAAAAGCACATGAAACAAAACAACACGCCTTGGTTCGTGGCACACGAAACAACTTATTTCGGTGAGACTCGAACCAAGGCATTTGACACACGAAACGGTAACCCTGCTTTCTTTTCCTTTCGTTTCGTGTGCCACGAACCGAGGCGGAAGACAAGTTGTGCCCATTAGTTTTCGACTTGGATTTCTATGACAAAAACGAATCAGTTTTCATTTCTTAGTTTCCAATCAATTTTTTAAACTCTTCTTTATTTATAGTCATATGGCAGATACCTGCCAGAATTTCCCTTTCAACGCCATTTGGTTTACTTAATTCAACAGTAGTTAGCCATCTTTCAGCATTTGAATATCCTATCCAGGGATCTTTTCTCAAACGCCTCCACTCATCTCCTTCAAAACTTCCAAAAACGGAGCAGTGATATTTCTTAAACCCAACGTATTCACAATAAGATAAGACTCCCAGGTGGTCCCCTGTGATGGAGTCTATAACTGAAATTTCCCAGTATGTTCTTTTGTATTGCTGAATTTCATCAAAAGTGTATTCTTTAATGAAAATTTTTCTTACTAATCTCATGCTGTCAACATCCTTAATATTGTCAGTCACTGTTAATGACGGAAAAAGATTTTCGTAATATTCTATCGAAAATTTGTTTTCGCCTTCTGAATTTTCTACCAGTTCCAGGTTAAACACGATTTGCCAATTGCTGTTTTTAATTATGGGCCAACTGCCATTGGCTCCGCCGCCGCAATATGACCGCAAAGCATGATAGTTTCCAACTACTTCTCCATCAAATTTTACATCCAGATTGAGGCGATCCCCTAAAGGCCCAAAACAGATATAATATTTGATCTCAACTTCCAGCATCTTCCCTTTTATGTTAAAGATCCCCGTATATTCAAAATGAATTCCAATTCTATCAAAATCCCGGGCACGCTGAAATTGAGATGAATAAATGGTTTGCTTGTGAATGCCTAAAAATCCTTTTTCAACTAAATACTTGTTGTTACCTATATGCACTTCTTTAGGATAGTTAATATTCCTGGATACCTGAAGTATCCTTACTGGTCGCTTAAGCATAATGTATACATTTTAAAGTTTAAAAAATATACACCAAGAAATTAATAGAGGGAATTACATTTTTTTTTGACTGTAAGTCCTCATCGTTTTACCACCGTGGAGTTGTTGCTCTCGGTTGGTATCCATTTAAGGATTCTTGATGATAACACGAAGATAAATATATTTATCAATTTGAAAAATTCTTTTTAAAATCCGCTTAATCGGTTTGTGTCTTCACGAACCGAAGTAGAGAAAGTATTTCTCCAACTCTTTGTCAGTACAATAAATATAACACCCTTTCATACCCCTTGTCATTAAGGTTCTATAAGTATTTTTAATTATTGCCCTAACTTTTGCTTTCCCCTCATCAGGATTTTGTTCAATTAACTTTTTATACCCTTTAACTGTGCTATCGTTTTTGTCTCTGGCAGCTGGATTTGTTAATACCTTATCATCAGCAAATAAAAGATCAGGGCCTATTATAACGCCTACATAATCAACTTCCAAACCCTGGCAGGTATGGATGCATCCAATTTCATTTATTGATTCAGGACTTATGATCCATAAGCTTCCATCTTTGTCAAGATTCCATCTCATTTGAAAATCACACTCCGGTATTACAACATCATACAAGTTTGCTTTCTTTCTGCTGTTCCAGGGCCAGCAATAGCCGGCAACCATACGTGCTCTGTTATTGTTCTTATTTTTTTCGATTATTGCATTGCGTAACTCAACAGGCGAAGTAAACACCTTGAAGTCATAATCAATTCCTTCCAAAGAAGTATTTGCAGTTTCTCTTATTTGCAGTACATGATCAAGCCAGGCTAAATAACCATCTGAACCATTACACCTGAATTGAGAACTTAAATCCATTTCACGAATAGCTGCGCCTTCAAGTTTTGCCCATTTTCTTATCTCATCTTTGGTTCCAATATCCTTTAAAGTAACTTTTTGGCCTTCATCAATAAAAAAGACGGAGAATTTGGAAGCACTAATTATTTCTTTAACCTGGTTCTCACCTAGATTTCCATACATCCCGGATTTTTCATTCAATCGGTGTGCTTCATCTACTATCAAAGCGTCAAAGATGTTTTTGTTGCCGGCAACAAATGCACCCGATCCTTTAAAAAGGTTTGATATTTCTGTTTGCCGCATTGTTCCGGTTAATTTGCTTTGATATACTGCACGGGGTGCAGCGTTTTTACTTACAAACTGTGCCAGTAACCCTTTTTTTGTTAAGGCAACTAATAGATTTATTGCCACTACAGATTTACCTGTCCCGGGCCCACCGCTTACTATAAGTACATTTTTATTTTCTGCAGAAGAGTGTTTAGCTAAAGCAAGTGCATTCTCATAAACTACTTTCTGATCGTCAATCATTATAAATTCCTGGTTTCCCTTCAGCATCTTTACTATACTGTCTGCAAGCGCTTTTGATGGTTTAATTTGTCCATTTTCTATTCTAAAAATGATATTGCTTTTATCACCATACCGCACATATTTTTTTATAAATTCCTGTAATTTTACTTTATCTCCTTTACAAAAGGCTGGTGCTTTTTCAAGGTATTCAGCATAAAATTTATTGGTGATTGTTTGATTATCTGTGTGATTATGTAAATAGGCACAGGGCTTTAAGCGAATATCTTCATTATATACAACTTCATTAAAGCCAGTTAAAAATGTAGAATAAGACCAGGCCTGGTAGGAAGGATGTGGTTCTTCACTCAATCCGTGCTTAAATCTTGTTGTTACTAAAGCATCCTTATCGGTGATATTTACATCCTGCCATTGTTTTAATTCGATAAGAATCGCATGATCAATACCATTTTCGTCTTGGCCGGTCAAAAAGAAATCAATCCGTTTCGCTGTTTGAGGAATACGATATTCTATAGCAACACCTGCATCATCCGGAATTTGGTTACTGTTTAAAATATGAAACATATAGTTTAACGAACCTTTCCACGAATTATATTCACTTTCACCAACCTTCATGTTAAGCCGTAATTTTACTGTATCTCGTATGATGTCTTCGATACACTCATCTGCAACATTAGTCAAAAAATCTTTCTTACTTGATTGGTATACTATCATTAAAGCAGGTTAAATGTTTTATAGCTCTGTATATTTCTTTGCTGTTCCTTTAGCCTTATCAACCGGATATTTTTCTCCATTCCGCTTAATCTTTTCAAGTACTATTTCTTTAACATCAAACTTATATTTTTCAACAAGCAAAAGAGAAAAAGCAAGAATATCTGCTAACTCTTCTTTTATCTTCTCTACATTGGCTTCTTCTGGTTTTTTCCATAAATAATTCTCCAATAATTCTCCAGCTTCAACTGATATAGCTAAGGCTAAATCCTTCGGATTATGAAATTGTGCCCAATCTCTTTCATCACGAAACTGAAGCAGCTTTTCTGTTAAGAGTTCAATATCTGACATGACTTATTTTTTAGGGTTAATTATACAAATGTCATTAGTTTAAGTAAAGAGGAAGCTACAAATTATTTTCCAATATTATATATTTTCCTTACCTTTATTCCAACATCAAGAATCCTTAAATGGATACCAACCGACAGTAAAAGTCTGAACGGTGGTAAAATGATGAGGGCTTTCAGTCAAACTAAAAACTTAAATCCCTCATACATTTTTCTTGGCGTGAATTTTTTAACCTTAAAAATATCATACCATGTCAAAAGCAAATCAAAAAGGAACGAACAAAATCGCTTCCGAACAAGACAAAGTAAGCCATCCCAAGCCAGCGGTATCTACTACACCGAATGCAAACCCCGAGCAATCCAGTCAGTACGCATCGGGGCTGACAATAGATGAAATGCTTAATGTAATTGATGAAATGCTCGGTTTCAAAAAACCAGGCACACCAATCTCTGAATCGTCCACAGAGGATACATCCACTCAGTCCTCATCGAATCCAGAGAAGGCGCATATTCCTCTGGGAGAAAGAAGCTATTTGAAGCGATTAAACGCCAAGCCAGATTTCAGCAGGGCAGGACAAGGTTTCGTGATGTCATTTCCGAAGCGGAGAGACGCTACGAAGCCTTCTAAAAATGGCAAGGATTAAACCCTTCGCCCTTTCGTCCCAGCGTGGTTTTCACAACTTTCTCAATAATTAAAAAAATGTTTGCGTGAAACCATTTTTACCGGCAGGCAGGGTTTCGCAGAAAAGATAATTTTAATAAAAAGATTTGGTTGGCGAAAACCCCGCTGAGACACAATGCCAACACATAAATTAAACCGGTTAAGAAAAATGATAACAATCAATTAGTATAATCTACCCGCTTTTTAGCATAAGTTTTAGTTACCGCATTGTATTCTAAAAGATCCTTCCATCCTTTTACAAAACTTCCCTTGCCCATGCACTTCATACATTTCACGATCGCTGTTTTACCTGTAACCCTTGTTGTAGAAGGTTCCTGGTATGCCGGTGTAGTAATAGTGGTGGTTTGATAACCTCCCATTGTAGAAGGCCTGGTTGTAGTAGACGTATAACCATCATACTTTTTACCAGCCACGGTTTCTGTTTTATTAATACCACCCACGGTTCCATTTCCATTGCATGCTTTGCATTTATCGTTCACTTCTTCACGGGCCCCTGCCGGTATGCTGTAAGGATTGTATTTACCCGTGTGTACCGGAATAAAATAATGTGCCCCGTTCAGCAAAAGGTCAAATGCATAAGCGGAACTAAGGATGCTATTGGGGTCTTTGCAAATACTGATCTGGTCTGCCGCAGGAAAAATAACGGTTTCACCTATACTGTTGATAATACCATACTTATTTCCTTCTTTTACCTGCCTGAATCCACTCATTAATTCTTTAAGCGTTGTAGTATTCATTAACCCCTCCTGGTAGGTGAACAAATAGATCTCACGTTTTACTATCCTGCCGGTTTCTTTTTTAAAGAGCAGGCTGCTGTTTCTATGGACTGCATATGTTTCTCCCTGCAGCATGATCGGAGGCCCGGTTTCCCTTTTAGAATCATAGCTACCTGTCTTCACCCAGGCTCCTTTTTGTAATATAAAACAGGCCCTCAGTTTACTGGCAGGGTCATCAGTTAAACCTTCCAGATGTATGGTACCGGAATTGTATTCAATAACAGGATAAACATATTTTGATAAGCCTGCGGGAAAGCCAAAATCGCTCCAGGCAGTACCATCCCATTTTTTAAAATAACCTTTAAACCGCTCCTCTCCGTAAGCATACAGATTACCAGCGTCATCTATGCCTAATACATCAACTTCCTCCGGCATTTCGCCGATAATTTTTAACACATTACCGGCAAGGCAATGTACTGCCTTGCCCATACCATTATCAAGATCAGCAAAATAAACCCTGCCCTTTTTGTCGGTCACCATTCTTGGGAACCTTGTAAATGTAAGGATACCGTTTGCATGCATTACCGGTTCCCAGTATTTTCCCTGCCAGTGCATCATGATGATTTTATCTGTTCCGGTTTGCTTTTTAAAACCATAAAATTTTTCGGCAGCCTGAATACTGATATCAAGCAGGTAATTGGTATCTCCTGCCATATATTTCCATTGGCTGCCTGTTTTTTTATAAATTTTAGATCCTTTTAAAATGGCAAACAGATTGCCGGCAATATCCTTGTGTATATATTTCACATCATTTTCGCCAATATTCATTATTTCCCACTGGCCATTTTTAAAATAACAATACCTGCTGCCACCTGTGCCGGCATCAACCCTTGCATACATGTTTCCCATGTTATCGGTAATAACCAGATCCTTGTAACCAATGATCTTACCCGGTGCAGCCTGTACCCAACCAGGCTGGATCGTATCGTAGATCACATTAGCACCGGAAGCGGGCTGGCGGGTTGCTGCCACTTCTTTTTTGTTAGTTACAGAAGCTGCTTTTTGTGAAAAGCTGCTGTTTGAACAACATAAAAAAAACACTATAAAAAACGCAAAAGATCTGTTCATAAACCTGCACTTTGAAATTTAAAGATAATTAAAGATTTTTTACAAATCTTTCGTCCCAGCGGGGTTTTCACAGCTTGCTCTAAAATAAAAAAAAACGCTTGTGTGAAACCCTGTCTAGCGGCAGGCAGGGTTTCGCAGAAAAGATAATTTAAATAAAAAGATTTGGTTGGCGAAAACCCCGCTGTGACACACGTTGTGATGCCATATCAGGTGGTGACAAAAAGACCATTCTCTCCGGTGGCGTAACAGCCGGCAATATATATTCAACACCACAACCCGTATTGCGATAGCAAGGAATCCATTTCAGCAACATCCGGCCTGATGATATTGAGAATAAAGAGAAATCATCGAATGTGTTGATGAGCATCATTGCAATAACATTTGCTGTACTGTACCTTCAACATATAAAATATTTGTTATGAAAAAGTCATATTACCGCATCAAGACAATACTGATTGTTTTCATGCTGACAGGTTTCTTTTCTTTGATCTCGAACGCACAGGCCTTTGTACCCAACGATAACCAGGTTTGTTTCTATGAGAATGATAACTACACTGGTGCTTATATCTGCCTCAATTCAACCGGGGAGTACAGGGATCTCGGATATTTTTTTGTGGGAACAAGTAACAGGAACTGGCACGACAAAATATCTTCCGTCATCATCGGGAGGAATGCCTGCGCCATCCTTTACGAGCATCCCAACAACAGCGGTTATTGTTTGATCCTGAGGGGAAACGGGGTTTCTCAACGCAGGATACCCAAACTGAGCGCTTATAATTTCAACGACAAGGCCAGCCACATTAAAAGCCTGGCTTATCCCGACAACCTGCCGCCCGAGCCCTATCAGGACGAGGTTATATTCTTTGAGCACAGCAATTTTGACGGTTATTTCTTACGTTATCCCACGGATTTAGACCTGGCTGATCTTACCCGCCAAAACCTAGAAGACCCCTTTACCGGAACCATAAGTGCTTATAACTGGAACGACCGGATCTCTTCCATGAAAATAGGTGCTAAATCCTGTATAACCGGGTGGATCAATATCAACTACAGCGGTCAAAAATGGATGTACCGGGCCAATGGCAACAATTGCTGGAACATCACCGATATGGGGCCGCTCGGCTCTGGTGATAAATTCAGCTCATTCAAGATAAGGGACAGGGACCATTGTATTCAATAGGGATGTTATCCCCGGCAACCTCCCTGCAATTATTTGTATTTAAGCCGGATTAGTTGTTGCGTATTAGAAAAGGTTTACTACCGGTTGGTGCTGTAACCAACCGGTAGTAAAAATTATGAATTTTGGCTTTTATATACCAATGCCCTGGTTATAAGACACGAATCAGTCAGGGGGCATTTAACTACGATCTATTTCCAGTGGTAATCTTTATCTTTCTGTTGTTATCCCGATACCACTCAAACACAAACGGTTTCCCACCCCTGTAATGACATAAAAATATTCCCAGCCACAGGCATACCAGCCACCGTAGGCTGCAACGGCCTTTCCCGCGATCTGGTATGTTTCATATCCTGCTGAAAGGCGTTAAACCAGCAGGTAGTATGATCGTTTATAGTGTATACTAAAAATTGTATCTTGCTTCCCTTTATACTTTTTCCATGCAGCACCATTTATTAAAAATTACTTTGTTATTAATTGTGTCTTTTTTTAATGTTGTATCATATTCGCAATCGGTAAGCATCAATAATACCGGAGCAATAGCAGACAGTACTGCTATACTGGATGTAAGCAGTACTGTAAAAGGGTTGCTTATTCCCAGGATGACGGCCTTACAAAAATCGGCAATTGTTACCCCGGCAACCGGTTTACTCATTTACCAGACCAACGGCGACGCCGGTTTTTATTATTTTAACGGCGCTGCCTGGCTCCTGCTAATTACCACTGCCATAAATACCGACAGGCAGAATACGCTCATTTATACTGCAAGGGGATTTTAAATTAAATGCTATTATGAAAAAGATATTCGCAACCTGCCTGCTTATTGCCTGTTGTTACACAGTTAAGGCGCAGAATAATTTACAATTCAACCGGGTGGTAACCATATTCACTGACTCCGTTTCCAATTGCTCATCCAATTGCGCAGATACCGTACTGTTGCGTACTTTCGTAGTACCCGCCGACAAAGTACTTAAAATTGAAAGCATAACTTTTTCACCGGGTAATTATTTTTTATTTTTGAATGGAGTGGCTTTTTCAAGGGCAGCTACCACAATTACCAACAACTTTCCTATCTGGTTGCCGCCAGGTACTTATCACATTTATTTCGGCACTTATAACCCTGCAAATTCCCAGGCCGGTAATTACAGCTACCTGTTGTCGGCCATTGAGTTTAATGTGGTACCGTGATGGTGCCAGACCTCTTTTCAGGCGGTCCCGCGACTAAAATATTGAAACGAAAAAACTAAGCCAATTGTGGGACCTGCCCTCCGCCCTGGTTCGTGTCTTCACCAGCTCAAATTGTTGTATTGGTAACATGTTGCATTGCCTTTACATATTTCCAGTCAATCCATACGGTAGTAGACACCTGGCCACACATCGTGTACATGATATACTCCTTTTTGCCAGGGAGTGTGCCCGCTAAATGGTTTAATTCAAAATCAGCGTTCATCACATCCAGGCCCCTGCCTGATGCTGCAAGGTAATTTTGTGTCTTACCGGTATTATTCAGATAAAAGCACCAGTACCGGTCTGGTATCCTGGAAGGATTAGCTGTGCAGGTTAATGTATAGGTAGCAGTTCTTTTTGTTTCCAGTACAATGAATGCAATCTGGGCGAATTTGAGGTTCAGCCGGGTGTTCTGAACTTTTCCGTTTAACAAAGTCCCGTTAATCTTGTATACTGGCAAACGTTGTGGTGTACCATCAAAAAAATACTTCTTAAAATCAGAGATAAATGCATTCCATTCCCCGTCTGCAATATCTACCGGGAAACTGATAATGGTGGCATCAACAGTATTATCCGAACTCTTCAAATAAATATTTACCGTTGAAGTAATAACAGGTACTGCATTGCTGTGCACAGGGGCGTCTTTTTTTAAACCTGCAGCACAACAAAGAGAGATCAGCAGTAATGAAACTGTAGTCATTAGTTTGATTTTCTTGCTCATAGTATTTATTTTTTTTAATGAATAGTGAGCAAACATAGTTCTTGGCTGAAAAATATAAAAAGGGGATTTCACCCTGATTCAAGGGGTGTTTTACTATCAGCACTGGTTCATGTCTTAACGAACCATTCGAATCATTAAGGTTAAAAGATATTTGCATTAGTGAAGACAAGAATGCAAGCGAAGAAAAACTAATTTGGCCCGGCTTTGGGCAGGTTAAACTAAAAATCCCCCGGTTTTAACCAGGGGATTTGCGGACCGGACGGGACTTTTCTAACTGCACTCCTTTGCGTTAGTTTTCACTCATTCTACTGTTTTTCAACCTATTAGACTGAAATAACTTTGCAGGCAAATGCAAGCAAAAGCATAAAAAGGCAGCATTTGTTGTACCATTTGTTGTACCATTTGTTGTACCAAAATGCACAATTGAATATTAAAACTTAAATCATAAAATATGACATCAATAACACTAATGTTAAAGAACAACAAGGTTAACGAAAAGGGAGAAATGCCACTTTATATTCGAATAATTAAAGGAAGGAAAACAAAGTTTATTTCCCTTGGTATTAAAGTACATCCGAATTTATGGAATAAAGATAAATTACGGGTGAAACCTCAATACCCAAACTCAGGAAGAGTTAATGCATTAATCGCAAAAAAAATGGCTGATGCAGAAGCCACGGCAGTAGATATTGAAAGAAAGAATAAATCAGTAACCAGCAGGAAAATTAAAGATGCTGTAATGGGGAAAGCTTCTGCCAGTTTAATAAATTTCATGGAAGAATATCTAACTGCCCTTAAAGCAAAGGGTAAAACCGGTACGCATGATAAAGTTAATGCCACGCTTTTAAAATTGAAAAGCTACCTAAAACATTCAGATTTAATGTTCGAAGATTTCGATCTGGATTTCCTAAAGAAATACGAACGCTATTTAAGGGATGATTTGGGTAATGCACCAAACACTATTCATTCCAATTTAAAAATATTCAGAAAAGTATTTAACGATGCTGTAAGGGAAGATATAATTGAGTTACAACAAAACCCATTTACAAAATTTAAGTTGTCATGGGAAAAGACGCATAAAGAATATCTTACTGAAGAAGAGTTGCTGGAAATTGAGAAAGTAAAATTAAATGAGGGTACTGTAATATCCCATCATCGTAATATGTTTGTTTTTGCCGCATATGCCGGTGGAATCAGAATTTCGGACCTTTTACAATTACGCTGGTCAAACTATGATGGTTCCCATATTAGGATTTTTACACAAAAAACTAAAGAATCAATTTCCATAAAGTTGCCGGTTGTAGCAATTAAGATAATAGAAAGTTATTCAAAAGATCAGGAGAGAAAAAGCACAGATTTTATCTTCCCGCTGTTAAAAAGTGGTACAGATTACTCTTCACCTGAAATACTATTTAAAGCAATTTCCTCAAATACAGCTTACGCTAATAAAAACCTTAAAGAGATCATTAAGAAAACTAAAATTGAAAAAGATATTTCTTTCCATAGCTCACGCCATACATGGGCCACCAGGGCTTTAAAAAAAGGCATGAGATTAGAATATGTAAGTAAGCTTATGGGACATGGTTCTTTAAAAACAACAATGATATATGCCAAAATTATAAATTCAGAGTTGGATAAAGCAATGGATGTATTTAATGTCAGTGTTTAATTCGTTGGTACAATTTTTGTACATTTGCACAACGCTGCTTCTGCAGTATATGAAATGCATCATTTCCTATCAAAAGTGACTAATCTCCGGTTTCAGCCTGTCAAAAAGGCTTTCAGTTTTTATCAGCAGGATGATTCTGCTCCCAAAAGTGTCTAAATTAAAAAGTGTCTAACCATTTAATAATGTTTAATTAATATTAAATGCAAAGAGTTATTGTGTTGCCCGAACAACTTGAAGTAGTTGTTGACGGGATGAAAGAAATTTTGGAGGCTTTAAAGAAAGCACAGACGTATGTGGAAGACCCAATACTGGGTACGGAAGATGTTATGAGGCTGTTGAAAGTATCCAGGCGTTGTCTTCAAAATTGGAGAGATCAGGCATTAATTGGATTTAGTGCAGTGGGAAACAAATTTTATTACAGATTATCGGCGGTTAACAAAATGCTGGATAATCATTTACAAAAACCAGGAGGGAACGATGAAAGCCGGTAGGCAAAACAAAAATTAAACGAGTGGGGTCATGGAACATACCGACCATGATTGACCTGAAATAGAAGGGATGATTATGTGGTGAGAAAGATGATTATTAAACGGGCCGTGCTAATGGTGCGGCCTTTTTTAAATTAGAGTTTATGAATGAGGAATTGGTATCGTCTGTTGAAGACGTTAAAAGAGTTATTCCTAAAAAAGAAAAACCCCTAATGTTTAATGGGGCTGATCTTTTAGCATTAGGAATTATTGAACAACCAACTTTGGTTACACCCCTTATACCAAAAGTTGGCATTGTGGCTTTGGCCGGCATGAGTGATCTAGGTAAATCAAGGTTGTTATTACAGCTATGTATGGATATTGCATTGAATGATGAATTCTTAGGATTTAAAATTGATGCCAAGCATAAAAGCGTCATTTATGTGTCTACTGAAGACGACAAATATACAATATCAAACAGGCTTCAAATTTATAAGGAAGCAGAAAAGGATAAGATAGAAAAGGTGAGGTTTCTATTTAGCACAGAAGACCTAATTGATACACTTGATAAAGAGTTAATAAAACAAAAGGCTGATGCTATTGTGCTAGATACTTTTGCTGATTTATACAGTGGGGAAATGAATCAGGTTAACAAAGTAAGAGCATTTATGCAAGAGTTTCAGGAATTGGCCTTAAAACATGAATGCGTTTTTATTATTAACCATCATACTGGTAAGCGTACGGAAGAAAAGCCACCAAGTAAGAATAATTTGATTGGCTCCCAAGGCTTTGAAGGTAAAGCCAGATTAGTTATGGAGTTGAGGCAGGATTATAAAGATGCTTCTAAAAAGCATCTCTGCATTGTAAAAGGAAATTACTTAAAAGATCTTTATAAAAGAAGTAGTTACGAGTTGGAATATGATGAAGCTACTGGCTTTAAAATGACAGGTCGGCGTATTCCTTTTGATCAGTTGGTAAAATTAACCTCTACTACAAGTAGTGAAAAGCGTGCAGTTGAAAAAACACTTGCTATTGCCCTTAAAAAAGAAGGGAAAAGTAATAGTGAAATTCTAAAGCTATTAAAGGAGCAAGGGCATACAATAGCAAAAAGTACTTTGTCAGATTGGTTAAAGGATGTTAAGTGTGAGAAAGATGGCAAGGATGAAGGAGGTGATAATGATAAAACGGACGACGGAGTTGTATAAAGAATTCGGTCGGCCGTATAAAAAAGGGACAGCTACAAAGCTGTCCTTTTCTTTTACCAGTTATTTGATAAACTCATTCAAATTTGTGTTTATTTCCTCAATTAACAGAAGAAATGGTTGGGTTCCATACAAAACTCTACCCAAATAATATATTTAGATATTACTTTCAAATAATTACTTAACTAATTTTAAAAGCAGGGCTAAACCAAAAATAAATTTTTGGCCTGTGAACGTAATTGAAGCAACCTAATATTTGAAGTAGAAGTTTGAGATCAACCATGGTCTTAAAACTTTAGGTCTTTCTGACATCCTGGGCCACTCTAAACTTTTCATTAATGAGGTGGCATCCACTCCTATTATAAGCAACGTGGGAAGAGTCCTATAGCCCTGGCCTTTTCAAGCTTCCTAACTAGGGATCACACGTATAATACTGTCAATTAGTGTTTTGAAATATGGGGATAGACACTCTTGGGGAATTTTTATTCTTGCCTTTCAACAGGGTAAGAAGTCTGGGGTCCAAAAATAGACCAAACTTATATTAAGAATATACGATATTTTAAGCATTTTACAAAATAATATTTTAAGTTAAATCCAGCGCAGCCTTATATTCCTGCTTCACCAGAAGAAAAAATGATGTTATTATTAATTCCAATCGAGGATGAAACTTAGCCCTACTCTTATCCCCTGGTAAATCCTATGAAGGGAACCTCTATTTTGAAAGGGGCTACTCAATTGTCAGGGAATATTCATTAGGACAAATATGGATTTTTGCTTTATCTATCTACTTATATACACAAATAAGGACTCCAGAGTACTTGTTTATGGCCATTGATGCATTCGATCTGCCTCCATCCCCTGGTGATTATGTAAAGGGAAACTGATTTTTACCACAAATCATTCCAAATAGTACCATCATAACACCTGAGTTTATTTGTGACATTGTCAAAGTAAATCATCCCTTTAACTGGAGTACCAGGTACTGTTGTTGGTGTTAAAGTAAGTAAGGCATTTATGGAAACAGAACCTGTTGAAAAATCACCTCCAATTAAAGGTGAAGTTGTGTTGCTGTTGGAAATATATAGTTTGTTTGAGCCTGTTTCAGCAATCCCCGCGTTATAACCTAGAAAAACATTATTACTGCCAGTAGCATTATACCCAGCTGATACTCCTAAAGCTGTATTATTATTCCCTGAAGTATTTAGATACAACGCTACATACCCTAATGCTACATTTTGTGAACCACTAATATTTTCATTCATGGCACCATATCCACTTGCTATGTTAAATGCACCAGATGTATTTTTATATAATGCTTGAACGCCAGTTGCTACATTCCCTTCTCCAGAAGTATTATTGCTAAACAAAGCATTAGCACCTATTGCGACATTGTAATTATTCCCAACATTATTATATAATGCATAAGCACCAAATGCAGTATTCTCAACGCCAGTAACATTAGCTCGAAGTGCAGACCTTCCAAAAGCTGTATTTTGATACCCAATGGTGTTGGAATATAAAGATTGATATCCACTTGCTGTATTTTCATATCCTGTAGTATTTGAAAATAATGACTTTGACCCTATTGCAGTATTTGTGGTAGCATGAATTGGAATTGTAGCACCAATTCCATTATTGAGTAGAGAGGAATCTCCAATTGCAACCAAATTACTGCGATTAGTATTTTGGTTTAAGGAGTGGCTACCAATTGCTACATTACTAAATCCAGTTGTATTGGATTGACTTGCATATACCCCTTGAGCTGTATTAGAAGATCCAGTCGTGTTTACATGTAATGCAGCCCTCCCATTCGCGGTGTTAAACGAACCAGTTGTATTGAATTGAAGAGATAGTTCACCTATGGCGGTATTGTAATTTCCGATTGTATTAAATGTCATTGCATCGGTGCCAATCGCAGTGTTATAAAATCCTGTAGAATTGTAATAAAGGGAAAAATGTCCTATAGCCACATTTTTAAATCCCGATGTATTAGAATACAATGAATAAGAACCAGTAGCTACATTATAGTTGCCTGTTGTGTTATATTGTAGTGAACTAATTCCTGACGCTGTATTCGAAAGCCCTGAAGTATTTTCATAAAGTGATTTATATCCAAGAGCAGAATTTTGCATTCCAATCGTGTTATTGTATAAGGCCTGAGAACCGATTGCTGTATTTTGATACCCATTTGAAATAGACGTAGGTTGGTTATTATAAAGAGATCGATAGCCAACAGCTACATTTTCAGAAAGCCAAGTAATACCTCCATTATCATATGATTGTGTATACAATGCTTGTGTACCAAGAGCAACATTTAATTCTGCATTTGTATTGGAATATAAAGTGAAATCACCCAAAGCTGTATTACCTCCTCCTTTATTATTGGAATACATTGATTTGGTACCAATAGCTGTATTACTTGAGCCGCTACCATTTGAATACATAGCACGCTCACCAACTGCAACATTTCCAGATGAGCTACCAAATACAAATGCATTACTGTGGTATAAAGCATGAGAACCAACTGCTGTACTTGCGTTAGTGTTAAAAAATGCTCCCCCAAATAAGGAATTAGAACCAATAGCTGTGTTATTTTCCCCAGTCACATTTCCCGCTAATGCTGCTGATCCAATACCTGTATTATAACTTGCTAATGAGCTATGATCAACAGCCCCGTAGCCAATTGCAGTATTGTCATGACCAGTTGTATTTGCATTTTGAGCCAATGCGCCAATTGCTGTATTCCTTGATCCAGTTGTATTCGCATTAGATGCCTGAAATCCAACAGAACTATTATATTCTCCACTACCATTTGTAGTTAATGCAAGAGCTCCAACAGCAGTATTTCTAAATGCATTATTATTTTTAAGTGCTAAGGAACCAATTGCAGTATTATATCCTCCACTTGCTCCATTTAATTCATACAAGGCTTGAAACCCAAGTCCAGTATTATTACTACTTGTTGTGTTTGAGTTGCCTGATTGGTAACCAAAAAAAGAATTAGAATATGTTGAGTCAATTCTACCAGCTTTTTGATTATTAACACGGAAGCTAAGTGGAATATTATCTGTAGTTCCTAGAAAATTTAATGCAGCATTTGTAGCACTATTTCCCAAAATATTCCATGCTGGTCCACTGCCCTGACTTAATTCAGTCCATATTGTACCATTATGATACCAGAAACTATTTGTTGTAGTATCGTATACTAACAATCCATTTGCAGGCGCAGCAATTCCTATCCTTGTTACTGAAGATGTTCGTGGTATTAGAATCCCTTTGTTGGGATTTTTAATATCCAGCATTGCACTTGCATGGGCTGATGAACCATCAGTATTAATGGCAAGGCTTTGTGCTTTTATAAAAGTTGTAGTGAAAATGAGGGCAATTAAAACCAATAACTTTTTCATAACTGTATAGTTTAAATTACTGAAATTAAGCTTAAGAAATATTTTATATGTAAGTTAAACCAAAAAAAATGGAACAATTAATCATTCTCCAAGGTATTACCCTTGACCAGTTACTTACCAGGATTGAAGCATTGGTAGAAAAACAGATCAATGAAAAAATTCAAAAGCCAGAGCCATTAAAAACTTCCAGACATATGAGCAGGAATGAGGTTGCTGAGTATCTGCATATTTCACTCCCAACTTTGAATGAATGGACAAAATTGGGATGGCTAAGAAGTTACAAAATGGGTAATCGAGTATTATATAAAAGTAATGAAGTCGATGATAGTTTAAGGGAGAGAAAATATGGGCGGTCATAGTATTCTATATACAGAAGAAAGAACTCCAGAACCCTGTTTACAGGGTGGTACTCAAAATTGATCTGCTGGAGCCCCCTATATCAATTGCCAATTGATTAAAGAACAGTTCAAGACTGCTTTTTTTATTACCATATATTTGCTACATCGATTTTAACCACAAACTACCTGAGAATTTATGGCTATCAAAAAATCTGAACTTTACTCCTCTCTTTGGGCAAGTTGTGATGCATTGCGTGGAGGGATGGATGCCAGCCAGTACAAGGATTATGTTTTAGTACTTCTTTTTTTAAAGTATGTATCTGATAAGTATTCAAACGACACTAATGCCCTAATTGAAATCCCAGCTGGTGGTAGCTTTGATGATATTAAAATACTTAAAGGCAAGAAAGATATTGGTGAAGGCATTGATATAGCAATCGGAAAGCTTGCAAAAGCAAACAATCTGGAAAATGTGATTGATGTAATCAGCTTCAATGACGAAGAGAAATTGGGAAAAGGTAAGGAAATGATTGACCGTCTTACTGACCTGGTTTCCATTTTTGAACAGGATGGTTTAAACTTCAGCAAAAACAAAGCAGAGGGTGACGATATTTTAGGAGATGCATATGAATACCTGATGCGTCACTTTGCCACTGAATCCGGTAAAAGCAAAGGCCAATTCTACACACCTGCAGAAGTTAGCAGGATCATGGCAAAAGTATTATGCATAAAGAACGCAACTAATAAAACTTCATTTTACGATCCTGCCTGCGGTTCAGGGTCCCTCCTACTAAAGGCCTTTGATGAAGCCAATGGAAAAGGTTCCTTATATGGCCAGGAAAAAGAAGTGGCTACCGCTGGTTTGGCAAAAATGAACATGATATTGCACAACAGCCCATTAGCGGATATACAAAAAGGTCAAAGCACCTTATCCAATCCTCTGTTTCTGGATGACAAAGGCTTTATGGAATCTTTTGACTATGTAGTTGCAAATCCTCCGTTCTCTTTAGCCAACTGGATGCAGGGCTTCAATCCTGCTGAAGATGAATTTATCCGCTTCACAGGCTTTGGTGTACCGCCTGAAAAAAACGGTGATTATGCTTTCCTTCTGCATATTATCAAGTCCCTAAAGAGTAAGGGTAAAGGGGCAGTTATTTTACCGCATGGTGTTTTGTTTCGTGGTGGAGCAGAAGGAACAATCCGCAGGAATATCATAGATAAGGGATACATCAAGGGTATTATAGGGTTACCTGCCAACCTCTTTTATGGAACCGGCATACCAGCCTGCATTATTGTGATTGACAAGGAAAATGCAGAAGCCAGGAAAGATTTGCCTGATGATGAAAAAGGCATTTTCCTGATAGAAGCAGGAAAAGGATTTATGAAAGACGGGAACAAAAACCGCCTACGTGAACAGGACATACATAAGATTGTAGATGTATTCAATAATCAAATAGAAGTTCCCAAGTACGGCAAGTTTGTTACATTGGCTGAAATAAAGGATCCAAAGAACGATTACAATCTCAATATACCCCGCTACATTGATAGCCAGGAACAGGAAGATATTCAGGATATTGAAGCCCATCTTTTGGGAGGTATCCCTGATGCTGATTTAGAAGCTTTAAATAATTACTGGCAGGTATACCCTACACTAAAGAGTCAACTGTTTTTTGCCAGTGACCGTAAGAATTACAGTAAGCTAATAGTTAATAAAGAAGATATAAAAACAACCATCTTTAACCATCCTGAGTTTACCTCGTTTATTGGTGAGATGGATAATGTGTTTGCAGAATGGCAAAAACGTAATACCATTAGGCTGAAACAATTACAACCCGGCTTTAAACCCAAACAAATAATACATCAAATTTCAGAAGACTTACTGACAACTTATAGTAACAAACCACTGCAGGATAAGTATGATGTGTACCAGCACTTGATGAACTACTGGTATCTTGATACTATGCAGGACGATTGTTATGTTATTACTGCTGATGGTTGGAAAGCAGATGTATACCGTGTATTGGTTGAAAACAAAAAAGGAAACAAGATAGACAAAGGTTGGGCATGTGATCTTATTCCGGCATACCTGGTGATTGACCGATATTTCTCCAAAGAGAAAAAAGAGTTGGAGCAACTGGAAGCAGATAGGGAAGCCGTGTCAGCTCAGCTAACAGAACTGGAAGAAGAACACAGTGGTGAAGAAGGCTTTTTTACCGTAATTGAGAAAGTAAACAAAGCCAATGTGCAGAAAAGGTTAAAGGAAATAAAAGAAACAGCTTCCAAAAAGAAAAAACAGCCAGCTGAAGTGGTGAATATGGCAGCAGAAGATCCCGAACCGTATAACAATACAATGGAAGAACTGAGTGAACAGGAAGTATTGGAATTATATCTTTCTTTATTCGAAAAACAAACCCAATTGAATGCTCAGATAAAAACGAATACAGAAGAACTGGATAATAAAACACTAACAAAATACCCTACCCTAACAGAAGATGAAATAAAGCAATTGGTGGTGGATGATAAATGGATGAGCAGCATAAAGAAGGCAATACAAACAGAAATGGAACGCATCAGCCAGAGATTGACACAGCGTATTAAAGAGCTGGCAGAAAGATATGACACACCGTTACCACAACATAACAAAGATGTAGAGGCACTGGAAGAAAAAGTAAATGCTCACCTGATTAAAATGGGATTTGCATGGAAGTAAAGAAGAAATATAAACAAACAGAATTGGGGTTTATACCTGAAGATTGGCAAGTGCAAGAGCTGAGACATATAACCTCGTTAATAACAAATGGATTTGTCGGAACCGTTAAATCCCAATATACTGAATCGGATGACGGAGTTTTGTATATTCAAGGATATAATGTTGAAGAAAATTCCTTCAATTTTAATGGTATAAAACGAGTTACTCAAGAATTCCATAAACAGCATTTAAAATCATGTTTGCGTAAAGATGATTTACTTACCATTCAGACCGGCGATGTTGGTTTGACAACTATCGTTCCCAAAGAATTGGAAGGCTCAAACTGTCACGCACTAATCATTTCAAGAATAAACAAAGGAGGCTGTAATCCAAAATTCTACTCTTTTTATTTCAATTCAATGAATGGGAGGCAGCGTTTAAAGGGAATAGAAACAGGTACAACTATGAAGCATATCAATGTCGGAGATATGATTCATTTCCTTGTGCCAGTTCCGCTTGCAAATGAACAAACCTCCATAGCTACTGCACTCAGTAATGCAGATGCGCTTATCAGCAGTCTGGAAAAACTCATTGCCAAGAAACGCAAAATCAAGCAAGGGGCTATGCAGCAACTGTTGCAACCTAAAGAGGATTGGGAGATGAAGAAGTTGGGAGAAGTTGTTATAGTTAATATGGGACAATCCCCTGATTCAAAAAACTATAATAGCAAAGGAGAAGGTATCCCCTTAATACAAGGGAATGCTGATATTGATAATCGAAAACAAATTGTAAGGTTTTGGACAAGCCAGATTACAAAAACCTGTGCGCTTGGTGATGTGATTATGACAGTAAGGGCACCAGTAGGTACAATAGGTATTGCAACTGAAAAATCTTGTATAGGTCGTGGTGTATGTGCGTTCAAACCGATAAGCATAGAAAGAAATTTTCTTTTTCATCTAATGATATTTAAGGAAGGAAGTTGGAAAATACTTGAACAAGGCAGTACATTCACAGCTGCCAATTCACATCAGATAGTTCAATTTGAAATAGCAATTCCAAAATCATCAAATGAGCAGTTGAAGATTGCCTCCAAACTATCTGATATGGATTTTGAATTAGCTTCATTGGAAGCAAAGCTTGAAAAGTATAAGCAAATAAAGCGAGGCATGATTCAGCAACTGTTAACGGGGAAAATACGACTAGTCTAATTAATGGTGAACGCTGCTACCATATCAGCTATTAACAAAGTAGTAAATGATTATTTAAGTAAGTCTAAAATCCACGCTCCTATTCCTGTCAAAGACCTGATGCCTCAATTTATTGCCGCAGGCATCTTTCCTAAAGATGAAAATGCAGGTCTTCCCATTCATAAAATCCTACGCCAAATGGATAAGGAGAACCTATTGCATTTGATTCATTATGTTTTGCCACAACGAAAACAGAAAAACACGAATTGGTTTTTTACATCAAAAGCAAGCAATACTATCCCGATAAAGTCAACTGCTAATAGAAAGCCCCTTGCTACAAGCAAAACAAAAAGACAAGCCAGTGATGAAACTTATGTGATTGACTTATGTGATGAAATTATTAGGACAAAATCATTACGCCAGCATAAGTTTGATTTTCTTTTAGGTGATAAAAATAAAACTGGCAAGCAGAGTAAATTACCTGTTGATGCTTATTATCCTACACTTAACCTAGTAATAGAATACCGGGAACAGCAGCATACCAAACCTGTTGCCCATTTTGATAAGCCTCATATTAAAACAGTAAGTGGAGTACACCGTGGGGAGCAACGTAAAATCTATGACCAACGCAGAAGAGAAATACTGCCACAAAATGGGATAAAGTTGATTGAGATCCCATATGATTTGTTTAATACTGATTCCGGGGGAAGAATTATTAGGGATAAAATTAATGATATATATTCACTAATGAAATTCATTAAGAAACCCTAATTGTTTATCATAAAACCCTAAAAATGGATTCAACATTGCTTTCAACCCTGGTTTTGGGTGGAGTAGGTAGTATTGTCACATACTATTATTCCCGTCAGTCTAAACAACTTGCTCATGATCAAATGATGAAAGAATTGTTTGCTGATTTCAATACCCGCTATAGTAAACTAAATAATGCGCTTTTTGAGATTGAGGAGAAATACAAATCTACTGATCAATTAAACAGGGCACCAAATGCTACCTTCCTGAAACAGACGGTTTTAGATTATTTCAATCTTTGTGCAGAAGAATTCTATTGGTATTATCATAAAGGAAGAATTGATAAAATTATTTGGAATAGCTGGCATAGTGGAATGATTTATTGGCACGACAATGTTGAGGCTATCAGAGATATGTGGAAGGCTGAAGTTGAGGCCAATGGCAAATCCTCTTATTATATCATTGATGAAAAGGAGTTTTTTGTAAAATAAAACTATGGATCTTGGTAAGATTTGTTTAAAACACCATTTTAAATTAGTAAAACCTAAATTATGCAATTCATAAGTAATCAAAAAAAGCCAAATCATCATAAAAGAATAACAGAACTGATTGAAGGTGCCGATGAGATCATGATTGCAACGGCTTTTCTGAAAACATCTGGATTGGACAGAATACTGCCTTCGTTGAAAAGGGTAGTTAGACAAGGGAAATCAGTATCCATCATTGCCGGACAACATTTTGCATTAACTGAGCCAGATGCATTAAGAACGATCAGGAAAATATTTCTATCAAAAACTAATTGTAAACTACATATTGCACATGCCCTTAAACCAAAAGAAGTGTTTCATCCAAAATTGTTTCTGTTTAGGACGGGAAAGACTTTTACTTTATTATCCGGCTCTGCAAACGTAACTGAGGGTGGTCTTAGCTCAAACATAGAATGTTCATTATTTGTGTCAGGGACTATTCAGGATAATGTGTGGAGAGATGTAACAGAGTTTTTCAGCTTGTTATTTTCCCAGAGAATGTCAGAAGAAGCAACATTATTAGCCATAAGAAGGTATGAATCTTTTTATGAAGCCCAAAAGAGTCATAATAAAAAGTCGAAGGCGATCCCCCAACGTAAGAAGCGGCAACTTGACTTTAACTATATTAAGTTACGGGAACATTTTAGAAGATTTAATACAGCCAGAAGAAGAGAATTATTTGCGGAAAGGCAATTGGATTATGAAGGAGCCAGGAATGTGTTAAATTCCATAGCAGATACACCCAGGCTTACTCAAGCTATTTTTGCTCCGCTGCTTGATGAATTAGTTGGTAGAGAAGGGGAAGATAGGTGGTGGCACAGCGGAAGCCTATTTAGATTAAGGAGAAAAGTATATCCATATTACCAGGAATTTCAGGAATTAGTCAGATTTGTTAGAGATAACATTCATTTATCACCATCTTTATTGTTTACCGCAGCTAAGGAATTGGTAGGTCCTATTGAGGGCGCAAGTGTAAACTATATAACTGAGATAATGATGACATACGATTCTCAGAGATTTGCCAATTTGAATAAAAATCCAATTACTGTTCTGCGTGATGAGGGGGATGTTTATCTTAAAGCGTCAGCAGCATCATTAGATGGAGACGATTACGAAGAATATTGTGAATTGATTGCAGAGATTTGTCGGGAATTAGGTTTGCACAACATGCTGGAAGCGGATAGTTTTTTCAATGATATATACTGGGAAATTTACAAAAGAAGGAGATGAAGAATTACTTTAAAATAATGCTGGGTTCAAAAAGTAAATATGCTGATGAATGTTTTGTAGGCAATTTTATTGGTGCTGATTATGACATCCACATAGACCTTACTAATGAGTTGTCAGAAAACTGGAGGGATTTTAACCATAAGTTTATTCCAATTTTTCTTGCAAACAATCCTGGTAAATCTAAAATTGCTGCTGGTTTAGCTTGTGGAGCATTATGGACAATTGGTAAAGGAATAAACAGAGGAGATATTCTTTTATGTCCAAATGGCAGGGGGTCTTTTTTGGTTGGTGAAGTTTCTGGAGATTATGAATATAAACCTGGTGGTATACTTCAGCATAGAAGAGCCGTTCAATGGTATCCTGTTACAATAAAAAGATCTGAAGTCAGTCAGGAGTTAAGAAATTCAACTAATTCACAGGGTACTTCGGCAATGATTACCAAACATGCAAATGAAATTGAAACCTTTATTGCAGGCAACAGGCCGCAGGTTATTATTTCTACTGACCCAACAGTTGAAGATCCTTCTGTTTTTGCTTTAGAGAAGCATCTTGAAGATTTCCTGGTTCAGAACTGGAAACAAACGGAATTGGGTAAAAACTATGATATTTATGAAGAGGATGGAGAACTGGTAGGACAACAATATCCAAGTGATACAGGTCCCATTGATATACTCGCAATCAGCAAAGACAAAAAGGAATTATTGGTAGTTGAGTTGAAAAGGGGGAAGGTTAGTGATGTGGTAGTTGGCCAGATTCAAAGATATATGGGCTATGTACAGGAGGAATTAGCAGAGGAAAATCAGTTAGTAAAGGGAGTTATCATAGCACTGGATGATGATAAACGGATTCGTAGAGCTTTATCAGTGACAAAGAATATTGAATTTTATAGGTACCAGGTTAGCTTTAAACTCTTCAAAGTATAGCTATGCGTAAAGAACGAGTAACACAAAACAGAGTTATAAAACTACTGCATGAGCAATTGGGTTATGTTTATTTAGGTAATTGGGAAGAGCGGGAAGGGAATAGCAATATAGATGAGATTCTGTTAAAGGACTACCTGTTAGGAACAAAAAAATATAATGAATCCATAATTAATAAAGCGCTATTAGAATTTCGAAAACTGGCAACTTTAAATGTCAGTGATGATCTGTATCCAATAAATAAAGCCGTTTACTCTTCATTAAGGTATGGTGTCAAAGTTCGGGAAGAGGCAGGAGAAAATGTTCAAACAGTGTGGCTCATAGATTGGGAGAATCCATTAAACAATGATTTTGCCATTGCTGAGGAAGTTACAGTTAAAGGAGAAAAGACCAAAAGGCCGGATGTTGTACTGTATGTTAATGGTATAGCACTGGCAGTACTGGAATTAAAACGTGCCAGTGTTTCTGTTACTGAAGGGATACGACAAAACCTGGATAACCAGCAACATCGTTTTATAAAACCATTCTTTTCTACAGTACAGTTGGTGATGGCCGGAAATGATTCACAGGGTTTATATTATGGGTCCACAAAAACTTCGGAAAAGTTTTTCTTAAAGTGGAAGGAAGATAAATACGACTACAGCCCAGATGTAAACTTACTGGACCAGCACCTGGTTCAATTATGTAAAAAAGAAAGATTACTGGACATCATTCACAACTTCATTGTATTTGATGGTGGCACCAAGAAGCTTTGCAGGCCCAACCAATATTTTGGGGTAAAAGAATCTCAGAAATTTATTGGCAAAAAGGAAGGAGGTATTATCTGGCACACACAGGGGAGCGGTAAAAGTCTGACGATGGTGTGGCTTGCAAAGTGGATAAGAGAGAATATAAACAATGCCCGTCTGCTTATTATAACTGACCGTACTGAATTAGATGAACAAATCGAGAAGGTCTTTAAGGGAGTGGATGAAGATATATACCGAACTAAGAGTGGGCAGGATTTACTGCTGAAGTTGAACGATACCAAACCATGGCTGCTATGTACACTTATACATAAGTTTGGCAACAGGGACGAAGGTGATATAAATGAATTTATACAAGAGTTGAAGAAACCTAAAGATTTCAATCCAAAGGGAAATCTGTTTGTATTTGTAGATGAATGTCACCGTACACAAAACGGAGACCTGCACAAGGCTATGAAAGATATAATCCCGGATGCCTTATTCATTGGTTTTACAGGCACACCATTATTGAAAGCAGATAAGAAAAAAAGCATAGAGATTTTTGGCAGATATATACACACCTATAAGTTTGATGAGGCAGTAATTGATGGTGTTGTTCTGGATTTATTGTATGAAGCCAGGGATGTTGATCAACATGTTCTGGACCAAAAGGGAATAGATGAATGGTTTGATGAAGTAACGAGGGGTATGAACGATTTGCCAAAAGCAGAACTGAAACAGAAATGGGGCACCATGCAAAAGGTTCTTAGTACCAAAAGTAGATTGGAAAAAGTAGTTTTTGATGTTATAAAAGACTTTCGTATTAAGCCCAGACTGAAAGACGGAAGGGGGAATGCTATGCTGGTTACCCGTAGTATTTATGAAGCTTGCCGGTACTATGAGATATTCCAAAACTTTGGATTTAAAAAGTGTGCCATCATTACATCCTTTGAGCCAAATGCTAATAGTACAAAAGGTGAAACCACCGGAGAGGGTGATACAGAAAAGATAGAGCAGTATGAAATTTACCAACAGATGTTAGGTGGAAAGAACCGTGAGGATTTTGAGAAGGCAGCCAAAAAGCAATTTGTGGATGAACCAGCCAACATGCAGCTATTGATAGTGGTAGATAAACTGTTGACAGGTTTTGATGCTCCTGCATGTACCTATTTGTATATTGACAAGGAGATGCAGGACCATGGACTTTTTCAAGCCATCTGCAGAGTAAACCGAACAGAAAAAGAAGATAAAGAGTTTGGGTATATCGTTGATTATAAAAATCTGTTCGACAGCTTGAACAAATCTATCTCAGATTATACGTCAGATGCTTTTGATAATTTTGAAGAAGAAGATGTAAAGGGTTTATTGGTCGATAGACTGGAAAAAGCAAAAGAACGTCTTGAAGATGCACTGGAAACCCTGCATCAATTATGTGAGCCCGTTGAACAGCCCAAGGGGTTGGAGCTATACATAAAATATTTCTGCAAGAATACAGAAGATAAAGAAGCGCTTAAAGAAACAGAAGAGTTAAGACTCACCTTTTATAAAGCCGTTGTTGCTCTTATTAGGGCTTATAACAATGTGGCGTCAGAAATGAAAGAAGCAGGTTATACAGATAAAGAGCCAGAGAAGATAAAAGCATTAGTAGATGAGTATACTGAACTGCGTAATGCTGTTAAAATAGCCAGTGCAGATTATATTGATTTGAAGAAGTATGAACCAGATATGAGGCAGCTACTGGATATGTACCTGAGTGCTGATCCCAGTCGTACTTTGTCCAATTTTGGTGAAGCCACATTGGTTCAGCTGATAGTTGAAAAAGGAATAGAAGATGCAACTGGAAAACTTCCAAATGGAATTAAAAGAAGTCCTGCAGCTATGGCGGAGACTTTGGAAGCAAATATGCGGAAGGTCATTACTCAGGAAATGCCAATTAACCCTGTGTATTATGAGAAGATGAGTGTTTTGTTAACGGAACTTGTGAGACAACGTAAATTAGGAGCACTTAGCTATGAAGAATACCTTAAGAAGATTGAGGAATTGGCAAAAGAAATACAACCCAAAGCTTCTACCAAATATCCAAATGCTTTAGATAATGGAGCCAAGAAGGCTTTGTACGATAACTTGGCCAGTAATGAAGTGCTGGCAATTGAATTATACAATGCCATCAATGAAACGAGGCCGGATAACTGGATTGGCACACCCATAAAAGAAAAAGCTGTACGCATAACCATACGACAAGTACTGAATAAGTATGGTATTATTGATGAAACAGAAGTATCCAGGATTTATGACATTGTAGAAAATCAGGAGGAGTTTAAGTAATGAAACAATTGGAAATAGGAAATATAAATGTGGAAGTTGTCAAGAAGGATATAAAGAACCTTCACTTAGCAGTTTATCCACCACATGGCAGGGTCCGGCTGGCAGCACCTGAGAATGTAAATGATGATACGCTAAGGCTATTTACTATTTCAAAACTTTCCTGGATAAGAAAGCAGCAAAGGAAATTTGCCAGTCAGGACCGTCAGACTGAAAGGAAATATATACAAAGAGAGAGTCATTATTTTCTAGGTAAACGTTACTTGCTCCGGATTATGGAAACAGATAAACCAGGGAGAGTGGAACTAAAGAATAAAACTTACATTGACTTGTATGTGAAACCTGGAAGCAGCATGGAGCAACGACAATACCTGATGAATGAATGGTACAGGGCAGAATTAAAAAGGATAATTCCGGAAATACTTACCAAGTGGGAAAAGAAGACCGGGGTCCAGGTAGAGGATTGGGGTGTGAAGCAAATGAAAACAAAGTGGGGTACCTGTAACATCCAAAAGAAACGAATACTGGTAAACCTTGAACTGGCAAAGAAACCAATTCAATGTTTAGAATACATTATTGTGCACGAACTGGTTCATCTCCTGGAACGACTTCACAATGAAAGATTCTTAACTTACATGGATAAGTATTTTCCTCGGTGGAAGAGTTGTCGAGATGATCTCAATAAACTACCTGTTAGCCATATTGATTGGGAATATTAAATTACCTTTTTTGATTAAAAAAACGAGATAAAATGAAGAGTTGGTATTTTGATAATGACCTAATAAAGGATAGTAATGGAGACTTAATTTGTACGATTTATCCTAATGTAGATCCTTTTTATACAAGGATAGTAAAAAAGACCCCAGACATATTTGAATTAGTTACTGATTTTTTTTGGGATTATGAGACTCGTAAAAAAGTGACTAAAAAATTATAAGATAGATTTAATGTAATGGTAGACATCAAAAAGGATTATGATTTTGAATGGAGAATTGATGCAAACGGTGACATAATAGATGAAGAAGGAGTTAGAATTTGTTTTTTCGCAGAAAGGTCTGTTCATGCCTCAATAATACAATATGCACCTGCAATGTTTAATGCTATAAAAGAAGTCATTGAAAACTATAATACTACAAAAGCTATACAAAGGCCGGTTTACGAAAAACTTTGTATGCTTATAGAGAAAATTAATGACGGATAATTCGACTTTTAACTAATTTCTTGGTAAGTAATTGGTGTATCTATTAGCTAATAATTATGAATATACAGCCTTATTTTAACCCAATACGAAAGCATATTTTGTCTTCATTGAAGAATGCCAATACTCATATAGCGGTTGCTGTTTGTTGGTTTACTAATGAAGATTTATTCAGTATGCTCTGTGAGAAACTTAAAAAAGGAGTAATAGTAGAGCTAATAATTCTCGATGACTATATCAATTCTAACCCCTACGGTTGCGACTTTACTGAGTTTCTTAAGTTAGGAGGTCATTTATATTTAAGCGATGTAGAAAAACCTATGCATAATAAATATTGTATAATTGATAATCAAATACTTATCAATGGCTCATACAACTGGACATATTATGCTGAAGAAAGAAATGAAGAAAATATAATCATATTTGAGGATTGTAAGGAATTATTAAGTGCTTTTCAAGCTGATTTCGACCGATTGAAAACGGCTACAAAAGAAGTAACTACTTTTAATAAAAAATCACTTTTAGAATTCAGCAATGTAAATAAAGAAGATACAAGGTTAAATGTGTTTGATTCATTTAACATCCTATCAAATGATTTATTTTTAAAAGCAGTAAGTACAAACAAACAAGTATACTATGAAGCTGCAAAGAAAATTACTCCAGATAATATTAGCTTTCAAAAAGAAGGAATTAGACTAAATTGGGAAAAGCCTATTAAATTGAATTCAACACTTGCAGAATCAATAAAGGATGACAAATTAAGTATTATATTTCCAATAGGGACGTTGATTCCAATTGAAACTACCCTTGATTTTAATACCATTAAAGATGAACAAGAAGAAGCTTCCATGACATTATATGCCGGTGAGAATGAATTAGCTTCAAAAAATAGAAAGATTGGGAATTATTTATTAGTAGGAATACCTCCTCTAAAAGCTGGAGAGGGTAAAATTAAGACAAATTATAAAATCTCGACTTCAGGAATATTGTATATAACTAATCGGATTCATGATACAGGCTTAGTAGTTAGTAAAACATATGACCTAAAAAAATACAACCTCCTTGTAAATGAATAATAATAAAGGAAGGGAATTTCGATATAAAAATTCAAATCTCAAAGCGCTTGCACATGATAGAAGTTCCTTTTAAAATATTCCCTTACAGCGGATACCTAAACTCACAATTTCAATTAATTCGTTTTGACAACAATTGTAAAGTTGTTACAATTTATAAAGAAGGCTCTGTTATTAAAACTATTGACTTAAGCCTAAGTAATTACACAATATTAACTGAGTTTCAAGACCCAGGAATTTACGAGGCTAAGTGTAATATAGATGGGAAAAATTACACTCAATCCATAGAAATTAAGAATTCAATAAGGCTTGGTTCAAGTGAGCTAAAATCTGTATTTACTTTCGATGAAATTCCATATTCTTTTTTCCTAATGAAAGACAGGATGTTAATTTATGATGAAGCAAATGGACGCCTGTTAACAGAGAATAATATAAGCCCTACTGAAATGATAAAGATTGATTTAAAACACATTCTTTTCAGAACAGAATTAAAAAGTAGTGCAGGTATAATTGAAAATTTTGCTCTTTATTCCCTGGCAGAATTTCGAATTATTTGGGAGTTAAAAAATAACTATAAAGAGATTCTATTTTTGGGTGATGAAAATCTATTGTGGGTCCATAATTTTATTGAAAACAGAATAATTTGTTATTCCCTTAAAGAAGTTACGAATAATGCTCCAAAAGAAATTCAAAATATAGAAATAGGTAACTATTTTAAAAAACTCGATTTACTCAATCATTTGTATATAGATAGTAAAGAATTTATTTCATTCATAAATTTAAAAGATAATAAAATACACTTGCTCGATAAACAAGGAGACGTAGCTATTGATAATCGGGGGAATTATTTTCAACTTAAAGATGATACATTAAATTGTAAGAATCTATTAACTGACGCAATTAAGGAAGTTAGTTATAGACTTTCGTTTAAATTAAATTTATCCCAGGATGGGTTTTTGTATATTGGTAAAGATTTTATATTAAATGAATCGTCCGATTTTGATAATGCTATTCAAGAACTAATTGAAAGAAAACTGCCGAAAGATAACGAGAAGGATTCTTCCATCACCACAACACTTACAATTGATGAGCAATTTGAAAGTATTTATCCTTTTCATTCATTATTCAATTCTTCTTCCGGAATTATTTTACTAACCAAAAAAGTAGTAAAAAAATTACTTAATATATCATACCAAAAGAATGATTTCAATAATTGGAAAGGCTTGCCCCTTATTACATCAAATACTAATTACTCTCTTGTAGTTATTGATGCCAAGGAGAATTTAGAATTAAAAAAAGATATCAAATTATGTTCGAATGTTTATTCAGATCATTATTTTGCTCTTTTTCAAACTGATTCAACATACTTATTTATAAAGGAAAATGAGATAGTCAAAGAAATAGGTCTGACTGCCTCCATTCTAATACTTCCTAATTTTAATCAAAATAACTACATCCTAATTTCCACAACTTTAAATAACTATGATTTATTTTCAACTGATGATTTTAATACTCCAGTGTTGGAAGATATAGAGGTCCTTAACAAGGGGTTTTTAAGAACGCATGGCGTTATTTGGTTTGCTGGTAAACAAAAGAATACTATACAGAATTCAAGATTTATTTCTGCTTTTTCATTAAATCTCAACTTTTATTTACAGGTAAATGAATCATTATCAAAACACTCTTCGTTTAAGGATGCTTCAGATTTTGTATTTAAAGAGTCCTACATGCTGAGCAGTACCAAAACAATAATAAATCCCAAAAACGGAGATGTCAAAGATGCCGTTGTTGGAGAAGTAATAACAACATCCCAAACACTTGATAAGATTTTTTCACGAAGAGATGCTTTTATTTATTTTTCCAAATTTGATAATAAGCAAAGTAAATTTATTAATGTTGAAGTCAGAATACCTGTCACTAACTACAAGGGATCTCATCTTTCACCAAATGGAAAGTTTCTTGTCTTACAAAAGACTACCCAAGAATATTTATTTTTTGATATTGAAACAGGTGAAGAAACAAAATTTCTGTCAGGTAAGTTCATTGCCTTCTCCAAAGAAGGTAATCTAATTTATGAAGACAATATTTCAAGAACTGCAAAAATAGCAGACCCTTTGACTTTTAAGGATGTTACCCCTCCAAACTATCACCATTATAGATTTATCAGTCCAGATGGTCAACTTTATTCACAGGTTTCAACAAAAACAAAGTATTTTAATAAAATAACTAACCAATATACAGATTCTGTAGCTCTAGTGAAATACCGAAATGACCTTGATTTGTCATCTTATGCCGACGAAGAAACAAAGACTAAGATTAAGGAAAATAGAAGAGCCTTATTTGAACTTTATAAGGCAAAATTCGAAGACTTAGGAGTCAAAAATCACGAAGATATTAGTTCAAATACAGTAATTAAAATAGAGCTATTTACTGAAATAGGAATAGTCGGAACTGAAGTTACATCAGAAATTCCATTTCCCCCAGATCTAGTTTTCTATAACTATGCTTCATTCTCATACGATAACAAATATTTTGGCTATGTTGGTAAGCCAGGATCACGAGGATTAATCCATTTATTCAAGCTGAATTTTAACTCCCAAAATAAAACTCTTGTTGTTGAGGATAACTATTTATCTCGATATCCTGGATATGCATCATGGGTCTGTGGTTTTTCAAAGAATGGATTTTTTGCAACTTATGACAGTAATCCTGATACCTATATAATAAAAGCTGATGAAGAATTGTTTCAAATTAAGTATAATGACGATGAACTAAGAAAAAATATAGTTCGAAGTTCATCTGGATTATATAGCACCTTCAAGAAGTGGATAGAGATAAAGGGAAAGAATTTCCTTTGCTTCAGTCCAAGCGGAAATTTTATTGCATTATCCGAACAAGGTTATGAGCCTTTGACCTTAGGAGGATATGGTCATAAAGAGTCAGGAACACTATACATAGCAAATGCAATAACAGGTTCGATATTAATTTCATTCGGTGATCATGGTGAGAGATTTGTAAATCCCAAAATTACGGACACAATATTTGTTGCATTTTCTGAAGATGAAAGTAAAATCATGTCAATGAGCAAAGACGGTGTTGTTATTGTTAGAAACATTGACCTTACTAAGTATGAAGACCAAGGGATTGCTGATAATGTATTTTTTTCTCCAAGTAGTGCAGATTAGGAATACTCCAGTAAAATACCAACTTTAACGTTAAGTTTTAGTCAGAATCCTTTTCACACAATATGCTGCAGATTAGAGTGAATGTATGCAAAAGTACCCCTAGTATGAAGTTAATCTGCTCCCATCCCCCCTTTTTCATATTTAAGAAATGTGATCTTTCAAAACCAGAATCTATTTTTCCATTTCAAATTTTAAAAGAGAAAATAATCTGTGAAGTTATTTTTATTAACCTATAAAGTTAATGACGGGTTTGCTATGCTTTGTCTTTAAAGCATTAGGATTATTCTCAACACTGAGTCTGATAAAAGCTAGTACAATTCACCAAGTACATTTTAAAGCAGAATATTTTCAATGGCATAGACAAAAAAATTCTGGGCTGCATTATATAACCAATTCTGCACTTTTCATTAGTAATCTCATAAAAACGCAACAACCAGTGGTGCACACCTGGTTACATTTCCTAACTATTAAATCACTACTATGGTAAAATAAAAAGAGATAAATATTCAATTAAAGGCCCGGAGAAATCTGGGCCTTTTGCATTAGTAAACATTTAAAAACAAAAATCATGGAATTAAAAATTGCAAGACGACGGCAAGTCAAGATTAAAATGACCCTTCAAGGTTCGTCTGGATCTGGTAAGAGCATGGGAGCATTGCTCCTGGCTTATGGCCTATGTAAGGATTGGAGTAAGATAGCTGTAATTGATACAGAGAACCATTCTATCTCCCTGTATGCACATTTAGGGAAGTTCTCAGTAATCAATATTACTGCCCCCTATTACCCAGAGAAATTCATAGAGGCCATTAGAATCTGTGAAAGGGCTGGGAAGGAAGTCATAATCATTGACAGCATTTCCCATGAATGGGATGGTGCAGGTGGTATCCTGGAGATCCATAGCAATATGACAGGTAATTCTTTCACAGCCTGGGGAAAATTAACTCCCAGACACAATGCATTTGTTCAGTCTATCCTTCAAAGTCCGGCACACATCATTGGAACCATCAGGAGTAAGCAGGATTATGTTTTGACTGAACGTAATGGTAAACAGGTCCCTGAAAAGGTTGGATTGAAAAGTATAACCAGGGATGGGATGGATTACGAATTCACAATTGTATTTGATCTGGATATCAAGCACAATGTAAACGCATCAAAAGACAGGACGGGGCTTTTCATGGATAAACCAGAGTTCAAGATCACTACAGCTATAGGAGATAGAATTCTAAAATGGTGCAAACAAGGTGAACCACCATTGAAGCAAGAAGAAGCCTTCATTGAAAGAATCAATTCATGCCTGAGCATTGGAGAATTACTGGACCTCTACAGGCTGAATCCAAATGACCAGGAAAGCTATAGCACCTATTTCACAGAAAAGAAAATGGAGCTGCTCACAAATCAAGTAACCAATTTTTCACATCAAAACTTAAAACACAATGGAAACAGTATTATTAAACAACACTGGCCACTTGCCACAAACGGAACTACTGGAAGTTCCCATTCGTAAGCCTTTTATAATGGCTAATACGGAGGATGTATCATTACACGACTTGCAGCATAAGCATATCATACCAGTTTATGCAAAAGACAATGAGCCACTAATCAGTCATTATGATTTCATTAAAGGAGTATATGAAGTAGCAGGCCTTATTTATGGGTATGAGGATGTTACAGACCCCTTAGCTCGAGTATCTCATCCAATTAAGGGCAGAGCACCAGAAGCCAGGAATAAACCTGCAATTGACTTGCTGGAAACTGAGAAGACGCTCTATTATGAACGTTTGATGTTCCTTATTGAAATTCCAGCCTATTCAGAAGATATAGGGGGTAATAAATTGTCCCTTACTGTAGGCGGTGTGAAAGCTTACAACCTTGATAATTTGTATAGCAAGAAGGGCACTCTGGAGCATTTTAAGGTTTTCGTAGGCTACAAGAATTCCGTCTGCACAAATCTTTGTGTCTCCACGGATGGATTGATCACTGATCTGAAGGTGGCAAGTTTAGAGGAACTAATGAATAAAGTGCATGAAATGCTGACCCAATTCAATGCAATGAATTACCTGGATGGAATGAGATCATGGGTTGACTATGAGCTGTCTGACAAACAGTTTGCCCAGTTAATTGGCAGATGCAGACTGTATCAATACCTTGGCCAACACCAAAAACAGGAAATCCCTCCTCTTCAGTTTGGAGATCAACAGATCAATACTATTTGCAAAGACTACTATAAGGATAAATCCTTTTGCAGGTCCGAGAGTGGTTCAATAAACCTTTGGAAGTTATATAATCTCTTCACAGGAGCAAATAAGAGCAGTTATATAGACGGTTTCCTGGAGCGGGCTGCTAATGCAGGTGAATTTGTTTCAGGTCTTCAGCAAGCTATGGATGGCAAAGCAAACAGCTGGTTTTTACAATAACAACATTAATCATTAAAAAACGTCCGGACGGTCGACTTCCTATTAGAAGTTAGGCCGGCCGGACATCTTTATATTATGGAAGCAATCAATAAAAATATGGTCACAGAGATAAGTGTATCTTATAGACCAACCAAGCAAGCAATGGAACGGATAGTCATTAAATCCGCTGCAGATGCAGCAAAATTAATGCTATGTGGTTTTGATCAAAATACAATAATGATGCAGGAGGAATTTGTGGTGATGTATCTTAACAGGGCTAATCAGGTTCTAGGGATATATAAAGCATCTAAAGGAGGTATTACAGGAACAGTAGTTGACATTCGAATAATCCTTTCAATTGCCCTGAAACTGTTGGCAACTTCTATGATGATAGCCCACAATCATCCAAGTGGCAATCTTCAGCCATCAATGGCCGATCAGGAGTTAACAAGTAAAATTCAGCAGGCTGGCAAGTATATGGATATAAAGCTTTTGGATCACTTGATTGTTGTTGAGTCAGGAAAATGCTTTTCGTTTGCAGAAGAAGGGTATTTATAATAGTGGATATAATAAAATACATTTTTGGGATATTTATATTGCTAAAATCGATTAATGGCAATTTTGAAATTGGTACACCGTTGAAAAATTTAGTAAGTAAGTATTATTTAAAAGCATTTATATTAATTATTTTTTTAAATTGCATCGATACTATAAACTATATTTCAATAGTTTATTTTTTTTTAAACTTATCAATATCGAATCGTAAAATATTAAAGCAGAAATACCAATTTTAGAAGTCAATCCGTTTTAAGATAATTTAACCATAAAAAGACGCAATTAGACTGATTATTAAAATAATAACTTTCTATTTTAAATGCAGTACATAGGATAAAAACAATTTAACAAACGGACAACAAGTTTCCCAAATAATTGCCAATAAAACAAAGTAAGACGTATGAGACTTTTTAAAATATTCTTAGCTTCACCAGGTGACACTGAAGCTGAAAGACTTGCAGCAGAAGAAGTTGTCGATGAAATCAATAAGTCAATCGGTTCAAGAGATAATTTCAGACTTGAATTGCTGAAATGGGAAAATGATACTTATCCGTCTGTTGGTGAAGATGGTCAGGCCGTAATCAATAAACAAATTGGCAGCGACTATCAAATTTTTGTTGGGATTATGTGGAAGAAATTTGGATCTCCAACCAAACGAGCAGGTTCAGGAACAGAAGAAGAATTTCAACTTGCTTACGACAGGTATACTGATAAAAAGGACATTCAAATAATGTTCTACTTTAACACTTCGCCTATTCCTCAAGATGCTGACTTGATGCAAGCACAAAAGGTTAAGGATTTCAAAAAGAAAATCGAAGATTTAGGAGCATATCATAAGCCATTTGATTCATCAAAGGATTTCGAAAAAAAACTTAGAATGGATTTAACAAGATATGTTAAAGACAAATTAAAAGAAGAAATTGCAACAATTGCAGCATCATCTTCAAAAGAGCAACGGCAAATAATTCCAGAAATCAAGGAAATTTTCAAAATATATTTAAATGATCTTGAAGCGAATTTTGCACATAGTAAGGTAGACAATTTATGCCTTGAAGATGTATATATTGCACCTGATTTGAAAGATCTAAATAACGGAAAAAAAACAAACTCCGTTAAGGTCGATAATCTTAATACTATTACAGAAGCAATTGATGTAGATGGAACCAAATTTATCTTCCTTGGTAATGATTCTTCTGGTAAATCTGCGAGTTGCAAATTCCTTTTTCACAAGTATTTTGAACTTGGACTTTATCCAGTTATAATTAGTGGCTCTGATGTTGGTTCAAATATTCGACTTGAAACATTACAAAATCTGATAGAACAAAAAATTTCTGAGCAATATGAAGTTTCCTTTAATCTCTCTGAAATTGATGATACAAGAGTAATTTTAATTATTGATGATTTCCACAAAGCAACCAAAGGCAAAAACAGGTATTGGCCGGCATTGATGAAGAATTTAGAAGAATTGTTTCATCATATTATTCTAACAGGAAATTCTTTAATGCCAATTGAAAATTTAAACAAGCAAGATGCATTCAAGAACTTTAAGCTCTATGCTATTTTAGAATTCGGACCAAAATTCAGATACGACTTAGTTAACAAATGGAATACAATAGGAATTGAAACAAGATTTTTAGACCATAACGAACTACTGAGAAAAAATGATGCATACATTTCTCATATCAAAGCAATAATCGGTAAAAATTATATCCCATCATATCCATTCTATTTACTTTCAATTCTTCAAGCACTTGAAAGCGGTAATGTTCAAAATCCTAATTATTCGATTCACGGATTTTACTATGAAGTATTGATAAATGAATGTTTTAGTAAAGCAATAAAGGATCGAAAAGAAATAAGTCTTTACTATAATTATCTTACACAATTTTGCTTCTTCCTCTTTGAGAAAAAAGTAAAAGATGTTTCGCTGGAGGAGTTTGAGGAATTTCACAAAATGTATTGTGATAAACACGATTTGAGCTATCTAAAAGAAACAATACTTGAAACTTTTGATGCCGCTAAACTATTGTATGTAAATAGCAGAGTTTACATCAAAGAGAGATACGTTTACTACTTTTTTGTTGCAAAGTATATAGCAAATGAAATAGCCAATAAGCAAGAAATTAAGGAACTTGTAACTAAGATGTGTTATCGTGTTTTTCGTGATGAATATGCAAGTATCATTATGTTTGTAACACATCTTTCCAAAGACAACTTTATCATTAGCGAATTAATAAAAATTGCTAATTCCTTATTTCCAGAAGCAAATGTTGCACGTCTTCAAGACGACATAAATGAAATTAATTCACTTGTTGAAAGAATACCCGAGCAGGTATTAGAAATTGTAAATGTTGACGAACAAAGAAACGAAGAACTACAAGATGAAGAAGAATTTGAAAAACTTGAAAAGGAACTCGAAGATGAAAAAACCAACAATGACGACTTCTCTTTAGATGATGATATTTCAAGCATAGATTTCTTTGCAAGTATTACAAGGGCATTAAAAACTATAGACATTTTGGGTCAGGTTGCAAAAAAACATTGGGGAGAGTTAGACGGTGAACAGAAATTAAGTTTAGTTACTACAACATACAATGTTGGACTAAAAACACTTGATTTCTATTTACAATTACTGCAGAGAAATTCAAAAGATATTGTTGAACATATCAGCCAGATAATTAAGGAGAAACACTTCAAAGACAAACACAGTTTGGAAAAAGGAATTGAGGAAGCATCAAGAAATTATGTTTTTAGACTTTGCTTTATGACTTCATTCGGTATAACAAAAAGAGTTTCAAATGCAATTGGTTATGATAAATTGAAAAATAGTTTTGATAAAGCATTAGAGGCCCAACCTTACAATTCTGTGAAACTAATAGATTTAGCTATAAAATTGGGTTACTCTAGCATTGCTACCCATATTGAACTAATAGAAGATTACAAGGGTGAAATGGAAAAAAGTAAACTTAGTATGGTTGTTTTACAGAATCTTGTAATTGACTACATGTATATGTTCGACACAGACTATAAGACAAGAAGCAGAATTTGTGATATGTTAGGCATAAGTGTTCAAGAACAACTAAAAATTGACCAAACATCAACTGTAAAGAAGAAAGATTAAATTTAGCTGAAACAAGCGCTAAACCCAGAAGTTCAAATCGGAGAAGAGAAGACAAGTTGCCAACAAAAGTAATACTCCAATTTTAGCTTGACGGAAGAACAATCAGCTGCGGTAATTCCTTTGTGCTGTCGTTTTTGAGGTAGATGAATTATGTGCATTTTTAGTTGTTATTATTTATATTTATCAAAAAGTCATGCAGCGTTTCTGGGTGGACAGTTATAAAATACAATAACAGCCTGAGATATTCAACGTTGTCTACAATTTAAAATACTATTATGGTCCCAATATATGAACAAGGTAAAGGCAATGGACTCGGCTATACTTTTGACGAGTTTATAAAGCGCTTTGTAACTATTTGTAATGATCACAAAGATAATAACAGAGCTAAATCCTTTGCATTTATCTTTTATGATTTTGGCGACAAAGCCGTTAAAGATATTTTAAAAGACCAAGGTGGTTTTGTTGAACTTGATAGATTATCAGGAAAAGATTTGTCTGTATTTTATTTACACTCTAATAATAAGGCCCTTTTTAAAGCATTTAATGAAATTTTCTTTGGAGCATTTCAAATCACTGATAACGATTCGAAGTTACCATTCGTTTTATTTTTTAATATAGTGGACAACGAAGTTGCTAATCTTGAAATTATTGAGATTGAGCATTCAAATTTAATGCTTGCCTTTAAAGAACTTTATGATATAATCAAGAATTATATTGATAGAGCAAACGACAAAAGTATAAAAGCTGTAAAACCAAAAACTAATAAGATAGTTTCGTTTTTGAAGGCTGCTGGAAGAGTCACTCTAGATAATTTTCTTCAACTATTCATGGAAAAAGCTTCGGAATATGCTGGCCACTACTTATAATCTACTGCTAATATGATGATATGCTGGAAAATCCGCTCAATGTGACCACCCTAATCCGGTCGAAACTGACCATATAACCAAGTAACCATAAAATGTCAAAAAACAACCCTGTATTGTTTGTAGCAATGCCTATAGACGAACTTTTAGAACTCTTCAAGGAAAAAGTACTTAACGAGATAGAGAAGTTTTACACTAGACCTCTCCAGGTTCAGAATGAAGAACTGATTACCATCGATGACGCCTGTAAATTCCTAAAGGTTTCAAAGGTCACAATACATAAATGGAAGAAGATAAAACTCATTTGCTCTTATAGAATAGGTAGAAGAGTTTATTTCAAAAAAACAGAACTGCTTAATTCCTTACGAAAGGGTTAAATAGAATTTAATTAAGGGAGTAATTCTGCAGGAGATATTTTCAAAGCTTTTGCTATAAGATATAGGTGGCTTATGCTAGTATTTATTTTGCCCAACTCTATCCTATTAATTTGACTGTATTCCAACCCACATTCATAAGCCAAATCTTCTTGGGACATCTTTTTTGAGAGCCTTACTGCTCTAACCTTGTCTCCAAACTGCTTTAAAACTTCATTATCTCTGTAGTATTTCACAAAAACAAAAAGAAGCTATCGAAGTGTTTTAAATTAGAGCAAATTTGCCTTATATTTGATTACATCATATTGACTGTAATGAAATACCCCCTAATCTTTGCTTTTCTTATTAGCATGATATCATGCGATTCAAGGAAGAATTTTGAACACAAGACATACGGTGATTTTTCTATTGGTATAACAAAGGACAGCGTAGATAATTTATTTCAAAAATTGACAGATAACAACTCATTATCGTATTCTACGGTTTCACAAAATGATAAAACTTTGGCTTATGTGATAAATTCTAATCTCCCTGGGAAGAATTTTTACCTTTACCCCCGCCTTTATACCACTAATGATATTGTTTATGAATCATTCTTTTTCATTACTACTTTTCCATTTCTTACTGATGATGATATCAAGGATGCCAAACCTAATACGATAACTTATTATCCACTTATTTCTAAACAACAGGCAATTGAAGAAAACGAAAATATTCCCGGATATGAAGAAATTAATAAGTCTATCCTTGATAAACTTTCAGAAAATTATGGTACTTACCATCAAGTAGAATCTTATGACCTAGTAGATATGAATAAGGTCCGAGTTGGTAAAAAAGTGTATAAATGGAAAAACATTGATGGCATCATGAATATTGAGTTAGTAATATGGGCGACAGAAAGGTTTTGTTATGAATGCACTAATGTATTTACCAAAGTAGCACCAGAAGAGCAGAAATTTTATTCAAGGGCTAAGATGTATTTAACGTATTATTTAAACGAAGAGTCAATCAAGAAATTACAAAAAAATAAAAAGAATGAATTTTGACTTGCAGTCTAGTTTTGTCAATCATCATTTTTATATCCTAAAAGTTGGTTCAAATTTAATGGAAGCAAAGTAAATTTCCGATAATATAATAGCCTATTACTCTGTAAAATATAATAATGAAAAAAATCATTGTACTTGTATTCCTCACTCTGATGATACATAATTCAAAGGGGCAATCAAAAGTACTAACTGCTTTTATAAAATCTGATACAAGAGGTTGCTCTTGCTATATACTTGAAAAAGATAGTTACTTTAAGGAAAATAAATATCTTGTAACTATCAATTTTGCTGGAGAGTGGCAGGATAGAACTGCTGAAATATTATTGGGAAAGAATAAATTGAAATTGAGAATTGATAAGACTTCTTCTAAATCTTTGGAATTCGGGATTAAAGAATACTACGAGATTTATAAAAATGATATTTTCAAAATTGAAATTAGAATTGATTACAAAAAGACTAAACAAGTTGGTGAAGAAACCGACTTATATAATATTATATTAACCATAAGATATAAAGGGGAAATTGAAAAAATAATTACAAAAGGATTTTGTGGTTGTTGATTATGTAAGCTCTCCTACATTATATAGTAAAGATTTTAATATACGGTTTAAGCCACTCCTAAATTAAAATATAACCGATGGAGAACGAGGATAAAAAAACAGATAAAGATAAATGGGTAGAAGAAGGGAAACGTTTTAGGGATAGCACTTTGGATTATCTGACTGACAACTATTTAACCTTATTACTGATAGGATTCGTAATTGCAGCATTTCTAGGCATAAAAGAGGGTTGCAACCCCAAATAACAAATTCCTTGAGAATTAATACTTAAAACAGAAGAAAGCCACGGTAAATAATTAATGCCAAGGGCTGAAAATAGTATAATATTGAAATGTTGTACCTATGTTGTACCTAAAATGAAAAAAGCCTCGCAAACTTACTGTTTACAAGGCTTTTAGATTTAACTAGCGGACCGGACGGGACTGCTGAACAACTTAAAAAACCAATACCAGTAAGGGTTTCAGTGGCTTGGTATTTTTGACTCACCTCCTTACTCACCTTTTATTTGATTCGTTTTATTTGAATTTGATTTACTAAAAACACGGCTTGTTCCTGTTAACCGACTAAAGCTGACTGCACTTGGTCCACCTTAAATCCGGTATAATTGCAGAATTCTTCAATAGTTATAAACTGGTGTTCCTCCTTGTTTAGTACCTCCCTGATCTTTAATAACAGCATACGCCCCCATCGCTCACTTTTGCCAGTGATGCGCTGTACGTCTTTTGGGTAAACACATAACCTTGTGGTTTCTGTTTTCATACAATACCTATACTTTAAGTATGCCTTTAGGGAGCTTAAGAAGTAGCTTTAAACGGCATACAAATTTAATAAATCCCTATAACATACAATAGCAGCAATAAATGTTCTCTGCGGCAATAAGTGCTGTTATCGGAAGTGGTTTGATGAAAACACTGAGAATGCTTTGCAGATTTGCTTTTAAGAATTACTGATCAGTTTTTTTTAATGCTTTATGAAATGTGCCGAAAAACATTTCGATTGATAATTTTTAAAACCAAAAAAATGGCAAAACAAAAAGGTATAATCAAACTGGAAGGTACTATCGGAGATATTACTTTCTACAAATCGCAGGATGGATTCCTGGCCAAAGGCAAGGGCGGTATTCCTGCAGATCGAATTGCAAACGATCCAAATTTTGCAAGAACCCGTGAAAACGGTGCAGAGTTCGGAAATGCCGGCAAGGCGGGTAAAACCCTTCGTACAGCCCTTCGTGCTCTTTTGCAGAATTCAAAAGACAACCGAATGGTTGGCCGGCTGGCTTCGAAAATGGTTGAAGTGATCCAGGCTGATGCCGTAAATCCCCGTGGTCAGCGGAATGTGATTGACGGCGAAGCAGAGTTACTGGAAGGCTTTGACTTTAACAAGAACGGTAAACTGGGAAGGGCCTTATATGCTCCGTACACTGCGGTTATTGACCGTTTGCTCGGAACACTGACAGCAAACCTTGCAGCTTTTATCCCGGCAAATATGATTGCTGCACCCGGTGGTACCACGCATTTCAAGATCGTTTCTGCAGGTGCAGAGATTGATTTTGAAAACGAAAGTTTTGTGGTGGATACCAACGAAACCGCAATTCTGCCATGGGACAATGCAGCGACAGCTGTAATTAACCTGGCGAACACGGTTACGGCGAACAGCACTCACCCGCTGTTCCTTGCATTGGGTATTGAATTTTACCAGGAAGTGAACGCTGTAAAGTATCCATTGAGAAATGGCGCTTTCAATGCGTTAAGCCTGGTAAAAGTTTCAGGACTGTAAACCTCACCGGCCCCCTCCGTCTCCCCCCTTAGGGGGAGGGAAAAAACTCTCTCAAAGAGAGAGACTTTAAAACTGAAGCAATGAAACTGGAACTGATCAGAACATATTTTCCGGATGGTACGAATGGAACCATTTTCCTGAATGGAAAAATATTGTGCTACTCTATTGAGTTACCATGGCACAACAACCTGTCTCGCATTTCATGCGTACCAGAAGGAACTTATGAACTGAGGAAGCGGTACAGCCCAAAGTATAAATGGCACCTGCTATTGAATAATGTGCCGAACCGGCAATTAATATTGATACATGCGGCAAATGATGCCAGGAAAGAATTAAAGGGCTGTATCGCACCAGTTTCACTTTTAACGGCAGAAGGAAAGGGTTTAGAATCCAGAGTTGCACTTAAGAAAATAAATGCAATTGTTTTTCCGGAGTTAAACCAAAAGAAACAAGTTTTTTTAACTATTAAATCTTAATCACATGGCATCAGGTCTTCTGGATCTTTTTATCAGCCTGATTGTTCTATAGAACGGTCAGGAAGTAAACTTAATTTTTTAACCTATAAAATCGAAAGTGATATGTTAAACGGAATTTTAGAGGCCATTAACTCAGCCTTATCAATCTTTTTGAGTTAACAAACCCCATTTTTTAACTTTTAAATATTCGGATTATGTACAGTGGAATTATAGAGGCAATAACCTCAGCATTACTAAGCCTTTTTAGTTAACAGAAACCCGATTTTTAATCTATCCCTGCATTATGAAAATAAAACAAAGAATAAAGGCACCAACACCACCATTTTTTAAGAAGATCCGGAACATTGGGCTTGCTATTGCTGCAATTGGAACCACCGTGCTGGCTGCACCAGTTAGCCTGCCTGCAATTATTATAAAGATTGCAGGTTACCTGGCCGTTGCAGGATCCGTTGCAGGTGGCATCAGCCAAACTGCAGTAAAAGGAGAATAACATGAACCAGCATTATTTTGACAATAGCACAAAGGCTGGCACAATTGGCGGTACACTGTTAACCATCCTGGTAAACATCAATGGCGCCGATCTTGTCAAAACAGGAATTCTTGCAGCCGTTGGCGCCATTGTCAGCTATTCAGTTACCCTGTTCCTGAAATACTTAATCAAGCTTTTCAAAAAATAGTGCTTCGGTTGTGGTGGCCGAAGTATAAAGGCAACCCCGGCGTAACTGCCGGGGTTTTTGATTTTTGCAAAAACCAACTGCAGTTTTATCACGGCTTTTGCTTACCGGTAAAATATTTGTGCAATAAATAGCTTTGCAAATTTTCGGAAGCCAAAAGCTGCTGGCCTAAAGAAGATTTAAGGCTTTCCAGTTTATCCAGGGTATTTAATAACTCCTGAAATTTTGACCAATCATCATAGATGGCCGGTGCAACTTCTTTAAGTACTGCAGCAATATCATTTTTGTTGATAAAGAGAATGGCCGAGCCACGCAGGTGGACCTTAAATTTTTTTGCTTTGAAAAGCGCATACACTAACCAGAAATAAAACTGGAAATACTTTTCATTTGGGCAAACCATAGCAAAGGAATTTACCCAGGGCTTTAGCGAAGGTTTACCGGCGTTCTCACCTTTTGCAAGAACAAAAAAAACATTTGGCTGCACCAGTGCATCTGATTGATAGCAGCGAATTTGAGGAAACATCATAATAATTAAGCTTTAAGTGATTCTCACTTCTTTTGAAAATTTTAACCAAAAGAAAAAAGAGAAAAAAGAAAGCTCAAAAACCAGCCGCCGCTGTTACGAGCCAAAATGCATGCGGAATAAATACGTGGATTACAACTGCCCAGCCTAACAACAAATGTTGGTGCAGGATATGCAGTTGATAATATGCAATAAAGTTTTATGCCGAACAATTTGGCTGTTCAGCTTTTGATTAGCCGGGCTATTTACAAATGATGAAACAGGCGGCTAACTTTGCTTATTTTTTTTATTTATGATCGGACCTTATTCTTTGCCCATCATTTTCCTGATTTGCAAATACAAGTCGAACAGAAATTTGAAGATTTCATAAACCAGTTTAATTTTTTCAAACCAGGTTTTCTTTTGCTTCACTTTTTTAGGAGTTGACATAATTATCGATTTAATTATGCTTCCTGGTCTTATTGGGAGAGCGCTCCCAAATGTGTGTTCTTTCATTCATTTCAAAAAGGACAGATGAAAAATTCGTCTGGAATCCTTAACCATACAGGTTTCTTTACGATTTCCGGTAAAAGCGCCTGCGGCAAAAAAGAAGCTTAGCTGTGCGGCACACTTGTCCGCACTGCAGGGATTGCGAGCCGTTTGACGGCCGCCGGAATGAGGAGGTACGACGACATGGAGGCGGACGGCGAGCCCCCACAAAGGGGCTGGCAGTAAAGCCCCGGTCGCCCGGGGCGATGGCAGCACTATAGGAAGCCACCGTAGTATATTTCCGCCTACCGGCGGATACGAAGGTGGCTGAACTATGCAAGTGAACCTTAGCGATGCTTTGCGAAATGAGGTACGAATGAGCAATAGCAGCCGCAAGGTGAACGCAGCCTAAGTGGGGCGGCCGGCGAGCAAAATAAAAGAAGGCAGCGGGTGGACTGAAGCCTGCTGAAATGAAATAGCGAGGAAGCAGTGGAATGAAGCCAAGTGAGCCGTGCAGCAGGCTTGTGAAAGTGACTGTGCATCCTGCCTGATTTGGGCTGTGTTTAGCGGCAGGATGCCAGGCACTGAAGCAACAGTATGGTAGTGAGCATGGTGGAATGGAACGGATGAGGAGCGGTTGAATGAAGCTGGCTGAAGGACACAGTAGCTGCCGTGAGGAATGCGGAGGAACTGCAAGTAGTATGACAAACCTGCGATAGCTGCCCGAAGGGCAACCCACTTTTACAATTGCCTTAAAAGTTTATAACGAGGAAAATTGTAATAGTGGGTTGGTTTGGCATATCTACTTGCTGACGACAAATGACGAACACCTTTTTACCGGATTTTGCTGCAGAATGGAATGGGCGCAGCAAAAAAAACAGAAAGTGGCGCAGCCACACAAAATCCATCCCATGTTTAAATGCGATTGTTTATTTGAAAAGGTTAAGTAATAAAATGTTGATTGCACTAATGGCCAGCCAGCCTTGCAGCAAACCCAATTGTACGTTCTCCTTATTGATTAATTTTTCACAATAGACTCGATTCCTTAATATCGTCAACTCCAAAATTAAAACGGTGGTTAAGAAAATCTCTCAGTGCCGGAAAATTTGGAAAGTGTGAGCGATTTTCCAAGCCCCAAGTGTGAATTGCAAGATGAGCAGTTTGATTCATCATTAATTCAAAGCCATTCTGAGATTCTGTGAAATAGCTGAGAGGAAATTCAATATACGTATCCTTGGGATCCATTTTCATTACTTGTTCAAAAGCTTTTTGAAATGCTTTATGAGTTTCTTCCTCATTTGAGAATTCTTTCGAAGGAACCATTCTGTTGGCTTTGTAAGACATAATATGATTAAACATGGCTAAAAGGATTTGCCAATCAAGCCAACCTTTGGTTCTCCACCCATCGATAAACTCTTTGTAGCCTTTCTGTTGTTTCAGATAATTTAGTTCACTACCTATCTTCTTTAGACAGTTCCTTACTCTGCCAGTTATATACTCAAGAGATTTTTCTTCCGAGTACATTTTACTTAATCCTGATTGCCACTTCATGATCTCATCTTGCTTCAACATTATAGGTAGCAATGCATTCGGAAAATTATTTCTTTGTGATCTATTAAAATTTTCTTCGTCAAATAAGCCCCTGTAAATTCGCTGATAGAGATTAATAGTCATAGCCTTACCTGCCAAAGCGTTATTGCGAAACAGATTATCGACATGGTCAAAGAATTGATTTCCGTCTAGTAGACTTACTTCTCTCAAGATAAATTTCAGCGAAGTAAGGATAAATGGCATTTGTAATTTGATTGGCTGTCCATCTGGAGAGTCAACTCTTGTAGAAAATGCTTTCCATTTAAAATGAGTATTAGAAGGCTTCTGTTCTGGCGGTTTCCATTCCGTAACCTGTTCTACTTCTATTTCAATTTCTGTTTTGATAAAATGGAGATCTAATGTGCTATAAGACAATTCTACTAAAAGGACTTGAAGAACAGACGCATATTCTTCTCCTAGTGAATTTGCTGCCCAATTGTTAGGAAAGTTTATTTTCCAAATACTCCCAAAAGCTTTGAACTCAATAGTTCTGGTTGGGCCGATATCATTTATAGCAGAAGCATCGAGTTCTTTTTGCAAGTATTCTTTATAATCTTCTTTTTGGAAATGCTCATCTAATGTAGTAACTATTGGATCAATAAATTCTGTGTACAGACGTCCCATTTTATTTTTTTCTATTTCAATGAGAACTGAAAGAGCAGGTGATATTTCCGGAGCTAATTTTATTATGTGTCCCAATTCAACAAACGATTTCATTAACTGCCTATCATTTTCATCAAATGGCCTTGGATCAAAATCACTTCTTGCAACCATGTAATACTTGAATGCTGTAAGTGCATTTATCCATGAACCTTGTTTGTAATCGCAATGGACTAGGAAACCAAAAGAGGATGCAATTCTTTTTGCAAGCTTTTCAGGATTGCTATTGATGCTTAACCATGCAGCACTTAATACATAATATTTTGCTGCTAGATTCATTTTTAGAACAAGGTATAGTTGAGCAATGTTGAGCAAAGCCAGGACGTGCCCCTCTACGGTTTCACCAGCTAGCCATAAATCTTTTGCCTTGTGAAAAAGAGAAAGAGCTTTGCTAATATTTTGTGGATTTTCTGTGTGCAAATAATTAATACCACGATCGACATAGGTTTTGGCTGCTACATGATTACCATTTCTTTGGCTAACATAAGGAACTAATTTTTCTGCAAAAAGTTCCAACTCTTCGACCAGTTGTTCTGTAGCTTCAAATTGAATTAGTATCTCAATGAACTGGTTAATACGGTCATTTAAACGTTTGACGTTATATAACTGAGCATTGGGAAGCAAAGTAAGAATAGCATTAAAGTATTCAAACACATTATCTAATTTTTCTCCTTTGCCATCAAAATCAAATGGATGCATGAAGTATTGAGCCTTTAGTTCAAGCCAGAAGCATTTCTCACTATCTATGTTTACTGTTTGTAACTTTTGCTCAATGATCTCTCCAATTTTTGTAAGCCATTCGTTGGTTCTTTCCATCGGAAGATCGCAAGACTTCATGGCAATGGCGGCTTTAACTATCTGAAGCAGTGAAAAGTGATCAGATACAGCTTCGTGATCGCTGTCATTAAATGCATGGTCATAGTATTTTTCAATATAACCCTCAACTCCTTTTAATGTGCCTATGGGAACACCTGTTTTTTGTGGCCTTAACTGAAGCCATAAAAACTGATAAATGGCTTTTGATTTGTAGTTATTCGGCGTATCTGGATGTTCAATGTAAGTCTTTAACAAGTGTATCCAAAAATCTGAATGATCCTTCAGATAAATTGACCATCTGCAATGATTGGCTGAGTGTACCACTTCCAGAAACTCTGACAAGCGAAAGAACTTAATTTCTGAAACTCCTTGCCAAGCTTGGAATGCAATATTGTATTGTTTATCCGCATCATCGCCAAGATCAAGAATAAGTGAATCCAATTTCTGATTTGTGAGACAACGGTTTTCGTGTTCATCCTGAAACATCCTTTCCGAAACCTCATAGTACAGAGTTGTAAATACAGGATCAAGTTTATCACCCAAAGATGGGAAAGGTAACTGCTTGATATATTCCTTTATTTTCTTTACAGTGATTTCAATCGCTGTATTTGATTCTTCATCCGTAAAGTTCCATCGTATGGTTTTGACGAAATCCTCCCAAACTGATGCTGGTAGATTGTCAAAATCAAGTTTGGCTTTCTGTGAAGTGGATTTGTCTCTTTCTTGTGCTTTTGGGAATTGTTCCTTAATATACTCATCAAGAATGGCTTTTACTTTGTTGGAACAGCGCTTTAGTAGATCATCCTCTAACCTGGCTTGATTTTCTGTCCACTCTTTTAAAAGGTCACCATCATTATCTCCATACTTACGAGCAATTGAGGTATTGGTTTCAAAAATGAATTCAACTTCATCAAAGCTATATTCACCTTTCACAAAAATCATAAAGAAATTAGCGATGCTTTTCTTGATCTCTTCTGAGTTAAAGCTGAAATTCTTTGAGGTATATAATTTTACCTGAGTGAATTTTGAGGTGCCAACATTTAAGTTACGTTGAAAAATATCATCTTCATATTCGCAAAATATAATTTCATCTCTATTGTTGATTTTGTTCTGCAGCCAAGTTTCCAAAGTTTTCAATTTTTGATATTCATAGCCTTTTAGAACAGCATTTGCATCTGTGTCTTTCGAGAATATAGATAGCTTTGATAATGGCATTATATTGTTATTAAATAATTGGTAATATAAGGATCTATGTAAAGTTAGACTGAAAAAATTGGTCGGGTCTTATTTTCAATTTGACGGAGAGTCTCCAACAGGGTGACGTACAATTCAAAAATAGGCGAAAGTTTTGAATCGGCATCAGGGTGGCAATACAATACTGGTAAAACAAAAAATAAAACCCCCTAAAAGGGGATTTTATAAATACCGGATGAATTACTAATGAAAATTTGCTTACTACTGATGTGCAGATACTTACCAGATGAAGGAATAAAATAAACAGTAGTAATAACCGGAAGCCCTAAAGACCAGGGAACATAAGAACCAATTAACTGAAACATGATTTTGAAATTTAAAGATGAAAAAATGAATAAAAAAAAAGCCCCGAAGGGCTTTAACTAAGGAAGCATAGCTAACCAACGCTTGGAACCTGGAGCAGGATAACGAACCTTACCAACAAGCACACCATTAACTACATAAGCATACCAACCATTAGCTGAACGCCAAACTTTACAATTGGTAGATGAACACCATAACTGATACATAACATAAAATTTAAGAAATGAAAAAATATAAATACAGAACTGTATCAGCCATTGGGCATCGGCGCACTCCAAAATTTTTTAGCATAAATGCCGGGGCTGTGCGTTGGGGCTGTGTTTATGGCTAAAAAAATTTGGATGCGTCCGGGTGGGTTTTGTGTGGGGGCGCCAATGGCTAACTTTGTGTAGTATTTGTTTTTTTTGAAGGACGAAAATGTTTCTTAGGATGGTTACGAAGTGGTAAGTTGAATCCTATCGGAATCTAATTATGGAAAGTAATGCCAGGTATGATGGTTCCGGCAGTTCTTGCAGGGGCGCAAGTTGCGGGTGTGCCGCCGCTCCGACCGGGCAAGTACTGCCGGGTGTGCTACAGGAAAGTGATTTTGAAAGCCGTGCTTCGACTTCGCTCAGCAGTTGGCCTACGGAAGTGCAAGGCTGAGGAACGAAGCTGCAGCACTGAGTAAGGAGACTTTTGTGCAATTACGAAATGTGGCTGCCGGATGGCATGTTGGTGAGAAGTACTATTCCCTTTTTTACAAAAGAGAAACAGCGAAATCACAAATCCTGATGTTGAAGTTGTGAAATACGGCTTCTGGTATCGCAAATTAAAATTTCATTCGCTGTATCCTTACTGCATTTAAGATAGCCAACAAAGCTACACCAACATCTGCGAAAACCGCTTCCCACATTGTTGCTAACCCACCTGCACCTAATACTAAAACGATTGCTTTTACTACAAATGCAAGTATGATATTTTGCCAAACGATTTTCTTTGTTTGTTTACCTATGTTTATTGCCATTGCTATGCGGCTGGGTTTATCGTCCTGTATCACTACGTCTGCTGTTTCAATGGTGGCATCACTTCCTAAACCACCCATTGCAATACCTACATTACTTAACGCTACCACCGGTGCATCGTTTACACCATCACCCACAAAAGCGACTGTTTCATTACGGGCAATAATTTCTTTTACTTTATTTACTTTGTCTTCGGGCAACAGATCGCCAAAGGCATTATCAATTTCTAATTTATCCGCAACAAATTTTACAACAGTAGTTTTGTCGCCACTGAGCATGGTAGTTTTCACCTTCATACTATGCAATTTATTTACTGCTTCCTGCGCATCTTCTTTTATACTGTCTGCAATGGTGAGGTAACCTGCAAATTTTTTGTCGTAAGCTATTGCAATCAGGGTGTAAACTATTGTTGAAGGGTCAATATCATATTTGACAGAAAATTTGTCCATCAATTTAAAATTACCTACCAATAATTCTTTACCATTTACTTCAGCTTTCAGACCATGACCTGCAATTTCCTCAGTATTATTTAACTGTATCGAAGTATTTACATCACCAATATATTGATGTATGGCTGTTGCAACCGGATGGGTGCTCTGGCTTTCCAAAGCATTTACCATTTGGAGCATTTCATCTTTATTAAATTCGGGTTTGATGCTCACTTCCTGTACTTTAAAAACACCTTCTGTCATTGTACCAGTTTTATCCATCACTACATTTTGAATGTTTGCAATGATGTCTAAAAAGTTGCTGCCTTTAAATAATATTCCGTTTTTGCTTGCAGCACCTATGCCGCCAAAATAACCCAACGGTATTGAAATAACCAATGCACAGGGACAAGAAATAACTAAAAATACTAATGCCCGGTAAAGCCATTGACTAAACACATAATTATCTACAAAAATCATGGGTACAACACAAATAAGAACTGCCAGCAGCACAACTATGGGAGTATAGATTTTTGCAAACTTCCTGATAAACAATTCTGTGGGTGCTTTTTGTGCTGTCGCATTTTGTACCAGTTCTAAAATTTTACTCAGCTTACTATCTGTATAAGCAGTAGTAACTTTTACCTGAGCAACGGTATTCAAGTTTATCATACCTGCCAATACGGTTTCGCCTTTTGCTTTTGTATCGGGTTTGCTTTCGCCGGTGAGTGCTGCAGTATTAAATGATGCAGTATCTGAAATTAATTCCCCATCTAAACCTAATTTTTCCCCTGATTTCAATTGAATAATATCACCAATTTTTGCAGCCTCAGCTTTGATTACTCTTGGCTGGTTGTTTTCTAAAATCGTTACTTCATCGGGCCGCTGATCCAGCAATGATTTGATATTTGCCTTAGCTCTTTTTACTGCCAATGTTTGAAACACTTCACCCACTGCATAAAATAACATCACAGCCACGCCTTCGGGGTATTCGCCTATGGCAAATGCTCCAATGGTGGCAATGCTCATTAATAAAAATTCGGAAAAAATTTCTCCCTTGCCAATACTTTCAACAGCTTCTTTTAAAACAGGTAAACCTACGGGAAGGTAGGCGGCTATATACCACACAATACGAACCCATCCGGTAAACCATATTTGAGGGATCCAGTTATCAAATGCAATTGCAATAAGCAATATGACCAGACTGATAATAGCTGGCAGAAACATTTTGATTGTACTGTTGTTTTCACCGCCTGAATGATCATGGCCATCACCTTCCTCATGTTCGTGGTCATGCCCATCATCATGGCTATGGCCTTCTTCTAGCAAATCTTTTGCTCCCGCTTTGGTGTAAATTTTTTCTTCCTGTGTGCAGCAGGTCATTTTACCCTTTGCATCATAAGTATGTTTGTGATTGGGGTCTTTATTTATCATATTTGTTTCTTTGATATAGACAATAAAAAAGGTTGCAGATAAAATATCTGCAACCTGCTATTTAAAAAAATGTAATTATTGTTAAGCCGTGAAAGCACTTACCATTCCTAAAACGGAAGCAAGCATTACTACGCATTTCCAGCAATTGAGCCTGTTCATTTTCATATTTGTTGATTTTATGATTGTAAAAATACATACTAATTTGTTTTAGCATTGTTAATAATCGCCAGCAAGTCTTCTGGTATTTCCATAGGCTTTAAAGGCGGTACATTCGCACCGCCTGTATTACCGATGGGCACCGTGCCTACAAAAGATTTTACTCCACCAAAAACAAGCCTGGTAATTTGGCCGAGTACTTCTTTTGTGCTTTTTATTCTAAAGCCAAACTTCAGCATTTGCCAATGCACATAGCTGTGTTGCAATGGCCATCGCTGCCCAAGTATATGTGCCCGTTCGTAATGATACCAGCATTGTTGCAGGTATCCTTGCTTTAAAAACTCACTTGCCTTTTCCAGTTCAGCCCGATAATGAGGATAAAGTGTTTTCGGCATATTGAAATAGAGTTTCATGTTATTGTTGTTTAGGAATTAAAAAAATATTAATGCCCATGTGAATCCTCTCCTGCATTAGTCATTTTTGCCAGCACAAAAAATGCGCCTTTTACTACAACTTTTGCATTTTTGGGTATTTCTTTCAGTAAAGTAATTTCTGTGTAACCCACATCAGTTGTTCCTTTTGCAACAGGTATTTTTTCAAAGGTCAATCCCTTTTCTTCTTCATGTCCAGGCTTTTCATTAGCCTCATGTTTTATACTATCCTTGCCGGCAACTGCGTGTTCATCTTCTGCATGTTCATCAATAACAATAAAAATATAATCCTGCCCGGCAATAGTTACAATGGCTTCAGTAGGTACGGCAGGCACTGTTGATTTTCCCAAACTAATAACGGCTGTAATGGTCATGCCGTCAATCAAACCGGTTTTATCGCCCTGTACTTTTGCATGTACCGATACGGCTTTACTATCTCCTTCAAAAGATGAACCCAATGAATATATCTGTGCATCATACTCCTTACCCGGATTATTTGTAAGTGTAAAATGGATCAACTGGTTATTTTTCAGCTTGGGCAAATCTTTTTCGTACACATATAAATCCAGATGTAGCTGGCTGTTGTCCACTATTTCTGCTACCGGCGTACTCACATCCACGTAGCTACCCATTTTAACTATCACGTTACTTACAACTCCGCTTATAGGGCTTGAAATAGCCAACACCGAAATCAATTTACCATTTGAAAGCCTTGCCGGGCTAATGCCCATTAATTGTATCTGCTGTGCAAGAGTTGATCTAAGCGTTCGCAAACTCCTTAGTTCTGACTCGGCTGATTGCAGATTTTTTAATGCCCCGGCATTGCCTTCGTTCAATTCTTTTTGTCTTTTTACTTCCAATTCAGCAAAAGCAATCTTTGCGTTAACACTTAGGTATTGACTTTGAGCCTGGATAAATTCAGGATTAGCAATGGTTGCAATGGTTTGACCTTTCCTAACAAAACTACCTGGTTGTACCAGCAAAGATTTTACTACGCCACTGTATATCGAATTTACACTGGCCTTATTTTGATTGGGCACTTTAAGCAATCCGTTTGTTTTGAGGGATGCTGTAAGTTGTTTTTCTTCAATTGTGCCTAATTCAATGCCAATGCTTTTCATCTGTTCTTCAGTAAGCGTTGCTGTATTAGGATTTTCATGTTCATCTTTATGATCTTCTTCTGGCTTTGCTGTTTCTGTGTTGTCTTTACTTCCACAGGAAATAATAGAGACTAAGCCTGTGAAAATTATAGCTATTATTAAAAACTTCTTCATTGGTATATGTTTTATTGATTAATGTAATAGTTGTATTGAATGACAGCATGATTATAAGCATTAAGATTTTCCAGATAACTCTTTTGAATTTCCAATGCCTGTGTAAGAAATTGAGAAAGTTCGGCATAACTTATTTCTCCGGCACGGTAAGCTAAAGAGGATGCTTTGATAATTTCATTAGCCTGCCGCAATCCTGCTGATTCATAAAATGTGAGCATACTTCTATTTTTCTCCACTTCCTGCAGCATTTGCAATTGCCTTGTGTTTAATACCTGTTTATCATAATCGTATTGCTTTTGCTGCAAAGTCATATCTGCCTGCGCTACTTTTACTTTACTTCTATAAGCATTTGCACCAAACAAAGGAAATGCTACCGATACAGAAAATCCGGACACCGGGTCTTTTGTACCATATAACCGCTGGCTGAAAAAGCGGCCAGAGAAATCGGGTTTGTTTTCATTTTTTGCAACGGCAATGCCGGCATTGGCAATATTGATGTTTTGTGTTTGCAATGCAAGTACCGGATGAGTGCTGTCGTTTGCAGCACCGGGCATTAGCAATTTTTGCAAAGGAATCTGCAAAGGCAGCATCATTTCATTTGCATTAAGGTATTGCATCAACGACTGCTGTTCTATCTGAATTTCCTTATCCATTTGTTGCAGTAATGCCTGTAATTCTATCATGCGTACATTGGCGGCAATGCTGTCTAACCCACGGCTGTCGCCTGTTTTAACTTTTAATATTGCGGCAGCATTCAGTGATCTGTAAATACTATCTAACCGCTGAAACAATTTTTGTTTATCCTGCAAATACCAAAGCTGGTAATAAACTGTACGTACATTCCTTTTAATATCCACTTCAATTACTGCTGTATTGGCCTGGTAGTATTTTAACTGTTCGCCATAAAGATTTTTTTGTGCTTTGTACAAACCGGGCCATGCAATACTTTGCGATACGCCTATTTTAAGGATGCCTTTATTATCGCTTGGACGCATGTCTTCATTTTCAGCAAACACACCTGTTCTCTGAAATGCTGTTGCTGTTTTTGCCTGTACTTTACCTTTATTTATCTGCTGATTATTTACTTCGTATTGCAGATTGTTCTTAGCCAAAGTAATTGCTTCGTCAATACTTATTCTTTTCGCTACTGGCTGTTGTGCCTGTACACTGTTAGACATTAACAGCAAGCCGATACCTGCTATAACAGTTGTTACGGGTTTCATTCGTAGTTTTCTTTTAGATGAGAAAATAATGTAGAGCAATGGCAGTACCACCAGTGTAAGAAAGGTTGCCGTTATTAATCCTCCTATTACTACTGTTGCCAACGGCTTTTGCACTTCGGCACCTGCACCAGTTGATAATGCCATTGGTATAAAACCTAAAGCCGCAACAGATGCCGTCATTAATACCGGTCGCAAACGCATCTTTGTTCCTTCCAAAACTCTTTGAAAAATATCCTTAATGCCGTCTTTCTCCAGTTGATTGAATGTACTGATCAGCACAATCCCATTCAATACTGCTACCCCAAACAATGCTATGAAACCTACTCCTGCTGAAATGCTAAATGGCATTCCTCTGATAAGTAAAGCGAATACACCACCAATTGCACTCATGGGTATAGCAGTAAAAATTAACAAGGCTTCTTTGATAGAGCCAAAAGCAAAGTAGAGCAGCAGGAAGATCAATGCAAGTGCTACCGGTACAGCAATCATCAATCTTGCTGATGCTTTCTGCAGATTTTCAAATGTTCCTCCATAAGTATAATAATAAGCCGTTGGAAGAATTTTGGCAGAATTTAACTTTTGCTGAATCTCCTTTACCACACTTTGTACATCACGGTCTTTAACATTAAAACCTACCACAATTCTGCGCTTTCCATCTTCACGGGTTATCTGTGCCGGACCTTCTTTAAAAGATACTGTTGCAACTTGTGATAGTGGGATTTGATTTCCATCAGTAGTTGCCACAAATAGATTACTTACATCATCAATAGAGGTACGGCTGGCACTATCCAGGCGTACCACCAGATCAAATTTGCGTTCGTTTTCAAATACCACACCTGCGGCTTCGCCTGCAAAAGCTGTGCTGATGGTATGGTTTATGTCCTCAATATTTAAACCATAGCCTGCAATCTTAGCCCTATCGTATTGAATGGTAATTTGTGGCAACCCTGTAGTTCTTTCTACCTGTGGTTCTGTTGTACCTTTTACTGATTGCACTATTGCGGCTACTTTAGGGCCCAGTGCAGCCAGGGTATCAATATTTTCTCCAAAAATCTTAATGGCTACATCCTGCCGTACACCCGTCATTAATTCATTGAAACGCATCTGAATCGGTTGCGATGCTTCAAAGAAAACACCTGGTATAACCTCTAATTTTTCCATAATCATTTCCGCCAATTCATTATAGTCATTGGTAGTTTTCCATTCGCTTTTTGGTTTTAGCGTAATAATAAGGTCGGTGGCTTCCGGTGGCATAGGATCAGTTGGAACTTCGGCACTACCGGTTTTGCCCACAACCATATCTACCTCTGGAAATGATTTGATGATACGGCTGGCCTGCATGGATGTTTCCACACTTTGGGTTAAAGATGTTCCCTGTGGCAGTATGCAATGAAAAGCATAATCTCCTTCCTGCAACTGTGGTATAAATTCACCGCCCATTCTGCCGAAGATCAACAATGTAATGGCGAGTAATGCAACCGCCGATCCCACTACTACATATTTCATTTTAATAGCCCACTGTATTAGCGGCGAATAACCTCTTTGAAAGAAGTTCATCATTTTGTCGGAAAAATTCTTTTTATGAGATACATTTTTGGAAAGAAACAAAGCCGACATCATGGGTATGTAAGTAAGCGAAAGTATCAATGCACCTAATATGGCAAAACCCACTGTCTGAGCCATTGGCCGGAACATTTTTCCTTCAATGCCCTGCAGAGATAGAATAGGCAGGTACACAATTAAAATAATGATTTGCCCAAAAGCTGCAGAACTCATCATTTTTTTTGCACTCCCTTCCACAGCTTCATCCATTTGCTGTTGAGTTAACTTACCCGCTACATGTTTTACCACTAAAAAATGCAATGTGGCTTCTACAATGATCACTGCACCATCCACTATCAATCCAAAATCAATAGCGCCTAAACTCATCAGGTTGGCGCTTACACCAAACACATTCATCATACCCAATGCAAACAACATAGATAGCGGAATGGCAGATGCCACTATCAAACCGGCACGAAGATTCCCCAAAAACAAAATCAGTACCAGCAACACTATCAATGCACCTTCTATCAAATTTGTTTTTACAGTTCCTACAGCCCGGTTAACCAAACTTGTTCTGTCAACATAAGATTCAATTTCCACATCGTCGGGTATCGCCTTTTTAATGATCTCCATTTTTGCTTTTACCCTGTCCACCACCGCTGCACTGTTTGCTCCTTTCAACATCATTACTATACCGCCCACTACTTCTTTATCTCCATTGAATGTAACAGAACCATAACGCACAGCATTGCCTAATCCAACTTCGGCCACATCCTTTATCAAAACAGGTATATTATTCACTTTTTTAATAACGATATTTTTGATATCCTCCATTGAACCGATTAATCCAACACCACGAATAAAATAAGCGTTTGGTTTTTTATCAATGTACGCACCGCCTGTATTTTCATTGTTCTTTTCGAGTGCAGTAAAAATTTCAGCAATCGTTACATTCATTCCTTTTAGCCGGTAGGGATTTACGGCTACTTCATATTGTTTTAATAGACCGCCAAAGCTGTTTACTTCTGCAACACCTGCTGTACCATATAATTGACGGGCAACTATCCAATCCTGCATGGTACGCAGGTCCATAGCAGAGTATTTATTTTCGGAACCTTTTTTTGGATGAATAACATATTGGTATATCTCACCCAGGCCCGTACTCACCGGGGCCAACTCAGGCGTACCAATGCCTTTAGGAATTTTTTCTTCTGCCTCTTTAAGTTTTTCATTGATCAACTGCCGGGCAAAATAAATATCAATGTCATCATGAAAAACAACGGTTATTACTGATAACCCAAATCTTGAGATGGAACGCATTTCTTCGAGGTCGGGGAGGTTGGCAAGGCTTTGTTCAATGGGATAGGTAACCAACTGCTCGGTTTCCTGCGCCGCTAGAGTTGGGGTGAGTGTAATGATCTGCACCTGGTTATTGGTAATATCAGGCACTGCATCAAGTGGTAGTTTACTGGCACTCCATACACCCCAAACAATAAGAGCAAGTGTCATTAACCCAATGATGAGTTTATGTTTTATACTGAAGTGAATGATTTTATTAAGCATGTTTTATGTCTATTTGGTTATATGCCAGTAGTAGTGCTTTATCCTGTTAGCAATTGCTGCTAAAAGAATAATACATAACAAGGCTATAACAATGAATTTAATTACTCTTATCCCCAAAGGTTGGTTTACCTTTTTGGACTTTTTTTTAGTTGCCATTTTTACTATGGAAAACGAATGAGAAATGCGAACATGCCAATGAGGGCTATGCAGCAAATTCAATAAAGGAAGTAATTAAGATAATTGCGGAGGCTGCCAAATAGCATAATGCGCTTCGGAGTTAAAGGCTACATTAAAGAGGGGGTGTTTACCCGATTGAAATATCACCTTAGAAACATGAGTCTTTGAGGGACTATAAAAATAGGAAGAAGCCGGACAGCATGAACAGGTGCAAAATGGAGTACAGGCTTCTGATTCGTGATTATGTTGCTGGTGATTGTCATTGGCTGAAATTTCTACCGGAGTTTTTGCATTACATTCCTTGCTGTCGCCGCATGGGAGAGATGACAAGTACAGCAAAAAAAAACCAAGTATGAAAAAGGTCGCTTTCATAAAAAGCAAATCTATGATATATCTTCCTCTCCCCAAGAGATATTTTTGCATTACGGTGGCAAATTTTCAACCCCTTTTTTTATCGGTTGGCTTTACATATCGCACAACTTGAAGGAATGCAAAATTTTGCTTTGGTGGTCGTTCCATATTTTAAACTGAAGTAGGGCTATTTATTGTTGGGTTGTTGCAAGTAATTGCCATCTTTTTTGTCTATGCTTATAAAATGACTTCGCCCATAGCGTTATAAAGCCGGTAAGGATACCAGCGCAAATAATAATTTCGTCTTCATACATTAATTTATCGGTAGTTATTTTTTTTAATGATATTTTATGATCCCAGACTTTCGCAAAACTATCCCGTTCTCTGGTCTGCAATACTTTGTTTATTTCGTCTATCTTCTCGAAATAAAGCGAGTGAAGCCCGCCAAATGGAACAAAGCCATAAACAGCCATGTGAGTAGTAACCGTCTCGCCTTCTTTCCATATTGCAGGAAAGTTGCCACCTGTTGGCTTAAATTTAACTTTGCCGTGCGCAACAAATTCTAACAGCTTACTTGTCTTAACTTTCATCCAGGCAATATCAATATTGATAGGTATTTCAGAAGCAACGTTCAGTTTACGAGCTGTAACTTGTTTTCCTTTGTAGTGAATGTTTATTTTTTCAATTTTTGCGGTCATACTAAATTTGAATACACAATATTATTAACTACCCTACTTCAAAAATACGTTGAAACCCCAAAACTAAAGCCCCCTGTTTTTGAAGGAGGGTTTCCTAAAATATCCTGTTGTTGCTGGTGTCGATAATTTAAACGCAATACCGTTTGTGCAGTTGGACGAAAACTAATTGCCGGCATAATGCTCCAAATATCTTCGGCAATATTGCCACCGGTGCTGGTAAATTTTCCAACATTCCAATCTACGTATTCCAAACGACAGGCAAGATTGAGGGTGGCATTTTGCCATCCAAAAACTTTACGCTTTAATACGGGTTGCACAATATCTATAAAACCACCGTGCTGCTTATTGCCATATTGTTGGATAAATGTTTTGGGTACATTCACTTTTATCCAGGCCCATTCGCCCGTAATAAAAGTATTTAGTTTTGGTAAAGTGCTGTTGAAATCAATGGCAAATACATCCACCCGTCTTTTATCATCTAATCTTAATCCATCATCTTCAAATTTGTTATACACGCCTCCCATATAAGAAAAACCGAGTTCTGCAATTTTGCTATTTTTTACAGCCAGTTTACCCGTAAACAGCGGAAGTCCACTGTTTATTTCTTCAAAACGTTCGGAATTGTTTTTCGCAGCGGGCAGAAAGGTTTTGTTTTCCGGGTTATCAACAATAGAATTATCAAAACTTCCAGACAGATACAATTCATAGCCAAACATCCAGTCTTTATCATAATGTTTTCCATACAAACCAAAGCCTGCATTACTCCAGGTGGCCGGTAGCATTTGCGTTGCAGAAATGGGCCGGTCAATAAATTCCCATTTGGGGCCATCATGATTTTGGTTAAAGGCCCCAATCGGATTTAAGATCATTCCACCACGCAGGTTTAATAAAGGATGCAATTCAATATCCAATGCAGCAAACTCTACAGCAATTTCTTTACCGCCATCTTCAAATTCAATTTCACTTAAAAATTTTAAGCGCTTACCAATGGTAGATGAAACAAATAATGTTACCCGCCTGAACTGAAACTGATGACCTTCTGATATCCCATCTGTACCTAAGTGTTGCCAGTTGGCTTCCATATACCCTCCCAAAGAAACCGGCAACTTGCCTATACCAATAAACGGACGGTTATATACTGCATCCATATTCATAGTGCGGTTCAAAGTATCTTTTGGAATTCTTTTTAGCAAAGCAGGATCTATCTGTGCAAATGCAGCAGCAGCATAAAAGAAAGTAATAACAATTATTGTAAATATTTTAATCATACTGCTTTTAATGAAATTTTAAGTTGATCTTTTTCAATGGTTATTGGGAAAGTCCTTAATTTTTTATCCGCAGGGCCATTTTGTATGCTGCCTTTATTATCAAATTCGCTCCCGTGTGCAGGACATTGCAGCCTGTCGCCAAATACCTGTAATTCTGTTCCCTGGTGTGTGCATTGCATCCACAAAGCAGTGTATTCTTTTTCATTAAAGCGATACACACATATAGGATACTGCAACATGTCGTTATGAACAACAATATACTTTTTGAAGTAAGTGTTGTTGCCGTTTTTAGTTTCAAAGTCGCTAATGGGCACCACCAGGTTATCAGTACTTATTTTACCACTTAGTATTTTTGTGGATGTGCAGCTTTGCATTAAACTAGCCATTCCAATTCCGCCAACACATGCAAAACCACAGGACTTTATAAAATCTTTTCTATCCATTTTTGTTATTTATACATGAACACGCCGATAGGTGTGTTCCTACAATGATTTTAAAAATTTGAGCAGGTTATTTTTTTCTGCTGCACTCATCTGGTTAAATTTATTTTTACTGGCAACGGCTTCGCCACCGTGAAGCAGAATAGCTTCTTCAATAGTTTTTGCCCGGCCATCGTGCATTAAAAAATACTGGCCGCCCTGTGAATTAGGCGATAAGCCTAAACCCCATAATGGCGGCGTTCTCCATTCAGATGTTTTTGCATTCCCTTCTGTGTATCCATCATCAAGGGCCGGGCCCATATCGTGCAGCAATAAATCGGTATAAGGATGAAATGTTTTGTTTGAGAGCGGTGCAATGTTTGAAGACCCTGTTTTTAAAGTTTGCTTGTGGCAACTTTCACAACCCGCCTGTACAAATAAATTATTTCCTTGTATTACATCAGCATCATTTTGATTGCGCTGAATGGGTGCTTTTAATGTTTGCAGGTAAAACACTACATTGTTTACAGTAACATTTGAAACTTCAGGATCAATATCAAGCCCGGTATAAACATCTTTTGTTGCAAAAGAAGAAGTGATTCCAATATCCTGATTGTAGGCATTTACTGTTTGATGTAACAAATTATAAGCGGCTGCTTTTTTTCCAAAGCGGTGAATATATCTTCCGCTTTGCGGAATGGCATTGGCAAATGGAGAAATAAAAGATGGCAGTGCAATCCAATTGGGTACACCTGAAATACCGTCGTTGTTTAAATCATAAGGATCAGCCATTGCCAGGATATCTGCATCCGAAACCAGTTCCAAAAATCCTAAACCTGTATTTGCCGGCGGCGTAAATTTTGAAAATGTTGCACCCGCAGGTAACTGCTCTGCTGTATAACCTGGCAAAGCCCTGTTCTGTAATTGCGGGCCTCCCAAATGCATGAACTGGTTGCCGGTACTATCTGTTTGTCCAAATCTTGTTAGTGTGGTAAATGGATGCCCTTTGCCATCGCCGGCATGGCAACTGCCGCAACTGGTAGCTACGAAAATAGAACCCAGGCCATTTGCCGAAGTGAATATTTCATCATTGAAAGCTACATCGCCTGCCAGAAAAAGCCTGTTTTGTTCATAGCTAAGCCCTTCAACTGGGCCATCCAGCAGTTCATCATCTCCTGCGGCTGCCGGTTCAAATTTAGAACAGGCCTGTACCAAAATGACCACAGCAATGATTCCCGCAAGTACTATATATGTCTTTTTCATCTGAATAAATAATACGTTAAAAATAATTACTTGGGCAAAAATACATATTTAGGCTAACCTAATTCCATTTTTATAAAAAAATACTTCATTTTTGTATAAAAAAGTGAATGACCTCATTAGCAGAAGAGAATTACCTTAAAGCCATTTATAAATTACAGGAAAAGCAGGCTGACATGGTTACTACATCGGCACTGGCCGAAAGCCTGGGAATTAATGCTGCTTCCGTAACAGATTTCATTAAAAAGATGGCTGTAAAAAAACTGATCCGTTACGAAAAGTCAAAAGGGGTAAAGCTTTCGGATCAGGGCAGGCAGATTGCGTTAAAGATCATCCGCAAGCACCGGCTTTGGGAAGTATGGCTAGTAAACAACCTTGGACTTAAATGGGATGAGGTACATGAAATAGCCGAACAGCTTGAGCATGTAAACAGTGATGAGCTAATAGAACAGCTTGACAAACACTTAGGCTACCCTAAAGCTGACCCCCATGGTGATTTAATACCAGACGCAAAGGGACGTTTTATAAAAAATACCAGCAAACCATTAAATGACTGTTGCAAAGGTGATAAAGTAATAATTACCGGCGTTGCAGATCATTCTAATAGTTTTTTACAATACCTCACTAAAAGCAACATAAAACTTGGAGATGAATTGCAGGTGGAAGCCATTGAAGAATTCGACAAATCCTTCCAGGTAAAAATAAACAGGAAAGAAAGAAAACTACTTAGTAAGGAAGTAGTTAAAAATTTACTGGTTAACATTGTCTAATAACAGGAAATCGTTAATTAACATACGGCACTCATTTTACTTTCAACATACTTGCGTTAATGGCAACAACAATGGTACTTACCGTCATTAAAACAGCACCGGAAGCAGGACTTAATAAAACACCCTGGTTATATAAAACACCCGCAGCTAATGGTAGTGCCACTACATTATAACCTGTTGCCCAAATCAGATTCTGAATCATCTTGCGGTAAGTAGCTTTGCCAAATAAAACCAGGCTCACAATGTCTTTAGGATTGCTGTTTACCAAAACTATTCCCGCTGTTTCTGCGGCAATATGGCTGCCGCTGCCTACTGCAATTCCAATATCAGCCTGGGCAAGTGCAGGTGCATCATTTACGCCATCTCCGCTCATGGCCACAAACTCTCCCTTACCCTGTAGTTCTTTTATTTTTTCTAATTTCTGGTGGGGCAAAACTTCTGCAAAAAAACTATCCATGCCTAAAGTTTTGCTTACACTTGCAGCCACTTTACTGTTGTCGCCTGTAAGCAATATGGATTTGATATTGTTTTCTTTCAGGGTTTTAATAGCTTCTGCTGATTCGGGCCTTATCTCATCCGACAATGCTATATATCCTGCTAATTGATCATTAATAATTACAAACACAACCGTTTCTGTATCATTGGCGGTAAAGCCTTCCGGGACTGTAATACTTTTTTCTTTTAAATAACCCGGGCTAACAACTAATATCTTTTTGCCTTCAACTGTTGCTTCAACTCCTTTGCCGGTTATTGCATTAAAGTTTTCAGTTGCCGGAATAGTAAGTTTCAAATCTTTTACTTTTTGCAGGATGCCGGTAGCAATAGGATGTTCTGATTTTTGTTCTAATGCAGATGCCAAACGAATGATTTCATTTTCGTTCAACTCTTTTTGCAGCGATACAATTTTTGATACTTCAAATTTTCCTACGGTCAATGTTCCTGTTTTATCAAATACAATTGTGGTTATTTTTCTTGCATTCTCAAAAGCTGTCCTGTTTTTAATAAGCAAGCCGTTCTTAGCTGATAATGCAGTAGATTTTGCAACCACTAAAGGCACTGCCAATCCTAAGGCATGTGGGCAACAAATAACAATTACGGTAACCATTCTTTCCATAGCAAAGGCTAAGGTTTGACCTGTTAAATACCAGTATAAAAATGTAGCAATACCTGCAATGATCGCAATGGCTGTTAACCATTTTGCCGCCCTGTCTGCAACCAACTGGGTTTTTGATTTTGATTTTTGTGCATCGTCCACCAGTTTTATAACCTGTGAGAGATAGGAATCTTTGGCCCCATGAGATACGGTAACTTTAATAGAACCGTTTCCATTAATTGAACCAGCAATTACCTTATCTCCTTTTCCTTTCTCCACTGGTTTTGATTCACCGGTAAGCATAGATTCATTCAGATAACTTTTACCGTCTGCTATAATGCCATCGGCTGCAACTTTCTCTCCCGGTTTTATTAGTATAATATCACGCTCCTTCAGGGTTTCAGTTTTTACATCAGTTACTTTTTCACCATCCACTAAGTGGGCATCATCAGGCATTAACTGAACCAATAATTGCAGTTCTCTTGATGCACCTGCCACAGATCTCATTTCAATCCAATGCCCTAACAACATGATTAAAATAAGAGTTGCCAGTTCCCAAAAAAAATCCATGCCTTCTAATCCAAATATTGTGGCTACACTGTAGATGTAAGCGACAGAAATTGCGAAGCCGATCAGGGTCATCATACCAGGATTCTTTACCCTTATTTCGTCTACCAAACCTTTTAGAAAAGGCCAGCCTCCATAAAAGAAAACGACAGAGGACAAAGCAAGTAATAAATATTTTGACCCCGGGAAAACGATATGAATATTCAACCAATGCTGTATCATTTCTGATAACAGCATGACGGGAATAGTTAATGCCAGCACTACATAAAACCGTTTTTTAAAATCAGCAATGCCGGAAGAGTGGGATGAATGTGTAGCCCCATCTTTTGGTTTGGTTAGAGGCACCAATGTCATTCCACACAAAGGGCATTTGCCTGGTGCATCCTGAACGATCTGCGGATGCATGGGGCAGGTAAATCTTTGAAAACTTTGCGGTGTTTTATTTGAATCAGTCTTTTTCATGTCACTATTATCAGCTTCATGCTGATGTGAACCGGAAGAACTTATTGTATCTTTTACAGGAACTAAGTTCATTCCGCATTTGGGACAGTTGCCCGGCTTGTCCTGTATAATTTCAGGATGCATAGGGCAGATATATTGTTGCTGATGCTGATGTTCCATTTTTTATTTTTTGAATTTATCAAGCTGGTAAATAATCTATCGCCTCACTATATTCTTATTTGAGTCCAAAATTGCTACATCCTGTTTATTTTATTTTACAGAATTATGGAAATGATTTATACTTACCTTACATTTTCATTCCCTCCATCGGGTTAACCCCTTTCTTAAAAATATATTCGCTATTAAGTAGATATGCGCCGGTAATGACCACCACATCACCTGGCTGCAATCCGCTTCTTATTTCTATCATATTACCTTCCTCTGCCCCCACTACCACCATTTGATTTTTGAACGTATTTTTCCCTGTTTGTATCCATACTGTTGCTCCTTTAGCATCACGAATAACAGCATCGACAGGTAATGTAAGGGCGGAACGCTTTGAACCACTGAGGTAAACATAAGCAGACATGCCTGGTTTTAATTTGTTGCTTTTGTTTAGAATGGAAACCCGTATTAAGTTGATCCTTGATTCGGGTACGATCTCCGGGTTAACAAAGCTGATACTACCATTGATCGCTTCATCGCCCAGTTCCGGAATACGAACGATGGCGGATGCGCTTTGCTGCAACTGTGCAAATTGTGAAGTATATACCTGTGCTTCGGCCCATAATGTAGAAAGATCTGCTAATTCCACTATAGTACCACCTTCCATAACATAGTCACCTTGCCGTACACCTAAAGCAGTAATATAACCATTGCCGGTACTGTAAAATGTTGTTGTAGCACTGGCTTTTCCTGCTTGCACAAGTTGTGTAATTTGAGCATCACTCATTCCCCATAACGTGAGTTTATTTTTGGCACTTTGCAGCAATGAAGTAAAATCCATAACATCATTGCCAGCGAATGCTTTTCGTCTTTCCAATGCCAGCAAATATTCCTGTTTGGCATTGTTTAATTCTTCACTGTAAATATCAAAAAGCTTATCTCCCTTGCGGATATAATCACCTGTATTTTTAAAATACAGTTGTTCCACTCTTCCCATTACTCTTGAACTGATTGCCGAAGTTTTTGTAAGGTCGAAATTTAAGACCGCTGTTAAAACAGTTTGGCTACCAATATTTCCTGAGCGAATGGTATCAACAGAAATATTTCCTAATTGAATTTGCTGATCGCTGAGTTGTAATTCATCTTTATTTTGTGCAGTGGATTTTTTTACTGCTGTAAGCGGCATTTTACAGATAGGGCATTTGCCGGGTTTACTTTCCACCACCTGCGGATCCATAGAGCAGGTATAATACACATCACTATTTTCAACATGCTTATCATGCTTTTTGCCGGAACAGGCCACTAAAAAACCAATAAAAATTATTAGTATGAAACGCATAACTACTTGTTTATTTTAATAAAGCTTTCGCTGTCAATTAAAAATTGTGCTTTGATTGCTACAGAATCTGTTTCTGATAATCCCCCGGTAATTTGTATGTTATCACCGATTGTTATTCCAGTAGTAACTTTCAAAGGCCTGAAGCCATCGGTCACTTTCAAAAAAACAATTCTGTCAATACCCAATGAGGTTACGGATTCCTTTGGCAACCAATACCTCATTGCCGGATTTGAAAAGATCAACCCACGCACCTGGCTTCCCACCGGTAATCGCAGGCTGGAATTATCAAAATAAACCCTTGCCGAAGCAGTACGGATGCCTTCCCTGTAAAAAGGCTCTATAAAATCAATATGCCCCTGGAAAGATTTGTCTGGTGCAGCTTCTGGCGTTATTTTTACCAACTGTCCTTTTTTAATCAAGGCCTGGCCATCAGTATAAATATCTAATAAGGCCCATGCCTTTGAAGGGTTATAAACACTAAATAGACCTTGTCCCTTTTGCACATACATACCTTCTTTTAAAATTAATAATTCTGTACTGGGATTAATAGCACTCATAGATGATGAAGATGCCTGCGGCCTCATAGCACCAGCACCCTCGCCGGCATTATGCACATGACCACTTACATTGCTATAAACAGTTACAGCAAACAAGGGTTTGCCGGTTTGCATTATTCTTTGTAATTGTTCTGAACTCATGCCCAACAGTAATAATTTTTGTTTGGCTGCTGCTATCAGTGAAGTATTGCCTGCATCATTTTTTAAAATGAACAGCAAATTTTGTTGTGCAGTAAGCAGTTCGGGGCTGTATATCTCCATTATTTTCTGGCCTGCTTTAATGTATTGGTATTTATACCGTACATATAATTTTTCGATCCTTCCATTGATCCTTGCTGAAATATTCCCGATCATACGGGTATCATACTCTACCCTTCCAAGCGCATCTATTTTAGCTACTTCTTCTTCCTTTTTAATAGCAGTAACCGGAATAGTGGAAATGACATACTGGTTTGTTGGTTTTAATAATGATGCTAACTGTACACCGGAAATTGATGCCGCATCCATTTCTTTTTTTACCAGTTGCATTCCACAAATGGGGCAATTGCCCGGTTTATCACGAATGATTTGAGGATGCATCGAACAAGTGTAAAGCACTTTTTCTCCTTCGGCAGTTGTATTCAAATTATCAGCTACGCCTTTCTCTTTACCATCCATATTCATGTTTTCCATCCCCGTCTTTTCTTCCTGCTTTGTATCATTTTTGGGGAGTAGCACTTTAAAATATACCCATGCGGAGGCCACCAGTAATAACAGTGACGATGATATAATAATTACTATTTTTTTTCTTTTCATAATCGTAAAAAATATCTTAAGTCAGCTTGAGCTGTAACATCATACCATCATCTTCGTGTTCGAGGTTGTGACAATGAAAAACAAATACACCTTTATAGGTTGAAAATGTGATGATGATTTTAACCGTTTCACGGGGCATTACCAAAACAGTATCCTTCCAGCCACTTTCAGAAGCAATTAATTGTCCACGGCCTCCGGTTCTTTCCAATACCTGGAAGTGTGTGCCATGCAGATGTATTGGGTGCGGTTCATCGCCTTGTGAATTATCGAACACCCATATTTCTGTTGCATTGGCTGATGCTGTTTCATCTATCCTGTTTTTATCATAACTCTTATCATTGATTCTGTGAATACCTGTCATATTCATACCACCACTCATTTGCATTGCATTTAGCAGGAAGTTGCGGGTTTTTGAAGATACTGAAGGAGAAATGGAATTGATGGAAGAAAGTGAAACCGGTAAAGTAAAACTATCGGTAACTGATTGCGTTACTTTAAACTTCATAACCTGAAACCCCTGCTTGCCTTGTGCATTGCCACCGTTGCCAAACAAACGGCTTTCTAAAAACACTTCGGCTCCAGTTGTTAATCCTGCAAAGTTTACCAGCACATCTAATCTTTCTCCCGGCGACAGTAAAATATTTTTAACAGTTGCAGGTTTTTTTAATAACCCGCCATCATTACCAATGATAATTAAATCGGCATTGTTACTTAATGCAAGATTATAAATACGGGCATTTGAACCATTTAATATCCGCAGCCTGTAAAATTTTGTTTTTACTTCTACAAAAGGTGATGCCTCTCCATTTACAATAATGGTTTCACCCATATACCCCGACATTACTTCGTCCATAGAAGGTGTATAAATAATGCCAGATGATGCAAAACGTTTATCCTGTATTACAAGTGGAATTTCATCTATGCCGGATGGCAAATTCAAAGCTGCTTCTTCGGCATCGTTAATAATAAACAAGCCGGCTAAGCCAAGAAAAGCCTGCTGTGCAGTAGCTCTGTCTGGGTGTGGGTGATACCAGTTTAATCCTGCTCTTTGATTAAGCGTAAATTGATAATTAAAACTGTTGCCTGCATTTATAATATCTTCCGGATGTCCATCCATATTGGCGGGAACATTTACACCGTGCCAGTGGATATTACTTTTTTCCGATAGGCTATTCTTAAAATTTATATTAGCATTTCCACCGCTGTTAACACGGATAGTTGGACCCAACATTCCATTAGCCTGATACCCTAAAACAGAAATATTGCTGCCATTAATATTTGCAGTTGTTGCTTGAGCAGTCAATGTTGTAGTAGCATTTACCGTGTTCGGAACTGGGAGCAGCCTGCTGAAACTCCCTTCTGTTACAGGAACTGGCTGTCCCACCATATTCATTCCATTCATTTCGTGTTGATTACACGATGCCAAAAAAGTGAGCATAGAACTCCCCGCCAATATGCCGCCTGTTCCCAGGCCGGTGTTTTTGATAAAGTCTCTGCGTTTCATAATTTAATATTAAAAGTGTTTAATTAATTTGTAAAATTCTTTCCAATTCTGTTTGTATAGCCAATAGCTGTTGCAATTGATTCAGGTATTCCAATTGTGTCATGTATAAAGTTTCCCAGGCATCAAAAAGCATAAACAGTTCTTCTGTATTTTGCTCATACCCCAACTGCATGGTTTTGTAATTATTCTTTAGTGCAGGTATGATATTGTCCTCATACAATTTCAATTGCTTATACTTTAAAGCTATTTCATTACGCATACTATAAGCCATGCCGCTGTATTCATTCAGCATCATCAGCTTTTGCGATTGCAATGCTTCGGCCTTCCATTTCAAGCTTTCTATATTTGCCTTATTCATTTTGGAAGACCACCTGGCCAAAGGCAATTTAACCATACCCATTAAAGAAAACTGCATAGGAAAACCGCCAAACCCAAACATGTGGTCATAACGAATACCAAATTGCGGCTTCAGGCTTTGTCTTTCTGTTTCCTGTTTTAAAAAAGTAAGGCTGATGTCTTTGTCAATGGCTTTAAAATTGCTGCGGTTGCTGTAAAAAAGCGTGCTGTCAAATACAGTGTTTGAATAATCGTTTAACTGGTAAGTGGTATCAATATCAAAATTGATTACCGCATTCCTGCCCATTAGTGAATTGAGGCGGATACGTTTTTCTTTAATGTCGTTTTCAAACATCAGTTGCATATTTTGTACACTACCCAATGCAGCTTTTGCTTTATAATAAGCACTTAATTTGCCCATGCCGTTCTTATACCTTATCTCGGTATTCTTTATCATAAAATTCAGCAGGTTTTCATTTTGCTGAAGTACTACCAATTTCTTTTTGAGGATTATCCATTCGTAGTAAAACTGTTTGGCATCATTAACCAATTCATTGAGCGTGGCGTTCTTTTTTTCTTTTTCTACTGATGACATGGCACCCATGTAAGCGGCATCTGCATTTTGTTTCTTTTTGTTTGGAAACATTTGTTGGCCCCCGATCATATATTGCCCCATGCCTGGTTCACCCATATCGTTTTTCTGCCACATGCTGGTTTTATAAGGCACCATCCACAGTCCTGTGTTGACCTCCGGCGGCATCCAGCTTTTTGCTCCTTTGGCGGCTTCATCCATGGAACGTATTTCGGCATCGTACATTTTTATTGAAGGATGCGATTGTTGAATAGCATCCATAACCGCATTGAGCTGTAAAACCTGCTGCCCGAAGTTTATTTTGCCTGAAAGGGTAATAAGTAATATGACTATTGTTTTTTTCATTGGTATAATATTTAAGTACAGCAATTTTTGCTTTGTTGAACCGGCGGACAGGGTATATTTCCATACGAACAGAAAACACAACAATCGCCAGGTTTTGGTTTTAGCGTTGTTTTACATTGCTCACATTTATAAAAATATTGGCATGCATCTGCCGGCATTAGTTCCTCCTTCTGATATCCGCATTGCGGACAGGTAATTATTGATTTTATTATTATATCCATTTCTGATTCAGCATTGTGTTCTTTTGTTTTCATTTTTTAATCATTTAATTCTTCAATTACTACTTTACCTCTTTTCTTCAATTCTCTTTCCCGAACCAATGCATACATCGCCGGTAACACGATCAATACAAAAAATGTAGAGGTAACCAGACCAAATACAAAAGGAATGGCGATGGGTTTCATTACATCGCTGCCTGTACCGGTTGCCAGCAACAGCGGTAATAAACCAAATATGTCAACCAATACAGTCATTAATTTTGGCCGGAGCCTGAGCGCTGCACCTTCATACACTGCTTCTTCAATGTCGCTGTTTTTTAAAGGTTCGCCTGCTTCCTTTTTTTTACGAACCTTGTTGTAAAGTGAGTTGTTTAAATATACCAGCATTAAAACGCCCGTTTCTACCGCTATCCCAAATAAGGCAATAAAGCCCACAGCCACAGCTACCGAAAAATTTACATCAAAAAAGAAAAGAGAATATGCCCCACCTACCAGTGCAACAGGTATACTGGACAATACAATCAATACCTCCCGGTACGTATGGAAAGTGAAATATAGAATGACCATAATAATAAGCAGTACAATTGGAATGAGAATCTTTAACCGTTTCTCTGCCCGTACCTGGTTTTCGTATTGTCCGCTCCACTCTATAAAATAGCCCTTTGGTAATTTTTGTATAAGGCTCTCCAGTTTCTTTTTCGCATCATTAACAGTACCACCCAGATCTCTCTCACGCACATTAAATAACAATGTGCCACGCAGCATGGCATTTTCTGAAGTGATCATTGGCGGACCCTCGGCTATACTCACATCTGCAACTGCAGAAAGTGGAATAGGACCGCTGGGGCTGGTTACCAGCAGATTCTTTAGCTGCTCTATATTGTTGCGAAAATCCTGTGCAAAACGGGCATTCACCGAAAAGCGTTGCCGCCCTTCAATGGTGGTTGTAATATTCATTCCGCCAATGGAAGATTCAACTACCATATTAATATCATCAACACTTAAGCCGTAACGACCAACCTCTTCCCGTTTAATTTTTATTTCAACATACTTACCTCCTATAATGGGTTCTACATATAAATCTTTAACCCCCTCCACACCTGTTAATGCTACTTTAAACTGTTGTGCCAGCACATTAATTGAATCAAGGCTTTGGCCATAAATTTTTACTCCTACATCTGTACGGATGCCGGTTGAGAGCATGTTGATACGGTTTATGATCGGCTGCGTCCATCCATTAATTACCCCGGGAATTTGCAACTTACTGTTCAACTCTTCAATGATCTTATCTTTCGTCATTCCGTCCCGCCATTCGGATTGCGGTTTTAGCAGCACAATGGTTTCGATCATGCTGATGGGAGAATTGTCGGTAGCAGTATTTGCCCTCCCGGCTTTACCCAATACATTATCCACTTCCGGTACCGTTTTAATCAATTTATCCTGCACCTGCATGATGCGTTTTATTTCGGTATTGGAAACATCGGGAAGCGTTACCGGCATAAATAACAGTGAACCTTCATCCAGTGGTGGCATAAATTCTGAACCTAACCGCATTACAAATGGAATACTTATAACTACCAGGAGAAAAGCAATGAGTATCGTCGTTTTTTTCCAGCGTAGGCACCAGCGGATTATTGGATTATACAGCCAAAGAAAAAACCTGGAAACGGGATGCTTTTTTTCGGGCCGCATTTTGCCTTTTAGCAATATTGCCATTAACACAGGTACCAAAAAAATAGCGACTAAAGCAGAACCGATCATCGCAAAGGTCTTCGTAAGAACCAGGGGTGTAAATAATTTTTTTTCCTGGCCTTCCAGGAAGAGTATCGGCGCAAACGATACCAGCGTAATCAATATAGAACTGAAAACTGCCTTCCCTACCAAGACAGAGGAGCTTTCAATTCTTTTTAATCTTTCTTCATTTGAAATCATAACAATATTTTAAGGCCTCACCCTCGTTCCCTCTCCAAAGGAGAGGGAGGCCGGGCTTTTGTTTTTTAAATCAACTTTTGCACTAACCCATTTTACTTTTATGCTTTGCCTGTCAACTTGTTTCTTCCGTTATAGATTTTAAGGCATTTTCTACCATCACAATACCGGCATCCACCAGGTCGCCAATTGCAAGCGCCACACCCGCAAGCGACATAATGTTGGAGCTCACATTAAACCAATCCATCATAATGAAGGAAATCAGGACACTCATCAGGATGGTTATAATTACTACTAAAGCGCTGCGGATATGCAACAGGAAGATGAACAGCACAATAGCAACAACAATGATCTCTTCAATCACTGCTTTTTTTAAGGTATCAATGGTAGCTTCTATTAGATCTGACCGGTCATAAGCCACATGAAACTTTACACCGGCTGGTAAACCCTTTTCAACATCTTTTATTTTCTCCTTTACTTTATCTATAACTTCTTTAGCGTTCTCTCCGTATCGCATGATCACTATTCCACCTACTTTTTCTCCCTGCCCGTTTTCTTCTATAATTCCCAGGCGAAGTTCGCCACCCATTTGTACCGTGGCAATATCCTTAACCCGGATGGGAACAGAACCCTGCGTCATCAATGGTATTTCTTCAATGTCTTTTATCTGTGTGATGTAGCCGATACCCCTGATGATGTATCCCATATCTGCCATCTCAAATTTTCTTCCGCCAACATCATTATTGTTGGCTCGTACTTTTTCAATTACATCCATTAAAGAAATGTTGTAATAGCTTAGTTTGTGCGGATCAATTACAATTTGATATTGTTTTTGAAAACCACCAAAGGATGCCACTTCACTAACACCGGGTACTGTTTGCAAAGCAAATTTGATGTACCAGTCCTGCAATGCCCGCAGTTCTCCCAGATCAAGCGATGGCGCATCTAATGTGTACCAAAAAATATGTCCTAAACCGGTGCCATCCGGACCCAAGGTGGGAACAACCGTTGGAGGTAACAGGCGCTGTGCATAATTAAGCCGTTCCAATACCCTGGTACGGGCCCAGTAAATGTCAACATCATCTTCAAAAATCACAAATACAAAACTCATCCCAAACATCGAGTTGGCACGGATGTTTTTTATTTTAGGAATACCCTGCAGGTTGCTTACCAAGGGGTAAGTTACCTGGTCTTCCATGATCTGCGGGCTCCGGCCCATCCATTCGGTAAATATGATAACCTGATTTTCAGACAGGTCTGGTATGGCATCTACTTTAGTATTATTTACAGAATAAATACCATATACAGTTACTGCCGCTGCTATCAGCAGAACAACCATTCGGTTCTTTAAAGACCATCTGATAAAATTGCTGATCATACTTTATTTTGATTCTGATTGTGCATTATGTTTAAAAAGTTTTAAAGATTTTGCCGCCTGTATTATGATAACTGATAAAACAGCCGCTGAAACAATAATTATCCATTCGTTCAGTGTCATGGGTATTACATTCAATGCCTGCCGCACATAGGGTATTTGAATAACGCCAATCAAAATAGCAATGCTTCCTATTACTGAATACCAGACATACTTATTTTTAATAACCTCGTTATTAAAAAATGGTCCGCTACCCATATTAAATACATGAAAAAGCTGGCAAAAAATAAGGGTAAAGAATAAGATGTTGTTACACATAGCAGTATCCCAGGGCTCACCATTGTGATATGCATAGTGATTGAGAACCACTGCACCTGTGCTTACTGATCCGATAACGATTGCATAAAAGAAAATAAGTTTCCAGCGGCTTTTATCTATAATAGGTTCAGAAGATTTACGGGGAGGCAACTTCATAATATCGGTACCCCCTTTAATAAGACCCAAAGCCAGGGCAGGCAACAGATCGGTAATGAGATTTATAAAAAGTATTTGCAGGGGCAATAACTGGAAGTGCAGATTCAACATAGCTATAACAGCTATTACCAGCAATTCACTCAGGTTACAGGAGAGAAGAAAGGTTACAAATTTTTTAATGTTCTCAAAAATAATACGCCCCTGTTTAATGGCTACAACTATAGATGAAAAGGAATCATCTTTCAATACCATATCTGAAACCTCCTGAGCTACCTGTGTTCCCCGAAGTCCCATTGCAATACCAATATCAGATTTCTTAATGGCCGGCGCATCATTTACACCATCACCAGTCATACCCACTACGTACCCCTTTTCCTGGAAAACTTTTACCAGGTCAAGCTTATGCTTTGGATTAACACGGGCAAAAACCGAAGTATTGACCCAGCGCTGTTTTTCTTCTTCATTTAACTCCTCAAATTCTTTCATATCCTTTCCAATCACCGGCACTTCATCTTCCTTTGAAATACCCAATTGGGTGCCAATATAATGTGCTGTGGAAGGATGATCGCCGGTGATCATAACCACTTTAATGCCGGCTGTTTTACAATCGTTGATGGCGGTTTGTACTTCAGGCCTTGGTGGATCGATCATGCCAACCAACCCGAGAAAAACCAGGTCATCTGTTAATGAAGAGGGTACACTATCAGTTTTTCGGTATGCCATAGCAATCATGCGATGCCCTGATGCAGAAAATTTTTCTGCTGTTGACAACCATTGTTCCCTTTTTGTTGTGTCCATCGCCACCTCTCTATCTTCAAAAATATCTGTACACTTCAGCAATAACTCTTCGGGTGCTCCTTTTGCAAAAACATAATATTTACCATCGTGTTCATGCAACGTGGACATGATCTTTGTTTCGCTGGAGAAGGGTTCTTCATCTTTTTTCAAAAAGTCTTTATGTACTTTATCAATGTCTTCACCCTTATCTTTTGAAAACTTAAGTAAGGCAATTTCAAGGGGATCACCAATTTCCTTTGCTTCTTCCCCCGATGATTGAATGTTGGCTGTATTACATAGAACAGCACATTTAGTGATCAACTCAAACTGTTCCTTATTGCCGGTAAAGTCAGCATCATTCTTCCATGTGCCGGAAGTTGTTTCAACAAATACCACTGTCATTTTATTCTGCGTAAGCGTACCGGTTTTATCGGTGCAAATCACGTTGGTGCCTCCTAATGTTTCAACTGCAGATAATTTTTTTACAATGACATTGTAACGGGACATTTTTAGCATGCCCTGCGCTAAAGTCATGGTTGCTACAATAGGCAACCCTTCAGGGATGGCAGCAACCGCAAGGGCAACAGCAGTTTGCAACATGGCAATAATTTCTTCGCCATTGATCAACCCTATTATAAAAATAACCAACACTAAAGCAATGGTAATTTTTATCAGTTTTTTACTAAATTCTTCCAGTTTCTTTTCTAATGGCGTTGCAGCCTGCTTAGATGAATGAACCAGGTTGGCTATCTTTCCTAATTCGGTTTTCATGCCTGTAGTACCTACCAGTATATGGGCATTTCCTTTGGAAACATGAGTAGCTTTAAAAGCCATATTGGTGCGGTCGCCAAGGATGGTTGATTCGGCAAGAACAGCATCTTTTTTCTCCACCGGAACTGACTCTCCGGTAAGTGCCGATTCGTCGATCAGTAATTGTGCAGCTTTATATATTCTGCCATCAGCCGGTATCATATCACCAGCTTCAGTAAATACAATGTCGCCAGGGACTATTTCTTCAGCATTTATCTCAAACAATTTGCCGCCACGAAGTACTTTTGCAGGTATAGAAGAAAGTTTCTTTAAAGCTGCCACAGACTTCTGCGCCTTAAACTCCATGTAAAAACCTATGGCTGCATTGATGAAAAGGACGAGTAATATAGCAGTACCATCCAACCATTCCTTAAACCAGAATGACATGCCTGCTGCGAACAACAACAGAAAAACAATCGGGCTTTTAAACTGGTTTAGCAATATTCGCAGAGGACTGATAGCTGTTGCTTCAGCAATGCTGTTTAATCCGTGGCGCTCAAGCCTTTCTTTAGCTTCATCGATGGTTAAACCTTGTTCTGTGTCAGTTTTAAGTAATACTTTAGCCTCTTCTATAGTTGTTGTATGAAGCGTAAAATCATTTTCGACAATGGAATGAACAGGTATGTTTTTTGTTATGATTTTCACAACTAAAGATTATTTAAAATGAAATCCACCCGTTCTTCAGGCTTAAGCACCGGAACCTGTATAATTGGAAAACCTAAAGATTCGTAAACCTCAATAAGTAAAGCATGAATTTTTTGCTGAGCTGCCGCATCTTCAGTTCGGGCATAATCTTTCATTATTGGCAGGCAATCGAGAATGAAAATTTTTTTGTAGGAAACCGTAAGCAATGCGGCTGTTAATTTTTCATCTTCCGGAAGATTTAAAAAACGATAGTAAGCAAGCGCATCCGGAATTGCACGATCAAGAAAGACTAAGACATCCGGAGAAATTTGATTCTCCTGTTCAATCTGCATATCTAAAACCCCCAATTGAAATTCTCTCTGCTGTTTTCTCACATCCTCTATTGTTCTTCCCATCAGGCGCTGTGTATCGAGGTAATGCCGGGCATGTTCGAAGGTTGTTATGTATCCTCTATTTTTAAGCAAGTTGACTGTGGTGGTTTTGCCAGAGCTTGGCCCACCTGTTATTACATACCAGTTTGTTTGCTTACTCAAATTATTGTTGATTTATTAATGCTTAAAATTCTAATACCACAATACAAACCCTTTAGCCAATTACGAATAACTGCATGTTTGCAAATGTGCGTTTTGTGTAATATTAAAACAATGAGTTTAATCAGTATTGGCAATGATTTTTGCCTTTTCATTTTCTGTTGCTGCCAAATAATTATCTCAATTCGCATGTCAATCTAATTCCATTAAACCTTAAAAACATTACACAATTCCGAAAATTAATTACAGCTTTCACACATCATTAACCAAGGAAATCCAATCCCAAATCGCCTTAGTAAGTAATTGTAATCCCTGCGCCTATGCCCATATCACTATCATAGTGCGTAGAGAGGTTAAAATATTTTGTAACGATATATCTGAACCCCGCCATGTATTCTTTATCCGTGTTTATCATCATAGCAAAACGCAAACGGCTGGTAATGGGTATATCTTCCCTGCCCAATTGAAAACGAAATTTGCCATTACCATCAACTCTTGCATCGGCAACAAACAACATAGGTAAAGTGTAAGCAACGCCAGCTACTATCGTTGCACGTTTGGTTTTGTTGCTGGTTTGGCCAAACCAATTTTTTTCTTCATTGCCAAATATGTTTTTGGGGCCACCTTCCGTTTTAAAATGATAATCAAAGCCTACATAAGGGAACAGCCATTGGTTTCTACCGATGTAGCGGCCCAGCATGGTTTCACTTTCGTACCCATGCCTGTCATGAAAACCTAAATGCCAGAGTGTACTCAATCTCCAACGGGTTTGTGCCAACATAAATTCACCTTCACTTCCGTTACTTTCCAATGCTGCCCGTCCCATCAAATGGAATCTTCTATCATCAGCATTCAGCCCCCGCCTGGCTACTTTAGTATCTGTAATGTCTGTTTTATCAACCAATGGATTATCGTAACTGAAAACACGGCCCATTCCGCTCATCATGTGGTATAAAATATGGCAATGAAAAAACCAATCCCCGCCAGGTTCATTTGCTGCAAATTCCAAAGTATCTTTTTCCATAGGCATAATGTCTATTATATTTTTCATAATAGCATATTCACCCTGTTGGCTGAGCAACCTGAAATCATGACCGTGCAGATGCATGGGGTGGCGCATCATACTGTTATTAAAAAGTATGATCCTTATGTTTTCTCCTTTCCTGATGAGTATCTTATCCGATTCTGAAACTACTTTGTTGTCAAGGCTCCATACATAACGGTTCATATTTCCTGTGAGGTCAAATTTTAATTCTTTCCAGGATCCGGCAGGCAGCGTTGTTTTTTCAGGAGCCCGTAGCATGGCATAATTGAGGGTAACAATATCAACCTCTCCCCCCGCCCTCTCCGAAAGAGAGGGTGCCATATCCATGCCTCCTGCATTCATGGTATCCTTTGGATTTTCTGGACCAGTTATTTCTGGGTACATAACTGTATTCATATCCATTACCTGGTTTGTCATTTCCATCCCTTTCATTTCTACCAGGTTGCCATTCATATCCATCATGTCGTTCATCATTTTCATACCCGCAAAATATTTCAGTTTAGGTATGGGGGATGCCAGTTGTTTGATACCGCTGCCCAACCATAAGGAAGCCGACTTTGTCCTGTCTTCTGGTGTAACCAAAAATTCATAAGCAGTGCTATCAGCAGGAATAGTAATAACAACATCATAAGTTTCCGATACTGCTATGATCAGACGGTCAACTTCAACAGGCTCCACATCATTGCCATCACTGGCTACTACTGTTATCTTTCCGCCGGCATAGGTAAGCCAAAAATAATCTGAAGCTCCGGCATTGGCTATCCTTAATCTCACTTTATCACCGGCTTTAAACCTCACCCCCAACCCCTCTCCTCCCGAGGAGAGGGGGGAAGAATACGCCGCCTGATTTTTACCATTAATTAAAAAATTATCATAGTACACATCACTCACATCCATGGCATTCATCCGCTTCCATTCATTGGTAAGCTTGGTTTTTAAATGTCCCTTTTTTATAGCTTCAGAATAACTTTGGGTGCTTCCTTTTTGTATAGCAAACCAATCGGTGGCTGCTTTCAGGCTGCGATGTACTTCTTCGGGTTTCATGTCTGTCCATTCGCTGATCACAACCGGGATGGTGGGTATATCCCATTCTTTTCTTTTGTTCATAATGAACGCTCCATACATTCCAATTTGTTCCTGCAAACCAGTATGGCTATGATACCAATGTGTGCCATGCTGAACGATGGGGAACTTATACAAATAAGTAGCGCCTGGTTTTATAGGCATTTGTGTAAGGAAGGGAACGCCGTCCATTCTGTTAGGTAAAAAAAGCCCATGCCAGTGCAGGGAAGTTTCTTCATTCAATTCGTTGTGAACCCATATTTCTGCGGTGTCACCTTCAGTAAAAGTAAGTGTAGGCATTGGAATTTGCCCGTTTACTGCAATGGCCCGTTTTGATTTTTTACCAAAGGTTACCATCGTATCTCTTATATACAAATGATACACAACAGTACGTGGTGGCTGAGCGGCATCAATGGTTTTAATGACCCCTAAGTTTGCCTTTGCCATTTTTATATTTTCCATTGTGGCACTGTTGTCTCCCCCGCCTGACGGACGGGCAGGCATATCCATACCACTCATATTTTCTTTTGGTTTTTCTCTCACTAACTTCATTCCGCACTTAGGACAATTGCCGGGTTTATCTGCATGTATTTCCGGATGCATGGGGCAGGTCCATATTGCTGCCTGTTCATTATTTGATGGTTTGGAAACAGCTTTGATTTTCTCTTTACTTAATTTCATACCACACTTAGGACAATTACCGGGTTTGTCTGCATGTATCTCCGGATGCATGGGGCAGGTAAAGGTTATAGACTCTTGCACATCAGCAGGCGGCATCTTCATACTATCCTTTGTTTCACTTACAACAGGTTTTGTTATTTCATTATTCTTCTTAACAGTTGCAGGCTGTTGTTTTTTTATTGTTTGTTTCTTTACAACTTTTGGTTTCTCCTTAACTAATGTCATTCCGCATTTTGGGCAATTTCCAGGCTTTGTGGCATGTATCTCCGGGTGCATAGGACAAGTATAGGTTACAGCTTGACCTAATGCTAAGAAGCATATGGAAAGTTTAAAGACCATTAAAAATATTTGCTTCATCTTATTTTTTTACTGGTTCTGTAAGTTTCATCCCGCATTTAGAACAAGCTTCATCTTTTTTACCTTTCACTTCAGGGTGCATGGAACAGGCATATAATTGTTCAGCTGCAGGACTCATTTGTTCTGTTTTAGTTGTTGTATCTGTTGTTACCTCTTTTGTTTTGTCGCTATTTGAATTACAGGCAGTAAATAAAAATGCGATTACAAGGACAGAAAGAATTACTTTTTTCATTTTAAAAAATTTAGTTTGTGATGAATTAATTTAAAGAACTGTTTACTTATTCTCCCATTCAGCAATTCGTTTTTTCAATGCAGATACTGCATTGGTCATTTTTTTCTTTTCTCCCAAAACAATGGCCCTTTTTGCGGCAGCCATGGCAGCCTTATAATCTTTTTGATCGGCCAATATTTTTTGCAACAGGTTTGGATAATTGAAATTCTCTGTATCAGCTTTCTCAGCTTCTGCAGCCCAGGCTGCAGCTTGCTTTAGATCCCTGCCGGTTAAATAATAATAGTTGGCTGCCTGGTAAAAGAGTTCAGGATTTTGTTCTTTATTATTTATCAGCCTCGAGTTGATATCGGCCATCGCTTTTACATCCACCGGGCTTATGAGTGGTATTTTAACCAATGTATTTTCCCAGGAAAGTGCAAGAATCGCCTCACCGGTCCTTGTTAATTCATTCAGGTCAATGGTAAATGCTTCACGAAATTTTTCAGTTCTTTCGGGTTGCACTTTAAAGCGATGTATGTCTTTTTTACTATCGTATCCAAAAGCGCCGTGCAGGGTTGTATCTGCATTAATAATAATGGTCCATTCTTTTTCGCCGGGTATAGTAAAGAGTGCATATTTTCCGGCATTGATAGATTTGTTACCAACTATTACCTCCTCTGTCAACTTAATCGTGGTAGCACTACTTGCCCCCGTTCGCCATAAACTGTCAAAAGGAACCAGCCCGCCAAATACCTTTCTCCCCCTCGCTAAAGGCCGGCTATAGGTGATTGTTATTTCGCCCTTTATAAACTCCTGTGTGAAAGAAGCATCAGGGCTTGGCGGCGGCGTTAAAAAACTTATTTTATCCTGGGCGAAAAGGCAGGTTGAAAATCCAATTAATATAAATGACAGTAATTGTTTCATTTTGATAATTATTTAAAAACATTAAAAAAAGTGTATTCAAATTTTAATACGATGCCGTTGGGTGCTGTACGTTTCATGGTGGAATACAATTGCTGCCGGTATGCAATATCTACCCTGGCCTGGCTATTAATGATGAATTGTACAGAGGGAGCAATATCGAGATACGATCTTCCATTCTCATTCAGCCGCTGCCCCAGCAGCTCCAGCATCAGGTTCACATTGGTTTGTTTATAATCTTTATAAACTTTTGGGAGCATCAACTTACCAACAGATAAGGTATAGTTAACTCCACTGTTACTCTCAGTTGTCGGGAATTTATACTTCGGTTTATTATCAAATGCCCTTTCATAACTAAGGGAACCACTGAGCGCAACCTTGTGTAATAATTGAGTAACAATTAAACCTGTTTCGTACCCGGTATTGTGCCCCATAGTTTCAATTTCCTGCTGGTGTATATCAGCATTGTTGATGCTGAATCTCCCGTACAGCGCCATCCTAAAATGACTTTGTATAGCATCTTTACTCAGGAAACGATACTTGGCATAAAAGCTACCACCTTCTACTTTTAATCCACCTTCCTGCCGGTTACTGATAAAGCCCTGCACATGCACCATCCATTTTTTATTGATGCCCCACATCAGTTCCGGCATATTGTGGTAATTAAGTGTGCCATCAGCTTCAAACATAAAGGCGTTCATGTCTCTTATGCCTAAAGATTTTGCAGGCATATTACTGGCAGGCTCTGTAAATACAAATAGTTCCTGTGCTGATGTACTCATTGATATTAAGAGGATAAGTACAAAAAACAATTTCTTCATATTACAAGGTTTTGATGTGATATGAATTATTGTTTACGGCAGCATAAGTTGGATACTGCTTTGAAAGTTTTAAAAGTTTCTTATATTCTTTTTCAACAACAAAGCCTTTATCCAACAGTTTCACTTTTACTTCGCCGGCTAATACACCCGGCTTTGTATCCATAAAAGTGTAGGTAATATTGTTCTGTGTAAATGAACTGTTATTTTCAGCTTTCTGATTAGTAAAGTTAAAAACAACAATTAATTCGCCTACCGAAAACCCGGCATCTTCCACTTTCTGTTTTAATTTACCAGGGTCTACTGCACTGCCATTTTTAAAATGAAGTATAAAAGCTGTTTTGTTTAAATCAGTTTCTACCTTTTCCACTTCTGGTATAGATGTTAACTGCTTGTAGGTAGCTCTTGAACACATGGAGCAAGTGAGGCCAGTAGCCGTTAATTCAGCTTTGGTGATTTGCGCATTGGTCATTAAAGACCCGAAAAGGATAATTGAACCGATTAATATTTTTTTCATTGTACTTAGTTTTATTATTTTATTGTTTAATAGTTTCTACTACTTTACCACAGGAAAGCATTTGAGAGCCGTAATAAGGATTTTTAATTGCACTTTCTTTGCTTAGCCAGTTGGCACCTTTACCATCATTTGCCATCGGGCAAAACTGATAGTAAATTGTTTCAGCAGATTTACCGGCCTTTACTAATTCATACATGGCTTTGGAAAGAGAAATAAAATATTCCCGTTGATTATCTATGTCTTTGTTTTCTTTAATGCGCTTTGCATCTGTTTTTAAATTGTTTTCAACCTTCATCCAAACAATATGTTCTTCATTATTCAGCTTTCCCATTTCCACGCCCTCTAATGCGGTGAGCATGGCTGATGCTTTTGCAGCAGCAGACACTGCATCCGTTTTTACCAGCGCATCTTTCAGGGCGAAATAGTTATCATACACTGCCTTTAACTGATTGGCTTCCTGAATATACATCGCTTTATTTACCTGCATGTGGTTACCGTGATCTGGCATTGGTGCCGCTTCATTGGTAGCATTAGTTTTTACTACTGCTTTCTTATCCCTGTCGTATTTGCAGCAACCATGTAGTTTGTTATAAGCATCATCCGGAGCCAGGTAGTTTACATTATCATAGCCGGAGAGCGCTATACTTTTTAATACGGCATCAGCAGTTGATTTCTTACTATCATAAGTGATGCTGGCCATTTTAGTTTCTTCGTTCCAGTCTGTTTTATACAGCTTTTTTTTGCTGCCTGCTTTTTCGATGGTTGTTTTGCACATACCACAGTTGCCATACACTTTTACTGTTTCTGTTTTGGCATTTTTAATCTGTGCCTGGGATACAGAGGTTGACAATAATGCAACGGCTATAAATAAAAAAAGAGATCTCATTTTTGTATTTGATTTTATGATTAATAAATAGTTGGGTACACGAATGCACCAATAGCCGTTACACAATAAAGTGCCGGCACATCATTTACAATCAATAAATCATATCAGGAAAACGCAGTGGAGAACATGCAGCTTTATGTCGTCAATGTCTGGCGGGGCATGACAAGTGGGATATCTTTCTGTAATTTGTAAGAATGGCTTAAAATTAAAATCAGGAACTGTGGTAGCTATAGCCGGTGCGACGAGGAGATTTATAAACCCTACTAACCCCGCTTTCTGGTGATCAGTTTCTAATTTAACCTGTTTTTGTTCATCATTGCAGCAGCCATTATCTTTTTCATCACTTTTATCCATACCGCATTTGCCACAGGTTTTGGAATCATTACGCCCAATGCCCCAATCAGCCAGTTCGCCCATACAGTAATGCATATGTATAGTAGCACCGGTGGAAGTGGTGATGTATAACAAGGCTAATATGGCTACAATGATTTTTTTCATTACTAATCCGAATATAAAAATATGACTATTTTAATAAGAATTGTTACACAATTCTGAATCTTTTTTGCTTTACCTCCATTATGCAGCGGTTGCAAACCATATTTTTTATGTAGAGTTTCATATAATTATAGAGCCGTTAATGCAAATTGATTTGTCAAGTATTTGGTGCAGAATACTTGACAAAGTACGTATAAATAATTTTTACAAAATTGATATTTATCAGTGCATTCGTGAAGACACGAACGCAGAGAGTGGTTTAAAAGAAACACGTAACAAAACAACTTCAAAACTTAGTGATAGCTTAATCTGTAGGTCATGCTTTTATTGGCATATCAACCGAAGAAAATGCAAGCCCTTAAGAGGTATGCCAGTTATGCACCAGTAGTTACTCATTTCATACTTTGAATTGTTTATTTTAGTAATTCATTTAAGCGATGTTTTTTTCGGATAATGTCTAAGAAAACTTTATTCTTAGCTTCTGCATCAAGAATTAATGTATTGGCATTAATAACATAGATAGAAACACCAAGCTCTTTATAGAATCGATGAAAAATTGGTGCAGCAGTTGAAAATAATGGAGTATAGTCATCCTTACGTAATCTCTTCTCCAATTTTTCATCGACATCAGTTATTAAGAATGCCCAAATCTCTTCTACTTTTTCTTTATTTTTAAATGCTTCTACATAATCTACAAGCTGTTGAATTCCTTGAAACTTCTTTCTATCTGATTTAGCATCATAATCAAAGGGTTTAATCTCAATTAAAACAGATTTTAACCTCTCCGGCTGCAATGGATTATGAGAAAAAAATAATGACAAGTCGGGTTTATCATTAATATTTTCAGTTTCGCCAGACTCTTCACCTATTTGTTTTAAAACATCCTTAATTCTTTTATCACTTGCCGCATAACTATAACTTGTGAATCTATCGTCTAATAACCAAAGATTATTTTTACCTACAACAAAATAATCATCTTCTGAATATTTTTGCATGAAAAGGTTATGAATGACTTCTTCTACTTTTTCTTTGTCTTCAATCATTGTTTTTAATCTATCAATAACCTGAACCCGGTCAAAAATATAGGCTACTAATTCATTTTGGGTAATTTGAATTGCTTCATTTAACTCCTTATCAGAATATGTAGATTTTCCAGAATTAGCAAGAAATTTTTCTTTAGCCACATCAAATTTCTTTTTGGCTTTTTCTATAATATATTTTTTGTCAAGAAAGCCTGCCATATCAATATCATCCTCTTCAATATATTCAATTAAATAAGGTCTTTCTTCTTGTATTTCATTTATTTTCTCCCGATTAATATCTTCAGTTTCCGGAATACCTGCAGTTACTATTGCGGAGATTTCATTTTTTAATTTGGAATTTATCATCTCCCATGAAATAGTGGAATATACATCTGTCTTTATAGGAAATATATCAAAGTCATTTCGTTCATTCTTAACTCGTTGATCCAGATAATCGGATTCTAAAAGTAAAAAACCAGAATAACCATAAGGCAGGGTTATTTTAAAATCTTTATCTCCAAACTCACAAACAGTTCTGTTATTCGCACAATAGAAAGTATGAAGTAAACCACTTTGTTTAGGTAGGTGGTGGCTTAAAATAAAAACATGAGTGATTTGCCCATTATCTATTACATTAAATTTCTTTTCAACAAAATCTGGAATATCTTCTTTAGTTATTGATACTTTATCGTCTTTTTTCTCATCGATAAAATTAATTTCTATGGATACACCTTTCTTTTTGTAAAAGAAAAGAGTAGGGATTAAATGTATCAATACCTTTTCCCGAATTATATTTAATTCTAAAATTTCCCGTCTGTCTATATTTTTATTTGGGTTTAAGTATAAAGGTGTTATTCTTTCGAGAAATATTTCTGTTAAATTCTCTTCGACTTTTTCCGAAATAGAACTAATATTTTTTGTGTCAAAAGTAGAATCAAACATAAAAGACCGGGTCTCTTGCAAACCGACTAAACTGCTTTTGTATTTAGCATTATCATATATCTTCAAAAATGTAAACCTTCCAACACCTTTACATCCTAATTTTATTTTATAATTACTTCTAAATTTGCAAAATGAATTGTAATTATCGTCATTTATTCCATCTCCATTATCTGTTACTTTAATTGTATCAATCTTTTTATCTGCAATTTCATTCCCCTCTTCATCATTAAGCAAATTATCGAATGAATTTAAAGTACAGGTAATTTTTGTAGCATTTGCATGTATTGAATTAGTTATTGCCTCATATAAAACATCATATTGCGTTACTCTATTACTTACATCCTCATTAATAATTCTTTCTATTTCAGCAAGCATTTGGCTCATAACTATAATATTTTAATTTTAGTAGTGAATATCATATCCCTTTCACAATTTTTATTTCTTGTTCAGTTAAACCATATAACCGGCAAACCAATAAATCTATTTTCCCTTCCAACGCAGATGTATCATTATTGAAATCATTTTCTTTAAGTTCTAATATTTTCTCAACTATTGAGATAATATTTTCTTGTTCGGCTTTTGTAGCCTTGTAAATTGGTATTTGGGATAAATATTCTTTAGAGAGATTAACGGTAAGTTTTGATTCATTAGTGAATTGATTTGTATAAAACCAATTGAGAAGTTTTGAGTTTAATAAAGCCAAGATATATTTTGCATTGAATAAACAATCCTCTTTCAATATTATATTATTTATGGACTCTTTATTATAATACTGATTGTTATCATACGCTACTTTTAATGGCTGTCTACCTCCCGTAATACGCTGAATGACTAGTTTCTCAGGAGCTTCAAATATTTTCTTTGTTCTTGCCCTATGTAAAAGACTTGGCGAATAGTTTAAGTAACTATGGATTGGTTTAATATAGTAGGCTCCGATGTCTCTTCCTTCTAAAAACGGTTGCCACCCAGGCTTAGGGGTGTCGCTAACAACTTCATCTTTATTCATTGTAATTACAACTCCAAAAATAAGCTCATCACATATACTTCCTAAATCAATTGCTGATTTCTTTAATTTTTCAATTAGTGTCCTCCGTTCAGGGTCAATATTTAATGCAATCACATAATTTGAATCAGCAATTTCGCCTTGCTTAATGCTATTCAGTACTCCATTATTATTAATTAAAATTTTGTGGTTATTATCCGCTGTTTCCCTAGAGGCAATTATTACAACTGCTGTTGTAATTGCATCTTCAAAAACGGAATTACCAAAGTCATAAATGTTATAAACTTTATGGTTTTGGATTAATAGTTTTCTGGATTCATTATAAGATGTTACACGTAAAAAAGTATTTGGAATAATAAATGAAAATTTTCCAGCATTTTTCAAAAGTCTAAATGATTGCTCAATAAAAAGTGTAAAAAGATTGATTTTCCCAGATCCACTTTTAAAGGTTTCCTTGAATAGTTCTTTTGCTTTAATTGAAATCCCTTCATTACCGCCGAAGACATACGGAGGATTACCAATAATTAAATCAAATCCAATAAAATCACCATCACCATTCAACACTTCCGGAAACTCAAACCTCCACTCAAAAGCATTTTCGTAAATCTTATTATTTTTTATTTCTCCAATTTCCGTTTCCAACTTTGTTATTTCATTGCTTAATTGCTCAATTTTCTTTTTGGTATCCTTGCTTTTTTTATTTCCTTCATCAAATAATTCTTTGGTCTGGCTCAGGTTAAATAAATCGCCCCGTAGTCTAGATAGCTTTTTATATTTGGGGTCGTTGGGACTTATATAACTTCTAAAATCTTTTTTTATGGAATCAATCAATTCTTCCATTTCTCTTTTCTGTTCCTTGCTTTCGGCATCACGGTAAGTTTGCACGGCCACTTTGTAACTATCAATACTCCATTTACTGTTGCGTAATGCGCTCTTTATATCAGCATCCAGGGCAAAGCGGCTAATAAGGCTGTTGCCGCATTTAATGTTTATATCAATATTAGGGAGGGTTTCTAAAGTCGTGTAAACCTCACCCCCCGCCCTCTCCAAAGGAGAGGGAGCTATGTAGTACGCATTTTTCAGCAATTCAATCCACAAACGCAGGCGGCAAATTTTTACGGAATTGGGGTTTATATCAACACCAAACAAACAGTTTTCAATAATGGTTTCTTTTTCGTGAAACAGGGTTTCCTGTATGCGCTGGCTTTCTTTGTTTTGAGGATTATAATCGAATAGTTTACCATCTTCATCCGTAATAATCAATTCATCATTCACCACTTCCACATGATAATCCCTTAATGATTTGCCGGTTGCATCCTGTAAAATTTTCAATTCGCTTTTAATGGCAATCATTTCATTTAAGGCACTTACTAAAAAGTGGCCGCTGCCCACAGCAGGGTCGCAAATGTGCAGGCTATTAATAATTTTATTGGCTTCCTTTTTATCTTCAATTTTATTGTATAAATTATCAATGGTGTCACATTGCCATCCTTTGGTATCATTAAATTTTTGCAGCACCGAACGGCGGATGGTTTCTTTACACATATACATGGTTACAAAGCCCGGTGTAAAGAAAGATCCGTCTTTATAGCCATTTATCTTTTCAAAAATCAATCCCAAAACAGAAGCATTGATCAGGTTTTTATTTTCTTCCTGTATTTCTTCGCCGCCCTCGCTGGTAAAATCATAAGCGTCCAAAAACTCAAAAAGATATTGCAGTGTGGGCAAAGTGCCGGTTTTTCGTTTGCCTTTATCATCTTTTAAAACAGAACTATTTGATACCGGTAATTGTAAGCGGTTATCTAATTCGCTGATATTAATGGTTTGCCTTTCCAGTTCAATACGGTCAAATAAAGAACTGTTGAGGTAAGGTACTTTACTGAATTTTTCCTGTATGTGGTTGCGCCTGCTTTCCGGTTTTTCTGCCAATACCTGAAAGAAGAGATTACTCAGTTCATCAAAATCAAATACCAGTTTGCTGGTTAGAAAAAGATAGTCTTTGTTTCCTTTGTGGTATTTATATAACTGAGCTTCCAGCAACTTAATAAACAACACCCGGTTTACCCAGGTAATGCATAGCTCCAAGGCTACATTAAATAATTGTTCTTCCTTGTTTGTGCCAAAGGTGGACAGGTTGCTGATACTGCGTAAGGCATCTTTATCCTCTAACTTTATAATGGTATTCTCCAGCAAAGAGGCTTCATCAGGTTTTGCTTTTCGTTTTATTAGCTTTTTACCGCCATCTTTTATTTCTTCCAGTCCGATTATATGCAATAGTTCAACATAAAACTTTGTATCAAGGCTGTTACTATCATTTATAAAAGGCTGCTTCAACAAATGTGCAGGCGATAATATTTTATAAAGCCCGATCAACTTGGTATCATCTTCTTTATCGGTATTGTTTACATACTTTTCATAAGTACGAACATCAAAATAAGTAACCGGCATTTCTTCTGCCACTTCATCCAGAAAAGATTTGGCAATGCTGTCATAAAAGAACCTGGTGTCTTTGCCACTCAGTTTCCAATTATCATAATCCTTTTTCAGTTTGCTGTTTCTAAAAACATTTTTTTCAAACCAAACCTCATCTATTATAAACCACTCGTAAATATTGGTAACAACCAGGTATTTTATATCGGTATTATTATGGTCAACCCTTTCCCGTAAATAGTATAAAATTAATTCCTGTAAAGCCTTTGTATTTGGCCTTGCTTCTGTCATCATCTCTGCCTTATTGGAAGGTTTTTTAACTTCGAGGATAACACCTACGGCATCTTTGGTTGTTTTGCCTGTGTGGATTACCAGATCATTCCTGTCTTTGGTATTTATTTCAAACTGATCTTTGTACCAGGTATCTTTTAAAAAATCGGCTATTACATTCTTCAGGTGTTCTTCGCTTTCCTGCTCATTGATGCGGCCAAGTAGTTGTTGGAGGTTCTTCTTAAACAGCTCTATATGATTGCGGCTTACCTTTTCTTTCAGGTAGGCTTTATTAAGGGCTTTGATGGGTTTGATCAATTCAAGTTTCATGTATGTTTTGCCGGTGATTATTTGAATAAAATTAAGGGTTTTGGGTAGTTATAGTATTTGTTTTTTCTTTACTGCAAGGCACCATGTGATGGGTAGCAAACTAAAAAGAAAAATGTATTTAGAAATGTGCTGTGATTCAATACCAATAAAGGTTTCAGCCAATTTTGCCAGTTTTAGCAAATTGGTGATTTTTATTTAAGCTATTGATTACAAATACTTTAAGCCATTTTTACCTGCAAAAAAGTGGCAATATCCCTATCCGAATGTTAACTTTTAGGACAAAAAACCATTAGTTTGAGCAAAATTTCGGACATGAATAAAAAAGCTGTATTTTTGTAATCAAATTATTCGGACCGGGGTGTCCCCGATCGGTAAAAGGTCAAGACTTGTCTTGACTTTTTATTTTTTAAGGATAGAGCTTTAGACCATCAAGATTGCCATTGGTTCTATAAATCATCGACTCTAAAACTTCAAATGCAGGATTTGCTCTATCGGGTTCTATTACATACCGTGCGATTGGATAAGCGACTAAATCGGCTAACTGAATTCCGTTGATGTTCTCTTTTTTATTTCTGAATGTAAAAGTTGGTGATACCTGGTGAAGTTGCTCTGCAGTTAATTTACCGGTACCCCGTGCACAAAGACGTTGAAAATGATCGTCTAACTGTTTATCTTCCTTTTGTCCACGCCGTTCAATTACAATCGCCAATTCACTATTAGGTTCCTTTTCATTTAATATCATCGCCGCCTGTTCTATAACAAAAGAAAGGGCAACTTCATACACATCATCCTGTAACTTTCCGAATTTTTCTATGTAAGCATTTTTTTGGATTGCTGATGCAACAATAGTATAATCAGAACCGGAAACTATTTTGTTGATGCCTTCGTAGAATTTCTTCTTCAAGTCGAGATCAAATAGTTTCTGAAATTCTTTCTCGCATTTGCGAATATCCCTGGAATGAAAAATAACGGTTTTATTACCCCAAATGGACTCTTTGAGTTTGTTAATCTCCTGCCGGATAATCTCATAATTGTCCTCAGTGGTAAGTACCCCGCAAAGCAGGAATACCGGAAAATCCGGGTCGGGCTTTGTTAGTCCGTGGTCACCGCTTTCATCAAGAAATAAATAATGCTTCATATTTAAATATCCGCAAAAATACCTGCAATTTTTAATTATCCCTGCAACAACTTCACCTTCCCACTACTCACTTTATCAAACAGTGTTTCATTGGTTTTCATGTCGTACATAAAGGGCAGGAACATCTGCAAAGGCTTTGCCTGGCCAAGCAGGATCATAGTACATTGTACCTCTGTCCAGTCGGAAAGAATTTTCCAGGCAGTACGGCTGGCCTGCTGCTGAATGGCTGCCCTGGTTTCCGGCCGGGGGCGCTTTACATCCTGCCAAAGAATATTGAAACATTCTTCTACCTGTGCTTTGAGATGGAAGGGTAAGGTTTGCTGCAGTTGCTGGTCGAATAGTAAAAAGGTAATGCCGGTGCAAATTTTGTTTACATACTGCTTATTGATGTTGTTGGCACCGATCTCTACCAGCAGTTCTTCAATTTTTGACATTGACCTGGAAGCTTCGACTGTGGATGTGTAGTTTTTGATGTTCATTGATTTAAATTTAAAGGTTGTTGTAAATGGAGTAATTAGTCGTTTAAATTATTTTCCATAATGTACAGCAGTCCCTGGCAAACCGGCACAATTTCATTGTTGCAGTACTGGTCCCAGAACGCTTCTTTATCGTCCCAATATTTTTCCATAATATTTGTTGTTTCAGCATCTAGTACAATGCCACGTATCAGGTAAAATAATGTTTCTGCCAATTTTTCCATGTCGGTTGTACTGAATTCATAAGCGAACGGGGATAAACTATATTCAGAGGGCACAGTATAACAGAAATCATGGGAAAGCTCTGACAACTTCTCACCGAAATAAAGTGCATCATAGTATTCGGTTACGATCATAATCTTATCAGTCTTTTCTGCACTATCATCTTTGGGCATGGTGATACGGAATGCAGTTTCATTTTGTAGCATCAGGTATGCATACAAATTTTTGTATTCATAGTCTGCAAATTCCATCAGGTTTATTGTGTGCATTTTTTAGTTTGAGGTTGAGTGTTTGAGTGTTTGAGTGTTTGAGTGCAGGCCCTTCGACAGGCTCAGGGTGACAACTAAGGTGGATTTACGTTTTGAGATTTGAAGTGATTAAATACGGCTATTCGTTTTGCCAGGTTAATGAGATTAGGTTTGTCTTTTAAAAGCAGTGCATTATTTTCACTACCATTCAGGTATGCATCCCATAATTGATTCAGGGAATGCTGGTTAGTACCCGTAAGCTGGTTGATCCTTTCTTTCCAGGCATCCTGCATGACAGTTTCTGTGAGCTGCAATTGCAACTGCTGGAAATGCTCAACCGTTATGAGATTAAAAATCTTTTGGCCTTGTAAAAATCGTTTGAGTAAATCGTCAGCAGCCGGCCCTGCTTCAGAACTTTGCTTTTTTTCTTCATTGTTTTTGCCAATGCCCAGCATCCATTTGTGGGCCAGGGATTGCCAATCTTTAATCGGTACTTTATCTCTCAGCATCCAACCCCTGCCCTGGTTGTAATAAAAAAATTTAGCAGCTTCCGTTGTGGGGTAGTTTGCAGAATTAAAAAACTCTTCAACATCGCTTAACCTCACCCCTAACCCCTCTCCAATTGGAGAGGGGAATTTTGCGTGTACCGAATTTGAGACACCGGCGGGGCGGCTTGTTTCATTTTTTGGATTTTCATTTTTACTAAAAATTTTTGTGGGTGTGTTGGACACAGTTTTATGTTTTAAAAAGTTTAGTTTTATATTGTGTCCCATTTTTGGGACTGGTACGGTATCAAAATCGGTACCCGTATCGGTCAAATTTGGGACACTATCGGTATCAATTTTGGGACTCGTAGAATCGCCGTTTTCTTCTCCAAAAAGACCGAGTTGTTTATACCGGCTGACCGGATCTTCCTGAATGTCTAAACGGCCAATACTTACTTTTACAGGCAAAAATTTTGATTGCGATGGATGGTAGTAAATATATTTTAATTCGTGCAGCTCCCTAATACACTTGTGGTAAGTATTCTTTGAGCCAATTTTACTCAACTTCATCATATTATCCCGGTAAACAGGAAACGGATTTTGAAAGCGATTGAAGTTCCAGTATTGGAATAATGCCATGTACAGGCTAATGTGTGATGCTGTAAGGCAATCGTCCTTTTTTATATGATTGTAAAACGCAGTAAGGTGGCGGATGTAGTTCATGACCTCCAGGCCTCACCCCCGTGGCCATTGGCCGCTTGCTGGCAGTTGTTGTTGACTGCAGCTTCATTTATTGCCAGGTAATGTTGATGCTTCCGGAAACTGAAAAGCGGAAAGAGGTTTGCTAATTTTTTTTGTGTCGCTCTTTTCTTACGTTCGGAAAACGGGAGCCTTGGCTTAAAGTTATTTTGCTTTTTTGTGTGGCAGCGACCACGATATGGAGAATACATGGTTGGGATTTTTGGTTTATAGTTTGAAATATCAATACTTAATTGTGACTATTCAAGGTTTTGTAGCAAGGCGGAGGTTTTGTTCCATGGTCTTTTGGATATGTTCATAGTCGTAATAAATAATGCCGCCGATTTTTGTGTACTGGAGCGTACCATTGATACGAAGCGTTTGTAAAGTGCCCGGCGAAACTTTAAGTATCTTTTTTACTTCGTCGGATTTGAGCCATTTTTTAATTGGTTGGGCTTCTGTTTTAAGAATAGCTCTTAACTCGGAGAAAAGCTCGGATTTGAAATGCTGGAGATCTTCGTTTGTAAGGAGGTTGACAGACATAGTGGTGAGTTTTATGTCAGCAAAAAAAGTGAAGAGCAGTTTACCAAAACAGTTGCAGGGGTTGCACAACCCCCGAAAAATGCAGGCCAGGCGAGATAATTTTGTAAAAAAATAGTTTGAACAGGTTGGTTTTCGGGATAAAAATATACGTAGGGGAAAAAACACATTTTTTTTCGGGCTTTTTCCTTTTGTTTATTCGAATACTTTTAAAATATTGTAACTTATTTCTAAAATCCTTCTACAAAACCCACCAAAATTCAGGAGCCTTTTTAAAATTTTCAATTAATTCGACACCCTAAAAAGATCTGTTAACGGCCTTGGAATATGAATTAAAGGTTCTTGAACATATTATTACAAGAGTTCTGAACCCATCAAGAATAACACGGGACATCCTGAATGATGAATTCCTTAGCGAATGTAAGCTGCATGCTGAAAATGAAAGGGAAAGGATCAGGAATCAATTTAGAGTAGTCGCTTTTGGCAAACACCAACAAAGCGACCTGGCATCTTATTACCGGAAACACCAGGCTATTCTGATCCAATTAGCAGATGTTTTTTACCGCTACCTGCAGACCGGTGAACCAGAAAGTATTTATAGTTTAACAAATGAAGTTTCCATTTTAAATTTTTACAAAGAGATATTGCGGATTCCGGAAGACCTGGTGGATTTCATTGAAAAGAGTTTCCCTGAATATTTTGACCACAACTTAAGTGTACCGGAAGCTAAACGTTGGATGATGGCGCCGGAGATAAAAAGAAACCTGAAAGGAATACAAAAAGAATTAGAGAAATTAGAATTAGAAAGTGAACTAATAAAAATAGCCTGCCATCCTATTGAGGATTACTTTTTGCCTGGTGAAGCAATCAGTTACCATGTGCTTTGCTATTTGAAAGAATTGCAACGTGAGTTGATTTCATTTACTAAAAAGAAAGATAAAGCTAATATAAATGAGGAAATGTGCCGGTTGCTTTTGCACCTGAATTTTAATAGCATCCGTTTTTTAAATTATTACATACTGCAGCTGCAGGAAAAAGCGAAGGACTATCATACATTACCAGATTTGCTTACATTTCATTCCTTGAAGTTGAAAATAATCAACCAGCTTCAGGTTAAGGCAGGATTAATATATAAACCAGGGCTGCCACCGATAAGGGAGCAAATAGCCTCCTGGATTTGTGAAGAATTGTATTATTTGGAAAAGCAAGAACACATGTCATATGGTTTGGCCGGGCAAAAGCAAGAAGTGCCCGCCAACGAAAAGAAAGTGCATACCAGTTTATCGGTAGCGCATCTGGCGTTGGCTGTGAAATTGTTGATAGAATCGAAAATAATAACAAATAACAATTCGAGTGAATTATTACGCATGGTAGCCAAAAACTTCAGGACAGACAGGCAGGAAGTGATTTCAGAGGATAGTTTAAAGAATAAATTGTACAGCTTTGAAAGTTCAACTGTAAACAAGCTTAAAGATGAGATTATTGGTTTGATGAATCTGGTGAGGAAGTATTAATTGAATTTTATTCTTTGAGCAAATTAGCCAAATCTTTTTCTTCCAGGAACTGGACAAACTCCTGTAAGGAATGGTAAGTGAAACCCTCCGATTTTATCAATTCAGCTACCGGGATAGCAACCATCTCTCCTATTGTATTAACCCCCAATTTTTGTGAAAAGGATTTAAAATCTTCTGTGAATGGAAGATTCCTGATCTTTTGATTTAATATTTCGTTTACAATAGCGGGCATAAAAAAAGACGTGGTACATACTACCGTCTCTGAGGCACCCGCTAAGGGCCTGGTCCACAATAGCTGTTGCCACGCCCGTAGCGTGGCGACAGACTATCACTGAGTGGACTCGAAAAATTAGCGGGTTTTCAGAAACTCAAATAATAGCTAATCGCTAGCAATATTTTATTTTGTCAACATGTAGTTGAGTGATAAAGATAGTTTAAAATGAAAAAATGAGGTTTACTTATTTACAGCTTTCTTAATCTTTTGCTTTGGATTGAATTTTTTGAAAAGAGCACTCATATCCTGGCTGATTTTAGTATCTAATATTTTGGCGTAGTGCTGAGTGGTTTGCAATTTTTTATGCCCCAACATTTTACTTACCGATTCAATTGGTACACCATTGGTTAGGGTTACTGTTGTTGCAAAAGTGTGCCGGGCAACATGGAAAGTTAGGTCTTTATGGATTCCGCACAGGTCTGCTATTTCTTTTAAATATGCGTTCATTTTTTGGTTGCTGAGCACTGGCAACAACCTTCCTTTATTTATTGCAGCCGGATGATCTTTATACTTATTGATAATTGCCATGGCTGGTGGCAAAATCGGAATATGTGAAGCTGTGTTCGTTTTTTGCCGGCTGGTGAATATCCATTTTTCACGGTCCATACCAATGGCGATTTGGTTTGGTGTTAAATTAACCACATCAATAAATGAAAGGCCGGTATAACAACTGAAAACAAAAATATCCCGCACCAGGGCAATCCTTTCCACTTTCAATTCCTTATTGGCCAGGATATCGAGTTCTGATTCAGAAAGGAATGTCCGATCGACAAGTTTTGTTGTGATCTTGAAATTGCTGAACGGATTTGCCTTGAGCCATCCTTTTGCAACACAATCATTAATTACTTTTTTTGTATTCTTGATGTATTTGGCCGTTGTATTGTGGTCTATACTTTTTTCTGATTTTAGGTAGAATTCGAAATCGGCAAGGAATTCATATTTCAGTTGGCTGAGATTGATATCCGAAGTTTGATATTTCCATTTCAGGAAATTCTCCAGGTGATTTACTGTTGTTGTGTATTTGGTGAGTGTTGGCTTTGCATAGTCTTTACCGATAAGCTTCTCAATATTGCTATTATGTGCTTTAAAAATTTCGATCAGGTACCGGGACCGTTCTCCTTTTCCGGTAAATGCATTTCTTAACGCTTCTGCAGTGATGGAAAAGTCTGATTGTAAAAGCTGTTTATGGCAATCATAAAGCTTACTTCTTAACGTATCAACATATGCATTAAAGGACTTAGCATCTTCTTTGGTGCCCTTCATTTTACCGCTTGCCCATTTATCAGGATCAATTTCAAGTGAGGTGGCTGTCTCGCTCCGTTTTCCATCAATTGTAATACGGAGATATAGTGTTACCAGGCCTTTTTCATAGCCTTTTGGCTTTTTTGGATAGAAGATAAAATCGAAGGTACGGGACATGTGTGGTGAGTTTTGATTTGTACCTTAAATTTACAAAATAGTATAATACTATGCAAATTTAATTTGGCAATAAAACTCAATACTGTAAAGGATTTCATCAAAATCAGGTGAGTCATTTTGATCTTATTTTTGACTCACCTAATCACTCACTTAAAAGATGAATTTATTGAATATTTTGGTGATTACTCACCAAACAAAAAACCCGCAAACGTAATGTTTGCGGGCTTTTGCAAGGATTTGACATCCTCTTAGCGGACCGGACGGGACTCGAACCCGCGACCTCTGCCGTGACAGGGCAGCATTCTAACCAACTGAACTACCGATCCTAAACTTAAAGCTGCATTTCAGCTTTTTCCTTCTTTTTTCGGGACGGCAAAGATAGGTTTCTTACATTCCCCTTCCAAAACTTTTATAAAAAAATTGTAAGCACTAATTTTACAAACTATCTTACAGTTCCTAAAGGATCAAATAACATTTAATTGTTAATTTAAATTGTAACCTTACTACATGATTGAATTAAAAAAACGCCAGTTTCTCGACTTCGAAAAACCCATAAAAGAACTATACGACCAGATAGAACAACTGAAAATAACTTCAGAAAAGTCGAAAACCAATATGAGCGGCGCCATTACCATGCTGGAAGAGCGCATAGTGGAAACCAAAAAACACCTTACAGCCAATGTTACGCCCTGGCAAAAAGTACAGCTGAGCCGCCACCCCGACAGGCCTTATACCCTTAAGTACATAGAACATATGTGCACCGGTTTTATTGAACTGCATGGCGACAGAAACGTGAAAGACGATAAGGCCATGGTGGGCGGATTTGCAAAAATGGGGGAAGAAACCGTAATGATACTGGGGCAGCAAAAAGGATCCAATACCAAAACCAGGCAATTGCGCAATTTTGGTATGGCCAATCCCGAAGGCTACCGCAAAGCACTGCGGCTGATGAAACTGGCCGAAAAATTCAACAAGCCCGTAATTACCTTAATTGATACTCCCGGCGCCTTCCCGGGCCTGGAAGCAGAAGAAAGAGGACAGGGCGAAGCCATTGCCCGCAATATTTATGAAATGATACGCCTGAAAGTACCGGTGATCTGTGTGGTGATAGGCGAAGGGGCCAGCGGCGGCGCACTGGGCATTGGCGTAGGCGATAAGGTTTTTATGATGGAAAATACCTGGTACACCGTAATATCGCCCGAAAGCTGCAGCAGCATATTGTGGCGCAGCTGGGATAAAAAAGAAACAGCCGCCGAACAATTACGCCTTACCGGTGAAGATATGCTGGGCTTTGGATTGGTTGATGGCGTGATACCCGAACCCCTCGGTGGCGCACACTGGGATTACCACCAGGCTGCCGATATTTTAAAAGAATACCTTTTACCCGTAATAAAAGAACTGAAAACCATTGATGCCGATAAAAGAGTGGAACAACGCATTGAAAAATTCGGCAAAATGGGATTTTGGGAAGAAACGTAAAGACAATTAATAATTAATAATTATTAATTATTAATGGAGGCATCACAATCATTTTGAAATACCTGCTTCAACATTCAACATTCAACATTTAACGTTCAACATGCTAAAAATAGGAGTAATCGGCGCCGGCCACCTGGGTAAATTTCACTTGAATAACTGGGCCGAAATTGAAGGGATACAACTGATCGGCTTTGTTGACACCGATGATGCCAATGCAGCGCAGGTTGCCCAAAAATACCAGATTCCCCGCTTCACCGATGTGGAACAATTACTGGATGCCTGCGACGCGGTGGATATTGTAGCACCTACTACCAGCCATTTTGAACTTTGCGAACTGGCCATAAAAAAAGGCAAACATGTATTTGTTGAAAAACCCCTGGCCAATACCATGGAAGAGGCCAAAACACTGGTAAAACTGGCCAAAGAAGCCAATATCAAATTCCAGGTGGGGCATGTAGAAAGATTTAATCCCGCATTCCTGGCTTTAAAGAACCAGGTATTGCAGCCCATGTTTATTGAAGTACACCGCCTGGCACAGTTTAATCCCAGGGGCACCGATGTTAGTGTGATACTGGACCTGATGATACATGATATTGATATCATTTTAAGCCTGGTGAAAAGCAATGTACAATATATAAGCGCCAATGGCGTGGCAGTAATGAGCGATACACCTGATATTGCCAACGTGCGCATTGAATTTGATAACGGATGCGTGGCTAACCTCACCAGCAGCCGCATTTCCATGAAAAAAATGCGCAAGATGCGCCTGTTTCAGAAAGATGCCTATATCGGTATCGATTTCCTGGAAAAGAAAACAGAGATCATTCGCTTGAACCAGCCCGGCGATAGCAATGTGTTTACATTTGATATAGAGACCAACAACGGTAAAAAAACAGTGGCCATTGCCAATCCGGTGGTACAGGAGGTAAATGCCATTAAAATGGAACTGGAAGAATTCAGGAATGCCATTGTAAACAATACCGATACGCCCGTTAGCGTGCTCGACGGGTTTCGTGCCATGGAAGTTGCCCACCAGATCCTGGAAAAGATCGGCAATGCAACATTCCATTAATAAGGATCCGTAATCCGCCTGCAACTTCCCGGTAGTTACGGTGAAAGACAGAAAGTTGTCAGTCTGCTTGTCCCGATTATTTCGGGGAACTTGTCGAAGACGGCTTCCCGGGCGGGATCTAAAGTTTAATAGCACAATACGTTAAGTTCTTTACAAATGAAAATAAGAAAGATTTTATCTCAGCTTCGCTGTGAAAAATGGTTTACCACGAAGGCACAAAGGCACAAAGCTGGCCTGCCTTTCGGCAGGCGCAAAAAATGCAACGCATTTTCCTTAGTGCCTTTGTGCCTTTGTGGTTAAATTATTTTTTTTATTAAAAAAATACTTATCAGTCTTTTAAAAATCTGTCTTCAGCAGCTTATAAAAACAGAACGGAATTTTGAAATGAAAATTATTTTACGCCAATCATAACCGCACCATTGAACCAACCCAGAATACATATCAGCTGGTATGCTTTAGGCGATTTTATAGCAGCCATGCTGTCGTGGATCGGTTTTTATTTTGCAAGAAAATATATTATCCAGGAGCCCTTTGTTGTGGGCAACCGGTTTTATATCGGCCTGGCACTTTTTCCCGTGATCTGGTTGCTGGTGTATTACCTGGTGGGTACTTACGGTAACCTGTACCACAAATCAAGACTCGCCGAATTCATCAACACCATCATCTATACATTTTTTGCCAGCGTTTTTATCCTGTTTCTATTTTTATTGTACGATGTTACCGGCGATTATACCATTTACTACAAAGAGTTCATTTCTTTGTGGCTTATTCAAACCATCATTACGTATTGCACCAGGCTGCTGTTTTTAAACCGTGCCAAAACCCAACTGAACAACGGCACTGTTTTCTTCAACACCCTTATTGCAGGCTCCAGCCACAACGCGGCCAACCTGTATAATACCATACAAAACAACAAAGAAAAAACAGGCTACCGCGTAACCGGGTTTGCCAATACCAATGGCAACAACGGTTATTCATTACCGGCAGGTATGGTTAACCTGGGTAATGCCGATGATGTTGCCGGCATTATTGCCCGTAATAAAATTGAGGAAGTGATCATTGCCGTAGAAAAAAAAGAAAGGGACCAGCTGGAAAAAATATTACAGCTGCTGAGCAATACCGAAGTGAACATTAAATTAACGGCCGATACGGTGGATATCATCAGCGGATCGGTTAAAACCAATAATGTACTGGGCATACCCCTGATAGAACTGCAATCGGGATTAATGCCGCAATGGCAACAACACATTAAAAGGCTGCTGGATATTACAGCCAGCATACTCAGCATTATTCTACTGCTTCCGTTATTTATCTATACCGCTATCAGGGTAAAACTTTCTTCAAAAGGAGCCTTATTTTATGCACAGGAACGCATTGGTTACAAGGGCCGGCCGTTTACCATGTATAAATTCAGAAGCATGATACCTGATGCCGAAAAGAACGGGCCTGAACTAAGCAGCAACAACGATCCCCGCATCACATCCTGGGGAAAGACCATGCGCAAATGGCGCCTGGATGAACTGCCCCAGCTCTGGAACATCATCAAAGGCCAGATGAGCCTGGTAGGTCCAAGGCCCGAACGCAAATTTTATATCGACAAAATAAAAGAAAAACATCCCGAATATAATTTTCTGCTCAAAGTAAAACCCGGCCTCAGCAGCTGGGGCATGGTTAAATTTGGCTACGCCGAAACCGTGGAAGAAATGATCGAACGCATGCCTTACGATCTCATGTACATCGAAAATGCATCGCTGGCGCTTGATTTTAAGATCATGCTGCATACTGTACGTATAATCCTCTCTGGAAAAGGTAAGTGAGTCATTGGTCATTGGTCGGGAGTCTTTAGGCGGGAGGCGGGAGTAAGGAGTTATTAGTTAGGAGTCGGGAGCTAGGAGTCATTGGTCATTAGTCATTGGTCATTAGTCATTGGTCATTAGTTAGGTGTTAGGAATGAATAAGGCGTTTGTTTATTTTTGATATGCTATCAGTCGCCTGTGGTCTTTGGTCTGTCGTCCGTGGTCTGTCGTCCGTCGTCTGTGGTCTGTCGTCCACCTTGCAATTAGGAATGAATCCGGCGTTTGTTTATTTTTGATAAAACAACTTTGTCTTGAAAAGAATTCTTCTATTAATTATACTGTTTTACTGCCAGCTGCCAACTGCCAACTGCCAACTGCCCTCCACCTGGCAACAGCAGGTTAATTACAAAATAGATGTCACCCTTAATGATGCAGACCATACCCTGGATGGATTTGTAAAGATGGAATATTACAACAATGCTCCCGATACACTATTCTTCATCTGGTTTCACCTTTGGCCCAATGCATTTAAGAACGACAAGACCGCATTTACCGACCAGGCCCTCCAAAACGGCAGCACCGATTTTTATTTCAGCAATGCCGATAAACGGGGTTATATAAACCGGCTCGATTTTAAAGTGAATGGTGTTGTGGCCAAAACTGCCGATCATCCGCAACACCAGGATATCATCAAACTTATATTACCCAAACCCATTGCACCAAATTCAAGCGCAAAAATTGAAACACCCTTTCATGTAAAACTGCCCTATAATTTTTCAAGAGGCGGACATGTGGATCAGTCTTACCAAATTACCCAATGGTACCCCAAACCTGCTGTGTACGACCGTAAAGGCTGGCACCCCATGCCCTATGTAGACCAGGGTGAATTTTATGCCGAGTTTGGAAATTATGAAGTGCAGATCACCTTGCCCGATAATTATGTAGTAGCCGCAACCGGTGATCTGCAAAATGAAAGTGAGATACAATGGTTGAAAAACAGAAAGCCATTTAGCAGGGAGCCAAAACCCAAAAAGCAACCACTCCCAAAAAAGAATCTGATTGAGGAAAATGCTACCCCATCTTCTGCAAAAACAAAAACGCTACAGTACAAACAAAATAAGGTACACGACTTTGCCTGGTTTGCCGATAAAACATTTTCTGTAAAAACCGATACGCTCCAATTACCCTCGGGAAAAATAATTACAGCCAATGCTTTTTATTACAGCGAGAACAAAGACGTTTGGCAAAACAGCATAGCCATGATCAAACGTGCCATACTTACCAAAAGCCAGTGGCTGGGCGAATACCCTTATAACGTGGTAAGCGTGGTGGATGGCGGTAACGGCGGTGGTATGGAATATCCTACGATCACTTTACTGGAAGATGGTGGCACTGAAAAAAGTCTTGACTTTGTAATTTACCACGAAGTGGGCCACAACTGGTTTGAAGCCATTTTGGGCACCCATGAACGTACGCATCCCTGGATGGATGAAGGCATGAACACGTATTACGACAACCGCTATTCATTGCAGCAATATGGCAATACCAATATTGAGATCGGAAGAACAAAATGGCCATTTGTAAATAAAAGATTGCCGGATGATGTACAACATATCGTTTTGCAAACCATCACCCGCATTAAAAAAGACCAACCCATTGAAACGCCTTCCGAAAAATTCAGCTATCTCAATTACAACATGATGAGCTATACAAAAACCGGCGACTGGATGAAACTGCTGGAAGATGAGCTAGGCAAAGAAGTATTTGATAAAGCCATGCAGGCCTATTACCAACGCTGGCAGTTTAAACATCCCTACCCCGAAGATTTTAAAAAAGTAGTGGAAGATATAAGCGGTAAAAATGTGGATGCCCTGTTCTCTTTGCTTTCAAAAAAAGGAGACTTAAAAAAATCAACCATAAAAAAAGATTTGCGCTTCGCTTCTTTTTTCAGCCTGAAAGAAACAGATAAACATCATTATATTTTTGCTTCTCCCGCCATTGGTTATAATTTTTACGATAAGCTGATGCTGGGCGCCCTGGTACACAATTACACTTTACCACTTACAAAATTTCAGTTTGTAGTGGCACCGCTGTATGCCACCAAAACCAAACAGCTGAATGGCCTGGGCAGGTTGGGTTATACCTTTTACCCCGGTGATAACGGACAGAAATTTGAGCTTGCAGTTGCCGGCGCCAGTTTTTCGGGCGATAATTTTACCGACTCCACCGGCACCACCAACGCACAACGTTTTTCCAAAATAGTACCCTCGCTTAAATATGTTTTTGCAAACAAAAATCCACGCAGCAGCATCACTAAGTTCATACAATGGAAAACATTCCTGATCAATGAACAGGACCTGTTGTTTACCAGGGATACCGTAAACCAGGTGGATGTGATCAGCTACCCTACCCGGTCCAGGTACATCAACCAGTTGCAGTTTGTAATAGAGAACAACCGGGTGCTGTATCCATACAAGGGCGCATTGCAGGTTGAGCAGGGCGAAGGCTTTGCCCGTCTAGCCTTTACCGGTAATTACTTTTTCAATTATGTTAAAGGCGGCGGTATGAATGTAAGGGTGTTTGCCGGCAAGTTTTTCTACCTGGGCGATAAAACATTTATCAAACAATATGAAACCGACCGGTATCATTTAAACATGACCGGGCCCAAAGGCAATGAAGACTATACCTACAGCAATTATTTTACCGGCCGCAATGAGTTTGATGGTTTTCACAGCCAGCAGATCATGATACGCGACGGGGGCTTTAAAGTACGCACCGATTATTTAAGCAATAAGATCGGAAGAACGGATGACTGGCTGGTTGCGTTGAATTTTACTTCAACCATACCTAAAGTGATAAACCCTTTTGCAGTATTGCCATTTAAATTACCCGTTAAAGTATTTGCAGATATTGGCACTTATGCCGAAGCCTGGAAAAAAAATGCCCCTACCGGCAGGGTTGTGTATGATGCCGGACTGCAGCTTTCTTTATTTAACAACACAGTAAATATTTATGTGCCGCTGCTGTACAGCAAAGAATACAAAGACTATTTTAAATCTACCATTACCGAAAAAAGATTCTGGAGAAATATTGCATTCAGCATCGACCTGCAAAACATCAGCCTTAGAAAACTGGTTCCGCAAATTCCTTTTTAATGGTGGAAATCAACTACCTCACATATCAACAAATAGATAAAGCCAAATGGGATGCCTGTATAGACAAGGCTGATCATGGATTGATCTATGGCTATGCTTTTTATTTAGATGCCATGGCAAAAAACTGGGATGCACTGGTGCTGTATGCAGGATCTGGTGAAGGCGATTATAAGGCCGTGATGCCGCTTACCTGGAACAAAAAATACAGCATTCATTATTTATACCAGCCGGCATTTACAGCCTGCCTGGGTATTTTCGGAAAGTCACTTACCGCTGAAACCGTAAACAAATTTTTACAGGCCATTCCTCCCAAATTTAAATACTGGGATATCTATTTTAACTCCGGCAACCTGTTCAGTGTAAAGGATTTTGATCTGTATGAAAGGATGAATTATGTTTTACACCTGAACGATCATTATGAAAACCTCTACGCTGCATACCGCGAAAACATCCAGCGCAATATTAAAAAGAGTGCGCAGTTTCAATTACACATCAATAAAAATATGGCCATAGCCGATGTGATAAAACTGGCCAAAGAACAGGCCGGTAGTTTTGCTACTATCGCTGAAGTTGATTTTAACCGGTTCGAAAAACTGTTTCAGTTATTATACCATAAACAAAAAGCAACCACCTATGGTGTATATACCAAAGAAGGACAGCTGATCGCAGCGGCAGTTTTTTTCTTTTCCCACCACCGGGCTTATTATATTATGGCAGGCAACCATCCCAACGGAAAAACACTGGGCGCCTCACACGCACTCATCAATGCCTTTATAAAAGACCATGCCGGCGAAGACCTCTTGCTCGATTTTGAAGGAAGCGATATACCCAGCCTGGCATTTTTTTACAGCAGCTTTGGGGCGGTGGAGAAAAAGTACAGTGCCATTAAATTAAACCGGCTGCCGGCGCCAATAAAATGGTTGAAGAAAACGTAAAGCCAATTAAACATTAAACCTATCCAAATAATAGCTGTCAGGTTGAGCCTACCTTTGTCAGCAGACAGTATAATTTTAAAGCTTAATCGGTATAAGCTTGATAAAGTATTTATCGTAACTCCCGATTAAGTTTGCTTTCTCTTCTAAAAAAACCAGGTATCAGCTTCTGTGCGCTTTCGTCTGGAAATTGGAATCTCAAGGCCATGCTTTAAAACAAAATGCTCATTTTTTAATTCATTAATATGGTATCTGTTAACCAGGTAGGAACGATGGCTTCTGAAAAAACCTTTATCAGTGAGTATGTCTTCAAAGTAAGCTAAGTTTTTAGATGACAACTCACGGGAACCATTTGATAAATGAATATAACTATAATTGCGCTCTCCCTCAATGTGAGTAATTTGTTTTAATGGTAACCGCAATGTTCCATTTTGCGTTAACAATACCAGTTTTTGATCTTCAACCGATTTCGATTCAAGATTTGACAATGCATGCTTAACTTCGATCTTATTACCTGCAGATTTCAGAAAACGTTTGATCGCTTCATCAAGTTCATTTTCATTAATGGGCTTGATCAGATAGTCTAAGGCGTTAAACCGAAATGCCTTTATCGCATAGTGACTGTGCGATGTGGTAAAAATAGTCTGGAAATTGATATCATCTACCTGCTGAAGCAGTTCAAAACCCGTCATATCGGGTAATTCAATATCCAGGAAAACAACATCGGGCTTTTGAGAAGCAATTAACTGAAGTGCCTTTTTTCCGGTATCAGCTATATCCAAAACAGTAATATCAGTTGCCTGTTGCGTGAGCAGGTCATGCAAAACGGTTGCCATAAAGACATTATCTTCAACTATTAAAGCTTTTACTGGTTTCATAAATAAACGTGAAGTAAATATACATTAGTATTTAAAACCGTTTGATAATTACTATTACCTTGTGATAACCCAAATGAGGTTCCTTTTAGTATTATGCTTTAGTTTTATTCAACAATAATGTAAAAATATAAAACCAGTCAATAACATAATGGAGATACTCAACAGGCAAATTCGTTTAAAATACTTTCTGATTGTTTTGGGATCACTTTTTTCCTCCATCCTTTTCGGGCAAACCAGAACTGATGCTGAACTGTTTGCCATCTGGAAAGATTCATCGAAACGGGAAACAGTAAGACTGGAAGCAATCTGGGAGAGAATGGATTTAGATTCCTTACCCAATCAGGAACCAGATTGGTGGGTGAAATGGCAACATGAACCTAAAGAAGCCATTGAACTGGCCTTAAAAAACAATAAAAAGGGCTATTTGCCACTATTTTATATGATGTCGGTACAAGATTGTGCCGGCAACACCGAATGTATGTGTACTAATGCCAAAAAGGCGATAGAAAGTGCAAAGGTTGCAAATTCATCTAAAATTCCGATCATTTTTTGGGCATATAGTATTTTAAAATTTCAATGTAAAGAAGATGTAAAAGACGAATTGATTACCAATGAATTCAATAAATTGAAAAACGCTCTTTCAAATAAACCTTCAGACCTTAAAACACTCAGGGATGCAAATTTAGAATTAGGAACCTGGTACACACAGAATGAAAAGTATCCACAAGCGTTGGTCTATCTGTTGGAAACCCAGCGTTTATCGGAAGAATTGAAGTTAATAGACTATACCTATAGCCGAAACAACGAGTCACTTGCAAATATTCATACCCAGATAGGCAATTATAAAGAAGCAGAAAAATACATTGATAAAAGCATTGCGGTTAGTCATTCACGAAAAGATACGTTTCAACTGGGCAGCTCCTATCTGGGCAAATCCAATTTAATGCTGAAATTAAAAGATGAAGCCAAAGCCCAACGATATATAGATTCTGCTATGTACGTTATGAAAAATGTTAAACACTGTGAGCCCTGTTATAATATTGCAAAAACATTAAACGCAGCTATTAAGAATTTATCAGGTAATTATACAGGAGCATTAGCTGAACTGATAGAGATAGAAGCATTTTATAATAAAGGTGAAGGGCAAAAGCCTGAACCCGTTTTTTACACTGAAAGAGCAAGGGCTTATTTGGGGCTGAAAAAATATGATAGTGCCATTCAAACAATCAGTTTGGTGAAAGTATCGGAACAAACCTATAATAAAGATGTTTCTGATAACTATAAAATACTCTCCAAAGCTTATGAAGGCATAGGAGATTACAATAATGCACTGAAAAATTATAAATTACATATACAGGCAGAAGATACTTTAGCCAAATGGAGAAACAGCAGCGAAGTAACCAGACTGGAACTGGAGAACCAATTCACCCAAAAACAACTACAATCTGAACTCGTTTTTCAAAGTCAGATGAATAAACAAAAGTATACCAGAAACTGGATCCTGATATTAGGTATTTCAGCTTTGTTGCTTGCATTGGGATTATTTGCCAGGCTTCGCTATACCAGAAAGACCCAAAAATTATTGCAACAAAAAAACGAAATCATCGAGGCCGAAAAAGAAAAAGCTGAAGCCAGCGAAAAAGCCAAACATCAGTTCCTCGCCAATATGAGCCATGAAATACGAACCCCTATGAATGCCATCAAGGGTATGACGGATATTCTCATCAGACGTAATCCTAAAGAAGATCAAAAAGAATACCTGGAAGGTATTAAGCAATCTTCCGATTCGTTATTGGTTATTATTAATGATATTCTTGACGTTTCAAAAATTGAAGCTGGCAAAATCGAATTAGAAAACGAACCATTCTCTGTAAACGAGTTAGTAGATAATGTACATACTATTATGCAGTTTAAAGCCGAAGAAAAAGGCCTGCAACTTAGAAAAGATATCCCTGCAGAACACCTGTATGTTAAAGGTGATGCCAACAGGTTACGCCAGATCCTTATCAATTTAATTGGCAATGCCATTAAGTTTACCGAAAAAGGCCTGATAACTACAACAATAATATCTGATAAGGTTGATGACAAAGTAAACCTGCATTTTACAGTGAGTGATACTGGTATTGGCATTGATGAAGACCATGAAGATAAAATATTTAAATCTTTTGAGCAGGCTTACAGCGATACCTCCAGAAAATTTGGTGGTACCGGATTAGGACTAAGCATTTCTAAAAAACTGGTAGAATTACACAATGGCAAAATTTGGGTAGAGAGCGAAAAAGGTAAAGGCAGCCGGTTTCATTTTACAATAGCTTATGAAGTGGCAACACAAAAAGTTGAAACCAACCATGCAGAAACTACAAAAACCAGTTTTGCTGCAGCTCTGAAAGACATAAGCATACTGCTTGTAGAAGACAATCAGTTTAATGCAGTGGTGGCCCAGGAAGAATTAGAAGATGCAATTGAAGGCGTTAAAGTTGAGGTGGCCGAAAATGGTGCTATTGCTGTTGAAAAATTAAGATCATCCGCTTTTGATATTATTTTGATGGATGTGCAGATGCCTACCATGAATGGTTACGAAGCAACCAAAGCCATCAGGGCTTTCAATAACGACAAAGCCGGCACACCCATCATTGCCATGACGGCCAATGTACTTAAAGAAGAGGTTGATCTATGCCAGCAGGCCGGAATGAATGATTTTATTGGAAAGCCCTTTGATACCAGCGAATTGATACAAAAGATTTATACCTTAACACATAAAAAGTCATGACGAAAAACGATCCAACCATTTTCATCGTAGATGATGAACCTTTATTATCCGAAATGCTAACGGATTATTTAAAAGAACAATACCCGGGTTTCAACATACGGTCTTTTCCAACCGGCGAAGCTTGTTTACAAAGTTTAGATGAAGAACCCGATGCTGTAGTGCTGGATTATCATCTGAACTCAAAGGAAAAAGATGCAGCCAATGGTATTGATATACTGAAAGAAATAAAAAAGCGAAACAAAGCTATACCGGTAATCATTCTGTCAAGCCAGGAAAGCTATGGAACCGCGGCACAAACCATCATGTATGGCGCTGTGCATTATGTAATAAAAAGCCAGGATGCTTTTGAAGAGATTTTTAAACTGATCAAAGCCAATGTATAATGGTAGACTTAACCTTTTTAAAAAATTTCACAAAGGACGATCCAAAAAAAATGAAACGTTACATTGGGTTATACCTTGATGTAGCGCCAAAAACCTTTGAGGAAATGAAACGCAACCTGGCAAATGAAGATTGGGAACAACTTCGTATTAATGCACATTCCTTAAAACCCCAGGCCGATTTTATGGGGATTGATAGTTTAAAAGAAGCACTCATCAAAATAGAGGAAGCTGTAAAAGCGAATAATACGGATGAGCTTGAAAACCTGTTTAATGAATCGGTAAAAATAGCTGCTGATTCTGAGTATATACTTAAAGAGAAGTTAGATCAATTTTAAAAAAGCGATACACAGGCATGGTTAATTGGATGACAATAAATGCTCTGCCATCATCAGATCTGACGGCCTGGTAATTTTAAAATTATTCTCCTCTCCTGCCACCAGCTGCACTTTTAAACCAAATGCCTCTACCACCGTAGCTTCATCGGTAAACTTGTCTTTATAATCTATCTGGTAGGCCGGTAATAATATTTTACTATGAAAGGTTTGTGGTGTTTGTACCAGTTTTATATTAGTTCGTTCTAATGCTTCATTACCATCTTCGGTAATTATGCGAACACTGTCCTTACTATCAACCACCGGTATGGCCGAACCGGTTTCCATAGCGGCCTCATAACATCTTCTGATCAGATCTATACTAACCATACAACGCACGGCATCATGCACAAAAATGATCCCTTCTTCATTCACCAGCTGCAAGCCGTTTTGCACCGAGTGAAACCTGGTGCGGCCGCCAATGGCGATCTGTATGCGGCTGTAATCAAAGAATGCATCAATGACCTCCTGCCCGGCAGCCACATGATCTTCGGGCAAAACCAATATGATCTGCAGATCATCGTAAGCCTGTAAAAAAGTATGGATGGTATAATATAAGACCGGTTTGCCCTGTAACAGCAAAAACTGTTTGGGTGTAGAATTGTTCATCCGGCTTCCGGTTCCCCCGGCAACGATTACGGCAAATTTTTTCATGTGTTTTTGGCTGTCGGACCATCACTTACGTGTCTGGCCACTGTAGAAGCTTTTATTTTTTCTGTACCCTACTAGTTTTCTGAACCCTGACTAATTCAGGCGTATGCTTAGTGGCCTGACACGTTTAATCTTTATAAATTCCAATAAATTTTTCTCCATCACTGTTCTTCATACCGCGGTACATACCGGCACTGTTGAATATCATAGCAGCATTGCCTTTTGCATCCACGCCGATCATTCCACCTTCTCCATCTATCTTCAAAAGTTTTACATGTACCACTTCATGCATGGCTTCCTGCAGGCTCATGCCTTTATAATCCATCAAACAGCTTACATCGTGTGCAGCAACGGCACAAATAAACGGCTCTCCGTGCCCGGTACAGCTAATGGCACAGGTTTCGTTATTGGCATAAGTGCCAGCGCCAATTAACGGGCTGTCGCCTATACGGCCGTACTTTTTGTTGGTCATGCCGCCGGTACTGGTTGCAGCGGCAATATTGCCTTCCTTATCGCAGGCTACCGCGCCCACCGTACCAAATTTTTTATCCTTCATCAGTTCCTCTACTCCCTTATGTGTATGATCCAGCGAATAATTATCACTGTCCCGTATCTCCTTCCATTGGTCGTACCGGAACTGTGAGAAAAAATATTCATCGGGTTCCAGTTTTATTCCCTGCTTGATGGCAAAATCATTGGCTCCTTTTCCGCTTAAAAAAACATGGTTGCTGTGCAGCATCACTTCGGCAGCCAGTTCGATCGGGTTGCGTATATTCCGTATACCGGCAACCGATCCTGCCGAAAGGTCTTTTCCATTCATAATGGCAGCATCCATTTCCTGCACCCCTTTTTTTGTAAATACCGATCCCCTGCCTGCATTAAAGAGCAGGTTGTCTTCCAGCACCACAATAGAGGCTTTCACTGCATTTACTGCCGAACCGCCTGCTGACAGTACTTCATAACCCGCTGCCAGCGCTTCTTCCAGGCCCCTTAAATAAGCCTGTTCCAGTTCAGGGGTCATATCTTCCTTTAGTATGGTTCCGGCTCCGCCGTGTATTGCCATTGAAAATTTTTGCATACGTGTAAGTGGGTATTTAATATTGATCAAAATTATCTAATTTTCATCCACAAACCATCTATATTTTTTACATGATAAAAAGAAAACTAACTGCCGGCGAATGGCTGCTCATACTGGTAAACCTCATCCCGCTTTACTGCGTGTGGTTCGAGGGCTGGAACGCATCGGAGATCTTTCTGGTGTATTGCCTGGAGACGGTGATCATTGGTATCATCAACGTATTGAAAATGGCATTTGTCACCATTTTTGTAAAGAAAAGTGATGACTGGCAAAGCGGCTCAAGAAATTCCAGGCAAAGCGGCTGGTTCTTTATCATCTTTTTTATTGTACACTATGGCTTTTTTGTTTTTGTGCAAACACAGATCTTTTTTAGTGTAAGCAACCTGATACCCAACGGTTCATTTTTGGTAAATTATGCCAAAATACCAGCGTTGCTGGGCGATAACGGAAAACTAATGCTGCTGATATTTATTGCCTATTATACCCTGCAGCATTTCTTTGATTTTTTTGCCTCGGGTACCTATAAAACCATTTCCATGGGCCGGTTGATGTTTGAACCCTATGTGCGCATATTTGTGCAGCAGTTTGTGGTGATACTGGGCAGTATCTTTTTAAGTTTTGCTGCCGGTAAGATCTTTATGCTGGTATTTGTGGCTGTAAAAATATATTTCGAACTCTTTATAAACTTCAACAGGATACTGGCCATTGCAGAAAAGAAGCAACTGCAAAAAAATGAAAGGGAAGATCAGGGAAAAATATAAGCGTTCCTGTCTTTTGTTGGTTGTAATGATAAAAGAATTTAAGCCAATAATTTTTTACACTCTTCGATCAGTCCTGCTTTATTAATGGCCACCGTACCCACTTCTTCGCATACCAATCCTCCGGCAATATTGGCTATTTCAGCCATCAGCCTGGCATTGCCAGTTGCTGCAAAAACCAGGGCTGCCAGGGCTATCACGGTATCGCCTGCACCACTCACATCAGCAATGCTGCGGATATGCGTGGGTATAATGGCTGCATCATTTTCCCCGTGATCCACAGGATCCTGTGCATAAAAAACCCCTTGTTCTGATAAGGTAATAAGCGAAACACGGTGTTTCAGTTGCTCCTGCAACATCAAATGCATATCTTTTAATACACTCAGGTTAATGTCATCCCGTAAAATATTCAGGCCGTCTTTTACTTCCTTTAAATTGGGTTTAAAAATATCTACCCCTTCATAAGCAAAGAAATTCTTTCGCTTGGGATCTACCGCTGTAAGGATGTGGTGCTTTTTACACAACACAATAATTCTTTTGATCACATTTTCGGTAAGTACGCCTTTGTTATAATCTTCCAGTATCAGCACATCCGGATTTTCGGCAGCAATATAATTTTCAAATGCATACAACAGCCTGTCCTCATCAGCCCCGGTCAAATCATCTGCCATTTCAGCATCCAGCCGCATCATATGCTGGTTGCGGCTTATGATGCGTATCTTATTGGTAGTAATACGGTGTTCGCTATGTACCAGGTATTTGGTATTGATATGATGCTGCTGCAGCAGTGCCGTCAGTTGTTCGCCATCCTCATCCTTACCCAATACACTGATCATACTTACGCTTGCACCCAGTGAAGCAATATTTAAAGCTACATTACCGGCGCCGCCAATACGGTGTTCCCGCTTACTTACCGCTACAACCGGCACAGGTGCTTCCGGAGAAATACGGTCTACTGTTCCCCACCAGTATGTGTCCAGCATCACATCGCCTGCCACGGCAACTTTCAGCTGTGTAAAATCATGAAACAGTTTATCAAAATCAGTAACTGACATAAATGATTATTCTTTTGTTCGTCCGCCAATAGAAAGATAGTAAACAGGAATACCCAGTAAAACAATTGCCAGACCAATGCCGGCATACAGTGGTTTCATAATAATAAGAAACACACAAAACACCAATGCCAGTATAATATATACAGCAGGTAATACCGGAAACCCAAATGCCTTGTAAGGCCTTTCGGCATTGGGCATGGTTTTGCGCAATTTAAAGATACCTAAGATGGTAATGGCATAAAAAAGCACCACTACAAAAGAGATCATATCCAGCAGGTCGCCATACTTACCGCTCAGGCAAAGTACAGATGCCATTGCAAACTGCGCCCACAAAGCATATTCGGGCACTGCATATTTATTAAGTGTAGCCGCTTTTTTAAAAAATAATTTATCAATGGCCATGGCATTGTAAACCCTGGCGCCGGCCAGTATCAATCCGTTATTACAGCCAAAGGTGGAGATCATGATCATAATGGCAATAACAATGGTACCCCCGTCTCCAAAAATAACATTGGATGCGGTTACGGCAACCCGGTCATTTTCTGCAAAGGCAATTTCATTCATTGGCAGCACCGATACGTACATCAAATTGGTGGCCACATAAATTAAGGTAACAATGAGGGTTCCAAAAAATAAAGCCAATCCAATATTGCGTTTGGGATTTTTTACTTCGCCAGCAATAAAAGTAACATTGTTCCAGGCATCGCTGCTGAAGATAGAGCCTACCATGGAGGCCGCAATGGCTCCCACCATACCCATGCCAATGATATCGTACCATGATTTTGTTTCTCCATTCCATGCCTTCATTGAAAATGCATCGCTCCAGTTGGCATTCCATATGTCTGCCCTGGCAGCCAGTATAAATCCAAAAATGATGAGCCCGAATAAACTCAGCAGCTTGGTAGTGGTAAAAACCGTTTGAATGATCTTGCCATTCTTTATTCCTTTGGTATTGATATAGGTCAATAAAGCGATCAGCAAAATGGCAACCACCTGGGCAGCAGAGATCTGAATAAATCCAAGATCGGCCAGTATATTCTTTTCACTGAGTGCCGGTATGAGGTAAGCCGCAAATTTGCTGAATGCCACGCCTACCGCAGCAATGGTAGCCGTTTGTATCACGGTAAAAAAGCTCCAGCCATATAAAAAACCGGCGAGTGGGTTAAATGCTTCTTTCAGGTAAACATATTGTCCGCCGGCCTTGGGAAACATGGCACTCAGTTCACCATAGCTTAAAGCGGCAGTTAATGTCATAAAGCCTGTAATTACCCAAACAGCGATCAGCCAGCCGGCGCCGCCTACATTTCGGGTAATATCGGCACTTACAATAAAAATACCGGACCCGATCATGGAGCCGGCAACGATCATGGTAGAATCCAACAAACCAAGTGTTGGTTTAAAAGCAGTTGTTTGTTCTGGCATAGTGGGCTGTTTTTAAGGATTGCCGGCTTGTAAAATGTGGCAACCCTGCTTCCAGTAACAAGATATAAAAATTAAAGCAAATTATTGTTTTGCTTCAGCTTTCATTTTTGCATTCATGCCCTCTACTACATCATTGGTAATATTCAGTGTGGAATCTTTAAATACCATATAATCGAGACCGGTACCGGTTGTAAAGATGTACATGTATTTTTTATCCTTATTGTAATCCGTTAAAAAATCTTTCAGCTTCTTTTGTATGCCTTCCATAATGCCAAAACTCTTTTCATTCAGTTTCTGGCTCAGTTCCTGTTTGCGGCTGTCTATCCGCTGCTGTTGATCGATCAGTTTTCCCTGGAAGATCTGTGCTTCTTCTTCTGTAATGGCAGCACCCTTTTTTAAAAAATTATCTTTTTGTGCCTGCAATCCGCGGTAACCATTTTCCTGCTCCTGTTCAATGGCTTTCATTTCGGCCTCCAGCTCTTTGCGCTTTTCTTTTATAAAAGTGATCTTTTCATTCAGCGAGTCCAGCTCTACATAGGCAAGTGGCGGCCGGTAGTTATTGCTGTCTGATGCCTTAAAGCTGCCCAGTTTGGCGGCTACTTCCTTTGTCTTTTTTCCGGAAAAATCATAATAATAAAGGTACCCAACAGCTAAAACCAATATAATATTCAATACAAGGGATAAATTTTTCATCATGCACTATTATTTACCGGCAATATACTTACAAACGGCTACAGCACCATGATTTTTGAAAATTTTTAGGAAAGGGTTAACGGCTTTATCGATAACCCCAAACGATTTAAAATTAAGTTTACCAGGTTTCCCGCATATTCAGCTAAATTCGTGCGATTCTGTTATTGTATAATATATCCAGCAAATCATGTTATTAAAAATACTCACTGTTTTCGGCCTTGCCACTTTTGAAATTTATGCCGCCATACCGGCAGGCTTCGCTTTTGGCCTTTCGCCCTGGACGATATTTTATGCGAGCCTCACCGGGGGTATATTGGGTGTGTTTGTTGCAGCTTTCCTGGGCGATAAGATCAGGTCATTTTTCCATAAAAACAAACCTACTAAGGAAGCGGCCGAAAAAAAGCATCCTGCCATATTAAAACTCTGGAATAAATACGGCATCATTGGCCTGGGCTTTCTGGGTACCATGGCTGTAGGCGCACCCATAAGCATTGCCATGGGTGTTGGCTTAAATGCAGATATTAAAAAACTGGTAACCTGGTGTTGCCTTGGTGTGGTAACACGTTGTGTGGTATTTACCATGGCCGGCCATTATGGCTTACAGTTGTTTTAACCGGTAGTGGCCTCATTACGCAGGTTTTAAAGATCTTACTTAACCTGTTTTTCAAGCATGTTATGTTACGGGTAACGCTAATGAATACACGATATCAGCCAATATATCACTGCCTTCAATGCCGGTTACTGTGCAGGCAGTAAATACGGGCATTGCACTTTAATGGATGTATTAACCGGCAGGCATTGCTCAACCGGTTTAAAGCTACAGTACATGATGCCATTTACACATAAAAAAAGGAGTAAGCTGTTAAACTTACTCCTGTATTAAAATTCGTGTAATTCGTGAATTTAATTCGTGTTATTATTCTTCTTCATCAAAGCTCATCGCTTCCTTGGTGGTCATCAACAGTTCGTATTCTTCCTTGCTTCCTACGATCATGTTTTCAAACTCACGCAGACCGGTTCCGGCTGGTATATGATGGCCGGTGATCACGTTCTCTTTCAGGCCCAGCATTTCATCAGTTTTGCCCTGTATGGCAGCACTGCTCAACACTTTGGTGGTTTCCTGGAATGAAGCGGCAGAGATCCAGCTATGTGTACCCAGTGAAGCCTTGGTAATACCCAGCAACAACGGTGAAGATGTAGCAGGCTTTGCATCACGGAACTCAACCAGTTTTTTATCGGCCCTTCTCAATACAGAATTCTCTTCACGTACATCACGCAGGGTTACGATCTGACCCGATTTTAATTTAGTGCTATCACCGGCTTCGGTAACTACTTTCTTATCATAGATGTAGTCATTCTCTGTGTTAAAGTCCAGGCGGTCTTCTGTATCCCCTTCCAGGAACTTGGTATCACCTGCATCTTCAATACGTATCTTGCGCATCATCTGCCTTACAATTACCTCAACGTGTTTGTCATTGATCTTTACACCCTGTAAACGGTAAACTTCCTGTATTTCATTTACCACATACTCCTGAACAGCGAAAGGTCCTTTAATGGCTAAGATATCAATTGGGGCAGTTTGTCCATCACTTAATGCAGCCCCGGCTTTCACAAAGTCACCATCCTGTACAAGAATCTGACGACTTAACGGAACCAGGTATTTTTTTACTACACCATCCTTTGCTTCCACAATGATCTCGCGGTTACCCCGCTTAATGGCTCCAAAAGCAACCACACCATCAATTTCACAAACAACTGCAGGGTTACTTGGGTTACGTGCCTCAAACAATTCTGTTACACGAGGCAGACCACCGGTAATATCCTTCAGCTTGCTTAATACCCTTGGAATTTTTACCAGTACCTGTCCGCTTCTTACATCATCTCCTTCTTCTACAACAATATGCGAACCTACCGGCAGGTTATATGTTTTTTTCTCTTTTCCATCTACGATGATAGAAGGCAATTTGGTTTTATCCTTGGTTTCAATAACCACTTTTTCACGGTGACCGGTTTGCTCATCGGCTTCATCACGATAGGTTACGCCCTCAATAAGACTTTCAAAATGTATGCGTCCGTTTAATTCGGCAACAATTACATTGTTGAACGGATCCCAGGTACAAATGATATCTCCCTTTGTAACTTTCTGTCCGTCTTTAACATTAAGAACAGATCCGTAAGGAATGTGTACCGTGTTCAGTAAACGATCGCTCTTTACATCAATATTCCTGATCTCTCCGGTACGGCCAATTACTACATTTATTTTTTTGCCCTGTGCATCTTCTGTATGAACCGTACGCAAACCGTCAAATTGTATGGTGCCGTCAAATTTAGCAGGCATTGTAGATTCTACAGAAGCAGAACCTGCCACACCACCCACGTGGAAAGTACGAAGGGTAAGCTGTGTACCCGGTTCACCAATGGATTGTGCTGCAATGATTCCTACTGCATCACCACGCTGTGCAAGCATACCTGATGCCAGGTTTTTACCATAACATCTTACACAAACACCACGCTTGCTTTCGCAGGTTAATACCGAACGTATCTCAACAGTATCAATTCCACTCTCATCAATCAGCCTGGCCATTTCTGCACTGATCTCTTCCCCGCCTGCAATCAATAACTCTTCCGTTACCGGATGAAATACATCATGTAAAGACATACGTCCTTCAATCCTGTCACTTAATGCTTCAATAATATCTTCATTATCTTTTAATGCAGATGTTGCAATACCACGCAGCGTTCCGCAATCTTCTTCATTAATAACCACATCCTGGCTTACATCCACCAAACGACGTGTTAAGTAACCCGCATCCGCTGTTTTCAGAGCCGTATCGGCCAGACCCTTTCGGGCACCATGCGTAGAGATAAAGTACTCCAATACACTCAGGCCATCTTTAAAGTTGGCAAGTATCGGGTTTTCAATGATCTCACTGCCGGATGAACCTGATTTACGCGGCTTGGCCATCAAACCCCTTAAACCGGCAAGCTGCTTGATCTGCTGCTTGCTACCACGGGCTCCGCTGTCGAGCATCATATACACCGAGTTGAAACCCTGCTTATTGGCAGCAAGTTCCTGAATTAAAGTTTCAGTTACTTTAGTATCCACACGACTCCAGATATCAATGATCTGGTTATAACGCTCATTGTTGGTAATTAAACCCATATTGTAGTTGTCCCACACTTCGGCAACTTCGCCTTGTGCGTTCTCAACCAGCATTGCTTTAATTTCCGGAATGATCAGGTCATTGATGTTGAACGACAATCCACCACGGAATGCCATGCGGTATCCGAGTGTTTTAATATCATCCAGGAATTTAGCAGTGATAGGAACACTGGTCCACTTGATGATGTCGCCGATGATCTCACGCAATGCCTTTTTGGTTAATAATGCATTGATAAAACCTACGGTTTTTGGAACGTGCTGGTTGAATATTACACGGCCTACAGTTGTATCCAGTAATTTGTTGGTTAAAGTACCATCAGCATTACGCACATCCACTTTTACCTTGATGTTGGCATGCAGGTCAATCACTTTTTCGTTGTAGGCAATGATCACCTCTTCCGGAGAGTAAAATGATTTGCCTTCGCCTTTTACTTTTTCTTCTTCTGTTGATTTTTTTCCCTTGGTGATGTAATACAAACCAAGTACCATGTCCTGCGAAGGAAGGGTGATCGGTGTACCATTCTGCGGGTTCAGAATATTGTGAGAAGAAAGCATCAGCAACTGGGCTTCCAGTATGGCAGCACTGCTCAAAGGCACGTGAACGGCCATCTGGTCACCATCAAAATCGGCGTTGAAGGCCGTGGTTACCAACGGGTGCAGCTGTATCGCTTTACCTTCGATCAGTTTTGGCTGAAAAGCCTGTATTGACAGGCGGTGAAGTGTTGGGGCCCTGTTCAACATAACCGGGTGACCCTTTAAAATATTTTCAAGAATATCCCAGATAACTGCTTCTTTTTTATCAACCAGTTTTCGGGCACTCTTTACCGTTTTTACAATACCTCTTTCAATCAGTTTACGGATAATAAATGGCTTGAATAATTCTGCAGCCATGTCTTTTGGTAAACCACACTCATGCATTTTCAGTTCAGGTCCTACTACAATAACCGAACGGCCGGAGTAGTCCACACGCTTACCCAGTAAGTTCTGACGGAAACGTCCCTGCTTTCCTTTCAATACATCACTTAAGGATTTCAAAGCACGTCCGCCTTCTGCCTTAACCGCATTTGATTTACGGCTGTTATCAAATAAAGAATCTATCGCTTCCTGCAACATACGTTTTTCATTACGCAGGATAACTTCAGGGGCTTTAATTTCCAATAATCTTTTTAAACGGTTGTTACGGATAATTACCCTGCGGTACAGGTCATTCAGATCAGAAGATGCAAAACGGCCGCCGTCCAATGGAACAAGCGGGCGCAATTCCGGCGGAATAACAGGGATGTATTGCATCACCATCCACTCCGGACGGTTGTTGATCCTTGTATTGGCATCACGGAAACTTTCCACCACACTCAGTCTTTTTAATGCATCGGCTTTACGTTGCTGCGATGTTTCGTTGGCAGCGGCATTACGCAGGTCAAAGCTCAACTGATCCAGGTCAATGCGTTTCAGCATTTCATGTACTGCTTCGGCACCCATCCGGGCAATGAATTTGTTCGGATCTTCATCCGGCAAATGCTGGTTATCCTTTGGCAGTGTATCTAAAATATCCAGGTATTCTTCTTCGGTCAGCAGGTCTCCGTAATTCTGCCCTTTATCGGCACGTATTCCGGATTGAATTACCACAAAACGCTCGTAATACACAATGCTCTCCAGTTTTTTGGAGCTCATTCCCAGCAGGTAACCGATCTTGTTAGGTAATGATTTAAAATACCAGATATGCACAACAGGAACCACCAGCTTGATGTGTCCCATTCTTTCGCGACGCACTTTTTTCTCGGTAACTTCCACACCGCAACGGTCGCAAACAATACCCTTGTAGCGTATACGCTTGTATTTACCGCAGGCACATTCGTAATCCTTTACCGGCCCAAATATCCTTTCGCAAAACAAACCATCCCTTTCAGGCTTGTAAGTACGGTAGTTAATGGTTTCAGGCTTTAAAACTTCACCATAGCTTTTTTCCAGAATGCTGTCTGGAGAAGCCAAACCAATAGTGATTTGAGAAAATGTTGGCCTTGGACGGTTTTCTTTTTTGAATGCCATATTAAAATTTCTAGTTTGTAGTTTGTTGTTTTTTGTTACCAGCCTTTGTACAAGCTTCAACATCGTTGTGTCACTCCCTTGTACATTTTCAGCTTTATTCAACTTTTTTCGTCAGTAGTGAGTTGTGAATCGTGAGTCTGACTCACGTTTGACGACTCACGTCTCACGTTCTTAATCAAATTTCAGATCCAGTCCCAATCCCCTCAACTCATGAACCAATACATTGAAGGATTCAGGAATACCGGCTCTTGGAATGTTATCGCCTTTTACAATGGCTTCGTACGTTTTGGCCCTTCCGATGATATCGTCAGACTTAAGCGTTAATAACTCCTGTAAAATGTTGGATGCACCATAAGCTTCCAGTGCCCAAACCTCCATCTCACCAAACCGCTGACCACCAAACTGGGCCTTACCACCCAGCGGTTGTTGTGTAATAAGAGAGTATGGTCCGATTGAACGGGCATGCATTTTATCATCAACCATGTGGTGCAACTTGATCACATAAATGATACCAACGGTTGCTTTCTGATCGAAGCGGTCGCCCGTCTCCCCGTCATATAAATAAGTATGACCGAATTTAGGTAAGCCTGCTGCAGTTATCTGCTCGTCAATTTCTTCCACACTTGCACCATCAAAAATGGGGGTGGCAAAACGAACGCCCAGTTTTTCACCGGCCCAGCCAAGCACTGTTTCATAGATCTGTCCCAGGTTCATACGGCTAGGTACACCCAATGGGTTTAACACAATGTCAACCGGGGTACCATCTTCCAGGAAAGGCATATCTTCTGCACGAACGATCTTGGCAACAATACCTTTGTTACCGTGACGGCCCGCCATCTTATCTCCCACTTTCAATTTACGCTTAACTGCCATGTACACTTTTGCAAGTTTTAAAACACCTGCAGGCAATTCATCACCAATAGAGATGTTGAATTTCTCACGCTTGTATCTTCCCAGTTCCTCGTTGAATTTGATGTTGTAGTTGTGCAACAGGATATTGATCAACTCATCCGTTTTTTCATCACCACTCCATCCCAGAGGATTTACGTTCTGGTAATCGATGTTGGCTAAGTTTTTAGCATTGAATTTTGCACCTTTACCAATCAATACCTCACCAAAGTTATTGCTGACACCTGCACTGCTCTTATCTTTCAATAAGGTCTGCAGTTTATTAACCAGCAATTCCAACAGATCCACTTCATTCTTCTCATGCGTTTTTTCGATCTTATCCATCTGTGCCTTCTCACGCACTTTGGCATTCTTATCTTTCTTGGCGCGCTGGAATAATTTCTTATCAATGATAACCCCTTCGGTTCCGCTGGAAGCTTTTAAAGAAGCATCTTTTGCATCACCGGCTTTATCACCAAAGATGGCACGTAACAACTTCTCTTCCGGTGTAGGATCACTCTCGCCTTTTGGCGTTATTTTACCAATAATGATATCGCCTTCTTTTACATGCGCACCAATACGGATGATACCATTCTGATCCAGGTCTTTGGTTGCTTCCTCACTAACATTCGGAATATCCGGCGTTAATTCTTCTTCACCCAATTTGGTATCACGTACCTCAATTTCGTATTCAGAAATATGCAATGAGGTAAACAGGTCTTCTTTCACCACTTTTTCACTGATCACGATCGCATCCTCGAAGTTGTAACCTTTCCACGGCATGAACGCCACTTTCATATTTCTACCCAGCGCTAATTCGCCGCCCTTGGTTGCATATCCTTCAGTTAAAAAATCGCCTTCGCTCACTTTTTGTCCTTTTACCACCGCAGGACGCAGGTTAATGCAGGTTTCCTGGTTGGTACGAACGAACTTGGTTAATTTATAAACGATCAGGTCCTCATCAAAGCTTACCAGTTGCTGTGTTTCGTTACGCTTGTAACGCACATGTATTTCATTTGCATCTACATATTCCACCACACCTTCGCCATCTGAATGGATCTGGATCCTGGCATCACGGGCAGCCTTGGCTTCCAAACCGGTACCCACAATGGGCACTTCGGGTTTGATCAACGGCACCGCCTGGCGCTGCATGTTTGATCCCATCAATGCACGGTTGGCATCATCATGCTCCAGGAACGGGATCAGCGAGGCACTTAAACCAACGATCTGGTTTGGCGCCACGTCCATGTATTCCACTTCTGTTTTATCCAGTATCGGGAAATCACCGGTCTGGCGACTCTTGATCCTGTCGTCAACAAAATTTCCTTTGGCATCCATTTCAATATTCGCCTGTGCGATCTTTGCGGTATCTTCTTCTTCGGCACTCAGGAAAGTGATCTTCTTCATATCAGCCTTTCCATCAGTTACCTTATGGTATGGCGTTTCAATAAAGCCCATGTCATTGATCTTGGCATGTACACAAAGGGTAGATATCAAACCAATGTTTGGTCCTTCCGGTGTTTCAATGGTACACAAACGGCCGTAATGAGAATAGTGAACGTCACGTACCTCAAAACCTGCACGCTCACGGCTTAAACCACCGGGTCCCAGTGCGGAGATACGACGCTTGTGCGTGATCTCACTTAAAGGATTGGTTTGATCTAAGAACTGTGACAACTGTGATGTACCAAAGAATGAATTGATCACAGAAGACAATGTTCTGGCATTGATCAGGTCAACCGGGGTAAATACCTCGTTATCACGAACGTTCATTCTTTCGCGGATGGTACGGGCCATACGGGCCAAACCAACACCAAACTGGGCATACAATTGCTCACCCACGGTACGTACACGACGGTTACTTAAGTGATCAATATCATCCACCTCACTCTTGCCATTGGTTAATAACACCAGTGTTTTAATGATGGCAATGATATCGTCCTTTGTTAATACTTTTTTAGTGATCGGGAAATCAAGTCCCAGGCGACGGTTAATTTTATAACGGCCTACTTCACCCAGGTCGTAACGCTTATCACTGAAGAATAATTTATCAATGATACCACGGGCAGTTTCATCATCAGGAGCATCAGCACCACGCAATTGCTTGTAGATATGCTGAACCGCTTCCAACTCACTGTTAGAAGTATCTTTATTTAATGTATTGTAGATAATGGCATAATCACCGCTCACTTCTTCTTTCTGAATGAACACACTCTTCACTTCCATCTCGATGATCATCATGATATTTGATTCATCCAACACGGTATCCCTTTCCAGGATGATCTCGTTTCTTTCGATAGAAACCACCTCACCGGTATCCTCATCCACAAAATCTTCCACCCAGGTACGCAATACACGTGCAGCAAGGCGTTTGCCAATGCATTTCTCCAGGCTTTTCTTATCCGCTTTAACCTCATCGGCCATGCCAAATAATTCCAGGATGTCTTTATCGGTTTCAAAACCTATAGAACGTAATAAGGTAGTAACAGGGAATTTTTTCTTACGGTCGATGTAAGCAAACATCACGTTGTTGATATCTGTTGCAAACTCCATCCAGGCACCTTTGAAAGGGATAACTCTTGCAGAGTAAATTTTGGTACCATTGGGGTGAACAGATTGGCCGAAGAATACACCCGGTGAACGGTGCAGCTGGCTAACCACAACCCTTTCGGCACCATTGATCACAAAAGTACCACGTGGGGTCATGTAAGGGATATTTCCCAAAAACACGTCCTGCACGATGGTCTGGAAATCAACGTGCTCTTCGTCATTACAACTCAGGCGCAGTTTTGCTTTTAAGGGAACAGCGTAGGTTAAACCCCTTTCAATACACTCTTCAATGGTGTAACGTGGGGGATCTACAAAGTAGTCCAGAAATTCCAGTACAAAAATGTTACGGGTATCGGTTATAGGAAAATTTTCCTTGAATACACGGAACAGGCCCTCCACATTACGCTTGTCGGGAGTGGTTTGTAACTGAAAAAAGTCTTTAAATGATTGGATCTGGATTCCCAGCAAATCGGGTGTTTCTGCTAAAAATTCAACTTTACCGAAATTGAAACGTTTAGCAGCGGGTGTTTTTGTTGCAGACATATTGTAATTAAGACGTTTAAGTGTGCAGAAGATCCTTTATTTCAGGGCTTTGGAACAACTTGCGCCACTGCCCCTAAATTAAAGGAGGGCAAAGGTAGGGATTATTTTCCTATTTTATGATTACGATATACGATTTTTTGGGGAATTGGAAAGGTTTTTGTGGATAAGGGGCACTTTTAAGCTTTTTTCGAATTTTTGAATGGGGAAAGCTGTATATTTTTAAAAAATTAAATTTTTATTGTATATATATTTCAACCCCTTCAGGGGATTCTTGCAGCATTCCTTTGCTTTATCTTTTGTTTATGGCCATATTTTTACGGGAACCGGTTTTTTATTACTCATACCCCGATAAATCTATCCCCAGTTTCTCAGCTGCATGCTTTACCAGCATTTGCTTATACGGCGCTTTCATTTCTCCTATTTTTAATTTCCCCTGCACAATGGTATTTACCGTAGCCGTGCTGAAGATAAAGCGCATGGCGTGTTCGCCAAAATTTGCAGCGATCTCGTTTTGAATTGGAGTAAAAACAACCGCTCTTACAAGTTCCCATTTTTCTTTTTCGGTTTGGAAATAACCGTATTGGGTATCTGTTCTGTTTCGTTTGTGGGATAGTTCTTTTTCATTTGCATCGGTACGCAGCTTTTCAATATGGCTGAACAGCCTGTCCTGGCCTTCCTTGCTTTTAACTACGGGGTGTAAACCTTTTAATTGTTGCCAATCTGTTTGGCTTATTTTGTTTGAGGCCAGGTTTCGTACAGTTTCTTCATTCATGATGTAATGCGCAGGCTTATTTTGCTGTTGGGCAATGCCATCCCTGTAACTGAACAGGCCATTAAGCACGTATTGCTGGTTAGGGCTTAAATAAAGCAAATCGCTTTTTTTAAGAAAATTTTCTTTAGGCTCCAAACTGTGTATGGTGGCAGACAGCAGGTTGTTTTCATCATGAAAAAAAGAAAGCATGTTTTTTTCGGCAGCCTGCTGTTCCAGTACAGCTTTCATCCGCAAAAGGTAAAGCACATCATTGGCAGCATAATGCAGTTGCTCGGGTTTCATTGGCCTTAATCCCCAATTTACTTTCTGCAGTTTTTTATCCAGTTCTGTATCAAACAGCTGCTGAATCATAGCACCCAGCGATGTTCGTTCGTAGTTAAGCAGTTTGGCATAAAGCTCAGTATCGGCCAGGTTTACCGGGTAGCATTTTAAGGAGTGCAGCAACCGTAGATCTTCAGAAGAACAGTGTACCACCTTTTGGATGGCCGGATCTTCTAAAAGCGGAAAACTGAGTGTAATATCAAGCTCGGCTTTGGGATCAATAAGATAGCAGTGTGTGGCACTGGCGATCTGCATTAAACAAAGGTTAAAGCCATAGGTATAGTTGTCCCGGTCAAATTCAAGGTCAAATGCAATTTCTTTTGCCTGTGCAAGCTGGTGAATGCACCCGGCCAATGCATCAGCCGTGGTAACATAGGTAACCGGCACTTTTTCATGGGCAGCTGATAAACTTTGGGGAGCATGCATGGTATGGAAACCTCTGGT
>CALRVV010000003.1:0-300058 GCA_943371705.1 Chitinophaga pinensis | reverse complement strand
GGCCCGCAAGGTGTACAGGGTGAAGTTGGCCCTCAAGGCCCGATTGGCTTAACCGGTGCAACAGGAGCTACTGGAGCAACAGGCGCTCAGGGCCCTCAAGGAGATGTTGGCCCCCAAGGCCCGATTGGACTGACAGGTGCAACTGGTCCTCAAGGTCCGATTGGCTTAACCGGTGCAACAGGAGCTACTGGAGCAACAGGCGCCCAGGGACCTCAAGGTGAAGTTGGCCCGCAAGGCCCGATTGGATTGACAGGTGCAACCGGCCCCATTGGTTTAACTGGTGCAACAGGTCCACAAGGTCCTATAGGTTTAACCGGTGCAACCGGAGCCACCGGCCCGCAAGGTTTTCAGGGTGAAGTTGGCCCGCAAGGCCCGATGGGTTTAACCGGCGCTACTGGTGCAACCGGTCCGCAAGGTGTACAGGGTGAAGTTGGTCCACAAGGTCCGATGGGTTTAACCGGCGCTACTGGTTCAACCGGTCCACAAGGCCCCATTGGTTTAACTGGTCCAACAGGTCCAACAGGTCCACAAGGTACGATTGGCTTAACAGGTGCTACCGGAGCAACCGGTCCGCAAGGTCCCATTGGTTTGACAGGTGCAACTGGAGCAACTGGTGCAACCGGCGCAACAGGAGCTGTTGGCGCAACAGGTCCCATTGGTCCTCAAGGCCCAATAGGATTAACAGGAGCAACCGGTGCAACAGGAGCCACAGGTCCTCAAGGGATACAAGGTGTTCAGGGCGCAACCGGCCCGGCTCCCGCCGGAACAGGCTTTGTAAGGGTATCTGCCGGTGTGCTTCAAACTACCGGAAGTTTAACAGGCGATGTAACCACAACAGGAGCAGGGCTGGCAACAACCATTTCAAATGATGCAGTTAACTCAGCAAAAATATTGAACGGTGCCATTGTTGATGCAGACATCAATGCTTCAGCGGCTATAGGCAGGAGTAAGATAGCCAATGGCAATGCCAATGAAGTGGTAATAAATAATGCCGCTGGTTCTTTAACATCTACACCCTTTCTTTCTGTAGCCAATGGTGGTTCCGGTACCAGTGCAGTTTTTACTACCGGTTCTGTTTTATTTGCAGGCGTTGGTGGGGCTTATAACCAGGACAATACAAGATTCTTTTATGACAATACCAATAAGCGGTTTGGTATTGGAACAAATACACCTCAATCTAAACTGGATGTAGACGGAGGTATTGCCATAGGGGCAAGCTATTCAGGTTCAATTACAGCGCCAAGCAATGGTGCCATCATACAGGGTAACGTTGGTATCGGTACAGCAATACCCAATGCACAGTTGCAACTGGGCAATACCAGTGCTAACAGAAAACTCGTTTTGTATGAAAGCACAAATAATGACCATCAGTTTTATGGCCTGGGAATAAATGCCAGCATGTTGCGTTACCAGGTGGATGGTACTACTTCCGACCATGCATTTTATGCAGGTGCTTCAGCTACCACATCTACTGAATTAATGCGGCTAACCGGTGAAGGTAAATTAGGTATTGGTACTGCAACACCCAATGCACAGTTGCAATTGGGTAATACTTCTGCTAACAGAAAACTTGTTTTGTATGAAAGCACGAATAATGACCATCAGTTTTATGGCCTGGGAATAAATTCAAACATGATGCGTTACCAGGTAACTAATACTTCTGCTGACCATGCATTTTATGCAGGCACTTCTGCTACTACATCCAATGAACTAATGCGGTTAACAGGAGATGGTAAATTAGGTATCGGTACAGCAACACCCAATGCACAGTTGCAATTGGGCAATACTACTGCTAACAGAAAACTTGTTTTGTATGAAAGCATAAATAATAACCATCAGTTTCGTGGACTGGGAATAAATGACAATATAATGCGTTACCAGGTGGATGGTACTACTTCCGACCATGCATTTTATGCAGGCACATCCGCAACTACATCAACTGAATTGATGCGGTTAACCGGAGAAGGTAAGTTAGGGATTGGTACTTCAAATCCAGCTTATGATTTAACTATCAGGAACTCAAATGCCCAGATTCAATTAGAGAATGGTAGCGGTGTAGTTAAAGGCTTTTTCAGTCTTTTGGGCTCCGATGTTAAAATTGGTACCAATATTGACAATTTGGGTTCTTTCTACGTTAGAACTAATGGATCTGACAGGATTGAAGTTGACAGAACCGGAAATGTAGGAATCGGAGGCTCGTCATTCTCAAATGTCCGGCTTGATGTAAATGGAGGTTCTAATGAATTTGCAATGTATGTAACTGGAAATCCAACAAGATCCAATGGATCTGCATCATGGTTTGTTATTTCAGACAGCAGATTAAAAAAAGACATTGCTGAATATAAGGATGGATTGGATAAGTTGTTGCAGATAAATCCGGTGAAGTATTATTATAATAGTGATTTGATAAAGACTGATGGTACAGAAGTAATTGGTACTCTGGCCCAGGATCTTCAAAAAATTGCGCCTTATATGGTTAAGGAGAGCAAAAGCGGCTTCCTGGGGGTAGATTACCATGCGCTGTTCTTTATGATGATTAATGCATTCAAAGAGATCAATACAAAAATGGAATCAAAAAATGAAACCATCAACAATTTGGAAACAAAGCTAAAAGGCCAGCAACAGCAATTGGATGAACTGAAGCAGAGTGTTGTGCAGTTGATGAAAGATAAAAAATAAGGTCCATTAACAGTTCATCAATTAAACTATTATGATCATGAAGAAGTTATTTAAAATAAAAACCCTCCTTCTTTTGGGGATGATGGTGCTGGTAATGCCGCAATTGCAGGCACAACACGCATCCACAGCAGCAGGCGGCACAGCAACAGGTACCGGAGGCAGCGCCACGTATTCGGTTGGCCAGGTGTTTTACAGTACGGTTTTCAGCAGCGGCCATAATATACGGCAGGGCGTACAACAGGTGCAGCATTGTATCATGACCGCTTCACTGGGTGTTAACCGCTATGTTTTATATGGCGCACTGGGTTATACTGGTTGCGGCTCATTAACACCGGTTATAACCAATGGCGTGGCGCCTTATACCTACAGCTGGACGAGCAATGATGCCGGTGTAAATGGCGCCACCACTGCAACCATTACGCCCTGCAACACGCAGGAAGTGGTACGTACCTATACCGTGGTGGTAACCGGTGCCAATGGCTGCCAGGCAACAGCCACCGTTAATTTAACGTTCATCAATATCAACTGCTCCAATAACAACAATACCGTTAAAGTAAAAGTTTGCCATGTGCCGCCAGGCAACCCCGGAAATTGCAAAACCATTTGTGTTTCTGTAAATGCGGTACAAACTTTATTGAATAACGGGTCGTACCTGGGGGCCTGTTTACCGATGTGCGAAATACCGCCGCCCAGTGTTGTGAAACCCGATATCAGGGATTATATCATTAAACCGGAGATCAAAACCGATCCTTTGCCAACAAACATTTTTGAAGTGAAGATCTCGCCCAATCCTACAGATCATGTTTTCAGAATACAGGTTACCAGTAACAGCAATGAGCTGATCACTGTGAGGATACTGGATATGAATGGTAAGGTTAGAAGTGTGGACACCAGGCTTTCGAAGAGTAATATAATAACGGTTGGCAGCGGCCTTTCCGGCGGTACTTATATGGCCGAAGTGATACAGGGGAATAGCAGGAAGGTTTTTAAACTGGTAAAATTGAATTAAGAATACCATATCATCAGTTACTAATGGAGGATGTATAAACATCCTCCTTTTTTTTAATTTTTGTTAAGCCATTTGTGTTAATTTTAAAAAAAAATACAGGTATGTCTAAAACAAAAATTACAGTAAACAACAACGGTTCTTTAAAAATTGAAGGCGATTTTGAAATAGTTGACCGCAATGGCGGTGTATATAATCTACAGGGAAGAGATGTGGTGGGCATTTGCCGCTGCGGACTTTCTAAGAACAAACCATTTTGCGACGGTTCTCATAATGGCCATTTTGATCATGAAGCAATTGCATTTGATCTGCCACCTAAGAAAGTGGTTTAATGGTTATGAGGCGGGAGGCCGGAGTAGGGAGTAGGGAGTAGGGAGACTGGAGTTTGGAGTCAGGAATCGGGAGTTAGGAGTCTGGAGTAAGGAATATGGAGTTTAAACCGATGGCTGTTAAAACGAGAAACAAGAAACGAGAAACATTCCTTTACCCTTCATTATCCCGGTCAACTACTTTTGGCTCATTCAGTTTGCCCCTTTTATAAATGATAAGGCCGTTTAAAAAATTGCGCAACAACTGGTCACCGGCTTCAACAAATCCGGGGTGGTCTTCATTTCTGAAAAGGTCGCCCAGGGCACCTTTGGTAATATCAAAGTCAGCCAGCTTTAATATTTCAATGATATCATCATTGCGTAAAGCCAGTGCCACCCTTAATTTTTTAAGTATATCGTTATTGCTAAGCATCTTTTAAATTTAAAATAATAATAAAAAAATCCTCCCTACACAATGTAGGGAGGATTTTTTTATCAGGTTGTATAATAAATATTAATAACCACCTCTGTTGTAACCGCCGTCGCCACCGCTGCGGTTTCCGCCGCCGCCGTAACCACCACCACCGCCACGGTTTCCACCGCCGCCGTAGCCGCCGCCACCACTTTTCTTGTAGCCACCGCCACCGCCGCCGAAACTGCGTTTTGGACGATCGCCCTCAGCACGGGGCTGAGATTCGTTAACGATCAACTTACGGCCCTGAACTTCAACTTCGTTTAATGCAGCGATGGCAGCTTTAGCAGCTTCATCGTCTTCCATTTCAACAAAACCGAAACCTTTGCTGCGGCCGCTCATTTTGTCTTTTAAAATTTTAGCACTTGTTACAGTACCATGCTCAGTGAAGAGATTCATTAAATCGTCATCAGTCATTGACCAACTAAGATTTCCTACGTAAATGTTCATTGTAAAAACTTTTTAATAAATAATAATGAATAATGACTTAGTTGTTACAATGCACTGAATCGGACTTCAAAAAAGCTACTTCAGTCAATAGCGAAAAACTAAAACCATTAATTAACACAGTAAAGATAGGGTTTCCACAGAAAATTGCCAACAAAGAGTTAAAATAGTTAAAATGATAATTTTGAGCGCAGATTTGCCTTATAATCAACTGGTTAAGTTCATATTTATTTAATATTGACTAATAAAAATTTGCTTATCTTCGAAATTATTCAATGATACTTACATCAAAATATATCAATTCTACGGGTTCGGGAGCGACTGATAAAAGCGTGATCACCACCACCGGCACTACAACCCGTTAGGGTTGTATCATTTCATATAAACATTTGGGCAAACGCTTTTATCCGGCCAAAGGCCCTGCGGGTAAACCGCAAATCCGGTTTTTCATTCATCAAAAATTATACAGTATATGCAGGTTTTAAAATTCGGGGGCAGTTCAGTTGCCAATGCAGAAAATATCAAAAAGGTTGTAGACATCATTAAAAATAAGAAAGCCGAAACAAGAACCGTGGTGGTTGTTTCGGCCTTAGGAGGTATTACCGACCTGTTGCTGCAAACGGCAGCCCTTGCCGAAACAACAGACGAATCGTATAAAAATATTTTAAAAGAAATAGAAGATAAACACCTCGATGCTGTAAAAGCACTTATCCCTGTGCAGCAACAAAGTGCTGTATTGAGCCTGGTAAAAAAAATATGCAATGAGGCTGAAGATATCTGCAACGGAATTTTTTTATTGCGGGAATTAACACCAAGAACCCGCGACCGCATGGTAAGTTATGGAGAACTGCTTTCTTCACAAATTATAGCGGCAACATTAAATGCCGCAGGTTTGCCTGCTGAATGGAAAGACGCCCGGGAAATTATTGTGACTGACAGTAATTATGGATTGGCTGCGGTAGATTTTGCTTCTACCAATAAAAAAGCATCAGCTTTCTTTGAATCATCACTTGCTGCCTTGTTTATATTACCGGGTTTTATTGCTGCAGACAAAAATAATATCACCACTACTTTGGGAAGAGGCGGATCGGATTATACCGCTGCCATACTGGCTGCAGCCCTCGATGCAACGGTGTTGGAAATATGGACCGATGTGTCGGGCATGATGACGGCCGACCCCAGACTGGTGGCCAACATCAAACATATTCCCCAGATATCTTACCAGGAAGCCATGGAGCTTTCTCATTTTGGTGCAAAAGTGATTTACCCGCCAACCATACAGCCGGTGATGAAAAAGGCAATCCCGGTTTGGATAAAAAACACCTTTGCACCCGATGAACCGGGTACAGTTATTAAGAATGAAGCAACGGCAACGGGTATCAGCATACAGGGCATATCAAGCATAAACAATATTGTATTGCTGAGCCTCGAAGGAAGTGGTATGGTTGGTATTCCGGGTTTTTCAAAAAGATTGTTTGAAGCACTGGCAAACGCATCCATCAATGTAATTCTGATCACACAGGGATCATCGGAACATTCCATATGTGTGGGGGTAGATGGACATGCCAGCGCAAAGGCAAAGGAAGTGGTAGATGCTGCTTTTGCTTATGAGATAGAGACCGGTAAAGTGGATCCCATTATTGTTGAAACAGCGTTATCCATTGTTGCTATTGTAGGCGATAACATGAAGAATCATTCGGGTATCAGCGGTAAAATGTTTTCGGCTTTGGGAAGAAACGGGGTGAGCATCCGGGCCATTGCCCAGGGCTCTTCCGAAAGAAATATTTCTGCGGTGATCAGTACGGCCGATGTTAAAAAAGCCATCAACGTATTGCACGAAGCATTTTTTGAAACCACTTACAGGCAGGTGAATTTATTTATTGCAGGCCTTGGCAATGTTGGACAAAAATTCCTGGATCAATTGCAGCAGCAAAAACAATTTTTGATGGATAAACTCCGGATCCAGATAAGGGTGGCAGGTATGGCCAACAGTAAAAAAATGTATTTTAATGAAGAAGGTATTGATATTACAAACTGGCGGTCAGAAATACAAAAAGGAGAACCCATGAACCTTGCTGCTTTTATTTCAAGCATACAAACAAAGAACTTACGCAACTCTGTGTTTGCAGATATTACTGCCAATGAAGAACTGGCCAGTGTGTACGGTGACCTGCTGCAAAAAAGTATTTCGGTGGTAGCCTGCAATAAGGTGGCCGCTTCATCGCCTTATGCTTATTACAAAAAGCTGAAAGATCTGGCCAACGAATTCAACAGCCAGTTTTTATTTGAAACCAATGTGGGCGCAGGCTTACCCATCATTGGTACCTTAAAAGACCTGCTGCACAGCGGCGATAAAATTAACCGTATACAGGCAGTACTCAGCGGCACATTGAATTTTGTATTTAATCATTACGACGGTAGCAAAAGTTTTGCATCGGTGGTTAAGCAGGCACAGGATGAAGGGTACACTGAACCTGATCCCCGTCTTGATCTGAGTGGCAAAGATGTAATGCGTAAAATATTGATCCTTGCCCGGGAATCGGGAGAGCAGATGGAGATGGAAGATATCAGCAACAATTCATTTATGCCCGAAACTTGCATGACCGGTTCTGTAGAAGATTTTTATGCAGCCATGGAAAAAGAGGAAGCGCATTTTAAAAACATACTGGATGCTGCAAAAGCTGCCGGCAAAAAATTAAAATTTGTGGCCAGCTATGATAAAGGCAAAGCTGCCGTAGGTTTGCAGCAGGTAGATGAGCAAAGCGATTTTTATCATTTATATGGTAAGGATAATGTGGTGTTGTTTTATACCGATCGTTATCCCGAGCAGCCATTGGTGGTAAAAGGTGCCGGTGCAGGAGCAGCAGTAACTGCTTCAGGGGTTTTTGCAGATATTATCAGGGCTGCAGCTAATTAAATCTATGCTCTCTTTATTTGAACCACACCTGCCTGCCGGCAGGCAGGTAGAAAGATAGAGACATAGGAAAAACATAGACTTAACTATGTGTTTTCTATTGTGTTCTATGCGCTATGTGGTTCAAAAAAATATTCATCATGAAAAAAATAAAAATAGCTGTTCCGGCAACCGTGGCAAATCTTGTTTGTGGCTTTGATATCCTGGGCATGGCTCTGAATGATCCTTTTGATATAATGGAACTGGAACTGATTGATGAACCCATCATCAACATCAGGCACACCGACGGTTATGGCCTCCCCGAAGCTGCTGAACAAAATGTGGCCGGGGTTGCGCTGCTGGCTTTAATGGAGGATTATGGAAAGCCAATAGGATTTAATGTACATGTTCATAAATACATAAAACCAGGCAGCGGACTGGGTTCCAGTGCAGCAGGTTCTGCAGGTGCTGTTGTTGCCGCCAATCTTTTACTCAACGGCCATTTTTCAAAAGAAGATTTGGTAAGGTTTGCGATGAATGGCGAGAAGTTGGCAACCGGCGTTAAACATGCCGATAATGTGGCTCCCTGTATTTACGGTGGCATCACTTTGGTACGAGCTGTTTTTCCATTGGATATAATTTCTTTAGCTGCACCCGATCTGTATGTAACTGTAGTGCATCCGCAAATTGAAGTGAAGACTGCAGATGCCCGCCAGATTTTGAGGAAAGAAGTACACCTCAAAGATGCCATCAGGCAATGGGGTAATATTGCAGGCCTGGTTACCGGTATTTTAAAAAATGATATTCCGCTGATCGGCCGTTCCCTGGAGGATGTGATCATAGAGCCTGTGAGAAGTATTTTGATTCCCGGCTTTGGGGTGGTTAAACAATTGAGTAAAGAAGCGGGTGCGCTGGGTGGCGGTATCTCCGGCTCCGGTCCATCTGTATTTATGCTCAGCGAAAATGAAACAATTGCAAAAGCTGTTGAACAGGTAATGACAGATGTATATACAGCCATGGGCATCGATTTTAAAACTTACGTAACAACCATTAATCCACAAGGGGTAAAAATTTTAAGCAGCGAATAAAAGATGAAATATTACAGTCTAAATAAACAATCACCGGATGTTGATTTTGCAGCTGCTACTATACTGGGACAGGCACCCGATAAAGGTTTGTATTTTCCGGAAAACATTCCGCAGGTACCTAAAGAACTGATTGATAATATAGAAAACTATTCCAACGAAGCCATCGCCATGGAGGTTATTGAGCCTTACATTGGCGATGCGATCCCGAAAGATGTATTGGAGAAAATTGTAAGCGAAACGGTGAATTTTGAAATTCCATTGGTAAAAATCACGGATGATATTTTTTCGCTGGAATTATTTCATGGCCCTACACTGGCATTTAAGGACATTGGCGCCAGGTTTATGAGCCGCTGCCTGGGCTATTTTGCCAGGGACAGCAAAGAAAAAGTAGTGGTGTTGGTTGCAACCTCCGGCGATACCGGTGGTGCAGTGGCCAATGGTTTTTACAATGTGGAAGGTGTGGAAGTGGTTATTCTCTATCCATCAGGCAAAGTAAGTTTGGTACAGGAAAAACAACTGACCACTTTGGGCAAAAATATTCATGCACTGGAAGTTGACGGCAGTTTTGATGAGTGCCAGCAAATGGTAAAAGCCGTTTTTGCAGATGTGGAACTGAATCAGAAAATAAAACTTACCTCAGCCAATTCCATCAATGTGGCCCGCTGGTTGCCACAACAGTTCTACTATTTTTATTTGTGGAAACAATGGAAAGATAAAGCTAATCCGCCTGTGGTGGCAGTGCCCAGCGGCAATTTTGGAAATATCTGCGCAGGCTTACTGGCTCAGCGATCCGGTTTGCCCATCAAACATTTTATTGCAGCCTGCAATGCAAATGATACGGTGCCTGATTTCTTAAGAACCGGCAATTACCAACCTAAAAAAGCAGTACCCACCATTTCCAATGCCATGGATGTGGGCGATCCCAGCAATTTTATCCGCATCATGGAAATATTTCATCAGCAAATTGATGGATTGAAAAAAACATTGAATGGTTATACCATTTCAGATGATGAAACAAAAGCCACACTCATTTCTGTTTTTAAAGAACATCATTATTTACTTGATCCACATGGAGCTGTTGCCTACACTGCTTTGCAGCAATACCAGGCCCGGCATCCAGATACAAAAGGAGTAATTTTAGAAACAGCGCATCCGGTAAAGTTTTACGATGTTATCGAACCATTGATAAACCAAACTGTTCCCGTACCGGAAACTGTTGCGGAGCAAATAAAGAAAGAGAAAGTGAGCACAAAGATCAGTGCCAGTACTTTTGAGTTGAAAGATTTTTTATTGAGGCAATAAAAAGGTCCTTTATTTCTCAGCAACGTCTCCTCCCAATGCCTTGTGCGTAAGCCAGGGACGTTGCATCAATCGGAGCAGTATCGTTTTTCAGGGACGCAACGTCCCCTGCGGGAGACATTGCTGAGAAGAGGATTTTAGGAATTTGCTTAGCAAATTAATACTGTTAATTTAGCCACGAATAACACTAAACGGCACGAATTATTCGTGTTTATTTGTGTTATTCGTGGCAAAATAAAAAAGGCCTATTTCTCAACAACGTCTCCTCCCAAAGCTTTGTGCGTAAGCCAGGGACGTTGCGTCAATCGGAGCAGTATCGTTTTTCAGGGACGCAACTATTTCTCTATTTCACAGCAACGTCTCCTCCCAAAGCCTTGTGCGTAAGCAAGGGACGTTGCGTCAATCGAAGCAAGATCGTTTTTCAGGGACGCAACGTCCCTATTTCTCAGCAACGTCTCCCGCAGGGGACGTTGCGTTACCTGTATCAATAATTCCCCAAAATAATTAGAACAAAATCGCTATTTTGGTAAATGCCCGTTAAGCAAACGATACCCTTTAATTATGGAAGTTTCTTCATTACGTTTACCTGTTACAAGTGGTTGCCACTTATAGATAAAGTAAATGGTTATGACATTATTTATAACTGGTTCAATTTTTTAAAGAACAATGGCCATTATATAAACGGGTATGTACTGATGCCTAATCATGTACATGCCATCATCAGCTTTACAGAATCCTTGCAGTCTATCAATACCATGATCGGCAATGGCAAAAGATTTATGGCTTATGAAATTATTAAACGATTACAGCAAATGGGTGAAACCGGCATACTGGCCCAACTTAGCAGTGGGGTAGAAGCAAAGAGAAAAGCAAATAAAAAATTGCATGAGGTATGGGAACTTTCTTTCGACTGGAAGGTATGCGACAGTCATGCATTCATGAATCAAAAGCTGAACTACATGCACGATAATCCGTGCAAAGGCAAATGGGATTTATGTGCCAGCCCGGTCGAGTACCTGCATAGTTCTGCCAGGTTTTATATTGAGGGATTACCCGGTATTTACCCCGTTACTAATTTTATGGAAATGGATGATGTGATATTTACGAGGAAAGGGTGTTGAAGATGAATAGGACGCAACGTCCCCTTCGGGAGACATTGCTGAGAAAATGAATGAGACGCAACGTCCCCTTCGGGAGACATTGCTGAGAAGATGAATACTGTTAATTTAGCCACGAATAACACCAAACGGCACGAATTATTCGTGTTTATTTGTGTTATTCGTGGCTAAATAAAAAAGGCCCCCGATAAAATCGGGGGCCTTCATATAAGATCGTAATTAAGAATTATTCAGCAATTACTTCAAATTCAACTTCGGTTTCGTTGCCATTACCAAAATCAATACTAGCTTTAAAAGTACCCAATTCTTTTACTTCGTCAATGATGGTGATACGACGGCGATCGATCTCGTAGCCCTTTTGCTCTTTGATCGCACGTGCGATCTGAACAGAAGTTACGCTACCAAATATTTTACCGCTTGTACCGGTTTTAGCACCAATCTTTAAAGCACCATCGTTTAAAACAGCAATTACACTGTTTAATTCGGCCAGTAATTTGGCTTCTTTTTTAACCTGTTGCTTTTTCTTTTCTTCCATCATTTTCATGTTGGAAGGACTGGCTTCAATGGCCAATTTACTGGGGATCAAAAAATTTCTGCCATAACCGTTCTTCACGGTTACCAGTTCATTAACGCCGCCTAAATTGTTTACATCCTGTATTAATATTACCTGCATGTTGTTTGCATTTTTACCCAATCCCGAAAGCTTTCGGGACTTTCTCTATTTAAAGGTTAGGGTGGTTAAGAAAATATTTTCGATCTCCTCCGTTTCCCCCTTCAGGGGGTCAGGGGGTTTTTATTTCAATAGATCAGTAACGTACGGTAAAATCGCCATTTGACGGGCTTTTTTAACTGCATCACCTACTTTACGCTGAAACTTTAAAGAGTTTCCGGTAATACGGCGGGGCAATAATTTACCCTGTTCGTTAATGAATTTCTTCAAAAATTCTGCGTCTTTGTAATCAATGTAATGGATACCCATTTTCTTGAAACGGCAGTATTTCTTCGGACGCTTCTCCTGCTTAATGGCAGTAAGATATTTTATTTCATTTTTTGCCATGAGTTAAGCGGGGGTTTTTTCGTTAGTAAATTTGCCGCCACTTCTCTTTTTTGCATTGTAATCGACGGCGTACTTGTCGAGTGCAGTGTACATGTGACGCATCTGTGATTCGTCACGTAAAAGTTGAATTTTCAACTTTTCATTGAAGCTGGTTGGCGCTTTGTACTCCATTACCCAATAAAGACCGGTGGTCTTCTTGTTAATGGGGTAGGCCAGTGATTTTAGTCCCCAAGGGTTGCTGTGCAAAACCTCACCTCCGTTTTCTGTAACGAGGTCGGCGTATTTTTTCTGAGCGGCTTTAAACTCCTCTTCAGAAAGCACAGGGGTAAAAATCACCATCAATTCGTAGTTGTTCATTTCCCTGATTGATTTTGTTTTAAAAAATATGGTTAATCCGTTTTTTTGTAACGGGCAGCAAAGGTAGGGGTTTTAATGGTTTTTCGGGCATGGGATGGAGATTATTTTTGATATTTTTCAAGGGTCGGGACGTTCAATCGGGGTCGGGACGCTTAAGCGGCCTGAACCCTTTTTAATATCCTACAGAAAATATGGTTCAGGTCACTCCTTTGCTTTGCAAAAGTTAGCGCCCCGCCCCTTATTTCCTGTTCAGCCGGTAAACCGGGTACCGGTTATGCCCCGGCTCGTAATATGGCGAATTTTTATAAATAAAGTCCAGTTGAGCTGAGCCGTTGGCTGCAAATTTCTCATCTCCTGTCTTCTTTTCCTCCAGTTTGGCCTTTAAAGCAGGATCTTTTTTTAGAACCTCAGCAGCCAGGTCATCCCAGCGGTAATCGCTGTAACCCTCTTTTTGTTGTAAAATGCCGTCAAAGAAATTCCAGGCAAAAAAGCTGTCATCGCCGGTTGGTTCCAGCATTTCTACAAGGTAACGGTTGGCGGGTTGGTTCAGTTGGATAAAATAATCTCCTTTTAGAAATCTTATTTTTTGACTGACCGGAAACACTTTAACCCCCGAATTTTTATGATGCTTTTCATATGGCCTGGGTGTTGACCGGTAGTCTTCGATCAGGTAAGCTTCTACATTCATCATGGTGTCCTGTGCCAATTGCTGCATAGCCACATTATTCAGTTTTAGCAGCTCTATAACTGCATGCCAGCCCTGCGGAATAACATATGCTGCCGGTGTTTTAACAAAATTAGATGCATTAAACACATTGAAAAACTTAACCTGTTTGGTAAAGGGTTTGCTGCGGTCGTAATACATTCTGTTTAGTCCGGTGGCTTCGCTTGGCTTGTAAGCCTGTTCGTACCCTTTAAAATTCACAAAACTAAATTTAGTCGTATCTGCTGTCCATTTGAAAGCAAATGATTCCTTTTTTTCCACTTCAACCCTTGCTTTTTTACGTTGCTCAATTAATTCGGTTGCATTGGCAGCGGCTTTTTCAATTACGGTTTGCGAAAATGCATAAGTCGACAAAACCCTGTCTTTAAAGGGTTTCAGCATATGTGTTTCGGGTACAAAGCCAATGGTTTGAAACAAGGCAGCATAGCCGGAAGAATATCGGGGCGGATCGTAAAACATCACCATGCCACGGTCCGGACTGGCAGTTTCAAAACTAACATAGGGCACCATATCCCATGCTTTATCTGCCATGCCTTTATATAATTGTGGCTCAAAAGTGTTTTTCAGCCACCCGCCCAAACCTGCACCCAGTTTATCATATTGCGTGGTAAGCAATGTCATGGTATGCTGGTAATCGGCACCATCGCTTACATGGTTGTCAATTAAAATATCGGGGTCGAGTAAATGAAAAATCTGTGCAAAGGTTTTGGCCTCTTTGGTGTCGTTTTTTGTAAAGTCGCGGTTCAGGTCAAGGTTTTGCGAATTACCCCTGAAACCATATTCCAGCGGGCCATCCTGGTTAGCTCTTGAATATGAATTGCGGTTTAAACATCCGCCAATATTATATACAGGTATAAAAGCGAGTGCCACATTATCGGGCAATTTAATTTTGTTTGTCACAATATCTCTTGCCAGCATCATACTGGCATCAATACCATCGGGCTCGCCGGGATGAATGCCGTTGTTGATCAGGATCACCGCTTTGCTTTGTTTATGCCATTGCGCCGCATCAAACTTACCGTCATTGCTGATCATTACCAGGTGCAAAGGATAACCAGCATCGCTCATACCCATTTCTTTTACCAAAACCCTGGGGGATAGCTTATCTAAATTTTTATACCAGTCAATGGCTTCAGCATAAGTGGCAGTTTCAAGCCCGTTTGTCTTTTCAAAACGGCATTGCTGGGCCCGGGCATTACAAAAAAAAGAGAGGAGGATTGAAAGAACAAAGCACTTTTTCATGCAGTTAAATTTTCGTCAAGCTACAATAAAGGTCAGGAATAAAAAAACCCGTCAAAATGTTTAAGACGGGTTTCAAATATTATTATTAACAGGAATTACTTTGCTTGTGCGTTCACGCGCCTGGCCAGCTTGCTTTTTAAATTGGAAGCTTTGTTTTTATGGATGGTACCACGCTTGGCCAGTTTATCGATCATAGAAGTCACTTTTGGAAATGCTTCTGCAGCAGCTGATTTATCGCTTGCTTTCAGATCACGAATTGCATTACGGGTTGTTTTACCGTAATAACGGTTGCGTTCGTTACGTTTGGTACTTTGCCTTACATCTTTTTTGGTCGCTGCATGATTTGCCATGAAAATCTATTTTTTGGGCTGCAAAGATAAGGAGTTGTAATTAAAAATGAATAATTAATAATGAATAATTCGAGAAATTGGTAAATTCCGTATTATTTTATTAAAAAACAGACATATGAACCGGTACATTTTACTTTTATTACATGTGATTTCTCTTATTTTATTGGGCTTGGGGTGGGTAATGGATATTCTTCACATTGATATTTCGGTGCATTATATTATAGATTTCAACATTTTCAGCGAAAAAAGAAGTGTGCTGGGTATGCTTGAAAAACTATGGAACGATGGTAATTACTGGCCTTTTTCACTCATTTTCTTATTCGGTATCCTTGTTCCTTTAATAAAATCGGGCATCCTCTTTTATTTGTTGCTGGGTAAAAACCCCGATATAAAATGGCAGCGATTTGTAAGTGCCATCAGCAAATGGGCCATGGCCGATGTGTTTGCCATCAGCATTTTTATTGCTTTTTTGGGCGCCAATACCATGGAAAGTACCAAAGCAGTTTTGCAGCCCGGTTTTTATTATTTTACCGGTTATGTGATCTTAAGCGGCATCGTTGCCATGTTTTGCAGAAAACTGCTGTCAGATTCCGCAACAAATAATGGGTAATTAACCGATATTTGCAGCCGATTTCAGCTTAATATATTGATGTGCAGGTACAAGTTCCGGGTGAATCCGGGATGCCGGGTTAACACCAGCAGGTGCAGCACAACAATAAAGCTAAACCTGCCAGCCGGCCGGTAAAAGTATTGAAGCTGGGCAAAAAACAATTTCAATTTTTTTATGAAGGATTTTCAATACATCACCAATTCGCATCCATCTTATATTGAAGGTTTATACCAGGATTTTGTAAAAGACCCGGCCAGTATCGATGAAGAAATGCGGAAGTTTTTTGAGGGCTTTGATTTTGCGATTGGCAATACCGCTGCCTCAACCAATGGAACTTTGCAAAATGGCGCTGCTGTTTCAACCAATCAGCTGGATAAAGAATTTGGCGTTTTTCGCCTCATCAGGGCCTATCGCAAAAAAGGGCACCTGGTGGCCAAAACCAATCCCATCCGCGAACGCAAAGACAGGTATGCCAAACTGGAACTTTCGAATTTTGGTTTGTCAGACGCCGACCTGAACACCACATTTGCAGCAGGAAAATTTGTGGGTATGCAAAACAATACCCTGCAAAGCATTATTGAACACCTGCAAAAATGCTATACCAGCCATGTAGGGGTGCAGGTAGGATATATTAACGACCAGGTAAAGTTAGACTGGCTTACCCATGCCATTGAGCATACCATGCTGCAGCCTGTGCCATTGCCCCAAAAGAAAAGAATATTGCAAAAGCTTAATGAAGGGGTAATGTTTGAGAAGTTTTTGCACACAAAATATATCGGACAAAAACGTTTTTCACTCGAGGGCGGAGAAACGGCCATTGCCGCGCTGGATGCCATCATCAATACAGCCGCCAATAGCCAGGTGGAAGAAGTGGTGATCGGTATGGCCCACCGGGGAAGATTGAACGTACTGGCCAATATCATGGGTAAAACCTACCAGCAGATCTTCAGCGAATTTGAAGGAACCAGCCTGCCCGATACCACCATGGGCAGCGGCGATGTTAAATACCACCTGGGTTTTGGCAGTGATGTGGAAACAGCCGATGGCAAAAAAATACATTTAAAGTTAAGCCCCAATCCTTCGCACCTCGAAGCGGTAGACCCGCTGGTTATTGGTTTTGCACGCAGCAAGGCAGATATCTTATACAACAGCGATTACGACAAGATCCTTCCCGTGCTGATACATGGTGACGCTTCTGTTGCAGGCCAGGGTATTGTGTACGAGGTTTTGCAGATGAGCAAACTGGAAGGTTATTATACCGGCGGTACCATTCATTTTGTGATCAATAACCAAATTGGATTTACTACCGATTTTGATGATGCCCGAAGTTCTGATTACTGTACTTCCATTGCGGCCATGGTGCATGCACCGGTTTTTCATGTTAATGGCGATGATGCCGAGGCTGTTGTAAAGGCCTGTGAAATAGCAACCAGGTACCGCCAGGAATTTAACAGCGATATATTCATTGATATGGTTTGCTACCGCAAACACGGGCATAACGAGGGCGATGAGCCGAAGTTTACACAGCCCCAGTTATATGCGCTTATTGATAAACATCTTAACCCAAGGGAAGTGTATACCCAGTTTTTAATACAAAACGGGGAACCGGATGCACAGGCACTTGCTAAGGAAATGGAACAAAGGTTTTTAGCCGATCTGCAGGAGCGCCTGGATGAGGTAAAACAAAATCCGCTGCCATACAGCTACCAGCCACCAGAGCTGGTCTGGAAAAGTTTGCGTAAGGCAACTGCCGCAGATTTTGAAGCTTCTCCCGTTACAGCCATCAGCAGCGATACGTTTAATTTATTGTTCCAGGGGCTGATGAAATGGCCTGACGGTTTTAAACCCTTGAGAAAAGTAGAAAAGCTCATCAGCGATAAACAGAAATTATTCAGTGATGAAAATAAAATTGACTGGGCAACAGCCGAGTTGATGGCTTACGGAAGTTTGCTTGTTGAAGGTAAGGATGTACGCATGAGCGGGCAGGATGTTAAACGCGGCACTTTCAGTCACCGCCACTCAACCCTGTACGATGAAAATACGAATGAAGAATACAACCGCTTAAATCAGCTTACCGCAACACAGTCGCCGTTTCGTATTTATAACTCCTTACTGAGCGAATATGCAGTGCTTGGTTTTGAATATGGTTATGCCATGGCAAATCCCAATGCACTGGTGATCTGGGAAGCCCAGTTCGGCGATTTTTGTAATGGTGCCCAAACCATAGTAGACCAGTTTATAACCACAGCCGAAACAAAATGGCAGCGTATGAATGGCGTGGTTTTATTATTGCCGCATGGTTATGAAGGGCAGGGGCCCGAGCACAGCAGTGCAAGAATGGAGCGCTTTTTGCAGATGTGTGCCGAAATGAATTTTGTGGTTACCAATGTTACCACAGCCGCCAATTTTTTCCACTTACTGCGCAGGCAACTGGCCTGGCCGTTTCGTAAACCACTGGTTAATTTTTCGCCCAAGGCCAATTTACGCCACCCGGGCAGCTACAGCACCCTGGATGAGATCACCAGCGGTGGATTTAAAGAAGTTCTGGATGATTCAACTGTTACAGCCGCATCTGAGGTTACTAAAGTATTAATGTGCAGCGGAAAAATATATTTCGACCTGGCAGACAGGCAACAGAAAGAAGGCAGAAAAGATGTTGCCATCATCAGGCTGGAACAGATCCATCCTTTACCGAAAAAACAACTGGATGAGTTGTATGCAAAATACAGCAAAGCCATCTGGTACTGGGTGCAGGAAGAGCCTTTGAATATGGGCGCTGCAACATTCCTGAGAATGAATTTAAAGAATATCAATTTTTATATGATCAGCCGCCAGGCCAGTGCAGCAACGGCCACAGGCTACAGTAAAGTGCATGCAAAAGAGCAGGCGCAGATAATTGATACCGCATTCAGTATATAACAACACTAATTATTTCGAATTACACGAATTACACGAATTCCAAAACAATTGTCTTCTTAATTCGTGTAATTCGTGACTTAAAAATTCGTGTAATAAAAAAGATAAAACATGTTTAATTCATTAAGTGAAAAATTAGAATCGGCGTTTAAGAATATAAAAGGCCAGGCCCGCATCAGCGAACTTAATATTGCCAATACCGTAAAGGATATACGCCGTGCATTGGTGGATGCCGATGTGAATTATAAAATTGCCAAGGAATTTACCGATAAGGTTAAGGAAAAGGCATTGGGCGAAAAAGTGCTGCTGGCCGTTAATCCGGGTCAGCAAATGGTGAAAATTGTGCAGGATGAACTGACGGAACTGATGGGAGGAACAGAAACTGAATTCAACATCACCGGCAGCCCGGCGATCATATTGGTGGCAGGTTTACAGGGTAGCGGTAAAACAACATTCAGTGGCAAACTTGCCAACTATCTTAAAACAAAAAAAGGCAAATCGCCTTTGTTGGTGGCCGCAGATATTTACCGCCCTGCAGCGATAGACCAGTTGGAAGTATTGGGCGGACAGATTGATGTGCCCGTATACAGTGAAAGAGAAAATAAAGATGCTGTATCCATTGTACAAAACGCTATTAAGGAGGCCAGGGCAAAAAATAAAAATGTGATCATCATTGATACGGCCGGTCGTTTGGCAGTTGATGAAGTGATGATGACCGAGGTGGCTGATATTAAAGCAGCCATCAACCCGCAGGAAATTTTATTTGTGGTGGATAGTATGACCGGCCAGGATGCAGTAAACACAGCTGCAGCATTTAATGAGCGTTTGGATTTTAGTGGCGTTGTATTAACGAAGTTAGATGGCGATACAAGGGGTGGTGCTGCTTTATCCATTAAATACACCGTAAACAAGCCCATCAAATTTGCCAGCAGTGGCGAGAAGATGGATACACTGGATGTGTTTTATCCCGACAGGATGGCCCAGCGTATTTTGGGCATGGGTGATATTGTAAGCCTGGTGGAAAAAGCACAGGAACAGTTTGATGAAAAGGAAGCTGCCCGGTTGGAAAAAAAGATCCGCAAAAATCAATTTGATTTTGAAGATTTTAAAACCCAGCTGGAACAGATAAAAAAGATGGGAAACATCAAAGACCTGATGGGTATGATTCCCGGTGTGGGTAAGCAGATCAAAGATGTAGATATCAATGATGATTCTTTTAAAGGTATTGAAGCCATGATCAATTCCATGACATTGCAGGAACGCCGCAACCCCGATATCATTAACCCGGGGCGTAAGGCCAGGATCGCCAAAGGCGCCGGCAAAGATATAGCCGAGCTGAATGCATTTTTAAAGCAGTTTGAACAAATGAAAGGCATGATGAAAATGATGAATAAAATGCCCAAAGGCATGATGCCGGGATTGGGGAGGAGATAAAATTATTGTAATTCATATGATGTGTAACCTCAAACCAGAAGTTTGGGGTTATTTTTTTTAACTTTAAGCAGGAATATTTATCAGGAGGCAACCTTTCGTCATTTCCGGGCGTATCCTATATAACCAAAGCAGCAAAGCAAACAGATTAAAAACAACTTATTTTGTCAGACAGGCCTGATCTGTTACATATTATCCAGGGTTGTGTAAAAGCAAACAGGGATAGTCAGAAATTGTTTTACCATCAATTTTATGGCTATGCTGCAGGTATTTCTATGCGCTATTGTTCAAGCCAGGATGATGCAGCAGAAATAACCAATGACGGATTTCTGAAAATATTCAGGTCACTGGATTCCTTTAACCCCAAATACTCCGACATAGAAGCTTCACTGAAAGGATGGATGAAGCGTATAATCGTTAATACTGCCATAGATCATTTTCGAAAAAACAGGCAGCATTTAACGGTTGCCGAAATTTTTGATGATCATTTTAATATAGCCGACGAAACAGAAACATCCATTGACAGGATGACTTATAAAGAGATCATTGCCGTTATTCAAAAATTATCACCTGTGTACAGGATGGTATTTAACCTATTTGTAATTGAAGGATACAAGCATGAAGAAATTGCACAGCAATTGAAAATAACCGTGGGGGCTTCAAAATCAAACCTGTCGAAAGCCAGGTTAAACATAAAAAAAATGCTGCAGGAAACAGATATAAAATATTATGAGCAAAAAATCATTTAGTGAAATTGAGCAGGCTGTAAAAAATGCTGCAGAAGCCTATGAACCGGCTTTTGATGAACAGGCATGGAAAAAAATGGAGGCCCTGCTGGATAAGGAAAAGGACAGGAAAAAGCCATTCTTTTTCTGGCTTTGGTGGCTGTTGCCTTTATTGATCGGTGCCGTGGTGGTTGGCTATTTCTCAAATACTAAAAACAAGATACAAACAGAACTGGCCAATCAAAAAAATAGCCATGTTGCCGAAAAGAAAACTAAAAATATCAATAACATTCCTGGTAAAAATGCAGAGCTTCCTGACTCTTCAGCGGTTACCCAAAATATCAGTGATGATGCAAAAATTAAAACAGTTCAACAAAACAGTTTCGAAAACAAACCCGTGCCTGATGAGAAGGGCGGCGAAGCAGTTCCGGTAAATAAAAATAAAACTTTCTTAAAAGACAAAACTAAAAACCGCAATGTAATAGAAGCCGTATTCAATGCAGGCAAGCCCGCAGGTAAAATTAAGGGCAGGACAACAGTTGCCATAACGCCCGCCAGTCCTGAATCTGATGAAGAAAAGGAGCAAATTACAGATAAAGCCTCAGCATCCGGCGGTGCAGATAAATCAAAGCAAACCAACCAGGCCGCTGAAATAACCAACCCGGTTACCAGTCCCGCTGAAACACTGGTGATAGCCGTTGATGCCGGCAAACTTAATGAAAAGGAGATTGAAAAAATTATTGACAGTGTAATTACCAAAACCGTTACCGGTAAAAAATCCGGGGAGCGGATATCAAAGTTTTATGTAATTGTGGCAGCCGGTGCCGAAGCCAGCGGTGTAAAATTATTTTCTGCCGATAAAATAACATCCAGGTATGGGGCAGCATTAGGTTTTCAGATCAATAAAAGAATAAGCGTGCAAAGCGGCTTTTATGCAAGCTCTAAAAAATACAGGGCAGGAAAAGAAGATTATCAGGCAAAAGCCGGATCTTACTGGGCTATAGTGGATATAAAAAGTATTGATGCCAATTGCAGGGTTTATGAAATTCCCCTGCAGGTGAGGTATGATTTCCTGCCTGGAAAAAAACTGAACATTTTTGCCACAGCCGGCCTTTCGTCCTATATCATGAAAAAGGAGAACTATAATATGTATTATGAGCGATACGGAACCATGCATGAGGCTGATGTACTTTATACAGGCAATAATGCTTTCTTTTCTGTTTTGCGGTTCTCAGCCGGTGCCGAGAAAAAAATATCAGGCCGGTTTGCAGTATTTGCTTCACCCGGCATTGCCGTGCCCCTGGCAGGTGTAGGAGAAGGTAAGGTTAAATTATATTCCACCGATATTATGCTGGGATTGAAATTTACCCCTTCAAAAAAAAATAAATGACGGCCGGAAAGACACATTACATTAAAAATAAAACTAATTCAACTTGCCAATGATCCGCCAGTAAGGGGTAAATACTGTCTGAAATGGCAGTGAAAAGCTTATCTTTTGCACCTTCAATTCTATTATTTGGCATTTCTCTTTCACCTCGTTATCTTTGCAATCCTTTTTTAAGGAACAAACCCTATTTAATAACAACCAAAAATTTCTATTTATGGCTGTAAAAATGAGACTGCAAAGGCATGGCTCTAAGAAGCGACCCTTTTATTTCATCGTTGTAGCAGATGGCCGTGCGCCACGTGACGGTAAATTCATTCAAAAACTTGGTACTTACAATCCTTTAACGGTTCCTGCAACTATTCAGGTTGATCGTCAGAAAGCATTGGACTGGCTGCAAAAAGGTGCTCAACCCACCGATACTGTGCGCCGTATCCTTTCTTTCAAAGGGGTATTGTACCTGAAGCATTTACTTCGTGGAGTAAGCTTAGGCTTATTTGATGAAGCTGGTGCGATGGAAAAATTCACTGCATGGATGGCAGAGCACGATTCAAATGTTGCCCGCCGTCAGGGAGCCCATAAAAAGGCCCGTAACGATAGCCGCAATCAACCGATTGTGAAAAAAGTGGAAGCAAAAGTTGAAACTCCAACCGTAGAAGCACCTGCTGCTGCTGTTGAAGCTGAAATTGAAGCATCGGCTGCTGAAGAAACCAAGACAGAAGAATAAGTAACCTCTGTTCCGTTAATTCTTTTAAGTCCTGGTTGTTTTACCGGGACTTTTTTTATGGATAATTTCGAACGTATTGAGAATTATTTTTATACAATCTTCAGTTTTTCATAGCATCATCGTTGTGTCACTCACTTGTACGGCATACCTTTATGCAGCAACCGATGCAAACTACCTGCATCATCGCAATACATTTGCAATTGTGAGTTGCTACCCATCAGGGAACTGAATTTGAGTTAACAGTAGTACAAAAGCCTAATCAGGGAACCATCCGACAAAGGTGATGTAATCCTTTGTCGGGCTCCTTTTTTTTCGCAACCTCCAATCCCGGTTGCCTATTTTGGAGAAGCAAAAAAGTAAAAGGCGAAATAAGAATGTAACTAAAACGGTTAAAAGTCTTTAAAAAATCTATGAGTCATTATTTCAAAATAGGCAAACTGGCCGCCAGCACCGGTTTAAAAGGCGAACTGGTTTTACAGCATAACCTTGGGAAGAAAAATTCTTTCAAAGGACTGGAAGCAATTTTCCTGGAAGAAAAAACAGATAGTTTTATTCCCTATTTTATAGAATCTGCAAAGATCAGGAGTGAAAATGAGACCGTAATAAAACTGGAAGGGATCGATATTGTAGAAACAGCCCGTAAACTAACCCCCAAAGAAGTGTGGCTTCTTGAAGAAGACTTTAAAAAATTCGCCGCCAAATCTTCACCCATTGCCCTGCTTGGTTTTAATATTATTAATGAAGGCGAAGACCTGGGTGAGATACTGGAAGTAATTGAACAGCCTCACCAGGTTTTATGTGCCATTCTTTTAAATGGTAAGGAAGCGCTCATTCCCATTCATGAAGACAGCCTGGAAAAAGTGGATGCAAAGAACAGGAAAGTGTATGTTAGTTTGCCGGATGGATTGCTGGAGATTTATCGTTGATGAAACCTATGAGGTTTGCTAATGTTCTTAAGCTTTGTAATGATTTTATTTTTATAGAAAACCGAATTTTAAAAATCTGTCTGTAAACCTCATAGGTTTATGAATGAACCCCAGCGCATCATAGTACATTTAGACCTGGATACCTTTTTTCTATCCGTGGAGCTGCTCAATCATCCTGAGCATATTGGTAAACCTGCATTTGTTGGGGGAAGAGAAAGGGGGGTAGTTACCTCTGCCAGTTATGAAGCAAGGGCTTTTGGTGTTCGTAGTGGAATGCCCAGTCGTAAAGCCTTACAGCTTTGTCCGCAAGCAATTGTTTTAGGGGGAAGCCGCGGAGAATACAGCCGCTACAGCCGTTGGGTTACACAAATCATTGCAGCCAAAGCACCTTTATTCGAAAAAGCATCGGTTGATGAATTTTACATCGACCTTACCGGCATGCAAAGGTTTTTTGATCCGCTGCAATGGACAATAGATTTGCGCCGGCAAATTATGGATGAAACCAAACTGCCCATATCCTTTGGTATGGCCAGTAATAAAATGATGGCAAAGATTGCAACCGATGAAGCCAAACCCAATGGCTATTTACAAGTGCCCTTTGGAAAAGAGAAAGAGTTTTTAGCGCCTATGAAAGTGAGTAAGATCCCCGGTGTGGGTGAACATACGTACGAAGTATTGAAGGCCATGGGCATTGTAACCATTAAAGACATCAGCGAAAAAACGCCCGAAGAACTGGAAGAACGTCTGGGAAAATGGGGTGTCGATCTTTGGTTTAAAAGCCAGGGCATTCATCACGGCGAAGTATCAGGCTATCATGAGGCCAAATCAATATCGAGTGAGCATACCTTTGACGAAAATAAACTGGATATTGCTTTTTTAAAAAGTGAACTGGTAAGGCTCACAGAAAAAATTGCGTATGAATTGCGGCAGGATGGTAAAGTGGCAGGTTGTGTGGCGGTAAAGATCCGTTATCACGATTTTGAAACAAGCTCCCGGCAAACAACCATTCCTTACAGTTGTGCAGATGATGAATTTATTCCGGTGGTGAAAGAACTGTTTGATAAATTATATAAGAAAGGAGAGCCGGTTCGCCTGCTGGGGGTGCGTTTGAGTGAGCTAACCAACGATGCCATACAAGCCAACCTGTTTGATGATTTGGAAAGAAAGACCGGCCTGTACAAAGCCATAGATCAGGTTAAAAATCGATTTGGAAAGAATGCTTTGAACAGGGCTTCATCATCTAAAAAGTAAAATTTCTATTTTTAAAGGCTTATCTCAAAGAATCTTCCCACAAAGCCGCAAAGAACACGAAGATTTTTTTCACATTGTTTATACCAGCTTTGTGACCTTCGTGGCTTTGTGGGAAATATTTAATTCTTCTTCAATTGCTGAAGCAATGCCCTGATATCTTTCGGCAACTCAGCTTTCAGGTCAATCACTTTTCCATCTGCATCGGTAAATTTTAAGCGATAAGAATGTAAAGCCAGCCTGTTCAGCATGGGCCTTTCTTCTTCATCATGTTTACTCAGCTTGTATTTTTTTTTGATGGAAGAAAGCAACACCGGTTTTCCATCGCCATACAATTCATCGCAGGCAAGCGGGTGCCCCATATTTTTGCAATGCACCCGTATCTGGTGTGTACGGCCGGTATGTAACTGAAACTGCACCAACGAGAATGTTTTGTTTTCTTCAATCACTTCATAGTCGGTTACCGAAGGTTTTCCTCTCTGGTGTACAATGTAAAAACCCTTCTGCACGCCATGTTCAGCAATGGGTGCATCCATGGTTCCCTTTTTGGGTGAAGGTATGCCATGCACCAGTCCCATATAATATTTTTCAATTTCTCTTCCCTCAAAAAGCTGTGAAAAATATTTATGTGCTGCTTCTGTTTTTGCAAAAATGATGATGCCGCTGGTGTCCCTGTCCAACCGGTGAACCGTATAAATGCTGCCATATTTTTCAAGCAAAATATCTTTGAGCGATGTTTGCGTTTGTTCCCTGTCGGGGATTGATAATAAACCTGCTGGTTTATTTACTGCAACAAATGAATCGTTCTCGAAAACAACGGCACCCCCTAACCCCCTAAAGGGGGAACTGGCTCTTTTAGTATTTATTGATTCAGGCAAAATGCAGTCAGTTTATTTTTTCTTAGAAGTGTTCATATATTTTAAAAGGCGGATTTCTTTTTCGCTCAGGTAACGCCACTTGCTGCGCTCTACATTCTTTTTGGTAAGATTGGCATACATCACCCGGTCGAGCCCCTTTACATCATAACCCAGGTGTTCAAATATGCGGCGTACAATACGGTTTCGGCCACTGTGCAGTTCAATACCAATGATGGATTTGTCTTTACTGTCGGCATAAGCCAGGCTGTCAATTAAAATTTTACCATCTTCCAGGGTAAGGCCATCAACAATCTTATCAAAATGGGCTTTGGTAAGTGGTTTATCTAATTTTACTTCGTAGATCTTTTTTATTTCGTAGCTCGGGTGAGAAAGTTTTTGTGTAAGGTCTCCGTCATTGGTCAGCAATAAAACACCCGATGTATTTCTGTCCAGTCTGCCGATGGGATAAACCCTTTCGGTGGTAGCCTGCTTGATCAATTGCAATACCGTTTTTCTTCCCTGCGGATCATCGGTGGTGGTTATATAATCCTTGGGTTTGTTCAGTAAAATGTAAACCAGGTTTTTGGTAACAAATAATTTTTTACCGTTGTAAACCACTTCAGCTTTTTCTTCAATTTTAAATCCTGGTTCTGTTACCACAGCTCCGTTTACTTTTACTTTACCAGCGCTTATTAATTCTACAGCTTCTCTTCGGGAACAAACACCGCAATGTGCCATGAATTTATTCAACGGCATTACTCCGGTTGGTGCATTATCATTGGCAGCAATGGCTTTGGCCGATTTTTGGTGAGGTGTTTTTGCTGCTCCCCTGGGTTTGTCAGCAGCGGCTGCAACGGGTGGCTTTGCTTTTGCATTATCGGCAGCTTTGGTGGCCATACCGCCCTTTTTTGCCTGGCGGGCAAGGTATTCTTCCTTCTTTTTCTCCTCAAAAAAAGCATTCCGCTCTTTACGGTACTTTTTCTTTTCCTGGCGAAACTCTTCTTTAACTACACTGTTTTTCTTTTTGGGAACAAATTTCTGGAATGGCGACTGGCTCATGTTTGACGTGATTTTGCTGTTTTACAACAGTAGTGAACCGCAAAGATATGTTTTTTAGGTGAGTCAAGCTAACAGGCCCGTTCACAGGAAAACACAAACAAAAAAGCCATCCCGCTTCTGGCGGAATGGCTTTTGCCGGTATTGGGGATCTTATTATTTTTTTACGCGTGATCTGTCGCCATGGTTCTTTTTCATCTCTTCTTTTTTCTTCAATTGCTCCGGCGTTAATATTTTATTGTGCTGCTCTTTTGCCTGGGTTTTTAAAGCCATCATCTGTTCTCTCTTTTGTTCCCTGCTAAGCGATTCATTGTTTTTGATCTGTTCAGCCTTTGAACGATTAGCAGCCTGCTGTGCTTTTAATTTTGTTACCTGCTCATCCGTTAAGTTCAGGTTTGTTTTCATTTTATCCAGACGCTTTGCAAAACCGGCTTCTTTTTTAGCTTTATGCTCGGCTCTTAACTGTGTTTGTTTTGCTTTTTGGTCGGCAGTTAACAAACCATCCATTTTTGTTTTTCTTTCTTTAAGAATGGCAGCTTTTCTGTCACGTTGTTCCTTTACAGTAATGCTTTCATTCCTGTTAAGCTCCTGCATTTTTTTGCGGCTGTCTTCATTAATTGTTTTTGCCTGAGCTTTCTGAGCATCAGTAAAATTCAGTTGTTTGGCCATCATGCCTTTTTGATGCTTATTATGATGATCTTTTTTACCCATTTTATCCTGTGCATTTGCGGTAGCAGTTAAAGCAAAAATGGCAATCAGGGGAATTAATAATTTTTTCATGTGCTTTTTTTTAAATTGTACAGATATAAGACCTGCAATGCACAGGGAAGTTTAAATGGAAACGGTAAAGAAAAGTTAAACAGCCTTTTTATTCGCCAACTGCCCGCAGGCCGCATCAATATCTTTGCCACGGCTGCGGCGTACCCTTACATTAACCCGGTTTTTAGCCAGGTGATCGGTAAAAACCTGCGTAGTATCTTCATCCGATTTTAAGTAGGGGATACCAGAAACCGGATTAAACTCTATAATATTGATCAAATGAGTAGGTATTTTGCGGTATACTTTCACCAATTCTTCAGCATCTTGAATACTGTCGTTCACTCCTTTTAGCAGCACATATTCCAGGGTGATGTCGTTTTTAGTTTGCTCATAAAAATAATTGAGCGCTTCTGTTAATGCCGCAATATTATTGCTTTCATTTATAGCCATAATGGTGTTGCGCTTTTCATCGTTGGCGGCATGCAATGATAAGGCCAGGTTAAACCGTACTTTATCATCTCCCAGCTGCCTGATCATTTTGGCAACGCCTGCGGTAGAAACCGTAATTCTTTTGGGGCTCATGGCCATGCTGTCGCTGGCGGTAATTTTTTCAATAGACTTTAATACATTGTTGTAATTCAACAAAGGCTCGCCCATACCCATGTACACAATATTGGTAAGCCCGGTGCCATACATTTTTTCGCTCTGTTCATTCAATATGGCTACCTGGTCATAGATCTCATCAAAGTGCAGGTTGCGCTTACGGTCCATTAAACCGGTTGCACAAAATTTGCAGGCCAGGCTGCAACCTATCTGAGAGGATACGCAGGCCGTATTTCTTTTTTCGGTGGGAATGATCACGCCTTCCAGCAAATGCCCGTCAAACGTTTTAAACCTCGATTTTAAAGTGCCATCACTGCTATGCTGGGTGGCATCTACCGTCATGGTGTTAAATTCAAAATCTTCAGCCAGTTTTTTACGCAACTCCAGCGATAAATTGCTCATGTCATCAAAACTGCGGGCATTTTTCTTCCAAAGCCATTCATAGGCCTGAATGGCACGAAATTTTTTATCTCCAATTGATTCAAAATATTCTTTTAACTCGATAAGACTTAATGTTCGTATGTTTTTTACTGCTGACATGCGGCAAAGGTACTGCCCGTAAAGCTATTTTCGGTAAATATGTACAATCCATGGCAGGTAAGATAAGTTTGGATAAAAATTTGTAGCTTCCATATAAATATTTTATCATGCTGAAGTATAATTTAGTACTCATAACATTTTTTATTTTTTCATTTTCCTGCAGCAGGTGCAGTTCAAAAGTGCAACCCAATGTAAATACACCTGTCGGGACAGATACGAACAGAACGGTTTTAACCGGCTTAAATTATCCGTGGGAAATTTTATGGGGTAAGGACAATCATATCTGGATGACAGAAAGGGGTGGAAAGATCAGCAAGATTAACCCAACAACAGGCGCAATAGTTTTTTCAACTTCAATAGCAGAAGTAGTTAGTAACAACGAAGGCGGGTTATTAGGCATGGTACAGCATCCGGGTTTTTTAAACAACGGATTATTCTATGTAGTGTATAATTATAATGCCAGTGGCGGTTACCGCGAAAAAATGGTGCAGATGAAGTTTGAAAACGGTAACATTCAACCGGTAGTTACTTTAATTGAAAATGTACCTGCATCCAGCATTCATAATGGGTCAAGGCTTTGGATCACTAGTGATGCCACCCCATTTATTTTTATGACAACAGGAGATGCTGCCAATCAACCCAATGCCCAAAGCACCAGTTCGGTTTCGGGAAAAGTGCTGCGTTTTAATTTAGATGGAAGCATTCCGGCTGATAATCCAATTGCCAATTCACCCATCTGGAGTATGGGACACCGCAACCAGCAGGGGTTGGTGGTTGCAAACGGCATCATGTATGCCAGTGAACATGGCCCCAATATTGAGGACGAGGTGAATATCATAGAAAAAAACAGGAATTACGGGTGGCCACAGGTGAATGGCCCCTGTAATCAACCGGCAGAGATCACCTTCTGCAATGCCAATAATGTAAAAGAACCTGTATGGAGCAGCGGAAGCAGCACCATAGCCGTTTGTGGGATGGATTATTATAACAGCAACCAAATACCCGACTGGAAGAACAGTTTACTGATGTGTACGTTAAAAGATGCCAGTTTACGTGTACTTGCTTTAAGCAACGATGGCCTTTTGGTTGTTAAGCAACAAACTTTTTTTAAAAACAGTTTTGGCCGGCTAAGGGATATTTGTATTTCACCGGCAGGCAAAGTTTACCTGTGCACCAGCAATGGCGCTAACCGGGATGTGCTGGTAGAGATTTCTAAACCTTAGGCCTATCTTTGCCAACGCCGGATACATAAAAAATAATATGCAAACAGCTTATATAATAGATTCGATAAGAACACCCATTGGAAAATTTGGCGGTGCTTTAAGTGGCGTGAGGCCCGATGATTTACTGGCTCACGTAATAAGTGTGTTGGTAAAAAGAAATGCCAATATTGACGTAAATGCCATTGAAGATGTGATTGCAGGCGCTGCCAACCAAAGTGGTGAAGACAACCGCAATGTGGCCCGTATGGCGGCCTTGCTGGCAGGCTTACCGCCAAGTGTTGCCGGCAATACCGTAAACCGTTTATGTGCCAGCGGCCTGCAGGCCATTATGGATTGCGCCAGGGCAATTGCCTGCGGCGATGGCGGATTGATGATCGCCTGCGGAGTGGAGAGCATGAGCAGAGCACCCTATGTTATGCCAAAAAGCACCACCCCATTTGGCAGGGATCAACAAATGGTTGATACCACTTTAGGATGGCGTTTTGTAAATAAAAAACTGGCAGAACTGTATTACCCCTACACCATGGGCGAAACGGCAGAGAATGTGGCCAAACGCTGGAACATCAGCCGGCATGCCCAGGATGGGTTTGCATTTGCCAGCCAGCAGAAATATGAAAAGGCATTTGCCGAAAATAAATGGGCTGACGAAATAACCCCGGTACAGGTACAGGTGGGTAAAGATGTTTTTGATTTTGATAAAGATGAACATCCGCGTTTATCAAGCCTGGATAAACTGGCACAGTTAAAACCGGCTTTTGCAAAAGACGGTACGGTAACAGCCGGAAACAGCAGCGGTATAAATGATGGCGCTGCTGCCATGTTACTGGCCAGTGAATCGGCGGTAATAGCATATGGATTGAACCCGGTTGCAAAAATTGTGGGTATGGCAGTTGCCGGTGTTGACCCGGCCATTATGGGTATTGGGCCTGTGCCGGCTACCAAAAAGGCCTTGCAAAGAGCAGGCCTGCAGGTTACCGACCTCGACCTGATTGAACTCAATGAAGCTTTTGCTTCGCAATCCATTGCCTGTATACATGATCTGGGGCTCGACCTGGAGAAAGTAAATGTTAACGGTGGTGCCATTGCCCTGGGGCATCCACTGGGTTGCAGTGGTGTAAGAATCTCTACCACATTACTACACGAAATGAAGCGCCGTAAAGCAAGGTACGGGCTGGCTACCATGTGTGTGGGGGTAGGACAAGGCTCGGCAATTATTTACGAAGGCTTATGATCCCTGTATTTTGGAGGCTGACAGCTTTTAGTAAAAGAGCGGGTTCAAATCAGCATGCTATAAATTTTTCAAATAGCCAGCCAGGTTTTCCAAAGCCACCGTTTCCTGGTTGCCGGTTGACAGGTTCTTAACGGCGCAGTTTTTTTCTTCTGTTTCCTTACTGCCAATGATAATTACAAAAGGAATATTTTTCTTTTCGGCGTAGGTAAATTGTTTGTTGATCTTTGTTGCTTCGTGGTATAATTCACAGGCAATGCCGCTGCTGCGTAATTGCTGCATGATGCCAAAAGCAACATTACTTTCCGCTTCTCCCATATTAAAGAATAAGGCCCTGGTGCTTACCTGTACATCCTGCGGAAACAAATCTAATTCTTCCAGCACATCATAGATCCTGTCTACCCCAAAACTGATCCCTACACCGGGTATGCCGGGTACGCCAAATAAACCGGTAAGGTCGTCATACCGGCCGCCACCGCCAATACTGCCCATCTTCACTTCCCGGGGGGCTTTTGCTTCAAAAATAATTCCGGTGTAATAATTCAGTCCTCTTGCCAGCGTAAAGTCAATGCTGAGGTTTGTATTTTTTGCCTGGCGAAAAACAAATTCCACTTCTTCAATTCCTTTTTTGCCCGTTTCGTCTATGCCAATCAGTGATTTTATCTGAGTAAGTTTTTCTTCATTGGTACCGGTTATGTTCAGGTAGCTTTCAATGATTTTTATCTGGTCATCTTTTAAACCGCGTTCCAGTAATTCTTCCTTAACTTTTTCAAGTCCTGTTTTATCTAATTTATCGATCGCAATGGTGATGTCAATCATCTTATCGGCACCGCCACATAATGCTGCAAGCGCCTGTAATATTTTCCGGCTGTTAATTTTTAATTCATAACCAGCCAATCCTAGTTTAATAAAAACCTCATGATATATGTTGGCCAGTTCAACTTCGTTGAGCAAAGACAGGCTGCCCACCACATCGGCATCACATTGTGTAAATTCTCGGTAGCGGCCTTTTTGCGGCCTGTCGGCACGCCAAACAGGTTGTATCTGGTAACGCCTGAAGGGGAAGGTCAGCTTTGTATGGTTCATGGCCACATAACGGGCAAAGGGTATGGTGAGGTCGTATTTTAAAGCACGTTCTGTGATATCGCTGCTGTTCTTTCCCTGCAGTAATTTTTCAAAACCGGCTTTCGATTTTTCAATATTCTTTTCGTTGTTGATGCCGTTGTTCAATATTTTAAAGATCAGTTTGTCGCCTTCTTCACCATACTTGCCCATCAGTGTTTCCAGGTTCTCCATGGCCGGTGTTTCCAGCGGTTGAAAACTGTACAGCTCAAAAATATTTCTGATAGCAGAAAAAATATAGTTCCGTTTGCGCACTACTTCTGCCGGAAAATCCCTGGTGCCCTGTGGTATGGATGGTTTAGTGCTCATAAACGTGAAACGTGGGTTATGGTGTTGTATACTTTTTTATAATTGCATCGCAATTTTTGTCAATTATTTCAAATACTTCATGATAGTGGCTTTCCGGTCCGCTCCAGGGGTCAGGTACATCCATTTCTTCTTTCGGAAAAGATACTTCTAAAAACAAACATACTTTTTTTGCATCAAAATTATGTTTAGCGATCCTGCGCATATCCTGCAACACATCAGCAGCCATTGCATAAAGTAAATCATATTCCTCAAAATCAGCTGCAATAAATCTTCTGCTTCTTTGTTTACTGATGTCGATGCCGTTTAACTCAGCCACTTTAATGCTCAGGGGATGCGGTTGTTCGCCGGTATGGTATCCGTTTGTTCCGGCGCTGTCTACCTGCCAGTTTAAACCGGCCTTCATTGCTTTTTCCTGTAAAATCCCTTCGGCTAACGGGCTGCGGCAAATATTGCCCAGGCATACCATTAAAATCTTCATGGTGCAAAGATAGTCAGCAGTTCCCAGTTGGCAATTTGCATACAGCCCGCTGCCCACTGTTTTATGGAATCTGCAAACTATCTCATCTTACTAACGAACACGGCGCCGGTTTTGATCTTATTTTTTTTACTCCCGAAAATGATCGGGTTCAAAACCAAACATTATGAACAGCAATATGATACTGAAAAGCGATGTCCTTGATATCATTTTCGAAAAACGTAATAAAGTGTATGGGGCTTATGCACTGCGTAAATTTTATCCGGATCGTTTAAAACTTTCCCTGGTACTCATGTTTATTGCAGTGGTGGTTTTTTCCGGATTTACATTGATACCCGATAAAAAAAGCAGTACAAAAAGATTGGTTTATATGCCACCGGAACCAGTGTACAGGGAAATTGATGTAACACCTAAGGAGCCGGAGAAAAAAAAGCAAGAGCCAAAGCCTGAAACAAAACCTGTGGAAAAAGCAACTCCGGCAAATGAAAAGGCATTTAACAAGAACATCGTTGTGGTTCCCAAAGGTGTAAAAACAGACAGCATTCCCACCCTGTTGCCAACCGATGTCATCGGTACAAAAACGGTTGTTTCCTCCGATCCGGGTATACCCCAGGTTGAGCCTGTAAAAGACGAAACTTTTGGTGGTACTGCAAAAACCCCGGTAGCAATAGATAAAACCACTCCGATGGATGGTGAGGCGGTGGATGTAATGCCCGCTTACCCCGGCGGTATGGAAGCTTTAAGGAGGTTTCTGCAGAAACATCTGGAGGCGCCGGATGAACTGGAAAACGGCCAGCAGGTGAGTGTACGGGTTAAATTTGTGGTTGATTATACAGGTAAATTAAAAAGCTTTGTAACGGTACTTGATGGCGGCGAAGCCTATAATAATGAAGTGGTAAGGGTGTTAAAAAGGATGCCGGATTGGATACCGGGCAAAACCAGGGGAGAAAACGTATCGGTTTATTATGTTATTCCTGTAAAATTTGAATCTCCTGAATGATATAAATATAGCCGCAATAAAGGATTAATTCAGTACTTTCACCACCCATATTCATATAAGTGAGTCATTTAATTATTATTTACCATGGCACTGGAAGAATTTGAAAAAGAAGAACCGAATGAACGGGAAAAAGGCTATCTGCGCATGCGCAGCATGATGGACTTCGGGATGGGCATACTTTGGACGGCAATGGGGGTGTTTATGATCTTCATTAAAAAGTTCAATGCAGAGCTGGCTGAAAGGTACGATGACAATACCTTTAAAGTTTTTGGTGGGGTTTGCATCATTTACGGGCTATTCAGAATTTACAGGGGGTATAAGAAAAAATATTTCAGGGACAGATGAACAGAAAAAAAATCAACAGGGTCATAATAACAGCATTGAGCTGTTTTATGATCCCTTTTTTTTTAACAGGGTGTAATGACAGTGAGCAGAAAAGCCCTTCAGATACCATGCTGAGCGGCACCATACGTATCAGTATAGATGAATCTTTTAAACCGGTAATGGAAGAGCAGATCAGGGTGTTTGAAAAATCGTTTCCCCAGGCACATATTATAGCCGAATATAAAACAGAGGCCAATTGTTTTAAAGATTTTTACAACGATACGGCAAACAGGATGGTTATTGTAACACGTGGATTAACGGATGATGAAGATGTTTACTTTATGGACACACTGAAGTATTACCCGCGGTGGAGCAATATTGCAAATGATGCCATTACCATCATTGTAAACAGTAAAAGCAACGACACCCTGTTTACACTGGAAAGGCTGCGTAACCAGTTAAGCGGTAAAATCAACAGGGATCAGAAGATGGTTTTTGATGGCCTTAATGCAACCAGCACAGTTCGGTTTGTGATGGACAGTATTTTGAAAGGTGAAAAATTTGACACTTCAGTAGTGCAGGCTGTAAAAACAAGTCAGCAGGTTATTGAATATGTATCCAAAACAGCAAACGCAGTTGGTTTTGTTGGAATCAGCTGGGTAGGCAATCCCGAAGACAGTGCCCAGGTTAAAATGTTAAATAAAATAAAAATTGCTTACGTTTCCTGTGTGGTTTGCGATAGCACTCCTTACGTAAAACCAATGCAGGCAAGCATTTTAACAAGAAGGTATCCTTTGGTACGTGGTTTGTATTATCTACTGAAAGAAAATTACAACGGACTTGGCTCGGGCTTTGTAAATTTCTTAAACCAGGAGCGCGGGCAACTGATATTCAGAAGAGCATATCTGGGAACCAGTATGGACTTTGGGGTTCGAAAAGTAAAGATTAACCGGAAATTGTAAAAAGATTATCAGTAATTCATGTGGAAATGATTGAAAAATTAATATTATTGTAAAGACTTAAACACTAAAATAAAATGAAGTATTTAAAATTTACCCTTATCCTGATAACCGGTCTATTGGCAGCTGATCTCAGTTATGCGCAAACAATAGACGAAGGAAAAAAGTTTTTGTACTATGAAAAATTCATCAGTGCAAAAAATGTGTTTGAGCAACTGCTGACTTCCAACCCTGCCAATGAAGAAGCTGCTTATTGGCTGGGGCAAACGTTAATAGCACCCGATGAAGACAAGGATATTGAAGGCGCTAAAGCGGTATACCAGAAAGGCCTGGCAGCAAACGCCAACAGCGCTTTGTTAACTGCCGGTATGGGGCATCTTGAATTGCTTGAGGGAAGAACCCAGCAGGCACGCAGCCGTTTTGAAAGTGCCATAAGCCTTAGTGGCGGCAAAAATATAATGGTTTTGGATGCTGTTGGTTTTGCTAACGGAGATTTTTTTTCCAGGAGTGGTGATGGAGCCTATGCAGTTGAAAAATTGAAACAGGCTACCAGTTTAAAAGGCTTTAAAGATGCACGGATTTTATGTAACCTGGGAGATGCTTACCGTAAACTGCAGGATGGCGGTAACGCCCAGCTCAGTTACGAAGCAGCTTTGGCCATAGACCCTAAATATGCAAGGGCTAAATATCGTATAGGCAGAATATACCAGTCGCAGGGCCGCAGCCAGGAATCTATTTATTTGCAGTATTACAACGAGGCCATTGCTTTAGATCCCAACTATGGTCCGGTGTATTTTAATTTATACCAGTATTATTATGAAACAGATGTTGTGAAATCAGCGGCTTACCTGGATAAATATTTAGCTGCCAAAAGTAGCGATGAAACCAATTCGTGTTTTCTGAAAGCACAGATGAAATTTGCGCAGGGGTTATTTAACGAAACGGTTACCTCTACTGAAAACTGTGTGGCCGGAAGTACAAATCCATATCCAAACCTGTTTGGTTTGCAGGCCTATGCCAACTTTAAGATTGCTGAAAAAGCGGAAAAAGAGGGCGATTCAACCGGTGCCATTAATGCATACGGCTATTCTAAAATTGCTTTTGACAAGTATTTTCAAAAACAAAAACAGGCTAAACTGGGGCCCAGGGATTACTTTACCTATGCAACCGTATTGTTGAAATTCCCGGGTAATGAAGCTTTGGCCGGAAGTTTTATGCAACAGGCAGTGGATCAGGACAGCACGGAAATTGGCAAAGTTACCATGCTTAAATCAATAGCAGCATCGTACGAAAAGACCAAGCAGTATGCCGATGCAGGTGAGTGGTATAAAAAAATCCTGAATATTAAAAAGGTTCCGGGTAAAACAGATATTTACAATGCGGCAAACAGTTATTACCGCATTGGAAAATTTGCACAGTCAGCCGATCTGTATACCCTGTACACACAAAAATATCCGGAAGACATTTTTGGATATTACATGGTAGGTAAATCATATTGGGGCATAGATACCGTAATGAAATATGGCCTTGCCAATAATTCATTTGCAAAGGCAATTGAAGTTGGGGAAGCTTTACCCGACAAATCAAAGATCACCGGGCAGTTGTTGGGAAGTTATAAATACATGATTGCCTACAGCGTTAATATTTTAAAGAATAAGGAGCTTGCTTTAGCTTATTGTGATAAGGCTTTATTGATTGATCCAAATGATGCAGAAGTTAAGGCAAACAAGGATTTGATAACTACACTTACATTAAAGCCTGAGACCAAACCGGCAAATACAGCCGATAAGGTGCTGATTAATCCTGATGGCTCACTTAATGTTACCGGAAGAGACGGGTCAGCTACAATAATAACAAAAGACGGGAAAATTACCACGGTAAAAGACGGGATCACTACAATTATTGAAAATGGTAAAGTGACTGTTTTGGATAAAGATGGAAAAGTGATCAACACACCACCAGCCAGGCCCGGTACACCTAAACCGCCAACAAAACCGGCCGGTGGCACAAAAAAAAAGTAGTGCCCGCTAAAAAGAAAAAGGGATAAAACAATTATAAAAAACCCCGTTATTTATAAGATAACGGGGTTTTGTTATTTAAGGCTATTGAATATTGCTTTTGCTGCCTTATTTTTGCTTATAATAACATCGCCAACCATATGCAGTTTTTTTTATTACAGGCTACAGATGTAAACAATGCGGCAAACTACCTGCCCATTATTCTGCAAATGATCTTTGCAGTAGGCCTGATAGCCACTATCATCGTTGGTTCCAATCTTTTAGGCCCCAAAAGAGCAACTGCTGATAAGTTGCAGAATTTTGAAAGCGGTATCCAGATCAGGGGTAATGCGCGCCAGCCAATGGCCGTTAAATATTTTCTGGTAGCCATACTTTTTGTGTTGTTTGATGTGGAAGTCATTTTCTTTTATCCATATGCAGTAAATTTCAGGGAACTGGGATGGGGTGGTTTTATAGCTGTACTGATGTTTGTTTCTTTATTTATTGCAGGCCTGGTTTATATTTTTAAGAAAGGTGCTTTGAAGTGGGAAGAGTAACAGTTGCCAGTCTGCTATTGGCAGTTTGCAAACTGCATGCTGCAAACTGCCAGCTTTTTGATAATGAATTATAATTGAACTTATGTCACGTCCGGTACAATTTAATACACACATAAAATTCGACGGTATTCCCGAAGGGTATATGGGCGAGGGTTTTATGGCCACCAATTTTGAAAAAGTGGTGAGCCTGGCCCGTAAAAATTCCATCTGGCCCCTGCCATTTGCAACCAGTTGCTGTGGTATAGAGTTTATGGCAACTGCCGCCAGTCATTACGACCTGGCCCGTTTTGGTGCCGAACGCATGAGCTTTTCACCACGCCAGTGCGATCTGTTGCTGGTAATGGGAACCATCGCAAAAAAAATGGGGCCGGTGTTACGCCAGGTGTACCTGCAAATGGCCGAACCCCGTTGGGTGGTAGCGGTAGGTGCCTGTGCATCCTCGGGCGGTATTTTTGATACGTACTCTGTATTGCAGGGTATTGATCAGGTAATACCGGTTGATGTGTATGTGCCGGGTTGCCCGCCCAGGCCCGAAGCCATACTGGATGGCTTTTTAAAGATACAGGACCTGGTGAATGCAGAAGGATTGAGAAGAAGGCATAGCGACCAGTATAAAGAGTTATTGGCTGGATACGGAATACTATAATAAAGCTGTTAGCCGCAAGCTTTTAGCTGTTAGTGGCACAACTATTTTGTTTAATGCCTTAGCTATATGCTAAAGGCTAAAAGCTAAATGCTACATGGGTTTGACCAACGAAACGATACAACTAAAACTGACTGAAAAATTTCCCGATCAGCTAACCGATTGGCAGCAGCCCTATGGGATGCTTACCTTTACAGCACCCAGGGACCTGAATTTAAAAGTACTTCAGTTTTTATACGATGATGCGGAATTAAGGTTTCAGTTCTTAACCGATCTGCAGGCAGTTCATTATCCCGATAATAAAGGGGCCGAACTGGCGGTGGTGTATCACTTGCATAATCTGGTTGATAATGTGAGAATACGTTTCAAGATATTTGTGGATATTGAAAAGCCCGATGTGTTCAGTGCAACAGCATTGTACCGCTCGGCCAACCACATGGAAAGAGAGACCTACGATTTTTTTGGAGTGAATTTTATAGGACATCCCAACATGATCAGGATATTGAATGTAGATGATATGGATTATTTTCCTATGCGGAAACAATACCCGGTTGAAGACCAGAGCAGGATCGACAAGGATGATGAGATGTTTGGAAGAGGGTAAATTTAGCAGAATGTTTAAACCAAATTCAAAATACAGGTTACATTTTTTGAGCATCATGTTTGTGATGTTGTTATTTGTAACAGTATTTAATTTTGTTGAATTTTATGAAAAAAAAGATGGTATGAAAATGATTGGAGGAATTGTATTTGGGTTTATGTCAGTTTTTTACTCCTTTGATTTGTATGAATTCATTAAAAATAAAAAACGCATTAATAGCTGAGGTGTATGAGCGATAATATTTTATTACCAGAAGGAAGTATAGAAAAGCAGACCACTACGCTTAACCTGGGGCCAACGCACCCGGCCACGCATGGTGTGTTTCAGAATATACTGGAGCTGGATGGCGAAAGGGTAATGAAAGCCACATCAACCATTGGGTATATTCACCGGGCATTTGAAAAGATCGCGGAACGCAGACCTTTATATCAGATTACACCACTTACAGATCGTTTAAATTATTGCTCATCGCCCATCAACAATATGGGCTGGCATATTACCTGCGAAAAATTACTGGGTCTTACACTTCCTAAAAGGGTTGAATATTTAAGGGTGATCATCATGGAATTATCCAGGATTTCTGATCACCTGATCTGTAATTCAATTGTGGGTGTAGACAGTGGTGCTTTCTCCGGGTTTTTATACCTGATGCAATACCGCGAACTTATTTATGAAATATATGAAGAAATATGTGGCTCCCGCCTTACTACTACTATTGGGCGTATTGGCGGTTTTGAAAGGAATTTCACTCCTAAGGCATTCGAAAAACTCGAAAAATTCTTAAAGGAATATCCTAAAACCTTAAAGGAATTTGAAAACCTGTTTACCCGTAACCGGATATTCATGGACCGTACGATCGGCTGCGGACCTATTTCGGCCGAGCGTGCCCTGAACTACGGTTTTACCGGTCCAAACCTGCGTGCTGCCGGAGTAGATTATGATGTACGGGTACATACACCCTACAGCAGTTACCAGGATTTTGATTTCACCGTTCCGGTCGGCACCACCGGTGATTGTTACGACCGCTTTTTAGTGCGTAACGAAGAAATGTGGCAAAGCCTCAGTATCATTGAACAGGCTTACCAAAAGGTTCAGGAATTTAAGGGTGCCGAGGCAGAGGTTTTTCATGCCGATGCACCTGCATATTATTTGCCCGAGAAAAAAGATGTGTATACCAAAATGGAAGCACTCATCTATCATTTTAAAATTGTGATGGGTGAAACCGAAATGCCTGCCGGAGAAGTGTACAGTTCTGTAGAAGGCGCTAACGGGGAACTTGGATTTTATTTGATAAGCGATGGTGGAAGAACGCCGTACCGGTTACATTTCCGCAGGCCCTGTTTTATTTATTACCAGGCTTTTGAAGAGTTGGTAAAAGGTGGCATGCTGAGTGATGCAATTATCACCATGAGTAGTTTGAATTTGATCGCAGGAGAAATGGATGCGTAATAGAACCCCCTCCGCCCCCTGAAGGGGGAACTGGGATTCTGATGATTGTTATAGAATTAAAAAGGATAGTGTTTAATTTTAGAAAAGAGCGATAAATAATTTTAATCTTTAAAAGCCCCTTTAGGGGTTTGGGGTTTATGATAAAATTTTCAGATAAAAAATTAAGTGAGGTAGCGGAAATCATTTCCCGCTATCCCGAAGGCAAGCATAAAAGCGCCCTGTTACCGGTTTTGCATATGGCACAACAGGAATTTGGCGGCTGGCTGGATGTGCCGGTAATGGATTATGTGGCGTCTGTTTTACATATTGAACCCATTGAAGTATATGAAGTGGCCAGTTTTTACAGCATGTATAATTTAAGTCCGGTTGGTAAATATATGTTTGAAGTGTGCCAGACAGGGCCATGCATGCTCAATGGCAGTGATGACATCATCGCCTACATCAAAGAAAAACTAAACATTGGCGTTGGCGAAACCACCGCAGATGGTATGTTTACTTTAAAAACGGTAGAGTGCCTGGGTGCCTGTGGATACGCACCGATGATGCAGCTGGGTAAACATTACCGCGAGCATTTAACCAAAGAAAAAGTGGATGCCATTATTGAAGAGTGCAGGTCAAGGGCTAATTAACATTGAAAAGTTCATTGACGATATTTTTTTTCTTTTTGGTTGCATTTACAAGTGCGCAAACCGATGAAGAAAAATTGACAACAACCCTAAAAGAATTTCACCAGGCGCTGGTTAATAAGAATACAGTTTCTATAAACCAGCAAACCGATAAAGCGCTCAGTTACGGGCACAGCAATGGCTGGGTAGAAACAAAAACAGCGATGATAAAAAACCTGGAAACCGGTTATATCAGTTACCAGGCCTATAAGGAAGACAGTATTACTGTTTTGATAAACGGAACCATGGCGAATGTGCGGTTTGTGGCAGACATTACTGCAACGATGAAAGAAACAAGAAGTAACTTCCACTTAAAAGTGCTGGAAGTATGGGTGAAGAAAGGAAAACGCTGGGTGTTGTTTGCAAGGCAGGCGATAAAATATTAAATATTAAAAATTAAAAAATTAAAAAGACCGGAGTTTCCGGGAACATATTTTGACTTTTTAATTTTGACTTTTGACTTATACGATGAGTAGAAAACTATTATTAGAAAAAGCACATGTAGAAAACATCAGGTTATATGATGTGTACCGCCGTGAAGGAGGCTACCGCAGTGTGGAGAAGGCTTTTAAAATGGCCCCTGCCGATATTGTGGAAGAAGTAAAGAAGAGCGGCTTAAGGGGCCGTGGTGGTGCAGGTTTTCCTACCGGGTTGAAATGGAGCTTTATTGCCAAACCCGAAGGTATTCCACGCCACCTGGTGGTAAATGCCGACGAAAGCGAACCCGGTACTTTTAAAGACAGGTACCTGATGGAATTCATTCCGCATATTTTAATTGAAGGAATGATCGTTTCTTCCTTTGCGCTGGGTTCCAATGTCTCTTATATATACATACGTGGCGAGTACGCCTGGATAGTGGATATTTTAGAACAGGCTATTGCCGAAGCAAAACACAACGGCTTCCTGGGTAAAAATATTTTAGGCAGTGGATTTGATTGTGAAATTTATGTACATCGTGGTGCAGGTGCTTATATCTGCGGCGAAGAAACAGCCCTGATCGAATCGCTGGAAGGAAAGCGTGGCAATCCAAGAATTAAACCTCCTTTTCCGGCTGTTAAAGGTGCCTGGGAAAGGCCAACCGTGGTTAATAATGTAGAAACAATTGCAGCAGTTGTTCCCATCATCAATGATGGGGGTGACGAATATGCAAAGATTGGTATTGGAAAAAGCACGGGCACTAAATTGATGAGCGCCTGTGGCAATATCAAAAAACCAGGTGTGTACGAAATTGATATGACGATCTCTGTGGAAGAATTCATTTACAGCGACGAGTATTGTGGTGGTATTCCCAATGGCAGAAAATTGAAAGCCTGCATCCCGGGCGGATCATCCGTTCCCATTCTTCCGGCTAATTTATTATTAACCACAGCCAAAGGAGAAAAAAGATTGATGAACTACGAAAGCCTGAGTGATGGCGGTTTTGCAACAGGCAGCATGATGGGTTCAGGTGGTTTTATCGTGCTTGATGATAACCAGTGTGTGGTAAAACATACGTATACTTTAGCAAGGTTCTACCGTCATGAAAGTTGCGGACAATGTTCACCCTGCCGCGAAGGAACCGGCTGGATGGAAAAAATATTATTGAATATTGAGAACGGAAAAGGCAAGATCAGTGATATTGACCTGCTTTGGGATATTCAGCGTAAAATAGAAGGAAACACGATCTGCCCGTTGGGCGATGCAGCGGCCTGGCCGGTTGCAGCAGCCATCAGGCATTTCAGGGATGAGTTTGAATGGCATGTAAAAAATCCGGTGGAGTGTTTGACGGGTAATTATGGATTGGCGCATTATGCTGATCCGATTCATATACCGTTAGCGGTGTAAAAACCCCCTCCGCCCCCTAAAGGGGGAACCTGGGAGTATGCTGAAATGAATAGCTCGCTAAGGAAAAACAGAATTTGAGATATTGAATATTGAAAAGTGCGTTAAATAATTTTAATCTTTAAAGCTCCGCCGAGGCGGATTTGGGGTATGGCAGACGAAATAAAAAAAGAAGCACCTGCAACATTTAAAGTAACCATCGACAACATCACCATTGATGTTGCGCCGGGTACAACTATATTAAATGCAGCCAGGCAAATTGGCGGTGATGTTACCCCACCTGCCATGTGCTATTACAGCAAACTGGAAGGCAGTGGCGGTAAGTGCCGTACCTGTTTAGTGGAAGTGGCAGCAGGCTCAACAGCCGACCCCAGGCCCATGCCGAAATTAATGGCCAGTTGCCGTACCACCGTAATGGATGGCATGGTGGTTAAGAATATCACCAGCGAAAAAGTGATCGATGCAAGAAACGGGGTAGTGGAATTTTTACTGATCAACCATCCGCTGGATTGCCCCATCTGCGACCAGGCAGGCGAATGCCATTTGCAGGACCTGGGTTACGATCATGGCAAGGCTGGAACACGCTACGAATTTAAAAGAAGAACTTTCGAGAAAGAAGATATTGGTCCTAACATTCAGTTGCACATGACCAGGTGCATTCTTTGCTACCGTTGTACCTATGTGGCCGATCAGATAACCGATAAAAGGGTGCACGGTATTTTAGACCGTGGTGATCATGCAGAAATTTCTACTTATATTTCCAAAGCCATCGACAATGATTTCAGCGGCAATATGATCGATGTGTGCCCTGTTGGAGCATTAACCGATAAAACATTCCGTTTTAAAAACAGGGTTTGGTTTACCAAGCCGGTTGATGCACACCGCAATTGTGAAAATCCTAAATGCTGCGGAAAAGCTACATTGTGGCTGCGCGGCGATGAAGTATACAGGGTAACTGCCCGTAAAGATGAGTGGGGTGAAGTGCAGAGTTACGATGGCAAGCCGGGCTGGATATGCAATACCTGCCGCTTTGATAAAAAGCAAACAGGCGACTGGACCATTGAAGGTTTAACCACCATCAGCCGTCATTCGGTAATCGGGGCCAATAAATATGCAGGCCTTGAAATGCCGAACGATACCATTAAAAAAGTATTGAAAGGACGTGATCCTAAATTACTGATGAACATACATAATGTAAGTGGAGTAAATAATCCCAACATACATTTAAGTGAAATTGACAGGCCGGCACATGCAGATGATTTTGCAAAGTCAGGTGAATTTGTAAAAGGTGAAGGAGAATCAACACAATGGGGATTACCCAAAGAGTAAGAATTATTTTAAAAAAAGGATATGCTTTTAGCAATTGATTTGGCATTAATTATTGAAAAACTGGTTTTGATCGTCATTGTGGTAATGGCTTCACTGGTTATTGCCATGTATGCAACCTATGGCGAAAGAAAAATTGCTGCTGTTTTACAGGACAGGCGTGGCCCTAACCGGGCAGGCCCCTTTGGTATTTTACAACCCGTTGCAGATGGATTGAAATTGTTTTTCAAAGAGGAGATCATTCCTGATTTTTCTTCTAAATTCTTATTCATACTCGGTCCATCGCTGGCCATGCTTACCGCAATCATGACCAGTGCCGTTGTTCCCTGGGGCAATACCGTGCATTTATTTGACAGAGACATTTCTTTACAGATAGCTGATGTGAACGTAGGCATATTATATGTATTTGCAGTAGTGAGCATGGGTGTATACGGAATCATGATAGGCAGCTGGGCCAGTAATAACAAGTTTTCCTTAATGGGAGGCTTAAGGGCGGCTTCACAGATCATCAGTTACGAACTGGCCATGGGCTTATCCATCATTGCATTATTGATGGTAACCGGCACATTAAGTTTGAACGAAATGGTACTGCAGCAACAGGCTGGTAACTGGAATATCATTTATCAGCCTTTGGGCTTTCTGTTATTTTTAATTTGTGCATTTGCCGAATGTAACCGGGCGCCGTTTGACCTGGCAGAAGCAGAAAGTGAATTGATAGGAGGTTACCATACCGAGTATTCGTCGATGAAGCTCGGGTTCTACCTTTTTTCTGAGTACATCAATATGTTCATCAGCAGTGTAATTATGAGTACCTTGTTTTTTGGTGGATATGATATCCCTTTTGTAAATGAGGCCAATTACGATCAAAACTGGATGGCATTATTTGGGGTACTGGCATTAATGGCAAAAGTAGTTTGTTTTATATTCTTTTTTATGTGGGTACGGTGGACCATTCCCAGATTCAGGTACGATCAGTTGATGAACCTGGGATGGAAAATATTGATTCCGCTGGCATTATTCAATATGCTGGTAACCGGAGCCATCATTTTGTTGAAACAAAACAACTGGCATTTTTAAAATTACTAAAAGCTGTCTGCGCCGGTCAACGGATGCAGAAGGCGGGCAGATAAAAAATAAATTTGTGGTAAACGGAAAATAATTATGCAGGCATTAACAAACAGATTAAAACAGGTTGATCGCAGGAAAATGAATTTCCTGGAGCGGCTTTATTTGGTGGCTATTTTTAAAGGGATGCTCATTACGTTCAGCCATATCTTTAAAAAGAAACCCACCATCAATTATCCTGAAAAAACAAGGCCTTTCAGTCCTGTTTTCAGGGGATTGCATATTTTAAACCGGGATGCAGAAGGCCGTGAGAACTGCACTGCCTGCGGTCTGTGTGCAGTTGCCTGTCCGGCAGAAGCCATAACCATGGAGGCTGCAGAAAGACAACCCGGTGAAGAAAATTTGTTTAGGGAAGAAAAATACGCAGCCAGGTACGAGATCAATATGCTGCGTTGTATTTTTTGTGGTTTGTGTGAAGAAGCCTGTCCTAAAGATGCCATTTATTTAAGTGAAACTTTTGCGCCTGCCGATTACCAGCGCAAACAGTTTATTTATAAAAAAGAAGAATTACTGATACCTCACCCGGTTAATGAGCCCGAGGCATATAAAAAGGCTTTGGGCAACAGGGCGAAGAAGGAAAATATTATTTAACGAAAATACCCTTCCGCCCTGTGGCGGAGAGATGGAACGGAAGATATGAGCATTACAGAAATATTATTTTGGGTTTTATCAGCTATGGCTTTGTTCAGCGCAATCATGGTGGTTGCCAGTAAAAGCCCTGTACACAGTATATTGTATCTCATTGTTGTATTCTTTGCTATTTCCGGCCATTATATTATGCTGAATGCCCAGTTTTTAGCCATTGTAAATATCATTGTATATGCCGGGGCCATCATGGTATTGTTTTTATTTGTAGTGATGCTGATGAATTTAAATGCAGAATCGGAACCAAAAAAACACCGGATGCTGCAGTTTGCGGGTTTGATCTCGGGCGGATGTTTATTTCTGGTGATCATTGCAGCTGTTTCTGAATCTGCACAGGCTTCCAATTTGGTTCAGTTGGGTGGCGGCAACAGCGGCCTCATCAAAAACCTGGGTATGGTTTTATTTAAAGATTATGTATTGCCTTTTGAAATAAGTTCGGTGTTGTTTTTAAGTGCCATGATAGGGGCAGTGGTGATTGGTAAAAAAGAAAGAAGTTAATATTTATAACACGGATTTAAACGAATTACACGAATTGGTTTAAAGGATATATTATATAATTCGTGTAATTGGTGTAATTCAGATAATTAGTGATATAAGCATGGAAATTAAATGGTACATAGGTTTGGCGGTTGCACTGTTCTGCACCGGAATTGTGGGGGTACTTACCCGACGCAATTCGATTATTATCTTCATATGCATCGAGTTAATGCTGAATGCAGTGAATTTATTACTGGTGGCATTTTCAAAAATGCATGCAGCATCTGCATTAATGCAGTCAAACCCTGATGTGGTAAGCGATGCACAGATCTTTGTATTTTTTATTATGGTGGTGGCTGCAGCAGAAGTAAGTGTGGGACTGGCCATCATTGTAATGCTTTACAGAAATACACATTCGGTGGATGTGAATTTTTTAAACAGGTTAAAGAATTGACCACAGACCAAAGACGATAGACCACAGATGCACATATTCTGTTGTCGGTCGTCGGTTGACTGTCGTCTAAATTGAGCTTATGAGTAATGTTTTTCAATTAGTTTGGCTGATACCTATACTGCCTTTGCTGGGCTTCCTCATCAATGGGTTGGGTAGAAAACAGGTGTCAAAAACAATGGCCGGTATCATCGGCAGCGGAACCGTGTTTCTTTCCTTCCTGTTAAGTGTGGCTGTTTTTTTCAGCGTAAAAGCTGGCAATACCCATGTGGCCCATTATTTCGATTTTATCAATATCACGGCCCTTAAGATCGGGTTTGATTTTCAGATCGATCCACTTTCTTCTATATTCTTATTAATAATAACCGGTGTTGGCTTTTTAATACATGTGTATTCTACCGCTTACATGCATGATGAAGCACCAAAAGATTTTGCAAAATATTTTGCCTTTTTAAATCTTTTTGTGTTTTCTATGCTGTTGCTGGTTATGGGGGCAAATTTTGTCATCATGTTCATTGGTTGGGAAGGCGTGGGACTTTGTTCTTATTTACTCATTGGTTTCTGGTTTAAAAATACCAACTACAATATTGCAGCAAAGAAAGCCTTTATCATGAACCGCATCGGCGACCTTGGATTTTTGCTGGCTGTTTTCTGGCTGATATCAAAACTGGGTACAGCAGATTACCATACTGTTTTTGCAGGGGTATCTAAATTAACTGTAACAGACATTACCGGTATCACCCTGTTGTTATTTGTGGGTGCCATGGGCAAGAGTGCACAAATTCCCCTGTACACCTGGTTGCCAGATGCGATGGCCGGCCCAACGCCGGTGAGTGCCCTGATACATGCTGCTACCATGGTTACTGCCGGTATCTATATGATCGCCCGCAGCAATATATTATACACCATGGCGCCGATAACACAGGGTGTTGTGGCTATTGTTGGTTTATCTACAGCCATACTTGCTGCTACTATTGCGTTAAAGCAAAATGATATTAAAAAAGTATTGGCTTATTCAACCGTAAGCCAGTTGGGTTATATGTTTTTAGCTTTGGGCGTGGGTGCTTACACCGGTGCCGTGTTTCATGTGATGACGCATGCTTTCTTCAAAGCGCTGTTGTTCCTGGGTGCCGGCAGTGTGATACATGCCATGAGTGGCGAGCAGGATATCCGCAATATGGGAGGCTTGAAAAAATACATGAGTGTAACCCATATTACTTTCTTATTGGCCTGTCTGGCAATTGCCGGTATGCCGCCTTTTTCAGGGTTCTTTTCTAAAGATGAAATACTGGCTGCTGCTTATGCAAGGAGTCCGTTGCTATGGGGTGTGGGGGTTGCTGGTGCCATCATGACCGCATTTTATATGTTCCGTTTATATGCCATGACCTTCCATGGAAAATTCAGGGGTACTCCCGAGCAGGAACATCATTTGCATGAAAGCCCTAAGGCCATTACAATACCATTGATCATTCTTGCCATATTATCTGTAGTTGGTGGCTTGATTGGCATACCGGAAATTTTTATGGAAGGCGGACATAGGCTGGAAGCTTTTTTAGCTCCAATCTTTAAGGAAAGTAACAAGATACTTGTTGATCACCCAATCGATCACACAACAGAATACATGTTGATGGGAATATCTGTAGGTGCAGCATTGATCGCTTTAGTTTTTGCATGGAGCAAATTCAGCAAATACCAAAAAGCAGATAAAGAAGAAACAGGCCTGGGAAAAATACTTGCTAATAAATGGTATGTTGATGAGTTGTATGATGCTATTATTGTAAAACCTTTATTGGCACTGGCAAAATATTTTAATAATATTTTTGAGAAAAAAGGGATTGATGGTTTTGTGAACGGTGTTGGCAAGGCGGTTAACTATGGCAGCAGGCAAATACGGTTGTTGCAGACCGGCCAGGTGGGCACTTATGTGTTGATGATGGTATTGGGCATTTTGTTATTTTTTATCATTCAGTTGTTTTTATAATGCCATCTTTCCGGTGTTACCGGGGTAAGGTGGTTTTATGCCGACATAAAAAATAGAAGACTATACAAGGTATAGTTGGTATAATCAGAAGATATGGACCCAAAAAATATTTGGATAACTTTTCCTGAATTGCTGATCTGGTTTCCTTTGGTAGCCGGGTTGGTCACATTTTTTATCCGAAAGGAAAAAATGGTAAAACAATGGGCAGTACTGGCTTCGCTGATAACTTTATTGATATCCGCTGCCAGTTTGATCTATGCAGACAATGGAAAATATTTTTATTATAACAACGTAAGTTATTACTGGTTAAGGTACCTGGGCAGCAATTTTACCGTAGGCCTTGATGGAATGGGGCATATGCTTACTGCACTAACCGCCATTTCTTTCCCGGTCATATTCATTGCCACTTATAAAAACAACTATAAAAATGCCCATGTTTTTTATGGTTTAATGCTGTTAACACAATCCGGTTTAATGGGTGTATTTACAGCTATGGACCTGCTGGTATTTTATTTTTTCTGGGAGCTGGCTGTTATTCCTGTTTACTTTTTATGCAGCCGCTGGGGTGGCGAAAAAAGAATTCAGGCAACCTTTAAATTCTTTGTGTATACGTTTACAGGTTCCCTATTAATGCTGGTGGGTATCATTTATATCTATATGCATACGGTGCCAACAGCTGCTGCAGAGCATTCGTTTTCCATGAATGCGGTTTATGGGGTTATGCTTTCTCCGGAAGAAAAGAGCTGGATATTCTGGCTTTTCTTCATCGCTTTTGCCATCAAGATGCCGGTGTTTCCCTTTCATACCTGGCAGCCCGATACATATGAACAGGCGCCCACATCTACCACCATGGTCTTAAGCGGAATCATGGTAAAAATGGGTGTTTTTGCAGTCATCCGCTGGATACTTCCGGTTTTTCCGGATGCAGTTTCAAAGTTTGATAATATCGTTATAGGCCTTTCAGTAATTGGCATGATCTACGCCAGTTTAATTGCCATAAAGCAGGATGACCTGAAGCGTTTTGTTGCGTATTCATCCATTGCACATATCGGTTTAATGTGTGCGGCTATTTTTACCAAAAGTGAAATGGGTTTGCAGGGTGTTATGATACAGATGTTCAGTCACGGTATCAATATCATTGGCATGTGGATAGTGGCAGACCTTATTGAAAAGCAAACCGGCACCCGTAAAATTTCCGAACTGGGTGGTATAGCACACAAGGCACCGGTATTAACCATATTCCTGGTGATCATCGCACTGGCCAATATTGCACTGCCTTTAACCAATGCATTTGTAGGAGAGTTCATGATGTTCAGTGGTTTATTCCAGTTTAATTTCTGGTACACGGCGGTAGCGGGCCTTAGTATAATCCTGGCAGCGGTGTACACCTTAAATATGATACAGAAGGTTTTTTACGGAGAAGCAAACAGCATTACCGGAACGATGCAGGAAATATCCCTGAGTCAGAAATTGATATTGGCTGTTTTGGTGGTGTTGATCTTCCTTTTCGGGGTTTATCCGCAACCACTTTTCGACTTAACAAAAGATACAGTACTGAATATAATAACAAGATTAAAATAACATAAAAAGGTAATCCCCCTTTAGGGGATAGGGGTATGAACGCAATAATATTAACAGCCATCTGGGGAGTGATGATGATGCTGGGCGGTGCTTTTATCAAAAGTAAGACCACGCCCAAATACCTGGCCATTTTTGGATTGGCAGCGATCATTATTGCCAATTGTATGCAAATGAACTCGGGCATGGCATTCTTTTCGGTTGATGTAAAGAACATGCTGCATTTCAACAGTTTCAATTTAACCTTTATCAATGTGGCCTTTGGCTGTACATTGCTTTTGTTTTTATTGAACGGAAGAGATATTGAAAAAGTAGGCGAAAATGTTTCGGAATATTTTGCATTGATATTTTTTATTTTATGCGGCATTGCCATCATTTCCACATTCAACTCATTGCTGATGCTTTTTATCGGTATCGAAATTGTTTCCATTCCGTTATATATTTTAACCGGAAGCGATAAAAGAAATTTAAAAAGCAATGAAGCAGCGCTGAAATATTTTTTAATGGGTGCTTTTTCAACCGGTATCATGTTATTGGGTATTGCCTTTTTGTATGGAGGCAGTGCAACCGGTTCTTTCTATATAGACAATATCATTTCGGGTAATGCTCCCATGCCTGCCATGATTGCTGCAGGTTTGGTATTGCTGCTGATATCCATGTCGTTTAAGGTATCGGCTGTACCGTTTCATTTCTGGACGCCCGATGTGTACGACGGTGCGCCAACCGTGTTCACTTCCTTTATGGCTACCATTGTAAAAGCCGCTGCATTTTTTGCTTTTGTACGGCTATTTGAAAATACATTCGGCAGTATGCATGCGCAATGGCAAACACTTATTGTGATACTGATTGCTGCAACTTTATTGATAGGAAACCTTACCGCAGTTTTTCAGCAAAGCGTAAAACGGATGCTGGCTTATTCCAGTATTGCCCAGGCTGGTTTTATGCTGTTTTCTTTATTTGCAATGAATAACCTGGCCAAAGAAGGTTTGGTGCTGTATGCAGCGGCTTACAGCCTGGCAAGCATCGGCCTGTTTGCTGTTTTAATAAAAATGAAGGATTACACCATTGACGGTTTTAACGGCCTTGGCAAGCAACAGCCGCTGCTGGCGGTTACTGCAACGGTATTTCTTTTATCATTGACCGGTATACCTTTAACAGCCGGTTTCCAGAGTAAATTCTATATGCTCATGGCTGCTGTTCAAACCGGGCAGCATATCTGGCTGGTCATTTTTGCCGTGCTGTGTGCCGCCATCAGTGCCTATTATTATTTCAGAATCATTCAGGCCATGTTCTTTAAAGAATGCAAGGAAGACGTGATACTGGCTGATGACATAACACCCGCTTTTAAAATACTGCTGGTTCTAACGGCCTTCTTCATTATTGTTTTGGGCATATTCCCCGGGATGCTTACAGACTGGTTATATTTTTAACGGAAAAACACCGCTTATAAAAAGTTTTGCGACTTAACGATTACAGTGATTAACTTTAGGCAGAATAACACTACCTGATGACTTTCAAAGATACACTGGCATTATCCTGGCGCAATATTTCGGGCAATAAATTACGTACTGCAATAACTGTAGCAATTATTGCATTGGGCATTTTTGCTTTGATCCTGATCATCACTTCCATTCAGGCAGCCAGTAACAGCCTCACCACCACCTTTTCTACCATGGGGGCCAATTCGTTCAACATCAGGTTTAAAGACCGGAACATACGCATAGGCGGGGGAGGCCCACCCAGGGAAACCAAGAAGACAAGCAAATCATCTTTACGCGAAAAAAAGAGCAACATGGGTAAGGTCATTACCTATGAAGAAGCACGTACTTTTAAACAACGGTACCAGTTTCCGGCAACTGTTGGCCTGGCATTGATGGGGCCAAGAAATATAGTGTGTAATAACAACAGAAAAAAAACAAATCCGGATGTATCCATTTTGGGGGGAGATGAAAATTACCTGGAACTGAACGGATATACCATTGCTGCAGGGCGAAACTTTACCGAAACAGAAGTTGAATCGGGCAGAAGTATTTGTATGCTGGGCAGCGGGGTAGCCCAAAAGTTGTATCCCGGAAACCCGCTAAAAGCCATTGATCAGGTTATAAGTGTAGACCATATCCCTTACCGGGTTATAGCCGTGCTGGAAGAAAAAAGTTCCAGTGCTTTTTTTAATACCAGCAAGATCGTGGTGACATCCTATAATAATATCAGGCGGCTGTATTCCACTCAAAATTCATCTTTTAATATTGGTGTAATGGTTCCCGATTTAAAAATGATGGATGCTGCTATCGGAGAAGCCAAAGGCACTTTCCGGCCCATCAGAAAGCTGAACGTTAAAGATGAAGTAAATTTTTATATTGATAAAAGCGACAGCATTGCTGCCACTTTGCTAACCAACCTGGGTTTTTTGGAAAAGGGTACCATTGGCATTGCCTTTATAACCTTAATTGGAGCTGCTATCGGATTAATGAATATTATGCTGGTGGCTGTAAATGAACGTACCAAGGAAATAGGGTTGATCAAGGCCCTGGGCGGCACCAGTAAAGACATCAGGGCCCAGTTTTTATACGAGTCTGTTTTGATCAGCCTGCTGGGTGCCGTTGCCGGAATCATAGCTGGTGTGTTATTGGGCAATGTGGTGGCCATCCTGTTAAAAACGGGATTTGTGGTACCCTGGGCCTGGGTGATAGCAGGCATATTTGTATGTTCATTTGTGGGGCTGGCTGCCGGGCTCTATCCTGCATTTAAAGCGTCAAAATTAGATCCAATAGTGGCACTGAGGTATGAGTAATCATTGCATATTTCCTTTGTTTATAATAGGTTTATTGTGTTTTTTCTAAAATTTCAGCGGTTTGCAGCGTTTTTTTGTGTAATTCATGCAAATTGGCATCGTAAAAAAATATTTCTAAAATAATTTTTTCGTAAGTGCAAACTTTCAATTATTTATTTAACTTGTGCATCTTGTTTCATTTTATGAAATAAAATTGATTTTTTAATTTTTAAATTAAAGTACATACCCATCATTAATCAAAACCAAACTTTTTAAAAAACTAAAAACTAGAATTTTATGGCAGAGACTACAGCAACTGTAAAACCAACAACTTCAGTTCAGGCAAAAAAATCGAGTAACATTATTTCTTTAATTGCTCCGGTATTGTGTTTACTTGTGGGGTATTGTATCTGGAGGTTTGTATTAGGAAACCCGTCAAGCTTCGGCCAACCGGTAGTAAAGGGTGATGAAGGCTGGTTCTGGCCAGGTCGTCATGATCCCAAATCAGCGTTAAGTAAAATGTATTTGGGAGGCATCATTGTACCTGTACTGATTGGTACATTCCTGACCATGTTAACCTTTGTGATTGAGCGTTTTTTAACCATTTCAAAGGCAAACGGTACCGGCAACAATGCAGATTTTGTACGCAAAGTACAATACCAGCTTGCCAACAAGAATGTTGATGCAGCGCTGGCAGAATGTGATAAACAAAAAGGATCTGTTGGAAATGTAATGAAAGCCGGTTTACACCGCTACAAAGAAATGATCTCTAATACGGAATTGTCTACCGATCAAAAAGTAATGGCCATCCAAAAGGAAGTGGAAGAAGCTACCTCACTTGAACTGCCAATGCTAGAAAAGAACCTGGTATTCCTCTCCAGTATCGCTTCTCTGGCCACTTTGATTGGTCTTTTGGGTACTGTGGTTGGTATGATACGTGCATTTGGTACTTTGGGATCTGAGAGTGGTGGTACCGCATCAGCCCAGGCGCTTTCTGTAGGTATTTCTGAGGCACTTTACAATACGGCATTGGGTATCGGCACCTCTGCATTTGCCATTATGTTCTATAACATATTTACAACCAAAATCGATGGTATTACTTATGGTATTGATGAGTCTGGATTTACTTTAACGCAAACTTTTGCTTCTCTGTACAAGTAATTGTATGGATTTTCAAATGTATAGCATCTTATAAATGCTGCTTGTTTTTTCAGCCTCCATAAAACAGGGGTTATTATTGAGCAAAGCGGTTAAGAAAAATTTAAAAACAGACAAATATGCCAAAAGTTAAACTACCCCGGAAAAGCACGATAGTTGATATGACGGCTATGTGTGATGTGGCTTTTCTTCTGTTGACATTTTTTATATTGGCAACAAAACAAAAACCACCGGAGGTTCTTTCCGTTAAAACACCTACATCGGTTTCAAGTAAAGCTGCTCCCGAAAAGTCATTATTGATCACCATGACCAAGGAAGGGAAAGTGTTTTTAATGCTGGGTGATGAAACTAAAAAGGATGCGATCATTGATGATTTTAATACCACCAGGGGCCTGCAGTTAACTTCTGCAGAATTAAATAAACTCAAGAAATCAGAATTCATAGGTCATCCGGTCAATAAGCTGAAGTCAGCATTAAATGCGGCTCAGGAAATTCCTCCTTCCATGATGGATGGAATACCAACTGACAGTACAAATAATGAATTGGCTTACTGGATACGCAGCATCACCAATGCCTACAAAGGCGAAGACCAGCGAAGTTTGCAGGAAATGATACTGGTAAAAGGCGACGGAGAAGCGGAGTATCCGGTATTTAAAAAAGTAAAAGAAGCCCTAAAGGCCAATGAGATTTTTAAATTCAGGATCGTAACAGAAGGAGAAGCCGTGCCCATAGGTTCTGAGTTGTACAAAACCGGTAAAGACGAAAAACATTAATAAAACAAATTAAAAGGAAATACTATGGCAGAAATGGATACCTCGTCGGGTGGCGGACATAAAAAAGGGCCCGGCGTCAAAAAATCAAAAAAACTTTCTACCCGTGTTGATCTTACTCCCATGGTTGATCTTGGGTTCCTGTTGCTTACTTTCTTTGTGTTTACCACTACCATGAGCCAGTCAACGGCCATGAATATGAATGAACCCAAGGATGACCCGGCAGCCCAGATGAAGGTAAAGAACTCGGGTGCCATGACCATTTTATTGGGCAAAGGCAACCAGGTTTATTATTACTACGGGCAATTAATGCCTGAAACGATCAGTGAGGATTTCAAAAGCACCAATTTTGCAGGTATACGTAAACTGATCCTGGAAAAGAAAAACGCTACTCCGATCGATGACCTGATGTACATCATTAAATCTGATGAAAAGTCAACTTTTAAGAATGCAATTGATATCCTCGATGAAATGACCATTTGTGCCGTACCACCCGGGCATTATGCCGAAGTGGATATGGTTGAGGTAGAAAAGATGCTCATTCAAAAGACCGAAGAAGCAAACGGAATTAAATAGGGATATGGAATTGGAACAATTTTGAATCTAATTTAAAAAGAGATTACAATGGATGCAAATAAAATTTTAACTGCCGATGTCCTTGATATCATTTTTGATGGAAAGAACAAAGAATACGGGGCTTATCAATTAAGAAAAAGCTACAAAAAAACACTTACCAAAGCACTTATCATCACAGGCGGTGCTTTGTTATTGGTTTTTGCCAGTTCTTTCCTGTTTAAGATCATGAATGATGATAATGGGAAAAAGAAATTTGATACGCTGGAAACACAAATGGCAGAATTGAAAGCGGATGAACCACCACCACCGCCACCACCACCCCCACCACCACCACCAGAGCCACCACCACCACCAGAGATCAACCAGGTAAAATTTACACCTCCTAAAATTGTAAAGGATGAAGAGGTGAAACCTGATGAAAAGATTGAAGAGATCAAGGAAGACCAGGTGATCAGCGTACAAACCGTTAAAAGCGAAAATACCGTTCAGGTTGTACAGGCCCCGGTAGAAGAAAAAGGAACACAGGTTGTGGAAGTGAAAGTGGCAGATGATGAAAATAAGATATTCACCAAGGTGGAAGTGGAAGCTGGCTTTCCGGGTGGGGAAGATGCTTGGCGCAACTACCTGAGAAAGACCTTAAATGCAAATACACCTGTTGATAATGGCGCAAATGCAGGTAAATACACTGTTATTGTTAAGTTTGTAGTGAGTAAAGACGGAAGTTTAAGTGATGTGAAATGCGAAAATGATCCGGGCTTTGGTATGTGCGAGGAAGCAGAAAGGGTAATTAAAAAAACCAAGAACTGGACTCCTGCTATACAGAACGGACGTAATGTAAATGCATACCGCCGTCAGCCAATAACTTTTGTGGTAGAAGATTAATTTTACAAAAGAATAGTTTGATCCCTCCGTATTCCGGGGGGATTTTTTTATGGAAAAATTTCATTAAGCCATCTCAATAAAAACTTAGGGTTATGGCAGAAATAGAAACAAAACGATCAGCGCACAGCGTCCTGCGGACAGAAAAAAAGAAAAGGTTCAATAAAAAAAATACCAGGGTAGATCTGACACCGATGGTTGACCTGGGATTTTTATTGCTTACTTTTTTCGTATTTACTACCACAGTTGCTGAGGCAAAAGCTATGGACCTGTTGATGCCTTATGATAAAGTTGATACCGCAAGAGATCCGGTATGCGAATCATGTGTATTAACTGTTTTGCTGGATAAAGATAACCGCATAAAATATTACGAAGGGGCGATAGAAAATAACCCGCCTGTAAAAGAAACAGGGTTTGCCCCGAAAGAGATCAGAACTGTATTGATGCAGAAAAAGGCAGGCGTGGAAAGGACACGTGGAAACAGCGATCAGTTTATACTTATCATCAAGCCATCTGCTGCAAGCAATTTTAAAAACTTTGTAGATATTACTGATGAGGTAACCATCTGCCAGGTTAAACGGTATTATATTGATGAATTGAAGGAGGCCGATAAAAGAATACTTCTCAAAAAATAAAAGCTGCAAATTTTCCCGACTTAGTCGGGACGGCGGGGCTTATCTTTGCTATATGGCAAATCAAATTTCGGGTTGGGATGATACGATCGTTGCATTGGCAACACCCCCGGGGGTTGGGGCCATAGGCATTATCAGGTTAAGCGGCTCAAAAGCCATGGATATAGTAAATGAACTTTTTCCTTCCAAAGACCTGCACAAACAAAAAACACATACCATTCATGTTGGTTTTATCAGGGAAGATGATGCGGATATAGATGAAGTGGTTGTTTCTTTATATAAAAATCCTACCAGTTATACCGGTGAAGATGTGGTAGAGATCAGTTGCCATGGCAGCCCCTTTGTGCAGCAGCAGGTTATACAGGCCTGCATTCACAAAGGTGCCAGGCTTGCCAAAGCCGGAGAATTTACGCAACGGGCATTCCTTAACGGAAAGCTAGATCTTACCCAGGCCGAAGCGGTAGCAGACCTTATTGCCTCCAATACAGCAGCATCACAAAAAACAGCGTTGCACAATATCCGGGGCGGCTTCAGTGAAATTTTAAAACAGCTGCGTGAAAACCTGATCCAGTTTTCGGCATTGATAGAACTTGAACTGGATTTTAGCCAGGAAGATGTGGAATTTGCCGACCGTAAAAAATTTTATGAACTGATTGAAATGGCAACAACCGTGACGAATAATCTGCTGCAATCCTTTCAGCTGGGCAATGTGATCAAGCATGGTGTAAGCATTGCCATAGTAGGTAAACCCAATGCAGGTAAAAGCACCTTGCTTAATACGCTGCTGAACGAAAACAGGGCCATTGTAAGTGAGATAGCCGGTACCACACGTGACACGGTTGAAGAAACCATCAATATCGATGGCATACTTTTCAGATTGATCGATACGGCAGGCATCAGGGAACACAGTACCGATATCATAGAGCTGATCGGTATTGAAAAGAGCAGGGAAAAAATAGAACAATCGGATGAAGTGGTCTATATTTTTGATGTGAATACCGAAACACCGGCCGAACTGGAAGCTGCTGTTGGATTGATCGCCGAAAAAAATACCAATTACATTACTGTTGGGAATAAAACCGATATCATGGGAGCAGATGCAGCCGCCCGGAAATTTGCCGGTATGGATGCGTTATATATTTCGGCAAAAGAAAAAGATCATATAGACCTGCTGAAACAAAGGCTGGTTGATAAAATAGTAAGCGGCAATATCAATACAGAAAACACCATCATTACCAATGCACGCCATTACGAAGCCCTGCAACAGGTAAACCAGTCGCTTACCGATATTAAAGCAGGGCTCGATAATAATATTACAGGCGATCTGCTGGCTTTGGATATCAGGCGCTGCCTGCATTATATTTCAGAAATAACCGGGGATATTACCAATGAGAATGTACTGGATTATATTTTCTCCAAATTCTGTATCGGAAAGTAATTTTAAAATCACAAAAGCCTGATTCCGTCTTTTTCAAAACTGATCTTACGCTGTTTGTACAGGTTGCCGGTGGTCATCTTAAATGTCTTCTTGCTCATTGCAAAAAAATCATAAATATCTTCAGGAGAGCTTTTATCGTGATAGGGTAAAAAACCATCATTTTCTTTCAACAGCCTGAGTATCTTTTCTGTTTCATCTTCCACACGGTTGTATCCCGGCTTGCCGGCAGATACATCAATACGGTAACGGAGGTCACTTGTTTTGTCTTCGGGATAGATCTTTTTAATAAAACCGGTAAACCTGTCACCGGCTGTGATATTCCGGTATATTTCGTTGTGGTGCAATACGCCGGTGTGTTTATTGTTGATGATGCATACATAACCGATATCGGTACGGCGGTAAACGATCAGGTCAACCAGTTCCAGTTCCTTTACCGTTAATGTTTCATTGCTTAAAAAAGGCTCTAATTTTTCTGTTGCAGCTAATCTGCCCGTTTGTTCATCAAGGTAAATTTTTACTAAGTACTCCCCATTGGGTATCATGCTCAGTTGCTGTTTCGATTTAGGAACAAACAGGTCCTTCATCAAACCATTGTCTAAAAAAGCACCGTGCTCCGTTACACTAACCGCCCTCAGTTTTACAATATCTCCCAAAACACCCCTGGGTTGCTGGGTGGTGGCAATCAGCCTGTCTTCCCCATCATGGTATAAAAACACTTTTATGTCATCCCCGATTTTGGTATTTGCTGGCACAAATCGTTTGGGCAACAATATACCTTCGGCCCCGTCATCTAAATACACGCCAAAATCCACTTCACGTATTACTTTTAAAATATTATATTCTCCTGTTTTGATCATAATTACAAAGTACACGAATTAATACTAATTACACCAATTTAAAAACAGACTACTTTTATTTGTCTAATCCGTGTAATTCGTAATAATTAGTGTAATAGCTTATCTTCACAAAAAAATACAATTGAAGTTTACCGAATTTGGATTTGACCCACGATTGATGGAAGGAATTGATGCCTCTGGATATGAAAACGCCACCCCGGTACAGGAACAGGTGATCCCGCTGATCATGGCAGGTAAGGATGTTATTGCCTCTGCACAAACCGGAACCGGTAAAACGGCCGCGTTTTTATTACCGCTGATCAATAAGATCATTACCGATCCGCACGAAGACCATACCAACAATGCCCTGGTCATTGTACCCACCCGTGAACTGGCCATACAAATAGCACAGCATATGGAAGGGCTTTCCTATTTCACTTCGGTAAGCTCCATAGCAGTGTATGGCGGAGGCGATGGAAATGCATTTGTACAGGAAAAAAAAGCGCTGAGCCACGGGGCCGATGTGGTGATTTGCACGCCCGGAAAAATGATGGCGCATATAAAAATGGGCTATGTTAAACTGGCTGGACTAAAATACCTGGTGCTGGATGAAGCCGACCGGATGCTGGATATGGGTTTTTACGATGATATCATGTTCATCATAGACAACCTTCCCAAAAAACGGCAGAACCTGTTATTTTCGGCCACCATGCCGCATAAAATAAGAGAAATGGCCAGAAAGATATTGCACCAGCCGGCAGAGGTAAATATCTCGATCAGCAAACCGAATGAAAAAATTGAACAGGCGGCCTTTGTTGTTTATGATACTCAAAAAATCCCACTGGTAAAATACCTGCTTCAAAAAAAGGATTTTAAAATGGTACTTATTTTTTGCAGCAGTAAAATAGCAGTTAAAAATCTTACCCGCGATCTAAAACGCGCCCGGTTTTTGGCCGATGAGATCCACAGCGATCTTGAACAAAGCAAAAGAGAGGAAGTATTGATGCATTTTAAAAGCGGCAGGTTGCCTATTTTAATCGCTACAGATATTCTGAGCCGGGGTATTGATATTGATAATATTGACCTGGTAATCAATTATGATGTACCGCACGACGGCGAAGATTATGTACACCGCATTGGCCGTACAGCCAGGGCTGCTGCCGAAGGCACTGCCTATACTTTTGTTACCGTAAAAGAACAACGCCGTTTCATGAGCATCGAAAAATTGCTGGGCAAGCCAGTACCCAAGGCCATTGTACCGGAAGAACTGGGCGAAACACCGGCATACAATGCTGCTCCTTCAGGCGGAGGCAACAGGAATTTCAGCAAACCAAGGCGTTTTCAGAATAATACAAAACGGTAAATTCCGATATTAGTATTTTGATGTTCTTTAAGTGCGTATTTAAATATCTTCTTTCTGTGTTTCCGTGCTTCTGTGGCAATTATTTTCGCCGTCAGGCGAAACAATACCTGAGGGCTCTATTGTATATTTGTAAAAACAATTCCCATCAGCTCGCCCGCTAACATATTATCCAGTCCCATTGAATATTTACATGGTGTAACAACCTTTAAGGGTGATCTTTTAAGAAAAGAACTGGAGATATTTAACTTTAAAGACCTCCTGGAGCATTACCCCTTCAGGCATGTTGATAAAACCAGGCTGGATAAGATTGCAGCACTCTCTCCCAATAACGAATATGCGCAAGTAGCCGGAAAATTAATCCAGTTTGAAATTTTGGGTGAGGGCAGGGGCAAAAGATTAACTGCCCGATTACAGGATGATACCGGCGAAATTGAACTGGTTTGGTTTCAGGGCATCAGCTGGATACAAAAAGCAATTGCAGTGGGGCAGCAATACCTGGTTTTTGGCAAGCTTGGTTTTTTTATGGGCAGGCCACAAATTGCCCATCCCGAAATTGAACATTTTACCACCCAAAAAACGGATGGAAAAAATTACCTGGAACCTGTTTATTCCACAACCGAAAAATTAAAATCAAAAGGGCTTAATGGAAGGGCCATTGGTAAACTAACCTATGCGCTGCTGCAGATACTTACCGAAAAGGACCTGCCCGAAAATTTACCGGCATCCATCATCAGTCAATATAAGTTCATCAGCCGATACCATGCGTTACGGCAAATTCATTTTCCGGCAACGGAACAGCATTACCAGCATGCCCTGCGCAGGCTTAAGTTCGAAGAATTATTTTTTGCACAACTGCGTCTGGGCCTCATCAAATCAACCCGGCACAGGTTCAGCAAAGGGTTGATATTTGGCCAGGTGGGCGATTTGTTTAACAGTTTCTTTAAAAATTATTTGCCTTTTGAATTAACCAATGCGCAAAAAAAAGTGTTAAAGGAGATCAGGAAGGATGCAGGCAGCGGCAAGCAGATGAACCGCCTCTTACAGGGAGATGTAGGCAGTGGTAAAACCATAGTGGCATTAATGTTGATGCTGATTGCTGCTGATAACGCACGTTTGTCTGACGGACAGGGTTTTCAGTCGGTGTTAATGGCACCAACAGAAATTCTGGCACAGCAGCATTTTAACAGTATTACAGCTCTTTTAAAAGATATGCCGGTTTGTGTAAAACTGCTCACCGGGTCATCTAAAGGTAAACAGCGTAAAGAGGTATTAAAACTTTGTGCAGACGGTTCGCTGCATATATTGATCGGAACCCATGCCGTAATTGAGGACAATGTGGTTTTTAAAAACCTGGGTTTTGCAGTTATTGACGAGCAGCACAAATTTGGTGTGGCACAACGGGCACAATTGTGGAAAAAGAATACCATACCTCCACATGTGCTGGTAATGACGGCAACGCCCATACCACGTACACTGGCCCTTACTGCTTACGGCGACCTCGATTACAGTGTAATTGATGAATTGCCTCCCGGCAGGCAACCCATCAATACGCTTCACCGTTCCGAAAGTGCCCGGCCACAGGTGATGGATTTTGTAAAGGATGAAATTGCAAAAGGCAGACAGGCTTATTTTGTTTATCCGCTCATTGAAGAAAGCAGCAAGCTTGATTATGAAAACCTGATGAAGGGTTTTGAGGAAGTGAAATCTTTTTTTCCGGAACCCGGATACTGGATAAGCATGGTGCACGGAAAACAACCGGCCGAACAAAAGGAAACCAATATGCAGCGTTTTGTAAAGGGGGATACGCAGATCATGGTGAGTACAACGGTTATAGAAGTAGGTGTGAATGTACCCAACGCCAGCGTAATGGTGATAGAGAGCGCCGAAAAATTCGGCTTATCCCAACTACACCAGCTTCGTGGAAGGGTTGGAAGAGGTGCTGAAAAAAGTTTTTGCATATTATTAACAGGCCCCAAAATATCAAATGATGCCCGTGAAAGGTTAAAGATAATGGTGGCCACCAATGATGGTTTTAAGATAGCAGAAAAGGACCTTGAGATACGTGGGCCGGGCGATATAGAAGGCACCAGGCAAAGCGGTTTGTTAAACTTTAAACTGGCAAATATAGTCCAGGATAAGGTTATGCTGGAAGCAGCCAGAAATGCAGCGGAACAGATTTTGGAAATGGATCCCGATTTAAATGCAGGTGAAAATATGCCGGTTAAAAATCATCTGCAGCAACAAATGGGCAAAACGGCCTGGAGTAAAATTTCGTAACTGGATTATGACAGAATCATGATTGTACAAAACGGTTTTTTATTACTTTATTTCTGTAAATTGTAAAAAAGAACGCTTGAAGATATCACTTAACATACTGCGCAGCCTGTTCATTTTGTGTTCAATGGTATTGTGCATGAAGCAGGTACATGCGCAGGTAGAATTTATACAGAACAAAGGTCAATGGGATAGCCGGGTTGAATACCGGGGTGACTTTTCTACCGGGTCATTTTTTTTGGAAAACCAGGGCTTTACCGTAACCGTACACAATGTTGCCGACCTGAAACTTTTGTCAGAGCAGATGCATGGGCACAATACCAATCCGGCAAACCTGGGAAAAGACATCACCATACATTCACACGCATACAAAGTTAAATTTTTAGGAGGCAATACTTTTACACAGCATGTGCCCGACAAAATACAACCTTACTACAACAATTATTTTACAGGTGCTGATCAGTCAAAATGGGCATCCGGCTGTGCAATAGCCCAGGCTGTGAGCTACCAGAATATATATCCCAATGTGGATGTACGATATTACAGCGATGGCGGTAAACTGAAGTATGATATTATTGTGCATCCGGGTGGCGATATTGGTAAAATAGCCATGCAATATTCGGGTGTTGATAAACTGGAAGTTAAAAATAAAGAACTGATGATCTCCACAACTGTTGGAACAGTTAAGGAATTGTATCCATACAGTTACCAGGTGCAGGATGGCCAAAGGAAAACCATAAACTGTAAGTATGTTGTAAAAAATAATATCGTACGGTTTAAAGTAACAGACTACGATCCGCAATCCACTATTGTTATTGACCCTACTTTGATCTTTTCTACCTTTTCGGGCAGTACTGCAGAAAACTGGGGATTTACAGCCACACCAGCACCCGATGGCAGTTTTTATGCCGGCGGGGTTGCTTTCGGCAGTGGCTTCCCATCTTCTCCGGGGGCCTATCAAACTGTTTTTGGAGGTGGTATTAATGAAGATGGTACCAACCCGAATGGTTATGATATTGCGATCATTAAATTTTCGGCAAATGGTGCCAACCGGTTATTTGCAACCTATATCGGGGGTTCCAGGAATGAACAGCCACACAGTATGATTTGCGACGCACAGGGAAATTTATTCATTGCCGGAAGATCCAATTCAAATAATTATCCCGGAACACCGGCAAGGCCATCTACCAGAACTGATTATGATATTGTGGTAACAAAACTAAATGCGGCCGGTAATGCTTCCCTGGGTGCAGTGCGTATTGGCGGTACTTCAAATGATGGTGTAAACATCCGCGGTAAATATATTACACCCGATGGAGCAGATGCAACCCGAAGAAATTATGGCGATGATGCACGGAGTGAAATAATTCTGGATGCAGCAGGAAATGTTTTATTGGCTTCCTGCACACAATCATCCGACTTTCCGGTTACCCCGGGCAGTGCTCAGGTAGCTTTTGGTGGTGGAAGGCAGGACGGTGTGATCATGAAATTCAACACCAATCTTTCTTCCCTTTTATTCAGCAGCTTTTTTGGTGGTAGTGGCGATGATGCCTGTTTTGTTATAGCCCAAAACCCACTCAGCAACGATATTTATGTGGCCGGAGCTACCACAGGATCTAATTTACCAGGCGATAAAACGGGGGTATTGCAAGGTGTATACCAGGGTGGTGTGGTAGATGGATTTATTACCCAGATTTTAAATGATGGTTCCGGTATCATACGAACAACTTTTCAGGGTACACCCGGCAATGACCTGGTTTATGGTATCCAGTTTGATAAAAAAGGATTTCCATATATCATGGGAACAACAACCGGCAACTGGACCGTACTGGCCCCGGGACCGGCCCCCATTTTCAGTAATCCGGGCAGTAAACAGTTTATCAGTAAACTGCAGCCCGATCTTTCAGCTTATGTGTACTCAACTATTTTTGGTTCCGTTTCAGCGGTACCTAATTTATCGCCGGTTGCTTTTTTGGTTGACCGGTGCGAAAATGTCTATGTATCCGGCTGGGGTGGTGGTATCAATTTAGAAAAAGGGTATCCCTCTGCCGGTACCGGTGGAATGCCTATAGTTAACCCGTTATCGGGAATACCACCGGCTGATGGCCAGGACTTTTACTTTTTTGTACTGGAAAAAAATGCACAAAGTCAGCTTTTTGGTTCACATTTCGGGCAGAACGGAAGTTTGGGTGATCATGTGGATGGAGGAACCAGCCGATTTGATGCCAACGGGGTTATTTACCAGGCTTTTTGTAGTTGCGGCACTCCGCCCAATCCTACTAACCGCTTTCCGGCCACACCCGGGGTATGGTCTACAATTAACCGAACACCCAGCGGAGATGGTTGCAACCTGGCTGCTGCTAAAATAGAAATGAATTTTGCCGGAATCGGGGCCAGCGTTAAAGCAACGATCAATGGCATAGTAGATACCGTTGGATGTGTACCCCTAACCGTTACCTTTACCGATACCCTGGCAAAGGGTAAAATGTATATCTGGATCTATAACGACCCATTCAGCACGGTAACCAGGGACACTACATTTGCTCCGAACAATACTGTTTCTCATACCTATAACAATGTCGGGGAGTTCAGGCTGATGCTGATCTCTATTGATTCTGCAACCTGTAATATAGCTGATACAGCAGATGTATTGGTGAGGGTTGGAAACAATGAAATCAATGCCGATTTTTCATTTTTCAAATTAGATTCGTGTAATAGTTTACGTTACCAGTTTATAAACCAGACCGTGGCTACACTGCCCAATTATACCAATCAGAGTTTTTTGTGGGATTTTGGTGATAACAGTACCAAAGTAAGGGCAGGTATTGGTCCGGTAATACATACCTATGCATCAACCGGCAGTTATATTGTTACTTTAATTGTTGATGATACCACTTTTTGCAATGCACCCGATACTGCAGTAAAAACACTCCGTATCAGTCCCAATGTAAGGGCATCATTTACAACACCCAACAGGGGTTGTGTGCCTTATACTGCCAATTTTAATAATACTTCCCAGGGTGGCACAGACTGGGTATGGGAGTTTGGTACCGGCGATATTTCAACTGATTTTGAACCTACCTATACGTATAACACAATTGGCACTTACAATGTAAGGTTAATTGCCATCGACACCAGTACCTGTAACAAACGGGATACCTCTGCCTATTTTACCATTACGGTCTTACCTATACCAACGGCAAATTTCAGCTGGACACCCAACCCGCCGGTGGAAAATGCGTTAACCAGGTTCACCAACCTGTCTGTTGGTGCAAACCGGTATTTATGGAATTTTGGAGACGGGGAAAGTTCAACTGCATTTGAACCTACGCATCAGTACAATGCAACAGGTACCTTTAAGGCAACATTGTATGCATTTAATGTGGCCGATTGTGTGGATAGCATAACCCTGGATGTACCTATTGTAATAGTTCCCCAGCTGGATGTGCCCAATGCATTTACACCGGGCCGGTTTGGCGAAAACGGAATTGTAAAAGTGAAAGGCTTTGGTATTGGATCAATGAACTGGAGGATATTTAACCGCTGGGGCCAGGTTGTTTTTTCTACATCAGACAGGAACCAGGGCTGGGATGGTACCTTTAAAGGGGTGTTGCAGGCAATGGACGTATATACCTATACGTTAGATGTAGAATTTACAGATGGTAAGAAATTGAGGAAAACGGGGGATATCAATTTACTGAGGTAAAGGACACTTCGCTCCTCCGATAGTTATCGGGACCAAAGTAGAGGGCACCGGAAAATAAAAAGCAAGATTGGGTTTTTATTATAAATAATTGGTAATAATTTTTTGTGTTGAGTATGGAGAAATAATTGGAAAGGTTTTTGCACCCTTTTCACGATTCACAACTCACGCCTCACGATTTAATAAAGAATGATCAGGAAAATAAAAATATTGTTGCTCGTAACCTGCAGTTTCCTTCCCGCAGCCTCCCTTCAGGCGCAGGATCTTCATTTTTCACAATTCTTCAATTCGCCACTGGTTACTAATCCGGCCAATACAGGTTTTATACCTGATGCCGATTACCGTATTGGTGCCAATTACCGCAACCAGTGGAGTTCGGTCATGTCGGTGCCGTATAAGACCATGAGTGCTTTCGGCGATGCACAGGTATTCCGCGACAGGCTTGAAAACGGTTGGCTGGGCCTGGGTGGCATGATCATGAACGACAAGGCAGGATCGGGTAGTTTAAGCAGTACAAAAGTATACGGTTCAGTGGCATATCACCAGATGCTGGGTTTAAGCAGTTTGCTCTCTGCAGGTTTTAATATAGGCTGGGCAAATAAACGAATTGACGAAACTAAATTAAAATTCCCTGACCAGTTTGATGGAAAATTTTTCGACAGTAAATTACCCACCAGTGTTGTATTTACCAATAACTATGTCAGTTATATGGATATGCATGTAGGTATGAACTATGCTTATTTCCCCGATGAAAATGTGTACATCAATGCAGGTTACTCCATACAGCATGTAAACCGCCCCAAAGAAACTTTCTTTGGCGATAATACGGTCAATGGCCGCATACCCATGCGTCATACCGGTTTCATCAATGGTATTTTTAAATTGAACGACCGGGTGATTGTAAATCCCAATGCCTATTTTTCTACCCAGGCAAGGGCAACCGACCTGGTTTTTGGCCTCAATGCCAATTATAATCTCTCGCAGTTTGGCGAACAGCAGTTTATTGCCGGAGTGTATTACCGCCTCGGCGATGCTGTTGTACCTATGCTTGGCTTTGAGTTGGCCAATATTCAATTCACGTTCAGCTATGATGTAACACTGTCGGCACTCAGCCAATACAACGGTTACCGCGGGGCTATGGAATTCAGTATCATAAAAAAAGGATTTTATCCTGATAATGTAGAGCGGACTTCGCTTTGCCCAAAATTCTAATAAAAAAAACATCCGCCGGCGGCAGATGTTCTTTCCCTTCTTCCGGGTTTGATCATTTATTCTTTGTCTATCGTGATCTTAAAAGGATCTTCCTTAAAATATTTACGGTACTTATCTGTTGTTTTTTCATCCTGTTTTTTACCGTCAATAAATAGTTCCTTGTTTTTGTATTCAATGGTAAAGCCTGCCTTTGAATTGATCAATCCTTCTTTTTCCATTTCGGTAAACATGGCTTTGGTAAGTTTCAGTTCATCCTTGGCTTTCTCAATACCAGCGCGGGCTTCATCCATAATTTTATTCATGTCAATTTTTTCGATCTCCGCTTTGCTTTTTTCTATTTCTATTTTGGCTTTGGCAAGTTCCTGTTGTATGGCTTCTTTGTCAATTTCCTTTAATTCCAGTTTCGCTTTCTCCAGTTCTTTGCCGGCTTCGGCCAGTGCTTTTTCAATTTCTGCACTTTTAAAATTCAGATCTATATTTTTTAGTGAAGTGCTTACATCTGCCATCATTTTATCCAGGTCAATATTTTTTAAACTGAGCTCAACATTTTTCATGATCTTATCCATGTCCACTTCTTTTAATGCCGATTCCATGGCATCCTTTTGTATTTTGGTAAAATCAATGCCTTTTAATTCAGCATCAACTCTTCCCATAGCCTTATCCAGTTCGGTCTGCAGTTTATCAAAATCCTTCATTTTTATACCTTCCTTTTCAGGCAAGGTATCCGGGCAACTAAATTCATAGGAAAGATCCTGCTGCCCCGTAAATTGGTTTTGCGCATAGGGAAATTCCTGGAATGACAGGGTAATGAAGCCAACCAGCAGCATGGCTGCACTGCCGGTAATGGCTTTTTTGTGTTTTACAATACATTGTTTCATGGCTATACTTTTTTGTTGGTTAAAAATGAATTACGAATAAATTCGTAACAAATGTAGATTTCTCTTTTCTGATTTACAATCCGTTAAAAAATTTTAACAATTTTACAAGAGTTCTTTAAAATTAAGTTGCCTGACAATCAGAAAAGCTGTCAGGTTGTCCCGATAGCTATCGGGATGTCGAAACCGGGGTTATATTAAGCTAACCCGTCTTCGACAAGACATCGACAAGCTCAGAACAGACTGACAGCATACTATTAAATGAAGATTTCAATCTGATACAATTTTTTAAAACGAACATGATTTTATCAACTCACTATTTTATACGATTTTTACACAAATAATGTTACATGCAAACTGCAGCGGAAGTAAAGGAAAGTACAACAAGGCTTATTGATCTGTTCAAAAAAATTGCAGGCGATGCGTATGTATTTGCCGATGAAGAGAGTTTAAATAATTATGCACACGACGAAACGGAAAACCTCCATTTTCTTCCGGATATTGTTATAAAACCCCGAACAGCCGAAGAGATCAGCCAGATCATGGTGATCTGCAATGAGCATAAAATACCGGTCACGCCCCGTGGCGCCGGTACCGGTTTAAGCGGCGGTGCATTGCCACACCTGGGCGGTGTTTTACTCTCCATGGAAAGGATGAATAGCATCATAGAAATTGATGAGCGTAACCTGCAGGTAACCACCGAACCCGGTGTTATTACCGAAGTATTGCAAAATGCGGTTAAAGAAAAGGGATTATTCTATCCGCCAGACCCCAGCAGCCGCGGCAGTTGTTTCATAGGCGGCAATATAGCCGAGAACAGCGGTGGCCCCAAAGCTGTAAAATATGGTGTGGTTAAAGATTATGTATTGAACCTCCAAATAGTATTGCCTACCGGCGAGATCATGTGGACCGGCGCCAATGTGTTAAAAAATTCTACCGGTTATAATTTAACACAATTAATTGTGGGCAGTGAAGGAACTTTAGCCATTGTTACCAAGATCGTTTTAAAGCTGTTGCCACATCCTAAGTATGATCTGCTGATGCTGGTGCCGTTTAATGCTTTAGAAAAAGCAGGTGAGGCAGTGAGTGCCATTTTTCGTGCAGGCTTTACACCCAGCGCCATGGAGTTGGTTGAAATTAATGCATTAAAGATCGTAAGCAAATTTGTTGATAGTACCGTGGTGCCGGTTACAGACGAGATGGAAGCGCACCTGATCATTGAAGTGGACGGAAACCATATGGAAACCCTGATGAGTGAAATGGAAGCCATAGCCGAATTGCTGGTACAGTTTGATTGCGGTGATGCTTTTTTTGCAGACGATGCACAGCAGAAAGCTGAGTTATGGAAATTACGCCGCCGGGTTGCAGAAGCTGTAAAGATTGATGGATATACCATAGAAGAAGATACGGTTGTACCCAGGGCCGAATTGCCGGCATTGATCCGTGGTGTAAAAGCCTTGGGTAAGGAATATGATTTTGATGTGGTATGCTATGGCCATGCCGGCGATGGTAACCTGCATATACGTATAAAAAAGCCGGGCAGTATTTACAGTTTGAATAACCCCGATGTGATACCGGCCTTGCAGGCTTTGTTTAAACTGGTAAAATCATTGGGCGGTACCATCAGCGGCGAGCACGGTATAGGCCTGATACAAAAACCATACATGGATATTGTTTTTGATAAAGCCGGCTTACAGTTGATGAGAGGTATAAAAAAAGTTTTTGACCCGAATAATATTTTAAACAGTGGTAAAATATTCGACGTGGCATAACAAAATTTAAAGGTCAGATGGGGGCATCAGAGCTTGAAAAAACTACCAGGTGAGACGTGGGCGTCAGACCAGGTAAAAATAATTTTTAAAGAAATAAATAATAAAGTACACATGAAAAAAGGAGTGATTTTTTTTGCATTGATGATCAGTTTTTATGCAGTTCAGGCCCAGGATGAAGAAAATGGGCGGGAAGAAAAAAAAGGCGGGTTTAAAAAAGAGAACATGTTTGTGGGCGGAAATATAAACCTGGGTTTTTCTAATTCAAGCACTGTTTTAGGCATTAGCCCGTACATTGGGTATAGTTTAAATAAATATCTTGACGTTGCTTTTTCTACCAATGTCAGTTATACTTCTATAAGAGATTATAATGAGTATGGTGATAAAATCAGGCAAACCATTTATGGCCCTGGTGCATTTGTAAGGGTCTTTCCGTTCAGGTTTTTATTTGCACAAGCTCAGTACGAATTTAACCTGATTAATTACCGGTATATACCAGCCAATAACAGTATTAATTTTGCTCCGTTTCGTGAAAATATAAATGCCAGCAGCTTGTTGGTTGGCGGTGGTTATGCCGGCGGCCATGAAGGAATTGGCAGCAGTTTCTATTATTTATCTGTTATGTGGGATGTGTCGAGGAATAAAAACTCGCCTTACGTTGATGAACTGCGAAGAGCTTTACCTATCATAAGGGCTGGATATAATATTGCTTTATTTCAGGGTAAATACAACAGGGATTAACATCAGAGGTATTCCAAAATTTCATCTGCATCATTAAGCACAACTAATTTGTCTTCAATTTTATCGTACAAAAAACCTTCGTCCTGCATGGTTTGTGCAAAGGCAAATAAATGATCATAAAACCCGGCGGTATTCAGTATAAATATTTTTTTATCATGAATACTCAGCTGGTTCCAGGTAAGCATTTCAAAAAATTCATCCATTGTGCCATAGCCACCCGGTAATATGATGGCGGCATCACATTTTTCGTACAGCATTTTTTTACGGGTGTGCATATCCCCAACAACGATCAACTCTGTAACACCTTCATGATGATGCTCCCTGTCTTTTAAAATTGCGGGTATGATGCCCACTACCTTTCCATCTTTTTCCAGAACCGCATTGGATACGGCACCCATAATCCCTTTGTTTCCGCCGCCATAGATAAGCGTGATTTTTTTTGATGCCAGCAGGTGGCCCAATGCTTTGGCCTGTTGGGCATACAACTGATTATTTCCGCTTTTAGAGCCACAAAAAACCGCCAGTGAACTTATTGCCATAAAACTTTATAGTTTATTATTGGCAAAGACACGATATTTTCTCTATTTTCAACATTATTTTTAAATAAACCATCTGTATGTCTCCCATTATTTTGTTTTCATTTGTAATCGGGTATTTTGTTTTGCTGCTTACGGTTGCTTATTTCACATCGCGTGGAAGCAATAACGAATCTTTCTTTATTGGCAACCGAAACAGCAACTGGATGCTGGTAGCATTTGGTATGATTGGTACAAGCCTCAGTGGGGTTACATTTGTAAGTGTACCGGGTGGTGTGGGCAGTGGAAATTTTTATTATTTTCAGATCGTGCTGGGGTATTTGATCGGCTATATGGTCATTGCATTTGTGCTGATACCATTGTATTACAAAATGAACCTCACTTCTATTTACACCTATCTCGAAAAAAGGTTTGGCATCAATGCACATAAAGCTGGCGCTTTCTTTTTTATACTCAGCCGGGTAGTGGGCGCCACCGCAAGACTTTACCTGGTGATCAGTATTTTGCAGCTTTTTATTTTTGATAAACTGCACATACCATTTATGGTAACCACCCTGGTTATCCTCATCCTTATTTTATTATACACATTTGAAGGTGGTGTTAAAACAATCATTTATACCGATACCCTGCAAACAACCGGTATGCTGCTGGGGCTGGTGGTATGTACCATTGTTATTGTTAAGGCCATGGGTACCGATTTTAGTGGAGCCCTGTCGCTTATGAATGAAAAAGGGTACACCAAAATATTCAATACCGATTATAAGGCGGGCTCTTTCTTTTTAAAACATATCATCGGAGGCATGTTCATTGCCATAGCCATGACGGGTCTTGACCAGGAAATGATGCAGAAGAACATCAGTGTAAAAAATATAAAAGATTCGCAGAAAAATATCATGACATTCACTGCCGTATTAATGGTTGTAAATTTTTTATTCCTTTTCCTGGGGGGCATACTTTATTTATATGCCAGCACCAACAATATTGTAGTTCCGCCCGATGATCTTTTTCCCACCATTGCATTAAGTGACGCTTTCAGCGGAACCATCGGTATCCTTTTCATCATTGCATTAATATCGGCATTGTTCCCCAGTGTTGACGGAGCCATTACTTCACTGACTTCCTGTTTTTGCATTGATATTCTGGGTATCAATAAAAAAGAAGGAACCGAACAGCAAAAGAAAAGGACCAGGCTTAAAGTACATTTTACTTTTGCCATCGTATTTTTTATCATGGTACTGCTGTTTAAAGCCATTAATGACAAACTGATCATTGATTTTATTTTAAAATTTGCCGGTATCACCTATGGTCCCTTGCTTGGTTTATTCTCTTTTGGCATTTTAACCAGGCGGCACCTGAATGAAAAATTAATATGGACCGTTTGTATTGTGGCACCTTTATTAGCACTGGGATTGGACATGCTGAGCAGCCCTGCCTGGTACGAAGCGAAACTGCATGTGTCACTTGGGTTACAAACCATTTCAGAAAATCTTTTTCACGGCTACAAAATCGGCAACGAATTGATTTTAATAAACGGCATATTCACCTTTTTGGGGCTTTTGTTAATTTCCCGTAAAGACGATAAAAAAGTGATTATTTCAGTGTAACTTTATCCCAATAGTAAGTGCCATTCTTCAACTTTATATAAAGTGCGGAATGGCATTTTGTCTAACTGTGTGAACAGCAATTTTAAAATGATAACTTCGTTATACAATGGAACTGATCAACCTCGCTGCAGAACAATATGCAAAAAAATATACATCTGCGCTGGATGAACTGTTGCATGAAATTGAAACGGACACATTGGCCAATCATCCGCACGCACAAATGCTCAGCGGCCATGTGCAGGGCAAAGTGCTGGAATTTTTCAGTAAAATGATCGCACCAAAAAGAATTCTGGAAGTGGGAACCTTTACCGGTTTCAGTGCCTTATGCCTGGCCAAGGGGTTAAGCGGTGATGGAAAACTGGTGACATTGGAATTAAGGCCGGATGATGCTGCAACGGCACAAAAAAATTTTGCAAGGGCCCATATGGGACCGAAAATAGAATTACATGTTGGCGATGCGCTGGAGATCATTCCAACCCTGCAAGAAAGCTGGGACCTGGTTTTTATTGATGCCGATAAAGTGAACTATATTAACTATTACGAATTAACTTTGCCATCAGTAAAAAGCGGCGGGTGGATACTGGCCGATAACGTATTTTTTCATGGAGAGGTTTTAGAAGATAATGCAAAGGGAAAAAATGTAAAAGCCATTCAGGCTTTTAATGAACATGTTAAAAATGATAACCGGGTAGAGCAGGCCATGCTTACTATAAGAGACGGCCTCCTGCTGATTCAAAAAAAATAACGATGTACAGATTTATTTTTGCGATATTATTATCAATGACTTCCTTTACGCTTGCTGCTCAAAAGATTTCGGCCGAGCAGTACATACAGCAGTTTAAGGATATTGCCATTAATGAAATGAAACGCTCGGGTGTACCGGCTTCCATTACGCTTGCACAGGGAATACTGGAATCTGAAAGCGGCAACAGCGAACTGGTGCAAAAATCAAACAACCATTTTGGCATTAAATGCAAAAACACCTGGAGCGGTGAAAAAGTGACCCATGATGACGATGAAAACGGGGAATGCTTCCGGGCTTATAACAATGCCAAAGAAAGTTACCGCGACCACAGCGATTTTTTAAGAAACGGTAAGCGCTACAGTAGTTTATTTGAATTGGACCCTGTTGATTACGCCGGCTGGGCAAGGGGCTTGAAAAAAGCGGGCTACGCTACCAATCCCAGGTATGCCGATATACTGATAAAAAATATTGAGAAGTATGACCTGCAGCAATACACCTTGATTGCTTTAAATAAATTGCCCGAAACACCGGTTGCCCGGGCAGGTGCAGAAAATCCTGCATTACCGGTTGAGGCGGCAGAAATAAAAACAAACCCGGATAATGACCGGGACATGGTGGAAGAAGACCAGTACAACATCAGCAGCATTAATAAAACCAGATGTGTTTTTGCCAGAAAGGGAACATCATTACTGGCAGTTGCCAACAAATACAATATCAGTTTAAGCAAGCTGATGGAATTTAATGATATGGCTGAAGAAGGATTGCTTACAAAGGATCAGCCTGTATTTCTGCAAAAGAAATCCAAAACCGGCGAACGGGAGTATTATATTATTGAGCCGGATGAAACACTATTTGATGTGTCTCAAAAAAACGGAATGCAGCTTAAATACCTGATGGAGTATAATGGTTTAAAAACCGGGGACGGTTTGAAAGCAAAAACGAAATTATTTTTAAGGCCGGGTTTTAAAAAGGCATTAAATAATACAGATGACAGCAAAGGAAAACTGCACCGGGTTGCCTCAAAAGAAGGTTTGTATACGATTGCCAGAACTTATCATGTTACAGTTGAAGAGTTAAGAGCATGGAATAAACTGGAATCAGATGATCTGAAAATCGGGCAGGAAATAATTGTATCAAAATAAAAAGATCGAAAATGATTATTCAGGTACTGGATAAAAGATTTGAACCTTTTATCAATGCTGATCAGATTCAGGAGCAGATTACGAAGCTGGCCAATCAGATCAACGGGGATTATGCCGGTAAAAAACCCCTGTTCATTCCAATCTTAAATGGCTCGTTCATGTTTGCTTCCGACCTGTTTAAGCAACTGACCATTGAGGCAGAAATATGTTTCATTAAACTGGCATCTTATAAAGGAACAAAATCTACCGGCAATGTAATGACTTCAATAGGGCTGGATATTCCTTTAACCGGCCGCAACATCATTATTGTAGAAGATATTGTGGATACAGGTAAAACCTTGAGTGAATTTTTACCGCAACTCAAAAATCAGCAACCGGCAAGTATAAAGATAGCAGCCCTGTTGCATAAACCCGATGCACTGGTTCATCCGCTTAACATTGATTATTTAGGGTTTAATGTACCCGATAAATTCCTGCTGGGGTTTGGGCTTGATTATGACGGGCTTGGAAGGAATTTGAAGGAGATTTACAGGCTGGTGGAGGATTAGGCAGGCAGCGCAAAGCATTGAAAACATATCTGGTACACAGTAGTATACTTTTTGTTACAATAAGCTTGCAATTGAAAAAATGTTTTTTCTATATCCTTTTTATTTTAATGGCATTAACTGCCAGGCCGCAATATTATCTGCGGGGCGAAGTAAAAGATGAAAAAAACCAGCCACTGCAAAATGCAAAAGTGCTGCTGCACTCAAGCCATCATGTTTATTTTACAGGTACATACGGAGGTTTTGGAATTACAACTCCTGTATTATGGGACTCACTAACAATACAATTAGACGGCTATGAAACCAGGTCGCTGAAAGTAAATACCAACCAATGGCATTACATTACATTAAAAACGCTGCCCTCCAATGTAAACAGCAACCGCCCCCGGCTGATCTCTGTAACAAAAAATTTTGATCATACTTCCAAAGTAAAATGGTTTGTAGATAATGAGACTTATTTTCAACTGGTAGAAAATGAATATGTGCATGCTGATAAATTTCCCAACACCGGTTTTTCACTAAATGTAAACAAGGCTTCTTACAGCAATGTAAGGCGGTTTATCAATATGCACAGTCCGGTGCCTCCCGATGCGGTTCGCACAGAAGAAATGATCAATTATTTTAACCTGCATTACCGTGAGCCCAAGAACGGCGATATTTTTTATATGGAATCGCAGCTAAGTTCCTGCCCATGGGATATGGAAAAACAACTCCTGTTTATAAATGTAAATGCCAGAAAGCTTGAGCTGGATATGGTGCCACCGGGAAATTTTGTTTTCTTAATTGACGTGTCTGGCAGTATGGATATGCCCAACCGCCTGCCTTTGCTGAAAGCGGCATTTCAAATGTTTGTAAAAAACCTCCGAACGATTGATACCGTTTCTATTGTAACCTATGGCGGTAACGTAGGTATCTGGCTGCAACCCACCGGCGGGGCAGAGAAAGAAAAAATAACCGCATCCATTGAAGAATTATCTGCCAGTGGGGATACGCCCGGCGAAGCAGCCATTATGACCGCCTATGCTTTGGCCAGAAGTACCTATAAGGATAGGGGAAGTAACCGCGTGATACTGGCTACCGACGGCGACTTTAATGTTGGCCTTACTTCTGAAAAAGCCATGGAAGACCTGATAACCAAAGAGCGGCAGGGAGGAATTTATCTTACCTGCCTGGGTGTAGGCATGGGAAACTTTAAAGATTCGAAACTGGCAACCCTGGCAAAAAAGGGCAATGGCAATTATGCTTACCTGGATGATATTGCGGAGGCTGAAAAGGTGTTGGTGAAAGAATTGACCCAGACTTTTTTTGCTGTAGCGGATGATGTGTTTATGAATGTAAAATTTAATGATGACCTGGTAAAAGAATACCGTCTTATTGGTTTCGATAACAGAAGGGATGCAGTTGCCGATAGCAGCATTGACCTGGAAGGGGGGGAGATAGGGAGCGGGAACAATGTATTGGCCCTTTTTGAAATTCTACCGGCCAGCGACAAACTTTTTAAACCTGAATTGATGCCAAATGATAAAGTGGCAATAATTGAAATGCGTTACAGCCTTTGTAACGATACCACACTCATTACCTTAAAAAATGATTGTCTTGCCAATTTTGTTGAATTTAAAAGCCTTGATAAAGAATTGCAATTTGCAACGGCGGTTGCCATGTTTGGCCTTAAAGTAAAACAGTCAAAATATATTAAAGAGGCCGATTGGCTGGATATACATAAGATTGCTGAAGAATCCTATGATGCAGGCAGTTACCTGCAAACAGAATTTTTAAAACTGATTGATAAAGCACAGGATGTTTATGCCAGCAAAAAACGAAAGAAAAGCAGATCAGATTAAGAAAACATTTCTCTTACCTTATCAAAAAATGATTTGTCATTTTTATCCGGCTTGGGCTTAAAATTTTCTGATTGCTGTAATTTTTCAAGCATATCTTTTTCGGCAGTGGAAACATGTTGTGGCGTCCATACATTTACCTGGATCAGCTGGTCTCCTTTTTCATACCCATTTACATTGGGAAAACCTTTTCCCTTCAGCCTGAATATTTTTCCGCTTTGTGTACCCGGTGGTATTTTAATTTTTGCCCGGCCATCAATGGTGGGCACTTCTATTTGTATGCCAAACACCGCATCCGGTATGGAAATATGCAGATCAAAAGCAACATTCAATCCATCCCGGTGCAGCTGTGGATGTGCTTCTTCTTCAATCAGTACAATCAAATCTCCGGCCGGACCGCCACGTTCTCCGGCATTGCCTTTACCACCCAGGCTTAACTGCATGCCTTCCTGTACACCGGCCGGTATATCAATGGTAACTGTTTCTTCGCCATAAATTCTTCCATCGCCTTTGCAGGCTGTGCATTTATGAGTAACCGTGCTGCCTTCGCCATTACAGGTTGGGCAGGTTGTAACGGTTTGCATTTGTCCTAAAAAAGTATTTTGTACCCTGCGTACCTGGCCACTACCTCCGCAGGTGCCACAAGGCTGCACACTGTTCTTATCTTTTGCACCACCGCCGCCGCAGGTATTACACGGTACATATTTTTTTACCTTAATGGTTTTTTGAGCACCTTTTGCGATCTCTTCGTAATTCAATTTTATTTTAACCCGAAGGTTGCTGCCCCTGGTACCCCTGCTTCTTGCTCCTCCAGGGTTTCTTCTGCCGCTGTTTCCGCCAAAAAAACTGCCAAAGGGGCTGTCGTCGCCAAAAATATCTCCAAACTGACTGAAGATATCATCCATGTTCATTCCTCCTCCACTATACCCGCCGCCACCGCCCCTGCCGGGGCTAAATGCCTGGTGGCCAAACCTGTCGTATTGGGCACGTTTGTCTGCATCACTTAATATTTCATAAGCCTCTGCGGCTTCCTTAAATTTTTCTTCAGCAGCTTTATCTCCGGGGTTACGGTCGGGGTGGTATTGCATGGCCACCTTGCGGTATGCCTTTTTAATTTCATCCGGTGAAGATGATTTGGATACACCCAGTATTTCGTAAAAATCTTTTTTTGACATTTGTTAGCGCTTTGCTATTTTTTAAAACTGCTTTGAAATTATTGCTGTAATTCCCACTTTAGGGGGTTAGGGGGTAGCTTTTTATTTCCCTACCACCACTTTGGCAAAACGTATTATTTTGTTATTGAGGTAAAATCCTTTTTCAACTTCGTCAACCACTTTTCCTTTTTGCTTTTCGGGCACTTCTATTTCAGTAATGGCTTCGTGTTTTTCTACATCAAATTCGGTATTAATGCTCTCCATAACGGTAAGCCCTCTTGCCTGTAAAGTAGACCTTAGTTTATTAAAGACCAGTTGAATTCCTTCTTTTTGAACAGCAATATCATTGCTTTCTGCCAGCTGTTTTTCTGCACGGTCGCAATCGTCCATCACTTCCAGCATGGAAATAATCACATCTTTTCCGGCAGTTTGGATGAGTTCAATTTTTTCTTTCGCATTGCGGCGCTTAAAATTGTCAAACTCGGCGAACAGGCGCAGGTATTTATCTTTTTGTTCTTCCAGTTCTGCCTGTAATTTTTCCATTACTTCTTCGCCGCCCGGGTTGCTTAAATGGGTATTGCCCGGTATGTCGGCATCAGCATTAATATTCATTTCTTCATTTTCGGGGGTAAATATTTCTTTTTCTTCCATATCATTATTAAAATTGGTTGCGAAGGTACAACAGTCAAACATTTTGCCAAGGGCTCATTTGCAGTCAAATTGGCAATTATTTGCAAATAAAATACCCATAACTGCACTATCTATGACACGGATGCTACCTTTGCGCCATGAAAAGCATTTTTTTGAACAAAAAAATAAGCAGAAGAATAGAAACAGGGCATCCCTGGATATTTGGTAATGAGGTGAATACCGGAAAAGCACTTGACGCAGCGGCAAAACCAGGTGAAATCGTAAATGTGTTTACACACGATAAAAAATTTGTGGGAAGGGGGTATATCAATCCCCAATCTCAGATCATGGTACGCCTGCTTACCCGCGACAGGGATGAAGTGATTGACGACCAGTTTTTTGTTAACCGCTTACAGCAGGCCTGGGCATACCGCCAAAAGCTTGGTTATACCGAAAACTGCCGGCTTATTTTTGGCGAGGCTGATGATATGCCGCAGCTTATCATTGATAAGTTTAACGACTATTTTGTTGTTCAAACGCTGGCATTGGGTATTGATGTATGGAAACCCGCTATTGTAAAAGCCCTTGAACAGATATTTAACCCCAAAGGGATTTACGAACGCAATGACGTGCCCGTACGGGAGCTGGAAGGCATGGAGCAGCATAAGGGTTTCTTATCTGCCGACCCGATAGCTATCGGGTTTGATACCAACATTATCATTACAGAGAATGATGTTAAGTTTCATGTAGATATTGCCAACGGCCAGAAGACAGGCTTTTTTTTAGACCAGCAGGATAACCGCCGTGCCATACAGCATATAGTAAAAGATGCCGATGTGCTGGGTGCATTTTGCTATACCGGATCTTTTGAAATAATGGCGGGGCATTATGGGGCCAGGTCGGTTTTGGGGCTTGATATTTCTCAAAGTGCCATTGATATGTGCAACCGCAATGCAGCATTGAACGGGCTTGAATCGGTTTGCCGGTTTGAATGTGTTAACGCCTTTGATGTATTGAAAGAATGGAGTAAGGAAGGAAAGCAATGGGATGTTGTAATGCTTGATCCGCCATCTTTTACCAAAAGCAGGGCTACCATCAATAAAGCCGTTGCCGGTTATAAAGAGATCAATTTAAGGGGAATGAAATTGGTTAAGCCCGGGGGCTTTTTGGTTACATCCAGCTGTACCAATCTGATACAACCCGAATTGTTCTTAGATATTATACAAATGGCAGCAACCGATGCTAAAAGAAAAATAAGACAGGTTGTTTTTAATGCACAATCGGCCGATCATCCCATCATACGGGGTCAGGAGAATACACACTATCTTAAATTTTTAATAGTGCAGGTTATGTAACGGGCTTAAAAGGTTGATTATTTAACTACCTGAAATTTGCCTGAATCAATGATCTTGCCACCTTTATCCCGGAGCTGGTAAACATAAATGCCGCGGTAAAAATCATCCAGTGGAATGGTCATTTTGGGAGGTATTTTGCTGAATTCATTTATTCTTTTACCCATGAAATTGTATATCTGCAGGGAAAAAGACCTGTCGTGCCCATACAGAAATTCAAAATTGATCGCTGAAGTAGCTGGTATTGGATAAGGTTTTAACAGCTTTGCTATAGGATCACCCTGTACAGGGTTTTTTGTTTGAGCAAAAGAAGTAAAATTTAATCCAATCAGTAATATTAGTATGTAAACTATTTTTTTCAACTACGTAAAAGTAAATAAAATGTTTTGATTGAACAATAGCCTGTTTGTTACAAAATTATCATTAAATATACTCAAAAATCAGCAGTTTACCACAATTTTACATGAATGGCCTTACCCCGGGTACTGATTTTACCCATTTAAATGGTTTAATTTCTCATTTATTGCAGCAAAATCGGGTATTTCGCCAACATTGTCCAAAACTTCCGAATAAGCAAGCATGCCATTTTTATCTACTATGAATGCTGCTCTTTTGCTTACTCCTTTCATATCCAGTATCCATTCTGTATAAAGTGCCCCGTACAAAGCCGAAACTTCCTTATTAAAATCACTTAAAAGCGGGAAATTATACTGCTGATCGTCTTTATAGGCTTTAAGGGTAAATACGGAATCTACCGAAATGCCTATCACTTCTGCATTAACATTACTATACCGGCCTATATCGTCCCTTACCATACACAATTCCCTGGTGCAGGTACTGGTAAATGCCTGGGGAAAAAAAAGCAGGATCACGTTTTTTCCTTTGAAATCTGACAGACTTACTTTGTTTTTGTCTGCATCATATAAACTGAATTCCGGAGCGGCCTGTCCAATTGAAAGATTCATATCTGTTGTTTTTTTTATGAAAATTAAATGTCTGATGAATATAACAGCATTTATCCTGTTTGGTTCAAAAAAAAACCCCTCTGGAAAGAGGGGTCTTATTGTTATCCAAACAATCCATAAAAACAAAAATCTTTAATTTGTTAGCACACGACTTTTGCAGCAGGAAATCAATCCGGATACAATTATTTAACAAAGTGGTTTAGGGCCGTTTGTTGTAAATTATTTTCTTAATAAAAAAAAGGTAAACCGTTTATGTGTAATGGTGATGTTTTTGCAGGAATTACCTGGTAAAAATACGTAGGGGATGTTTCAGGTGGCAGGTAATTACCTTTTATCATAGGGTTGGTTTTAGTTTTCTTTGGTTTCAGCACGGATAAAGGTATAAACGGATTGTTTTAAACTTTATTATATAATTGTAAAACAAATGTTTTTTTATTTTTTCTTTTGGCATTAAATCAAAAAAGGCCCCTGTTTATACAGGAGCCCTTTTTTGATGATCTTTGTTATTAATTATTTTTTGTGCCGGTTTTATTTTTTGAACTACTGGTTGCTTTTGAAGCGGTAGCAGGTTTTGAAGCAGCTTCTGTTTTTTTCTTCGCATCATTTTCAGCAGCCCATTTGTCGTATTCTTCAGCACTTAACACATCCCCGGTGATGGTAATGCTTTTCATCTCATCAACACCTGAAAATTTTACGGTCAGGTTTTTTGTAAAATGACCCACATTGGCTGCATTGAATTTTGCAGATATAAAGCCCGTGGTTCCGGGTGCGATAGGAGCTTTGGTATAATCACCCATGGTGCAGCCACAGGTTGGATTGGCCTGCTCAATAATAAGCGGTTCTTTGCTGATGTTGGTTACAATAAACTTTACTTCTTTGGGTTCATTTTGTTTAAGGTAACCCTGGTTGATGGTTTCTGACTCAAATTTAGCCACATCTGCTACTGTTTTTTGTGCAAAAAGAATGGCAGAAAATGTTAGTGCGGTAAGTGATAAGAATAATTTTTTCATGATGGTGTTAATTTATGATGTTTAGTTTTTTAAATCGTTAAGCCCTTTATTTTCCGGTGCAGAACTGGCCGGTGTTTTCCAAACTTCTCCTTTGATGGTTATTTGTTTGGTTTGGGTTTCATTATAAGTTACTGTAATGAATTTTGTAAAGGGGCCTTCTGCAGCTGCATTATAGCCAACAGTTATTTTGGTTTTTTCGCCTGGTGCTACTACCTTATCTTTTTCCCATTCCGGTGTGGTACATCCGCAACTGGCATTAATATTGGAAATTTTTAAGGCTGTCTTGCTGTTGTTGGTTACTTCAAAAACATGGGTAACCGGTTTGCCCTGAGGTATCTTTCCAAAATCAAATTCAGACTCCTTTAAGGTCAGCATTTCATCTGCCTCGGTAATGGTCAATGCTTTTTGATCAGTATTAGCCGAAACAGCCGCCGTTTGTGCATGTGCAGCCGTAATTAAACAGATTGCCATTAAGCTGGTAAATAGTTTTTTCATATTATTTTTTTGGGATGATGCTATAAAGATAAGAAAACGCCTTTATATGCTATAAATTGTTGCCCTGTTAGGAGATTTTTAACAAAGCTGCTCTTTAATTTATATTTTTGTTCAAGATAAACAGGTTATGGATACAAATAATAATAGCGACAATGCTTTACAGGAAAAACTGAGTTTCGATAATTTCAGAAATGAAGTACTTAGTGATTACCAGATCGCCTGCCAGAGCAGGGAAACCAGCTTATTGGGCCGTAAAGAAGTACTTACCGGTAAAGCCAAATTTGGCATTTTTGGAGATGGAAAGGAAATAGCCCAGGTGGCCGTTGCCAAGTTTTTTAAACCCGGCGATTTCAGGTCGGGGTATTACCGCGACCAAACCTTTATGTTTGCGAGCGGGCTTGCTACCGTTGAACAGTTTTTTGCGCAGTTATATGCCGATCCCAACAAAGAAAACGAGCCTTTTAGTGCAGGCAGACAAATGAATGCCCACTTTGCCACAAAATTTGTTGACGAAAACGGCGATTGGCTGAACCTGGCGCATCTTAAAAATATAAGCAGTGATATTGCGCCAACAGGCGGACAAATGCCCCGGGCTATGGGCCTGGCCTATGCATCCAGGGCATTTCGCAATATTACCGGATTACAGGGATTAAACAACCTCAGTAACAATGGCAATGAAGTTTGTTTTTGTACCATTGGCGATGCTTCTACCAGCGAAGGGCATTTTTGGGAAACCATCAATGCCGTGGGCGTACTGCAGATACCCCTGGCTGTTTTTGTTTGGGATGATGGTTATGGTATATCGGTTCCTAAAAAATACCAAACAACCAAGGCGTCTGTGTCTGACGCATTAAAAGGCTTTCAGAAAAAAGACGGGACCAACGGCATTGAAATTTATAAATTAAAAGGCTGGGATTATGCCGGTATGTGTGAGGTAATTGAGCCTGCCATTCAAAAAATAAGGGACACGCATACTCCCGCTATATTTCACATAGAAGAAATTACCCAGCCCCAGGGGCATTCCACTTCCGGAAGTCATGAAAGATATAAATCTGCCGAACGTTTGGAATGGGAGAAAGAGTGGGATGGATTAAAAAAAATGCGGGAATGGATCATTGCAAATGCCCTGGCTGAAGAAACTGAGTTAACCCTGATTGAAGAAAATGCTGCAGCGCATGTAAGGGAAAGCAAACAAAATGCATGGGCAAAATATATAGACCCCATTAAGGGAATGGTTGCAAAAACAATTGCAGCATTAGAACCGGTTGCATTGTTGTACCCTGAAGTAAAAAAGTTGTCGGGCGAATTGCTTGCTTTAAGGGAGCCCCTGCGAAGGGATATTATGAAAACACTGGCCACTGCCATTGATATGGCCGGCCAGGATGGTATTGCAGCATCTGTAAAGGATTATTATAACCGCCTTAAAAAATCAAATGCTGACCTGTATAACAGTTATTTATACAACCAGGGGCCCAGGTCTGCATTAAAAGTGCCCGAAATAAAAGCCCAATATGATGATGCACCTGTTGTAAATGGGTTTGATATGCTGAACAGGTATTTTGACGAATTATTTACAACCAATCATAAAGTACTTGCTTTTGGCGAAGACCTTGGCCAGATCGGTGATGTGAACCAGGGATTCAGCGGGCTGCAGGACAAACATGGGAAAGAAAGGATCTTCGATACGGGTATACGGGAATTAACCATCATTGGCCAGGGCATAGGACTGGCATTAAGGGGGTTGCGCCCCATAGCCGAAATTCAATATCTTGATTATTTATTGTATGGTTTACAGCCACTCAGTGATGATGTGTGCACCACCCATTTTCGTACTGCAGGGCAACAAAGTTGTCCGCTCATTGTAAGAACCAGGGGGCACAGGCTTGAAGGTATCTGGCACAGTGGCTCACCCATGGGAGTGGTTATAAATGCATTGCGTGGTATGTATGTATGTGTACCACGCAATATGGTGCAGGCTGCAGGCATGTACAATACACTGCTGCAGGGCAATGATCCGGGATTGGTGATCGAATGTTTGAACGGTTACCGGTTAAAAGAAAGATTACCATCAAACTTAATGGCTTATACAGTGCCTTTAGGTGTTCCGGAAATTGTAAAAGCAGGAACTGATATAACCATCGTTACGTATGGTTCTACCTTACGTATTGTGTTGGAAGCAACAGAAACCCTGGAGAAAGCGGGAATCAGTTGCGAAGTAGTGGATGTGCAGACCTTACTGCCTTTCGACATCAATCATATCATTGTGGAATCGCTTAAACAAACAAACCGCATTATTTTTGTTGATGAAGATGTACCGGGTGGTGCAGCTGCCTATATGTTTAATAAAGTGATGGAAGAGCAGGGCGGTTATAAATACCTGGATGTTTCTCCAAGAACCATCACCGGCAAAGCGCACCGCCCCTCATACGGCAGCGATGGAGATTATTTCAGCAAACCCAATACCGAAGATATCGTTGCAGTTATTAAAGAAATGATGTCTGAATAGAATTTAGTACTATGAAACTGACCTTGTACCAGGTTGATGCTTTTGCAGATACCCTTTTTAAAGGGAATCCTGCGGCGGTTATTCCGTTGGATAGCTGGCTGGATGAAGCGCTCATGCAGCAGATCAGCATGGAAAATAATTTATCTGAGACGGTATTCTTTATACCTTCTTCAAAAAAAAATTCAGATTTTGAAATCAGATGGTTCACCCCCGAATTGGAAATTGATCTTTGCGGCCATGCAACACTGGCAGCTGCGTTTGTACTTTTTAATATTTTAAATTTTGATAAGCCCCGGATCCGTTTCAGTTCCATGAGCGGTATATTAAAAGTTACTAAAGAGGATGATCTTATCTGTCTTGATTTTCCTTCCTGGAAACCCGAACGGCTGGATATTTACCCCGATGAACTTTCTGCTATTTTAAACTACGAAGAGTTTGTAGGGGTATATAAGTACCGCGATATTCTGGTTGAAATGATCAATGAAGAAGCAGTGAAAAACTGTGATCCCGATTTTTCGCTGATGAAAAAACATATTGATAAAATGATCATCACAGCACCGGCAGATAAACGGTCGCTTAATACAGAAAACAAGGTAGATTTTGTATCCCGCTTTTTTGCACCCGGTGCCGGAGTAGATGAAGACCCGGTAACCGGTTCGGCACATGCGCAACTTATTCCTTTCTGGGCCGAAAAACTGGATAAGCATAACATGCATGCATTACAGCTTTCCAAACGTGGTGGCGAACTTTGGTGTGAGCAAAAAGATGACCGGGTACTTATAAAAGGTAAAGCAGTGTTTTATATGAAAGGAGAAGTATCGGTATAAAAAAAGAGCCGCTGAAAAGCGGCTCTTTTTTATTTAAGATTGTGATAAACCTTTTGCACGTCGTCATCCTGCTCCAGGTTATCTACCATTTTTAAAACATCATTGGCCTGGTCTTCACTCAGTTCCATGGTGTTGGCCGGTATCCAGGTAAGTTCGGCACTGATCACTTCCACTTTCCTTTCTTCCAGGGCCTTGCTCATATTGCCGTACTCATTAAATTTAGTACGAATGATCACATTGCCCTCTGCATCTTCACCAATTTCCTCCAAACCAAAATCAATCAGTTCAAATTCAAGGTCATCCACATTTACACCTTCCCCTTTAATCTTAAATTCGGCCATATGTGTAAATCCAAAAGCTACACTGCCGGTTGTTCCCAAGGCTCCCTGACCTTTGGTAAAATGCATCCGCACATTGGCAACGGTCCTGGTGGGGTTATCTGTGGCGGTTTCAACCAAAACAGCAACACCATGGGGTGCATAACCTTCGTACATGATCTCTTCATAGTTGCTGGTATCTTTACCCATGGCACGCTTTATAGCCGCTTCTACACGGTCCTTAGGCATACCACATGCTTTGGCGTTGATATAACACCTTCTTAAGGCCGGGTTGTTATCGGGGTCAGGGCCGCTTGATTTTACAGCAATGGCAATCTCTTTACCAATACGGGTAAAGTTTTTGGCCATTTTATCCCAGCGGGCAAACATGGCACTTTTTCTTACTTCAAATATTCTTCCCATTGTTTTGTACGTTGTTCCGTTAATTGGTTAACCTGCCTAACGCAGGCAGGTCCGTTAATCGGTGTGCAAATTTAGGGAAAATCATTTTTAAAGTGAAAGTGGTATTATGAACGAATTAGCGCTGGCTTTATTAAGTTAAACTGCTCAGTTATAAAAGCTCATGTTCCCCCTTCATGGGGTTAGGGGGTAAGAAAGCGGTACCCTTTGCAGGATACCGCATTTCTATCATTAACCATCAACCTGCCCGCATCTGGACCGGGCTAAAAACTAAAACCAACCGAAACTTTTACTACCCGGTTATAGGCAGCATAATTATTGTTTTTATCCAGGGTAGTTAAACCATGGTCGTAACCCGCCTGGATGTTTAAGCCATTATTAAACTGGTAACCGATACCACCGGTTAATCCCAAATCTGCTTTATTGAACCTTTCGGTTATACCAATGCCCCGGTTAAAAATGCTGATACCCAAAACCCCGAGTTTAGCATTTAAAGTACTGCGAACCAGCAAAGAAACCTGCGGGCCTGCATAAACATGAAGCCCTTTAACCACATTTGCTTTAAGTACCAAAGGCATATCAATGTAATGTGATTGTACCCTGGCTCCTGCATTTAATCCCAGCGATTTCAATACCGGTATCTGGAAATCTCCCATAAGGCTGTATCCTTTTTTTGAATAGGCCAGTCCGGGCTCAAAAGAAAATGTGTTATTGATGGGGATATTTACGTAACCGCCTACATGCCAGCCGGTCTTACCCCTGGTTTCCAGGTAACCTTCGGTCTTGTCAACCAGGTCTTCAATGATCTGCAGGTCTTCTCCCTGCCATTTGGCAAAGTTCACGCCTGTTCTTACGCCATAGGTTACCTGTGCATGAATAACATTTATCATCGTAACAGAAAAGATGATTGCAATAAAAATTTTTTTGATCATAGTTGGTTGCAGGGTTTAAGGGTCTGCCTGTTTTTTTTATTAGAAAATGATGCCATGCTTTTTTATTTTAGAAAAGGATTTGTTAAAGGGATTTGCGTTCACCAATAGTTAACAAAAGCAGGGTAGTTGTGTGGCCACTAAGCAGAGATCAAAATTTTATGCCTTTTTAAAATAACAGGAAACTTTAAAATTAAAAGTTCATGTAGTGGCCTGACCACTAAAATCAGTAAGTTTGCTGCACTAAAATTTGCGATATGGAAAAGGCTGTTTATTATGCAGATTACCTGCAACTGGAAAAAATTACCGGGGCACAGGACCCCGAAAGTTTTAAGGAAGGAAGGGAACCGGCGCACGATGAAATGCTCTTCATCATCATTCACCAGGCTTATGAACTTTGGTTTAAGCAGATATTGTTTGAAGTGAATTCGGTGATTGAGATCATGAACAAGCCGGTGGTAAATGATAACAGTCCGGAAATGCAGTCAGTGGTACACCGCTTAAAAAGAGTGGTTACCATTTTAAAAGTGCTGGTGCAGCAGATAGATATTATGGAAACGATGACCCCGATGGATTTTCTCGACTTCAGGGATATGCTGCGTCCTGCATCGGGCTTTCAGAGTTACCAGTTTAAAGTGCTGGAAGCAAAACTGGGTTTAAAGTTTGAACACCGCCATGGCCAAAATTATTATACCGCCCAGCTGAAAGAAAAAGATATTGCCATTATTAAAGAAGCGGAAAGCGGTAAGAGTGTGATTGAACTGATCAATGCCTGGCTGGAAAGAATGCCTTTTATTACAGAAGATTTCTGGAATAATTACCAGCAGGTATACGTGGGCAGTTTGGCTGAAGCGGAGAAAAACAACGCTGCCAGTTTTGAAATGGTATTTAATAATGCGGATGAAAATGTGGAGAGAAGCCTAAGTCCCAAAGCCTGCCGCTCGGCTTTGTTTATCATGATGTACCATGGATACCCCATGCTGGAGCAACCTTTTCAATTACTGGAAACGCTTTTAGAAATTGACAACCAGTTAAGTAACTGGCGCAGCCGCCACATTAATATGGTGCAGCGCATGATCGGCAGCCGCATTGGTACTGGCGGCAGCACTGGTGCAGGTTATTTAAAAGCGGCCATGGACAAACATTATATTTTTAAAGAACTGACGCAGTTGAATAGTTTTTTGGTGGACAGGAAGAAGTTACCGGTGTTACCGAAGGAAGTGGGGGAGAAATTGGGGTATAATTTTTAAGAAAATCTTCTTTGATAAAAAAGGCTGTTGGTCATGATCAACAACGATGTAGATAAAAGCCCAATAAAATTATACTGTACAAGAGTCCCGAAATAATCGGGATGTTCCATGCGACGCTAATGAAGCTAAATAGAATTAATGTGTCTGGGTACATAAAAAATATCGCTTCGTAGCATGAGGTGCTTCGTTCCTCAGCATGACAGAAGCGAAGGAAACCACAAAGGGCGCAAAGGTATTCTTTGTGCCCTTTGTGTAAAATCTTTGTGGTTTAAAAATTCGTTATAGACATACGAGGACGTCAGACCAGTTCCTTCAACTTTTCCACCACCATATCCACTTCTTCCCTTGTATTGTGTTTACTAAAACTAAAACGCACGGTAACCTGGTTGGGGTTGTTGTTGATGGCACGGATGACATGGCTGCCCTGGTCGGCGCCGCTGGTGCAGGCGCTGCCGCCGCTGGCACAAATATTATTGATGTCGAGATTAAAAAGTATCATCTCCGATTTTTCTGTCTTGGGAAAACTGGCACTTAGCACCGTGTACAAACAACGGCCCAGTGCATCGCCATTGAATGCAATGCCGGGAATATTTTTTTTCAGCTCGTCCATCATGTAATACTTCAGCGTACCAATGTAGGCCATGTCTTCTTCATGGGTGGCGGTTGCCATTTCAAGCGCTTTGGCAAAGCCAACAATACCGTATAGGTTTTCGGTGCCGGCACGCATGTTGCGTTCCTGTCCGCCACCGTGTACAAAGGGTTTTATACGTACGTTCTCGTTAATGTATAAAATACCCACGCCTTTAGGGCCATGAAATTTATGGGCTGCCCCGGTGATAAAATGTACCGGTGTATTGCGCAGGTCGAATGGAAAGTGGCCAACGGTTTGCACGGTATCGCTGTGAAAAACGGCGCCATAGAGTTTACATAATTCTCCTACGGCATGTATGTCTAAAATATTGCCGATCTCGTTATTGGCATGCATCAAAGTCACCAGTGTTTTTTCTTCAGCAGCAGCCAGTAGTTTTTCCAGGTCATCAATATCCACATGTCCGTTGGGCAATAATTTTACATAGCTTACTGTTACCACGTCCAGGTTATCCAGGTGTTCAACTGAATGGCCAACGGCATGGTGTTCTATTGCAGAGGTAATGATATGGTTACAGCCCAGGTCACGGATGGCACAGGAGATAGCGGTATTGCTGCTTTCTGTGCCGCCACTGGTAAAAAATATTTCAGCGGGATGCGCATTTAAAATCTTTGCAACGGTTTTACGGGCAGTTTCAATGGCCATGCGGGTTTCCCTTCCATATGAATAAATAGAAGAAGGGTTACCAAACTTTTCAGTCAGGTAAGGCATCATGGTTTCCAGCACCTGTGGATCAAGTGCGGTAGTGGCGGCGTTGTCGAAATAAATTCTCTGCATAGCTGTTTGTTGTTTGTGGTTTGTAGTTTGTGGTTGGGAGCCTGCAATTTGAAAAGCTGTTATTATTTTAATACGGCTTTAACCACAAACTACAAACCACAAACTGAAAACATTCTTACATCATCTTCCCGATATCCTGCATCAGCCTTTTGGCAATATTATCTGCTGTTGTTTCAAAATTACTTTCGGCATAAATTCGTATAATGGGTTCGGTATTGCTGGTACGTAAATGTACCCAATCGTTGTCAAACTCTATCTTCAATCCGTCTTCGTCATTTATCGGCTGGTTCTTATACAGGTCCTTAATATTTTCGAATATGGTTTTAACATCGGTACCCTTGTTCAGTTCAATTTTGTTTTTGCTGATGAAATAATCGGGATAGGTGTTGCGTAACTGCCTGGTGGTTTTTTTGCTTTTGGCCAGGTGAGTTAAAAAAAGTGCAATACCGATCAGGGCATCCCGGCCATAGTGCAGGTCGGGTACAATAATGCCTCCGTTTCCTTCGCCGCCAATTACAGCATTAACTGTTTTCATTTTATTAACCACATTTACTTCTCCTACCATGCTGGGAAAATACTGGCCTCCATGTTTTAAAGTAACATCCTTTAGGGCTTTGGTACTGGACATATTGGAAACAGTATTTCCTTTTCTGTTCCCCAACACATAATCGGCTACAGCCACCAACGTATATTCTTCGCCGAACATACTGCCGTCTTCGCAAACAAAACAAAGCCGGTCAACATCGGGATCAACCGCAATACCCAGGCTGGCATTCTGCGAAACCACCGCACTGCTTAATTCAGTTAAATGCTCGGGCAAGGGCTCGGGATTGTGCGCAAAATTTCCGTTCACATCTTCATTTAAAACCACTATATCTTTTACACCCAATGCTTTTAGTAAGGCTGGTACCGCTATGGCCCCGGTGCTGTTAACGGCATCCACCACAATTTTAAAATTTTGCTTTTTTATGGCTGCAGCATCCACCAGTTCATAGTTAACAACGGCATCAATATGTTTTTTTAAAAGGGTCTCATTTTTACTGTAAGTGCCCAGTTTATCTACTTTGGCAAAATTAAAATCTTCATTTTCGGCTGCAGTTAAAATCAGTTTACCTTCATCGCCGCTGATGAATTCGCCTTTATGGTTCAGCAGCTTTAAAGCATTCCATTCTTTGGGGTTATGACTGGCAGTAAGGATGATGCCTCCGGCTGCTTCTTCAAAAATGACAGCCATTTCAACGGTGGGGGTAGTGCTCAAACCCAGGTCAACCACATCCAGCCCCAGGCCAATTAATGTATTAGCCACCAGGTTGCTTACCATTTCGCCGCTAATACGTCCATCACGGCCAATAACTATTTTGGTATTGTCTGCAGCACGCTGTGAGCTGCCTTGTTGTAATATCCAGCTTCCGTAAGCTGCTGCAAATTTCACAATATCAACTGGGGTAAGGTTTTCGTTTGTTTTTCCTCCGATGGTTCCTCGTATGCCGGAAATACTTTTTATCAATGCCATTCTAAATCCTTTTAGGGAGGGCAAAGATAAGAAACTTAGGGTTTAGGGTTTTGGGTTATCAGTTTTGTGTTTTAGGTGCCGGTAGCCAGCTATTTTGCAGGTTGTTTTTATTTTAAAAACACAAAACCCCAAACACAAAACGCAAAACCCTACACTGTATTCCTTTAACTTTGCTGCCATGCAACATACCTGGTTTAAAGATTGGTTCAACTCGCCTTATTATCATCAGCTGTATTTTAACAGGGATGATAAGGAAGCAGAGGCCTTTATCGACAAACTGATCAATTACCTGAAACCAGCACCCGGAAGCACCATGCTGGATGTAGCCTGTGGCAAGGGCAGGCATTCCATTCAATTGGCCAATAAGGGATTTGACGTAACAGGTATTGACCTGAGCGATGACAGCATCCATGAAGCATTGCAATTTCAAAACGATCACCTTCATTTTTACAAGCATGATATGCGGCTGCCTTTCTGGATAAATTATTATGATTACGCATTTAACTTCTTTACCAGTTTTGGTTATTTCAATACAAGACGTGAACACGATGATGCCATCCGTACCATTGCCCAGTCATTAAGAAAGAACGGGATCTTTGTAATGGATTTTTTGAATGTGCATTATGCTGAAGATCACCTGGTGCACAGATCTGAAAAGGAAATTGACGGTATAAATTTTCATATTACCAAATGGTACGATGAAACACATTTTTATAAAAAGATCGCAGTTGAAGATGAATCCCTGCAGGAGCCATTGATCTATACCGAAAAAGTGGCCAAGTTCTCATTGGGCGATTTTACCGAAATGTTTGCCTACCAGGGTTTGCAAATGCAGGAAGTATTTGGAGATTATGCATTTGGAAATTATGATGTAAAAAAGTCGCAGCGCATGCTGATGATCGCAAAGAAAGTGAAAGGTTGATCAGGTGCCTGGCCACTATGCATACACTGCAACTTTAAGATCACCAGAAACACAATGTCTTTATCAGTTTAAAATCTTTTTGTAGTGGCCTGACACCTAACAAAAGTCGCAGCGCATGCTGATGATCGCAAAGAAAGTGAAAGGTTGATCAGGTGTCTGGCCATTATGCATACACGGCAACTTTAAGATCACCAGAAACACAATGTCTTTATCAGTTTAAAATCTTTTTGTAGTGGCCTGACACCTAACAAAAGTCGCAGCGGATGCTGATGATCGCGAAGAAAGTGAAAGGTTGATCAGGTGTCTGGCCACTATGCATACACGGCAACTTTAAGATCACCAGAAACACAATGTCTTTATCAGTTTAAAATATTTTTGAAGTGGCCTGACACGCGCATCATTTGTTTTTATTATTAATGAGCATCCATCTTGCGGTTTCATAAATGGCTGAAGTAAGTTGAGATAAGTGTTTTTTTACAGAATCCTGTTGTTGGTGGTTCAGTTCAGGCAGGTTATCACGTACAGGCACCAGTTCTTCTTTTTTAAAACGTATGTTTTTTCTGAAAAAATAATCATCATTCACTACTCCGATCCAACCCGGGGCATGATAAATAATGAATGCAGCGTTTTCTTTTTTTGCCGGGTTCAGCAGGTCTCTTCCCAAAGTAGTGTTTAAGTAGGATTGCTGCATCATGCCGGCAATAGTGGGTAAAATATCAATTTGAGAAACGGCCTCGGGTCTTTTTTTAGGAGTTAACAAAGCCGGTGCATAAAATAACAGGGGTACATGCTCATCACCCAGGCGTTGTTCTGTCCAGGCTTTGGGGTAAATGGCGTTTGCATTGCCTTCCACGCCATGGTCGCCGGTAAAAACAAAAATGGTATTATTAAAATGAGGGGAGCTTTTTGCGGCTTCCATAAATTTTTTAATGCAGTAATCGGTATAGGCAAAGGCGTGAAATTCTTTTAAGGATTCAAACCCGTATTTTTTCAGGTCTTCATCCGGTACCAGCTCTCGTACAAAATCTTTGTCTTCTTCAGGTATATCAAACGGGCGGTGGTTATCGGCAGTTTGTATGATTGCAAAAAAGGGTTTATCCTGGCGGGCCAAAACTTCGTTTGCTTCAAGAAACAGATTTTTATCGCTGATGCCCCATACATTCAGGTTTGGCGATTTATAACCTCCTTCTTCATACACATGCACATTATTGATGTTGGCAACCAGCCCTTTAAAATTATTGAACTGGCTACGGCCACCGATGAAATAATATTTTTCGTAGCCTTCAAAATCATTGATAATGGTACGTTGGTTTACCGATTCTTCGTTGCGTGTGCTGAATTTAGATAACTGCACATCGGGTATACCGGTTAAAGCAGCAAAAACCCCCCGGGCTGTACCAAAACTTGGGGTAAAGCAGCGTTCAAAAAAGATCCCTTCCTGGCACATCTGGTTAAAATAGGGTGTGCTGTTTAAGGGGTTTCCGCTCATGCTGCTTTTATACATACTGAAGCTTTCGCAGAGTACCAGTATCACATTGGGCTGGCTTTCAATAGCCTTACTGTCTGGATAGATCAGCCTGCCGTACCTTGTTTTTGAAATTTGATGGTTTTCCAGCTGCAGAAACCGGCACATGTCGTTATAATAATCATTTGCCCTGCTGTTGTGATCGGGATTGCGGAAGCGCAGTGTGGTAAAAAAATTCTGCAACGGATTTAAAGCGAGGTTGCTTTTAAATTCATCATTTAAATTAAATGCCCTGAAAAAATCCAATGGCTTTAATGTTAAAAATCCGTACACAAACCAACCCATTAGCAACAGTGCAGCTGCGTGCCACCTGCGGCGGTAGGTAAATTTATGAATGTTCATATTTTTTTCAGTTACCTCTACGTGCAGCTTCCTGAACATCCAGGTCATCATCATCACAGCGCCCACCAGTCCAATCAGAATCCATACTACCGGGTAAGTCTGCCATACCATTTGCAGACTTTCACGGGGGTCTTCAGCAAAGATGAGGGCATCGGCATTGAGCCTGGCGTTGATGTAGGCAAACTGTCCGAAATCGGCTCCATAAAAAAACAACACCAGCAAAGTGGCCACACCCAGGTATGCCGTCCAGAATTTTTTTCCACGCACGCTGGTAAAAGGTGACAGCCGCGGAAATACAGATAAAATGGCAATGGGCAATAAAAGTAAGGATATCCAGCGCAGGTCGTATTTTAAACCCAGCCAGAATGCGGGTATCAGTTCGAGTAATCCAATTGTTTTTGGTTTAAAACTGATCACTGTAGCCATACGGAAGGCAGTAAAAATGCACAGGTATATCAGGAATAGCTTAACTATCCATTGTATGGTTTTTGGTACACGCCAGCTTATCAGCATAGTTTATTATTTCCTTAGCCTGAACGAAGTATGCGAAAATACTAAAACTGTAGCTAGAAACTTGTAAACTTCCACAAACTTATCTTCAATTCACGATGTGAATTTGGTTTGCCACGAATTAAACTAATTTTCACGAATGGTTCTGTTTTATTGGTGCTAATTCGTGGCGAAAAAAATACAAAGAAGTTCCAAAAAATTTAAGGTTTCTTCTTATTATTCAGCAGTAAATATTTGGCCGTTTCGTAGTAAGCATCGGTAAGTCTTTGCAGGTAATTTTGTATGCTGTCCCTTTCGGCATTAACCGGAACAGGCTCATTAAACCGCATGGAAACCAATTGTTCTTTACCGGTCTTTAAATTTTTAAGATAATAATACTGATCGCTCACCATCCCAATGCTGTGTACATCATGGTCAATTACAAAAGCATAGTTTCCCCGGGGCGAAACTGTTTTATATTGATCATGGTGCATGGTATCAAATAAATTACGTCCCAGTGAATTATTGCGGTATGGTATGTTGGCCAGCGATGCAATGGTGGGCATGATATCAATTTGCGAACAAGCATTGTTTATCCTTTGCGGCTTAAGCAAACCAGGTGCATAAAACAGCAAGGGCACATGCTCGCAGGTAAGGCCCTGTTCGGTCCATGCTTTTGGAAAATAGTCAAGCGTGCCATTATACCGGATACCATGATCGCCCACAAAAACAAAAATGGTGTTTTTAAAATAAGCTTCTTTTTTCGCCGCTTCCATGAATTTCTCAAAACCAAAATCGGTATACCGGAAAGCATTCATCTCTTCATTGCTTTCAAAGCCAGACCGTTTCAGCGAATCGGGCGAAAAGGAAAGCAGTTTAAATTCATCCTTGTCTTCTGCAGGTATGGTGTATGGCCGGTGATTGTCGGCAGTTTGAATGATCGCAAAGAATGGTTTGGTCTGTTTTTTTAAGATATTGTTCGATTCCAGCAAAAGATTTTTATCGCTGATGCCCCACACATCTATTTTTTTTGCCGAATAATCTTCCTCTTCATAAAGTTGTAGGTTTTTAATATTGTTGGTTAATACGCCCCGTATGTTTGCCCAGGTGGCGCTTCCTCCTAAAAAATAAAAATTCTCATAACCGGTAAAACTATTGATGATGGTATGCTGATCAACGGCATTGGGGTTACGGCTTGCGGTTTTAGGGCTTTCTACATCGGGTACACCGGTGATGGTGGCCCACACGCCACGGGCTGTGCCATAAGCCGGGGTAAAGCAGCGGTCGAAAAACACCCCATTTTTGCACAACCCGTTAAAGTACGGGGTTGTATTCAACGGGTTATTAAACATGCTGCTTTTGTATGCACTGAAGCTTTCGCAAATGACCAGCACAATATTTGGTTTAAAGCCGGCAGCATCTGTGGCCTGGTAAACCCTTTCAAAATTCAGGGAAGTGCTGTCGGGCTTTTGTACACCCAGGTAATCCGACATGAGGGGGTAAGCAGCCCGTACTTTGGCTAAATTGTATGAAGTGTTTCTGAATTTTAAGGTGCTAAAAAAACTCTGGAAAGGATTTAAGGCCAGGTTTGCCTTAAAATCATCATTTAATGAATAAGCATCACTCCAGCGTAAGGGGAACTGCCCTAATTTGCCAAATATGCAAATGGCAAACAACAGAAAAGAAACGCCAAACAACAATTTGCTTTTATGATTGGATGTATTATTTTGATGAAAGCTCTTTAGTAGCCTGTTAAAACCGGTTTTTACAAAAAATGAAAGCATGATCATGCCAATGACTATCATCACTACCGGATAGGTTTGCCATATCATATTCATTGAAATACCAGCATCCTGCAAATAATTTAAGGCGGTTGCGTTTAACCGCTGTTGCAGGTAATCGAAATGGTAAAAATCAATTACAAGTATTAAAACCATGATCATAAAAAGCAATGACAACAGGATATTCCAGAAGCGATTTGCTTTTATGTTCTTAAAGGGGTTTAAAGCAGGTATGGCGCATAAAAGCATAATAACAAAACCAATGACACATACCACCCGGGCATCGTATCTTAACCCCATTATGAAAGCAGAAACAGAAAAACCTCTACCAGGGGGATTAAAATTGAGAAAGATGAAAAATCGTGAGATTGTCAATGTTAGCAAAAAAATTAAAATCAACGAAAATATCCAGCGTATAAGCTTTGGGACTTTTAGCATAGCAAGTTTGATGCACGATATATGACAAATATCTGTTTTGAATAATCCGTTAGCAAAATGAAGTATGAAAATAGACATTTTTATTGTATAAGCTGCCAAATTCTAACAATTACTTAATTGGTTTTGCATTAACCTGAATTTATGCTAAGTGATTAATCAATATATTTGAACAGTTTAAAAAACTGTTTTCATGCCTGCGAACCAGCTCTCAAAAAAATCTTTTTTATTTTTACTCGGGCTTGTTATCTGTTTAAATTTTACCGGATTGTTCAATGAAATACTGGAACCAGACGGAACCATATATGCCGCATTGGCCAAGCAAATTGCCAAAAGTGGAAACTGGCTTTTTTTATGGGTAAACGGAGCCGATTGGCTTGACAAGCCGCACTTGCCTTTTTGGTTGACAGCTATCAGTTTTAAAATATTTGGCTACACAGCTTTTGCCTATAAGCTTCCATCCTTTATTTTATTTGTTGTTTCTCTTTTTTACTGTTACCGTTTAGCAGCTGTTGTTTATTCAAAAGAAACAGCCAGGCTTGCTACAATTATATATGGCAGTGCCCTGCATATCATTATTTCAAATTTTGATGGCAAGGTAGAAATTTACCTTACAGCTTTTGTTGCAGCAGCCATATATCATATGTACCGTGCTTTAGAAACCAAATGGTTCTGGCATATTGTTGCAGCAGCTTTATTTGCCGCCTGCGCTTCCATGACGAAGGGTATTTTTGTGCTGATAACCATTGCTGTTGGGTTTGTTATTTACTGGATACGCACAAAGCAGTGGAAAGAATTTTTACAACCCAAATGGTATCTTTTTGTATTGCTGGTCTTTATTTTTATTTTGCCTGAACTCTATTCACTCTACCTGCAATTTGACCGGCACCCGGAAATAGTTGTTTATGGCAAAACCAATGTTTCTGGCCTGCGGTTCTTTTTCTGGGACAGCCAGTTTGGCCGCTTTTTTAATAATGGCCCCATAACCGGCAAGGGCGATCCTTTATTTTTTCTGCATACCACATTATGGGCATTTATGCCCTGGTCTGTATTGCTTGTACTTGCTGTCATAAATTTTTCCGGAAAGAAAAAAACGGCTGAACCGGTATTGCAACGATGGATTATCGGCGGAAGTGCCCTGTTTAGTTTTATCATGTTTACCGTTTCAAAATTTCAGTTGCCACATTATATTGTAATACTTTTTCCTCATTTTGCTATGATGACGGCTGCTTACCTGCTGGAAGTTCCATCAGAAAAGGCATTGAAGCGTATCAATGTTTTTCATTCAGTTTTATTTGGATTGGTTTTTGCCGCTATAACCGGCATCATTATTTTTTATTCTTTCAATTCGGTACTTTGGTTTTTTATTGTATCTGGCTTAATGGCTGCAGCAACACTTTTTTATAAGACAAACAATACACTGCTGGCGGTGCTTAAAAAAAATATTGGGTTTGCATTGATTGTAGCAGTGTTTTTAAATTGCCTTTTTTATCCTGATCTATTAAAATACCAGGCTGGTATGATGGCCGGTAAATGGCTTGATCAGCAACAGGCAAGGCCGAAAGTAACTTTGTATAAATGCCTGTCCACCAGTTTCGATTTTTATTATGATGGAAAAGTGGATTACAGTAATCCTGAAGTAACAACTATATATAACCTTGCCGGTACCGATTCATTGTTTTTATTTTCTGCGGTGCATGATCTGAAGGATATCAATACAGATTCGGTGACTTTAAATTCATTAAAAACCTTTCCCTATTTTCATGTAAGCCAGGTTAATGGAACTTTCCTCAATTATAAAACCAGAAAGGATGTATTGGATACATTTGCAATTACTTTGATAACCCGGAAGGACCATTCTAAATAATATTTCATGTACCCTTTCATTATTAAAATGTTCAAATTTGGCCTGGTGGGGTGCCTGGGTATGATGATTGATTTTGGCACCACCTGGCTATGCAAGGAAAAATTAAAATGGAATAAATATATTGCCAACTGTTGTGGTTTTACCCTGGCTGTTATTAGTAATTACAGTATTAACCGGCAATGGACATTTACCAGCAGCAATCCCCTGTGGTTAAAGGAGTTTATTATATTTGTTGTGGTAAGTTTAATAGGATTATTGCTGAACACAACATTTCTTTATTTTTTTCATCAAAAAAAAGAAAAGAATTTTTACCAGGCAAAATTGCTGGCAATACTTATGGTTTTTATATGGAACTTTCTGGCAAATAATTTCTTTACTTTCAAATAAATCATTTCATTAATTCTGCCATGCAGCAACTTATTCAACTTGACAAAGAATTTTTTAAACTGATAAACGGGCAGTGGACAAATTCATTTTTTGACTGGATAATGCCCTGGCTCCGCAATTCGAACATGTGGTTGCCACTTTACCTTTTTCTTATTTTATTGGTAGTCATCAATTATAAAAAGCAGGCATTTTGGATCATTGCTTTTGGCATTATAACTGTTTCACTCACTGATGGTATAAGCAGCAGGATATTTAAACCTTATTTTGACAGGTTGCGTCCCTGCAACGATCCTGATATGGCAACCATGATCAGGTTTTTAATGCATTACAGGCCTGGCAGTGGCAGCTTCACCTCCTCTCATGCAGCCAATCATTTTGGTGTTGCCATGTATTTATATATGGCTTTAAAAAATTATCTTGGTAACTGGATGTTGCTGTTTTTTATATGGGCTTTTTTCATTTCCTATGCCCAGGTTTATGTAGGCTTACATTATCCCGGAGATATAATTGGAGGTGGTATTTTAGGTTGCTTTATTGGTTACATTACCGCTTATATCCTTAACAGGGTCATTATGAAAAGGCTCAGGTAACAAACCAGGATTTTTAGCTTTGAAAGGATTTAATTTTGCTGTAAAATGCCATTTAATATAGTTTATAGATATTTGTGGTATAAATGTTTAACAAAAACTGTGGTTTAGACTAAAATACATGACAGAAATACTGATCATATTGGGCCTGATACTGATTAACGGTGTTTTTTCAATGGCCGAAATAGCACTGGTTTCGGCCCGAAAAGCCAGGCTGGAGGGGCAGGCAAACAAAGGTGATGCAAAAGCTAAGGAAGCGCTTAAACTGGCCAATAGCCCCGATGTTTTTCTATCTACTGTACAGGTTGGCATAACACTTATTGGAATTTTAACCGGTATCTTTTCGGGCGAAAATTTAAAAACGCCCATTGCTGAATTTTTCAGCCGGTATGACTGGTCCAGGGATTACAGCAATGGAATTGCCACCACGGTGATCGTAGTGATACTTACTTATTTTTCACTTGTGCTGGGCGAGCTGGTGCCTAAAAGAATTGGCCTGTCGCGACCTGAATACCTGGCCAAGAATTTTGCCAGGCCCATGAGCTGGTTAAGCAAAATAACCTTTCCTTTTATCTGGTTGCTTACTTCATCCACACATGTAATTGTTAAGCTTTTTAATCTGAAAGTAACCGATAACCAGGTAACCGAAGAAGAGATAAAAGCCATGGTTGCCGAAGGGAGTGAGCATGGGGCCATTGAAGAAGAAGAAAAGGAAATCATTGAAAGGTTATTTCACCTGGGCGACAGGAATATAACCTCGCTGATGACACACCGCACCGATATTGTATGGTTTGATGAACAGGATACGGTACAGCAGTTTAAAGACAGGTTTACTGAACTTACTTACTCTACCTACCCGGTTTGCGATAAGGTTGTAGATGAAATAAAAGGAGTGGTATCTGTAAAGGATATTGTAAAAGCACCGTCATCAACCCCGTTAAAAGACCTGAGCAAGCCGGCTATGTTTGTACCTGAAAATAACAGTGCCTATCAATTGCTCGAAAAATTTAAATCAACCCAGATACACACCTGTTTTATTGTAAATGAATACGGCACACTGGAAGGCATGATTACCCTGAATGATGTGCTGGAAGCTATTATTGGCGATGTTCCGCAAAGCGGGCAGGAAGAGTATGAAATTACAAAGCGGCAGGACGGGTCTTTTTTAGTGGATGCCCAAATTCCTTTTTATGATTTTTTAAGCCATTTTGATAAAACCGAATGGATGAATGAAGGGGAACACGATTTTGATACCATTGCCGGTTTTGTTTTACATGAACTGGAGCATATACCGGTAACCGGCGAAAGTTTTGAATGGAATGGATTTGATATTGAAATTATTGACATGGACGGGCAGCGCATTGATAAACTGCTGGTGCGGATATCTGATGAACTTAAAGAGGATATGGAGGATTAGGGATATAGTCAATAGTCACTGGTCATTGGTCACTGGTCATTGGTCATTCGTCAAAACTCAAAACTATACCTGTCTTCCGGATTTACAAGTTTGCTGCTTTTTTTATTGCCGTTTATGTTGGTATGTATAATGCTGATCTGCTCTTTTTTATACTCAAATAAAATGTTGTTGGTAATATCCAGCTTTTTTACAGCAGGTATATTGTTCACCTGGTAATAACTGGTAATGCCTTCTTCATCCTGTTCGTAGCCCAAAAACTCCAGGGCAACCGGTTTTCCATCAACTTTTATCAACAGGTGTTTTTGTACATAATCCGCTACCAGTTTATTCATGGCGTTCCTGTCCTTTGGTTTCAGCAGGTCAACATAGGTTTTATAAGCAGCCCGAAGGGTGGTTTCAAAATCATCTGTAAAAATCTTACAGCTTATTTCCAGTGTTTTGTCTTTGGCATTATGCTCAATTTCAGTAACACTTACAAATATGGGATGATATGTTGCCGCAGGATTGAAGACCAGGCCGCCAATCATTAACCATTTAAATAAAAAACTTGCCATTTAGCTATCAGATTGATAAAAAATCGTTTCTTTAAAGATACATTGCAAGGCAAAACTAATATAAACAGGCAATTATAAACCCTTTCATGCAGGATTTAGGATTTTATTTTAAATTGGGCTGGGAGCATATTATTGCATGGGATGCGCTTGACCATTTGCTCTTTGTGTTGGCTTTAAGTGCCGTTTATCTTATCAATAACTGGAAACAGGTACTGATCTTGGTAACCGCCTTTACCATTGGCCACTCGCTTACACTGGTGTTAAGTGTATACAACCTTGTACGGGTTAACGATGTATGGGTAGAGTTTTTAATACCCTGTACAATTGTTATAACCGCTGTGTTAAATCTGCTGGAAAAAGATTTTAAGCCCAGATCCCTGAGGCTGAATTATTTTTTAGCGCTGTTCTTTGGGTTGATACACGGGTTGGGCTTTGCCAATGCCATTCGTTTTATGCTGGCAAAAGATCAATCAGTGGGCTGGAGCCTGTTTGGATTTAATGTGGGCCTGGAAGCCGGACAGATCATGGTAGTTACGGGGATCTTGTTGGTAAGTTTTCTGCTGGTCAATAAAGCCGGGCTTAACAGAAAATGCTGGGTTTGGATCATTTCAATACTTGCATTAAGCATTGCATTTAAAATGGCATGGGAACGTTTTCCTGCCTTATTAACATAAAAATTAAACACTCAATAATATAATATGAAACAATTAACAGCTTTTGTTTTTTTGCTTTTCATCGGTATCAGTGCCCATGCCCAGGATATTAAAAATAATCCTGGCAGCAACCACGGTAACCGGTTTGAGCAGTTGGGAACCATTCTTCCAACACCCAATGAGTATCGTACTGCCAGTGGTGCCCCCGGGCCAAAGTACTGGCAACAGCGTGCTGATTATGATATAACCTGCGAACTGGATGAGCCCAACCGTCGCTTAATTGGCAAAGAAACCATCACCTATGTAAACAATTCACCGGATGTACTTACTTATTTGTGGTTACAGCTGGATGAAAATGAGCACAGCAACACGAATAATTCCGGTTATCAGGGTAGCAATAACATGCCCAGGGGTATAAGTGAAGATGATATTACACGCTATGGCGGTAAGGTTGATAAGAACAGGGAATATGGTGTTAACATTACCCGCGTTGCTGATGCAACGGGTAAATCACTTAGCTATACCATTAATAAAACCATGATGCGTATTGATCTGCCACAGGCATTAAAACCAGGGCAGCAGTATATTTTTAAAGTAGACTGGAACTATAATATTATTGAAAGAACCAAGTACGGTGGCCGCGGAGGTTACGAAAATTTTCCTGAGGATGGAAATGATCTGTATACCATGACGCAGTGGTTTCCACGCCTGTGTGTATACAGCGATTTCCAGGGATGGCAAAACCACCAGTTTGTGGGCAGTGGCGAGTTTGCGCTGGTTTTTGGTAATTATAAAGTAGCCATGACGGTTCCTGCAGATCACATCGTTTTGTCAACAGGGGTTGGACAAAACTTTCAGCAGGTGCTTACGCCTGCGCAATTTGCACGCTGGCAAAAAGCACAAACTGCAACCGATGTTACAGAAATTGTAACCCTTGCTGAAGCAGTTGCCAGTGAAAAACAAAAATCAACCCAAAAGAAAACCTGGATCTTTAAAGCAGATATGGTACGTGATTTTGCATGGGGCAGTTCACGCAAATTTGTTTGGGATGCCATGCCCACTATGGTTGAAGGAAAGAAAGTAATGTGTATGAGCGGTTATGGAAAAGAAGCATACGCATTGTACCGCAAATACAGTACAAAAGCAGTGGCGCATACGATCAAAACCTATTCAAAATTCACTATTCCTTATCCATACCCCGTGGCTCAAAGCCTGGAAGCAGCTAACGGAATGGAATACCCGATGATCTGTTTCAACTTTGGCCGCACAGAAAAAGATGCCAGTGGCAATTACAGCGCCAACAGCACTTACAGCGAAGGAACAAAAAATGGAATGCTGGGTGTGGTGATACATGAAGTGGGTCACAACTTTTTTCCCATGATCATCAACAGCGATGAAAGGCAATGGACCTGGATGGACGAAGGACTGAATTCGTTTGTGGAATATTTAACCGAAGAATTGTGGGATAACAAATTTCCGGTTGGAAAAGGACCTGCTTACAAGATCGTGGATTACATGAAGCTGCCAAAAGATATGCTGGAGCCTATCATGACCAATAGCGAAAATATCATTCAGTTTGGGCCCAATGCCTACAGCAAACCGGCCACCGGTTTAAACATACTGCGTGAGACCATTATGGGCCGCGAAAGTTTTGATTATGCGTTTAAAGAATATGCAAGGCGCTGGGCTTTTAAACATCCAACACCTGCGGATCTGTTCCGCACGATGGAAGATGCCAGTGCAGAAGACCTGGATTGGTTCTGGCGTGGATGGTTTTTCGGAACAGAGCCCTGCGACATTTCGCTGGATACCGTTAAGTGGGCTGTGCTGAATACAGATATTCCGGCTGCACCCGGAAATGCAGGACCAACCACAAGAAAAATACGCGTGGAAAAACCACAGCTCAATACTTTTGATGATATCTCGAAGATCAGGAACCGGGAGGATAAAAAAATTGTTTTTGCCACAGATGCCGATCCTTCACTCAGGGATTTTTACTGGAGATATGGCCGCGACCTGGTAAAAGTAGACAGCACGCCGTTTGAAATTACATCACCGGCACCAACTGCCGCTGATAACTATTCTGAAGCCGAACGCTTTAAAATAGCCGGAGATAAAAATATGTATGAACTTACTTTCAGTAATAAAGGTGGTTTGGTAATGCCCATTATCATTGAGTGGACCTTTAAGGATGGTTCAAAAGAAGTGGACCGCATACCAGTATATGTTTGGCGCAAGAATGAGAATAAAGTGATTAAAACCTTTATGAAGAATAAAGAAGTGGTTTCAATAAAGCTGGATCCAATGCGGGAAACAGCCGACATCAATACCAATAACAATACCTGGCCTGCAATTACAACGCCCAGCAAATTCCAGTTGTTTAAAGGTGGTGGCGGAGGCCGTGGACCAAGAGGTGCAGGTATGGGAGTAAATCCGATGCAGAAAGAGATTAAGTAAAATAGTTACAATTTAAGATTGAGAAAACTGTTCCGCCCAAAAACGGAACAGTTTTTTTATAGCAGGTTTTACCTAAATTACAGGATATGCGATACATCTTCCTCCTGATTTTTGTGTACAGCTTTTCAACCCGTTCATTTGCCGGAAGGGTGGATACGGTTGATATCTACAGCAACAGCATGCACAAATACATAAAGGCTGTTGTCATAAAACCGGATAGCTATAAAAAAAAGAAAAATAAATATCCGGTAGTGTACCTGCTGCACGGGTATGATGGCTGGTACAGCAACTGGATCATACGGGTGCCGGAATTAACCCATTATGCAGATCAATACCAGGCATTGATCGTATGCCCGGATGGCGCAAAAAGCAGCTGGTATTTTAACAGCCCGATCGATACCACATACCGTTACGAAACACATGTGGCAAACGAAGTGGTACATTTTATTGATAAAAACTATAAAACCATAGCTGATAAAAAACACCGCGCCATTACCGGTTTAAGCATGGGCGGACATGGTGCACTGTACCTGGCTTTGCGGCACAGCGATGTGTTTGGTGCAGCTGCCAGTATGAGCGGGGGAGTAGATCTGAAAGAAAGCAAAAACCGTTTTGATATCATGAAAAGAATTGGTGATACCATTTTACAGGCTGACAACTGGAACAATATGACCGTCATTGATTTAATAGAAAAGTATACCAACACCGGCGTAAAAATATTTTTAGATTGTGGCGATAAAGATATTTTTATTGGTGGCAACCGCAGGCTGCATCAGAAAATGCTGCAGCTAAAAATACCACATACCTATGTTGAAAGGCCCGGGGCCCATAACTGGGATTACTGGAGCTATGCCATTCCTTTTCATTTGTTATTCTTTCAGCGGTTTTTCCTGTCAGGCAACTAAGTATACACTGCAAGAATGTGTATGCTTCAATTAATGAAAGTCTTTAATTTTCTGCAGGGCCTTTGCAATGGCCACAAAATAATCTGTTGGCAGGTTGTAGTTGTCAGGCCACCAGAACCATCATTTTCGCCTTCGTTCCGGGGCGAGACAGAACAAAGCGAACGTTTCGTGTGCCACGAACCGGGGCGAGAAGTAATTCATGCAGTTATATTTTTCAGGGACATTCACAGGGGCCAGACAACAACTATCCACCCGAATAGGTCCTTCCATCCCTTACTACATTCTTCTTCCCTTTATTTTTCTTTTCCCATTCCAGCATTTCAGGGGTTTTTTCTACTTCTTTCTTTTTTGCCGGCGGTGCAGCCACGGTCTTTTTATTGTCGTTTGGTGTTTCCAAATGACCGCGTTCATATTTTTCAACCTTTACCAGCCGGCCGGTTCCGGCATCGTAATATTTCCATTCGCCATGCCGTACACTGTACTGGTCGGCTTTTACGATCTTGTAATCAATAATTTCATTGTTGCCTTCGCCATATACGGCAATGGTATCATAAGGGGCATCGGGGTCATAGCCACGCCAGCTTTCTTCTCTTATCAAATCGCCCAGGTAGGTATAGTATTGCTGTATACCATCTTTACCACCCAGTTTATATACTTCTACCGCAATAATATCACCCTGCAAACTGTATTTACGCCAAATGCCTTCTTTATTGTTGTTTTTAAAAAGGCCCTCTTCTTCATAACCGGGTTCGCCCCTGAGGGGTTCAACATGTAAAACCCATTTGCCCTGTTTCATGTCGTTTTTGTCAATGGCATTCAGGGTATCGCCTTCGGCATTCAGCTTATAGCTTTTATATTGTGCCATACCGCTTGTAAAAAACAAAAACTGCAGTATGGTCAATACTAACAATTGCCGTATTTTTAAGATCTGCATAAAACTGTTATTTTATTATTTGCTAATTTCAAACCAAAGAAGTTCGGATGAAAAATATTATCAAAATTACAATAATACTGCTTTTAGTAATTGTTAATTCTGCGCAGGCTCAGGTAAAGCCAACTGCTGCTGCAGAAAGATTAAACGGTTTACAGAAAAGAAAATTACTGGAGAAAGATACAACCCTCAACAGCATTAAATTTCGTAATGTGGGCCCCAGCATCATGAGTGGCCGCGTGGTGGATGTGGATGTAAACCCGGCCGACCCTACCGAGTTTTATGTGGCCTATGCCACAGGTGGCCTGTGGTACACCAAAAACAACGGACAAAGTTTAGTACCGGTTTTCGATAAAGAGAATGCTTTTGGTATTGGAGATATTGCCGTTAACTGGGCCGAAGGAATTATTTGGGTGGGTACCGGTGAGGCCAACAGCAGCCGGTCTTCTTACAGCGGTTTGGGCGTATATAAAAGTACCGACAAAGGAAAAACATGGGGATATATGGGCCTGCCCGAAAGTCATCACATTGGTAAAATAAACCTGCACCCCAACAACATCAATATTGCCTGGGTAGCTGTGCTTGGGCATCTATACTCTCCCAATAAAGAACGTGGCATTTACAAAACAACCGATGGAGGTAGAACCTGGAATCAGGTATTGTTTGTTGATGAAAATACCGGTGCTGTGGATATGGACATCAATCCCAAAAATCCCGATGAACTGTATGCGGCCATGTGGTACCGTACCCGGAGGGCATGGAATTTTGAGGAGAGCGGAAAAACTTCGGGTATTTATAAAAGTACCGATGGTGGCAACAACTGGAAACTGCTAACCACATCTGCTACAAATTTTCCTGTGGGCGATGGGGTAGGCAGGATCGGTATTGCTGTTTTTGGATCGAACCCCGATATCATTTATGCCACTTTGGATAACCAGGGCCGCAGGCCCGATACGGCACTGAAAAAAACGGATACCAATTATGTACTTAAAAATTTTAAAGACCTTACCAAAGAAAGTTTTGCAGCACTGGATGATAAAAAATTAGACAGTTTTTTAATAAAAAATAATTTTAAGGAAAAATATACAGCCGCATCTGTAAAAGAACTGGTAAAAACTGATAAAATACAGCCAACAGAAATTTACAATTACCTGTTTGATGCCAACACTGCATTATTTGAAACACCCATCATTGGTTGCGAAGTGTACCGCAGTGATGATGCCGGGTTGAACTGGCGCAAAGTAAATACCAAAGGACTGAATACCTACAATACTTACGGTTATTATTTTGGAAAAATATCGGTTAGCAATACCAATGAAGATAAAGTGGTGATTAGCGGATATGATTTGTTATTGAGTACTGATGGTGGTAAAACATTTAAAGCAACCGACAATGAAGCCACGCATGCCGACTGGCACGGATGCTGGATGAACCCTAACAAAGACAGCCACTGGATTGCCGGTAATGATGGCGGCTGCAATGTTACTTACGATAATGGCGAACATTGGTTTAAGGCCAACACACCGTCGGTTGGGCAGTTTTACAAAATAACGGTGGATGATGCAAGGCCTTACCAGATCTACGGTGGTTTGCAGGACAATGGCACCTGGTATGGCCCATCTACTGCAAAGGATATTGATCAATGGGATTATGAAGGAATATACCCCTGGAAACAGATTGGCGGAGGCGATGGTATGCAGGTACAGGTTGATACAAGGGATAACAAAACTGCTTATACCGGTTCGCAGTTTGGTTTTTATGGCCGCAGAAGTACAGAAGGGGGTAAAAGATTATTTATTTATCCCAGGCCCGACCTGGGAGAACCCAAATACCGCTTTAACTGGCAAACACCCATCTGGCTCAGCAAACACAACCAGGATATTTTTTATTACGGTACCAACCGTTTTCACCGCAGCCTGCAAAAAGGCGAAAACCTGGAACCCCTAAGTGCCGATTTAACCAATGGTGCAAAGGAAGGCGATGTGCCTTTTGCTACGGCAACCACCCTGGTTGAATCGCCTATGAAATTCGGGTTGATATACATCGGAACAGATGATGGCAATATTCATGTAAGCAAAGATGCCGGCTATAACTGGACGAGAATAAATAACAGCCTGCCAAAAGCGCTGCAGGGCTTATACATAAGCCGTGTTGCCCCTTCAGCCCATAAGGAAGGCAGGGTTTATGTTTCCCTGAACGGTTACCGCAACGACAATTTTGGCGCTTATTTATTTATGAGTGAAGATCATGGAACCACCTGGGTGCAGCTGGCAACCGACCTGCCCATGGAACCCATCAATGTGGTTACCGAAGACCCCAAAAAAGAAAATATCATTTATGTGGGTACCGATAATGGATTATATGCATCCTTCAACATGGGTAAATCTTTTATAACACTGGATAATAACCTGCCCCGCGTACCTGTACATGATATGGTGGTACAGCAGCGTGAAAATGAACTGGTGGTGGGTACCCATGGCCGCAGTATTTATATAGCCAAATTAAAGGAAGTACATAGAATGTATGAAAAAACGGCTGAGATAAAGAAATAAGGCAGGGGTTAAATGAGATAATGTAAATTTTTTTGGTTTGGGGAATTAAATAAAAAATAATTCTCCGGGTATTTACGTTTTACCTATACATTTGTACCTGCATTTTTAAAAATGGCATATCCAGCTTCAACAATATTTCATAATTACCCTGGTAAAGGTTTAATTTTTTTCTGTGTCAAAACATGTTAACAAGGTTACCGCAGCCGGGCTATTGGTTGCTTTAGGTATTATTTATGGTGATATTGGTACTTCTCCACTGTACGTATTCAATTCAATCATCAAGGGCAGGGTGGTTGATGAAACGCTGATACTGGGAACCCTTTCGCTCATCATCTGGACCATAACTTTGCTTACCACCATAAAGTATGTAATTATGGTGCTGCGTGCCGATAATCGCGGTGAGGGAGGTATTTTTTCACTATTTGCCCTGGTAAGACGGCGTAAAAAGTGGCTGGTTATCCCGGCCATGATAGGAGGTGCGGCACTTTTGTCTGATGGTATTATTACACCACCTATTTCTATAACATCGGCTATAGAAGGGTTAAAAGAACTTCCTGCATTTCACGACCTGCACCAGAACACCATTGTATATATTGTTATCAGCATCATTGCGGTTTTCTTTTTTACACAACAATTTGGAACCAGCAGTATTGGTAAAATGTTTGGCCCATTCATGTCGGTTTGGTTTGGCATGCTGGCCGTTTTAGGGCTTATACACCTCAGCGATGACTGGTCTATTTTCCGTGCTTTAAATCCATACTATGGTATCCGTTTCCTGTTTACCTATCCCGAAGGATTTTGGTTATTGGGTGCCGTTTTTCTTTGTACAACAGGCGCCGAAGCCTTGTACAGCGACCTGGGGCATTGTGGCCGTGGCAACATCCGCATTTCGTGGATATTTGTAAAGATCTGTTTGCTGATCAACTATTTTGGCCAGGGGGCCAGCTTATTAAAACACCACAGCGGAAAATTACTGAACGATGCTACCATCAAAACCGAAGGGATCAATGCATTTTACGACCTCATGCCCAATTGGTTTATTGTGCCGGGTGTAATTATTGCTACCAGTGCAGCCATTATAGCCAGCCAGGCCATGGTTACCGGGTCGTTTACTTTGATAAATGAAGCAATACGGCTTAACCTCTGGCCGAAGCTTAAGATCAATTATCCTACCGAAGCCAAAGGACAGATTTTTATACCTGCCATTAATATGCTTTTATTTGTTGGCTGCGTAGGTGTTGTTTTGTTTTTCCGGGAGTCATCTAAAATGGAAGCCGCTTATGGTCTGGCTATCATTACCACCATGATCATGACCACCATTTTGTTTGCCAATTATATGGTGTTACAACGCGTTAAGCCCGCACTGATCTACCTGTTTTTGATTGCTTATGTAATTATTGAATGGTCATTCATTGTTGCATTGATGGATAAATTCCTGCATGGTGGTTATATTACTTTGATGATCGGGTTTGTACTCTTCTCAGTAATGTACATCTGGTACCGCAGCCGCAAAATTAAAAACCGCTATGTGGAGTTTGTACGGATGGAAGAATACGTTCCTAAACTGGAAGAACTGAGCAACGATACATCGGTACCCAAATACGCTACTCACCTGGTGTACCTCACCAGTGCCAATAACCCTAAAGAAATTGAGCACAAAATTATTTACAGCATTCTCAGCGGCAAACCAAAACGTGCCGATATTTTCTGGTTTGTACACGTAGATACCATGGATGATCCTTATACCTGCGAATATTCGGTTGAGCACATCATACCCAATGATATTATACGGGTGGAATTCAGGCTTGGTTTCCGCATGGCGCCACGCATTAACCTGATGTTTAAAAAAGTGGTGGAAGACCTGGTGGCCAACCGCGAAGTGAATGTGACCAGCCGCTACGAAAGTCAGCAGCGAAACAATGTGGTAGGCGATTTCAGGTTTGTGGTAATGGAAAAATTCCTGAGTCAGGATAATGAACTGCCTTTCTTTGAAAGGATCGTTATGAAAGTGTATTTCTGGCTGAAAGAGATTTCACTAAGCGAGGAAAAAGGTTTTGGCCTGGAGCAGAATACGGTACAGGTAGAGAAATTCCCGCTCATAATTGCACCGGTAAGCAAATTAAAGCTGAAGCGGGTATATACTGATGAGGAGGAGTAAAACCCCCCGGCCCCCTAAAGGGGGAGTTTGGAGTATTTGATTACAGTCTTCTTTTATTTATGTAAGAGTAATTGTTTTAAATAAACCAGTCTGTAGATGGAAATTTGGATCATATTGATTGTACTTATTGTACTGGGATATTTTTATAATAAAGGAAGCGGCGGAATTAGTTCGGGATTTAGTTATGGTGATGATTCGATTACTTTCACTGGAGATGATCTCAGAATAGATTACATGGATATGATCCGGGTTGAAAGAGATATAGCAAGTTGTACTATCGCGGGTATGATGCATTTCGGATACTTAATAACTTATAGAGACAAAAATAAAAAAGTAAGGCAGTTTATATTTTATAAATCAATAACCGAGAATGAAAAATGGGGTTATTTTAAAGTAAAAATGCTTTATAAGAACCCAAAAGTAATTGTTAGTGAAAGTGTGCTTTAAGAGACCAGGTATATGAATTCAATAACTGCCGTAGCATTAAAACAAAAAATTGATAATGCTGAAGACTTTCAGTTAATAGATGTACGTGAGCCATATGAACACCAGGCATTCAACATTGGCGGCCGGTTAATTCCTTTAAACGAAATTAGCCGGCAGATCGATGCCATTGCAACCCACAAACCCGTCATCCTCTATTGCCGCAAAGGTATACGCAGCCAGGTTGCCATTCAGCGCTTGCAGCAAAAACTCCCCTTTACAAATCTGGTAAACCTCATCGGCGGCACAGAAGCCTGGCGAAAAGAGTTTGGAGTTTAGGTTTAGGGTTTTGTGTTTTTGGTTTTGTGTTTGTGAGAGAATGCTTAATTTAACAGGGTGCAAAACTAAAAACTAAGAACTAAGAACTAAAAACTAAGAACTAAAAACTAAGAACTAACGCTTGTTACAAATCATCCTCTATATCATCACCGGCATTGTTGCCCTTTCTGTAGTAGCTTATTTTTTACAGGAAAAATTCATTTTCAAACCCGAAAAATTAAAGCAGGATTTTATTTATAAATTTGATGTGCCTTTTGAAGAATTGTTTTTTGATGTAGAGCCCGGTGTGCGTATCAATGGCCTGCACTTTAAGGTAGATAAGCCTTTGGGCCTGGTGCTTTATTTTCATGGCAACAGCCGCAGCATAAAGGGCTGGGCCAAATATGCCAAAGATTTTTACCGTTATCAATATGATGTTGTTTTGGTTGATTACCGGGGCTTTGGTAAAAGCACCGGCAAGCGTAATGAAAAAGACATGCTCAGCGATATGCAGTTTGTGTACGAAACCCTGGCAGCAAAATATAATGAGCAGCATATGCTGGTATATGGCCGCAGTATGGGCAGTGGGTTTGCTGCCAAACTGGCCAGCGATAACAAACCACGCTACCTGATCTTAGATGCGCCTTATTTCAGTTTTAAAAAAGTAGTGGAGCGGTTTTTACCCATGTTGCCGGTGCGTTTGGTGTTGCGCTTTCATATGCGTACCGATAAATGGATCACCAAAGTGAATTGCCATACCTATATTCTGCATGGTACCAAAGACTGGTTAATACCCATCAGCAACAGCGAAAAACTGCAGGCCCTTAATCCGCGTAAGATCACGCTTATACGCATTCCCGGTGGCGGGCATAACAACCTGCCCTCTTTTCCGGGATACCATAATTTTATCAGGGATATCCTGCAATACTAATAAACAGGTTAATTTGTCGATCTGTATTCTTTCCAAAATAATTAACCAATTAACTAATTAACGGATTAAGTGATTAAGGGATAACTTTGCGCCTCATGACCCGAATAAAAATTTTCCGCTGGCTTAAAGTACTCACCCTCCTATACTGTGTTATCGGTATCATCTTATATACGTTGCAGGAAAAATTCCTGTTTCATCCCGAAAAATTAAGCAATGGGTATGTATTTGATTTTAAGGTCCCTTTTGAGGAAGTGAATATCCCCATGAATGAAACAGATACGGTGAATATGATCAAATTCTTTCCGGCAGATACCGTAAGGAGGGGCGTAGTGGTTTACTATCATGGCAACCGTCAAAATATTGAACGGTATGCAAAATTTGCCGCCAATTTTACCAAACACGGCTACGAAGTATGGATGGAAGATTATCCCGGCTTTGGTAAAAGCACCGGAAAGATCACCGAAAAAAAAATATATGAACAGGCGATGCAGGTACAAAAGATGGCTGCCTCAAGATTTGGTAAAGACAGCATCATCATTTACGGAAAATCACTGGGCACGGGCATTGCAGCATATGTAGCTTCAGAATCAAATAATCAGAGGCTGATCCTGGAAACGCCGTATTACAGTATTCCAACCCTCTTCAGCTGCTATGCTCCCATTTACCCGGCAAATAAAATGAGTATCTATAAAATACCTGTAAACGAATTTTTAGGTGATGTAAATTATCCCATCAGTATCTTTCACGGAACAGATGATGGTGTGATACCTTACCGCAATGCTGCAAGGTTGAAGCAGGTGTTAAAACCCCGGGATGAATTTATAACCATACAAAAGGGAACACACCACAACCTCAATGATTTTGATCTGTTTAAAAAGAAACTCGACAGTTTATTAAACCTCTGATAAATATAGTGTGTCAGGCTGACAACTTTTTAAGATTGCTTACTCTTCCGATAATGCTGTTTTTGCATTGGTGATTTTAAGCGTGTAGTTAACCCCGATTTTTAAAGCAAGGTTTTCTTTACCATGGCTTACCGGAAAACCATAAGCAACCGGGTAGTTATATTCCCCAATAATTTCCTGTATCACTTCATACACATTTTTTCCAAATGGCCGCTCCGTATCCTGCACATCAGTAAAACCACCCACAATAAGCCCTGCCAGGTCTTTAAGCTTTCCGCTGCGCTTTAACTGGTAAAGCAACCGGTCGGTGTTGTACACCTGTTCGCCAATATCTTCAATAAAAAGTATTTTGTTTTTGGTGTTGATCTCTGATGCAGTGCCGGTGATATGTGCCAGTAAGGAAAGATTGCCGCCAACCAGTTCAGCAGTGGCAATACCGGGTTTATTAAACCGATGGGCCGCACAGCGGTAGTTTGCTTTTTTGCCGGTTATGGCTTTATGCAGTGATTGGATGAATTCATTTTCGCCATCATTAAAAGCAGCTGCCATAGGTGCATGCAATGAGGCCACTTTTATTTTTGAATACAGGTGGGCATGTAAAATGGTAATATCGCTGAACCCAATCACCCATTTCGGGTTCTTTTTAAATTTTGTAAAATCAAGCCGGTCAATAATACGGCCCATACCATAACCTCCGCGGCCAAAAAGTATGGCGTTAATATGCTCATCATCCAGCATGGCCTGTAGTTCATTGGCCCTTTCTTCGTCGGTTCCGCTAAAATAATTTTTTGATTTGCTGCCCAGTGTTTTGCCCACCATCACATCAAAGCCCCAGCTTTGCAGGGTGCTGATACAGGTTTGTGCTTTTTCTGCAGCCATGTAACCGGCAGGGCAGGTAATGCCCACCAGGCTGCCTTTTTTTAAATACGGAGGAAGTTTTATCATATTGCTTCTGTTAACCGGCATTCGTTTAAATGTACGCCCAATGTATGTGTTACGCCGCACTTCAGGGCAAAATTATTTTTCTGGTGGCCAACGGGAAAATCAAAACATACCGGGTATTTATATTCACTTACTTTTTCAAGCACAATGTCTTCAATGGTTTTGCCAAATTCTTCACCGGGGTCATCCGGTTTAACTTTAAAGCCGCCAATGATCAGACCTTTCAGTTTGTCCAGTTTGCCACTTCTTTTTAAGTTCCAGAACATGCGGTCAATACTGTACAGGTATTCACCAGTGTCTTCCAGAAATAAGATTTTATCCTTTGTATGTATTTCAGATGTGCTGCCCGACAGTGTTTCCAGCGTTTTTAAATTACCTCCAACCAGTTCTCCAAACGCCAGGCCGGTGCGGTTTTTTTCGTTGGGAGTAAAAATATATTTCATTCGTTCTCCCTTAAGGCATTGGTTTATTGACTCTATGGTTTCCTTTTGCAAGGGCTCAGCGTTGTTCCAGTCTGTTGGAAAACTATTGCACATTTTTGAATGAATGGTTGCCAACCTCAGCTTTTCATTGATGTGTGCATGAAAAACAGTGGCATCGCTGAAACCGATGATCCATTTCGGGTCCTTGTCAAATTTTTTAAAATTCAGCCGGTCTATGATGCGTATGCCTCCATAACCGCCACGGGCAAACAGAATGGCTTTAATGCTTTTGTCATCCAGCATCTGCTGCAGGTCATTTAACCGCTCTTCATCGGTGCCGCCAAAAGTAAAATCTTTTTTGCCAATGGTTGAACCAAGCCTGGTCTTATATCCCCATTCAGTGAGTTTAAGCAGGGCTGGCTGCAGATCTTCCATCTTTATAAATCCAGCTGCACAGCAAATGCCAACCGTGTCTCCGGCTTTCAGGTAAGGAGGTTTAACAACGGGAGAATCCGGACCGATAAAGGTTTTGCCCCTGGCTGCAGCGCCCAGTGTGGCAGCCAGCGGAATAAAGGAAGAAATAAAATGTTTGCGATTCATACGTTATAATTATTGATTCCTGCCACATTTCCGCCCAAACAGTATATGCCTGAAATTTGACCATTAGCCATTTTATACTGTTTCAACACTTTTCTATAGCTCATTTCAAAGGTTGAATTTACTCAAATTTCGGTATTGCCCGCTGATTAGGTATTTTTGCACCGCAATGAAACAACCTAAAAGATATTTAATTACTTCGGCCCTGCCTTATGCCAACGGGCCCAAGCACATTGGCCACCTGGCTGGAGCCTATTTGCCTGCCGATATTTATGTACGTTACCTGCGTGCAAAAAAAGAAGATGTGGTATATGTTTGCGGCAGCGATGAACATGGTGCCGCCATCACCATTCAGGCCATGAAGGAAAAGACCACGCCCCGTGAAATAGTGGATAAATACCATGCCATGCTTAAAAGCAATATGGCCGACCTGGGTATTTCTTTTGATATTTACCACCGTACTTCATCAGACCTGCATCACGAAACGGCTCAGGAGTTTTTTACAGCTTTAAATAATAAGGGCGACCTGATTCAGAAGGAAACAGAACAGTATTACGATGAAGAAGCAAAGACCTTTTTAGCCGACCGGTATATTATTGGTACTTGTCCGGTTTGTGCAAATGAAAATGCCTACGGCGACCAGTGCGAAAAATGCGGTACGTCTTTAAGTCCCGATCAGTTGATACATCCACGCAGTACATTAAGCGGGAATGCCCCAACCAAAAAATTAACCACGCATTGGTTTTTACCACTGGATAAACACGAAGCATTTTTGAGGGAATGGATATTAACCGAACATAAAGACGATTGGAAAGCAAATGTACTTGGCCAGTGTAAAAGCTGGATGGACCTGGGTTTGCAGCCAAGGGCCGTTACACGTGACCTGGATTGGGGCGTGCCGCTTCCCAAAGAGGTAGCGGGTGGCGAAGGCAAAGTATTGTATGTATGGTTTGATGCACCCATTGGTTATATCAGCGCCACCAGGCAATGGGCTTTGGATAATAACAAAGACTGGAAACCTTACTGGCACGACAAGGATACCAAACTGGTACATTTTATTGGCAAGGATAATATTGTTTTTCATGCCATTATTTTTCCGGTAATGCTGAAGCTGCACGGAAATATTTTGCCCGAAAATGTGCCCAGCAATGAATTTATGAACCTGGAAGGGGATAAGATGAGTACCAGCCGCGGATGGAGCATTGAAATGGATGATTACATCAATGATTTTGTGAAGCCCGAAAACGGGGGCGATCAAATGGTGGATGCATTGCGGTATTATTTAACCCAGATCGCACCCGAGACGAAGGATAGTGAATTTACCTGGAAGGGTTTCCAGGATGCGGTAAACAGTGAACTGGTGGCCATTTTCGGCAATTTTGTAAACCGCACATTTGTGCTGATGCATAAATTGTGCAAGGGAAAGGTTCCGCCATTGCACGCAGATATGCTGGATGATGCAGATAAAAAAATGTTTGAAGAAATTCAAAACACAAAAACAAAGATTGATGATCTGATTGAAGGCTATAAGTTCCGTGATGGACTTTATGAAGTGATTGATCTTGCCAGGAAAGGAAATAAATACATGCAGGATAAAGAGCCCTGGATTGTTGCCAAGACTTTGGAAACAAATCCGGAGGGGCAAAAATTGATAGACAACTGTCTGCACATTTGCCTGCAGCTGACAGCAAACCTCGCCGTATTCATTAATCCCTTTCTTCCCCATGCAGCAAAGAAAATGTGTTATATGATGAAAGTGGTTGAAAAAATGCTGGATTGGGAAAATGCAGGCAAGCCCAAACTGTTAAGCGTTGGCTATTCTTTGAGGCCACCGGAATTGTTATTCCGTAAAATTGAGGATGAGGAAGTTATGGGGCAGGTAGAAAAATTAAAAATTAAAAGTGAAAAAATTAAAATGGAAAATAAGCAACCGGAAACGCAGATCGCTGAATCTGAGACCGCAAACCTGCCTACCGGACAGGCAGGTCTAAAATCTGAGATCCAGTTCGATGATTTTGCGAAGATAGACCTGAAAGTGGGAACCATTCTTGCAGCAGAAAAAGTAGAAAAAGCAGATAAACTGTTGAAGCTGTTGGTTGACCTTGGTTTTGAAACCAGGACCATTGTAAGCGGAATAGCCCTGCATTTTAATCCTGAGCAGATCATTGGCAAACAGGTTGTGGTGGTGGCAAACCTGGCTCCCCGTAAAATGCGTGGCATAGAAAGCCAGGGCATGATCTTAATGGCAGAGGACAAAGCCGGAAAACTGCACTTTGTACATCCTGATACACTGATTGATGCCGGAAGCGGAGTAAGCTGAAAATAAAATCCCCTTACATAATTTTTTGGGGAATTTATATAATTCATACTTTTTTTGTCATGTTAGTGTTGAATTGAGTGCCAACTGGTCTTAATTCAACGCTTTGGACTTATTTTTGTTAACTGAAAAATTAAAACAGATCATATGAACAGCAAAAATCTAATACTCTCTTTCTTTATTGCATGTACACTGCCTGCATTTGCACAGCAACCCGATATGTCGATGATCCCTTACCGTGACGGAAATTTGTGGGGATATGCAACTACAGGTAACAATATTTTCATCAAACCCGAGTATGAAGAGGCAAATTTATTTTATGAAGGATTTGCCGTTGTTAAAAAGGGAGGTAAATACGGTTACATCAATAAGGAAGGGAAAGTGGTCATTCCAATTAAGTATTTTTCAGCAAAACCATTTAAAACCGGCTTTTTTGAATCAGAAGGCACAAAGGGAAAACCGGCTACGCAAAGAACGGTACTTTTTGCAGGCGCAGCACCCGCGGCAAATGGCTACGAAATATGTATTGATGCAAAGGGAGTTCAACTGCCCAGGTGCCCGGCAATAAACGATAACAATATTCTGGATTTAAACAAACCTGATTCGGTTACCATCGTATCCAATTACAGTACCATTCAAAAAAGTGAATTATTTGATAAAATCACAGGCGATTATAAAATCATTGCCGGGGCAGATGAAACCTATTATATAGCCACCAGGAACAACAACTATGGTGTGTTCAATAACAAATTTGAAGTGATCGTGCCCTTTGAGTATTCGAAGATAGAAAAAATGAACATTGGGGCTATGGTATACCTGAAGGTGGAAAAGGCAGGACTGAAAGGGATATTTTTTGGAACCGGTTCTCCGTATATTGCTGTTGATCACTCAAGGATAGAACATATAAAGGCAGCCAACGGCAGTAACTATTTTATTTTTACCAAAGACGGACAAACCGGTATAAAGGATAACAAGTATCAGAATATTGTTGAAACAATTTATTCAGATATCAGTTATGATAAAGCCGGAGGGTTTATCCTTACGTCGATGAACGTGTATAAAGGATTTTGTTTTTTAAACAATGTTGTTTTACAGCCCAGGTTTGCCGAAGTTAAACCTTTAAAAGGCGGGCAATATGTTATGGTTAAAAACATGGAAGGCAAATGGGGCTATATAAGCGATAGTTTACAGGAGTTTTTTCAGAATTAACAAACCGCATATCATTTTATACAAACAGGCTCATGAAAAGAGCCTGTTTTTATTTATGGGTATTGGCGTTGTACTGCCCGGTTGTTTTTTGAAGAAAAGCTTTTACCCTGCTGAGTAAAACATTTGCTGTTTGGGCAGCATTTTTATCTGCAATAAGGTTCTTGCTTAAAAGCATGTCTTTTTTGTAATCATACAGGTATTCAGCCTTGTTGTTAAATGCATTAAAACCCAATACATGGTTACTGTCCGTAACCTGATACATGTTATTACCCTGTTTTGAAAAAACATATTTGCAGGTCATGCTGCTGTCGAGTAAATTATTGCCAAACGATGTAATGCTGTCGGCATAACCTGCAGCAGCTAAAAGGGTGGCATGAATATCAAACTGGCTTGCCATGCGGTTATCAATTTTCTTTTTGGGTTCAGCGGGGTTAAAAATAATTACCGGAATACGGTTTGATGAAACAGCCGAGTATGTGCCCTTTTTTCCCTGAGGGAATAACCAGTGATCTGAACAAAATATAAAAGTGGTATTGGCAAACCAGGGTTCATTTTTTGAGGCATTAAAGAACTGCTGCAGGCTGTAATCATAATATTGCATCGCTTTCATGGCAGCGGTATAATTCCCGGGCGATCTTTTTGAAAAACTTTCTTCAATATCGTAGGGGTAATGTGTAGAAATATTATACTGAATGGCAAAAAAAGGTTTTTGCTGCTGATTTATTTTTTGTCTGAAAAAGGCAAGTACAGCAGCATCCTGCAGTCCCATGGTGTGTGCCGGTAGATTTTTGTAACCCGGTATGTCTTCCTTGCTGTAGTATGCATCAATACCCAGCCAGTTCATGCATTTTGCAAATCCAAAATTATCATGCTCATCGCCAATACAGAACAAAGATTGATAACCCAGTTTTTTTAATGCCGTTCCAATGGGTGTAAAGGGCATGTTTATATAGGGAGAGTGATAAAGCGGAACATCGGAAAGTGTTGGCATACCGGTGAGTATGGCGGTTATACCTTTGTTGCTTTCGTGGGCATAACAAAATGCATTGTTGAAAAAAGTGCTTTTTTGCAGCAGCGAATCAAAGAAGGGCATGCTGACCTTATAGGCACCTGCATCATCAAAAAAATCAAAAGGCACACTTTCCATGATGAAAAGCACAATGTTTTTTTTGCCGGGCTGTGTGTTTCCGGTATTGAGTTTTTTTCTCACAGGCATTATAGCTTCAGCTTCAGCATGGCTCATGTAATCTTTCAGCAAGATGGGTTCTCCCTTCCTGAAATAAGAAAACGAAAATGTATGAAAGGAATTTTGAACAAAGGGTAATTGCCTGCTTTGCAATTCGATCATTGGGTATGTTGGAACCAGGTAACGGGTAAACGTATCTTTAAAAACGAATGTGGTGATCAGAAAAATGAAAAGGATAACCGTGATCAGCCTGCAATCATTTCCTCTAATAAAAGACCTGAATAATTTTATATGCAGCCGTAAAACCAGGTAAATGATCCCTGCAAGGGCTATAAAAAAAAGAAGGATGATAAAAAAATGCTGCTGCATCAACCGGTTCAGGGGATGGTCCAGGACAAAGAGCAGGTCTGCATTGGCCCGCTGAAAATGAAACCGGAAATAAAATATATCTGCCAGGTTAAGGATGAGGGCAATGCTGTTTACAAGGGTAAAAAAAGGAATAACGATCCAGGCCAAGGCAAGGTCGAGCCAGGCAGAAATTTTTTCTGTTATGAACCTTACAGCGGTGAGCGTAAATAATAAAAAAGAATTGATACCCAGCAGCGTGAGCATATCTGCTGCCAGTGCCCATTTTAAGAGGCCTGATTTTTCATTTCCGGGTATGGGAGATTGGGCTCCGGTAAATAATAATGGCTGGTTGTACAGATAAAATATTATTTTTAAAACCGAATGAAGTAACAACAAACTTAACAGGAACCTGAAAAAGGGTTTGTTGTTTTGCCAAACGGCCTTACCTGAAAATGATAAGTTTTTAAATTTCATAAAACCGGTACTATTCATGCTGAAGTGGATTGCACAAAACAAATATAAGGCAATGGCCTTTATCGTTGGGCTGTACCTGTTGGTTGATATCGTGCAACATAAAGGACAGGTAAGGGTTTTATTTCCAAAGCAATTTTCAGGTCCGGAATACGGGATGCTGCAACCGCAAAGCAATAATACATTGATGAACCGGCATAAAAACTGGGTGAAGGCGGTGAATACCCGGGATCGGATGAACAGGTTGTCTGTACTTGAAAACGGTTTTGAGTGTGATGTTTATTTTGACAGGTCCACAAATTCCTTCGCAATACATCACGACCCCGGTAAAGCCAACAGCTACCGCCTGGATGAATTGTTGCAGGTATATCAGCAAAAAAAAATGCAGGCCGGCATCTGGCTCGATATAAAAAACCTGGATGATTCAAATGCTGCTTCCTGTTTAACGGCATTAATAACGCTACGTAATACCTATGGTTTGCAAGGCAGGATACTGGTAGAATCGTTGCGTGCCGATCTGTTGGCCCCGTTCACCGGCAGCAGTTTTTATACTGCATACTATATTCCATTTTTTAATCCTTACCGGTTAAATGACGAACAAACTCAACTTTGGGCAGATAGTATCGCGGCGGGGATCAGCAGATCAAGGATCAATGCCTTATCGGGTTATTATTTTCAATGCAGTTTTTTAAAATATTACTTTCCGCAATACCCGGTATTAACCTGGGTAGATAAGGCCCCTTTTAGCCTGGTGAACTTCCTGTTCCGGCGAAAAATAAATGCCGAACCTTCAATATTTATTGCATTAAAACCATAGCCGGCCCGGTTTTTTGTTTTTATTTTCAGCTTAATGCAGAAAGTCTTAATTTCGGTATTCAAAATAGTTGTTTAACTAACTAATTTTCACATGTCAAAAAGAATAATAAAAAAAGTAGCCGTTTTAGGCAGTGGTGTAATGGGCAGCCGTATTGCCTGTCATTTTGCAGGTGTAGGTTTACAGGTATTGTTGCTGGATATACAGCCAAAGGATCTACCTGCCGATGCCAAGCCGGCCGAAAAAAATAAAATAGTGAATGATGCACTTGCTGCAGCCATAAAATCAAACCCATCGCCGGTATATCATAAAGAGGTAGTTAAAAGAATAAGTACCGGCAATTTTACCGACAACATGAAAGATATTGCCGGTTGTGATTGGGTAATTGAAGTGGTGGTGGAAAGGCTGGACATCAAGCAGCTGGTGTTTGCCGATGTGGAAAAATACCGCAAGCCGGGAACATTGATCACATCAAACACTTCGGGTATTCCCATACATATGATGACGGAAGGCCGCAGCGATGATTTTAAAAAACATTTTTGCGGTACACACTTTTTCAACCCGCCAAGGTATCTGCGTTTGCTGGAGATCATTCCCACACCACATACCGATAGGGAAGTAGTTGATTTTTTAATGCATTACGGTGATGTTACCCTGGGTAAAACAACAGTGTTGTGTAAAGACACACCTGCATTTATAGCCAACCGGGTTGGGGTTTTTGGTATGATGGCCATTATGAATGCCATGGAAAAACTGCAGTTGAATATCGATGAAATTGATGCGCTTACAGGACCTGTTGTTGGACGTCCAAAATCGGCCACCTTCCGTACTGCAGATGTTGTGGGGATTGATACCCTGGTAAAAGTGGCAAAAGGGGTTGCCGATAATTGTGCGGATGATGAGGCAAAAGAAATGTTCAACATTCCAGCCTGGTTAAATAAAATGGTGGAGAACAACTGGCTGGGTGATAAAACCGGCCAGGGTTTTTTCAAAAAGACGAAATCTGCATCGGGAGAAAAAGAGATACTTACTTTGAATTTGCAGACCATGGAATATGGCGCCAGGCAAAAACCAAAATTCGCAACGCTGGAAGCAGCCAAACCAATTGAAGATCTGAAAACAAGGATAAAGGCATTATGTGCCGGTACTGATAAGGCCGGAGATTTTTACCGCTTGTTTCATTATAATCTCTTTTCTTACATATCACACCGCATTCCTGAAATCAGTGATGAACTGTACCGTGTAGACGATGGCATGATGGCCGGTTTTGGCTGGGAGATCGGTGCTTTTGAAAGCTGGGATGTTTTAGGCGTTGCAAAAACTGCAGAAGCGATGAAAGCCGCTGGTTACAAGGTTGCAACATGGGTTGATGAAATGCTTGCAAGCGGAGCCACCTCTTTTTATAAAGTAGAAAACGGAAAGCGTTTATGCTATGATGTTAGTAGTAAAGCTTATAAAGTAATGCCGGGTGCGGATGCATTTATTGTAATGAAGAATTTTGAGAACGAAACCATCTGGAAAAATTCGGCATGCCGTACCTATCATTTGGGGAATGATGTGCTGGGACTGGAATGGTACACCAAAATGGGCAGCATCGGAGGCGAAGTGCTGGAAGGCATTCAGCGTTCCATTGCACTGGCAGAAGACAAATACAAGGGATTGGTTATTGCCAATGAAGGCGCAAACTTCAGTGCCGGTGCCAATGTGGCGATGATATTTATGATGGCCATTGAACAGGATTATGATGAGATTGACATGGCCATCCGCCAGTTCCAAAATACCATGATGAGGGTCAGATATTCAGGCATTCCTGTTGTGTTGGCACCGCATGGTTTGGCCCTGGGTGGTGGTTGCGAAATGAGTCTTCATGCTGATAGGGTAATTGCTGCAGCAGAAACCTATACCGGTTTGGTGGAAGTAGGCATTGGGGTAATTCCAGGCGGCGGCGGTACAAAAGAATTTGTATTGCGGGCCTCAGATGAAGTGCATGCAGGCGAGCCCGAGACCATTCCTTTACAAAACCGTTTTTTAACCATTGCCACTGCAAAAGTGGCCACTTCGGCCCACGAAGCTTTTAACCTGGGCATATACAGGCACGGACAGGATATGGTAAGCCTGAACCAGGGCCGCAGGATTGCAGAAGCCAAACAGGCTGTAATAGATTTGTTTGATGATGGTTATGTAATGCCGGTACAACGTACCGATATTAAAGTATTGGGCCGCTCCATGCTGGGTGCCATGCATGCCGGAATCAACGGTATGTGGCATGGTAAATATGCCACCGATCATGATGTTACGGTAGGTAAAAAACTGGCCTACGTAATGTGTGGCGGCGACCTGAGCGAACCAACTTTAGTAAGCGAACAATATTTACTCGACCTGGAAAGAGAAGCATTTTTAAGTTTAACCGGTGAGAAAAAAACACTGGAGAGAATTCAGTCGATTTTAAAAACCGGTAAGCCGTTGAGGAATTAAGGGTTACCTGTTAAAAAAATAAAAATGGGCGAAGCCGAACTGCAGCCAGCGAATCATTCACTCATCATACATGCCGTAATCAATATTTACGGCGATGCAGCCAATGATGCACTTGCTTTTCAGATTGCCAGGGATATTGAAAATTTCTGGAATGCAGCCGAAGGAAAAGTGCAGATAAGCGCAGGCTGGTTTTCAAAAAAAACATACCAGGTAAGGTTCAGCATTAACGGAAAATTCATCCCTGCGCTGGTACCCGAAACCATTTTTGAGAATACGGATCCCCGCAACAATTATTTCAGGGTGGAAGAATTTGCCCTTGGTGATATTTCATTTGTAGATGGGTTAAATTCCAACACAGGTTATTTTAAGCTGCAGAATATCCTTGATAATTCCACAACCGCAGCACATGAATTTGGCCATACACTGGGTTTGGAGCACCCGCATGACCTCGATATACGGGGCATGGGTACACCCGGTATCATGTATCCACGGGGCACCCTGGTTGATCCGCATTTTCAATATTATCCCGAAGTACCTGCCGGCGATAAAGGAGGTACTTTAAATCCTTATACCCGCAGGGTTTTACAGAAAGATATAGATGACCTTCGCCTCAATGATCTTACATTCAATAAAAACGGCTTTGCGGTGATCGGCGGTTTTTCATCCATCTGGCACAAAAAACATTTGCAGCAAAAGGATTAAAAAAATCAATTACCTTCATCTCCATTTATAATTTGCTTTATGGCTATACTCACTATTAATGATCTTGTTAAAAATTACGGAAGAATAAAGGCATTGGATAAGGTTAGTTTTGAAGTACCCCCTAAAACCGTTTTTGGTATTTTGGGGCCTAACGGAAGTGGTAAAACAACACTGCTTGGTATTATCATGGATGTCATCAAATCATCGGGCGGTTCATTTGCATGGAGTGGCGATGGCCTTGCGGCGCATGATCTGAGAAAGAAGATCGGTACCCTGCTGGAAACACCGAATTTTTATCATTACCTGAGTGCAGAAAAAAACCTGGAGATAGCCGCCAGCATTAAAGGCCGGGGCGAAGGGGATATTGAAAAAGTGTTGAAGCTGGTAAATCTTTACGAACGGAAGGACTCTAAATTCAGTACTTTTTCATTGGGCATGAAGCAACGGCTTGCCATTGCTGCAGCTTTGCTGGGAGATCCTGAGATCCTTGTTTTTGATGAACCCACCAACGGCCTCGATCCCGCCGGTATTGCCGAGATCAGGGAATTGATCAAGGAATTGTACAAAGGAGGAAAGACCATCATTATGGCAAGCCATATCCTGGATGAAGTGGAAAAAGTGTGCACACATGTTGCCATTCTTCAAAAAGGAGTATTAAAATCTGTGAGCTCGGTTGCAGAACTGATGAATACAACCCATGCAGATGATGATTTAAATATTTTAATTGAAATAAGCGCTGCAGATAATTCAGCTTTAAAAAATATACTGGAGCAAATGAAGGAAGTAGTTTCTGTGTCAGCAGTAGATAATGAACTGCATTTGATATGCAACGATACCCTTACCGGAGAAATGCTGAACAAATTTTGTTTTGATAAAGGGATTGTGCTTAATAAGCTTAATGTAAAACGAAAGACCCTTGAAACGAGGTTCCTGGAAATTACCGGAAAACAAAGCGATAAATAATCATTCTAATTAATTATATCCTGTACAATGATGCATCTGTTAAAAATTGAGTGGCTTAAAGTAAAAAATTACGCAGCATTTAAAGTGATGGTACTTTTTTTTATCATTGGTGTATTTGCACTCAACTATATTGTATTTATAGTCAATAAAAATATAGTTAAGAATGTGCCTGGTGCGGGACTGGTATCTTTTTCGCCGTATGATTTTGAGAACACATGGCAATCTACCAGTTATGCAACCGGTTTTATTCTGATCTTGCCTGCCTTGCTCTTATTGATGCTTTTTACAAATGAATATACCTTTAAAACACACCGGCAAAACATTATTGATGGCTTAAGCAGGCAGCAGTTTATAAGTGTAAAAATCATGATGGCCGTGATATTTGCTTTTGCAGCCACCTTGCTGGTTATTGTTTCAGCACTTATTTTTGGTTTTGCTTCCGGCACTTCTTTTTCAATAAAGGGAATAGAGTTCACGGGCTTTTTTTTCCTGAAAGCTTTAACCTATAATATCATAGCCGTTTTATTTTCTGTGATCGTAAAACGTACTGGCTTTGCAATAGGTATATTTTTTATTTACCTGGGCTCCGAAAACATCATTTCCCAGTTGCTGAATGTGTTGAGTATAAAAATGAAGCAGGAGAATAAGATTGACCTGGGCAACCTGGGCGATTATCTGCCCATGAATGCAGCAGATGCGTTACTGGAATTTCCGGATAACCCGATCAAATCCATGAGCAAGTCCATTATGCCAACCGATTATACCTGGCTGGTATTTGCCCTGGCACTGGCATACCTTATCATTTTTTATGTGTGGAGCCGCCGCAAATTTATCCATGCCGATCTTTAGTTGCTGCCAGGTTCTTCAATGCAGCGTCGATGGTTTTGTAGGTAAATTCAAAACCCGTACCCAGTATTTTTTTACAACTTACGGTGGTGCTTTTTAATACCTCAATGCTTCTTTCACCCATCATTATTTTTAATACAAATACCGGTACCTGCATGGCGATAAAAGACCTGTTATTTAATGCTTTGGCCAATGTGATGGTAAGCAACCTGTTGCTCACCGGGTTTGGCGCCACCGCATTATAACTGCCGGATAACTGTTCGTTTTCAACAGCAGCAATAAACAGGCTGCACAGGTCATCCATATGTATCCAGCTTACCATTTGTTTTCCATTTCCTAAAACAGCGGCAATACCGAACCGGAGCGGCTTTTTAAATTCGGCCAATGCACCGCCATCATTGCTCAGCACAATGCCTATCCTCAGTTTAACCAGGCGTTTGCCCAAAGCAGTTACCGGCTCAATACCTGCTTCCCACAGTTTACAGGTTTGTCCTAAAAAACCATCATCTGCGGCATCAGCTTCTGTAAAAATTTCCGCATGCTCCTTATCTGCACCGTACCATCCAATGGCACTGGCGCTGATCAAGGCTTTTACTTTATTGGTATTTTGCTGCAACGCATCAATTAGCAACCTGCTGCTTTCTGTGCGGCTTTGCTGTATTTCTTTTTTATAGGCATCGGTCCATTTTTTTTCAACAACACCGGCGCCAGCTAAATGAACAATGTAATCAGCCTGCTGCAGGGCAGCCGTATCAATCTGCTGTTTGTGTACATCCCATTTTGCATACACCAGGTTGTCTGTTTGTTTTTTACCAATGGTATCCCGGGTTACAATGATCACCTTATATCCTTTATTGATCAGTGCTTTTGTAAGCGACCTGCCCACCAATCCGGTACCCCCTGTTATCAATACTGTCTTTGTCATATAAAAAGTTAAATTATGTTATGTAAAAACAAATTCCGGATCATCTTGTTCAATGTAAAGTACATCATTGGCTATTAAATCGTAATTTTAAACATAAAGTTTTAGTTGCATGAAACGCATATACCATTTCTTTTTCATACTCTTATTCAGTTTACCTGTGTTGCTTTTTGCACAATCAGTAGCCATTTCTGATTATGACCGCGAAGATACCCGGGAAATAAATTTTGAGATCATCGGCAAAATGAACAACAATATCCTGGTATATAAAAACATCCGTTCAAACCATAAGATCAGCATTTTTGACAGGGAAATGAATACCCTGGAAACCGTAAAGCTTGACTTTGTTCCTGAGCGCACATTCAATATCGACTTTGTGGCTTATCCTGATTACTTTATCATGATCTATCAATTTCAAAAAGGAAACATTTTGCATTGTATGACCGTAAAAATGGATGGAAACGCAAAAAAAATGAATGAGCCGGTTGAAATAGACACCACCCGTATTCCGGTCATGTCCAATAATAAAATATACACCACCATTTACAGCGAAGACCGGAAAAAGATCGCCATCTTTAAGATACAGACCCGTTATCAGAAATTCAATATGCAAACCCTGCTTTTTGATCAGGAGATGAAGCTGCTGGGTAAGAACCGGATTTTGGTTGATTATAACGAACGAAGAGAGAGCTACGATAATTTTTTGCTTGGTAACGATGGTAATTTTGTTTTTACTTATGCCCGGCAATCGGGCAACAGAGATAACAGCAATGAATTAAAACTGGTGGTCAAATCACCGTTGCAGGATACTTTCTTTTACCGCGATATTGATTTAAATGAAAAATATATTGATGAGGTAAAGCTTAAAATAGACAACCGCAATAACCGGTATATCATCAATACCTTTTATTACAAAAAAAACCGGGGCAGTATTGAAGGCTTGTTTACCGGGGTATGGGATAAGGCAACTGACCGGCCACTGGTATCACAGTATACAGAATTCAGCGATTCCCTGCGCTATGAAGCCAAGTCAGGCGGATTGCTGCGGTTTTCACTCGATAATTTCTTCATACGCCAGGTAATTGTAAAAGGCGATGGCGGATTTATACTTGCTGCGGAAGATTACTCGAGCAGTACCAGGGATAACAATAATTTTAACCGGTATGATTATCTCTTTAATCCTTACACGTTTTCACCCGGATTTTTTTATTACAATCCCTATACCGGTTATTACAGGCCCTTAGGAGGTTTTGTGAACCAAAGCACCCGGTTTTACTACGAAAACATCCTGGTATTAAGTTTCAGCAAAACCGGCCAGTTGATGTGGAGTAAAGTGCTGCACAAAAGCCAGTTTGATGACGATGAGGAAAATTTTATGTCCTTTTCCACACTTGCCTCCGGTAATGAGATCCATTTTTTATTCAACAGCGACAGAAAGTACCAGATCATTTCAGATCAGGCCATTGATGCTGATGGAACCATAACCAGGTATCCAACCTTGAAAAGCCCGCAAAGGGGCTATGAATTCATGCCCGGCCTGAGTAAACAGGTAGGGGCCAGGCAGCTCATCATTCCCTGTGCATACCGAAATAATATTTGTTTTGCCAAAGTGGATTTTTAACGATCACAACAGGTTGAAGCAATTGTAAACAGTTTTTTTCAGGTAATAATAATTGTGCATTTTTGCCACAATTATTCTTTATTCATTTATAAGCCATTAACCGGTGACCGGAATTTTTAAAGCCAATAACTCCTATAACAATTTTTTGTTGTTGCTCTACGGGCTTTTACTGAAGCTTCCCATGTTCCTTCATCCCACGGTTCCGGAACCACATCAAACAGATGGATTCCTGTACAAGGCATTATTAAAGGCTTTACAGCCGGCAGCCAATTATATGCCATTGATCTTTCCGGTAATTACCTTTATCCTGTTGTTTTCGCAGGCTGTTTATTTTAACAAGCTGGTAAACGACCGGCGCATTATGCAGCGCCCGCATTTCCTCACCGGTATGAGTTACCTGCTCATTACCTCACTTTTTATGGAGTGGTATACCCTGTCATCGCCTCTTATTATCAACAGTTTATTAATATGGGTATGGTCAAAAATGAGCAGTATCTACAGCAATCAAAAGCCCAAAACAACCTTGTTTAATATTGGCATTGCCATTGGGTTGGCCACTTTTTTTTATTTTCCGTCCATAGCATTTACCGCGGTAATTATTTTTGGCCTGGCCATTACAAGGCCGTTTAAACTGGCAGAGTGGCTAATTGCTTTGCTGGGGATCATTACACCGTATTATTTTTTGCTGGCCATTGTTTTTTTAACCGATAAATGGCAAGGTTACCGGTTTCCGGGTTTTGCCGTCAATTATCCGATGTTCAGTCAGTCTTATTGGGCTTATGCAGCCATTATCCTTGTTTTGATCAGTTCCATGATCGGTATTTTTTATATCCAGCAAAACTTCAGGAGGCAACTCATTCAGGCCCGTAAAGCCTGGAACCTTACCTTTTTATACCTGTTGGTGGCCGTTTTTGTACCCTTTGTAAATGCAACACACAGTTTCGAGTACTGGATACTTTGTGCAGTACCCCTTTCGGCCTTTATTGCTGCGGCTTTTTTATACCCTGCCAAAAAATGGTTCCCTGCAGTTTTACACTGGTTAATGGCAGCTTTGGTAATTGTTGTCAGTTACTTTGTCCGATAATTCAAATCCGGATTGTACATTTGTGTATAGTTTTTTGTTACCGGCATTTGTTTTTCATGGCGTAACTGTTGTCCCGATAGCTATCGGGACTCACTTGTACGGCATTTCAAAACTGATCATCCAACATCAACCCATAAACCCGCTTTTTACATGAAATTTGGCGTAGTAGTTTTTCCCGGCAGCAATTGCGACAGGGATATGATAGAAGCACTGCAAAATGACCTGCAGCAGGAAGTGATACAGCTTTGGCATAAAGACAAAGACCTGGGCATGTTCAATACCGATGATTGTATTGTATTGCCCGGAGGCTTCAGTTATGGCGATTACCTGCGCTGCGGCGCCATTGCCCGTTTTAGTCCCATGATGCAGCAGGTGATTGAATTTGCTAATAAAGGAGGCAAAGTGCTGGGCGTTTGCAACGGTTTTCAGATATTATGCGAAAGTGGACTGTTACCCGGTGTATTATTGCGTAACAGCCAGCAGCAATTTGTTTGTAAAAATATTTTTATGAAAGAAGCAGCATCGGAGGGGAGTAAACCCCTTATGATACCGGTAGCGCATGGCGAAGGAAGATTTTATGCCAACGATGCCACGCTGGAGGCGATGGAAATGCACCGCCAGGTAATTTACCGCTATTGTGATGAAAAAGGGAATATCAATACAGGCGCCAATCCAAATGGTGCTATACACAATATTGCCGGTATCTGCAATACAGAAAGAAACGTTTTTGGTATGATGCCGCATCCGGAAAGAGCTGTAAGTGAAGCCCTGGGTAATGTTGATGGCAAGAATGTTTTCAATCACCTGTTTGGAATAAATTAACAATTTTAAGGGTTAACCGGTCGTTAAGCCGACAAAACCAAACTTTATTATTTCGTAAGTTTGCATATGAAAAAATTATACATGAAGCAGGTAACGCTGGCCGTTTTGATGCTGTTTTTTGCCGGGTTTGCACATGCACAGATCAACAACCCGGTTTTATGGACGTACAGCGCTAAAAAAATTGCAGATAAAACCTACGAACTGCATATAACAGCAACCATTAACGGCAACTGGCATTTGTATGCACAGGATGCAGGTGAAGGCCCCGAGCCCACCACCTTTAAGTTTACCCCCAACCCGCTGATCTCATTTGATGGAAAAGTGAAGGAAGTAGGAAAAATGGAAAAATCTTTCGACAAGAATTTTAATTCAGTACTGAAATATTATGCCAACAAGGTTGTGTTTGTACAAAAAGTAAAAGTAAGATCGGCTGTTGCCACCGTGGTAAAAGGTACTGTAAACTTTATGGTATGTAACGACAGGCAATGCCTGCCTCCCAGGGATGTTCCCTTTACTATTAATGTTGGCGGAAAATAATATGAGTCTTAACTGCTCCCGATGACCAGTCGGGATTTTTTTTAAATAAACACCATGCAATTCAAAAGAATATTATCATTACTCACTGCAATAATATTTCTTTTTCATTTTTCTGTTTTAGCCCAGGATTCTGCTACAGTTAAATGGCAGGCAAGCGGCAAAAAAACAGCTGCAGGCCAATATGAAATTAAACTAACCGGAACCATTAAAGCAGGCTGGCATGTGTATGCAAAACCAAATGCAGCAGCCGGGTTGGAAGGATTTAAGATCAGCTTTTCAGATTCGGCCATAAAACTTACCGGCGACGGGCAAATAACCGGCACAACCAAAACCATTGCCGACAGGATATTTGAAACACAAACAGAGGTAGTGGAACTTAACCTGGTGGTTTTGCAAAACATCAGTATAAACGGGGATGTTCCTGCAAAATTAAAAGCAACCTTGCAGTTTAATACCGCCAACAACGAGTCTTTTATACCTGAAGAAAATAAGGTGGAGATCACTATGGAAGGCGGTGTAGATGCATCAGCCTCAAACAGGATTTTAATTCCCGCTATTGATCTGAATAAGCCTGTGAATGATTGCGGGGGCACAGGCATCAGTGCTCAGGAATCGGGTTCGGGCGGGGCCTTGTTAACCATTTTCCTGTTGGGCTTTTTGGGCGGACTGGTTGCTTTAATTACACCCTGTGTTTTTCCCATGATCCCCTTAACGGTATCTTTTTTTACCAAAAAGGCCATTACCAAAAAGCAGGGCATTTTTAATGCCACACTCTATGGCTTCTTTATCTTTCTTATTTATGTTTTGCTGAGTGTGCCTTTTTATTTTTTAGACAGCGCCAGCCCCGAAATATTAAATTCGGTTTCCACCAATCCATGGCTTAATGTGGTCTTCTTTGCCGTATTCATTGTTTTTGCTTTATCCTTTTTTGGCTTGTATGAAATTACTTTGCCGAGCAGTTTTTCGGGCAAGGCAGATGCAAAGGCAGGCACCGGAAATATTATCGGCATCTTTTTTATGGCGCTTACATTGGCCATTGTGTCTTTTTCATGCACAGGTCCAATTTTGGGTTCTTTGCTGGTAGGCTCATTAACAGGCGGGGCTGTTCAGTTAACAGTTGGCATGGGAGGCTTTGGTTTGGCACTTGCCCTGCCATTTGCATTATTTGCCCTATTCCCCAACCTGTTAAATTCTTTACCCAAATCGGGGGGCTGGCTTAATTCCGTAAAAGTTGTTTTAGGTTTTATAGAAGTGGCTTTGGCGATCAAGTTCCTGTCAAATGCCGACCTGGTAAAGCATTGGGGACTTTTAAAACGCGAAGTGTTTATAGGCATCTGGATATTGTGTGGTATAGGCATTACCCTTTACCTGCTGGGTAAAATAAGATTTCCACACGACAGCCCCATAAAAAAACTGGGGAAAGCAAGAATTACATTGGCTTTGTTATTTGCAGCGTTCACCCTTTACCTGATACCCGGGTTAACCAATACCAAATATGCAAACCTAAACCTGATCAGCGGGTTTCCGCCACCTTTGTATTATAGTATTTATCAAAGCGGAGATTGTATATTAAATCTTAATTGTACACACGATTATGAGGAGGGTGTAAAACTGGCAAAGGCCCAGAACAAACCGCTGCTGCTTGATTTTACCGGTTATGCCTGTGTAAACTGCAGGCGTATGGAAGAAAATGTATGGAGCGATCCGGAGATCTATAAGATCATGAAAGAAAAATTCATTGTGGTTTCTTTGTATGTGGATGACAAGAAAAAACTGCCTGCTGCCAAACAATTTACCTACACTACCAAAGAGGGAGCCACTAAAGAAATCATAAGTGTAGGAGATAAGTGGGCCACATTTGAAACCGAAAATTTTAAAAACAATGCCCAGCCGCTGTATGCCATTTTAAACGGCGGGGAAAAGCTGATGAACAATCCCGTTGGCTATACACCCAATATAGCCGAATACAAGGATTGGTTACTTTGTGGCCTGGATGCATTTGAGAAATCGAAATAATAATAACGGGTTAACATACCTTTACATCTCTATAAAAAAACCTCCACATTCATGGAGGTTTTTAGTTTGAAACGGGGGTTACAAATTTTCTGTCTTTACAAAAGACAGCTGAATAACATTATAATGCAATTTGTTTTTCGGTCATCATTTTGCGCAGGTTGATCAATCCATAGCGCATACGGCCCAGGGCTGTATTAATGCTGCAGCTGGTTAGGTCTGCAATTTCTTTAAAGCTTAGATCGGCAAAATGGCGTAAAATGATCACCTCACGCTGGTCTTCGGGTAACAGGTCAACCATCTTCCTTACTTTATCATGGCTTTGGCCATTCATCATCTTTTGATCGGTACCGGGTTCAGAAAAATTCAAAACCTCAAAAATATCGCGGTCGTCGCTGGTTTTAATGGTTGGTGTACGTTTAACCTTTCTGAAATGATCTACACACATATTGTGGGCAATACGCATGGCCCAGGGTAAAAACTTGCCTTCATCGGTATAACGGCCACCTTTTAACGTATCGATGATACGGATGAACACATCCTGGAAGATGTCTTCGGTCAGGTATTTGTCTTTTACCATCAGGTAAATAGAGGTGTAGATCTTGTCCTTGTAACGGGTTACAATGGTTGCAAGGGCATTGGCATCGCCTTCCATGTATAAATGGATAAGCTGTTGGTCGTTCAGGTTGTTAAGGATTTTCATAAACTTCTACAGTTTTAGATTGTTAGTGTAACAGGTCCAAAAAGGGTGAAAAAATACGTAGAAGTCTTTTAGATAGGCTCAACGGCTTTTCATTTTTTTGGATATTGGACTGTAAAAGTAAACGATGGTTTTAAAAATAGTATGAGTACTAACGCTTAATTTTAAATGTTTTATTACTAAGTAAAACTACGATACCCATTTAACGGCTTTCGTTAAGGCCGTAAATAAAACTACAACTTGTAGGTATAGATTTTATGCCTGAGAAAAGCTTTAAGAAAAAATTCACATATACCCGTACGCATCATTAATGTAGTATTTTTGACAATGGCCAAAGCAACAAGCAATAAAAGATCAGCAGCTTCAGCAAAACAAACTGATATATATATTAAAGGGGCCAGGGTGCATAATTTAAAAAATGTGACCGTAACCATTCCCCGGGATAAATTGATTGTGGTAACCGGCGTTTCGGGCTCCGGAAAGTCCTCTTTAACCATTGATACCCTGTTTGCCGAGGGGCAACGGCGTTATGCCGAAAGCCTGAGTGCCTATGCCCGGCAGTTTATGCAGCGTATGAATAAGCCTGATGTGGAATATATTAAAGGCCTTTGTCCTGCTATTGCCATTGAACAGAAAGTAATTACGCGAACACCCCGCAGTACCGTGGGCAGCATGACCGAGATTTATGATTACCTGCGCCTGCTTTTTGCCCGGGCAGGTAAAACCATATCTCCGGTCAGCGGAAAAGAAGTAAGTAAAGATGATGTATCAGATGTTGTGAAAGCCATTGAACATTTAACCGAAGGAGACCGGGTAGTATTGCTGGTTACTTTTAAACAGCACGCAAAAAGAAGTATACCCGAGGAACTGAATACATTATTACAGAAAGGGTTCAGCAGGTTATACATTAATCAGGAAGTGGTGCGGATTGAAGACCTGCTGGATGCAGATAAAAAAATAAGCATAAAAAAAGCAGACAGGGCCTTTTTGCTTGTGGACAGGCTGGTAGCCAAAAAATTTGATGAAGATGAGCTGCACCGCATTGCCGATTCGGTGAATACGGCCTTTTATGAAGGGGAAGGGGAGATGTACCTGGAAGTGAATAAAGAAAAACCACTGCATTTTTCCAATAAGTTTGAAGCCGACGGAATTGTATTTGAAGAACCCGTTCCCAATCTGTTTTCCTTCAACAATCCTTTTGGGGCATGCCCGGTTTGTGAAGGATTTTCGCAGATACTGGGTATTGATCCCGACCTGATCATTCCGGATAAAAGTTTAAGTGTGTTTGAAGGCGCCGTAGCACCCTGGAAAGGAGAGAAGCTGGGTTTGTGGAAAGAAGCCTTTGTAAAAGCTGCTAAGAAATTTGATTTTCCCATTCATAAGCCAATCATTGATCTAACAGAAAAACAATTAGCCGATCTGTGGGAAGGCAATGAACATGTAAACGGCATCAACGATTTTTTTAAAGAGGTAGAGCAGAATTTATACAAAGTACAGTATCGCGTGCTGTTAAGCCGTTACCGCGGGCGCACCTTATGTACTGCCTGCAAAGGTTATCGCCTGCGGCCAGAGGCCTTGTATGTAAAAGTGGGCGGCAAACACATTGGCCAGTTATGCGAATTGCCGGTAAAAGACCTGTTTGTTTGGTTCGATAAATTAAAACTGAGCGAATACGATCAGCAGGTGGCCAAAAGGATTTTAATTGAAATTCATCACCGCATAAAAACACTGCTGGATGTAGGCCTGGGGTATCTTACCTTAAACCGTTTGGCAAATTCGTTAAGTGGCGGCGAAAGCCAGCGAATTCAATTAACAAGAAGTTTGGGCAGTAACTTAACCAACTCCCTGTATATTTTAGACGAACCTTCTATTGGTTTACACAGCCGGGATACCGAAAGGCTGATCACTGTTTTAAAAGAATTGCGTGACCTGGGCAATACCGTGGTGGTGGTGGAGCATGATGAAATGATGATGCGGGAAGCCGATCATATTATTGATATGGGGCCGCTGGCCAGCCATTTGGGTGGTGAAGTGGTTGCCGAAGGAGATTATGATGCGATCATCAATAACCCCGAAAGCCTTACCGGTAAATATTTATCGGGTAACATGAAGATAGAAGCTCCCAAACAGGTTCGCAAATGGATGCGCTCGGTAAAAGTGGAGGGTGCTAAACATAATAATTTAAAAAACCTGGCTGTTGAATTTCCATTGCAGGTTTTTTGTGTGGTAACGGGGGTAAGCGGCAGTGGTAAAACCACTTTGGTAAAACAAATTTTGTATCCCGCGTTGCAGAAATTAAAAGGAGAGGGGGTTGAAAAAGCCGGTTTGCATAAATCCATTACCGGGGATGTGGATTTTATTGCGCAGGTAGAAATGGTGGACCAGAACCCTATTGGTAAATCGTCCCGCAGTAACCCGGTTACGTATATAAAAGCGTACGATGAGATACGGGATCTGTTCAGCAAACAACCGTTGAGTAAAATGCGGGGTTTTCAGCCCAAACATTTTTCTTTTAATGTAGATGGAGGCAGGTGCGATGCCTGTAAGGGCGAAGGTGAACAAACCATTGAAATGCAGTTTCTGGCCGATGTGCACCTTACCTGCGATGTATGCGGCGGCAAACGTTTTAAAGAAGAAGTGCTGGAAGTAAAATACAAAGACAAAAGTATTCATGATGTGCTGGAGATGAGTGTGGATGAAGCCATTGAATTTTTTAATGCTTCTTATGGTGCTGATAAAAATGGGGCCGATGTTGCTAAAAAAATTCAGCCCTTAAGCGATGTAGGATTGGGGTATATCAAACTGGGACAGTCGTCCGATACTTTATCGGGTGGTGAGGCACAGCGTGTAAAGCTTGCTTCGTTCTTAGGAAAGGGTAGAACACAGGGCAGCATCCTGTTTATTTTTGATGAGCCTACGACCGGGCTGCATTTTCATGATATAAAAAAACTGCTGGCCTCTTTTAATGCGCTGATAGAGCAGGGGCATACCATACTGGTGATCGAACACAATACCGATGTGATTAAATCCGCCGATTGGGTAATTGACCTGGGACCGGAGGCTGGTGATGCAGGTGGGAATTTAGTATTTGCAGGCAAGCCAGCAGATCTGAAAAAATGTGCGGCAAGTTATACCGGGAAGTTTTTATAGTTGTCTGGCCACTAAGCAGCGTCTTTGCTTTTCAGAGTTTTTGTGTTGCAAATGGTTTTAAAAATATTAGAGTGATTATAGTGGCCTGACAACTAAAACAGGCCCACCAATAGTTGTCTGGCCACCAAAATAGTCTTCAGATTAGAAATTATTTGTGATTTATGAATTTTAAGAATTTAAGATTCTGCGTAGTGGCCTGACAACTAAAACAGGCCCGCCAATAGTTGTCTGGCCACTAAAATTAGTTTTCTGGATGGAGATTATTTAAAACTTATGAAGCTTAACATTTTAAGATTCTGCGTAGTGGCCTGACAACTAACGCAACCTGTCGCTGTCCTTCACCATTTTCGAATCTTTATTGATACCCCTGGCGGCCAATACAAAGGCCAGCAAAATGATCATTTGTAAAACAGCGGTTAAAGAAAAAGTGCCTTTGGTAAAAGTGGTTGTTTCGCGGTAGTATAAAAAGAGGAGTATGGCTTCCAGCAAAATACCCAGCACACAAAGCCTCAGCTGCAATGTTCTGTTTTTAAAAAGGAATATGGTAACCAATGCCAGTCCGCCCACGGCCATGCTGCCGGCCATTAATAAAAAGGAGGAGCCGGCATTCAGTTCATGAAAAAGGATATCATTTAATTTGGTACCGGTGTAAAAAGAAAATTTAAAACCGGCAAATGCACAAGCTGCAGCCAGTAATAGCCAAAGGGATTGAATACGTTGTATCATAAAAAATATTTGAACGAAATTAATTGAAATAGCGGTAAAACAAAAACCACCCGGTTAATAGCATCGGGTGGTTTTTGTTGTATTGTTCAGGTATGAGTTACTATTGTTTGATCACCACAGGCCCCGGCACCAGCGTTATGATTAACTTTTCGGCCGGCACATCGGTTACTACGGCCGGTGCAATCGTTTGCAGGGGCTGTGGTTTAACCGGTCCGTTTTTAAGGTCTTTATCTTTTGTATAAGGCGAAGGGGCTTCGGCTTTTGAAACCGGTGTTTCTTTTGCGGCCATATCGTTCATGGGTTTAAACTGTGGCTGGGGCGATGGGATATTGCTTGCCTGTTGAACCGGAGGGGCTTTTTCTTCTGTTGTTTTGTCGATCACCTGCGTTTTCATTTCCTGGGCATGCAGCCAGCTTGGGGCCGATAATGTAAGGGCAACCAGCAAAAATGATTTTATAATTTTCATATTTATATGTTTAAAAAGTTTTTAGTTTATTTATTGAGGCCGATTTTGGTCTTGATCATTTCTATTTCTTTTTTAAATTCTGCTTTCATTTCGTCGATGGTTTTCTGTTGTTTGTCGATGATCACCTGTTGTTCTTTAAAAGCATTGATATACGAAACAAAGACCGGGTGAAGGTCCAGGCTTAAATAACCATCCTTACCTACCTTTACTGCTTCGGGAAATATCTTTTGAACTTCCTGTGCTGAAAAACCATAGGATTGTTCATTTACCGGGAGGTTGCGTGCATTGTCTTTTGAATAATGATACATGATGGTGTTGAGTTTAAGGATATCTTTTAAACCCTTTGTATAATTTCCATCAATGGTTTTCAACCGTTCATCCGAAGTTATTGCCCAAAAAGAGCTGGATGGCTTTTGAGCAGAGTTAAGGCTAAGTTCTAATTGAGTAGTTGGTATCATTCCTAAACCTACCTGCCCGCCGCCGCCTAATTCAATCACCATAACATTGGCGCCGGCGCCTATAAAGTTAAACCGGTCTCCTACATCCTGGTATTGTAACCCCCAGTTAGGAAATGCCGGGCTGTGTGCCACCACCATTCTGTCGGTATTGGTACTTCCACTTTTAAACATATAGTTCATTACCGGCACACTGTTGTCATATTGTACCGTTCCTGAATTACCCACTAAAAAATTATCGGCAACAGAGAAAGTAGAATCGGGTGTGTTTGTGCCTATACCTACCGATGTGTTTGCCGTTGCCCCGTTCACGCCATTGATGCTTCCTAAAACCATACTGTTGTCCTGCGACACCAGGGCATTGGCGCCAATGGCTGTGGCATTGATCCTGGCTGCAGCATTTACATCACTGGATGCGCCAACAAAAGTGTTGCTGTTGCCATTATTGTAGCTATCGCCTGCACTGGTGCCCAGTGCTGTATTATTGTCGCCAGCAGTGGTGTTAAACAAAGCATTTACCCCCAAACCGGTGTTAAAAAAACCGGTGATGTTATTAATTCCTGCCTGGTAGCCTACAGCCGTGTTCCATCCGCCTTTGGTATTATTAAACAATGCGGTATAACCCAGCCCGGTATTATACAGGGCCGAATCTGCCTGCGTGGCTGAATTTAATCCAAGGCTGTTATTTTCTAAAGCACGGTAGCCAAGTGCCACAATATCATTACGTTGGTTATTGAAACCAGCCCTGCGGCCTACCAGCGTGGTGCGGCTTGAAGCAGTATCACTATTACCAGCAAAATTGCCGATCACCACATTGTCATCTCCACGTAGTCTTAACTGAGCTGCTGCCAGGCCAATTGCTACATTACTGTTACCGGTAGAGTCGGCATATAGTGCATTTGACCCAATGGCTGTATTATTTACACCTCCACGTATCTGATATAAAGAGCCTGATCCAGCTCCGGTATTATTGTTGCCCGTGCTTCTGCCGGCTGCCCCCTGGCCAGAAAACATGCCCAGATAGGTGTTTGAGTTGCCGGTTGCATGAAAGCCCGACTGAACACCCAGCCCCGTATTATTTGAACCGCTTCCAAGTGTAACAAAAGAAGAGGCGCCAATGGCGGTATTGTAATTGCCTGTAGAATCGTTTAGTAAAGCCTGTAAACCATTTGCTGTATTCCAGATACCCGTGGTGATATTGAATGAGCTATATGCACCTGTTGAGGTATTTCCCGACCCCGTGGAGTCGTTTCTTAACGCACCACTTCCAATAGCCGTATTATCATTGCTCCTGTAAAACCTGCCGGCATCGTTACCAACAGCAGTGTTATTACTACCTGCAGTACTTTCATACATGGCTGCGTTACCCACAGCCACGTTATTGATACCTGTTTTATTAGCTGTTAGGGTATAACTGCCCACAGCGGTATTGGCGCCATTGGTTACAGCACTGTCTAAACTGGAATAACCAATGGCCGTATTGGGATAGGTACCGCTGAAATTACGCAATGCCCTTGAACCTACCGCCACGCTTTGCGAACCGGTTTGTGCATTTGACAGTGCTTTGAACCCCATGGCCACATTATCGTTGCCGGTTGAAAAACTGAAGAGTGTACTGTCGCCCACAGCCACATTGCGGTTACCGTTGATGTAAGTGCCACCGCCATTCATGGATTGATAACCAACTGCTGTATTTTGCGAACCCAGATCAATGCGGTATCCGGCCCCATAACCCAGGCCGGTATTTTCGGCACCGGTGGTACTGCTGCCGGTGGTAATATTATTAAAAGCCAATGCATAAGCACCAAACCCGGTATTGTAATGGTTCTTGTTGTGATAGCCGGACAGGTAACCAACAAAAGTGGTCACACTTGCGGTATCATTGGCAACGGCGGCCTGCATACCCATCGCTACATTATAATTTCCCCGTTTGTTATAAAATCCGGCATAACGGCCAACTGCTGTATTCCAGTTGCCCGATGAATCGGCCTCCAAAGCACCCACACCAACAGCTGTGTTTTCGCTACCCTGCTTTAAATTGCGTAAGGCTCTGAAGCCAACGGCTGTATTTAAAATTCCGGTTGAGTTACCGCCGGGCACATCCATGGTTTCGCTGCCCACGGCAGTATTCCAGTAACCGGAGCTGTCGCCCCGCAGGGCAAATGCACCCACCGCCACGTTTGATCCGTTCTTTCTGTGATTGTACATCGCATCGGCACCCACAGCTGTGTTGTACGATGCACTATCGGTTAACCGTAAGGTACTTAAACCAAGGCCTGTATTGTAAATGCCGGTGCGGTTGTATTCCATACTGTAAGCACCAATGGAGGTATTGTAGTAGGTGCTTTTTGATGAATCACGCTGGCTGAAATAACCAACGGCAGTATTATATCCCTGGCCTTGTTGCTTGCTGAGGGTTTTGTAACCAATAGCCACGTTACCAACTGTGTTTAAAGCACCTCCCATAGAACTATCACCAATGGCAACGTTTTGTGAGGAGTTTCTTGCCCTGCTTAAAGCCTCAGTTCCTACTGCCACATTTCTGCTTGAATAGGTTAATGCCATGGCACTATCTCCAACAGCGGTATTGCGGCCAATTACAGAACCCCAAATTTGATTGGTCTGCGTATCGTAATTCCATAAAGCACGGTAACCAACACCCGTAGTTTTAGGACCAGCCCAAAAACCATAACCCGCTTCTGTTCCTACATATGTAACCTCCGTTGTTGGGTAAGTAATGGGGTTAAGGTCTACAAAGGCGCCTGCAGAGAACCCCACTGCAAAATTGTTATGGTGCTTATTATAATACAGTGCATCCCTGCCAATTGCGGTTGTATTTGTAACTGTATCTGCCCCGAAAGAAGCCTGAACACCTATGGCCAGATTATTAGAGCCATTAACCTTGTTTCTTAAAGCAGATAAACCTATGGCAACATTGTTTGATCCCGAAGTATCGGCCCTGAGGGCTGATACCCCCATGACTGTATTGTTTACACCACTGGTAATACTGGCTAAACTCTGGAAACCTAAAGCAGTATTGGCAGATGCACTGTCAACAATACCTGAAGGCATATTTTTTACCCGAAAACGTAAAGCGCTGTCATTAAGTGTACCTAAAAAACTGGAAGCAGTAATATTGCTGTTGCCGGTTATTTTCCAGGCAGTGGTATCTGTTGCAAAACCACTGGCATTGATGTATACCCATTGGGTATTGGGCAAATCATAATAATGAAAGCCAATACTGTCCGGACCGGTTTGGTACACCATTAAACCATTGGCCGGTGTGGCAATGGCGGTTTTCTGGGTTTTATCCATACGTGGTATCAGCATGCCTTTAGCCGTACTGGTAACATCCAGTATGGCACTGGGATCGGCGGTGGCACCGGTGGTGTTGATACTTACAGATTGCGCATGGGCAGTAAGATGTAAAGTGGTTGCAATGCAAATGGCAAGCACAAAACGTACACATTTTGTCATAAAAGAATTGATAAAAAATTAAAAAATTATACAGCTGGCTTTTGGGAGACTGGAAAGTTTTTGAAGGTATTGGGCTTAGCGGAAATTGTAAAAAAAGGTAAGTTAATAATTATTTTTTAAGCAGCTAAGCGTTTGATAAATAAATATTTATTAACTAAAAAAAATAAACCGTACAGCAATAAAAATGCAAAAAAAATAAATAATGCCAATAAAAAAACCACCTGCCTGGTGCCAGGTGGTTTTTTTGTTTTTTTATTACTACTCTTTTATTAATTCGGGTTTTGCCTTCAATGGTTGTTTTGCGCTTTGGGCATTTGCAACAGTTGCTGCATTAAGTTGCTTTGGCATTACGGCAGTACCATTCATAATTTTCATTTGCGCCGCATCTGCTGCAGGGTTAACCGCAGGCCTGTCGGCTGCTTTGGTATAAGGCGATGGTGTTACTATCGCATCAGCCGTCATCGCTTTTTGTTTATCAGCCGGTACAAGTAATGTTACCGGTTGCAGCGTTGTTTGATCCATTGCCGGAACTTGTGCTGTTTCAACAACTGGAACTTTTTTAGATTTTACAGCCTGGGCCTGAACAAAAGTTACAGCAAAAATTCCAGCAGCAACCAGCATAAATGATCTTATTATTTTCATTTGTTTGATCTTTTTAAATTAATTATTGTTTAATGAACGGATAAGATGCTGCATCACCGTTAGCTTTTACTATTTTAAGCACATAAGTTCCGCCGGCAAGTGGTTTCACGTTTATTTTTACATTGTTTACAGATGGTTTAAGTGTACCAATGTATTTGCCATCAATTCCATAGAGCCACAATGTTGCCGTGTTCACATAAGAAGAGGGCAGCAACACATTTAACACATCGGTAGCCGGTACCGGGAAGATTTTCACCTGTTCCTCTCCTTTGGTAAACTTAACCGGCCTTACAGGTGAGTAGGTGAAACTGCCCGATTTATCAATGATCTTTAAGCGGTAATAGTTCCATCCCATGGCCGGGTTGTTGTCAAAATCAAGATAAGCCGATTGTGACAGTTGTCTTGAAAACACAGTGCCTATCCGGGTGAAATTACTTGCAGTTAAAGATTTTTCTATCTCATACCTCATGGTTTCCTGCTCGTTGGCAGCTTCCCAGTTCAGGCGCACCCGGTTGCCATCGGCAACAGCAGTAAAGTAAAGCAGTTTTACCGGTAATGCATTGAATTTACTGAAAGAGCCAAGGGTAAATCTTCTTTCAAGAAAAGTATAATTATTGGTAAGCGCATTTGAGGTAACATAACCCGACAGGCTATCGGCACCAATGGCTCTTCCGGTAGCCCAGCCTCCCGGTGCATCCCAAAGAAATGGCGGCCTGTCTATATATTGTACAACCAGCAAACTATCTCTTACTGCAGCATTGGCACTTACTTCGCTGTAACCACGCCAGGATAAACTTAGCATGGCATCGTCATCGGTGGTACCAGGGTTGCTGCTGCTGATCTCCCAATATTCAACAGTGCTGATATGGTCAACCGGGGGATTAAAAATATTGGTATGGTCAAAGGGAACAGTTGGTGTGTATTCCGCGGTCCAGGTAGTGGTGGTCGCATTTGATTTTGCAAGTTTTATTGGCGCATATAAGCTGTCAGTTTTTCCTACGGGAAACAGGTAAGCTGTGGCCGGATTGGGTGTGGCTGATCCGATCACATTGCCGGTGCGGCTAAGCCTGCCATTAACCCAGCTTTCGGTATAGTTGCTGGTAGATGAAATGGCATTGATTGCCGGATTGCTTACCAGCAGGCTGTCGTTGCCATAACCGGTACGGGTAAACACAAAACCGGTATCCAGGCCTAAATTATTTCTTACTTCACAGGAAGAGAGTAGGGTATCGCCCACGGCATTGCGTACCGTCATATTATAAAACCGGGTAAGGCCATAAAAGCTTTGCCTGTTGGTACCCCTGAAAAAAACATTGCCGGTGCTGGTTAGATCCATGGCACCTGCAGTTGTAGAATCAAGCCAGCCTTCGGTTGGGGTTGCAGATGTTTTGATCAGGTATATCGAATCGGCTATACCCGTCCATTTGCTGGTGCCTAAAAAGGTGATACCGCCGCCATCGATCACGGTTTTGGTTCCGGCAGTGGTAACAATTTGTACATTACCACTGGCCCTAACCAGTTGCTGGGCATTGGCCTGGGCCGACATAAAAACTGCGATTGCCAGAATGACTTTTCTCATAACATTTTATTATAGGTTGTATAAAAGTAACTTCTTTTTGATTAATCCGTATCCCCGGTTAGGGTGATTTTTTAAAATTATTTCTTTTCCAGTTTTTCCACTCTTTTTAAAAGTTCATCAATGGCTTTTTGCTGGCTGATGATGAGTTGTTGTTGTTCCTGTACAGCTTTAACCAGCGGCACCACAAATTCTGCATACTTTATGCCGTATAAGCTTTTATCATTTTTTGGAACATCTACACCGTCAAAATCATAGCCAATAGATTTTGCTGCAGCTTCAACATCCTGGGCCAAAAAACCACTCATTCTTATTTTTTCAATATCATACATAGAAGCCCAGGGTTTAAAATCTTTTTTCTTGTCAGCACCCGTTAATGCCATTTGTTTATGAATATCCAGGTTATAGGTAACGGGTTTCAACAAGTTAATAAAGGCTAAACCGGGTACATCTTCCTTAATATTTGTTTTAATGCGTTTATCACTTCCTATACTCCAGCCAACATTTCCACCAATTTTTGTAACGCTTGTATTTCCAATTTCAACCACATCATTAGCTGTAGACCACCAGCCTCCTGCTGCATAACCAAGCGCCATATAATTATTAGAATTAACAGTTGAATAGGCAATTGCACCCAAAGAAGTATTTTGCGAGCCCGTTGTGTATAATGCGCCAGCATTAAGGCCAACAGCGGTGTTGTTGATTCCGGCAGTTACGCTGCCGGATGAATTGTATCCAACAGAGGTATTGTTGTTTCCGGAAGCACTTGTAAGTGCGAGGGTGCCGACAGCTGTATTAAATGAGGCATCTCCGGTGATTAATGCCTGGTATCCAACAGCCACATTATCGTCTCCGGTAATGTTGTTCAGCATTGCCTGTGTTCCTACAGCCACATTTCTGTCGGCAGCTGTAGATAGCGCCAGTGCATTGGCTCCCACACCCACATTATTACTGCCGGTTAGTGCAGCTATCATGGTATTGGAACCCAGCCCTGTGTTATTGGCGCCGGTACTTAAGTAGAGTGAATTTGAACCCATTGCCGTATTAAAACTGCTGCTGGTATTTGAAGCCAGTGCAAGAAAGCCTACAGCGGTATTTTGTCTGCCGGTAGAATTGGCAAATAATGCCTGTGTACCAACGGCTACATTATTGATGGCATCACTTGGGCCAGCTGTTAAAGAATTATTATACAAAGCCCGGTATCCAATGGCAACGGTATTTTCTTTCTGGTTAAAATATCCGGCCTCTCTGCCAATATACACGCTGTTTGCCGAAGCAGTGTCAATCCTGCCTGCCCAAAAACCTACGGCCACATTGCCATCACCCCTTAAACGCTGGTCCATGGCACCCGCACCTATTGCTACGTTAAGGTTGCCGGTACTGTCTGCACCCAAGGCACCTTCGCCAACGGCCACATTTTGTGAGGCAGACCTGGCAACATATAAAGCATAATCTCCCACAGCCACATTGGAACCTCCGGTGCTTCTGCCGGCAATACCCTGTCCGGCATAACTGCCCAGATAGGTATTATAACCGCCGGTTGCGTGAAAACCGGAATTAATGCCTACTCCAACATTACCATCTCCATTTCTGTTGCTCCTGAAAGCCGAGGTTCCCATTACCGTGTTAGCTGCACCGGTAGTATCATTTTCCAATGCAAAGTAACCGTTAGCGGTATTCCAGTAACCCCTTGTTACATTGGCAGAACTGTATGCCCCTGTTGAGGTATTACCCCATCCGGTTGAATCTTTACTGAGTGCTGCACTGCCAATAGCGGTATTGTCATTTTGCCTGAAAAACCTGCCGGCATCATTACCTACTGCGGTATTGTTACTGCCTAAAGTACTTTCAAACATGGCAGCATTGCCAATGGCCACATTATTGAAACCTGTTTTGTTTGCTGTTAAAGAATAGCTGCCTACAGCAGTATTTGCACCGGCAGTAGTATTGCTGTCTAAGCTGGAGTAACCGATAGCGGTATTGGGGTAAAGGGCTGTTGTATTATATAATGCCCGGCTGCCAATGGCCACATGCTGGCTGCCACTGCCATTTTTTGATAAAGCATGATTGCCCATAGCTACAATGTCGTTGCCGTTAGTTGCATTGGCGGCACTGTCTCCAACAGCTGTATTGCGGCTTGGGGCAACACCAACTCCCCAATATCCGGTTATATTGGAAGTTAAAGCATGGTAACCTACCGCGGTATTTTTAATTCCCAAGGCATTTGAAAAAAGAACCAATTGCCCTATACCCGTATTCTCTTTACCTTCTCTGGGGTCGCCGTTATTCACATAGTTATTGTGGAACAATGCATTGGTACCAACTGCAGTTGTATAAGGAACCCGGTTAAAAAATCCTGCCTGTGTACCTAAAGCAGTTACTTCATATGCTGTGTCGGCTGTACGGGCCGATAAATAACCAATAGCTGTATTATAACTGCCTCTTTTCAATAAAAACAAAGAACCACGCCCAACCCCGGTATTAAAGTAACCCGAGGAATCGGCTTCCAAAGCACCCACACCCAAAGCCGTGTTCTCCTGTCCTATTTTATTATTTCTTAAAGCCCTCCAGCCTGCAGCGGTATTTAAAGCGCCGGCGCTGTCAAGCTGCATGGATTCTATTCCAATTGCTGTATTATTTCCATTTTTTCTGTGCGAATACATACTTTGACGGCCAATAGCTGTATTGCCACTGGAGCTATCATTAGTAATGAAAGCCTGAAAACCCATTACGGTATTGTTTGAGCCGGCAACATTATTAAACATAGTGTTTGAACCAATGGCTGTATTGGCAGCCCCTGTTGTATTATAAGGAAGCGCATTCGAACCTACAACCGTGTTACTACCACCCGTAGTATTGGACCATAACGCATACTCGCCTACTGCTGTGCCAAAACTGGCTTTATTGTCCACCATAGCATAAGAGCCAACAGCGGTATTCCGGGAAGTGGTTTTATTTGACCGAAGCGCAAAATTACCAATGCCAATATTACCAGATCCGGTAGTATTGCTGTCTAATGCACTGTAACCAATGGCAATATTATCAAAACCGCTGTTTGATTTTAAAGCCAGGTAACCAATTGCTGTAACCCCACCTCCGGTATTATCATATAAAGCACTATCGCCAATGGCAATATTATGGGTGGTATTGTTGTTTTGAAGGGCACTGGAGCCTATACCAATATTGTGAACCAATGCAGGGTTTGATAAGCCCGCCTTATATCCAAAATAAGTGGTGGTATCATTTAGCTGGCCCGAAGCAATATTATTATACCTGAATTTTAATGAACTGTCATTTAGAGTACCTAAAAAATGGTTGCCGGTAATATTACTGTTGCCGGTAATTTTCCAGGCGGTGGTATCTGTTGCAAAACCATTGGTATTTATAAACACCCATACTGTGTTTGGCAGATCGTAATAGTGAAAGCCAATACTATCGGGCCCGGTTTGGTACACCAGCAAACCATTGGCCGGTGTGGCAATGGCATTTTTTTCTGTTTTATCCATACGGGGTACCAGCACACCTTTTAGTGTACTGGTAACATCCAGTATGGCACTGGGGTCGGCAGTGGCACCGGTTGTGTTGATGCTTACAGATTGAGCATTGGCAGTAAGGTGTAAAGTAGTTGCAACAGTAATGGCAAGTACTAAACGTAAAAATTTAGTCATAATAGATTTCTAAAAGTTATAAAGCATATATACAAATAGCCTTAAATGGAAACTGGATAGTCTTTTGCGGGAATTGGTTTTTGGCTGGAGGTAATGAGGCTGTTAAATTAGTATATTTTTTTTTCTTTTAACAGTTTGGTATATAATTTTTTTATTAACAGTATGAAATGAAGAAACCCGTAGCCAAAGGTTACCGGGAATGCAATAGAAAAACACGGATACCAGGCTGCGCCATTATCAAATGATTCAGTTATTTAACCGGCAATTTTTCAATTTTCTGCAGCTTGTTTCTTATGCCGGGTATCAGTTTTGCACCATGATCGTCCAGTTTGCCCCATCACTGATGGCCATTACCGTTTTGGGTGAACTGGTAGGGTTGAGGGTATAAGTTGCTCCACCCACATCTGAATTGCCCGGAAATAATAATCCGGCAGCGGTGGCAATATTTGCCTGATGAACACTGCTGTTGTTGCGTATGATATAGGTGCGGCCGGCATAAAGTGCCGGGTCGGGCAATTGATAATAATTGTCTGTTGCATTGGCCGGCAATACGCCCACATAAGATTTTTGATTGAGTAATGAAATTGGGGTGCCACTGGGGCCACCTGCAATATTTAAAGAAGTGCCAATAGCTATGGAGCCATCAACCTGCAGGGTGCTGTTGGGAGCAGCTGTGCCAATACCAACAGTGCCGTTGCCATTTGCAACCAGTACAGAAGTACCTACCCCCAATTGGGTTGGGCTGGTTGACAGGTCCAGTATCCTGTTATTTGTTCCGGTACCCGCTATTTTTATGTTTATACCATGAGCAATTGGGTTTGAAGAGGCATTGTAAAATGCAGCAGTATAACCAATAACGTTTGAAGCCCAGGCAATGGAAGGGCTATTAATACCCTGGCCATCTATCCCGATGATATTAGTTCCCGTATTTGCCAATTGAGAAATCGGGCTGCCGGTGCCGATACCTACAGTTCCATTTCCACTTACGATCATCACCGGTGTACCAGGGGCATTTTGTGTAGCATTAGTCGACAGATCCAATATACGGTTTGAAATACCTGTACCCGCCACTTTTACAACAAGGCCGCTGGTATTGGCTCCGGTTGATGCATTGAATATTCCACCAACATAACCTATAGCACCACTCATTGACCAGTTAAAAGAATTGGTGTTTAAGCCAAAGCCGTCTATCCCTGCTGTGCTACCGTTGTTATTGGATAAAAGCGAACTGGGGTTTGTTGTTCCAATACCCACTTTGCCATCGTTTTTTATGGTTAACCTGGCAGCATAATTTCCTGTGGTATTCATGGTGTTGAACATAAGCCTGGTAGGCACTATTCCTGCTGCTATGGCTCCATCTGCGAAAATATCCAACCCTGCAGATAAAACATAGTTTGAACCATCATAGTTCATAGTATATATGGCTGATAAATAATCGCCATTATTAACTGTTAGCGGTGTTGCCAATGTTCCCCTGGCATGCTGAAATATCAGTCCGGGGGCATAACCGGGATCATTCACGGCATTTCTGATCAAAAGATCGGTTGGAGAACCATAACCTTCCGAAGCAATCTCAACTTTTGCATAGCCGTAGGTGGAGTTGGGGGTGATGGTACCCAAGCCTAAGGTATTATTGGAAAAATCGCCGTAAATAATTGGCGGATTGGTGCTGCTGTTGGCGATGTAGAGTTTATTGTTTCCGGTAGCATTGTACCCGGCCTGGTAGCCCAGGAAAACATTGTTGCTGCCATTGTTGAAGTACCCGGCTTTAGAACCAACCGCGGTATTGCCGGATAAAACACTGTTGATCAGGGCAGAGTCACCAATCGCCACCTGGTTATTACCGGTTTGGTTGGTCCATAAAGCTTTGGTGCCAACGGCAACATTACTGTACCCGGTAGTATTGCCATATAAAGCCTGGGTACCAAAAGCGTTGTTGGTATTTCCGTTTGTGTTGTTAAAAAGCGCTTGTACGCCACTTGCGTTATTCCAGTAACCATCGGTATTCCAGTTAAGGGCCTGCACGCCTGATGCAGTGTTCCAATACCCGGTTGTATTTTCGAAAAGTGCCTGCAAACCGGAAGCTGTATTCCAGTAACCAGTGGTGTTTCTTGCCATCGCCTGGCCTCCAAAGGCTGAGTTCCAATATCCGGAGGTATTTGCAACAAGCGTCTGTACGCCTGTTGCAGCGTTCCAGTACCCGGTTGTATTTTCGAAAAGAGCCTGCAAACCGGAAGCCGTATTATTGTAACCTGTGGTGTTTCTTGCCATCGTTTGTCCACCAATTGCGGTGTTCCAAAATCCTGTTGTATTAGCTACAAGTGTTTCCCTGCCAACGGAAACATTCCAGTAACCAGCGGTATTATTTAAAAGCGCCTGGTTGCCTAAAGCAGTGTTATTAGCTCCGTCAATATTTGACTGTAACGCCTGTACACCAATAGCTGTATTGTTCAAACCAGTAGTAGCCGGGTTCAGGGCATTGGTGCCCCAGCTGGTGGAATGATCTCCTAACAATCCGGCTCTTACATTATTCCTTTTGAAAATAACATGCTGGTTGTCTTTGGTACCCATAAAATTATTTGCAGGGAGCGTTCCGGTATTACCCCCGGTTTTCCAGGCCAGCGAATCGGCATTGCTGTTGGCAAACATCCAGGCCCAGACTGCTCCGTCATAATAATAAAACCCAATGCTGTCGGGTGCATTTTGAAATATAAGCAGGCCGGTAGCGGGTGAAGCAATCGCATTGCGTTCGGACCTGCTCATGCGGGGGATCAGCACACCCTTTACTGTAGTTTTTACATCCAGCAGTGCACTGGCATTGGCGGTACTGCCATCAGTATTGATGGCTAAAGATTGTGCTGATGCAGTTGATGCACAAAAGGATAATAATATTAAAGAAAAGAAGTAGCTGTATTTCATGCTTATAATTTGCATGAAAATAAGCACAATTTCAATGCGGTATTAAACCAGTTCAGGATAAAGCGGAAATTTTTTCATGAACGCCTTCACTTCTGCCGCCACTGCAGTTATGGTGGCTTCGTCATCTATGTTCATCAGTACCCGGTCAATAAGATCAACCACGGTTTGCATATCGGCTTCCTTCATGCCCCTGGTGGTAATGGCGGGTACGCCTACCCGTATGCCCGATGTAACAAAGGGACTTTTGTCGTCAAAAGGCACGGCATTTTTATTGAGGGTGATATGCGCCCGGTCTAAAGTTTCCTGTGCTTTTTTTCCGGTGATGTTTTTATTGCGCAAGTCTATCAGCATTAAATGATTGTCGGTGCCGCCGCTTATAAGCTGATATTCTTTTGCCACAAATGCTTTGGCCATGGCCTGTGCATTGTTGATCACCTGCTGACCGTATGCTTTAAAGTCTTCCGATAAAATTTCGCCGAAGGCAATAGCTTTTGCAGCAATCACATGTTCCAGCGGCCCGCCCTGGGTACCGGGGAAAACGGCCAGGTCGAGCAATGCACTCATCATCCTGGTATTTCCCTTGGGGTCTGTTAATCCCCATGGGTTTTCAAAATCGTGGCGCAGCATAATTACACCACCCCTTGGTCCCCGTAAGGTTTTATGGGTAGTTGAAGTAACAATATGGCAATGGTCAAATGGGTCGTTCAATAAACCGGCAGCAATTAAACCAGCCGGGTGGGCTATATCTGCCAGTACAATGGCGCCAATTTCATCGGCCACGGCACGTATGCGTTTGTAATCCCAGTCGCGGCTATACGCAGATGCGCCGCAGATGATCATCTTAGGTTTTTCGGCACGGGCGGTTGCTTCCAGTTGTTCATAATCAACAATGCCTTCTTTGGTAACCCCATAATGCAGGGCATGATAGGTTTTGCCGCTGAAGTTGGCCGGGCTGCCGTGGGTGAGGTGCCCGCCCATGCTCAGGTCGAGTCCTAATATTTTTTCACCCGGTTTCATTACCGCCAGGAAAACTGCGCCGTTGGCCTGTGCACCGCTGTGTGGCTGTACGTTTGCATAAGCGCATTTGAACACTTCTTTTAAACGGTCAATGGCCAGTTGTTCTACCTGGTCCACAATTTCGCAGCCGCCATAATACCTGCGGCCGGGGTAGCCCTCTGCATACTTGTTGGTTAATGAGGTGCCCATGGCCTGCATTACCTGCAGGCTGGTAAAATTTTCAGAAGCGATCAGTTCTATTCCATCACGCTGGCGTTCCAGTTCTCTGTTTATTAAATCGAAAACCAACATATCTTTTTGCATAAGGCTGTTTTAGAATAGCAAATATAAGCAGCATGCAGGATTTTGCTGGTGAGGTTATTAACGATTGGTGCATAAAATACATTGATTACATAAAAAGTACTACTTTCACACCCCGTTTAAGCATTCGAAAAGGATTGTAAACTAAATGTGCTGCCCATGGCAGATTAGTTTTAAACATGAAGGCAATTATCCCGGTGGCAGGTGCAGGTACCAAACTGCGGCCACATACCTATACACAACCCAAAGCATTGATACCGCTTGCGGGTAAGACCATTCTCAGTATTATTGTTGATCAGTTGCATGAAGCTGGCATAAAGGATTTCATTTTTATTATCGGATACCTGGGAGAGAAGATACAGGATTATGTAGAAAAAAATTATCCCGGTTTAAACTGCCATTTTGTGCACCAGAACGAACGTTTTGGAATTGGCCATGCCATAAACCTTACGAGGGAACTGGTGGGTACCGATGAAGTGATGATCGTTTTGGGAGATACCATAGCCGATTATAATGTGAAGGAGATCATTGATTCGCCGGTATCGATGCTGGGTATAAAGAAAGTAGATGATCCGCGGGATTTTGGCGTGGCCGAAATTGAAGATGACGGTTTGGTAAGCCGCGTGGTTGAAAAACCGGCCATCCCTAAAAGCAATATGGCACTGGTGGGCGTGTATAAAATCAAGGAAACCGGTTTTATGTTCTCCTGCCTCGAAAGTTTAATGGTAACCAACGCCAGGGCTTATGAAGAGTTTAGTTTAACCGATGCACTGGAGTGTATGATGCAGCGTGGGGCTGTTTTTAAATCATTTAAAGTTACCAACTGGTTTGATTGCGGTAAAAAAGAAACCTTGCTGGAGTCTAATGCCACTTTGCTTAAAAAGTTTGGAGGCAATGTATCGGAAGATCATGATTTTGAAAATACCATCATCATTCCCCCGGTATCCATAGCCGAGGGGTGTGATATAAAAAATTCGGTTATAGGCCCTAATGTAACGATAGGAGAGCATACCAGTATCAATTATACCATCATGAAAGATTCCATCATCGGGTCTTATTCTAATCTGTTTGAAGTGGTACTGGACAATTCACTTATTGGCAGTGATGCCGAAGTAAGAGGTGAGAGCAGGAACCTGAATATCGGGGATAATACCGCTATTGATCTGGGCGGAAGCAGCAAGTAAAATACATTTAAATAAAAGAAAAGGTTGTTTCATTAACGTGAAACAACCTTTTTTATATCATACCTTTTTTTCAGCTAAAATGAAATCCGTTTTCGCTCCAGCCGCAGATGATGCCACCCATAATGGCCAGTGTTATTACCCAATAGCCTGCTGTAATGAAGATCAGTTTGAACGGCTTGTGGCTATACAGGCCATTGATGGCGATTACCGGAAAAACAAAGAACAGTCCAAGTAAGGTTCCATGCAGGGCACCATGCTTAAATGTTCTGAAAGCATTGCCATAATCGGCCATAAAAGCGGCGTAAGATGGTTTGGCCAATGCGGGGTCGCCACCAACCATACCCAAAGCCCCAAACTGGTGTATTACTACGGTGTGGATGAGTGTAAAACCAGCTATAAAAGCAAATACAAAAGAGAGGCCGAAAATTTTGGCCATATTGCCTTTTTTAAGCTGTTCCTCGGTCAATCCTTCGGCCTTCATCCAGGCAGTGCCCATTACTTTTGGATGATACCAGATAAAACCAACGATAAAAGTAGATAATGCAGCGGCTAATGCGCTAAGTGCCATGTGTCCGAATTCCATAAAGTGTAGTTTTAGTTGCATTAAACATAAAAAAATTTTACAACAAATACAAGTGTCCGGTCAAACCGCTGTTTCATGCCAACAAGTTGCCCACCTGTAAAATGCTTTTTTAGTATATAAAAAGCTGCTTTTTTTGGGGTTTGTAAAATAAAATCATTTACTTTGCGTTTCAAAGTACTTTCTGTTTGTTAAATAAATTTAGCAGATATTTGAAAGTGCAACAGCATTCATTATGCAAAACCGGATTAACAGGCTGTTTAATATAGAATATCCCATTGTACAGGCAGGTATGATATGGGCCAGCGGCTGGCGACTGGCCAGTGCGGTGAGCAATGCAGGCGCCCTGGGCATCATTGGCAGTGGCAGCATGTACCCGGAAGTGTTAAGAACACATATTCAGAAATGCAGGGCAGCCACACAAAAACCATTTGGGGTGAATGTGCCTTTGCTATATCCCGATATTGACAAACACATGCAGGTTATCATTGAAGAAAAAGTACCCATCGTATTTACATCTGCCGGAAATCCAAAAACCTGGACACCCCTGTTAAAGCAACATGGAATAACCGTGGTACATGTGGTAAGCAGCACCAAATTTGCCCTTAAGGCTCAGGAAGCCGGTTGTGATGCAGTAGTTGCCGAAGGTTTTGAAGCCGGCGGGCATAATGGAAGAGAGGAAACCACCACCATGGTTCTGATACCTGCAGTTTGTGCGGCTGTAACCATTCCGGTGCTGGCAGCAGGAGGTATTGCCACCGGAAGACAAATGCTGGCCGCCATGGTATTGGGTGCCGATGGGGTGCAGGTGGGCAGCAGGTTTGTAGCAAGTACCGAAGCATCGGCACATGAGCATTTTAAAAACCTGGTGATCCATTCCGGTGAAGGAGACACGCACCTCGCTTTAAAACAATTAACCCCGGTAAGATTGCTGAAGAACGATTTTTACAACCTGGTGCAGGAAGCTGAAAATAATGGTGCTTCAACAGACGAACTGCAAAAACTTTTGGGAAGAGGGAGGGCAAAACTGGGTATGTTTGAAGGTAACCTTTCGGAAGGAGAATTGGAAATAGGACAGGTGAGTGCCCTTATAAAAAGCATTAAACCGGCAGCGGCCATTGTAGAGGAAATGTATAAAGAGTATGAAGCTGCACTGAAGCAGCCATTAAAATAATATATATTTGCTCCCGATGGCTATCGGGATTAAAAATTAATAATTCAACCACCAGACACATGTTACTATACCCAGGGTATTTTTTTACAGGATTTAAAAGAACGGTCTTCATCTTTGGCATCATTATTTTCTGTATTACCGGTACTGCAAATGCACAAACCCCCATTAAAGACCCCAGCAGCGGAGATGTGCCTGTATTGCCCAATACACAATTGCCACCAGCCCAGTTATACGACCTGTTAAAGGATAAAAATAATGAAGGAACAAAAAAAACCGGGGAAGACAGCAATAAAAAGCTGAAAGACCGCATTGAAAAAGACAGCCTGGTCAAGGAAAAAACACCCCAGTCGGTAAACCCTACCGAAGATACCTATGGCATGAACCTGTTTCGCTCCAGTGTGGTTGCTACTATTTCCGAATTATCTACACCTCCTCTGGATTACCCGATAGGCGTGTATGACCAGATCATTGTTTCGCTTTGGAACGGAGCAGAAGCTACCCTGGACTATACGGTAGCCAGGGATGGTTCAATTTTTCCGACCAGTATCGGTAAAATATACCTGCAGGGCCTCACCTTCGAAAATGTAAGGTCTTTGTTAACCAGGAGGTTTAAGGCATTCGTTCCCCCCAGTACCAATATTTCTGTTTCCATTGGCCAACCACGTACCATATCCGTTAATGTGGCCGGCGAAGTTAAAAACCAGGGCCCGGTAACTGTTTCTGCATTTACCAATGCCTTTAACGTAATTGCATTGGCCGGCGGCCCCACCAACCTCGCCAACCTGCGGGAAATACAGATCAAAAGGAACGGAAAAATAATTGATGTACTCGATGTATATAAATATTTAACTACCGGTGATTTTGGAAAACACATTTACCTGGATAATAATGATTTTGTGATCATGCAGACCGTGGAGAAAAAAGTAAAGGCAGAGGGTAAATTCAAACGCCCGATGTTTTACCAGCTCAAAAAGGATGAGGGAATGAAGGCCTTGTTGAAATATTCAGGCGGATTGGAGCGTGACGCCTTTTCAAGTGGCGTAAAGATTTACCGCACCGAGCTGGAAAAACAGGTAATCCAGGATGTGAACACCACTGCCATCATTAATCCTACCAATGATGTGCGTTTAAGGGCTGAAGATTATCCGTTGATTGACGGTGATATTGTAAAGGTAATTGCGGTAAACCCCGGACTGTTTAACAAGATCGAAATGAAAGGAGAGATTTCATACCCCGGGCAGTATGAAGCCAGGAAAGGCGACAAATTGTTTGATCTGATAAACCGGGCCGGCGGAATTACACGAAACACGTATTTGCCACGGGCATATATATTTCGTGGCGGTGGTGATAGCACCAATATTAAAGCAAGCAGGGTAGAAGTGAATTTAACGGATATCACCACCAATGATACGGCCAGTATGAACAATGTGGAATTATATGCCAACGACCAGGTATTGTTGTTTAATACCAACCAGTTTGCAGACAAACAGTATGTGGAGATCTTTGGCGAGGTTAGAAAAGAAGGGAAAGTAAACAAATACGGAGGCATGACACTGCAGGACCTGTTGTATTTATCTGGTGGATTAAAACAATCGGCAGAATATGGAAGGATTGAAATTTCCAGTGTGGTAGATGTTGACTCAGCAAAAGGTATGCAGCAACCAACCCGTACGATTTTAAGAACATTAAAAATTTCGCCAAACCTTGATCTGGACAGTGTATCTGCAAAAATTGTTTTGAAGCCATATGACCAGGTGTATGTGCGCAAAAATCCAACATTTGAACTGCAGCAACTGGTACAGATAAACGGGTTGGTGCAATACTCAGGGCCTTATCCGCGCCTAAGTAAATACGAAAGGCTGTCTTCATATATTGAAAGAGCCGGGGGTATAAAAGAGAATGCAGACCTGAGTGGTGCAATTCTTTATCGTAAAAAAACACAGTATTTCAGGGAGAATGTAACCAATAAGGTAGCTTCTTTAACCGACTCTATTGGCAGTATAGTTTTAGATTCTGTTAAAACCAGCATTGCCGAAGTGGCCAATGAACCTGTAAGCATAGATCTATTCCGTGCCTTAAAATATAAGAATAGCAAATACGATATTGTTTTGCAGGAAGGGGATGTGGTTTTTATACCGGAAATAAATCCTTTTGTAAATGTGAAGGGCATTGTACAGTCACCGTTAAAATTAACTTTTGATAAAGAGCATACCAGTGTGGCATACTATATTGACAAAGCCGGAGGTTTTGGTATCAGGCCCTGGCGAAAAAGGATCTTTGTAACCTATGCCAATGGCAAAAGCCGCAGAACAAGAAATATTTTCTTCATGCATTTTTATCCAAAGGTAAAAGAAGGAGCTACAGTAACTGTTCCATCAAGGCCGGAGGGTGCTGAAATCACAGATACGCTTATGCAGGTTGTGGTATCCGCAATTCCCGTTGCCCTTGCTGCATTTATTGTTAATTTACTCAGGTAGATCTATTAAAACAACAGCTACACCATGAACAGCATAGAACTTGTAAAACAGCTTTTTGCCAGGCTTAAAAAATACAGTTGGCTTATAGTTATTATAGCTGCATTGTTTGGGGCATTCTTTTTTTACATGGCCAAACAAAGTGTATTGGTATACACCGCCAAATCAACGGTATTCCCGTTAAGTGGCACCACCGATCCCAGCCCCGGCTCAACCATCAGCAATCTTTTGGGGCTTGGCGAAGGAACAAAATCATTTACCGGAGATGCATCTATAAATATTGTAGAACTGGCCAACAGCCGCCGCACCAGGGAAGCTGTTGCGATGGTTAAAGTGCCTGCCTTGAAAAATAAAACAGTTTCCGAACTTTTGATAGAAGAGAATAACAGGCATACCGGGTTTATGCAAAATACCTTTATCAACCCGCCTAAAGACAGCTTGTCTAAAATAAATATTGCCAGCGATCTGTTAAAGAGTGCATTTTCTGCCAAGATCAACAAAACAGGTATCCTGGAACTTTATGTAACCAACAGCAGCACCGAACTGGTAAGGGAAGTAAGTTATATTTATATTGATAAGCTTTCAGAATTTTATATCGACCTGAAGAAGAAAAAGGCCCAGATCGATTTTGAATTTGCAGTAAAAAAAGCCGATTCCTTATTCCTTATTTTAAATCAGCTGGACAAAAGGGCCATTGCACTGGATGAAAGCACTTTCTTTACCAACGAAAGTTTAAAAAGATATAACCTGCCCAAAATTAACCTGGCCCAGGATAAGGCAACCGTTCAGTCGCAATATTATTATGCTGTTAATAACCGCGAATCGGCAGCGTACAGGTTGCAGAAAGAAACGCCCATTATTGAAATTCTGGATAAACCCGAATGGCCTTATGATTCTGTTCAGAAATCAACTTTTACCTATTCGCTGATGGGACTTGCATTGGGTTTAGTGATCGGTATTTTACTGGTTAGCTGGAAGGTGATCAATAAATACATGGCAGAGGAACTGAATAAAGCCATTGAAAAAGCCTCAAATTCAAAAGAAACATTACTGGTGCCGCAGCAGGAACCTGTAAAATAGGATCGGCTGTTTATGGTTTATTTTCTAAAGGTCCATTTAAGCATTTCTTTCCAGGTTGCTTTTTTGCCATACATTAAAATACCGGTACGGTAGATCTTTCCTGCCATCCAGGTGGTACATAAAAAACCGCCGATCAACAATGCCATTGATAAAGCCAGTTGCCACCATGGCGGCGATGTGGCTATCCTCCCCATCATTACAATAGGAGAAGTAAAGGGTATCATGCTTCCCCAAAACATGGCATCATTATCGGGCGAATTTAAATTACTGGATAAAATAATAAAGCCAAAAATGATCGGCATCATGATGGGTAACATCAATGACTGTGCCTCCTGCGGATCTTCATTAACCACGCTTCCTACTGCTGCAAATAGTGATGAATAAAACAGATAGCCCCCTACAAAATAAAATACAAAACACGCAATGATCAGGGGCCAGTTAAGGCTGCTTACATTGGCCAGGAATTTGGCGGCTTCATTAAATTGGGCAGCATTGTTATTGGCAACAGCCGGGTTGTTTTGTATCTGCTGTACCTGGCTCATCACATCATCTGGCAGAAACGCCCCTGCAGCAAGGGATAAAACCGACATGAGGATGATCCATAACAGTAATTGTGTTAATCCCACTGCACCAATGCCCAGTATTTTACCCAGCATCAGTTGAAAAGGTTTTACACTGCTTACCATCACTTCTGCAATGCGGTTTGTTTTTTCTTCCATTACACCCCGCATCACCATGGCCCCAAAAACAAACATGGTAATATAAATAAGGATGCCGCTTCCAAAACCTACCGCATAATTAACCCCTGCATTTACGATCCTGGCATCATCTCCTTTATTATCCAGACTGAAAAAACCGGTTGATGCTTTTTTTATGGAATCGAGATGAGCCTTACTGATACCCGATTGCTGCAACTGGTAATTCTGATATGCCTCATTCAATTTGTTTTCTATGGAGCCTATAGTGCCCATGGAGGCAGCTTTTGGGGTACGCAAAACATAATGGTGGTTAGCGCTGTCATCCAGGTAAATAAAACCATCAAACCCTTTTTTTGTGTAGTTTGATGTATCTGCATCCTTGTCAAAAACAAAAACCAGTTTGGCACTGTCGTTTTTGATCAGTGGCTTAAAGATTTCTGAAGTATCGGAAAAAGCAATGCGTTTGCGTCCTTCTTCGGATTTTGCAGATAAAAAAATACTGCCTGCAATAAAAAGTACAAACATCAGGGGCAGTAAAAAAGTAGACAGTAAAAACGTTTTATTGCGTACCCTGGTAATGTATTCCCGTTTTATGATGAGCCAGGTTTTATTCATGGTGCTGTGGTATTATCAGTTAATTAATGGTTTGAAACTGGCGTGCGGTTTTGGTGCCTTCTACCAGTTTAATAAAAATTTCATTCAGCGAAGGAAGCACTTCGTTAAAAGCGTGCACCGGTATGTTCTTAGCAATGAAGTACTGTAAAACATCGTTAGTCTTTGTGCCCGGCGATAGTTTTATCAGCAATTCTTCGGGCTGGTGTTTGATCACTTCAAATGCAGGGCTCATCACAGCGTCGGGTAATACCGTTGCTCCCACCCGGTAAATATTCTCTTTAAATTCGTTCTTTACATTTTTTACGGTGTCGTCCAGTATTTTCTTTCCTTTATTTACCAGTACGATGTGGTTGCAGATCTCTTCTACCTGCTCCATCCGGTGTGTACTGAAAATGATGGTGCTGCCTTTTTTTGCCAGGTTAAAAATCTCATCCTTTATCAAATTGGCATTAACGGGGTCTAAACCGCTGAACGGTTCATCTAAGATGATCAGGCTGGGTTCGTGCAAAACTGTGGTAACAAATTGCAGTTTCTGGCTCATTCCCTTACTCAGGTCTTCCACTTTTTTATTCCACCAGCTTTCCATTTCAAATTTTACAAACCAGGCTTTTATTTTATCCATGGCTTCTGCCTTTGAAAGTCCTTTTAACTGTGCCAGGTAAACAGCCTGTTCGCCTATTTTCATCTTTTTATACAGGCCCCTTTCTTCGGGCATATACCCTATGTAGGCGGTATCATTCACGGGGTCAAATTTTCGCCCGTTAAAAATTACCTGCCCGCTATCCGGATAAAAAATTCCGGTGATCATTCTCAGCAGGGTTGTTTTACCGGCACCATTGGGGCCAAGCAATCCAAATATATCGCCCTGCGCTATGTTAAAGCTGATATCGTCGACCGCTTTTTGTGTGGCAAAATATTTTTTCAGATTTTGTAATTCTAAAATATTCATCAACTGGTATATTTAATGTTCAAATGTAATTCGTTTCCAAAATAAACGAAATGAAATTTTAAAGCATGGTGTATTTGATAAACGGCAAATTCAACAGCACCTGGGAGCCAGCAGGAAAAGGATGTAATTATGTTGAACAAATGGCAATCCGGCCGGCTACTCTTTCACCATCCATGGCTGCACTTACAATACCACCGGCATAGCCGGCACCTTCGCCACAGGGGTAAAAATTATGTAACTGGGGATGCGTTAAACTTTCGGGGTTACGGGGAATGCGTACCGGTGATGAGGTACGGCTTTCAGTGGCCACTACCACGGCTTCATTGGTAAAATACCCGGGCATTTTTTTACCAAATTCAACAAAGCCCTTAGCCAGTGCCTGGTAAACAAAACCAGGTAATACCTCTTTTAATGGTACAGATTGAAGGCCGGGCTGGTAAGAGCAGCCGGGTAAGGAGGATGAGGCAATACCATTGCTGAAATCAACCATGCGCTGTGCAGGTGCAACAAATTTTCCGCCACCAGCCTCAAAACATTGTTGTTCCACCATCTGCTGAAAGCGCATCATGACCAAGGCGTCATTTTGACTTTTTACTTTTTCAACAGGACCCTGCGGGGACTTTTGAATTACATCTTCCAGTTCCACCTGTACCACCATACCACTATTGGCGTAAGGATTATTTCTTTTAGACGGGCTCCAGCCATTTACCACCAGTTCACCATTTGATGTGGCTGCAGGGGCAATGATGCCGCCCGGGCACATACAAAAGGAAAATACACCCCTGTCGTTTACCTGTTTTACCAGGCTATAAGCGGCCGGAGGCAAATAAGTTCCCCGGAGCGGGCAATGGTATTGAATACTGTCGATCAATTGCTGGGGATGTTCAATACGAACACCCAGGGCAAAACCCTTGGCTTCAATTAAAATCTGTTTTTGATGCAGTAAGGTAAAAATATCCCTGGCGCTGTGCCCGGTTGCCAGGATAAAAGCATCTGCTTCAAATGTGTTGCCATCGGCAGTGCTTACCGATCTTATTTTATTGTCCTCAATATTAAAGTCAACCACTTTTTTTTCAAATAAAAATTCACCGCCACAATCAACTATTTGTTTCCGCATGGCTGTTATGATCTGCGGAAGTTTGTTGGTGCCGATATGCGGGTGCGACTGGTACAGGATCTTATCATCGGCACCAAATTGTACAAACAGGTTTAATATGCGGTCAATATCACCCCGTTTATTACTGCGGGTGTATAATTTGCCATCGCTGTATGTTCCGGCACCACCTTCGCCAAAGCAGTAGTTGCTGTCTTCATGTATGATTCCTTCTTTATTCAGCAGGGCCAGGTCCTTTCTCCTGCTTCGTACATCCTTGCCCCTTTCTAAAATGATGGGTTTAATTCCCTGTTCCAGCAAACGCAAAGCTGCAAACAGGCCGGCCGGCCCGGCGCCAATGATGACCACGCTTTTTTTGGCCTTGCTTACTTCTTTGAAATGAAAGGACTGAATTTCCCTTTTATGAAAGGGTTCATCAATAAAAGCATTTACCGTTAAGTTGATCCAAATGGTTTTTGCCCGGGCATCAATGGATTGCTTGAGTATGTGGTAACCGGAAACGGCATTTGCTTTTTTGCCGGTGTTATTGGCAATCAGTCTTTTTACAGCCGATTCATCAACGGCTTCTGAAGGCAGAAGCTTAAGAGAGATTTTTTGTTGCATTGCGTTTGGTATTTATCCAAAAAAGCAGAGACTATTTAATAGCATTCTCCTGGTTTCTCCGCCAGCTGGCGGAGGCGGAGGGGGTTTTAAAACGGCAGATCATCCACTGCATCCGGAGGTGTTGCCGAAAAAGTATCCAGGGGCTCCAGGTATTCGCTGTCATTTTTTGCGGTACCTGTTTGTAAGATCTGTTCAATTCTCCAGGCATCTAAATTGGTTATATAATTAACCTTGCCATCTTTTTCCCATTTACTGCCCTTTATATTGAAGTACACTTTTATTTCATCGCCAATATTTACCCGGTCAATAATAGTGGTTTTGTCCTGTACACACTGAAATTTGGCGTAATTGGTAATGGTTCGGCCATTGATGTCTTCCGATTTTTCAACTGCAAACTCCCGGGTTTTAAAAGTTTCGGTACGTTGTACGGTATCAAATTTGGCAACCAGTTTGCCGGTTAATTCATAACTCATATAAAATATTTAGCAGCCAAAAGTAAATATATTTTTCCTGATTATTATTTTTCGTTTAATTCTTTATTATACTGCAAAAGCAATACCTTACCGGATATGGCTTAAAACAGGCCATTTCGGTATTTGCATCCCGTATTTTTTGAGAACAGTTTTTTTACCCTGATTATTTTTTTGTTCATTGAATCTGTTGAGTAAGATAAAAATGGGCATAACTAAACAAAGTATTTGATGGCATCATTTTTTATTTTGTGGCAGTTACCCCAAAAAAATACACTTTTGAAAACCCTGCGCTTACAAAGGGATTGGCCTTCATCCGGCTGTTGGAAGATCTTTTACCGGAAATAAAAACTGCCGTATTTCAATAACCGGAGTGTTGATATGGTAATTATAAGATAAGTGACCATTTAAAAGCAAAAAAAGATCTGTACACAGGCTTCGGGTTATTGCCGTGAAAACCTGTTTTTGATTGTACAAGAGGTTAAAAAAATATTCAATTATGGGTTAGATATAGCTGTAAATCAGGCTGGTTGGGCAAATGATTTTTTGGGGGTAACTGGTTTTGGTTTTTTGGGTAGCCAACCGGGAGGAAGCTCAAATGTGCATACTGTGATTGCTTGGAAAAAAACAAATGAATAAAAAATTTTTTTTTCAACATTTTATTCGATATTCGCTGTCCTGCCAGATTTTATTTTAAAACTGCTTTGAAATAAAAATCTAACCGGCAAGCACCAAAGGAAACAATTCTTAACTCGATATATAAATTGCTAAGGAACTAATGGAGAAAGCTTTTGAAAAAGTATGGACTAATTGTTTAGAGATAATCAAAGACATTGTAGAATGGCAGCATTTTAAAACATGGTTCGAACCTATCAGGCCCGTTGCATTAAAAGAAAAAATATTAACCATTCAGGTTCCTAGTCAGTTTTTTTATGAGTACCTTGAAGAGCATTATGTTTCGTTGCTGGCAAAAACATTAAAAAGAGAATTGGGTAAAGAGGCAAGACTGGAATACAGGATAATGGTTGACAGCGGAAACAGTAAAAATAAACCCCAAACCATTGATGTACCGGGGCAGGGTTACAAATCTTATTCAAACAACGAAATGGATTTTCCGCTGGTCATAAATAATCCTGTAAAAAACCCCTTTGTTATTCCGGGGCTTAAAAAAATGCAGATCGACCCCCAGCTGAATCATGCATATACTTTTGAAGCATTTATTGAAGGAGATTGTAACCGTGTAGCCCGCAGGGCCGGTAAAACCGTAGCTGAAAAACCCGGCACCACATCTTTTAATCCCCTGGTTATATATGGCGGTGTAGGTTTGGGAAAAACTCACCTGGCACAGGCCATTGGCAATGAGGTAAAAAGGCTTCATCCCAACAAAGTGGTGCTGTATGTTAGTTCCGAAAAATTCATCAATCAATTCATAGATCATGGCCGTAATGGCGCCATCAACGATTTTATACATTTTTACCAGTTGATAGATGTTTTGATCATTGACGATGTGCAGTTTTTTAACCGTGCCGAAAAATCGCAGGATGCATTTTTCTCCATTTTCAATCATTTGCACCAAAGCGGCAAACAGTTGATATTAACCAGCGATAAGCCACCTAAAGACCTCGAGGGGGTACAGGAAAGATTATTAAGCAGGTTCCGTTGGGGGCTTAGTGCCGATCTGCAGGTACCTGATTATGAGACCAAGATCGAGATCCTGGAGAAGAAGATGAAGAATGACGGACTGGAAATGCCTTCCGAAGTGGTAAAATACATAGCCTACAATATTAACAGCAATGTTCGGGAGCTGGAAGGTGCTTTAATTTCATTATTGGCACAGTCTTCGCTTAATAAGAGGGAAATTGACCTCGAATTGGCAAAGAAAGTACTTAGAAACTTTGTGAAATCATCCAGTAAGGAGATCACCATTGATGCCATTCAAAAAATGGTATGTGAATATTTTGATGTACCCTACGAAAAGCTGTTACAAAAAACACGTAAGCGTGAAATTGTACAGGCAAGGCAGATCACCATGTTCCTGGCCAAGGCATTTACCAAAAACTCGCTAAAAACAATCGGGGAGCATTTTGGCGGGCGAGATCATACTACGGTGATTCACAGTTGCCAGACTGTTAAGGACCTGATGGATACCGACAGTTTATTTAAGGAAAGCGTACTGGAACTGCAGCAAAAGGTACATCTGGCAGCCATGTAATAAGCCCCCTCCGCCCCCTAAAGGGGGAACTTTGGAGTATATATATTTAAAGAGAATGATTTATTCATTCTCTTTTTTATTGGTAGGAGATTAAGTTTTTATCAAACGTATTGTCCCTGGTAATCCTGAAACCCTTTGTGATACTCTTGTTTAATTATTCTCATTCAGCTTTTCAGAATTATTTACACTTATTTTCTATTTAGTTTTGGCTTATAACACTTTGAATTGTATTTTTGCCACCCCTTACAAAATAAGGGTAGTTCTAAAAAGGTATTTTGGAGAGGTTCCGCCAACTGGCGGACGAAAGGAAGCGTGAACAATTTTAATATAGGTATTTCGGAGAGGTGCCTGAGAGGCCGAAAGGAACGGTTTGCTAAATCGTCGTACGGGTTACACTGTACCGTGGGTTCGAATCCCACCCTCTCCGCAAAAATTTTGAGAGCGTATGGGTAACACTGTTCCGCCGTTTGGCGGATCGAATCCCACCCTCTCCGCAAAAAAAGTTTTTTAAAATCGGTAACCAATAGTTCGGGATGTAGCGTAGCCCGGTTATCGCGCCTGGTTTGGGACCAGGAGGTCGCAAGTTCGAATCTTGCCATCCCGACGAAAGCCTTTCTGATTGATTTCAGAGAGGCTTTTTTTATTGCTGGTAAGGTATGCATCAGACAGCCCAGCGTCACCCATCTGGTCACCCATTTTTGAAAAAGCGTCACCCATTTTTCAAATTCTATCTTCTAAAAGGATTTGGGATTTCATAATCTCAAAACCTTAAAAAATGTCATTACAAACATTCATGGTTCACTTTATTCTTAAAAAAGACAAGGTGAACAAAAAAGGTCTTGCACCCATCTCTGCCAGAGTAAGATTTAATGGTAATAAAATCTAGATCAGCACCAATAGAACTGCAAGCACAGGAAACTGGTCAAATGAACAGGAGGAAGCCTTTCCAGCTAAAAAAGCAAATAAGGAACTGAATCAATACCTCGAACAATTTAAAGGCAAAATATATAGTGCCTATTCCTCAATACTCTCTACAGGAGATGAAATCAGTGGCGACTTGTTGCGCCAGACTCTATTTGGAAAACCTGCGAAAAAGAAGTATTCTCTTATTCAAATAGCAACAGAGCACAATAACCAGTCTGAATAGCAGCTGGGGCAGAAGTATAGTTATGGCAGCTACAAGAACTATAAGACTACATTGAAGTATCTTATAGAAATATGAGTATAGGAATAATCTGGTTTCCTCACAGAGTCCTGCGGGCAACCAACGCCAATAAAGTCCTTAGTCAGATTAACTTTGTCTCATTTATTTTACTCAGGAATAATAAAAAAAATCTGTCAGCTTCTGACACTTGTATATCGCATAAAGAAAGACTTTATAGTGTTTCAAATACCTGCTAAATTCAGGTTGTCGGCAATTATCCTCCAGATTCAATTTCAAATCTACATCTGCATCCTTCCTGAATAAACATCATGAGGCAGTTAGTTCTTGCAAAAAAACAAATACTACACAAAGTTAGCCATTGCATAAACCAACATTTTTTAATTCAGCGTATCAGGATTTTATCAGACTTAGACACAATCTAATTCAACGACCGTATTGAATAAATGGCCAGTTTTGTAGAAGGCTAAAATTTTAAATTTATAATTGCATAATCCGGCAAATCGTGATTTAAGTAAACCCTTTTATAATTTCTTCAAACACATACCATCAAATAATAAAATCATCCATGCCATTGGTTAGTTTATCCATTCTGAGCATCTGGGTAATTATTAATCTTTGCGCTATTAATTTAAACAAAGTCAGTATGAAGAAAATATTCGCAACAGTATTAGCAACAGCATTATCGTTTTGTATTGCTGATGCACAAACCGCCCTTAGAACAAAGGAATTTAACCTGGAAAAAGGATTAGCCATTCAAGGCTACGATCCTGTGGCCTATTTAGTTCAAGGCAAAGCTATAAAGGGAAACAAACAATTTGTAGCGATAGCAGATGGAGTTGTTTACTACTTTTCAAATTCAGCTAATAAAGAGCTATTCATTAAAGACTATAAAAAGTACGAACCTCAATATGGTGGATGGTGTGCATACGCATTAGGTGCTACAAATGAAAAAGTGGAAATTGATCCCGAAACATTTAAAATTCTAAATGGTAAGCTTTATCTGTTTCATCACACCTGGATTAGCAATTCGCTTACAAAATGGAATAAGGATGAAGCCAACCTGAAAGCAAAAGCAGATAAAAATTGGGCATCCATTTTCCGATAATTGGCATTAATCTTCTACTTCCCTGTATAACATATAGATACAAAAGTTATACGCTGCCAGGTTTTAGTCTCGCAAATAATATCTTTTTTATTTAAAATGAAGCATATTTTTTTAAGGCTGTCAACTGTCTGTCTTTTTCTAAAGAAAACTATGCTCATTAAATATCATAGTTCTCTGAAGTGCAGTCAGAAAAATAAAATTAGCTAGTACAACAAATGTTCCCGGTGGCAGTGAAAATTGTCCATATACTTGCGTTTATTCTCCATTTTAAAAGGCATTTTTTCATCACAACTTTGCATTGTCGATATTGACGAAAAAAGAAAAGTTATAAAGATGAAAAATTTCGAAGTTCCAACAAGAGACGATGTAGCTCCAAACAACCAGGCTATTTTCGATAACCTGAACAAGGCTTTAGGATTTGTACCGAACCTGTATGCATTTATTGCAAATTCTACCACAGGTCTTGAAAGATACCTGGCCTATCAAAATGCAAAAACGTCCTTAAGTAACAAAGAAAAAGAAGCAGTAAACCTGGTTGTAAGCCAGGTTAACGGTTGTTTGTATTGTCAGAGCGCCCACACCGTAATTGGTAAAATGAATGGATTTTCCGATGAGCAATTAATTGATATCAGGAAAGGAAAAGCAACAGATGCAAAACTGAATGCATTGGTACAGTTAGCTGAAAGTATTACCAAAACACGTGGCAATGCAGATGCTGATCTGGTAGACAGTTTCTATGCACAAGGCTTTACCAACGAAAGCCTGGTTGACCTGGTTTTACAGGTGAGTGATAAGACAGCTATGAATTACCTGCATAATCTTACTCAAATACCTGTTGATTTTCCGGAAGCTCCGGCGCTTTAATAGTTAGTAAGTTGTAAGTATTACCCGGCGGTCGTTAGTTTGTCAGTTTTTCTTTATGGGTATGTATATGATGTTATGGGGCAAGGCGCCGCCGGTTTTGTTCAATTTATTCCTAAGAATAACTCGTTGATTTATCGGTTATTAATACAGTGCAGATAACGGTTTGATGGTTGCTGCCTAACCAATTTTTTAATTATTAAAACAAAAAAAATGAATTCAAAAATTAACTGGCTTAAAGCCATAGCTGCAGGAATCGCCGGTACACTGGCGTTTGATGTAGTTGGTTATCTTTTTACCGGACAGTGGTGGGACATAGCCGGAATTATAGGTGCGAAAACAGAAATGGGTTTGCCGTTTGGAGTTGCGGGCCATTTTGCAAATGGAATTCTGATTGCAGTTTTGTATGCAGGTATTGCGCCTTCATTATGGGGACCCAATTGGCTTAGGGCTTTCACCTTTGTTACCATTGAAACTATTGCCCTGGTGTGGTTTTTCATGCTGCCTTTACTGGGGGCGGGTATAGCAGGTACAAAGTTAGCTGCTAATATGCCGCTGATCACAATGGTAAGGCATTGGGCTTACGCCATTCCTTTAATCTTAATTATTCACGGTTTTTCTAAGTCGGTAAAGTCACAATTTCCCCAATAGTAAAAAAAAATTTATGAAACGAATTGCAATAAACGGATTTGGAAGAATCGGCAGAGCTGCTCTGAAAGTGATTTCAGAAACACCGGGATTAGAATTGGTAGCCGTTAACGACCTGATGTCGTTGGAAAATGCAGCCTATCTCTTAAAATATGATTCTGTATATGGAAAGTATGAACATGAGGTAATCATCCACAACGACCATTTGCACGTGAACGGGAAAAAGATAGTATTCCTTTCTGAAAAGGATCCTGCAAGGCTTCCGTGGAAAGGCCTGGCCATTGATGTTGTTATTGAAAGTACCGGGTTATTTACTAACCGGGAAGACGCAGAGAAGCATGTGTTTGCGGGTGCAGAAACTGTTGTGATAACCGGCCCTACTAAGAGTAAGGACACTCCAACAGTTGTACATGGTGTGAATACAGAAGATGGCAAGACAAATATTTTTACCTGTGGTAGCTGCACAACAAACAGTATAGCACCCTTGATAGAGATATTGGACAGAAGGCTTGGTGTTAAAAAAGCAATACTCAATACTACCCACGCATTTACTGCATCGCAAACGCTGGTAGATGCTCCATCTAAAAGAGAATTTAGAATGGGACGGTCAGCGGCATTAAATTTATCACCTGCATCAACCGGTGCTGCAATTGCTGTTACAAAGGCAATGCCTCAGTTTGAAGGGAAGTTTGATGGAGTAGCTGTTCGCACCCCGGTACCAACAGGCTCTATATCCGATATAACGTTTATCGCTGAAAGAAATACTTCGGTAGAAGAAATCAACAACATATTGATTGAAGAATCAAAGACGGAACGCTATAAGTTGGTTGTAGATGTAACCAATGAACCGGTTGTGTCTGCAGATATGATTAAAAGTCCTTTCGCAGCTGTTGTGGATTTGGAAATGACAAGAGTGGTTGATGGTGATTTGGTAAAAATAATGGCCTGGTACGATAATGAGTGGGGATTTACGAACCAGATGATAAGGCAGATAAAAGAGCTATAGCTTTTCAAATCTGATTGTAAAACCGATGCAGTATGTATCGGTTTTCTTTTTTAAACTGACTTGTGAAAACTATCCATACATATGCACCAATCCTCCATTTTATCTGATCTGATGTTATCGCAACTTTGTACAGTTAAAATAAATTATCACATATAAAAAGCATAGGCAATGAAGAAAAAAATCTTGACACTTTTAATTGGATTGGTTTTAACCTTTCAATTACTAACAGCACAGAGTTTCAGTTTAACTACTTATCATACCATTAAAATTGATGGGGTAGAAATATTTTACAGGGAGGCAGGTAACAAAAATGCTCCGACGCTTGTATTGTTGCATGGCTATCCTACGTCTTCGTTTCAATACCGCAACCTGATGGAGAACCTGGGGGATAAATACCATTTAATCGCACCGGATTATCCGGGGTATGGAAGAAGCGAACAACCGCCAATGGTTGGGTTTGACTATACTTTCGAAAACATATCCAACATCATGGACAAGTTTATCAATAAGATGAAGTTGAAAAAATACAGCTTATACCTGATGGACTATGGTGCTCCGGTCGGGTTCCGTATAGCAGAGAAAAATCCTGAAAAAATCGAGTCCTTGATCATTCAAAATGGTAACGCCTACGATGAGGGCCTGGAAACTTTTTGGGATCCCTTTAAAGTGTATTGGAAAAACCGGGGCGATTTAAAAACTGAGAAAACGCTCGAGGGATTTCATGCCATGGGCGGGCTTAAGTGGCAATACACCCATGGTGTTCATGACCAATCGGTAATTAGCCCCGATAATTGGGAAATGGATATGCGCCATTTAACCAGGGCCGAAAATGATCGTATTCAACTGGCGTTTTTTTACGATTACCAATCCAATGTTGTGTTGTATCCAAAGTGGCAGGCCTACTTCAGAAAATATCAACCTAAAACTTTAATAGTCTGGGGAAAAAACGATCACATCTTCCCTCCAAGTGGGGCGCATGCATACAAAAAGGATTTAAAAAATCTGGAGTTTCACCTTTTTGATACCGGCCACTTTGCATTGGAAAGCTATGGTTCCGAAATGGCAGATGTCATCAGGAAATTTTTAATAAGCAATGGTATTCTGTAATCATTTGGGTTTAAACCGGGTTATAAAAATGTCAATGTAAATTACCCATGCCAGTGTATTTTTTCTCCATTTTATTTTCTCCGGGGTTAATTCAATTTTGTAAAATCATTTAAAACAAAAAAAATAATAAATCATGAAACATTTAAAATTATTGACAGTGTTGTTGCTGGCAGCAAATATTTCTTTTGCTCAGTTGCCGGAAAGAGATTTTATTTTCGATAGTAAAACAGCTATCGTTATCACGGATCCGCAAAACGATTTCCTGAGTGAAAAAGGAGTAGCATGGCCAGCAGTTGGCGAAAATGTAATGGCCTACAAAACAAGAGAAAATCTTCTGAAGCTTTTTAAGATTGCCGCAGAAAAGAACATTATGTTATTTGTGTCTCCGCATTATTATTATCCTCATGACCATGTTTGGGATTTTGAAGGTGTATTGGAAAAATTAATGCATAACCTGGGTATGTTCGACCGGAAGGGCCCCTTGGATGTAAAAGGATTTGAAGGATCAGGGGCTGATTGGTTACCGATGTACAAGCCTTACATTACCGGCAAAAATATTGTAGTAACCTCTCCGCACAAAGTATTTGGCCCTGAGTCGAATGACCTGGCTTTGCAATTACGTAAAAAAGGATTTGATAAAGTTGTGCTGGCGGGCATGTCTGGTAATCTTTGCGTTGAGTCGCACATGAGAGAACTTTTAGAAGAAGGTTTTGAGGTTGCGGTCGTTTACGATGCTACCGGTTCAGCAATTGTTCCGGGTTTAGATGGTGCAAAAGCAGCGTTTATTAATTATAAAATGATCGCCAGTAAGGTTTATGCCACTGACGATTTCATTAAAACATTAAAATAGAGCAAGCAGGTTTGATTGGGTAATCGTTAAGGGGTAGTGAGTTGAACACTGCCCCTTTTTTATTCACTAATAAAAAATTTTAACAATGGCAACGAAGAATCTTATTGGTCTTGATAATGATAAAGCTAAGGAGCTTGCAGGACAACTTAATCTGTTATTGGCAAATCTTCAGGTATTCTATGCAAATGCAAGGGGTTTCCATTGGTTAATTAAAGGCGAACACTTTTTTGAACTGCATATAAAATTCGAAGAGTTATTTACGAATACCCTGGTAAAAATTGATGAAGTAGCCGAAAGAGTTTTAACGCTCGGCTTCGATCCGCTTCATGCTTATTCTGATTATCTGCAGGTATCAGCAATAAAAGAATCGCAAAACGTCGAAAAAGGGAAAATTGCTGTGGCGTTAGTCCTAAAGGGCTTAGATATTTTGTTAAATCTGGAAAGAAAACTAAGTGTTCTTTCAAATGACGCCGGCGATGAAGGAACAAATGCCTTGATGAGTGATTATATAAGGGAACAGGAAAAGTTAGTTTGGATGTATAGTGCCTATCTGGATCAAAGCAGGTAAAAGCGTTGGGTTATTGGATTATCACTATAAGCCTCAATGCCGTCAAAGTCATTTGACGGCATTGCTGTTTTCTTTATTTATAGTCAATTGAGCTTATTCGGGGCAAATTGTCCATGCTTTTGCTTTTATCCTCCATTCTGAAAAACATTTAATTTTAGGTAATTTGTAACTGGATTTGAAACTTTCCCCGGAAGTATTATATAGGTTAAAGTTAAATTTCAACAATCAAAATATCAAAACATGCCTGATCAAAATGATTATTCTTTAACTGATAAGCAAAACGGAAACCTCGCATTCCGCTTACGAAAGTTTACCGGTAATAGTGAATTTGAGTGTATTCAACGGCTCAATTACTACTCTGTTATATGGATTAAAAAGGGATCCGGTAAAGTAGAAGCTAATTTTTCTGAATATGAATTTGGGCCAGATTCTTTATTTGCTTTTTCGCCGTACCAGCCATTTATTTTAACTGATGCAGAAAATATTGAGGGTGTGGTTTTAAACTTTCATCCCGACTTTTATTGTATTCACCACCACCTGGAAGAAGTGTCCTGCAGGGGAGTAATGTTCAATAATATCTATCAGAAACCATTTGTTGTTTTGGATATGTCTGCAAAAAGCACTTTGGATATGTTGATAAAGCAGATTGAAACAGAAATGCAGCATCCAACAGTGGCACAAGACGAAGCACTGGTCAATTATATGAAGCTCGTTTTGATAGTCGGTTCCAGACTCAAGAATGAACAAACGGCGGAAGAAGAAAAGATTATTTCAGCAAGTAAAGAGCCGTTTATTCTTCAAAACCTGAAAATGTATATAGAGGAGCATTTTAAAACAAAGCATGCCGCCAGTGAATATGCTGCGCTGCTTAACATTCATCCAAAAACATTAGGCAGGATCGTTAAATCACATTTTAATAAAACACTTTCCCATCTTATCAATGAGCGTATCATTATTGAAGCAAAAAGGGAATTATTTACCACGAATAAATCTATTAAGGAGATATCTTATGAAATGGGTTACGAAGACGAGTTTTATTTTAGTCGTTTCTTTAAAGTAAATGTGGATATATCCCCCCAAATGTACCGTGAAACAGTTGGATATGGAAGGGGAGTGGTAGCTTAGGATTATTTTGGTTAGGCTGTTAATATTTTGGTGACCCCGCCGGGGCTCGAACCCGGGACCCACTGATTAAGAATCAGCTACTCTACCAACTGAGCTACAGAGTCTGCAAAAAATTAGTCCGATTCAACATTAGTAGCGAAAGCTATGTATGTTGACAATGGCAGGGTCTCTAACTTTCCTTTTAGCTGAAGAATTACCTGCCCTCTGTGATATGACGAATGATTTACTAAATGAATGAGGAGGTCCTCTATTGAGATGCTGGCATCTTTCCCCATAAAAGTAAAGGCTATTTCATCTTTTAGTTGTTCATCTGCTTTTGAACGAATGAACTCGTGCCAGCCGCTGGAAGTTTCAATGGCCAGCATCCTTAATTCCTGCGCCTGCAGCCTTTGCCAGGGCTTAAAAACCGGTTGGCTATTATTAGCTCTTTCAAGCCAGATCCGGGGCATTATCACCAGATGGGATAAGATTTCCCAGGTTCTTTCCAATGGCTCAGCCGCTTTTTCAACAGCCTCAATTACCATCATGTTTGCCCAGCTTTCATACTCAACTTGTTTAAAAAATAAACGCTTCATCATATCTATTAGTTTTTAACATCAACGATGTAAAGGTCTATATTGTTTTATCCTAAAGGAATGGATAAAATACGCCTATGTATGGATAATTGCTCAGGCTTTTAATGTAGTTGATAAATAATTTTAGTGTGGCGGAGTTTATATTTATTACTTTATCAATGTGAGTATTATTGAACATATGGCCATCACCAAACTAAGCGGTGTAAATATTTTTTGTTCGATCTTATTTTTGGATATGACATTTCCAAATGTATTCACAAAAAACAGTACAGTCATTAACCACAAACTATAGTTTAATGCGGTTTCTGGAAAAACGATATTTAATAGTTCAGCTTTTACTGCTACAATAAAAATAAAATAACCAGTTACCAGGATAGAAATTGTTTCAAACCGGTACATTTCTTTGTCTGTTTTCTGGCAGCTTCCCCGAAAAGCCTTTATAAAATCACTTTCATTATTACGGACAGGCGCAATAAAATAATACTGTTAAAAAAAGTAATCCTGAAAGTGATTACTATTGAAGTTATTTAACCAACTCATTGATTTTACAGATAAATATGCTGATTAATTTTCTTCCTTTGAAATATCAAGTACGCTGTTAATGCTTTTTATAATGTCTGACCCATAGGGTACCAACAGCTTTTTTCCATTGAGGAAGAAATTGGGGGAGCCGTTTACATTACTATTGATCCCGTTTTCAATGCTTTTGAGTATTTTAACAACATGTTTGCCTCCTTTTAGCGAGTCTGTATAATATTGTTCTTCAATTCCGAATGACAGGGCCATATCACAAAGTTCCAATTTATCAAATACAGTATTTCTGTGAAAAAGTTTATCATAAGCTTCCCAAAAAAATCCTTTTTCAGCGGCTAATTCGCTTAGTACAGCAGCGTCTAACGCATTTGGATGTATGCTCATTAACGGAAAATGCCTGAATACGAATGCAAGTTCTTTGCCAAAATAACGCAACGCCCTTTCTACATTTGGATACATGCTGCTGCAGGTAGGACATTGAAAATCCCCGTATTCCACAAGTACCAGGGGAGCATTTAAATCACCCTTATGATGATCATCCGGGGATACAGGAATGAATAGTTCTTTTTGCATAGTTAATATTTAAAAATTTGATGGCCGGGCAAGCTTATTTAATCCAGCCTGATCGTTTTTATTTTTATTTCATTCATTAATGTTTTGTGTACAGGGCATTTTTCAGCAATTTCAAACAGCCGGGCTTTTTGTTCTTCGCTTAAATCCCCTTTAAATTTTACAGCTACATTTATCTTTTGTACAAATCCATCCTTCGATTTGCAATCTTTGCAATCTTCTGCATGCGTTTTTTCCTGAGTAAGGCGCACTTCCACTTCTTCAAGTTTCATTTCTTTTCTGTCGGCATACATTCTTAAAGTAGTAGCAATACAACTTCCCAGTGCTATTAATATAAAATCGTAAGGTGTGGGTCCTTCATCTTTTCCAAAGGGCTCTGGTTCATCTGCGATTATCTCGTGTTTGCCACTGGTGATAATGGTCTTATAATGTGACCGGTCAATTTTTGCGATAACTTCTGTCATGTGTTTTTATTTTATCAATTTTTTAAAAAATTTCTTGTATACTCAAAGAACAATTTCACATTTATCAATGCATGTTCCATATAACACTGGAAACAGAGGAATCCTTTTGTGAAAAAACTCAGGATATCAAGGTGGCCTTCGCCGCAAATACCCAGGCTGTGGTTAATTAAATCCAATAGTTTGTCCATAACATCATTTTTATTTAAATAGTGTGTAATACATCAGGCAGCCTACAATAATGAACAGTACAGAAAGTCCCGCTTTTACAAGGTCAGGAGGCAAAAAACGTTGTAGCCTGGGCCCGATTTGTCCGCCAATTAATACCCCGGGAATAGTAAACATAACCACAGCTAAGGCCTGGTTCATTACTGCCGGTGGTGAATTAAAAAAGAAATTATAAAAATGCCCTGCCGAAGCCACGAGTACGGTTACAACTACAGCAAAAATTGCTGTTGCTACGGCTACCGGAGTAGGAACCTTACACCGGCTTATCAAATGGAAGTCCATTAATTCACCAAGCCCGACTGAGATCATGCCCACAAACATCCCCCCTATAGTGGCAAACATTTTACCCTGGCTTTTATTGCAAACTGTATAGTGATAAATATTTTTATCTGAATCAATCAACTCCGATTCATAATCAACTTCGAATTCTTTTTTATTTAAGACCTCCTGCTTCTCTCTTTCCTCTTTCCTCCAGGAAATAAAGATCTGGTAACCTATATAAATTATACCTGTTGCAAATATGCTTTTTAGAATATCAGAAGGGATATAGCCGCCCAGCACTGTGCCTAAAACTGCTGCAGGTATCGAAAATTTTAGCAGAGCTATCCCCAATTTAAAATCAATTAATTTGCTTTTATAGTAGGCGATCAATCCGGATGTAAAGCCAAATAGTTCAGTCAGCAGTGCGGATCCAATTGCAACTTTAGGATCAAGCCCCAGTATTATCATAAAGAGCGGGGAAAAAAATATGGCTCCTCCAACACCAGATGCCATTGCTATGGTTGAAATGAGTACAGCTGCCGGAAAAAGAAACCACCATTCCCAGATTATTGTCATAGCGTTACATTTTTTGGTGAATAAGAAGTTTAAATAAAAGTCACTTTTTCAGCTTCAAGCAGCATATGGGTTAAATACGGGCTAAACAGTCTTCCGAATAAGATCTGTTTCATTAACCATCCAAAACGGTCCATAAAGTCCGGTGACCAGTTACTTCGTTCACCATGGTAAAGCACGTGATCTTCCCACATCACATCACCATCGGTAAGCTCATAGCATTCCAGGATGTTAAACAGTTTTGTTCTTTCAAAATGAGATCTCCACCATTCAGGGGAGTGATAATGATGGTATTCCGTGTTCCACCCGTCAGAATCTTTGTATGCTGCCGGAAGTGAATCAACTTCTTTATTAAAACAGGTTTGAGCAATACAAATCTTCCCGCCTGGCTTTAATAACGTATCCAGGTATTCGAGGAGGAAAGAATGCGTACCAAAACTATGAAAGGCCTGCATGCAGAAAATTAAATCGAACTTGCCAATATCCCCGGGCAGTCCTCTTTTGATATCTCCCTGAAGAAAAGTTATCCGATCAGCTACTTTATTTTCTTCTGCCAAATCATTTCTGCTTTTTACATCAATATACAGATCAAGAGATACTATACTGCTGTTGTAATGTTTGGCTAAAAAAACGGAACTCTGCCCCAGGCCGCATCCCAGGTCAAGGATACGCATACCCTCGGTTATGCCGGCTTTGTCAGCCATCAGCTTTGTTAAAAGAAGGCCTCCCGGAGCCATCATCCTGCCATTATCATAAATTTCGTCTCTCGATGCTGTACTTAAAAACGGATAGCTGAACTCATTCAGTTTTCGGAAATACTTTGCAATGACCTGCTTGTCGGGCTTCGTGTTTTTTAAAACATTGGCTTCAACCGGATAAATGGAGGGAGGCCTTCTTTCTTTATATATCATTTGATTGTCGATCATTGCTTAAATGTCTACATCCGCTGCTTCCCCTGGTTTTAACAGGTGCAGTACCTCAGATAAACCTGCTGCTTCAAAAGCTCTGTCGATATACCAGCTTCCTTGCGAAAAATGTCTCCAGCCTTCAAAGTGGGCAGGATACACATGTGGTATGTTCATGAGTTTCACAGTTTTTACGCCGTCATCGGAGCTCATGGTAAGAATATTATCTCCTACCGCCGGTACATTTGCTGCTCCAAGGTGAAGTATTGCTGCGCCAATTTTGTATTTTTTGGCAATGTCATTTAATTCGTCAATGAAGACCGTATCGCCCGACATATAGAAAGCACCTTTAGTTTGTCCCTCCCATTCCAGCATAAAGCCGGTTACTTCTCCAATGATTGGCCTTAAGTCGGGGTTGCTGGTATGCACGCCCGGCATTGCCGTCACCTTAATGGTTTCTCCAAACTCATTTTTTACATCATAACTTTCCCAGGTTGCCAGTCCTACGGCATTGCCTTCAAGGCCACTGGCAGCAGAATCGGGGGTTGTTAATATTAAGCCTGCCTTACTGGCAACTTTCCTTCCTTCGTTATCCAGGTTATCCAGATGCTGTGCATGGCTCAACAAAACCAGGTCGATCTTGCCCAATTTATCAGCAGGAATTGGCGGTTCCATTACTTTGGTCAATAAGTGGCCTGGTCCTTCTAATTTAGAAGTGCCCTGTGGATCTAATCCCGGATCAGAAAGAATTCTGAAATGCCCGATCTCAAGCAGGAAGGATGGCCCCCCGAGGTAAATTACTTTTGTCTTCATGATAATTTTTTTAAGTTTTAATGATTTGTAAACTCAAATAATATTGATTTACTCAACATTTTTGATGAAACAAAATTGATGAGATTAAGCTGCTGTTAGAATGGATGATTAGTGCAATTGAATGGATGATTTTCTTTCAATCTGAAAGAAAGATCGCTTCATTTAAATTTATGGTCATCTCCCGTATATATCTGGGCACATTAAATATATAAGGTTGTTTTCTGCCGTATTGAATTGACATTGGATCAGGCACACTATCCTGCATAACCCGGGTTTATGCGGAAGTGGTTTAATAGGGAGCTTTTTGTTAAATAGTATTTATATTTGAATATAAAACAGTTACTATGAGCTTAAGATTGGGCGATATGGCGCCGGATTTCACTGCAAATACATCTTTGGGGAGAATTAATTTTTACGATTACATCGGCGAATCCTGGTCTATATTATTCTCACATCCTGCCGACTATACGCCGGTTTGTACAACTGAATTGGGGCAGGTAGCTATTTTGAAAGGCGAATTTGACAAACGTAATGTAAAAGTAATTGGATTGAGTATTGATCCGTTGGCAGATCATATCAACTGGATCAAAGATATTAATGAGACTCAAAAATGTACCATAGAATTTCCCATTATTGCTGATAACGATAAAAAGGTTTCCGGGTTATACGAATTCATTCATCCTAATTCATCTGAGACAGCCACGGTGCGTTCTTTGTTAATACTCAATCCTGATAAAATCATAAAATTAATAATTGTTTATCCTGCATCTACCGGAAGGAATTTTACTGAAGTTTTAAGGGTTGTTGACTCCTTACAACTTGCTGCAAATTATAAAGTGGCAACCCCCGCCAACTGGGTAGTTGGCGAAAAAGTATTTGTTGCAGCTGATCTAAATACTGAAGATGCGATAAGGGAATTTCCTAAAGGTATAGAAATTGTAAAGCCTTATTTACGCTACACTCCACAGCCAGACAAAGATTAATTATTTGGTAAAAAAAACTGCAGCGGACAAATACTCCGGCGATAATTATCTTTAATTTCATTTAAATTTTTCAATACCAAGTTTTTTTATCCTTGATTCTAACGTGTTAGGATTTAACCCTAATAATTTAGCTGCACCTTTTTCGCCACTAACTTTCCAGTTGGTTTTAATGAGTATATCGGTGATATGATTCTTTTCAACTTCATCCATTTTAAGTATGGCAATATTTTCCTTATTATCCCTGTTTTTTACAACTGGTATCCAGTCACCATATTCCAATGTGCTGCCTGTTGAAATAATCAATGCTCTTTCAATTATATTTTCAAGTTCCCTTATATTTCCCGGCCAGTCATACAGCATTAAAGTATCTATTACTTTTTCAGGAATGCTTTTTATTTCCCTTCCCATTTTGCTTTCGTATTTTTTTACAAAATGGTTTACAAGCAAAGGGATATCCTCTTTACGGTTTCTCAGGGGAGGTGAAAATATTTGAAATACATTTAGCCTGTAAAAAAGGTCTTCCCTGAATTCTTTTCTTGCTATCGCTTCTTCCAGGTTACGGTTGGTAGCAGCGATCACCCTCACATTCACTTTTATGGTTTTTGGATTTCCAAGGCGTTCAAATTCTCCTTCCTGCAATACCCTTAATAATTTGGCTTGTAATTCAACAGGCAGTTCTCCAATTTCATCTAAAAAAATGGTGCCCCCGTCTGCCAATTCAAATCTTCCGATCTTTCTGTCCATTGCACCGGTAAAAGCTCCACGTTCATGTCCAAATAATTCGCTTTCAATTAAATTAGCAGGCAGATTGGCACAGTTTATTTTTATCAGTGCACGTTTGTTCCGCTTGCTGATGTTGTGTACGGCCCTGGCAAGCAATTCCTTTCCGGTACCACTTTCTCCAAGAATTAATACAGTGGCATCCGTTGATGCCACCTGTTCAATTTGTCGCAATACTTTATGAAAACTTTTATTCTTGCTTATTATTTCTTCAAAATTATGATTGAGTTTAATTTCTTCCTGCAGGTATTTATTTTGAGCCAACAGGGCTTCCTGCTCCCGTTCCATCAAAACCTTGTTGGTAATATCAATAAACATGGTTCTTGTAAATTCGCCACTCCTGTCTGTGTTCGACCAACGTTCAATAAATACTGAGTCGCCATTGTCTTTCCTGCTTAATTCAAGGACCATTCCACCAGTAGTTACCCCTTTCTTCATTAATTCCCATGCTTCATAGGCCCTACGTTTTGCATCAGGGTTTTCGGGTATCAATGATAGTCCGGTTGTATTTGGTACATCTTCCGGCTTCATACCCAGTATTTTTAATGCGGCCTTGTTTAATTTAATAAATTGTGAATCTACCCGCTCATGAATATATGCAATTGGAGCTTCCTCAAATAAGTCGCGAAACCGCTCTTCGCTTTCCTTTAATAAAACCTTTAATTGGGTGTTGGAGTCGATTAATTTTTCTTCTGCAATTTTTCTCTGCCTGATATCCCTGACAAAGCTGCAACTCATTTCATGCCCTTCGTAGTTTATATAGTTATTTGTTACTTCCACATCATATTCATGGCCATTTTTGTGTTTGTGTTTGGTTTCAAAAGTAATCGTCAAACATCCAAGTATACTTGCAACAGGTAAAATTCCTGATTGATCGATATCATTTATTTGCATGGTGTTCAGTTCTTCTTTGGAGTAACCTGTCATCCTGCACGCAGTTTCATTCACATAATGGATTTGGCCTAAGGAGTCTATCCAGAATACCGCTTCGCTAAGGTTATCAAAAATATAGCGTGAGAGGATAATATTTTTTTCAAAATCCATTATTTTATTTATTTAAGTAAGGTTAAAAATTACCAATCAATGCCGCTTAACTAAGGGGTTGGTGGTACCATAAACCCTGGTGCTTAACCGTGGCGGGTGTCAACACCTGCCCTTCAAGTTCCTCAATTAAATGGAATTGAATCACCGATAGTTTACAATCATTTATACTGTCATTTCAATATTTAATTATAAGAACATATTGGTTTGCATAAACACAAAATGATGTAAAAGATCTGTAAAACCATAGGTATTATTCCTTAAATATAGTGAGTTTCACGATATATCGTGAAATAACATTAAAGTTATAAGGAGAGAAATATTCTTTCAACTGCCTGAAAGTCTTTTCTATATTGATTTATAGAGAACGTGTTTGACCAAATTTAATTTGGCACCTCATTTGGCAATAATAATTGTGCCAATAAAGGGAAATAATATGAAGGGTATAAAAAATGTAAGCGATTTTGAAAAAAAGGTAAAAAAGGGTAAAGGTTTGTGGGTGATAAGGTTTTGTGCTGAGTGGAGCGGTCCTTGCCAGATTATGGGACCCATTTATGAGGATATAAGCGGGATATATAAAACCCGGGCTTCCTTTTGTAAAATAGATGTAGACGAAATGCCTTTAATAAAAGCAAAGTGGGGCGTAACTGAGTTACCAACGTTTTTGTTTTTCAAAAATGGCGAATCTGTAGATTTTTTGTCAGGATTGATTTCCAGGGAAGCGCTTGTAGAAAGAATTGAGCATGCATTAAAATTTCAACTTCCAGGTTAAAGTAAAGTCGGGCTATAAATAATTGCCGTAAAGAAAATACATTATGAACTGCATAAATTCCAACAATATGTACAACCAGACAGGTTCTTCATTTATTAATAGCCACGACGGTAAACTCGCATTTGGTTATTTTGAATTTGAAGAAAATTGTTTCTCAGAAGATATCCAGCGCAATAGTCATTATACCCTGATCTGGATAAAAGAAGGTGCCGGAAAAATTATGGCGGGTTTTTCAGAATATGAATTTCAGGGCCATACCCTTTTAGCGTTTTCTCCTTATCAGCCTTTTTTAATTTTACCTGAAGTCGCTATAAAAGGTATAATGATCAATTTTAATGCTGAGTTTATTTATGTTAATCATAACGAAAAAGAAATAAATTTTGGTAATGGCATCAATAATGACAGATCCAGACTTCCTGTTGTGGAATTAGACGAATCTACGATAAATGCTTTTGCACTGATATGCACTCAAATAAAAACAGAAACTCAGTATCCCACATTGGCCCAGCAGGAAATGCTGGCAGTTTATGTGAAAATATTTTTGATAAATGCTTCCAGGTTAAAAGCCAAACAATCATCTCAATCTGTACCAATGGCCATAAATAACAAAGAGCACTATATTCTTCAGAAATTAAATGATGCCATTGAGGATAACTTTAAATCTAAGCATACGCCTGCTGATTATGCTGAATTGTTATTCGTTTCCGTAAAAACATTGACAAGGGTATCAAAGGCATACTTCAATAAGACGGTATCGGAACTGATCAATAACAGAATCATTACAGAGGGAAAGAGAGAGTTGTTTCTTACCAATAAGGCGGTTAAAGAAATAGCCTACGAACTGGGTTATGAGGATGAGTTTTATTTCAGCAGATTTTTTAAAATTAATACAGGGATGTCTCCTCAAACATACAGGAATGAAATGATATCCAATAGGGCAATCAGGGGAGTGGCTTAGTATTAACGTTCAATGCTCAGTATTGAGATATTAAGCAGTATCCCCGGCAGCAACTGAAAATTATCCATCCTATTGCGCCCATTCTCCATTTATTTAAAGTTCGGTTTGCTGCAGTTTTGTTGCCGGAACAAAATCTGTCACAACATGAACTCTAAAAATACCAGCGCTGAGTTTACTCCTGCTGAATACAAAGAATATCTTGCTAAGGGCATTGGCTACAGCCAATACAAAAATCAAATGGGCGAAAATCTTGCATTGAGTAAAGATCCTAAACTGCAAGGCTTTATTAAATTAAATCGGCAGCGGATGCACGATATTGAAATGAACTATACTATTTCAGATGCATTGGCGTTGGTTGTAAGGAATATTAAGCATAAAACATATTGGTTAGTTGTAACAGAACACTGGTGCGGCGATTCTTCACAATCCTTACCGGTATTTAACAAATTTGCTGAACTAAGCGATGGAAAAATTGAAATGAGGATAGTTTACCGGGATCAATTCCCTGAACTATTAAATGTTGGAATTACAACATTTAAAAGGATGATGCCTAAAATAATTCAGTTGGATGGCGGTTTTCATGTTACCGGTATCTGGGGACCTCGTCCTTCAGGTGCCCTGCGGTTGATGGAGCGAATAAGATCAGATCATTCAACTTCTGCATCGCATGACAAAGAGCTTCATGACTGGTATGCAAATGATCATCAACATTCGATTGAATCTGAGATAGCTGAGTTGCTAAACGGTGCATAATTTATATGTTCGGATTTATAATAACCAGAAAAAAGCAAATAGTGAAAAACGCAAACAGAAAAGTTGCAATTATTGGCGGGGCAAGGGTGCCATTTGCAAAATCGTTTACCCATTATTCCAGGGTAAGCAATAATGAATTAATGACAAAGGCTTTATCATTATTGGTTAAGAAATACAATTTGAGTGGAAAAAAAATCGATGAAGTGGTGCTAGGAACCTTAATGCATTATCCATCAGAATGGAATTGGGCAAGGGAAAATGTTTTAAGTGCCGGATTAGATCCTCATACACCTGTTTTATTTAACGCAAGAGCCTGCGGCACCAGTTTAGATGCTGCCAATATTATCGGGATGAAGATCTCTACCGGGCAAATAGAAGTGGGAATTGCCGGTGGAAGTGACACCAACAGTGATGTACCTCTTTCGCTTAAACAGAACACAACCTGGGGTTTATTGGATATCAGGAATGCAAAAACTATAAAAGCAAAATTAAAGTCTGTATTCAAAACCAATTGGCTTGATTTATTTAAGCTGGTAGCGCCAAGTGTTACTGAACCCCGTACCAAAATGAATATGGGAGAGCATACAGAACTAACCGTTAAAAAATGGAATATCTCAAGGGAAGAACAGGATAAGTTGGCATTACAGAGTCATCGTAATGCTGATAAGGCTTATGATGATGGTTTCTATAATGACATGGTTTTTGAATTTAAAGATCTTGTCACGGACAGCATTATCAGGGGAGGGACCACCATAAATGCATTAGGTAAATTAAAGCCTGCCTTCGATAAAACGGGTAATGGCACATTAACTGCCGGAAACAGTTCCTCTTTTACTGATGGAGCATCAGCTATTTTATTAGCGTCGGAAGATTATGCAAAAAATAATAATCTTCCTATTGAATCCTACCTGGTTGATGTACAAAATACGGCCTTTGATTATGTAAACGGGGAGGATTTATTACTGGCACCTACTCTAGCAGTTTCTGAGTTGCTTAAACGCAATAATCTAAGTCTTCAGGATTTTGACTTTTATGAAATACATGAAGCTTTTGCAGGCCAGGTGTTAGCTACATTAAAAGCGTGGGAAAGTGATGACTTTGCCAAAACAGTATTACAAAGGGATAAGGCACTGGGAAAAATAGACCGTAAAAAATTAAACATAAAGGGAGGCAGTGTTGCCATTGGCCATCCTTTCGCTGCAACCGGTGCAAGGGTTTTGGCAACTGCATCAAAAATATTAAAAGAAAATGGAAGCGGGCGGTGCCTCGTATCAGTATGTACAGCGGGAGGTATGGGTACTGCTGCAATAGTTGAATTATAGACAAAGAGAATATTGCACCGGTTTTAAGCTAAATAATTTAAGAGTTCTGTCTGATTATTCACCGAGACAGAACTTATCGTCTTCTCTTTAATTTTATCATATTCCTTATGCTCCGGCAAATATGAATGTGGGCAAAATTGTCTATTCAATTGTGCTTATCCTCCATTTTTTAAAGGTCATTGTCTATGCACCTTTGTGCAGTAAATTATATTTCACAAAAAATAAATCACAAAAATGAAAAAGCAATTAGAAGGAAAAGTAGCGGTTGTTACCGGCGGTAACAGCGGTATTGGTTATGCAACAGCAAAAGAACTGGCAGCACAGGGGGCTACAGTGATTATTACCGGGCGCAATAAAACTGCAACAGAAAAAGCCGCAACTGAATTAGGTGTTACCGGAATTATTTCCGACCAAAGTAAACTGGGGGATATCGACAGTTTGGTTACACAGGTAAAAAATACATTGGGCAAAGTAGATATCCTGTTTGTAAATGCAGGCATAGCAGGTTTTCTTCCCATTGAATCGGTTACAGAAGAACATTTTGATGATATTATGGGCATCAATTTTAAAGGGGCTTTTTTTACCCTGAAAAAATTTATCCCCCTTTTTAATGAAGGTGCTGCTGTAACATTCCTTTCGTCATTGAATGCTACAACCGGAATGGCAAACAGCTCTGTTTACGCCGCCAGCAAAGCTGCGTTAAATTCGTTGGTAAGGGCAGCGTCTATTGAACTTGCAGATAGACAAATCCGTGTTAACTCTGTAAGCCCGGGGCCTATCAGCACACCCATATTCGGAAAAATGGGTATGGATGAAGAAAGCCTGAACGGGTTTGCTCAAACCATGCAAAACACCATCCCATTAAAACGTTTTGGAACTACTGAACAGGTTGCCAAATTAGTCAGCTTTTTATCCAGCGACAATGCATTGTTTACCACCGGTTCCGATTATCCTATTGATGGGGGACTGGGAGTTAACTCAGTATTGAATTAATTTCTTTCTTGTTGGAGGCTCAAGTGATAAAAAAGTGATTTGATTTCTATTGGCCCGGCATCGGGAAAGCTATGAAGCTTCTGTTGTGTCGCACTCTTGTACTGTTCTGAAGTAATTGAACTAATTAGATGTGGTTTTTTATTTAAGGGTAAAAAAGGAAAGCCATCACCTTCCTGGTGATGGCTTTCCTTTTTTGTCGTTTTCATGGCAGCCTTAATTCCTGAAGTGTGAAAATTGTCCATTCCTTTGCGTTCTTCATCCATTTTTTACCGTCTTGTTTAGTTGCACCTTTATGCTGTGAAGAAAATAACATGGCAACGGAAATTATCAGGGTGCAACCCAAAAGAGAGGATTATAGAAATTACTTCCAAATGGGTAACAGCTATAACCGGTAGAAACAGCTTATGGCTGAAGAACTGGCGCTGAGTGTTGATTTAAAGACAAAAGAGTACATCAACCTTAACCAGCGGCGTATGCACCGGGTGGAAAGAACATATGTACCGTCTGACGAAGTGATCACCCAGGTGAAGGGTTTGCAAGACAAAACGTATTGGCTCATTTTAACTGAGCATTGGTGTAGCGATGCTTCACAAACATTGCCGGTTTTTAATGCCATTGCTGAGTTGAGTGAAGGAAAGATTGAAATGAAATTGGTATATCGTGATCAATATGATGAGTTGATGGATGTGTACCTGACTAATTGAACGAGGTCGATCCCTAAATTGGTTCAGCTGGATGAACATATGAATGTAACCGGTATTTGGGGTCCAAGGCCAACAATAGCACAAAAGCTGGTAAAGGGGTTAAAATCAAATCCTGTTACAGCAGCCACATACGCCAATGAATTACACCTGTGGTATGCTAAAAATAAACAACAGGATATGGAAAAAGAAGTGGCACAATTATTATTCAGGGCAAATTTATATTGCACCGATTGGTTATCATAATTAAAAATAAAAATCATGGAACAAAAACTCCCGTTGCCTCCTTTCACATTAGAGACAGCCAAACAAAAAATTCAATTGGCAGAAGATGCCTGGAACAGCAAAGACCCTGTCAGGGTATCAAAGGCCTATACAATTGACAGTGAATGGAGAAACAGAAATGTTTTTGTTAATGGAAGGGAAGAGATAGTCGCATTCCTTTCTGGTAAATGGGAAAGAGAATTGTACTACAAACTTAAGAAGGAATACTGGGCCCATACCGATAACAGAATTGCTGTAAGATTTGAATACGAATATCAAAATGCAGCAGGCCAATGGTTCCGTGCTTATGGAAATGAGAACTGGGAGTTTGATGAAAATGGTTTGATGCGGAAAAGATATGCCAGTATTAATGATTTACCAATTGAAGAAAAAGACAGAAAATTTTAAAAAATTTATAAAAAAAGATTTGGTAAGCGAAAAACAAAGAACCCGCTAACACTGGCTAGAAACTATTGTTCGACTGTTGCTAATATAAACAATAATTTTCATGACTCATCTGTATAAAATACTACCTATACAATGAAAAAAAAGTAAAAATGAAAAAAAAACAAAACTATTCTAGTTCAAGCTTAAAAGCCATTATGACGGTTTTAGCAATTTTTTTAGTAGGAAGCAAGGTTTATAGTTTCCAAACAACACCAGATGTAAAAGGAGTTAAAATAGAATTAAGTAAAACAGCAACTGAAAAAGAATTGGTTATTGACGAAATCGACAATCTGATTCTTAAAGAGATGGCGGCAAAAAAAATTCCGGCAGTGTCGATTGCAGTGATCAAAAACAATCTGGTCATCAAACAAAGTGCCTATGGATTGGCAAGCATAGAGTTAAATGTTCCTGCGACCTTGAATACATCATATTCATTGGCATCCATGACGAAAATTTTTACCGCTTCCGCCATTATGTTGTTGGTACAGGACGGAAAAATTTCACTGGATGAATCCATCACCAAGGTATTACCGAAATTACCCGCCAATTGGTCGCACATAACAATTCGGCATTGCCTGTCTCATACTTCCGGCTTGCCGGATGCAATTACCGATGACGTGAATGTCACCATGATTACTGGCTATCTCGATGAACTGTTTAAAATTTTGGCAAAAAAACCGCTGAAAAGGGCTGGTGAAAATTCGGTTTATAACCAGACTGGATACATTGTGTTGGGTATGATAATTGAAAAAATTTCCGGAATGCAGTACGAAAAATTTGTTAAAACCCGCATATTAAATCCTACCAACATCTCCGGTGCGGCATTTGGCGATGGCTGGTCCATCGTCCTAGGGCGTAGCAATTTATATACTTCCCTAAAAATCACGGCGGATCATTCTAAATTATTTATAGGTGAACATGGTCCAGTAGTCATGGAGGACAAAATTTTTAACTACGGATCAAAATACATGCCCGACTATATGGCTCCTGCCGGACTGATTAACGGGACGATTCTCGATCTGGTCAATCTGGAGAAGTCGTTCGATAATGGCTCATTGCTAAAACCAGAGACTCTAAAACTAATGTCCACGCCACACAAGTTCAGCAATGGCAAAAACGGAGACTTCGGTCTGGGCTTTGTGACGGTTTCTTTTGGTGGCCCATATAATTCGGTTTCTTATGGAGGTGGGGCTGCTACCTGGCGTCTATCCTACCCAGACAGAAAATTGACAGTAATTGTGCTGACCAATCTGCAAGGTTCACAGCCCCAAGGCTTAGCCGCAAAGGTCGCCGCCATAGTTGATCCAGAGGTTACCGACAAATAAAAATGACCCTAAAAGAATTGGGATGTATTTAGAACAAGAAAAACAACGAACCGCTAACATCGGTGTGTCAATTTGGAGACTGAAGTGTTTCTATGAAACTTTTGTGCTAAAAATCTATTATATCCCAAGTCGAAAACCAAAGAGTGATGACATACGATAAATCACAATTAGCACCAATGGTTCCGTGCCTATGGTAACGAAAACTGGGAATTTGATGAGAATGGTTTAATGGCAAGAAGATACGCAAGTATCAATGATTTGGAGATTGAAGAAAAAGACAGAAAGTTTAAATAAATCAACATGGCAAAAAATTTTGCAGCTCTGGCGTTTACAAAATCGGTAAAGGACATGCAGGAGAAATTGGGTAGCAGGGCGAATTATGCCAGGATGGAGAAGCATTCCTTTGTTGATGGATTAACAGAACCTGAAATCGATTTTATTAGCCGCAGGGATAGTTTTTATATGGCTACGATTGGTGAAAATGGATATCCTTACATACAACACCGTGGCGGGCCTAAAGGATTTGTAAAAGTGTTGGATGCAAATCGGATAGGCTTTATCGATTTCAGGGGCAATATGCAGTATGTTTCTGTAGGCAATATACTTACCAATCCCAATGTGTCACTGATCATGGTTGATTATCCCGCCAAAAGGAGATTAAAAATATTGGCTAAGGCGGAAATTGTAGAACTAACTGACGATCCGGAATTGTACGATTTGCTTGACCTGAAGGATTACAGGTTTCGCCCTGAAAGAATGATGGTTCTGAATATAGAAGCCTACGACTGGAATTGTCCACAGCACATAACGCCCCGTTATACTGTTGAGGATATCGAGGATGCTTTTGCAGGGCAACGTGATCAGATAACCAAATTGTTGAGTGAAATAAAAGAATTGAAACAAAAATTAAAAGAGCAGGCATCATGATAAAAGAGTTAAAAAGAGTGGTGATTACTGGATTGGGGGTGATATCCTCAATAGGGAACTGCATCGATGAATTTTCGGAAAATATTATTGCAGGAAGAAGTGGAGTTAGGATGATTACAAAGATTGATAATGCGCATTATAAAACAAAATTTACTGCAAAAGTAAAAGATTTTAATGCTGCTGATTATTTTGAAAAGAATGAGGCACGCAAATACGATCTGTTTACACACTATGCGGTTGCGGCAGCGGATGATGCAATAAAGGCTTATGAATCGCAGTTTGCAGAGCCAAGAGAAACCTATGCTAATTCTATTATTGGTCTGCTTGATCAGATAAGAAATTTGAATGGAATTTATGGGCGCCCGGCAAATATTCAATACGCCGGGGACTTTAGGGTCACCAGGTTTATTGCTGTCAACAATTTATTTAAACTCATATAGGTATTATAAAAATTGAACAATGCTGAATCAATCAATATTTTCGTTTGTTAATCCGCAAAACGGGCATCTGGCTTTTAGATACCAGGAATTTGAGGACAGTAGTCTTTTCGACCATATTAAACGCAATAATTATTATTCCCTTATCTGGGTAAAAGAAGGACAGGGTAAAGTAAAGGCAAATTTCGGCGAATATGATTTTACTGCCAACAGCCTGTTTGCATTTTCGCAATACCAACCCTATATGTTTTCAACGGAGACTACGGTAAAGGGCATTGCAATTTATTTTCATTCTGATTTTTTTTGCATTTTAGAACACCACAAGGAAGTTGCCTGTAATGGTGTATTATATAATAATATTTATCAGCCGCCTTTTGTGAATTTGGATGAGACCTCAGTTATACTTTTCCAGTTAATTTGCGATCAGATAAAAAATGAAATTCAGAATCCGGCCCTGGCACAGGCAGAGCTGTTGATTTCGTATCTGAAAATTTTCCTGATAAATGCAGCAAGGATACATACTATACAGCATCAGCGGGTTACAGAAGATCTAAAAGGTGATAAGGAGCCCTTTATTCTTCAAAGGCTTAAGGAAGCTATTGATGCAAATTACAGGGTATTGCATTCACCTTCAGAATATGCAAAGCTGTTGAATATTTCCCCAAAAGCGTTGGCAAAAATTGCAAAAAAACATTTTAATAAAACACTTTCAAGTATTATCAATGATCGGATAGTAATTGAAGCTAAAACTGAGCTTTATCTCACAAATAAGACAGTTAAGGAGATCGCTTTTGAGTTAGGTTATCATGATGAATTTTATTTCAGCCGGTTTTTTAAAGTAAATACTGATGTTTCACCACAATTATACAGAGAAACTGTAGGAGACGGTAAAAATGACAGCTGATATTGCAGTTAGCTTAAATAATAAATTATGAGAGAAAATATATCAAAACATCAGGCAGTTATCAGCCTTCATGAAAGGGGATATACCCATGATTTCCATTTGTTTGGAAATGACCTTTTTTGGACTCAGGGCAAGTTACTAATACGTGCAGGGGACTTTAACATTATTGAATATTACCGGTTCCTGGATAGGGATGCCAATAATTCGGAAACGGTAGTTTTTGCGGTTATTGCTTATAGTTATAATGTAAAGGGTATACTGATGATCCATTCTGATAATGGGATTTCGAATGCCGCTCCCGTAATACGAAAGAAGCTGAATGATTTTAAAATCCGTTCAAACGACCGTGCACCGGAAAAGAAGCTGCAATATTTATAAAATTCAAAAAGGGCATCTAAAAATAAAGCCACATGTTATGAAACAGATATATACAATGCTATTGATTTTTTCTTTTTTTGCAGGAAAAGCAATTAAAGTTTATTCACAAACACCACTTGAATATAATCGTTCTTCCATGATTTCAGAAAATAGAGTTGTAAGCATGCCGGCAGGCATTCAGTTTGCAGCGTCTGGCTGGAAGCAATTTTGGTGGGGTAAGCATTGGCGTAAAGAATGGCTGACGCCGGTTGGCTTTCCCGTTTTTGATATTGATTCCATAGCTGGTGGATTAATACCCCTTAAGGAAGGCGGCGGCCATCAAACAAAATCGCTTCGGTTACTCGGTAAAAATGGGAAGGAATATGTTCTCCGCACAATAGATAAAGACCTGGATATTCTGATTCCTGCAGAATTCAAGGGGTCCTTCATTGATGATATTGTTAATGATCAAATTTCTATCGCCCATCCTTATGCTCCTCTTGTTATAGCAGAGCTTTCATCGGCTGTTGGTATCCTGCATACAAATCCTGTGATAGTTTTTGTTCCGGATGAACCAAAACTTGCTGAGTTTAGGACGGATTTCGCAAACAGACTCTGTTTGTTTGAAGAAAGACCATCTGGTGCCGGTTGGGAAAATACTTCGCTTACAAATTATGCAGATGACGTTATTAATTCGGAAAAATTGTTCACTAAATTATTGGCAGATAATGAAAGAAACGTCGATCAAAAGGAATTTCTAAAAGCAAGATTACTGGATATGCTGATAAATGATTGGGACAGGCACACCGATCAGTGGGTTTGGGCAGCCCATAAAAGTAAACATAAAACTACTTATGTACCCTTTGCAAGAGATAGAGATCAGGGTTTTACAAAAACAGATGGCATTAGTCTTTATTTTTTATCCCGCCCCTGGATGTTAAGAAGTTTAAGGAGCCTGGATGCAAATATCAGAGATGTAATTGGAGTAAACCTTGCCGCAGTTGGTTTGGATAAAGTATTTATGAATGAACTTTCTAAGGAACAGTGGATTAATACAATTCGTTCTCTTCAAAATTCGCTTACAGATTCAGTAATTCAGATTGCATTGAAGAAAATGCCTGCTGATATTTACAATTTGTCTGGCAAATTTCTTATGAAAAGGCTGGCTCAGAGAAGAGATAATATGCAACGTTATGCATCCAGGTACTACAATATATTAAATAAAAAAATTACAATAACGGGAACAGATAATGAAGAACTCTTTACCATTAATAAGATAGATAAAGATAGTACAGAAATTATTATACAGCAGGCTGGTAACAATAAACAGTCAATGGACACGCTGTTCCACAGGGTATTTACAAGCGATATTACAAAGGAGATAAACATTTATGGTTTAGGGAAAAATGACCGGTTTGTGTATAGTGGCTATGCAAAAAACAAAATTACTTTAAGAACGATAGGCGGCGATGGGGAGGATAAATTTATTGACAGTACAATAATAAAGGGCTATGGAAAAAAGTCCTTTATCTATGATTCACAGAATAATACTATCGGTTTAACCAGGCCTTATAAAGTAAATAACGCTGCCGATACTTCTTATACCAACTATAACCGGAAGTCATTTAAATATGATTGGTGGAAACCCATTATCCTTGCAGGATATAATCCTGATGATGGTCTGATTGTTAATGTAGGATTTACTTATAAAAAGCAATCATGGCATAAATATCCTTTTGCCTGGCAACAAACTTTTAATATCTCTGTTGCCACAGGTACTCGTTCATTCGGTTTTTCATATTTGGGCATCTTTAAGCAGGCATTAGGCAAGTGGGATATTAAACTTAATGCAGATTTTAAAGCACCAGAATATGTGCTCAATTTTTATGGTTATGGTAACGATTCAAAACTGAATGGATCCAAGAATAGTTATTTTAGAGTACGGTCAACTGGCTTATTCCTAAACCCTGCCTTAAGCCACAATTATAGGGGTACAATAGTGGATGCAGGTGTTATTTTTCAAACTGTTAAGATACAGGCAACTGAAAATAAATTTATTACTCAGCCCAACAACCTGATTGATCCATTAGTTTTTACATCACAGTATTATGCGGGTGCTAATTTATCTTTTGGAAAAAGGAGTCTTATTAATCCTAAAAACCCGCAATTTGGTTTAGGTTATCAAGTTGCTGCATCATATCTGATAAATCTGAAAAATGCCGGGCAGGATTTTTTAAATCTAAAAGCAAATATTTATGGTTTTTTGCCAATTACAAAGAATTTGACCTTAGCGCATAGGACAGGTTTTGCAACCAATTTTGGTGAACATGAATTTTATCAGGCTAATACTATTGGTGGAAAGGAAAACTTGCGGGGGTATTGGAGAACCAGATTTGCAGGGCGTACCAGTTTTTATCAAAATACAGAATTGAGAATGAAGTTGGTGGATTTAAAAGGTTATGTCTTCAGGGGCACTTTGGGCATATACGGATTTTTTGATGATGGAAAAGTTTGGGTTAAAGGCGAAAATTCGAATGTACTGCATACCGGTTTTGGAGGGGGTATCTATTTTGTTCCTTATAACAAAATAGCTTTAAATGTTTCGTATTCCTCGTCAAAGGAAGTGAATATTTTCACAATAAGCACGGGCTTTTTATTTTAAATAAATCAATACAAAAAAATGATCTTAAAAAGGGGAATACTATTGCTGTTAATACTTGTTTTGTTTGTAAAAGTTGGTGCACAAAATTGGGATGTTGAGGTGACGAAAAGCATAAACCCGGAAAATCCGGCGAGTGGATTTTGGCGCACTACCAGCTGGTCGGCATATTTTGTAAGTGGGGCCGTGCCTCTGTTTATATTAACAGATGGTATAATAAAAAATGACCCATTGATTAAACGTAAAGCCTATAAGGTTTTTGGTGCAATTTTAATTGAGCTTATTATTTCTGAATCCATGAAGGATGTATTTAAAAGAGATCGTCCGGCGCAAGCGTATCTGGGTATAGTTTTCCCTTACCGCAATGTAACAGGCAGGTCATTTCCCTCTGGCCATACATCATTGGTATTCGCAACAGCAGCCAGTCTGTCGTTACAGTTTAAAAAATGGTACATAACTGTACCTGCTTATGCATGGGCGGCAGCAGTAGGCTACTCCAGAATCTATTTAGGGGTGCATTATCCTACTGATGTATTAGCCGGGTCATTTGTAGGCGCAGGTAGTGCCTATCTTAGTAATTGGTTGAACAAAAAAATATTCCTGAAGGGAAATAACGGTTCTGCTTCAAAAAATAATATAAAAAAAGCAGGTTTTTAAAAAAAGTAAAAAATAAAAATATGGAATTTGAAAAAATACATAATAAGGGCCAGGCAAGGTTATTCAGGAGCAGGTATTTGGAATATCTGACAAAGGCAAATCCTCTTGTAATATGGGGAATGTATGTTCCTGTAATAATAGTCATGTTATATATTTCTGGAGATATTATAAAGCTGGATATGGTAAGAATTATATTTTCCTTTGTAGCTGGTATTATTTTCTGGACACTTTTTGAATACATAGCACATCGGTTTTTATTTCATTTTATTTCGGAAAGCGAAAAGGCTATGAAAGTAGTTTATATACTACATGGGAACCACCATGAATATCCCCGGGATAAAGAGCGTTTGTTTATGCCACCTGTTCCTAGTTTAATAGCCGCTATAACTGTGTTTACGTTGTTGTATTTTACCGGCCGCATTTTTAACATACAGGAATTTGTTTATTCATTTTTCGCGGGCTTTCTTTTAGGTTATTTAATTTATGGTTCAATGCATTATGCTATTCATGCATGGAACCCTCCATATAAATGGATGAAATCCTTATGGCGTAACCATCATCTGCATCATTATAAACATGGGAATAAAGGTTTTGGCGTAAGTTCTACTTTCTGGGATAGATTATTCGGTACCATGTATGATCTAAAAAACGAAAAAGTGGATCAGACTAAAGTTAAAGAACTGATGTTCTGATAAGTAAATTAAACATGTTTACATCAACTTAAAAATAGTTTTTATATGAATTATGCTCAGCTGCTTAAGGATGTCGAAGAAGAAGTAAAATTGATTTATGTAGTATCCGGAACATCCTCCTTACCATATCATAACCTGGCTCATGTTGCTTTGGTTGTTGACAAAGCTGTTGAAATGGGCCGCTATTATGAATTAAGTGATATAGATTATTTTATTGTGGTTACTGCAGCATGGTTCCACGATTCAGGTTATTTAAATGGCACTGGACTGGACCATGAACGGAGAAGCGGTGAAATCGCCGGAGAATTTTTAAGATCACGTGATGTAAATATTGAGTTAATCAATCGGATCGCAAATTGTATTTTAGCCACCCGTATGCCGCAACAGCCAAAAAATTTGCTTGAACAGATCGTTTGTGACGCAGACCTTTTTCACCTGGGTACAGCTCATTTTAGAGCACTTAACAAGAAAATGAAAAAAGAGGCAGGGTTGCGATCCGGTAAAAAAATACCTAAAGGGGAATGGCTTAAAGGAACCTTAAACCTGCTGGAGTCACATCACTACCATACAGACTATGTAAAAAAAATGCTGGATAAAACCAAGCAGGAAAATATTAACGGTATAAAGTTAAAATTATCAGAGAGCAAAAATGAAAAAAAAATTGTGGAAGATTCCCGGTTGCTACTAACAGCCAACACAGCTGGCAATAAACCCAATGATGATGAAGAAAAACAAAAAAGGCCCGACAGGGGAATTGAAACCATGTTCCGCATCAGTTCCAATAATCACCAGCGCCTTAGTGATATGGCAGACAACAAAGCCAATATCATGATCACTACCACTTCAATCATTTTATCTATCCTGCTTTCCTTATTACTCCGGAAACTTGAAGATAATCAGCATCTCGTTATTCCTGCAATTTTATTACTGGCTATTTGTGTAATAACCATGGTGTTTTCTATACTGGCTACCAGGCCTGCATTGCCCGGCGGAAGATTTACCAAGCAGGATATTGATGAAAAGAAAACGAATCTGCTGTTTTTCGGAAATTTTTACAAAATGAGTTACGAAGACTACAGTAGTGGCATGAAGGCCATGATGAAAGACCGTGAATTTTTATACGGCAGCCTCACCCGTGATGTTTATTCACAGGGTATTGTACTTGGCCGTAAATATTGGCTCCTCCGGATCGCATATAATGTTTTCATGTATGGAATCATTTGCTCGGTACTGGCTTTTGTAATCGCAGTAATGGCAACATTACATTAATTATTATTTATGAAGAACCCGCTTTTTTTTAATAGGGATTTGAGTTGGCTCTCCTTTAATGAAAGGGTTTTGCAGGAAGCTGAAAAACCGGAAGTTCCGTTATTAGAGCGGATCAGATTCTTATCTATTTACTCTTCCAACCTTGATGAGTTTTACCGTGTTCGTATGCCTGCTCTGTTGGCATTGCAAAAAATTAAAAAAGATGATCAAAGCCTGTCAGCTTATAAACAATCTGCTGCTGTTATTGACAAACAGCAGAATTTGTTTGGCGATATTTTACTGAATAGTATTTTACCTGCGCTAAAAGAAAATGGGTACTATTTTTTATACAATGAAGCTATACCCGAAAAATTAACTGCACAAATCAATCATTATTTTTTTACAAAAGTAGCCGGGATGTTACGGCCGATACAGCTAAATCAGGCGTCAGATTATTTTCCTGAAAACAACGATATATATATGGTTGTGATACTTAAGGATAATAGTAAAAATGAAAAAATATTCCTGGTAAATATACCCTGTAAACGCATAAACCGATTTTTAGTAATTGAAGAACCTGAAGCAAAATATATCATTTTCCTGGAAGACATTATACAAGCTAACTTACACCACCTATTTCCGGGAAGCCAGTTAATTGGCAGCTACAGTATTAAAATAACCCGTGATGCAGAACTGAACCTTACAGATGAATATGATGAAGAGCTGGCAGAAAAAATTGAAAAACAGTTAGCCAAAAGAGATCAGGGATTTGCCACCCGTTTTTTATACGATCCAAAGATCCCGCTGCGGCACCTGCAGAATATTATCGAAATATTCAACTTGCATAAAGCTTCTGTTGTTGAAGGTGGCAAACATCATAACCTCAAAGACCTGTCTTCGTTTCCATTAAGTGGCATTCGTAATTCGTATCCTTTAGCTCCTCCTTTACAAAATAGCCTGAACGGTCAATTACTTTTTCAAGAAATTACCAGAAAAGATATAATTGTTCATGCGCCGTACCAATCGTATGATAATATTCTTCGTTTTTTCAACGAGGCTTCCATTGATCCGTCGGTACTGGAAATATCTACAACACTTTACCGGGTAGCCAGCGATTCAAAAATTGTACAGGCCTTGATAAGCGCAGCAATGAATGGTAAAAAAGTAACCGTGCTGGTAGAACTTAAAGCCAGGTTCGATGAAGCCAATAATATTAGCTGGGCAAAAAAGATGAAGGCCAACGGCGTAAAAATACTATACAGTGATAATGCATTGAAAGTGCATGCCAAGGTCGCCCTTGTAAAAAGAGAACATGATACGCACCCTTACCTGGGCCTATTGGCAACCGGCAACCTGAACGAAAGTACAGCACGTTTTTATACCGATCATATTTTATTAACGGCATTCCAATCTATGTTGGCTGAATTACAGATGCTTTTTGATTTTTTAAGCAAAAAAAATAAATTATCCGCTGCTCCTGAAGAATCATTCAACCATTTACTGGTGGCACAGTTCAACCTGCAGCAAAGATTCATGCAGTTGATTGACCGTGAAATTGAACACGCAAAAAAAGGATTGCCTGCTTCCATCATCATTAAGATGAATAACCTGGAGGAAGCGTTGTTAATTCAAAAGCTGTACGATGCATCCAATGCAGGTGTAAAAATACAATTGCTGGTCAGGGGGATTTGCAGGTTGGTACCCGGCATACCGGAACAAAGCAAAAATATCAGCATCAAAAGAATTGTTGACCGCTACCTGGAGCACGGCAGGGTTTTTATTTTTTTTAACAATGGTAAAGAAGAAATATACATGGGCTCAGCCGACTGGATGAACAGGAATATTTACCGCCGCATAGAAGTTTGCTTTCCTGTCTATGATAAAGCTGTAAAAAAGCAAATGCTGGATATTATCAATTTTCAACTCAATGATAATGTGCAGGCAGTTCGCATTGATTCTGAATTAAAAAATATAAAGATTGAGGAAGAGGGCGAACCTATACGTTCACAGCAGGCTATTTATGACTATCTAGAAAATAACTGAGCGAATGAAAAATTATATTAAAATATCGCTGAGTGTACTGTGTTTACTTTCCTTTTTTTTAAGTGCCTGTCAAAGTGCTGATAAAAAAATCAAATCTCCCGAAAATTTTGATTTCGGCAAACCCGAAAAATTCAGCATGGCTGGAAGTCTTTTGGAAATTTCAGGCATTTGTTTTTATAAAGGCAACAGCGATACGATTTATGCTATTCAGGATGAAGATGGGAAATTGTTTCACATGGCATGGGGCAGTAAAAAAAATATAGTAACAAAGTTTGGCAAAAAAGGAGATTATGAGGATGTAGCAATAGTAAATGATAAAGTCTTTGTATTAAGAAGCGACGGAACCATTTTTTCTTTTGCAAAAACATTAGCCAGCCAGGAAGAAGTAAACAGTGTAACTGAATGGAATGACTTATTGCCCATTGGCGAATATGAAGGTATATACGGAGATGCGGATGAGGATAAATTATATGTTATTTGTAAAGACTGCAAAACAAATGACAATGAAAAGGTGATATCAGGTTTTATATTGGATACAAAGAGTCCAATGTTATTGTCATCGGGTTTCAGCATTGATGTAACATCCATAACATCGCTAACCAAAAAAATGAGATCAGGTTTTCGGCCATCTGCGCTTGCAAAAAATCCGGTAACCGGTGATTGGTTTATTCTCTCAGGTTCAAATAAACTTCTGGCGATAGCAGATACAGTATGGAAAGTAAAAAATGTGTATAATCTCAATGGAAATTTATTCAACCAGTCGGAAGGTATGGCATTTGATGTGGAAGGCAATCTCTATATTTCCAATGAAGGGGATGATTGGGCCAATGGAAATATCTTATTGTTCAAAAGAAAACAAACACCTTAAAAAAAGAACAATGAAGTACTGTATCAGAATATTATTGCTTGGCCTTGTTACACTTGTATTTCAATATATAAATGCTCAAAATGCAGTTGTGCAGCAGCGCATATTTCTGGTTGGCGATGCCGGCGAACTTGAAAATGGTAAACACCCGGTATGCGACTGGCTGAAAGCAAATGTAAACTGGAACGATACTACCAACATGTTATTATACCTGGGCGATAATATTTATCCCCAAGGTATGCCTTCTGCTAACGATAAAACTTTTGCAGCAGCAAAAAAAGTGCTCGATTACCAGATTTCGGTCGTAAAAGAGAAAAAGGCAAAAGCCATTTTTGTACCTGGTAACCACGACTGGAAACAAGGTAAGCCCGAAGGATGGGATCACATAAAAAATCTGAATAAATATGTAGAAGCATTGCAATTCCCAAATGTACGGGTGCTTCCTCAATATGGTTGTCCCGGGCCACAGCAAATACAGCTGGGCGAAAAAACTGTGCTTGTTTGTATGGATAGCCAGTGGTGGTTGCAGCAGTTCGATAAACCGGGTGTTGATTCGGATTGTCCTTATAAAACCGAGGATGAAATTATAACCGGGTTAAAGGCAATCATTGCAGCTAATCCCAATAAGCTGATCGTACTTGCGATGCACCATCCGTTTTATACCAATAGTATTCACGGAGGTTACTTTACTTTAAAGCAACATATTTTCCCTCTGACTGATCTTAATCCCAATTTATATATCCCGCTGCCGGTTATAGGGTCTATCTATCCACTTTCAAGAAAATGGTTTGGAAATATCCAGGATAATAAGCATACGAAGTATAAACATCTGAAAGAAAGGATTGAAACTGTTACAAAAGGTCATCCCAACGTAATACACGTTGCCGGGCACGATCATGCTCTCCAGCTTATTCAAAAAGACAGCTCATTCCATATTGTAAGCGCAACGGGTTCAAAAAGCAATCGTGTTAAAATGGGTAACAACGCTTTGTTTACAAGCAAAAAAAAGGGGTTTACGGTAATTGAAATATGGAATGATGATTCTATTTGTATAAAATTCTTTTCCATAAACAGCTCTGGTTTGAGTGATAATATATTTTCAAAGTCATTGCCTGTTTTATTTATAAAGTAATATCAAATGAGATCAAAGCAGTAGGATTCTTATGATTGATACCAGCAGGCATATCACATCTTTGTATCTTAATTGCTTTGTAAAATAATGAAATTTAGTATCGATATATAAAAAAATGCAACAAAAGATAATAAATATTTTAGAAGGATATGGTAGTGCAGTCTTACATGCAGATTCAGGTTTTTCATTTAAGCCATTTATTGATTATCTGAAATTGCGTTTGCAAAAAAATGATTTTGTTAAGGAAGAGTTGCTTGTGTATATACTAAATAAGTTTGAAGCCTTTGATGGGATGGATGAGGAAGTAAATGAGGATAAATATGATAAATACAAAGAATTGTTTGATTTGCTATTTGTGGTGTTAACTAATTTAACTGAAAATGAAAAACAGATATTCTGGGGTTTAGGTTTGCCGATGACCCCGATTATGATTTATGGTTCAGATGGTTTTTATAATTTGATGGAAGAGGCGAATGCTTACGATATCGAAAGTGGAATCGGGGATAAGAGTCATGAACAATTTATGCAAACCCGGCTCGAGTTTTTTTATGCTTTCATTTTGGATAGGCTTTATTCCATTCAATTACCCAAAAAAAGAAACATTATACGAACTATAAAAGATATCCATAGTGGGCTCTCCCGGCATTACAGCATAAATTTAAATACAGATTTTGTAACAGTAAATACAAAAAGAGAATTGCCACCATTCGATATTGAAAATCTTCACAAATATGCATTGACAAATAATACCCTAATAGAGATTCAAAAATTACTTCCGATTGATATGTTTTCTTTTTCCGGATTCACTATAATGACTGTTACAGATGTTACGGATCAATATGCATTGGAAACAATCAGGGATAATATTGTTAAAAATGAGACAAATACGGGCAGCTACAACTTTCCTGATATCGTTCAGGCTTTAAAAGAGTTAACCGGAAGCAATGATATTGAATTTAATATACTCCCTTTATTCAAAGTAAATGGAAAACTGGCTGAAGATATGGAAACATACAATCGGAGCATTCTTTTTTCTGCGGCTCAGAAAAACCGCTTGACCGACAGCGCTTGTTTTTCTATGATGAATAAATTTGTTTCCCTTCCCGAATTATTTTATTTCAGTGACCTGGATACCGAAATTCCTTTACATCGGGAAGAAGCAAAATTACTAAAGGCTGAGGACATAAAATCATATACCCTTATTCCGTTTTTTTATAATAATAAATTAGTTGGTGCTATTGAATCGTTCAGTAAAGTAAAGGGTTTAATTAATGACAGGATGCTGGGTCAGATGGAAATTGCAAGGGAATTGCTGGCCCAGCTCATGTATAATGCCATTTCATCTATTGAATTTCAGATCGAAAAGGTAATAAAGGAAAGATACACAAAGCTTCAGCCTGCAGTTCAGTGGAAATTTGTAGAAGCTGGCTGGCATTACCTGCAGTCAAGAAGAGAAGCTTCAGGATTAAATATACCGGAAGCAGCAGAAATTGATTTTAGGGAAGTGTACCCTTTATATGGTGCAGTTGATATCCGGAATTCTACAGTGATGAGAAATATGGCCATGCTTAATGATAATGTAATACAACTTAATATATTGCTTAAAGTTTTACATGATCTAAAAACAGAAACCGGTTTTGGCTTAATTGATGAAAAAATATTTGCAACAACAGACTGGATCAACTTAATTGAAGTTGATAATCAGGAATTCAACCAGCAGGTAAAATTGAATGATTTTCTGGTTAATACTATCAATCCCTTTCTCGAAAAGTTTACTTACAGTCGCCCTGAACTGAATATTATTGTTCAGGAATATTTTGATGCTATAGACGAAAATAACGGGGCTGCTCATAAGAACAGGCGCAGTTTGGAGAATTCTATGTCAAGGGTTATTTCATTTGTGAATAATTACTTTGAACAGATGAAGGGTGAAATACAGGAAGCTTATCCCTGTTATTTCGAAAAATTCAGGTCAGATGGTGTTGAATATGATATTTATATAGGACAATCTATATCGCCCGATATTATCTATAATGATATTTATTTGAAAAACTTGCGATTAAAGCAATTGACCTCGATGGCTACGATTGCAAAAAATACAAATGCTTTAATGCAGCAATTAACAAATCCGGTTGAAACTACTCAACTGATTTTTATTCATTCTCAGCCTATTGATATACTTTTTAGGAGTGATGAGAAAAGATTTGATGTTGAAGGAGCTTATAATATACGATATCACATCATCAAAAAGCGAATAGACAAGGTACTTTTAAAAGGGACAAATGAAAGGCTAACCCAACCCGGGAAGATCGCACTGGTGTATTTTAACGAAACAGATGTAAACGAATACATTTCTTACATTAAATACCTGCAGGCTGAAAACATCCTCAATGACGACTTGGAGAAACTTGAATTGGAAGAGTTAAATGACGTTTCGGGAATAAAAGCTTTACGGGTGGGCGTTAATTTAGGATAGAAAAATATGCAACCAAAAGCAGTCTTGATGTATATTGAATATATATAATATTATTAAAGCTAAATACTTTGTTAACCGAGGTGGTTGCCTGAACCTTGAGTATAGGAAAAAAGGTATTTTTAAATTCTATAAACTGGATGGTAAGATTTTTTATATCCTGGAAGAGGTTATTGCAGGGATTAAAGAATATGGTAAGTAATATGAAAGTCCGGATAATTTCTAAATTATGGTCGTTATGCTGATTAAATAGCAACAGAATTTAGAAAAAAATAACAAAATCAGTAACAATCTGGTAAGGCAATTCTCAGCACGCGATTAACTAAAGAGGCTTTTTAAAATTTAAAATACCAGCTATATCTTCCATAATCATGTTCGAACTGGCAGTAGTCAGTTCGACATCACTTCCAAAAAGACAATCTTGTAAAAGGTTGTCTTTTTTATTTTCAGCCGAAACCCTTGCCAGGTAAAATATTGAACTGTACTGGGGGGTGTGTTTTTTGTCTCAGCGGGGTTTTCGCCAACCAAATCTTTTTATTTAAATTATCTTTTCTGCGAAACCCCGATGTTTGAAGACGCTTGCGTAATCATGCTACCCTTGGTAAACAGCGAGGGAGCCTGATGGTTTAGTAGTATGCATCATCGGGCCTGCCTGCCGGTAGACAGGGTTTCACACAAGTGCTTTATTAATTATAGAGTGAGCTGTGAAAACCCCGCTGGGACGAAATATCACAGCTTTTGTCTTTGTAAAATAATTTCCTGACGAATAAAAGGTTACCGTCTCTCGGTTATTGGGTGAAATATTTACAGTTTCATAGATCGTTCCTTTTCCGTGGCCTTGCTTCACTTTCACAGTCATGTCGCATAAGGAATTGTTTACAATGGTTAACCGTGCCTGGCCGGGTGAACTGAATGCTAACAGTATGAAAATGATTAGTGTGTATAGTTTCGGTTGCATAAAGAAGATTTAAGGGTATCAATTTTAGATTACTAAAACTAATTTGTTTCTTAAATATCAAAATATGGTTAACCGTAAAGTTCGTTCGTAATAGTTGCCGATTATTGTTCTTATTACATTTCAAGGGTTAATAAGTAATGTGGCAAGGAAAGGATGAACAAGTGGTTACTGATACCCCAGACATGCCAAAACTTATATAATATAAAAAAGCATCTTTCTGTTATCCTATTGAGCCTACTTACTAAAGGGTACTTGATTGTGTCTCAGCGGGGTTTCACGCAAGTGTTTTTTTAATTATGCAGTGAGCTGTGAAAACCCCGCCAGGACGAAACAACAAAAAGCCCTTCGATTAACTTCGAAAGGCTTTTTGTTGTTAAGAGATCAATGGTCTTTAGATCAGCTGAGAAATTTAAAAGCCCCCGTCATCCTGAACGACAGGGGCCTAAACCAAACTACTACGGATTTATTTAACATCAATGTGTTTTGCCGTAAGTAATTTTGCTCCTTCTTTACATGGCATTAAAATTTTAAGCACACCATCTTCATATTTTGCCTCTATCTTTTCCTGGTTAACTTCATCAGGTAAAGTAAAACTGCGGCTAAAGGAAGTATAGTTATATTCCTTCCGGGTAAACTTTTTATCTTTTTCTTCCCTGCTTTCTTCTTTTTCCGAACTGATGGTAAGCATATTGCCTTCCAGGTCAATTTTAAAATCATCTTTTTTAAGTCCCGGAACTGCCATTGACAACTGATAATCTTTTTCTGTTTCAACAATATTCACAGAGGGCATGCTTACCATGCTGCTCCATATATTGCCATTGTCATCATCAAAGAACCCGGTCCATGGCCTGAAAATATCGCCGAATACAGTGGGTAAACCGGTAAACGCCCTGTTTAATGCTAAAGTGTTCATGATTTTTCTTTTTATAAATGATAAATATAATTCGCATGTTAAAGATATTGTGGGAGGAAAGCTGCAACAACAATTTTGATCAATAAAAACAATGAGTGTGGTCAACAGGTCATTGGGTATTCGTTATTGAGCTATTCTGCTTATTTTGCTGCAGGTGTATTTTGCTTACCTGGCCTTTCGCCCAGGATACTTTCCAGGTCCTCTTTAAATACCACTTCTTTTAACAGCAGCATTTCTGCCACCTTTTGTAATTGTTCTTTATGTTGTACCAGCATTTCTTTGGCATGGATGTATGCACTGCTTATCAAATTGCGCACTTCCTCATCAATTATTTTACCAGTTTCCTCGCTGTAGGGTTTGAGTAAACCAGTATCCCGTTGGCCGGTGGAATCATAAAAACTAACATTCCCGATCTTGCTGTTGAAACCATAATAAGCCACCATCATATATGCTTCGCGGGTAACTTTTTCCAGGTCATCCAGTGCTCCGGATGAAACCTCGCCAAAAATAACTTCCTCTGATGCACGGCCACCCAATGTGGCACAAAGATGTTCGGTAAAGGAAGATTGGCTTTTCAATTGTTTTTCCCCGGGAAGGTACCAGGCCGAGCCCAGAGATTTTCCCCGGGGTATGATAGACAATTTTACCAGGGGGTCCACATTTTTAAGAAACCAGCTTATTACCGCATGCCCTGCTTCATGATAGGCAATGATTTTTTTCTCCTCCTGCGATATGATCTTACTTTTCTTTTCCAAACCTGCAACAATGCGGTCTATGGCATCTAAAAAATCCTGTTTTCCAATTTCAGGCCTTTTCTTTCTGGCAGCCAGTAAAGCTGCTTCATTGCAGATGTTGGCTATATCGGCACCGGAAAAGCCGGGTATTTGTGCTGCTATAAAATGGGGATCGATGGTTTCATCCATCACCAATGGGCGCATATGCACTTTAAGAATTTCAACCCTTTCCTGTAAGTTGGGTAATTCCAGGTAAATATGCCGGTCGAACCTGCCGGGGCGAAGCAGTGCAGGATCAAGCATATCTGCACGGTTGGTTGCAGCCAGTACAATAACCCCGCTATTGGTGTCAAATCCATCCATTTCAGTCAGCAGTTGGTTCAGTGTGCTTTCTCTTTCATCATTTGAGCTGCTTAAAAAAGCACCTTTGCCTCTGGACCGTCCAATAGCATCAATCTCATCAATAAAAATGATACAGGGTGCTTTTTCCTTGGCCTTTTTAAAAAGATCACGTACACGGGATGCGCCAACACCTACAAACATTTCCACAAACTCGGAACCGGAGATGGAAAAAAACGGTACCTGTGCTTCACCTGCCACTGCTTTTGCCAGAAGGGTCTTACCGGTTCCGGGCGGGCCAACCAATATGATACCCTTGGGAATTTTTGCACCCAGCCTGGTAAATGTTTCGGGACGTTTTAAAAAATCAACAACTTCCTTAACTTCCATTTCTGCTTCCTCCAAACCTGCCACATCACTAAAAGTTATGTTGCTCTGTTGTTTTTCTATTAAAGTAGCGTTCGATTTTCCGAAATTAAAAATGGAAGATGCACCGGCACCTCCACCTGCCCTGCGCAACAATACATTCCATAACCAGAATAAAGCGAGGAAGGGTAGTATCCAGCTCAATATGTTCCAGATCCAGTTCGTTTCTTTTTTGTAACTGACAGCAATGCTTTCCTTTATCTGTAATTTATTTTCAGCCGCTTCCAGTTTACGCTCAAAAGTTTCAACAGAACCAATGGTGAATGAATAATGCGGACCCTGGTATATGCCTTTACCCAATGCCGGTTTAAAAACATTTTTAAACTCCGGGTCATTGGAGAACCCTTTTTTTAAATAGACTTTAACCCGCTCATTATTGATGACTACAATTTTATCCACTGCATAACGCGACAGTATATTTTTTTCGAACTGTTGCCAGGTGATCTCCCGGCCTGATCTTATGCTACCGGTAAAATAGAATAAGATCAAAAAGGCAAACAAGGCAAAATAGATCCACCGCAGGTTGAATGGCCCTCTTTCGGGTAACCTCTTATTGTCCGTTTTTTTTGAAGGTCTGTCTTTTTGCAAAATCATGGTATAAAGATTGACCGCATTTTTGATAAAGCGAATGATGACAGTCAGTAAATGTAATGATTGGCTTCAGTGTAATTTGATAGTTTTGAGGATGAAGGCTTTTATGAATTTCACTTGCTGATCGTTTGCAGGGTAATGATTACACTCAATTCAATCAATGACCGGGATCAAGTAATTCATTAAAAAAACGCAATAGTATTGTGAACAGGGAACTGGCCGTTTTAAAAATCATTAACAATGGAAATGCTATCAGAGAACAGCCTGAAATTATTGCGAAGCAGGTATTTACTGCGGGGTGCACAGGGTAATATCTGTGAAACACCGGATGAACTTTTTCGCAGGGTAGCAAAGGCTGTGGCAGCTGCAGAGCACCGCTTTGATAATGGTAAGGCGGCTGAACAATGGGAGCAACGTTTTTATACGATCATGAGCGGTCTTTTATTCCTGCCCAATTCGCCCACACTGATGAATGCCGGTACAAACCGGAGCCAACTGAGCGCCTGTTTTGTATTGCCGGTTGAGGACAGTATGTACAGCATCTTTTCTGCTTTAAAAAATGCCGCATTGATACAGCAAAGCGGCGGCGGTACAGGGTTTAATTTTTCAAAGCTGCGCCCCAAAGATGATCCGTTGTTTCCGGCGGGCGGTACAGCATCCGGGCCGGTTTCCTTTATTAAAATATTTGATACAGCTACTGAACATATCAAACAGGGTGGTGTACGCCGCGGTGCCAATATGGGCATACTGAATATTGACCACCCGGATATTGAAGCATTTGTTGTTTCCAAAAAAAAGGAAAGTGTTCTCAGGAACTTCAATATTTCTGTAGGGGTAACCGATCAGTTTATGCAGGCATTGGAAAATAATGCGGATTGGGACCTGGTTCATCCAAACAGTAAAAAAACTGTAAAAAGAATTAGTACCAAAAAGATATGGGATGACATTGTTGAAGCTGCCTGGCAAACCGGTGATCCCGGGCTGGTTTTCCTGGATACCATTAACCGTTTCAACCCTACACCTGCGTTGGGTAACATAGAAGCTACCAACCCGTGCGGGGAAGTTCCTTTACTTGCCAATGAATCGTGTAACCTGGGTTCGGTTAATCTTTCAAAATGTGTAAAAAACAAGAACGGTCATCCTGAGGTAGACTGGCGGTTGCTGGAAGAAGTGATCCAGATCGCCATCCGTTTCCTTGATAACGTGATCGAAGTAAATAATTACCTGATCCCGGAAATTAAGGAAATGGCAATGGGTAACCGAAAAACAGGATTAGGAGTGATGGGTTGGGCAGATATGCTGGCCTTACTGGAATTGCCTTATGCTTCGGAAAAAGCAACAAAACTGGGCGAACAGCTGATGCAGTTCATAGAGCATAAAAGCAGGGAAACCTCGGAGGCATTGGCCGCAGAAAGAGGGGCGTTTCCCAACTGGAAAAAAAGTATCTATTACCCCGGCAGGCCAATTCGTAATGCCACCAGAACAAGCATTGCACCAACGGGCTCCATTTCCATTATTGCCAATACCTCTTCTTCCATTGAACCTTTGTTTGCACACGCATTCAAAAGGATGCATGTGCTTAACAACGAAACAATAAACGCTGTTAATCCAATATTGATCAATTACCTCAGGTCACATAAGCTTTATTCTGAAAAAATATACAGACAGATCCTGGAGGAAGGGGTGGCTGCTCAGGTCAGTGAATTACCCGATGCTGTAAAAGATATGTTTAAAACGGCCCTGGAAATTCCGCCGGTATGGCATTTACAGCACCAGCTGGTTTTTCAAAAATATACGGATAATGCTGTTTCCAAAACGATCAACTTACCTGAAACAGCATCATTAAAAGATGTGGATGAAATTTACAGAACAGCCTGGCGGTTTAGGGCAAAGGGCATAACTGTTTTCCGTAACCACTCAAAAGGTACACAGGTGATGTACCCGGGTTTTGATCAAAAAGAGAAAATATGCCGGGTTTGTAAGGAATAACCAGACAACAACTCCTGCATACATTTTCCGCTACGGCACTGCCATCACTTTGACAGCTGTCATTGTCCTTGATAACTACCGTCATTGATTCTGTATGTTGATCCGGATATTTTTGAACGTGCTTACCATATAAGTAAGTTAAACATTAAAATATATGAAAACCGAAATAGCAAAAGATGCCTTAACAGCAATACTGCAAAGAAAAAGTGTTCGAAACTATACCGGCGAAGTTGTGCAAAGAGCGGATCTGATACAATTGCTGAAAGCTGCTATGGCTGCTCCTTCAGCTATGCACAGGTTGCCCTGGAAATTTGTTGTTGTCACCAACAGGGAGAAATTGAAAAGCCTGTCTGACGGCTTACCATTTGCACAGATGTTAGAGAAAGCAGGTACGGGCATTGTGGTTTGTGCGGTGCCCAAAGAGGCAGCCGGGCAAAAAGAGTCCTTTGCCATTTTGGATTGTGCCTGTGCCACCGAAAATATTTTGGTGGCCGCTGAGGCGCTGGGTCTTGGAGCAGTGTGGACCGCCGTTTACCCGGACAAGGTGTTGATGGATTTTGTAAGAAACCAGTTGCATATTCCGGATCATGTTATACCGTTGAATGTGATACCGGTAGGGTATCCTGTGGGAGATGAAGATCCCCGGGAAAAATATGATGCCGGTAACATTCACTGGGAAATGTGGTGAATTTAAATATTGTTTATTAATCAAAACCATTTCATATGCATCTCGAAATAAATGATCATACCACGTTCAGGGAAATACAGGATACTTTTTCAAATTTTTATCCATACCTGCTGCTGGAATTTTATAAAAAGGGCCATAAGAAATATGAAGAGTCATTGGATATCGATCTGGTCATTCCCAAAAAATCGGTCAGGGAAATCAAGAGAACGCATGTGTCTGGCATTTTTGAGATCAGTCCATCGGATACGGTTGCCCGGGTAGAGGGGGACCTGAAAATGATTTTTGGGTTATCGGCACAGGTGTTTTGGAAGGATAAAGATATATGGCGTCAGACAACCGATATGGATGATTTTACTTTAAAGGAATTGAATGAACTGGCACGTAACTCTTCCGATGAATTTATTGTGCAGGATTATGATGAGGGGTTTAAGGAAAATGAAGGCTTCGACCTTCCGGTAATTGAATGAAAATTATACAATTATGGCAAACAATATTGCAGCATACTATATGGAAGAGTTAACGGAGTGGAACCGCCTCATCATTTTCTTTGGCCAGGAAATGAATGAGCTGACCAGTAAACTGTCTGAAGTTATTCAGCTGAATACTATTCCTGACATTGCCGATAAAGTGGAATTAGAGCAGGCAAAGATAAACGCGGTATTTGAAAAGTTCTTAAGGCTTCAAAAGCAGATCGCAGAGCAGGTAAAAGCCTTTCGTACCGACGGAACCCTGAAATCAAATGAGGCTATTGGCAATGAAACGGAAAGATGGCAGCATAATTTCCGAAACAGGATGCAGGAGATGGAAAAGGAATATATTGATGTAAAATACAACTGTTATAATTTTTTATCAGAGGTTTTAAATAAGCAAAGTAAAAAATGAAATGGCTGGCTGTATTTAGAGGAGCTTTTAAAAACCACCCATAGCGTTAACAATTCAATCATATAAAGCAAGGTTAAAAGGGAACGGGAAAAGGATGTTTCAGTATCTGGTGGTAATACGGGCCGCTGATTAAACGGTCATTCCTGAATCGATCGATATATGTCTGAAAGAATAAAAAATACAGTGATGTATTCCTTCTTCCTGGTTATCCTGTTTCTGTTTGAAGGATGCCGGATATGAAACAGGAACATGAAAAAATTAAACCAATTGATGGTCAGAAATATTACAGCAAAGGCTGTCAAAATTAGCTGAGTAAAAAGCATTTTCTTATATGCAAAGAGTTGCCTCTTCATCAGCAGAGGCAACTCTTTGTTTATACCCCGGTGTTTATCTGTTTATATCCGGTTTAAACTTCAAGTACATATTCAGGTATATGTATTACCAGTCTGTTCTCAACATAATTTACACCAGGGGCTTCCCAAGCAGCACTTTCGGCATCTTGTTTTTCGGCAAATGACCGAACAGTTCCTCTAAGCGTTACCTTGTTGCCGATCACATCAACATTTACTTTCTCTGCATCAATGGTGGCGCTGCGGTGAAAAGCAGCACTGATCTTATGCTCAATGCCGGCCTCAGTTACCCTTGGTTTTACTACAATTAAGTTAAGTACAGAACGTACGCCATTCAGGGTTTCAATGGCAGATTCGGCGTTTTTGCGCTGGTATTCCCATTCCACTTCCCCTTCCAGTCTTACATTTCCGTTTTCAACTTTTATTTTTATTTTTTAATCCCTTACGGCCGAATGCCATTTTAAAGCATTTACTACGGCTTCTGCTATCTCTGTATCAGTTTTATGATGCGCAGGAGAAACGCCTATCTGAATATCTTCTGCGATGGCTTTCACACCGGATATTTTTTTGGCTGCTTTTTCGGCAGCAAGTTTCTTAGTGTACGAATCAACCTGGCCGGAAAGGGTTACAATTCCGTGTTTAACCGCTACTCCGATTTGTGAAGCATTTAAAAATGGTTCCCATTTCAATTGGTCCATTACGTCTTTCTGGATTTGAATGTCGCTTTTCATGATCGTAAAAATTAATAGTTTTAAAAATGGTGTCTAATGATCCTGGTTCAAAGAAAGCTTAAACAGGGTAATACATCAATGACAGGTATAAGTGTATGCGTTGATTGTGGTTACTGAAGAAATCATTGTAATTTAAGACGGCCGCGGCAGGTGTTGATTTATACAGCTTTTTTAAAGTCCTTTAATTTATCCAGGTAAAACAGCACTTCCTCGTCACTTACCTGTTCAAAATCTTCATAAAACGCGCCAACTCCATAAAATGCTTCAGGAACCAAAACAGCAACCACTTCATCCACTTCCTCTGATAATTTTTGTACAGCAGAAGCTGATGCCACAGGTACCGCTATTATGATTTTAGCCGGTTTGCCTTTACGCAGCACATGAACAGTACCCATCAATGTATTGCCTGTTGCAATACCATCATCAACCAGTATCACTGTTTTTCCTTCAAGTTTTGCAGGCTCTTCATCGTCCATGAATTTTTTATGCATTTCTTTAAGCCTGCTTCTTATGTTCTGCAATTCCTGGTCAATATACTCCTTCGAAACATTATCATGTGGAATGACAAAATAATCAATGAGACTGGCCGCACCAATTGCATATTCTTTGTTAAGCGGATGGCCTATTTTTTTGGTTAGTACCAGTTCCATGGATAAGCCCAGCTGCTTTGCAATGGCATAAGCAACCGGCACACCACCCCTGGGTACAGCCAATACAATGCCCCCGGCATTTTTATATTTTTTCAGTTTGTCTGCCAGTAAAGCTCCTGCCTGTAATCTGTCGCGGAACATAAAATTGTTTTTATTGGTTTTAAATTTATTTATACCATCTAATGCTTTATTTCCTGTATCCCTGCATTGTTTTGCGATTCAATTCTCCCGGCATGTTGTTTATACTTTAACGGGTATCAAATATTTTTCAAACCATTTGCCCGCCATTTCTGAAACGAGTTCCATCTTACCCGGCTCTTCAAATAAATGAGAAGCTTCCGGTACTACTTCCAGTTTTTTTTCACATGCCAATTCGCGGTAAGCAGCTTTATTCATTTCCAGTACATCAGTATCAAGGCTTCCCACGATCAACAGGGTAGGGGCTTTTACTTTTGGCAGAATGTCTATTGCCAGGTCGGGCCTTCCTCCGCGGGAAACCACAGCACCGATCTGCGGCAGGCTGGCAGCAGCTTTTAATGCAGATGCGGCGCCGGTACTGGCGCCAAAATAGCCGATGCGACATGTTTTAGCAGCGGGAAGTTTTTCCAGCCACTCCGTCGCACCGGCCAATCTTTTAGAAAGCAGGTTGATATCGAACCTGTTTAAATATTCTTCATCTTCTTCCCCGGTCAGCAGGTCAAACAGCAGGGTTCCGAATTTTTTTTGATGCAGGTATTTTGCCACCATCTGGTTACGCCTGCTAAACCTGCTGCTCCCGCTGCCATGCGAAAAAACGATAATGGCATCCGCCCTTAACGGTATGTCCAGCTGGCCATGTACCGTTACTTTGCCAATGGGTATACTCACTTCCTGGTTAAAACGAAATTCCATTTTTTAAGTTTTATGAAACCGGTAATAAAACCGGTAATTGTTTATGGCAGTAAAGCTAATACCCATTCAGTGGCCTGCCAATGACCATCATCAACACAAAACTTGATCATGCTCAAAGACGTTGATCTTAAAAAGGTTGCCTGCAGATGATGGTAATTACCAAAAATAGTGATGGCCGGCATTTGATAAAAAATAAAAACGTATTTGCTTTGTGTGATATCATGAAAAAATAAAAAATAAGATCATGCGACGCTATTTTACAAAAGACGTTTTACTGGATACCCGGGAAGCAGTAAATTATATCAAGCAAAGTGCTTTTCCGTTGAAGACCAAAAAAGACCTGGATCCGCTGATGAACCGTATTGGTGATGCAAGGATCGTAATGCTGGGCGAAGCCAGTCATGGTACACATGAATATTATATGTGGAGAGCACAGATCACGAAACGGCTTATTGAAGAGAAGGGGTTTAATTTTATTGCAGTGGAAGGAGACTGGCCTGATTGCTACCGGCTAAACAGGGCGGTAAAAAATTATACAGGCGATAGCACAACAGTACAACATGTTTTACATGCATTCAACCGGTGGCCTACCTGGATGTGGGCAAACTGGGAAACCATGGCAATGGCCGGCTGGCTGCAGACTTATAATAAAAAATTGCCGGTAAATAAGAAAACAGGATTTTACGGACTGGATGTATACAGCCTTTGGGAAAGTATGGAATCAATTATGGAGTATCTTAAAAAGAACGATCCTGAGGCATTGCCATTTGCAGAAGAAGCATTTCAGTGTTTTGAACCCTACCGCAAAGAGGAGGGGGCAGCTTATGCAAGGGCAAGCCAGTTTGTTCCGGAACTGTGCGAAAATGAAGTGATGCATTTGCTGAAAGAAATACAAAAGAAGTTGCCGGCTTATAATACCGACCACGAGCATGTATTCAGCACCGAACAGAATGCGCTGGTTGCGGTGCAGGCCGAAAAGTATTACCGTTCCATGATCAAAGGCGGACCGCATAGCTGGAATTTGAGAGACAGGCATATGGCCGATACACTGGAACGGTTATTGAAATTTCATGGCGATAATGCCAAAGCAGTGGTTTGGGCACACAATACGCATGTTGGGGATGCAAGGGCAACGGATATGGTAGATGAAGGTATGTTTAACATTGGCGAACTGGCAAGGCTTCAGCATCATGATAAAGGCGTTGTACTGGTTGGTTTTGGATCGTACAAGGGATCGGTTATGGCTGGCAGAAGCTGGGGTGCGCCGATGCAGGTCATGAATATGCCGGCTGCGTTAAACGGAAGCTGGGAATATATACTGCACCAGGCCGGTGATCAAAACAAATTATTGCTGATGGATGATTTTTCTGAAAGTGATATGTTCATGGAAAATCACATTGGCCACCGGGCTATTGGTGTGGTTTACAACCCGCAATATGAACAATATGGCAATTATGTACCCACCATTTTGTCATTACGTTATGATGCTTTTATTTACCTGGACGAAACCAAAGCGTTGTATCCGCTGCATATAGAACCCGATGGGCTGCAGGTGCCTGAAACCTATCCTTTCGGTGTATAAAAGGCCGGAAATGCAAAAAAGAAAATTTTATCAGTCAGTTGGTATCATCCTGTTATTTTCATCCGGGAAAATAATAGTGGGTTTAAATTTCCTGGCAGATTCCAGGTCGATCTGTATATAACTTACAATGATCAGGATATCGCCTTTTTGAACTTTTCTGGCAGCAGCTCCGTTCAGGCAAATGGTACCGGTACCCCTTTCGCCTTTGATCACATAGGTTTCAAGCCTTTCGCCATTATTGTTGTTAACCACCTGCACCTTTTCGTATTCAATTAATTGGGCAGCATCCATCAGGTCTTCATCAATGGTGATACTGCCAACATATTCCAGGTTGGCATCTGTTACTTTTACCCGGTGGATCTTGGATTTTAAAATTTCTATTTGTTGCATAATGGGTGCAAATTTAGATAAATAATGTTAACATATTGCTTTCGTTGCAGCTGCAATTGCCAGCATTTCCATTTATGAAAAACAGCTGCTTCACGAATTTCGTATTGCTTGTATAACAGTAATAAAACCTGGCCTGATTGACTTTTTATGGTAATTCTTGGATTTCTTATACCTTTGACGATATTTTTACCAAATAAATTCAGGGTTGTGAGAAAACCATTACTTATTTTTTTACTTACTTGTATTTTTTCAAAAGAAATTCAGGCACAGGGTTGCGTGGCTATTAAAGGAACAACCAGCGGCTGTAGCCGTCCTGCTGATGCAAAAGGTTGGGAGTTAAGCCTTAATACCCGCTATTTCAGATCTTACAAACATTTTGTTGGCACCGAAGAGCAAAAGGAAAGGGTTGAGAAAAAAAACAACGTGATCAACAATGCCTATGAACTTAATATTACCGTTACCAGGAACCTGAATTCGAGGATGTCTGTTACTGGAACATTACCTGTCTTAGCTTTTAACCGGACATCATTGTATGAGCATTACCAGACTGAAAGGTATAAAACAGGATCATTTGGAATTGGGGATCTCAGGTTAAGTGTATACAGGTGGATGCTGAATCCTGCAAAAAAAATTAAGGGAAATATCCAGTTGGGACTTGGAATAAAATTACCTACCGGTAACTACAATTATCAGGATTATTTTTATAAAAAAGCTGATTCTTCAGTGCTTGCCCCAGTTGACCAGTCAATACAACCCGGCGATGGCGGAACAGGTATCAGTTTCGAAATGAATGGATACTATAATTTCAGCCCTAAAATAGGGGTATATGCAAATTTATTTTACCTGAGTAATCCCCGGGAAGTTAATGGTACTTCTACAACAAGGGGCGGTACTGCATCTGCAACCGCAAAAAAGTATAATACCGATGTGATGAGTGTTCCAGACCTGTTTATGGCAAGGGCCGGGGCGGCATATACTGTTAAAAAAATTACTTTTTCCGGTGGCCTACGTATTGAAGGATTACCGTCCGGTGACCTGATCGGAGGGAATCGTGGTTTCCGAAGGCCCGGTTATATTATAACTGCAGAACCATCAGTAACTTATCTGTCTAAAACTAAAAAAACAAGTATAATTCTTTCTGTACCTGTTGCCTTAAAAAGGAACCGAACTCAAAGTGATTCAGATAAACGCCGTACGGCAGATACCGGTATTCACCAGCAGGGTGATGCTGCTTTTGCAGATTATTTGATCAGTGCAGGAGTGGTCTTCAGGTTGTAAGCAAATGTGCATAAAAATGTGCTAAACAGGTGCAAAACCAAAACACCAAATATTTGCATAAAAGATATTCCATGAACTATCTTTATTGTCCAATCGGGAGGAATAAGTTTATTTAGAGATTGAAGTCCCTAGTAAGACGGAAGTCGAAAAAAGAAACAGCTGCCAATCGAACGGAAGCATCGGGTTAGTAAGATTACGGAATGAGCAATCAGGAAGTAAGAATCCAACTTGATGCTTTTTTTATGACCGTATGGCAAGGGTTTAAACCACACCCGCCAGTTCAAGGCTCCGCCTGCTTATTTTTTTGTATTCCACTGTTTCAATAATGGCATCCGGGCAAAGTATCAGGGATACGCCTTCCTGTTTCCACCAATCTGTACTAAATAATTTTTCTGCATGAACGACCGCAATAAGCCAGCTGTGCTTAAATTCATTGTGCCATTCTTCGATCCACTCAAACGCATCTTTATTTATTTTGTTCAGGTCATCGGTGCTGATAAAAACCTTTAGGTAATAATCATTGCTGAGCACCGTATCTGTGTGGTGGAAGATCTTTTTGTATTCGTATTTATAATCATAACCAAGCGCCGATATATCACTCAGCACTGCAGAGGCTGTTGGAAAAGCTCCGGCTCCCTTGCCTTTAAAAAAATGTTCATCAGCAAAGGTACTTTCGGTTGTTAGTGCATTAAATTCATTGTGTACATGGTACAGGTTGTCGTTTTGCTTTACGAACTGCGGCAATACAAAAGCGGCCAGCTTTCCATTGGCTAATTTTTTTGCCGTGGCAACCAGTTTTATGGTTTGCTTTTTTTCTTTGGCTAAAATGGCGTCAGGCAGGGAAATGTTTTCTATACCATTAAAAATAAAGCCGGTTGGTTTGGTAATTACACCAAAGGAATGGGCCAGTAAAATGCTGAGTTTATTTGCTGCGTCAAAACCGCCAATATCCAGTTTGGGATCGCTTTCGGCAAAGCCAAGTTGTTGCGCCAAAGTTAACGCGGCTTTAAATTCCAGCTGCTCTTCTCCTATTTTGGTAAGGATGAAATTGGTTGAACCGTTGATGATACCACGGATGGATTTCAACAGGTCGTTGTCGTAATATTCCTCCAGGTTGCGCACAATGGGCATGCTGGCGCAACAGGCGGCCTCATACAAAAGCGCTGTATTGTTTTCCTGCTGCAGCTGCAACAGTTCTTCAAAATGTTCGGCTATCATTTTTTTGTTCGCACTTACTACAGCCTTGCCTTTTTGTAAGGCAGTTCTTACAATTTCAAAAGCAGCATCGGCGTCGTCAATCAGTTCAACAACCACGTTAATGGAGTCATCATTTAGAATTACCGATGCATCTGTCGTAAAATTTTCTCCAGCGATGCTTCTTTTTTTATCAGCATTTTTTATGACTATTTTTTTAATGGATGCCTGCAGGGTAGGAGTGGTATGCAGTACATCGTAAAGGCCTTTGCCTACAGTACCGAAGCCGAAGAGGCCAATATTTAAATGTTTGTTTGCCATGATTATTACACGAATTTTTCGAATTACACTAATTACACGAATTAGTAAATCGGGATGTTGAATAATTTTTTACAGTACAAGAGTGCCCCGAAATTCTTCTGGATAAACTGTGCCACTGATTTTGAGCTATGCACCGATGCCCGGTGCAAAATTTTCCTTTTCAATTTTCAGTTTTGAAAATGCCTGTTCCAGGTCAGCTATCAGATCTTCAACTTCTTCCAGTCCAACACTTAAACGTACCAGGCTATCGGCAACACCGGCTGAGCGCCGCTTTTCAGCAGGAATACTTTTGTGTGTCATTTGTGCAGGGTGACAGAGCAGGCTTTTTACACCACCCAAACTTTCGGCCAGTTTAAAATACCGGGTACCGGTTACCAATGCCGTGGCCGCTGCTTCGGTATCATTTTTTAAAGTGAAAGAGACAATGCCGCCAAAACCTTTGCTTTGTTTTTTGGCAATGTCGTGGTTCAGGTGTGTTTTTAATCCCGGGTAAAAAACCTTATCCACCGCAGGATGTGTTTGCAGCCATTCGGCAACGGCCTGTGCATTGCGGCAATGCTGCTGCACCCGCAGGTGCAGGGTTTCAATGCCCCGTATAACCAGCCAGCTGTCGAACGGTGCAAGTATGGCGCCGCTTGCATTTTGAATGAATTTTATTTTTTCTCCCACTGCTGCATCTTTGGCAACAACAAGGCCTGCGATGAGGTCGCTGTGTCCGCCAAGGTATTTGGTGGCACTGTGTATTACCAGATCAGCTCCCAGCGTGAGCGGCTGTTGTAAGGCGGGCGAAGCAAAAGTATTATCCACGCAAAGTAAACAGGAATTGGCTTTGGCAATTTTTGCAATAGCTGCTATATCGCTTACTTTTAAAGTTGGATTGGTTGGTGTTTCCAGCCAGATGAGTTTTGTTTTGGGCGTGATGGCATTGAAAACAGTGGCCGCATCAGTGGTATCAACATAATTTACCGAGATGCCGAATTTTTGATAGATATGCGTAAAGAGCCGGAAAGCGCCGCCATAAATATCATCAACGGCTAAGATCTCATCACCGCTTTTCAGTAATTTAACAACAGCATCAATGGCTGCCAGCCCGCTGCCAAAGGCAACACCAACTTCTCCTTTTTCCAGTTTTGCAATAATACTTTCCAGTGTACCTCTGGTAGGGTTGTTGCTGCGGGCGTAATCATAACCTTTGTTTACACCTGGTGCTTCCTGCACATAAGTGCTGGTTTGGTAAATGGGCACGCTGATGGCGCCAGTTAATGGGTCTACGGGAATGCTGTGGATCAGTTGTGTTGCGTTGCTCATTGTTGGTAATTTTAAATTATTATTAAATCGTGTTAAATTTTTTGTTTAATCACTTACCAGTGAGCAACCTTACCGGAAGAGCATAAAAAAAGCTCATCCGGTAAATCAGATGAGCTTTTAATATTTTCAGGTATTTTTTTAAGCTTTGAATCTGACTTATCTGTCCCGCTTTAAACGGGATGGAATTGGCACCTTTCTTTTTTGTCATCCTGAGCATGTCGAAGGATCACAAAAAAGTAGGTTGTCAAGGTATCATCGGGCCATAACCCTCCACCTTTCTTGATAAGTGATATTAAAGAACTGGAACAAAGATATTGTTGAAAATTTCAAATTTCCAAACAAATTTTTAAAATATTTTTGCCGGGTTTAATAAAACCCTTTGCAGTATTGGGTTTTACGCGAATATTTATTTTATATTTTTTCGCATCCATTCCTCCTGTGAGGCAGCAGATTGTTCAAGCGTGACCTGTTGTGCAATTTTTTCCTGGCCTTTGAGGATGGATGTGGTGACCATGTTGTGCTCAATCACTTCATCCTCCTTCATGCCCAGCATCTTCATCAGCGGTATCAGTTTTTCGCTGCCAAAATGCTTAAAAAGTGGTTCATCCAGCGCACTGAAAACAATTATTTTTTTGGCATCCCAGTTTTTTACGAGATCCATTTCCTTTTCATGCAACGGGTAGTGTTCGGCAAAGACCGGAATTTTATCCTGCAGTTTGGCGGTGTGCAGTTGGCGGGATTCAATCACCAGGTTTTCATCCAGCCCCTGCTGTTTAAAAAAATCTTTGAATGCTGCAGCAGTACCGGTAAACCAGCAAATAAAGATGTGATTGGGGTCTTTCCCGGCCAGATCGGCACAGGCCTTCATTTTAGCGGCTGTTGATACATAAGCACGGTCGGTAAAAACAGGGTTGTCCGGATTCTCTTCTTTCTTGCCAAATAAATTAAAAAGCATACTTACAATTGAACTGCAAATTTAGGAAACAATGCCCCCTTCAACAAATCAACATATATTTTGTTTGTATCTTTAGCGTAAGTAAGTACACATGGCGAAAATAAAAAGATCTTCCCCTGAAGATATTATTGATAAAGATTTTATTGAGGTATTTGGGGCAAGGGAACACAACCTGAAGAATATTGATATTAAAATTCCCAAAAACAGATTGGTGGTTTTTACCGGTGTAAGCGGTAGCGGAAAATCTTCGCTGGCCTTTGATACCATTTATAATGAAGGGCAACGCCGCTATATGGAAAGCTTTAGCGCCTATGCCCGACAGTTTGTAGGCGATATGGAAAGGCCCGATGTGGATAAGATCACCGGTTTGTCTCCGGTAATTTCCATTGAACAAAAAACCACCAACAAAAACCCCCGCAGCACGGTTGGTACGGTTACCGAAATATATGACTTCCTGCGATTGCTGTATGCCAGGGTGGGAGAGGCTTACAGTTACAACACGGGCAAAAGGATGGTTAAGTTCAGTGAAGAAGAAATTGTAAACAACATTGTTGAAAAATTTGAACTAAAAAAGATCAGTTTGCTTGCTCCTTTGATCAGGGGAAGAAAAGGGCATTACCGCGAATTGTTTGAAGACATCCGTAAGAAAGGATATTTAAAAGTGCGTGTAGACGGAGAAGTGCTGGACCTTAAACCCAGGATGCAGGTTGACCGTTACAAAATACATGATATAGAAGTGGTGGTAGACCGGCTGCAGGTAAATGAGGAGATGCGTTTCAGGCTGAGCCAGAGTGTACAAAGGACCCTGCAGTTGGGCAAAGACCTGATGTTCCTGTTAATTAATGAAGAAGATAAAGTGGTTCAATACAGCAAACTGCTGATGTGTGAAGAAACAGGCATCAGTTATGAAGAGCCCTCACCCAATGCTTTTTCCTTTAACTCACCTTATGGTGCATGCCCCACCTGCCGGGGTTTGGGCAATGTATATACCATCGATATGGATGAAGTACTGCCCGATAAAACAAAGAGTGTAACCGAAGGCGGTATAGCACCCCTGGGTGAAGAAAGGGATGCCAGTGTTTTTCAACAGGTGGTGGTATTTGCCAAAAAACATAAGATCAATCTTACCAAGCCCGTAAAAGATTTGCCAAAAGCCCAGCTTGACCTGCTTTTATACGGCGACCAGGATATCAATCCGGCCCTGCAGCTGGATATGAGCGATGATACGGTACCGGAAGTATTTACCGGAAGTTATGAAGGCATCATTCCCATGCTGAAACGCTGGTTCAGTTCATCACAAAGTACAGATGGGTTGCGCAGCTGGGTTGAAAATTACATGCAGCTGGCGCCATGCACCACCTGTAATGGCACCAGGCTTAAAAGAGAAAGCCTGTGGTTTAAAATTGATAACCGGAACATTGCCGAACTGTGCAGTTTAAACCTGGATAATCTTGCAGCATGGTTTGATGGTTTGGAGCTGCGTATGAATGACAAACAAAATTCCATTGCCAAAGATGTTTTAAAAGAAATAAGGGAACGTTTACAATTTTTGCTGGATGTGGGCCTCACCTACCTCTCTCTTGACCGGCCTTCCAAAAGCCTTAGTGGCGGCGAATCGCAGCGGATCAGGCTGGCAACACAGATAGGTTCGCAACTGCAGGGCATCACTTATATTTTAGATGAACCAAGCATTGGTTTGCATCAGCGTGATAACCAACGGTTAATTGGGGCGCTTCAAAACCTGCGTGATATAGGCAACAGCGTTCTGGTGGTTGAACATGACAAGGATATTATGCTGGCTGCCGATTATTTGGTTGATATTGGCCCCGGGGCCGGTAAACATGGCGGCAAAATTGTGGCCATGGGTACACCACAAACCATTTTAGATTCCGATTCGGAAACAGCGCAATATTTACTGGGCACCAAAAGCATAGCCGTGCCCAAAGAAAGAAGAAGGGGCAACGGAAAGTTTATTGAATTAAAAGGAGTGAATGGAAATAACCTGCAGCATATACAGGTAAAATTTCCATTGGGTAAATTAATACTGGTTACCGGTGTCAGCGGTAGTGGTAAATCTACTTTAATTAATGAAACCCTTTATCCCCTGCTTAATAAATATTGTTATCATGCAAAGGCAAATCCGCTTGCCTATGAATCAATTAAAGGGTTGGAACAAATTGATAAGGTAATTGAAATAGACCAGAGCCCGATCGGGCGTACTCCAAGAAGTAACCCGGCTACCTACTGTGGTTTCTTTACCGATATACGAACCTTGTTTGCCATGGTGCCCGAAGCAAAAATAAGGGGATATACAGCAGGCCGGTTTTCATTCAATGTAAAAAGCGGAAGGTGTGATGTTTGCGAAGGCGGAGGCATGCGGGTTATTGAAATGAATTTTTTACCCGATGTATTTGTTCACTGCGAAAAATGCAATGGCAGGCGTTACAACAGGGAAACCCTGGAAATACGGTACAAGGGAAAATCGATCAGTGATGTACTGGATATGACGGTTGATGAGGCAGTTGAATTTTTTCAGCCCGTGCCCTATATATACCGTAAAATAAAAGTCTTGCAGGATGTTGGGCTGGGCTATATTACCCTTGGACAAAGCGCTGTAACCCTTAGCGGCGGGGAAGCACAGCGGGTAAAGCTTTCTACAGAACTGGGTAAAAAAGATACAGGCAAAACATTTTACATACTGGATGAACCTACCACCGGGCTTCATTTTCAGGATATACAGCATTTGCTGGAAGTGATCAATAAGCTGGTTGACCGGGGTAATACCGTGCTGGTTATTGAACACAATATGGATGTAATAAAAGTAGCCGATCATATCATTGATATTGGCCCCGAAGGAGGCGATGGGGGAGGCAAAGTTTTATTTGAAGGCTTGCCTGAAGATCTGATCAACGTAAAAGAAAGTTTTACCGGAAAATATTTACAGGCAGAAATAAAGCCATCCTGATCTGCAAAATATCCCGAAGGGCTTTTTACAAATGCTGGTTGAGACCTGTCTGCCCGATATAGAAACCTGCGGTTAATTCAGGTATCCCTTAATTTCTGGTAAATAAATCCCGGTACAATGTTATTGAATAAAAAAATCCATGTCTCATAAACATGGATTTTGAATTTTAAAAGTATAAAAGATGTCAACGAAATTTAAAGATTGTGGTTTCAGGGGTAATCTTTGAATATAAAAATATTCATAGCTCCTCTTTGGGGTCAAACTTCTGTTGTATCTCTTACACTTATTATTTTATTTACTACTTAAAAACTTCAATAATGACGATCATACAGGCAATAAAAAAAATAATTGCTTTGTAAGAGCCCGGGTTTAACTGGTAATTGTTACTCATACTTTTATCTTTTTTAATGTTAATATACCGCAGGGCACCTGGTTTGCCTTAATGCCGAACTTTGATAAATAGGTCCCAGGCGTATGCCCAATTTCAGTACCAGTGAAAAATAGGTATCCAGGTCTTTGGGATCGCCCCTTTGTGTATTTGCCGGGTACCTGGTCATTCCCGGGTAAATAATGCCAATTGATTTATCAGATAATTTATAAGCCAGTGATGCATCTGAGGCCGACAGGTATTTAGTATAATTATTGGCATCAATGTAATTAAGGCTTACATCATCTATATAATCGGTAAAGGTTTTCCTGTATAAAAGTTCGGTACTTATGTTTATACGTTCAGATGCATAATATTTTAATCCGGCACCTATTGGAATATTAAACTGTGTTAATTTATAGGGTTTGCTGTTTGGGTATTCAGGCATTCCCTGTCCTTCAATTCTTAGCGGATGCAGCTTATGCCAGGATTTATTACCAGAAGCATCGGTTAAAGAGCCTTTGGGGTTAAAATTAAAAATACCAATACCCAACAAACCATATGGCCTTAGTTTTGGCTGATATTCCTTGTCTCTTCTGAACATCATGGTTGGAAAAATTTCCAGGGCTGCATAAGCTTCAAAAACATTTGTTTTAAAATCGAGGTTACGTTGTTTGCGCCATAACTCATCAATGCCTGTTGTGTTAATGATATCATCACTGCCTTCCAGGTAGGTAATGTCTGCGGCCAGTCTAACGCCCACCCAGTCTTTTGGATACATGGTTACAAATACACCTTTCATCAGTTTGGTGAACTCCAGGTTCATGTCCTTCAGGTTATTGGTTCCCTTACCCGAATTGCCTCCCAGATCGCCTAAAAAGAAACTGGGACCAAAATTTAAACCCACTTCCCATTTAACTTTTTCGCCAAATAAAAATGCCTGTGAAAATGAATTGGAACAGAGTATGAAGCTGGTCAGAAGCAGCAGAACATGCTTCCCCACAAATTTGTGTAAAAATGGCTTCATCAAAAATCGGATTTGGTTCTTCTTTAAAACTGGATAATTGGAGTGATTATAACACTAACCCGTACAAATTGCAGGATAAAATGTACAAACCACAGGGTTAAAAACGGGAAACTGTACAAAATATTGCGCCTTTGGCAAATTATTTATGCAATATCATTTCAATATGGGGAATTCCATCTTCCAGGTACATAGGGCTGCATGGCACAAAGCCCAGTGACTGGTAAAAATTGGTAAGGTAAACCTGTGCGCCAATCTTAATTGGGGTACAGTTAAACCGGCCAAAGGTAAGGTTGATGCTCTGTTGCATCAGTTGCCGGCCAGCCCCTGTTCTGCGGTATGCCGGTGAAGTAACCACCCTGCCGATACTGGCTTCGGGGTATGAAATCCCGGGAGGAATGATACGGGTATAAGCCACCAGTTTCTCATTATCCCAGCCGCAAAAGTGCTCCGACTTCTGGTCTTTATCATCAGCATCCTGGTAAGCACAGTTTTGCTCCACCACAAATACTTCATTTCTCAGCTGCATGATGGCATACAGTTCGGCTGCAGTAAGCTCAGTAAATTTTTTAAAAACCCAGTTTAATTGCATCATTGTTTTTTTTCATTTTCCATTTTAAACAACATAACCGCCGCAATGGACTTTGCCCTTGTTTTTGCCAGCGTTGCCGTTTTTCCTTCAAACAGATCATCTACCGTAGTGGTAAACAGATGTACCCAGCTGCTGAAATGCTCTTTTTGCAGAGGTAATTTTTTATTTAAGTCATAATGTACCTCCATGGCGTTCTTTGTGTACACCGGGTTGTCCAGCAAAATGGTTTCCCAAAAATCCACGATCACCGGAATATGTTTTTCCCAGTTCATCTGCACTACATCCGTAAAAATAAAACCAATGGTTTCATCTTTTTTTACAGCCTCATAAAACTGAAACACCATTTTTTCTATATCTGCCCTGCTGCCAATATCAACTTTCATTATTTCATTTTATTAAAGGTAAAATTTCTTTGATGTGCACCGGCTTTTGCAGGTCATCTATTTCAATTACCACACAATACCCATCTGCCCCGCCCGCTTTCTTTACTGCATCCGCTAATTTCTGCTGGTCGCTTTCCATTCGTCTTCCATCCATGGTACTCCATATTTCCCTGGTGCACAGGCAACCTTGTGTGGGTGTTAATGGATAGCAGGCCTGTTTCTTATAATACTCAGGATTTACGGTGGTGCCGTGTGCTATAATTTCTGTTCGCCCGGCCTTGCCGGCATAATACGCTTCATAAACAGGGTAATGATTTTTCCAGGAAACCGGAAGTAAATGCCGGTAATTATCGCCCAGCAAACGGGTAACAGCATCAGGCACATCCATTGAATTTTCATAAGGCAACACCATTTGTAAATTGGTAGTTGGGCCAATAAAACTGCTTTTTGAAACAGCAAAACCAAAGATCTTAAAAATACCCTGGGGCGTATTCCCATTGGTAATATATCCCGGCAAATTGTTGCTGCTGCGTGCCAGTTGCGGAACTGAAAAGAAGTTTCCATTGTCATCTTTGATGAATGTGCCATCCTTGCCCCTTACCATTGCCAGTCCGGGGAAATCCCTGTTTTTGCGCTGAAAACTATACACTACCATTTCGCCGGGTAAAAAAGAATTTTTCAGCAAATCCTTAACCGAAGGGATTTGTATATTTTTAAGCAGCAGTTTGTTTTTTAAAACTGTAAAAAAAGGCACTTCAACCCTTACACCACCGGTATGCTGCATTTCTTCCATTCGCTTTAACAAAACCGGTTTGTAATTTTCCATTTTATTGTTCCTCATCAGGTATTCGGCACACATGGCCATTAACTTTGGGTCATCCGTTTTTTTTAACAGTAAAAGAATTTGTGGCACAAATTCTTTTGAATAAAGACTGAATAGCAATTGCAGCATCGCTTTTTTAAATCCGGTGCTTCTGCCGGATATGGAATTCATTGCCCGGCGTATCCTGGAATCAATGAACGGGGTACGGTAATTCAGTAATTCCATTGCCCCAAAAGCATCCTGCCAGTTTTCTTCGGTGCTGTCTGCCAGGTTTAGTAATAAATTTTTATTGATGCTGTTGTGTACAAGGTATTTGTATTCTTTTGCCCTTGCCTCTTTTGTGGTATTAAGGGCATAGGTTGGTTTTACTATCTGAGCCTGCACTTGCAGGCACAAAAAAATATGTATGGTAATAATGGAAAGTAAACTCTTTGTCATTTCCACAAAGTAAATAAAAAACATCCTGCCAGAGGCAGGATGCGTATTAAAATGGAATGTTTAATTTTTATGGTACATATACACCCAAAAATGCCTGTATCTTATTAAAGGCATCGGTGTAGGTTTCCGGACTCCAGTTGCCATGTCCGCCTGTTGGATAAAACACATACTGGGTAGCTACATTAAACGTGATTAATTTATTAGAGAGCGCCAGCGATTGTGTGGTGGCATTTACCACTGGATCGGCACCACCCTGGATAATTATAGTTGGGCAAGTTGAAGCATCAACAAATTGTATTGGGCTTGATGACTGGTACAATGCGGGATTTGTTGCCGGTGTGCCGCTCATTAAAGTAAAAATGCCAAATTGAGTCGGGGGGCTTGAAGCATAGTCATTGTATAACGCTGCCATATCAGTTGGACCAAAAAAATCTACTACCGCTTTTATCTTTACCGGGGAGAGGTGTTTATAGGCTTGTAATAAGGATAAGTGACCGCCTGCACTGGTACCCAGCAAAACAAATTTATCGCCCACCTGGAAAGCCGAACGGGCGCCATAAATAAATTCAACGGCTGATTTAACATCCAGTTCCTGTGTTGGAAATGGATTTGTTGATGGAAAGGCCGCCAGACGATAGTTAATATTAAAAATAGCATAACCCGGAAGGCGCAGCTTAAAGGTATCAATAAGGGTTGCAAAGTCTGATTTATCACCTCCGGTCCACCCGCCGCCATGTATCAATATCAAGACTTTTGTGTTTGCGGTAGTGCGGCTGGCAGGCAGGTATATGTCCATTTTTTGTTTAGCATCAGGGCCATAACTGGTATCCATTATTGTTCTTGCTGCAACCGGAGTTGGCAAAGGAGGTATAATTGTGCCACCGCCCGAATCGGTTTTACTGCATGATGCAAACAATACCATCATGCACACGGATAACAGAAAAATATTTTTTATTTTCATAGAAAATTAATTGAGGCTTAAAAATACGGTTAGTAAATTTAAAATTAAGTTATTTTTTTGCCATCATGCAATTTTCTGCAACAGGGTAAGGCGTTTGTAAATGCTCTCTTCAATTTCAATCAGTTCAACATGATTGCCGCGTTCAACAATGCGGCCGTCCTGCAATATTAATATTTCATCGGCTTCTTTAATGGTACTTAAACGATGGGCAATCACCAAGGTTGTTCTGCCTTCCATTAAATTATTCAATGCATCCTGCACCGATTTTTCCGATTCGGTATCCAGTGCCGATGTGGCTTCATCTAAAATTAAAATAGCAGGGTTCTTAAAAACCGCCCGGGCAATGCTGATCCGCTGGCGCTGGCCACCGGAAAGGCGTATACCCCTGTCGCCAATATTGGTTTCGTAACCATCTTCGGTTTCTATAATAAATTCATGGGCATTGGCAATTTTTGCGGCCCGTATCACATCATCAAGACTGGCATCCGGTTTGCCCAAAGCTATATTGTTAAAAATAGAGTCGTTAAATAAAATGATATCCTGGGTAACAAAACTCATATGGCTTCTTAATGATTCCAGCGTAAACGTTTTGATATCTTTGCCATCTATGCTGATACTGCCATCCGTTGCATCGTAAAACCTGGGCAACAGGTCGGCTATGGTTGATTTACCTACACCCGAAGGGCCTACCAATGCAATGGTTTTTCCTTTTTCTACACTAAAACTGATATCGGTTAATACCCGCTTATCGGAATAACCAAAGCATACATTTTTAAATTCAACCCGGGTATTAAAAGATTGTAAAGCAACAGCATTGGGGTGTTCGGCCACTTCAATTTTTGTATCCAGTATTTCCAGTATTCTTTTTCCGGAGGCTTCACCCCGCTGAATATTGGCCAACGCAACCACCATGGCCTTGGCAGGTCGTATAACCTGCGAAAAAATGGCAATAAAAGCAATGAATTCACTGGCCTGCAGCCCGGATGGATCTGCGCCCTGGTTTTTCAGGATCATGGTGCCCCCGTAAATTAAAATACAGGCAACTACAATAACACCTGAAACTTCCGAAAATATAGGGGCCAGCTCCCGCCTTTTAAAACCCTGTAAACTGGCCTTTCGGTAAAAATCATTTTCTTTCCGGAATCTTTTTATAACAAAATCGGTAGCATTGAACGAGCGAATAATGCGCATACCCATTAACGTTTCATCTATGATGGTAAGTAAACGGCCAATAGATGATTGCATATCGCTGGCTTCCCTGCGCAATTTTTTTGTAACCATGGCAATGCCGAAAGCCGATATGGGAATGATGAGTAAGGTAAACAGCGTTAATTTTACCGAGATGGCAAACATCGCAATAAAAAAGAAGATCATGGTATATGGCTCTTTAAACAGTACTTCCAGCGAATTGGCAGCTACGGCCTCAATTTCAAAAACATCAGAGTTCATGCGTGAAAGCAGGTCGCCTTTTTTTTCTTTGGTAAAATACCCCATGTGCAGGTAATTGATCTTTTCAAAGATGGCCTCCCTTATTCTTTTAACCAATATGGTTCTGGAACTGATCATACTGCGTTGTGCCATGAAGCGGAAAAAATTGGTGAGTATCACCGCCAATACGATCAATGATGCAATGAAATACAGGGCATATACCGGGTTCAGTGTTTTTAAACGATACACTTCATAATGGAACAGGTTTTTAAAATATCCTGCCGAAAAGGAGAATGCGGGCAGTGTTGCATACTGCTTCATGCTTTCGGCAGTGTTGCTGTCGAATAAAAAATTAAGCAGCGGTATGATCAGCGCAAACTGAAATACACTGAAGAAAGCAGCGATCAGCGTAAAAGCAAAAAAAGGAATTACAAACCTCGGGTATGGCTTTGCAAATTTCAATAACCGGCTGTAAGTACTCATCTGTTATTTGATATTTAAGAAAGTGAACGATAAATTTTCCAGTATTCCAGGGCAGCCATGTCCCAGCTGTATGCTTTTCCCTTTTGTATGATCTCTTCCTTCATGTTAAACCGTTTGTATTTCGTCATGCCGGCAATAAAAGTTTCGGTCATGTGTACAGGCGAAAAATTTTGAAAATAAAAAGCCACATTGCCGCCAATTTCAGGCAGTGCGGTTTTATCTGATAAAAACAAAGGTTTACCAACCGACATGGCTTCGGTAACCGGCAGCCCAAAGCCTTCGGCTGTTGAGGGGAATGCAAAAGCATAACAGTGATTGAAATACCATGACTTTTCATTTTCGGAGACAGGCCCCACTATGTTTACTTTTTTTGAGATGCCCATTTCCCTGGCCGTATCTAATATCGATTGGTAATAGCCCACATCATCAATCCTGCCGGCAATTACCAGCTCCAGGTTTGGCTGGTTGTTAACCAGTGGTAATAAAGTATGAAAATTCTTTTTTGGCACCATCGTGCCCAGTGAAAATATAAAGGGCTTAACAGGCTGGTAAGACTGTTTCAGTAATTCCGGCCTCGTCAGGGTGTTTGTGCCGTTGTGTATTACAAGTACAGGTTTGTTTTTTACGTCGCAATAAAACAATACGTCTTTTTTGCAATATTCGCTTACGCAGATAATGATATCTGCCCGGTTAATGAGCATTTGTAACCTGCCCAGGTTTCTTTGTCTTTTGTATGCTGTTTTTGAAGGGTCGTACAGGAAATTAAGGTCGTGTATGGAAAGCACTACCTTTATTTTACGGTTGCGGAAAGGCAGGTAATAGCTGTCCTGGTAGGTTGCATGCCACAAGTAAAATTTATTTAAAGCAGGCATGCGGAACTTATGCAGATCCGATTGAATGAGGCATGGCTGGTTTTCGCCAAAAAGCCCGGTGGTTTCTTCCGGACTGTAAAAGGTGATTTCCTCCTGTGTGGTATCAAGCGTTTTTTTGAGATGAATACCCAGGTTAAGGCAATAATGGTACAGGCCGGTATTTTCATACTTCATTCTTTCGCAATCAAAAATGATCCTGTTCATCAGGTAGATTCTTTAGGTAGTAGGGGTATATAGGTTTGTAAGTCGTTTAAAGTTCAAACACTAAGTTGGCACAAATTTGGTATGCAAAAACTGTGCAAAATCATTATTATTTATGATAACCCGCATCAGAATGAATTTATTATAGCTATAAATTTAACTTCTATGGTGGGTTACACAAAAAACTATTTTCTGTACGGGCATTTTGGGCAGCTTAAATAGTATTTTCAGGGATAAACAACATATTGATGTTTAAAATTGTTTTGGATTGTGATCTAATGCGCTATCGTGATTCGGGCCTGTATCATTACTGCCTGAACCTGGGAAAGTATGTAAATGAAGCACTGAAAAAGGAGCAGGACGAAAGTATTTCGTTTTATGTACCAGCAGCCGAAAAGAAAACATTCGGGACAGGTGCCACAACCATTGTTGAACATAAATGGCACCATAAATTCATTAAACCATTTTTATGGGATTGTGATATCTGGCATGCACCTTTTCAGTCGGGCAGGATGGTACCTAAAAACAATAAGCACACTAAAATATTACTGACCATACATGATCTAAATTGTTTGCATGAAGACAAACCCGATAATGAGATCATTGAAAGTTTACAAAAAACACAAAGCCTGATCGACCGCAGTGATGCCCTAGTATGTATTTCTGATCATTGTAAGCATGATGTGATGACTTACCTGGATGTAAAGAATAAACCTGTTCATGTAATTCACAATGGTACACACCGGGTAGCAATACCACCACAAAAGCCTGCGGGATATAAACCTGCAAAGCCCTTTGTTTTTACGATGGGTTATGTAAACAGGAAAAAGAATTTTCACACGCTGGTTCCATTATTGATGAACAGCGGGTTTGAGCTGATCATTGCGGGCAAACTGGATGAACCCGACTATATCAATAAAATGCGGGCAATGGCCAGGGAGTTGGGTGTTTCTGAAAGACTGCATATACTTGGCCCTGTTTCTGAAGAAGACAAGGCCTGGTATTTAAATCATTGCCTGGCATTTATGCTCCCATCACTTGCCGAAGGATTTGGTGCGCCGGTTGTGGAAGCCATGAAATTCGGGAAACCATTGTTCTTATCCAACCGTACATCCTTGCCTGAAATAGGAGGTGACGTGGCTTTTTACTTTAATAATTTTGAACCCGGCCATATGCAGGAAGTTTTTGCAGCTGGCCTCATAGAATACCAAAGAAATGGGTTACAGCAAAAAATAATGAACAGGGGAAATGAGTTCAGCTGGGAAGAAAAAGCGATTCAATATCTGCAGGTTTACCGGTCAATGCTGCAGCAAAAATGACATCAGCAACAATAATAAATATGGAACCGCAACAAAGACATTGGAATACAGCATTGGTAAATGATTTTGGTAAAAGAAGATCAGAATTATGTAAGGCTAAGGATTACCAGGCAGGCTGGTTCAGGCATTGGTGTGATCAACTGCAGGAAACACCAAATTTTCATCGTAAGCAATGGGAGTTCGTGTATGTGATGCAGGCTTTGTGGGAACGGGGTTGTATTGCAGCAGGAAAAAAAGGTTTGGTTTTTGCTGTAGGAACAGAACCACTGCCAGCCATGTTTGCCAGCTATGGATGCGAAATTTTAGCTACAGATATTTTTCCGGATAAAGGGATAGAAATGGGATGGGATAACGGCAACCAGCTCTGTTTTGGATTAGCATCTTTAAACACCCGACAACTTTGTGATGATACTGTATTTAAGCAGTTGGTACAATACAGGCCCGTGGATATGAATGATATACCGGATGACCTGGTGGATTATGATTTTAACTGGAGCAGTTGTTCTTTTGAACACCTGGGTTCATTGGAAAAAGGTTTTCAATTCTTAAAAAATCAGCTGAAAACCTTAAAGCCGGGTGGCTGGTCGGTGCATACAACCGAATACAATATATCCAGCAACGATGAAACACAGGAAAACAACAATACGGTGATTTACCGCCAGCGGGATATTGAGTACATTGTACATGAACTGCGAAACGAAGGACATTTTGTGGAAGAAGTAGATTTTTCCTTAGGTGGATTACCGGAAGATTTTATGGTGGATGTGGAACCTCACCAACAAAAAATTCATTTAAAGTTGCAGGTAGATAAATATGTGGTGACCTCAATCGGCCTCATCATTCAAAAGAAATCCTAATAGCCGTATTTTTCTTTCCACAGCATTTTTAAAAACTTACGCATTTCTTCCTCCCGTAAATTTTTACCGGGTTCAAAAAAAGCAGTTCCGCTGATGGCATCCGGTAAATATTCCTGCGGCGAAAAATTGTTTTCGTAGTTGTGGGAGTATTCATAACCTTTTCCATAGCCTTCCTTTTTCATGAGTTTGGTGGGTGCATTGCGGATGTGCAGGGGTACGGGCAGGTCACCATGCATTTTTACAGCCGCCATAGCGGCTCCAATGGCAACGGTGGCGGCATTGCTTTTAGCACTGCCGGCTAAGTAAATAGCGCATTGCGAAAGTATCAATTGCGATTCGGGGTAACCAATTTTATTCACCGCATCAAAGGTTGCATTGGCCAGCAGTAAGGCATTGGGGTTAGCATTGCCGATGTCTTCGCTGGCCAGTATCAGCATTCTACGGGCAATGAATTTTACATCTTCGCCACCTTCAATCATCCTGGCTAAATAATATACAGCGGCATTGGGGTCGCTGCCGCGGATGGATTTGATGAAGGCGGAAATGATATCGTAATGCTGCTCACCTTTTTTATCATACAGGGCTATGCGCTGCTGGGCAATTTCCATAACGGCCTCATCTGTGATGACAGCGTTACTGCCCAATGTATCGGTTACCAGTTCCAGCAGGTTTAATAATTTCCTGGCATCGCCACCGGAAATATTAATGAGTGCTTCCGTTTCCTTCAGCTCGATCTTTTTGGTTTTTAGAACGGCATCGTGCTTAAGGGCATGTTGCAGCAAAGCGATGAGATCTTTCTCATCCAGTGCTTTTAAAATATACACCTGCGTTCTGCTCAGCAAGGCGCTGTTTACTTCAAAGGAAGGATTTTCTGTGGTGGCACCAATCAGTGTGATGATGCCTTTTTCCACGGCACCCAGCAATGCATCCTGCTGGCCTTTGTTAAAGCGGTGTATCTCATCAATGAAAAGAACAACATTGCTTTGTTTTTTTGCCAGTTCAATCACTTCCCTTACTTCTTTTACACCCGATGAAATGGCACTGAGGGTATAAAAAGGCACCTGTAAGGTTTGTGCAATGATATGGGCAATGGTGGTTTTTCCAACACCCGGTGGCCCCCAAAGGATCATGCTGGGAATTTTGCCATGCTCGATTGCTGTGCGCAGTATACTACCGGTTCCGGTTAGGTGCTGTTGACCAACCAGTTCATCCAGTGTTGCGGGTCGCAGGCGTTCGGCGAGCGGGGGGAGAGAAGTCAAAATTAAAAATTAAAAGGTCAAAATTTGTAAATTTCGATATCTGTGTTAATCCGTCTGATCAGTGTTCCCGAAAAAAGTCGGGACAGGCTATCCGTGTTTCTATCCTTTCAAATCCAGTTTTATCTGCAACTCCTCAAACTGTTTTTCATCAATGGTAGATGGGGCATCCAGCATCACATCCCGGCCACTGTTGTTTTTAGGGAAGGCGATAAAGTCACGGATGCTTTCGCTGCCGCCGAGAATTGCGCATAACCGGTCGAATCCAAAAGCCAGGCCACCATGCGGCGGTGCACCGTATTCAAAAGCGCCCAGTAGGAAGCCGAATTTGTGTTGCTGTTCTTCGGCATCCATACCCAAAGCGGCAAACATTTTTTCCTGTAATTCTCTTTGATAGATACGGATACTGCCGCCACCCAGTTCATTGCCATTCAGGATCATGTCATACGCATTGGCTTTGATATTGGCATAAGGATGTTCCAGGTATTTGTCTAAATTTTCCACCTTTGGCGAATTATTGATCATCATATCAATATCAGAAGGTTTAGGGCTTGTAAATGGATGGTGCCTTGCTACCCAACGGCCTGCGCCGCCGCCATCCTGGTCTTCCAGTGCAAATTCAAACAGCGGGAAATCCAGCACCCATAATAATTTAAACTCATCGGCCTTACGTAAGCCTAACTGGGTAGCCATATACATGCGCAGATCGCTGATGGCTTTACGGGTGCGTTCTTCTGTGCCTGCAAGGATTAAAATAAGGTCACCGGCTTTTGCACCGGCAGCTTCGCCAATGGCTTTTAGTTTTTCTTCGTTATAAAATTTATCTACACTGCTTTTGTAGGTACCATCGGCATTTACTTTAATAAAAACCAAACCTTTCATGCCAATCTGCGGACGCTTTACCCATTCAGTTAATTCATCCGTTTGCTTTCGGGTGTATTCAGCACATCCCGGTACGGCAATAGCAACAACAGTTTCAGCTTCATCAAAAACTTTAAAGTCAGCACCGTTTATCAGATCTGCTCTATCCTGTTTTCCAACAAAAACACTTGCAGGTTTTTTTAAATTAAGTATAGGGATATCAAAACGAATATCCGGCTTATCATTTCCATAGCGCCACATAGCATTTTCCCAGGTCATTCGCTCTACGGTATCTGTATAGTCAATACCCTTTACATCTTTAAAAATACGTTTTACTAAACCCTCAAACATGTTCAGAATATCTTCCTGCTCTACAAAGGACATTTCACAATCTATCTGTGTAAACTCGGGCTGGCGGTCGGCACGAAGGTCTTCATCTCGGAAACATTTTACAATTTGATAGTACCGGTCATAACCACTCACCATCAGCAGCTGCTTAAAGGTTTGCGGCGATTGTGGCAATGCATAAAACTGTCCCGGGTTCATCCTGCTGGGTACCACAAAATCCCTGGCGCCTTCCGGTGTACTTTTAATTAAAAAAGGCGTTTCAATATCCATGAAATTATTTTCGTGCAGGTAATTTCTTGCTGAACGGTTTACCTGGTAACGCAGTTCCAGGTTTTTCTTTACGGCATTTCTCCTCAGATCAAGAAAACGGTATTTCATGCGTATGTCATCACCGCCATCGGTATCATCCTGTATGGTAAAAGGAGGTACAGCCGATTTATTTAAGATTTTAAATGTACTGATGGCAATTTCCACTTCCCCGGTTGGGATGTGGGTATTTTTATTGCTGCGCTCCTGTACGGTACCGGTAACCTGTATAACAAATTCCCTTCCCAGCGGATTGGCATCCAGTTCGGCATTCAGGTTTTCTGAAAACAATAACTGGGTTATGCCATAACGGTCGCGCAGGTCAACAAACGTAATGCTGCCGAATTTACGAACGGTTTGCACCCAGCCGGCCAGGGCTACTGCTGCATTGATATCTGTTAATCTTAATTCGCCACAGGTGTGAGTTCTGTACATGGTATATATAAAAATTGAGCGGCAAATATACTGAATTCGGGGGGGTATAAAAAAAGCATGTTTAGGGCATGCGTGCATCTGTATTAACTAATGGTTAAGCATAAAAATGAACATTTTATTTAATTTTACGGTTCAGGTTCAAAGTAAAATCAATAAGGATGTACAAAAAAATCATTGCCTTTTTATTTACGTGCTTTATTTCTTTATTTGCGGTTGCACAAAAAAACAATCCCGTTGGTGTACCACCAGGCAGGACTGTTTATAACTTCATTAAAATAAACCCCAAACTGCAATATGTTTTTGTAGATAACAAGCCGGGTAATGTACATCCCAGAGAAGGGGATGATGTAATGATGCGGATGATCGCCATTTGTAACAACCGGTTTATGTATAGCAGTGCCCAGGTGAACAAGGGCCAACCCGGTGCGTTCAGTATCAGTAAAGCTGCTTTCCAGGGCGATATTGCCGATGCCTTGATGCTGATGACACCCGGCGACAGCATCATTTGTCTGGTAGACGCGCAATCCATGTATGATTACTCGAAAAAACCGATGCCGGATTACATAAAGCCCGGCGATAAAATACAATATAATATCAGGCTCGTTTCCATCAAACCCCGCGAAGAGGTTCAAAAGGAAAGGGAGGCCGCTTTTAACCAGGCCATGCAGAACCAGGGCGCAATTCAAAATACAGCTGCTGCTCAGCTGATGGAAATGGAAGACAAAGCTTTACTGGAATATTTCAGCAGCAGAAAAATTTCCCCCATCAAAACAAGATCGGGTATGTATTACAGCATTCAAAAAGAAGGCATTGGTCAGTTTGCCATGCCCGGCGATACGGTGGTAATGAATTACAGGGGCAACCTGCTTGATGGAACGGTATTTGACAGCAATATCGACAGTGCATTTTTGCATGTACAACCGCTTGTTTTTGTATTGGGTGCCGGGCGTGTAATACAGGGATGGGAAGAAGGCATTGGTTATTTGAAACCGGGCTCAAAAGCATCTTTTTTCATTCCCTCAGCCATGGCATATGGCGCGCAAAGCAGACCGGGTAATGCGGCAAATCCAAAAGGGATACCGGCAAATTCGGTGTTGATCTTTGATGTGGAACTGGTTGCGGTAAGCGGCAGAAGGTAAGATCGTAAAGAGATAAGAAAAGCTTACGGAGCTTTTCTTATCTCTATGGATATTATTTTGTTTCCGGCTTATCTGTTTTTTTTGCATCCATCATTTCCATCAGTTTCATGCCCAACAAACCGTTTATACCGCCATCGGTACCGGTTCCGCCACCAATCAGTATATCAGGGATGATCTTGATATTACCTTTGGCAATTTCTTCGGTTATTTTGTAGCGGGTAAAGTTATCGCCGCCCATGGCTTTTACCTGCAGTTCGTATGCTTCTGCGGTTGATTTACCGATGGCCATAATTTTTTCAGCTTCGGCCAAACCGGTTTTGCTGATCTGTTCAGCATCGGCACTGGCATTCAACTTGGTGGCTTCGGCCTCTGCACCGGCACGCATTTTTGTTGCTTCGGCTTCGGCATTTGCACGCATTTTGGTGGCAGTGGCTTCAGCATCTACCTGTAGTTTTAAACTGTTGGCATCACCTTCGGCTTTTTTTACAGTAGCATCGGCAGTGCGTTGTGCAATTTCCACACTTTGCTGTGCCTTTACAATTTCTTTCTGCATATCGGCAATGGCGGTTTCTTTTTCCATGCCCTGGCGTTTTTCCTGCGCAAGCCGTTGGGTAGTGTAGGTTTTTTCTTCTTCCTGTGCGATCTTACGGTCGGTTAATGTTTTCATCAACGATTCCGGTGGAACGATGTCACCTATTAAAGTATCTACCGCATTTACATTGTATTCGTCCAACACATTTTTAATATGCTCTTTTGCAGCCAGCTGCCTTTCTTTACGGGTGCTCAGGAAAGAGATCACATCGCTGTCCTGTGCCGAGTTACGGAAGTAGTTACCGATGGTAGGCTCCAGCACCTGGCTTACCAGGTTATTCATGCTTCCGAAACGTGCAATTACTTTGGGCGCTTCGTTGGCAGGTATGTGTATGATCTGCGACACGTCGAGATTAAAAGGGAAACCATCCTGCGAACGAACCGTGATGGTACTCAGATTTTTATCCAGCTGATGCGATTCGCTTCTTGCATTGGCCCAGTTTAGTACCAGATTGGTAGTGGGCACCAGTTCCACCTTCATGGTGTATTTGTTGATAGGGTATTTACCGGGGCCATAAGGTTCCATCCACACACCACGGCTTCCCTTGCCCACAATATTGCCGTGTTTAAAGCTTTCGCCGGTAAGGTCTTTACCATCCTGGCCAATATAACTGATCACTACACCAACGTAGCCGATAGGCACATCGGTCATAGGCACTTCTTCAATTTGAATAGCCCATGGGTTAATGTTATAACTACCTGCCAGTACGATGGAAGGTTGCAAACCACGATTACCGTCATTTTTAAGGAAGCTGTCAAAGTCCTGAAAATTATTGTGGCCTTCAATATACTTACCTGCTATCTGGTTGCCCTCAATCGGGTGTCCATCCAGACTGGTAACAATGCCCACCATGTTTTCATGAATGATTACCATCGGGCTAATGGTAACAGTAAAGGCGTAGATATTAATACGATAAGTACCTGCCGTGATGTAGGCTGTCTGGCGGCCTTTTTGTCCGCCGTTGTTTAAAAAGCTTACAGCATCCTGAAAATTATCGCTTTCTACCTTGCGGCCTAAGATGGCACCGGTAGGTATTTCGGCCCCATCGTTAGAAAGTACAAGCCCTATATTACCTTCAGGTATCACCAGAAATGCGTGCATGGTAACACCATACTGCCAGGGCCACATACCCCAGTATAAGCCGGGCGCCAGTGTTTTTCCCTGAAAACCTGCTTCGCCTTTAGTGGCAATGATGCGACCATCGGGCAGCGAACGGTTGGCACCAAAGAGTACGAATTTTTTTGTAACCAGTCCAATCCTGTCTTCGGGTACAATGACCATACCGAACAGAAACCGCAGGATGAATTTGTACATGACTAGCGATATTAGAATTACCAGTATCCACCAGTAATTGATAAAGAAACCAGAAAGATCCATAGTTTATAGTTTTAGCTGTTTATGATTTTGTTTTGGTTGTTAGCAGTATCCTGCCTGCAGTTGGCGTACACTTCGGCCATTTGGCCACACTACGCCGCGTTTACTTTACAGGGTTGAATAATTAATCATCAAGCTACTGATAATTATTAAAAATCCCGTTAATAAATCCTTACTGAGAATTAATTGTGGAAAACTGCTGGTGGTTTAACCCGCTCACGAAAATTAAAGGAAGGGCTGCAATAGATTGGTGCATTTTACATTAGAGCGAGGCTCTGTTTAAATTTGAGAGGTAAAGATATACAGCGGTTAATTGCTGCACAATCAAATCCGATACAGACGGGGTATTTACTTTCACAAGTGGTAGAGTATGTGTTATGAGTGGTAAGAAAAATAGCAGGTAAACAGATAGCGCATATTACATGGTTTCTAAAACATCTTTGTGCGTAGGTTTCCAAACCAGGTAATAAAAGGCCAGCAATAAAATACCAATGGCAAAGGGAATTATCGCCAGGTATTTATAAGTGATGTCTCCATAAATAATGATACCATCGAAGTTAAAGAATTCACTGATCATCCAGTAACTGTTGGCTGTTATCCATACCGTAATGGCAATATTATGGCAAAGCTCACTCATGTATTGCCGGGTGCGCCAGGAGATGACGATGGCTATTATTAATGTTGGAATGATCATGGCAATGGCTAAATAACGCCAGGTCATGCACCAGCTGATATCTTTAAACAGCCAGAAAACAATATGCAGGTTTTCCATTTTACGGTAACGGATGGGGATGTTGTAGGTTTGTTCGGTAGCCATAGTTCATAATTATTTTATTACACGAATTGTACGAATTACACAAATTACACGAATTATTGAATAGGTGTAAAAAAAACACGAACCGGTTCTCGGGCCAATTCGTGTAACCTGCCTGCCTGCAGGCAGGTTCGTGTTTTGTAATTCGTGTTATTAATTCTATTCCACCGTCACCCTGATCCCCTCACTATGACTTGTAAACTCCGGTGCATACATACATTGAATCGTGGTAATGCCATTGCTGAAATTACCGGCATGCGTTACAAACAGGGGATACTCAAAAACATAACTGCCACGGGCCAGCCAGCCAAAGAAGAAATTGGTGCTGGCATCTTTGGTGCTTTCGTAATAACCCAGGCCGCCCTGGTATTTGTATTCGCTTAAAACATTGGTGGGTTCCATACAGGCAGCACGCATGTCTTTCATGTGTACATATTCCATGTCGCGGTCAACTTTAAGTTCGATACGCACTTTTATTTTATCACCTACTTTTAACTGTGCACCATCTGCCAAAGCAATCAACACCGGGCCTTTGTCTGCATTCTTTTCGATGAATAATTTCTTCACCAGTTTTAAAGGTGTTTCTGATGGAGTGATCTTGTCTAAGTCTTCAAAATATTGCCAGTAAACAGAGCCCCAGGAAGTGGTTGACTGGTTTATTGGCTTATTAGGCGTTTGTGCAATAGCAACTGTGATATTGCCCATGGCGGGATTTACTTTGTTGGCTTCAAATCTTTTTTTGAAATAACCGGTTCCGGCTTCGGTGGCATCATCAGTGCTTTTTACAATGGTGTTTCCTAAACTGATGGTTACTTCTTTTTCTTCACTTAACCAATTGTTGCCACCAAGCAATAGTGCGTAACAGGCTTCTGCAGTGGCTTTGGTGCTTTTCCAGTTTTGTGTTTGCTTTTGTTTAAGTAACCAGGTTTTCAGGTCATCAACGGTGGTGTTGTTTTTGTCTATATCCATGAATGCTTCTATCATCATGGCCTGGCTTTCAATAGGAGCCTGGTGCCAGTAGTATCCGCCGGTTGTCCATTCTTTCCAGTACATGCCCATTTCTTCTTTGTTGATCGCATTTTCTTTTAAGGATCTGATGATGGCTTTGGGTGTGGCTGCATCATTACTGCGGTGCAAAGCCAGGGCGATCATGGCCTGCATGTACTTGCTGTTGCTGAGCCAGTATTTTTTTGCCTGTCCGCTGTAATAATTATAAGCGGTTTGCGATGCAGCAGCAACCTTGTATTCGGGGAAGAAGCTGCGCATGTACAAATACTGGATTTGAATGCTGCTTAAATTATTGTTACTCAGTTTTACTTTATACCTGATCAGGTTATCGTAATCCTCTTTTATTTTTTTATCGAGATACGAAACCGCTTTGTCAATAATGCTTTTTATGGTTTGGTAATTATCCCCGGTTAAAGTATTCAGTTTTCTTAAATGCCCGATGCCGGTTGCAATGTATTGCGTCATGTAGCGGTCATCCTTTCCTCCTTTAAACCACACAAAACCACCATTGCTGCTTTGCATTTCTTTGAGTGTGTTAAATGCTTTGTCCTGCTCAGCACTCATACGCACCATGTCAAACAGCAAAGCAATGTTTTTCTTTTGCTGATTTTCGTTCTGTGCATCCAGTACCCAGGGCGTTTCCTGCAGTAAAGCCGATTTTAATTCCTGATTTTTCTCCAGGTTGCTCATCAGCGCAGCGGTATCAACATTTTTCCACTTTTCAAAAACCGCTTTGATCTTGGGCATTGAACGGCTGATATAAGATGCCAGTGTATTTGCATAATACCGGTTGAATGTTTGCTCGGCACATTCATACGGATACTCCATTAAATAAGGAAGTGCCTGCACAGCATACCAGGCAGGGTTACTGGTGTATTCAACGGTTAGCGCATGGTTGGTATGTGTAGCCCCCTCCCGACCTCCTCCGCCAGCTGGCGGAGAGGAGTTGAGCAGCTTTTCGAACTTAAAATTCTTGCTGCTTACGCCACGTAAATTAATGGGCATTGTTTCTGTTACCAGCATGCGGTTGGTTAAAATGGGAATGGCCATTTCTTCTCCATCCGAAAATTCAGCGGCTTTGGCAACGATCCTGTATGTCATGGCCGAATTGAAATTGAACGGGATCTCCATGGGAAATTTTACTGCCTGGCTTTGCCCGGCAGCAACGGTAAAATATTGTGATGGGAAAACATTCTTAAACCAACCATCAACCGGTTTGTTGGTAGCCGCATCCAGCAGTTCCAATGTGGCAATACCGGTAACTTCTTTTTCGCTGAGGTTTACAATTTTAGCGCTGAACTCCATATTGTCACCCTCTCTCATAAAGCGTGGCGCATTGGGCTGTACCATCAAGGGCTTTTGAGTAACGATAGTTCTTGTGCTGTATACAGTAGCCATATCTTTGGTATGGGTCAGTGTCATCAGCTTCCATTGCGTTAATGCTTCGGGCATGGTAAAAGCAAATTCTATATTGCCTTCGGCATCTGTTTTTAATTCAGGAAAGAAGAAAGCGGTTTCGTTGAAATTTTTACGAATTTGAACGGAAGGACTGTTTCCTGTTTCGCTTGTTTTCACATTGAATGAAACAGTGTCAGCCTTTGTCTCTTCAATCACTTGTCCCTTTTTATATTTTTCACCTGGAGATGGCGGCGGAGGTGGAGCGGCATTTCCTAATGTTACCATTTCTGCCGCTGGTGCATTTGCACTTCTCATAACCATCCTGTCATTCCCATAATATCCTCCACCATAAACATCCCCATTTAAGAGCCGGTCATAAGATTTTTCAGGAGCCGTTACATATTCATATTCCCTTCTGTTAAATTCTTCCGAGTTAATTTTTGTAAATCCTTTAGCCATCCAGTAAATGGTATTGTACAGTCCGGGCCAGATACCGGGCCTTTGCCAGTTGTGTGGTTTAAACTGGTCAAGGCTTGCATCGTACATGCCGGCCAGCATTTCAGCTGCTAACTTTTCGCCTTTATTACCGGTTATTTTTACTGTCCATTTTTCGTTGGCACCAGGTAATAATTTATCACGGAAGGTTTCGTAACTGATCTTCAGGTCTTTATTGTTCCAGGGAATGGAGAATGCCTGGTTGCCTTTGTAAACCCGGTTGTGTTTTACAAAAGCAAAGCTCATGGCCATGCCGCCACGGTCTTGTTCGCCGGCAGTTTGTGCAAAGGGAGCAGATTGTGTATTGGTAAGCGTTTTGTATGTTATTGTATTTGTTTTATCCATTTTACTTAAGGAATGGATGAGCCAGATATTGTCAAAACCGGTAGCGATGTTGTATTTAATTTGTTCGCCGGGTTCGGCATCGCCTTTTATTACCTCCATTTTTACGGCATCGTAAATTTTTTCATTGGCGGCACTATTGGTGAGCTGAATATATTTTTCTGCCTTAACCAATTCACCATATTTATCTTTTGTAGTTGCAATTATTTTATACCAGCCGGCCCCAAACGAGAAACCAGAAACGATAAACGATGTATTTTCCTTTGTACTGTCTGTCTTATCCAAAACCTTATCCCCCAACGGCCATTTACCCTGCTGGTCCTCATCTTTATAAACATCATAAGGGAAATAACCTTCATATTCATTTTTACTCATGGTAAACTGGTCGGGCATTTGCCAGTAACGTTCACGCAATATTTTGGTGGGCGATATTACTTTGGTTATGGTAACATGCACGTTTGCCTTTTCAAAAATATCGTTCAGGTTGGTGGTGGAGATGTTTACATTTTTAAGACTGTCGGCAGGCATGGTTTCCGGCATATTAATATTCAGTTGCAGCATCTGGTATGCCACGGCAACTGAAGTATTGCCACTGCGGGTTTCTCCATTGATGTCGGTAATATCGGCACTTACTTCATAATAAAATGTAGGCTGGTCTTTTTTATCAACCGATTCATCGGGTATGGCTTTGAATTTAATTTTAAATTCACCGGTTACATCAGTTTTGGTTTCGCCGCTTGTAATTTCCATTTCTTCATTACTGCCGGGGGGAAAACCTCTGTAATAGCCTCCCCAACCGAACCAGATGGGGTAACGCACTTTGCGTACCACCCGGTAACTTACTTTGGCGCCATCTACATTATTGCCGGCATATGCTTTTGCCGTGCCGGTAACTTCAATGCTGTCGTTTACCCGGTATGTGCCTTTTGGTTTCTGTATTTCGGTAAAAAATTTGGGTCGCTTGTATTCTTCCACACTAAAGCTGTACGAAGCTTTAGTAGCCGTATCGTACAGGCTGAAATTTCCGTTCATTACGCCTGCGGGTAATGTAAAGGAGCCTTTATAGCTGCCATATTCATTGGTGGTGACAGATAGCTCGGCCGATTTTTGGCCATTGGCATCTTTCAGTTGTAAGGTGGTTTTAAATTGGGGAATTACGCCACTTTTGGTCACCTCTTTTTCCTTGGATACAACAATACCCTTAAAATACAGGGTTTGCCCGGGCCGGTATATTGCCCGGTCGGTAAATAAAAAGGTATGTTTTTCGGTTTCCGGTGAATAGCTGTTGTAGTTATACGATGCGTTATTTTCATCCATAAACAACTCATCGGGCCCATGGGTAACCTGTATATAAAAATTGCGGTACTCTTTGGTTTCCTTCAGTTTAAAGAATCCGTTTTTGTCGGTTGTATAATTTTCTGCTTTTATTTCATCATACAAATTGTTGCTGTAATTGTATTTCTTTTCCCATATTTGAACGGTTGCTTTGACCAACGGCTGCCCATTATCGCGGTCAAGCACATAATAGTCGTTGGCATTGGTATGTATGTAACTGATGTTGCTTACATAGGTCAGTTGCCGTGCAATGATGTTTTTTGAAAGTGAAAAGCCGGGATCAATACTGGCCAGTACCAAATAGGTACCATTGCCCAGGCCGTCTATTTTTATTTCAGTGGCATGTTGCTGGTAATCCTGCAGGTCGGGCAGGTTAATGCTCCAGCTTTTAAGCGGTGTTAATGCGGTATAGGCTTTCCATAGCTTTTCATAATCCCTCCTGTCTGTTTTTTTTATTTCTTCCCGGGATGTTTTAATAACCCTTAAGTAAATGGTTTTTACATTCTTATATTTTACCAGGCTGCGGAAAGGTTGTAGCGGTATATTCACCTGCTCAGTTTCTATGTTTAAAGAAGGCTGTTCAATTTGCCCAATTGCATTTTTTGCGTTTATGCCCCCTTCTGATTTTGGAAACCGGGCATAAGCTGTTTCAAATAATTTCCTGGCCCTTTTTATTTCGTACTGGTTTTCCGTTTTTGTAAGTGCTTCATATTGTTGTCCGCGTTGTAAATACATATTGCCCCGCAAAAACATCGCTTGTGCAATGGCGGGGTTGGCAGGATGTTTTTGTTCAATGGCAAGCAAGGCGTCTTCATATAGTTTTTCTTTTCCTTCAATTACCGCATTGTCATTTACAAAATTCAGGCGTATCAGGTCAGCATCAATCAGTGCATCGGGATTAACATCGGTAAGGTGAAATTTTAAAATATCCTGTAAAAGCAACAGGGCCCTGTACTGCAGTGATGCCGTGTCGTTGGTTTTAAAAGAAGCCTTTGTAAAATCATCGGCTTTTGCAAAAGTGGCTGCATCGTCCAGTTTAAACTGATAAGCCGGTTTGGTAATGCCTTCTTCATCATTCATAAAAAACCCGAGTGACCGGTGGGCTAAAAAATCATATAACGTGGGGCGTAAATGCCGGGAGTTTTCTCCTTTAATGATAATGGCATCAAGGCCATCTAATTTTGTATTTTTTAAAACAGCATCATTTTGTAAAGAAGCTTTGTACAATTTTGTAATAACCGAATATAATTTATCTATACTCCAGGTGGTAATGTCCTTGCTTTTTTCCTCGGCCAGCCTGGTACGGTCGTAAAACTTCCAGCGGTTGTTTTGCAGGTACTGCCAGAACATTTCGGCGTGCATGCTTTGCAAAATATTTTTTACGGGAACTTTGGCTTTAGCAATAAGGGTATCCACAAAAAAAATGTTGTTTTCCCGGCTGTCTTCCTCCACCATATTACGGTATTTGATCTGGTACATGCAGCTTTTTATCTGCTGGGCATCATTGGCATCTTTTATAGCCAGGTTGTAGATCACCAGTACTTCCTGTAAAGCAGATTTTGTGAGCCCTTTGTTTTCGAGGGCCTCCACCTTTTTCCAGTTTTTTGTGTAATCATTTTTTGTTTGAGCCATATTGGTTGATGCTATACCGGTTAACAAAAAAATAACCAGCAATAATTTTTGTATGAACATAATCGGGTATTTAAGTACAAGATACAATTTGTTAGGGAGCTGTTCTGCTGCCATGACCAATATCAGCCTTCGGGTACTAAGATGAAATTATAAAGCGGTTTGCATAATTCCGGTTTAATTATTTTCTTTAACTTTTCATTATGGTTATCTTTTTATAAACCGGCATAACATTTGAAATTACCTTATTATAAAACCTAACAGTATGAAAAAAACATTTACCCTTGCAGCAGCTTTATTCTTTTCATCCATTTTATTTGCCCAGTCAAAACTCACCATATCAGCCATTGGTAATGCAGATATACGGGTGATGGTTGATGGGATAAAGTACACATCAAACGGCCGTGATATTGTGATCAGCAATGTAAGAAACGGCAATCATTCAGTAAAGATATTCAGGGCAGGCAACGACCGCAACAGGTACAACGGCAATAACCGAAACAATGGATATCAACTGGTTTACGCTAACAATATTTTTATAAAAGCACAGTATCATGTTGATATTACCATCAACCGTTTTGGCAAGGCATTTGTTGATGAACAATTGCTAAGCGGCGGTTATAACGATGATGACGATGACTGGGGCGTAGATAACAATGACCAGTACTACGACCGAAACAGCAGAAGGGCGATGGATAACAATGCTTTTCAGCAGTTAAAACAGTCAATTGGTAACGAGTCTTTCGAAAATACAAAGCTGAAAGTGGCCAGGCAGTTTATTGCCAGCAACTATTTTACCACAGCACAGGTAAAAGAACTGGTATTGCTCTTTAGTTTTGAAAACAACAGGCTTGATATTGCAAAGTATGCATATGATTATACGATAGATAAAGGCAATTATTTTTTAGTAAATGATGCGTTCTCGTTCAGCAACAGTAAAGATGCATTGATGGATTATATCAAAAACCGTAAATAAAAGACTAAACTTTCATGGCTATACTTCAGGCCTGCGTGGCGCAGGCCGGGCCGGGGCGAAAGCCCCGGTTTTTTTTACCTCACCCTTAATCCCTCTCCAAAGGAGAGGGGTGGAGAATGGGGGAGTATTTTAAATTAAAGAACCCGGCATATAGCCGGGCCTTACTTATAAATATCTTAAGAAATTATTTATTAATCTTTTTTGACTTTTACTTCTTCATCACTTCAGCCATGGTTTTACCAATATCGGCCGGACTGGCAACCACATGAATGCCGCATTCAGCCATAATTTTCATTTTGGCTGCAGCGGTATCATCGGCACCACCAACAATAGCACCGGCATGGCCCATGCGGCGGCCGGGAGGCGCTGTTTGTCCGGCAATAAAACCAACAACCGGTTTTTTGTTGCCGGTACTTTTGATATAGTTGGCAGCTTCTGCTTCCATACCGCCACCAATTTCGCCGATCATTACAATGGCATCAGTTTCCGGGTCGTTCATAAATAGTTCAACCGCTTCTTTGGTTGTTGTGCCAATTATTGGATCGCCGCCAATACCAATAGCTGTAGAAATTCCCAGTCCTGCTTTGGCCACCTGGTCGGCAGCTTCGTAAGTAAGCGTACCCGATTTGGAAACAATCCCGATCCTGCCTTTTTTGAAAATAAATCCGGGCATGATACCCACTTTGCTTTCTTCGGCCGTAATAACTCCGGGGCAGTTTGGTCCTACCAACCGCGTGTTTTTATGTTGCAGATAATTTTTCACTTTAACCATATCCTGTACGGGAATACCTTCGGTAATGCAAACTACCAGGCCAATGCCTGCATCAGCAGCTTCCATAATGGCATCGGCTGCAAAGGCCGGTGGTACAAAAATGATGCTTACATCGGCATCCGTTGTTTTAACCGCATCGGCAACGGTATTAAATACGGGTTTATCCAGGTGTAAGGTTCCGCCTTTACCGGGCGTAACACCACCAACCACATTGGTGCCGTATTCAATCATTTGTGTGGCATGAAAAGTACCTTCGGTACCGGTAAAACCCTGCACAATAATTTTGGAATCTTTATTAACTAAAACAGCCATTTCAAATAAAAATTAAGAATTAGGAATTAAGAAAGACCTGCCTGCCGGCAGGCATAATTGCCGCAAAGATAGGGGAGAAGAGGCGATTGGCGAAAGGGATATTTTGGTGACCTGACCAGATTGCTGTAAGTGGCTTTCATTGTGCTTTTGTGGAAGCAGCATTGCCGGTACACTGCTTTTTTCTTGTTTATTTCATCATTTCATCCATATCCCGGTCATCGCTGATCTTTCCTTTGGCTTCCAGCATACGCATGTCTTTGGCATCCTGCAAAAATTCTGATGCAAAAATGAAATTGTTCAGGCGTTCGTTTTTAGAGAAGATGATGTCTTTTTTGTTACCCGTCCATTCTTTTTTGCCTTCGTACAGATAAATGATGTTTTCACCCATTTCCATTACGCTGTTCATATCGTGGGTATTGATCACGGTGGTCATGTTGAATTCCCGGGTAATATCCAGGATCAGTTTATCAATCACCATCGAGGTCTGTGGGTCAAGTCCCGAATTGGGTTCATCGCAAAATAAAAATTTTGGGTTAAGCACAATGGCCCGGGCAATGCCTACCCTTTTTTTCATCCCGCCGCTTAATTCGGCCGGGTATTTTTTATTGATGCCTTCTAAATTTACCCTGTTCAGCACTTCGTTTACGCGTTTTAGTTTTTCACTAAAATTTTTTGAAGTAAACATGTCCAGCGGAAACATGATGTTCTGTTCTACCGTCATGCTGTCGAATAAAGCCGAGCCCTGAAAAAGCATCCCAATTTGCTGTCGCAGCAATTTTCGCTCGTCTACGTTCATATCAGTAAAACTCACGCCGTCATAAATAATTTCTCCTTCATCTGGTTCAAACAATCCAACCAGGCATTTTTGTAATACGGTTTTCCCGCTTCCGCTCTGGCCAATGATGAGGTTGGCCTTTCCGGTTTCCATCACATGGCTCACATCGTCCAGCACGATCTTGTCCTCAAAACGTTTCTTTATGTTTTTAAATTCAATCATAATAAACAAATCTCTTGTTTTCAGAAACTCCATACTTGCTACTTCCTACTTGCTACCTGCTACTTATTCAACAACAACGCTGCCAGAATATAATCGGCAAATAAGATCATCACACAACTCACCACCACGCTTTTGGTACTGCTGCGGCCAATTTCCAAAGCACCTCCCTTTACATAATAACCATAATAGGAGGGAATAGAACTGATGATAAATGAAAAAGTGTACGCTTTTACCAAAGCAAAAAATACATTGTAGGGCACAAAATTCAGCAACAGCCCCATGTCATAGGTATCTGTAGATAATATGCCAGTTGCAGCACCGGCAAGCCTTCCGCCCAGTATCCCCAAAACCATGGACAAAACCACCAGCATGGGTATGGTTATTAAACAGGCGGCTATTTTTGGAGCCACCAGGTATGATTTGGTATTGATGCCCATAATTTCCAGTGCATCTATCTGTTCACTTACCCGCATATTGCCCAGCTCACTGGCAATTTTACTGCCCACCACACCGGCCAGTACTATACAAACCACGGTGGGGGCAAATTCCAAGATAACCGTATCCCGTACAATTTGTGCAATGGTGGTAAGCGGTATCAGCGGGCTAACCAGCTGGTAAGAAGTTTGTACTGCACTTACCGCTCCCATAAAAAAAGAAATGATGATCACAATACCCAGCGAACCAATGCCTATTTCAACACACTGGTGCATGAGCTCTTTCCAATACATGCGCATGTTTTCGGGCCGTGTAAACATGCCCCTGATCATCAGGATATAGCGGCCAAAGTGATTGAAAAAAAGCATCTTTAAATGTAAGCTGTATGATGTTAGATGTACGAATGTAAGATTATTTCAGTTTAACATGCCGGTGTACAGGGTACACCCGGCATGTTGTTGTAAATTTTCCTGTTTATTCATTGCCGCTTTTTCGTTTCCACCATTTACTTTTTTTAATTGCTTCTTTGGTATCTGTTATGCTTTTGATTTGTGCATCAACCACAGCAATCAATACCATATTAAAAATAGACCGGATCGAACTTCCCAGCTGCAGCACGTGTACCGGTTTGTTTAAACCAAGCAAAATGGGGCCAATGGAATCAGTACCGGCAACTTCCTGTAATAAATTATAGGCAATATTTCCGGCCGATAAATTGGGGAAGATGAGAATGTTCACATCGCCATTCAATAATTCGGTAAAGGGGTAATTTTCTTTCAGTATTTCTTTATTAAAAGCAAGGATGCCCTGCACTTCCCCGTCGCAGATGAGATCAGGTTCCTTTTCTTTTACAATTTCCCTTGCCCTGCGTACCAGGTTTGCCTCGGGAGAATTGCTGCTTCCAAAATTTGAATACGACAACATGGCAATCCTGGGTTTGATGTTGAACAGCCTAACTTCCTTGGCAACCAGCAGTGTTATTTCGGCCAGTTCTTCGGCAGTAGGATTAAAGTTTACCGTAGTATCGGCTAAGAACAACGGACCGCGTTTGGTAAACATAATGTACATACCGGCAATCTTCTTAACGCCGGGCTCTGTTCCAATGATATGCAGTGCCGGGCGGATGGTATCAGGGTAATTCCTGCTCAGTCCGCTGATCATGCCATCTGCTTCGCCCTGGTCAATCAGCATGCAACCAAAATGATTGCGGTCTTTCATGGCTTTGTAGCTTTCGTATTTGTTTAAACCCTTACGATGCCTTTTTTCGAAGAACATATCGCCGTACTTTTTTCTTAATTCTTCGTGTTGGTCATCGGCAGGATTCATGATGGGCATACCTTCCAGGTCTATACCGTTTTCATCGGCCAGCTTTCTTATTTTATGTTCCTTGCCTAATAATATGGGGTAAGCAACACCCTCTTCCATTACCAACTGCGCCACTTTCAGTATCTTAATGTTTTCTGCATCAGCAAAAACAATACGTTTGGGATCTTTACGGGCCTTGCTGCCAATAACGCGGCTTAACTGGTTATCCAAACCTAAACGGTGGTTCAGATCATCCACGTATCCATCCCAATCGGTAATGGGGTATTTTGCAACCCCGCTTTCCATGGCTGCCTTTGCTACAGCTGGTGCCACGGTTGACAACAATCGCGGATCTAAAGGTTTGGGTATAATATAAGTTGGGCCAAAAGTGATGGTCTTTTCGTTGTATGCCAGGTTCACAATATCCGGTACCGGGGCCTTTGCCAGTTCGGCTAAGGCTTTTACTGCAGCCAGTTTCATGGCTTCGTTAATGGCCGTTGCCCTTACATCCAGTGCGCCACGAAAAATATACGGGAAGCCCAGTACATTATTTACCTGGTTGGGAAAATCGCTGCGGCCGGTAGCCATAATGATATCTTTACGTACAGCCACAGCCACATCATAATTTATTTCCGAATCGGGATTGGCCATGGCAAAAACGATCGGGTTTTTAGCCATGCTTTTTACCATTTCCGGGGTAACCACATTGCCAATGCTCAATCCAATGAATACATCCGCATCTTTCATGGCCCTGGCCAGGTCATAATCCTTATATTTTGCATCCACACAAAAAGAAGCTTTCATGTCTTCCACATCTTCGCGGCCTTTATATAAAATACCTTTCCGGTCAAAAACCATAAAGTTACTGTGCTTTGCACCCAGTGATTCGTACAACTGGATACACGCAAATGCTGCGGCACCGGCACCATTCACCACAAAACGCACTTTGTCGATCTTCTTTTTTTGCAGTATCAGTGCATTCAGCAAGGCAGCCGCACTGATGATGGCCGTACCATGCTGGTCATCATGCATGATGGGTATTTTGCACCGTTTCTTTAATTCCTGTTCAATATAAAAACACTCGGGTGCTTTTATATCTTCTAAATTAATACCACCAAATGTGGGCTCCAAAGCCTGCACGATCTGCACAAATTTTTCAGGATCGGTTTCGTTGATCTCGATATCAAACACATCAATATCAGCAAATATTTTGAAGAGTACTCCTTTCCCTTCCATTACGGGTTTACCGGCTTCGGGACCAATATTACCCAGACCTAAAACTGCGGTGCCATTGCTGATAACGCCTACCAGGTTTCCCTTGGCGGTATATTTATACACGTCTTCGGGATTGGCTGCAATTTCCAGACAGGGTTCTGCAACACCGGGCGAGTAGGCAAGTGAAAGGTCTCTTTGGGTTTTGGCCTCTTTGGTGGGTACTACTTCTATTTTACCCGGGCGGCCTTTTGAGTGGTAGTCTAAAGCTTCCTGTTTACGTAAGTCTTTTGCCATAATGAATAAAGCCCATCCTATCCCTGCCTGCCGGTCAGGCAGGCTTCCCCGAGGGAAGGGAAATGGAGGAGATTATGTTTTTAATTATTTGAGCCTAGCATTTTGTTTTCAATTAAGCTTCATTGGCATTGTACCGATAACTATCGGAATACGGCAGCAATGAAGCTGAACCTGAAGGTGCAATTTACACAAATAGAGGGATAGTACCCTTATATCAGCTTTTATTAGATTTAACTTTAAAACTCCAGGTAACTGCAAATTCAGCTACCAGTTCACCGGCCGCATTTCTGCCCTGCGATGTTGAAATAACGGACTTGCCTTCATTGCTGCTGATCGCCTCTTCAATGGTTTTTTTTATGGCAGCGCCATCTTCGCAGGTAAATACTGTTATGCCGGTAGCTTTTTTCATGAAATTACCCTCAATTTTTACCACCAGCATGCTAACCGCTGGTTGCCTTTTATGCAGGTGCATGAGGCAAAGCAGGCCGGTACTCATTTCGGCAGCCATGCTCAGGCAGGCAAAGTAGGTGCTCCTGAACGGGTTTTGGCTGAACCATTTGTATGGCACTTTTACAGCACATGCATATTCGTCTGCATGCACAACCCTTACCCCGCTAAAAAATGCGCTGGGCAATTTAGAAAGCATGTACAGTTTAAATTTAAACGGATGCTTTATGACTTGGAGGAATTGGGATGCGTTACTCATGTAATTTTAGATTTTGGTCCCGATAGCTATCGGGAGTCGAATTTAGATTTTCTTAAATTACAGAATCTTTACAAATCTACAATCGTCAATCTAAAATCTACATTTTTTACTTCCCGTACATTTCGGGATTCAATGCTCTTGGTGACCACATTTCTAAAAAGGCCTGCACTTTTCTTTGGTCATAACTTTTTTTCCCGTCTTCCAGGTATTCGCTGTTTTGGGTATGTATGCGTTCGCCTTTTTCATTTAAGATGATGAATACGGGAAAGCCAAAACGCTGGGCATAGCCGTATTTGGCAAATACCGGTTTGTTCTCATTTTCTTTACTGTAGTTTAAATGATACCATACAAAACCGGCATTTATTACCGAATCTATTTTTGGATCAGCTTTACAAAACCTGGCAAACTCTATACACCAGCTGCACCAGTTACCACCGCCCTGCAGCAGTACATATTTATTTTCTGCTTTTGCTTTTTTGAGGGCAGCAGCAATATCTTTTGCTGCATCAGCAGCTGGATGGTATAATTTATTGCCTTCTGTTTGTGCCTGGCTTGAATAAGTGATCAAACAGATAGCAATTACGATCAGTTTTTTCATGTGTTTCTTTTATTGTTTATGGCCACATGGAACCTGACTGCCGTCAGGCAGGTTCGCCTTTAAAGAATTCGCTTGTAATCAACATTTCCAATGGCTCATTTCATGTTTACTTTTTCACTTCTACCACACAAAGTACGGCATTCTGGCCGTTGTTACCGGCCTTAAAATTTATAGTGCCATTGCTGCCTGCTGCAAACTGCACACCCGAAACTGCATTTTGCTTTAAAGCATCGGCCACTTTATCGCCATAATCGGCTCCGGCACTTTTTGTAATTGCATTGTTTACGGCATACCAGTCAAGTGGTTGCCTGGTTACCACAATGGCAAACACATCTTTGTTACCCACATTATCAGGTACTAAACTTTTACCACGCGGAAACAGGCGGTAACCGGTAATGCCGCAATACGGAGAGAAGGCTGTTTTGGTTGCATCTTCTTTACTTGGGTAAGGAAACAACGTATAACTGCTGCCATCTGTTTCCTGCCCAAAAATATAAATGTTACACTCGGTTGAATTCTTTATTTCCATTTTAAATTTGGTGCCGGGTGCAATGGTGCCAACAGTTTCAAATACATTACCTGCTTTTAATTTTAAAGGAATATATTTTTTATCATCGTTTTTAACCAGGCCAATGGCTGCTTCAAAAGCAATATTGGTGGCAGCACCCATTTTTGGCATCGGGTCAACACCATATGCCTCACGAACAAATTCCTTAAAGTCGGCATACCTTACCCAGCCAACTCCGTTTACACCCCATTGCGGCCCCCAGCTGTTCATGATCTGGAAAGCCTGTTTGCGGTCGTCGTAACCGATAACACACATGGCATGTCCTCCAAAGCCCATCTGGCTGCGGTCTTCATCGGTTGGTGCCCACATTTCTTTTCCCATCATACCCTGCATAAAACTACCACCTACCATCATACCAATGACCACCGGGGCATCTTTTGCCAAATGTTCTTTTACTGCACGTACACTGATGCCTTCGGTACTTTCGCCATTGGTTAATCTGGTAAAACCATGCAGTTTATTTTGTGCGGCTTTATTATATAGTGTTGAATTTGCCTGCCTGCTGCAATCCTGGTCATCGTAAGGAAAATCATTATAGGGAACCACTCCGCGGGTACTCATGAACTCCATCGCATTTTGAATGTATGCGCCCTGGCAGTTTTCCAGGCCGATCTGGTTATATACAAATGCAGGACTGAAGGCAGTACTGTTTCCACTGATGTTTTTTGAAGCGGCCTCTACAATGGTACGGGCTGCGTAAGTGCTGCTCCAGGCCACACAACTTCCCTGCTGGCCCTGGTTTTGCGGGTCGGGGGCAAACTTCAGCAGCGAAACCATTTCGGGTAATGGGTTCTTTGTGTTGTCATCGGCAAGCCCTTCATATACATTTGCTTTTTTAAATTGCTCGGGACTAAAACTATACCCGCTCTGAGAAAAAAGATTTTTGATCACCTCTGTGCCTCCGCCTCCTGAACCATTTCTAAAAAAGAAAAAATATGCGGCAGCTGCTGCCACCAGCAGCAAAATAATTTTCATTCCACCACCCCCTTTACCACCCCTGCCTCCACTGAATAAAGAGAGCAGCAAGGGTAAGAAAGCCAGTAGTCCTCCTCCGCCGCCACCGCCTCTTCCACCACCAGAAGTGTTACTGTCGTCAAAGTCCTGTTGATCCATCGGATCATCTTCCATACGTATGGGCATAGTAATAAATTTAGAGTTTAAATGTAAGTAGAAATTTGATAAACTCTTTTAGTTACAATTATAAATCTGCGAAATCAACTTTAATCACAATAATCAGCGTTTCTCTTTTTCCAGTATTTCAAACTGCCTGCTCACACTGATCCCGTTTTCATCAACCAAAGTAAGGATATGCTTCCCGGCTGGCGGGTTCAATCCAAGCTGGTGAAAATTTTGAGTGATGCCGGCAAATTCATCATCCAGGCTCCAGAAAATTTTTGCACCGGCACGGCGATGCGCTGCACTAAAAATGGTTTTACCCCTTTCACCGTTTATCTCCAGCGGAACATAAATTTTTGCATCGGGTTGGGGGTAAATTATTTCAATAAGCTTTCCTGTCTCGCTTCCGTTAGTATTCGCTATACAGCCGGGTTTAAAAGGCGGTAACGGTAAATAGTCAATGTTTCGCTGTTTGTAATAAAATTCCATGGCAGGGGATAAGATGAACCAGCTTTTATGTTGCATGGCCGATGGAGATTCGCAGGCTTCGGTTACACGAAAACTTCCTGTTGCATCCAGGTGAATTATTTTGTGGTATGCACAAAGCTGCACTTTGGTTGCATTGGGGGGCATAAATAAAGTATCTGTATCCGGGCAATCAATATTGGCACGATACCCGCTTTGCCTGCATACGGGCACATAACTATAATTATATCTTGGTTTTTCAAACCACTTGCTGTTTGGCAGCATTCTGAAAATGTCAAAGAGAATGGGTGCCGCTGTTTGTATACCCACCAGCCCGGGCCTTCCTTCGCCATCGGTATTGCCCACCCAAACGGCCACAACATTTTTTGGCGTTAATCCAATTGCCCACCCGTCTCTGAAACCAAAGCTGGTACCGGTTTTCCACGCAATTTTTTGAGATGATGTAAACTGCTGCCACAAACCTTCTTCGCCCGGGCGCATTACATCCTGCATGGCCTGGAATGTGAACCAGATGGAAGTTGCATCTAACGAAATGTTTCTCGTTTCTCGTTTTCCGTTGTCTGTTGTCAGTCGTCTGTTGTCATATATATAATTCGGGGGATGAAAATCTTTTGCATAGAATTTTCCACGATTTTTTGTTTGATGATTTAAAGTACGGGCCATGGATGCATACATACCTGCAAGGTCCCACATCGTTACTTCGCAACCGCCCAGGATCATACTTAAGCCGTAAAAGTCGGCGTTGTTGTTTAATGTGCTAATGCCTGTTTGTTGCAGTGTTTCATAAAAGCGCTGGTACTTGTATTGCTGCAGCATTTTTACTGCCGGCACATTCAGGCTCCTTGCTAAAGCCCTGCCTGCGGGCACAGCACCGTCATAACCCAGGTCAAAATTCTTTGGAGCATAACTTCCTATCTGTGTGGGTATGTCGGGGATAATGGAATTGGGTAATATCAATCCATCACTCAGCATGGCCGCATATAAAATTGGTTTTAATGCACTGCCCGGACTGCGTGGTGCTGCTATCACATCCACATCGGCTTCCATTTCTTTGTTTAAAGCATCTGAAATATTACCAACATAAGCCAATGTGTTTCCTGTTTCCACATCCAGCACCAGCGCACAAACATTATTAATGCCATTACCTTTTAAAACAGATTGATGTTGTTGCAGGATCAATGATACATTTTTCTGCAGGTTGCCATCCAATGTTGTTTTGATGGTTGTTTCCTGTTTCCAGGCCTTGTTATCTTTTATAAAACGTTGCAATAAATGTGATGCATGTTGTGGCAGCCGGTAAGGTTCATCGGGCAAGGGTTCCAGTTTGGCAAGTGCTGCAGTGGCCTTATCAATTTTTCCTGCCTGTAATAAATTATCAAGCAATGTATTTCGTTTTTTCAACAACACATTTCTGTTTTTGCCGGGGTGAACCAATGCGGGTGCATTGGGTAACACAGCAAGCGCAGCCATTTCGCCCCAGCTTAATTTATCTGCACTGCGGCCATAGTAACGCCATGCTGCTGCATCAAGCCCCACAATATTGCTGCCAAAAGGCGCATTGCCGGCATACAAGGCAAGGATGTTTTTTTTGGAGTAAGACAGTTCCAGCCGTACGGCCAGCAGACTTTCCTTTAATTTATTCCAGATACTTCTTTTGTCATTTTTTTTTGAAAGCCTGATCACCTGCATGGTAATGGTGCTGCCACCCTGTACAACGCCTTTGTTCTTTATGTTTTTAACAACAGCTCTGCCAATGGCAACAGGATCAACACCGGGATGTTTAAAGAATCTCCTGTCTTCAAAACTGGTGATGCAGTCGATAAATTTTTGAGGTACATTTTTATTGTAAGGGAAACGCCATTGTCCATCGGCAGCGATGGTAGCGTTTAATAAGTTGCCTTCCCTGTCTTCAATAACGTAAGATGTTGGGGTAAGAAATAATTTTACAGGAAGAGAAAAGTAAAACCACATCAATAGGATCAACAGCACCACTAACTTAATTTTTGTTGCAGGGCGGAGCGCAAGGATTTTTAAGAAGATGTTTTTCATTTACCGATCTATCGTCCCTACGGGACTTAATTAAATTAATTTTTCATTTCTACCAATCTTATATCCCTAACGGGATGAAGAAGAAACCTTCTTTTTAATGAGCTTTTAAAGATATACTAAACGCAATGTAACAAGGGTTTTTTCAATAATATTGAGGCATTTGAGATTGGTCGAAAATCCTTAACCCCTGAAATCCTGCTTTCATTTCTACCAATCTTATATCCCTTACTGGATTTAGCGAAACTCTAATTATAATTTCTGCATTGTTCTATCCCTAAAGGGATAATTACTGAAATCAAATGGAGGCACTAATAATGCCGTAGGCATTTAAGATTGGTAGAAAAATATCACCCTGGGCCCCAAGTCCCGTAGGGACGATAGGTGCTTAATCTTCCAACTCTTTAAAAATGAAACGCTCATCATATTCAACCTCAAAAACGTTTAAAAAATCTTTATACTCTTCTGCAAAACTTTTTTTCTTATGATGCTCTTTCTGGTTTTTTACGTATTCGATTAGTATTGGTAATTGAGATTTGCCGTATGAAAAAGCACTATAGCTTTCCTGCCATTGAAATTTTCCTGCCACAAGCCTATTGTCATTAATCCATTTTGAAGAGCTGCCTTTTATATCCTGCATTAAGTCTGATAAGGATTGTGTTGGTCTCATACCAATTACAATATGCAGATGGTCGGGCATTCCGTTAATAATAATCATTTTGTGCTTATGTTGTTGCACAATGCCGGTTATGTATTCATATAGCCTGTCTTCCCATGAATTTTGTATCAGCGATCTTCTGTTTTGAACAGCAAAAATCAAATGCAGATGAATTTGTGTATAGGTGTTGGGCATGTTTGGCTTTTTGTAAAACATAATTAAAACTGAGTAAGGATATGCAGAACAAGTGAGTCTCTATATTTATCGAAACAACGATGTTTAATAAAATTACCAACACTTGTAAAAATTCATGGTTCAAAGCAAAGCCTTGAACCATGAATAATATGAATTATTGATTTATAACTTCCACCCACTTCCCATTCACACCGGCCGTTATACTGTTATCATACATGGCCTCACAGTAGGTACCCGGTAAAAAGAACCGGCCCAGGTAAGATGCATTCAGCTGTATGTAATAAGTATAGGTTTGATTGCTGCCGATATTGAAATAAGTGTACACCCGGTCATCCCGTATATCCTGGTAAGTTGATGAAGAAGATTTAAATGCACCCTCACCATCAAACATACGGGCATTTAAAATTTCCCAGCCGCTTGGGAATATCTGCGACAAGGCCATCTGCGTATAATAGCCACGTTTACCCGGATTGGTTATGGTAACTTTTGCCACAAAATCGTTACCCTGCGTAAGTTTGCTGATATCAATGGCTGTTCCGTTTTGATTCAGGTAACTCACATTCATATTTAAAACAGCAGGGTTGTTGGTGATTTTAATACTATCGCCGGAAAGCGGCTGGCCCTGGATAATTAAGCGAACATACAACGTGTTGTTTCCATTGTTACTGATGGCTACCTTGCTGCTTCCGTTGGCAAATAAAATGGGCAATTGCCTGATATAAGATGCAGCATTGATGTTAACTTTTTTTCCATCAACCGTTCCGGTTGCTATAATTTTTGCACCGCTTGGGTTTTTGCCGCAATATTTTGCAATGGCTATTAAGCAATAGGCTGTTGTTTGTGTGCTGTACCAATAATCCTGCGAAAGTTTTGCAGCAATGGTTGGTAATAATTCAGCAGCTTTTGCTTTTTTACCCATGATGGTTAAGGTTTCAAAAACCATGGCCTGGTCGCGCAGTGCCGAACCAAATGTATTTCCCGGTGCAGCCCTTTCTTCAAAAGCGGTTGACAGTCCGCTGATAAGATCAAGGGCTGTATTATCCTGTCCGGCAAGTTTGTAAGCTGCTGCCAAACGCCATTTGGCTTCCACAGATAAATATTTGAATTCCTTCAAACGGTTCATTGCACCCAGTTCGGGCGCCTTTGCCAATGCAAGCCCATACAGGCGGTATGCCTGTGTAAGATCGCCTCCGTAAAAATTGGAGGTAGACGGCACCCAGCTGTTTGCTTTTCCACGCTGAAAATTTTTCCAGTTCTGCAGCATATAATCACCAACCAGGTAACCATTGTTTTGTGCCTCCACTAAAAAATGTCCGGCATAGCTGGTGCCCCATTCATCAGGTTCGGTGCCACCGGGCCAGTAACTGAAGCCACCGTCTGGCCGCTGAAAATTTTGCAACCTTGCAATACCGGATTTTACATTCCTGTCTACTTTTGCTTTTTTAGCATCATCCAGATCGGTGAGTTGATTTAATACCAACTGCGGAAAAACGGCAGAGATGGTTTGCTCAACACATCCGTGTGGATATTCGATGAGATAGCTTAATCTTTTTTGCAGGTTCATGGATGGTACGCTTGAAATTTCCAGCATCGCTGTGCTCGATGATGCAATGCCAACGGGAATAGCCATTGTATTCCATTGTTGCCCGGCAGATAAGGTCATTTCAGTTACCTGTGTTACCGGCGGGTTGGGATTGCGTATTTCAAGCTCCACTTCGTAATCTGCTTTTTCGCTGCCCGAACTGGCCAACAGTTTTACTTTGCCAATGCCGGTATTGGGTTTAACACGTACATCAAAATAGATCATTTCTTCGCCGGGCTGTGCAAAATTCACCGACTGCGTGTTGCTGCCGGCAACTTCCAGGTAAGGGTTAGATTGCAGGGAAATATTTACTTTTCTAATATTATTCTCCATCGCAAAAACAGTGACCGGCAGTTTGATGGTTTCGCCAGGGCCAAGCACACGGGGCATGGTAGCCAGCATCATCAAAGGTTTTTTAACGGCAACCGTTTTTTCTGTGGAACCATAACTGCCCTTGTGCGCTGCAACAACCATGGCCCTTACCGAGCCAATATAGGAAGGTAAAGTGAAGGATTGTTTTTGGGTTTGCCCTCTTTTTAAATGAAATGGCCCCAGGTATTTCACCACCGGTTTAAATCGGTTGGCGGATTTTTGCTTTCCAGTTCCTGCCTCATCATCGCCACCAATGGTTAATATCCTTTCCAGGTCGCCGCCCCAGGCGCCAATCACATAATCAAACAGGTCAAAACTTTTTACGCCCAGTGCTTCCCTGGCATAAAATACATCATGCGGGTTGGGGGTTTTAAACCTGGTCAGGTCCAGCAGGCCTTCATCTACAATGGCCACACAGTAGGTCATTTCTTTTCCGTTTTGTTCGCTTACCGAAAAAGAAACATTTGTTTCGGGCCTGATGCTGGCGGGCATATTCAACACCGGTTTCAGTACCGTGTTTTTATCTTCAACAAAAATGGGTACCGAGCCATACATGCGTATAGGCAGGTCATTTATGGTTTGCGAATGGGGTTGCAGCAGGCTTATGGTTGCGTATACATTGGGCGCCATGCCTGCTTCGGCTTTAAAGGTTACATCGGTCTGTCCCTGTTTTGTTTCCTGCCAGAAAGATCTTAAAACCTTGCTGCCGTTTTCAATACTCACCAGCATACGGCCACCTTTACTGCTGGGTATTTTTAATGACACTTCCTCTCCAACACTATATTTTTTCTTGTCAGATTCAAAGGACAACATGGAAGCGGCAGTCTGGTCTTCGCCGCCGGCCCTGGTTTGCCAGTATGCATCTTCAATATAAAAAGTGGAACCGGTGGTGTGGCCGCTCTTCAGATCCTTTACCAGGATCAAATAACGCCCCCATTCATTTTCAGATGTACCAAAGGTCCAGTTACCGCGGCCATTATTCAGTTTTACGGTTTCTGTTTTCAATAACTTGTTGTATTCATCCTGTGTAAAATTGCTGAGGTTATCGTCGTTATTATCCCACCACCAGCGCCATTGAATGCGGTAGAACTGTACTTCTACTTCATTGCTGCCGCCAATTAACATGCCTTTGCTATCTACATTTACAATTTGTGCAGTATGTTTTTTACCGGCCATTAAATAATCAAATGGTTTTTCACCATCGGGTAATTTAATGCCTGCATAACTTGCATACGGACTGTATGGCATGGTCACATTGTCAATGCTGAAACTTCCGCCGGGTTCAAAAACCTTTACCATCATGTTGGCGCTTAACATACCCGGTGCGCTTGCATCAATTTCAAAATTGGTTTTTAATGCCGCATTGCCCTGTTCATCCAAAGTACCCTCAAAAATGGTTTTGCTTTGTGTGGCATAGCTGGATGTAGGGTTATCAAATTCAAACCCCGCAAATTTGGGAAATGAGGTACCCCTGGAAGAAAGTGAAGCATCAATCTTTGCCTTTAAATTTTTTCCCAATGCGCCAAACAGCCATTTGGCATTGATGTTTCCGGTTTCGTTGTTTCCCTTGCCCAGTACCGGGTCTTTTCCAAAATCCAGGTCAATCTTCAGCCTGTTGGGCATAATGGTCTCTACCTTAATTCTTTTTTCAAAAACTGCCCCACCTACTTTTACCTTGGCCAGCCAGTTGCCCGTGGGAGAAGCTGCATCGGTACTGGTTTTAAAAAGATAGAATCCGTCTTCAGCTTCGGTTTGAACACTGTGTGTGTATAATTGCCCCTGAGGCGTAAACAAACTAAACTCTACTGGATGATCTTTCGGTAATTTACCCTGCTTGTCTTCTACAATAAAATTTAAGTACATGGTATCGCCCGGCCTCCATACGCCCCGTTCTCCAAAAATAAATCCTTTAATGCCGTTCTTCATTTCTTCGCCACTTACATCAAAGCGGCTCAGTGCCAGCGAACTTCCGTCATCCAGTTTTAAATATCCTCTTTCATTTCCTTTACGGGCAATCATTAAAAAGGGTTTTCTTTTCAGGTCAATATCTGCAAAACCATCGCTGCCGCTTTTTCCTTTGCTGATGATGGTTCGCTGGTAATCCAGCACTTCAATATCAACCCCGTTCATGGGCTCGGTGGTAAGGATATTGCTCACCGCCACCAGCAGGCTGTTGTCATTTCCACGCTTGGCAGTAAGGCCAATATTGCTTGCCAGTATATTCCTGCTTGCCCACCGGTCTTTATTGTAATAAGATTTACTGGTGGGGTCATCCCTGCGTTCCCAGCTGTAGCCAAAAGGATAGTAGCTGTCATATCTTTCCCAAAAAGCATCATCTTCATCAACACCATTGTTATTGCCGCTTTCATAATCTCCATAGTATTCTTCTTCGTTTTCGTCTTTAGCGGCAGTTGTTCCTGTATCGGTTGACTGGTACAACGAATACTCAGGCCTGAAGCCGATGGTAACCTTATAAATTGCACCCTGTTCGGTTTTTAGATACTTATCAATGTCTAATGAAAAATGTTGTTTTTTGTGCAGGTCCAGCGTTTTATCATCATCCAGCCTTAATGTTTTTTGAACAATGGGTTTGGCAACCCTTCTTAATTCACTATTGCCCCCCAAATCATTTTCCTGTAAAAACTGCGGCACATTGTTTTCAAAAATTTTAATGATGCTGATGTCAACTGCATTTAAATTGGTTGCTTCAAATGGCAGCACCAGCCTGCCGCTGTTGGGTAAAATATTTCCCTTGCCGTGTATTTTTACAGATGGCATTCTGTTCTGGAAATTGATGTTGGCCGTAAAACCTTTGTCGAGCACTTTGTCTCCGGTGTTTTTTATGCCTGTATTTACATTCACGGTGTAATTACCATCCAGTTTTCCATTGCCAAAAACCTTTACTTCACTGCCATTGATGGTAAATGAGATATCCGATTGCCCGCTGATGGTGATCAAACCATTTAAGTCCTGACCAACGGTGATCAAATCACTGAATTGTACAGAAGCATATTGCTGGGCATCATTAATGGCAACCACATTCAGCACTTTAAAATCGCCGGCAGCGGGTACTTCAATGGTTTCTTCGCCTTTTACCTCCATGTTCATCGGCTTGCCATCCCAACGCAGGGTAATGTTACCAGCGGTGGTTGAACGGGTAATGTTTTCAATGGTATAGCGGTGTATTTTGGTGGCGTCATTATGCTGCCAGCTTATTTTAAGTACGCTGTTGTTTTGAGAAGCGGTCAATAATTTTTCAACCTGGCTGCCCTCTTCTATATCGGCTGTTTCCAGTTCACCACCCAGGCTCATTTTATTTTTTGCCTCACTGGCCCGCAATCCATCATGGCCTGTTTTAAAAGAAGGCTTTACGGTTTTCATGCTGAATTTGAATTCGGAAAATTTGCCGGTTGTTTTGGTAACCTTGCCCAGTTTAAAAGATATGTTGTACATCTGGTCGGGCTTTAGCCAGGCATCAGGTTTAAACTCGATGGTTCGGGCATCCAGCCAGAATGCTTTTCCTTTTACAGCAGGAGAGATGTTGAACAGGTCATCCTTTACCACTTCGCCAACAGCGTGTGTGGTGTTCACCTCTTCAGCCAGTTTGATGCGAATGGCAGATGTTTTGGAAACGGTACCTGTGGTGTATGCATCAATGTATTTGCTGAATGCAGGATCTACATCGATCCATTTGTCTTTTTTACTGCACGAAAACAACAGCAGGGTTAAGGTTACAAACAGCAGGGAGTGTAAAAAAGTTGCTTTTAACTTTTTAGTACGACAGCGTTGGTCGGGTTTCATACATGTAAGATTGATTGTTGAAGTTGGTTTCCGATAGCCATCGGAACTGGTGGATTCTTCATCCCGATGGCTATCGGGAAGCATTTTTTTATTTGCTATGTAAATGTGGAAAGAAAAACTGATATCTCCAATAGCCGGAGAAATTAATTTTAGTTAAAAGATACATAAAGCTGTTAGCTATGAGCCATTAGCTTTTAGCATGTGTATTTACTAACAGCTAGCAGCTAATGGCTAACAGCTTGTTTACTCAGTTTAGTTTTGTTACCACCACGTTGTACGTGCCGTTACTAAGGGAAGAGGTTGTTTCCTGTGTGTAGCCCCCGTCATTTGTCTGGATGATCTTTACCTTTATTTCGAGGTTGGATGGAAAGTTGATCTTGTTCTCATTACGGATCACTTTATCCAGTTTAAGGGTATAGGAACAGTTGTCCTGCCACGAAATTCTGAAACGTACCACCGCTTTTAAAGCCTCGCTGGTTTCGGTCTGGTACATGCTGTTGCGGTCTGCAATGGTAACCACGCCAGCCCGGCTATCGGCAATGCGGAACTTGCCTTCGCGGTATTTGCCGCAATCAGGGGTTTGACTGAAGGCAGGGAAACCAAAGCCAAGAAATAATAAAAAGAGGATGGTTTTGTTCAAAATGAAAATTTATTTTCTGATTCGTTTATCTGGATTTCTGAAAGCACAATGTACGGAGTAAATAACTACTGAATCGCTTTCAATTTCATAAACAACCAGGTAAGGAAAGCTTTTTAACTTAACATCTCTTATGATATGTTGCTCATCAATAAAACCATAGTATTGCGGGTGCCTGCTGATTTCATTAAACCTTACGAGTAATTCAGCTAAAAAGCGATCGCCTAATCCGGGCTGTATGTCTTCATAATATTTGTAGGCTTCTGCAGTATCATCAGCTGCTGCCCTCAAAATAATCAGCCGGTAAGCCATTATAAATTATTTTGGCGAACATAGGTTAAGAAATCTTCAGCAGCCATTGTTTCAGCTTCGTTGTTTTTATATTCGTTTCGGCGGGCATAAATGGCAGCCAGTTCATCCTTGTTGTATTCATAATCCGGACTGATACTGTCTTTCAGAATGGTATAAATAGCTTCCAGCTTTTTATCGTCTGCTGTATCTATGTATTCATGGAGCGTTTCTTTTAATTGCAGTGCTGCCATAATTTATTGTTTAAACCAAATTTACTCAATTTATTTTAAATTCTAAATTACCTGGTTCCTCAACAAATCCTCAAACTCATCTCTTCTCCTGATCAGCTGTGCCTTTCCGTCTTTTACCATTACTTCGGCAGGCTTTAGCCTGCTATTAAAGTTGCTGCTCATTTCAAAACCATAAGCACCGGCATTATAAAATACAAGCAGGTCGCCTTCTCTTACTTCGTTCAGTTTTCTGTCCCAGGCAAAAGTATCTGTTTCGCAGATATAGCCGGTTACCGCATATTTTTTTACTTCCCCATCCGGGTTGCTGATGTTTTCAATTTTATGGTAAGCATCGTAAAACATGGGGCGTATCAAGTGGTTAAATCCGCTGTTGATGCCCGCAAAAGTGTTAGCTGCAGTTTCTTTTATAACATTCACTTCGGTTATTAAATAACCGGCACCGCTCACCAAAAATTTTCCGGGCTCAAACCACACCTGCAAATGTTTGCCATTTGGATTGGGATGATCAGAGAAAGCCTCATTTACTTTTTGTGCCAGCAGCGGCATATCGGTTTCCCCATCGCCATCTTTGTAAGGCACTTTAAAGCCACCACCCAGATCAATAGATTCCAGTTCTTTAAAAGAAGGAATGATGTCGAATAACACGTCAATTCCTTTTACAAAAACATCCACGTCTTTTATGTCGCTGCCGGTATGTATATGCAGGTTTTGTATGTGCAGGTTGTATTGAGATACAAGCGCCAGGATATTATCCAGCTGATCTACCGGTATTCCGAACTTGCTGTTATCATGGCCGGTAGAAACTTTGAGATTGCCGCCAGCCATAATATTGGGCCGCAGCCGTATGCCTACTGGATAACTATGGCCAAATTTGGCACCAAATTTTTCAAGGTTACTCAGGCTGTCGATATTGATATGTACGCCCAGGCTTTGTGCTTCTTCTATCTCTGTAAAATGAATGCCGTTGCTGGTGTATAAAGTATTTTCCGGTTCAAAACCGGCAAGCAAGGCAAGCCTTACTTCATTGATGGAACTGCAGTCCACATTACACCCGATACTTTTAATGTGTTTTAAAATATGGATATTGGTCAAAGCCTTGCAGGCATAAAAGAACCGGGTGTCGGTCTGTGCAAAGGCATGGGTTAATTTTTGATATTGTGCTGTTATATCGGCTGCATCATACACGTACAGCGGCGTACCAAATTCGGCTGCAAGGTCATTAAGTTGTTGATGTGATAAAGCCATGAATCGCTGATTAAATTGATTTTTTTGATTTCGCAGAAAAACAAAAATCCCATAAAGACACGAAGTACACAAAGTTTGTTAAACAATTATTTTCCTTTGTGACCTTAGCGGCCCTGCCTGCCGGCAGGCAGGTTTGTGGGAAATATATTACTCGATCATTTCCACAATCTTTGTAGGCTCCAGGTTTGCGTTGCGCATGGCAATGCCCCTTACCGCATTGGATGCAAAATCCATAAAGGCTTTTTTGGTGATGGCATCATTGCCCACCATGGCAGGTTCGCCAATATCACCACCTTCACGAATGCTTTCAATAATGGGTATCTGCCCCAGGAAAGGGATATCAAATTCTTCGGCCAGGTTCTTACCACCATCTTTTCCAAAAATGTAATATTTATTTTCCGGTACCCCGATAGCTATCGGGGGCGGCGTGAAATAACTCATGTTTTCCACCAAACCAATTACGGGTACTTTTAATTGCGCCTGTCCAAACATGGCAATGCCTTTTTTAGCATCAGCCAGGGCAACAGTTTGCGGTGTGGTAACCACAATTACACCGGTAACAGGTACGGTTTGTACAATGGTTAAATGAATATCACCGGTGCCGGGCGGCATATCAATAACCAGGTAATCCAGTTCGCCCCAATCCACTTCAGTAACAAACTGGCGAATGGCACTGCTTACCATCGGCCCACGCCAAACCACTGCCTGCTTTTCATCTATCAGCAGGCCAATACTCATCATTTTAATACCATATTTTTCAATGGGTACGATCATGCCCTTGCCATCCACTTCTTTCATTAATGGCCTGTCGCCCCGCACACCAAACATAATGTGCTGGCTCGGGCCATATATATCGGCATCCATTAATCCAACAGAAGCACCTCCCTGTGCCAGCGCCAGCGCCAGGTTACTTGAAACAGTGCTTTTTCCCACGCCTCCTTTTCCGCTTACAACGGCAATAATGTTTTTTACGCCGGCCAAAACAGTTTTTCCATCCATGCGGTTACTGCTGGTGTTGCTGGTAAAGTTTACAGTAACCACTGCTTCTTTATTCACCAGTAACTTTACCGCATTGATACAGGCGTTCATGATCATATCCTTAAGCGGACAGGCAGGCGTAGTAAGCACTACCGTAAAGGAAACCTTATTGCCGTCAATGGCAATGTCTTTTACCATGTTCAGGGTTACCAGGTCTTTGCCCAAATCGGGTTCCTGTACATTGGATAAGGCCTTTAAAATATCTTCATTTGTCATCGTTCAATTATTTGTTAAAAAAGAAATATAAACAGCAAATTTAAACATTGATACCCTTACTTTGTTTATTAATTAAGGAATGTTGGTATTTTTGATTGGAAAGGATCTGCCAGGCTTGGGGAGTTTTACTGCATCATCAGGCAACCGGTGCTCATCGAAGCAAAAACATCTGGCATTTGCAGCTTAACCCTTTTTATTTTTAATGAAGAAACCTTTACTATATTTTATTGTTGCTACCTTACTGTTGCCTGTAGCTGCCAAAGCCCAGTTTGAAACATTTAAGGATTCTATAGTACAGCTGTATGGCATTGTAATGACGGCCGACAGTTTAAAGGGCCTCGAATCGGTAAGTGTTGTGGTAAAAGGGCAAAACCGCGGAACCATTACAAATAACAGAGGCGTTTTTAGTATTGTGGTTTTAAAAGGCGACCAGGTGGTGTTTACCAGCATTGGTTTTAAGCCCAAAACAATTACCATACCCACAAACCTGGAGGGCAACCAGCAAAGTATCATCCAGTTAATGGTGAATGATACGGTTTATTTACCCGCAACCATTATTAAGGCCAGGCCCAGCCGGGCGCAGTTTGAACGTGATTTTGTGAATACCGAAATGCCCGATGATTATATCACCATTGCCCGCAAGAATAATAATGCAGCTACCCGTAAGATACTGGCAGCCAACATGCCTACCGACGGAAGGGAAAACAGCAGTAATTATTTGAGGCAAACGGCAAACAAAGCTTACTATACCGGGCAGGTACCTCCCATGAACATCTTTAACCCCTTTGCCTGGAACGAATTTATTAAAGCCTGGAAGAGGGGAGATTATAAGAGTAAGAAGTAAATACAACCCCGCTGCCTCCGCCGGCCGTCTGATCAACTTAATCCATGCAGTATTCTTTTGTTTTGTTACTTTGCCTTTACAAAGAGGTATATGACAAACGCTTCGCACAATTCCCCGGTATCCCCTGCATGGCCCGTTGGTAAGATTTTTCTCATTGGTTTTATGGGCAGCGGCAAAACATACTGGGGCAACCTATGGGCACAACAAAGCGGACTTGCATTTTACGACCTGGATGAAGAGATAGAAAAAGACCAGGGGAAAAACATTTCCCTGATTTTTGAAAGGAATGGAGAAGATCATTTCAGAAAAATTGAATCCGCTGCATTGCGGGCTGTTGAAGAAACGAAAAACTGCATCATTGCCTGCGGCGGTGGCACGCCATGCTTTTATGATAATATGCAATGGATGAATGCGCATGGAACAACAGTTTATCTTCAGGCAACGCCGGCATATTTATTATCGAGGGTTAAAACAGAAAAAGACAAACGCCCTTTAATAAATACATTAAATGAGGGCGAGCTGTTATTTTTTATAGAACAAAAATTAAAAGCACGGGAACCGTTTTACAACCAGGCCAACATCATTTTACAGGTGGCCGATCTGAATGAAAACAGCCTATCCACCATTAATCATTAATCATTAACCATCAACCATTAACCATCAACCATCAACTATCAACCATCAACCTCAATTATGCACAAAGGATTTTTAAACACAGCTGCTTTATCAGGTGCTTTAAGTGTAATGCTGGGCGCTTTTGCAGCACATGGCTTAAAAAACATCTTAACTGCCGTTAGTCTCCAGGTTTTTGAAACTGCTGTACGTTACCAGTTTTATCATGTATTTGCCCTGTTGGCAGTGGGTATAATGTATGCAACATTTCCGGGTAAGCTATTGCAATGGGCAGGCAGGCTCTTTATTACCGGCATGGTGCTTTTCTCCGGGTCTTTGTATGTATTGTGTTATGTACAATACCAACAGCTGCCTTTAAACTGGGTAGGTGCCATTACCCCTTTTGGCGGGGCTGCTTTTATTGCGGGTTGGGTATTGCTTTTTGCAGCGGTTTTTAAAAGAAACTAAAATTGCTTTACTTTTCTGTGCAGGGTGATCAGGGTGCCGTGATTGTTTTCAATATTGAATTCAACTCCAATATCTGCCGCCCGCTTTTTCATGTTTTTTAATCCGTTTCCAAACTGCCTTAATTTTTCAAAGTCTATGCCTTTGCCATTGTCCTGTATGAACAAGGTCAAACTGTTTTCAATCCGTACCAGTTTTATATTTACTTCTGTGGCTTTTGCATGCTTCAGTATATTATTTAACGCTTCTTTTACCACCAGAAAAACATTTCTTCTTATTTCGCCTATAACCTCTATGTTGGGCAGGTTATCGGGAATGTCTATTTTGCAGCTGATGCCGGTGTTTTCAAAATATTCCAGTGCATAGATCCGGATATAGGCGATCATGTTCCCCAGCGAATCGTTGCTGCTGCTCATACTCCATATAATGGCATTCATCTTGTTCAGCAGGTCATTTGCCGAGGAGGATATCTTTTCAATTTCCGGGATCGGGTTGTTGGCCAGTTTGGCTTTTGCCAGTTCACTGTACAGGCTGATGGTGGTCATGCCTGCTCCCAGATCATCGTGCATATCGGCACTGATCCTGTTGCGTTCTTCCTGCTGTGCGGTAATTACGGCCAGTTTTGTTTCAAAACCCTGCTTCTCGGCATTCAGTTTTAACGCCTCCTGCTTCTTTATTTCCTTGATCACCTCCCTTCTGTTTTTATAGGTTAAGCCCAGCAGAAAAAAAGACAACTCCAGCACAATACCGGTGTTGTAATAAGAAACAGCAGCGTTAAAGAAATGGGTTTGTTTTACCTGAAGGGACAATAAAATAAAAGAAATAAAAGAAAACAACACCAGCATGGCATTGCCGGCAGCTATATAATTAAACAGCCTGTCTTTTCTTTTTAAAGCCAGGTAAATAAATGCGAGGCCAAGCAGCAGGAACAGGATCTTCATGATATTTTCCAGGTAATGCTGCGGCAAAAAAGTTTCGGTAAAAAAATTAAGGAAGGTAAAAATGCCCAGCAACAGCATTAAAAACCGTACGCTGTATTTTAAAATACGGTCAAGCAGCACATAATTATTTTTTGTATCCAAAAAAATCCGGGTAAAGGATATATAAAAAACCGTACCGGCTACCAGCAGAAAAAAATCGAGATATGTGTAGTAAAAACGCACAAATACTGTTGATGACCTGGTTAAAGTGGAGTTTAAATAGATCAAAAAGAACATACAGCCGGAATATGCTGCATTGTATAAAAATTCTTTTTTACGGCTGATGACAAAATTAGCCAGCATAAAAATGATCATCATCAGTAATATACCGCTTAACAGCAAGCCGTACACCTGTATGCCTGATTTTTGCCCGGTAACAAAAAGCAGGTGTTTTGGCAGGTAACCGGCATTGATAAGCACCGGGTTTATGCTGCCATTGGCAGTTTTAAGTGGTTTTATTTTCAATAGATAATAAGCTGTTTTTCCCGCATCCAGTGTGATCTTTTTAAAATTGGAAACATGTCCACTGTCCTGGTTGGTTATGGTTTGCCCGTCAACCTGGTACAGGTCATACTGGGTAAAAAAAATGCCGGGGTTAATGTAAGCCGTTAATGCTTTGCCGGTGTTGTTGCTCAGCAGCATTTTAAGGTATAGGTCCGTACTGATGTTTTCCGGCCGGATCTTTATTCTCTGGTACGTAGTGTTGAACCGTTGAAATGGTTTTTGTAAAACTTCGGTTACCGGTAACGACCTGGTACGGTCAAAATAGAATTCAGTTTTATCAAGCAGTTCCTTTTCATTATTGATAAAGGCAATAAATACCGTATCTTTTTCTGCAGCAGGCTGCCCATAGCAAAAATATCCGGACAGTAAAAACAGCAGGGTCGTAAAGACAGTTTTCAATATGCAGCAGTTTGTTCAAACCTACATAAAAACTTCCAAAGCAGATATTTCAGGATCAATTTTTTCGATGTATTTGAAGCAACGGTTTTCTATATCTTTGTTACTCATGGCAAATAAACTGAAAACGGCAAAACCCAGGGAAGCGGATCCTGATCAATTAAAGCAGGATAAAGATGAAACCGTAGAAGTAAAGCAATTGCTTAAGGATGAACGTACACATAAAATTGCCGGCAGTATTTTACTGCTGCTTGCTTTTCTTTTCTTTATTGCATTCACCTCTTATTTATTTACCTGGGGCGAAGACCAGGACAAGTTCAGTTACCGCATGTTGCTGGCTAACGATATACAGGTGCAAAACCTGCTGGGTACTTTCGGGGCTTTTATTTCAGAAATATTTATCCGACATGGGTTTGGTATAGCAGCCTATCTGATCTGCACCACATTTTTTGTGATCGGTATCAATCTTTTTTTTGGAAAGCATGTGTTTTCGGTTACCCGAAATATCAAATACCTCATTGTGGGTTTGCCTGTGATCAGTGTTGCCGCTTCTGCTATTTTCCAGGGCAATCCTTTTCCCTGGGGAGGTGCGGCCGGCGATATGATGAGAGACTGGATGTACACAACAATCGGAGAGATAGGAACCATTGCCGTGTTGGCCGTGGCGGTATTATCCTACGTGATCTGGCGTTTTAACCCGGTATTTAAATTGCCGGCTAAAAAACCGGTCACTGCTTCCCAGGAGGAGATCATACCCGAAAGCTTATCAGAAAAAGTGGAATGGGATGAAGAAGGAAAACAGCACAAAGGCAATTCGGTTAAGGGTGCCGGTGGCATGCTGCATATTCCTCAAGATGAAAATGCCACGGGGAACCATGATCTGAACATCATTGAAAAAGAAGCTGCACCGGTAGTTACTGCACCCATGGAAGAAGCGAAAATAATACCGCCCTTTGCCGAACCAATAATGCCCAAACCTGCTGTAAGTGACCTGCCGCTCGAGATCAAATCGGTACCCGATAAACCCGAAGCAGCAGACATGACCGCAGCAGCCAAAGTGGCCGCATCCAAACCATACGACCCCATACTGGACCTCAGGGATTATAAATACCCGGTGCTCGACCTGCTGGCCAACCATGGCAGCGATAAGATTGTGCAGGATGCCAATGAACTGGAGAACAATAAGAACCAGATCATCAACACCCTCAAGAATTACGATATTGAGATACAAAAAATTTATGCCACCGTTGGCCCTACAGTAACCCTGTACGAGATCATTCCCGCAGCGGGCGTAAGAATATCGAGGATAAAAAACCTTGAAGATGATATAGCCCTCAGTCTGGCTGCACTGGGTATACGCATTATTGCACCCATACCCGGCAAAGGCACCATCGGTATTGAAGTGCCCAATGCCAAAAAGAGTGTGGTAAGCATGAAAACCTTACTGGCATCCGAAAAATTTCAAAACAATACTTTTTCGCTGCCCATTGCCATTGGTAAAAAGATCGACAATGAGAATTTTATTGTTGACCTGGCCAGCATGCCACACCTGTTGATGGCCGGCGCTACCGGGCAGGGTAAATCGGTAGGGTTGAACGCCATATTGGTTTCGCTGCTGTATAAAAAACATCCCTCGCAGTTAAAATTTGTACTGGTTGACCCCAAAAAAGTAGAGCTGAGTATTTATAAGACCATCGAAAATCATTTCCTGGCCAAACTGCCCGGTGAAGAAGATGCCATCATTACCGATACCAAAAAAGTGGTGCATACCTTAAATGCCCTTTGTATTGAAATGGACAACCGGTACGACCTGCTGAAAGAAGCCGGTTGCCGCAATATCAAAGAGTACAACGAAAAATTTGTATCCCGCAAATTAAACCCCGAAAAAGGCCACCAGTTTTTACCTTTTATTGTATTGGTGGTGGATGAATTTGCCGACCTCATCATGACGGCCGGTAAAGAAGTGGAAATGCCCATAGCCAGGCTGGCGCAATTGGCCAGGGCAGTAGGTATACATTTGATCATTGCCACACAAAGGCCGTCGGTAAATATCATTACCGGTACCATCAAAGCCAACTTTCCGGCGCGTATAGCCTTTAAGGTGAGTAGTAAAATAGACAGCCGCACCATCCTGGATGCCGGCGGTGCCGAGCAGCTGATTGGCAAGGGAGATATGCTCATCAGTTACAACGGCGATATTGTGCGCCTGCAATGTGCTTTTGTAGATACACCCGAAGTGGATAAGATAGTGGATTTTATTGGTGCACAACGCGGCTACCCGCAGGCTTTCCTGTTGCCCGAGTATATTGATGAAAAAGATATGGAAGGAAAGGATTTTGACCTGGGCGATAAAGACCCCTTGTTTGAAGATGCAGCCAGGCTCATTGTGGCCAGCCAGGTAGGCAGTACCTCTTTGCTGCAACGCAGGATGAAACTGGGTTACAACAGGGCCGGCCGCCTCATGGACCAGCTGGAAGCAGCCGGTATTGTGGGCGGCAACCAGGGCAGCAAGGCCAGGGAGGTGTTGGTAAAAACGGAGGCTGATCTGCAGCAGATGTTGGACTCGTATAGTTAGTTATAAGTTGTAAGTTATAAGTTGTAAGTTCTTAGTTTTTAGTTCTTAGTTCGGGGTTCTTAGTGCTTAGTGCTTAGTTCTTGGTTCTTAGTTCTTAGCAGAAACCTATTGAACCACATACTGCCAACTAAAAACTAAAAACTAAGAACTCGATATAAAAAAAATCATGTCAAAATTTCTTTTCATCGGCCTTGGAAACATTGGAACCGAGTATGCCAATACCCGCCACAATATTGGATTTGATGTGGTAAACGCGTTTGTATTAAAACATGGGGGCAGTTTTAAGGTAGACAGGCTTGCTTATACAGCTGAAGTGAAGTATAAAGGCAAACAGATCATTTGTATTTGTCCCACTACTTTTATGAATTTAAGTGGCAAGGCTTTTAAATACTGGCTGGATAAGACCAAAGTACCCCTTGAGCACACATTAACCATTGTAGATGACCTGGCATTGCCCCTGGATAAGCTTCGGCTTCGGCCAAGCGGTACCGATGCGGGGCATAACGGGTTAAAAGATATTCAGCTTACCCTGGGTACCGATAAATACCCCAAATTGCGTTTTGGTATAGGCAATAATTACCCCAAAGGCATGCAGGCCGATTTTGTGTTAAGCAAATGGCTTAAAGCCGAGGAGCCGGTAGTGCTGCGTAAAATAGAAAAATGTATTGAACTGATGGAAAGTTTTGTAACGGCCGGTATCGATCAAACCATGACGGCCTATAATAAACTGGTCATTGATCCATAACGGCATTATTTGGCCTCCCAACGGGTTAATTGTTTTTTTTGCCTATTTAACTATATTTGTGTGCTAAAGGCAATACCTAAAAAAATCGTGTAATGAAGATCATATGTGTTGGACGTAACTATGCAGACCATGCTAAAGAATTGGGAAACGCTATTCCCGAGGAGCCGGTGATTTTTATGAAACCCAAGAGTGCTTTATTACAGCCCAATACCCCGTTTTACTATCCCGAATTTACCAACGAACTGCATTATGAATGTGAGCTTGTGTTGCGGGTAAGCAAAAACGGTAAATATGTACAACAAAAGCATGCGGCCAATTATTACGATGCCATTACCGTAGGTATCGATTTTACCGCCCGTGATATACAGGATGAATTAAAAAAGAAAGGACTGCCCTGGGAAAAAGCAAAAGCATTTGACAACTCGGCTGTGGTGGGCAAATTCATTCCCCTTACTCCTGAGTTTAACAGAAAGAGCATCAATTTTTCCCTGTTAAAAAACCAGGAAAAAGTACAGGAAGCCAATTCTTCTCAAATGATCTTCAGTATAGATAAGATCATTGAAAATATCTCTAATTATTTCTCCCTTAATATCGGTGATCTTATTTTTACCGGAACACCGGCCGGTGTGGGCGAATGTGTAACCGGCGATGTGCTGGAAGGCTTTATTGAAAATCAAAGCCTGTTTACCATGGAAGTAAAATAAATTGACTTTAAAAAATGAAATGTCAGCCTGTCCCGATAGCTATCGGGATGTCGAAGGCGGGTTATATAAAACCAAATCGGCTCAGCCTCACAATTTTTCAATCAATATAGGAACAATTGCTGCCCTGGTTGAACCGGCAGCTTTTTTTATACCTTTGCCTTCATTTTTTAATAATCTTCCTTGCTATATACATGATGGATACCGATATATTATTAAGAGCCTATAAATTAATGTGCACGGCCAAGGCCATGGCCGAAACCTACGATGAAAACCGGCCCGTATGCAAATACGTGCACTCTACCAGCCGCGGCCACGAAGCCATACAACTGGCCACCGCTTTTCATTTACTGCCCTGCGATTATGTGAGCCCGTATTACCGCGATGAGAGTTTATTGCTTGGCCTTGGTTTTTCGCCCTACGAACTGATGTTGCAGTTGCTGGCCAAAGGCAACGATATATTTACCGGCGGCAGGGAATACTATTCGCATCCCAATTATAATGGAGATGATAAGCCGGGCATCATCCTGCAAAGCAGTGCCACCGGTATGCAGGCCATACCCACCACGGGCATTGCGCAGGGAATAAAACACCTGGAGAAGATAGGTGGACTGCAGACGACGGACGACGGACCACGGACCACGGAGCACGAACCACAAACAACAAACAACCAACCACAAACCACAAACCACAAACAACCAACCACAAACCACAAACCGATCGTCATCTGTTCCATGGGCGACGCCTCCGTTACCGAAGGCGAGGTAAGTGAGGCATTCCAGTTTGCGGCATTACACCAGCTGCCCATCATTTACCTGGTACAGGATAACGGATGGGGCATCAGCGTTACCTCCGAAGAGGCCCGCACCTCCAATGCCCATGAAATGGTAAAGGGTTTTAAAGGCATCAAGCGCATCAGCATAGATGGCAGCGATTTTGTGCAGTGTTACGATGTGATGAAGAATGTGATGGAAGAAGTGCGCAATGACAGGATCCCTTTTTTGGTACATGCACGGGTGCCCTTACTCGGCCACCACACCAGCGGTGTACGCAAAGAATTTTACAGAACGCCCGAAGACCTGGCCAAACATGAGGCCGATGACCCCCGTCCTAAATTAAAAAACAGTTTGCTGCAGGCCGGAGTTACGGAACAAACCCTGCTCGATATAGAAAAAGAAGCGGCAGCAGCCGTGGCCCATCATTTCCAGGGAGCCGTGGCAGCGCCCGATCCCGATCCGGCAACCGTAGGCGACCATGTATTTGTACCCACACCGGTTACCGAAGAAAGAGGAGAAAGAAACCCGGCCGGTAAAGAAAAAGTACCCATGGTAGATGCTGCCTTGTTTGCCATACGGGAGATCATGGAAGACCATCCCGAGTCATTGTTATACGGACAGGATGTAGGACGCAGGATGGGCGGCGTGTTCAGGGAGGCGGCCACCCTGGCCGAGCAGTTTGGCGACCACCGCGTATTTAATACGGCCATACAGGAAGCCTATATCATCGGCTCAACCGTGGGCATGTGTGCGGTAGGGTTAAAACCCATCGTGGAAGTGCAGTTTGCCGATTATATTTACCCGGGATTTAACCAACTGGTAACCGAAATAAGCAAGAGCTGTTATTTAACCTGCGGAAAATTTCCGGTGCAAACCTTAATACGGGTACCCATAGGCGCTTATGGCGGTGGCGGCCCTTACCACAGTGGCAGTATTGAAAGTACCTTGCTCACCATCAAGGGCATTAAAATAGTGTATCCCTCCAATGCGGCCGATATGAAGGGGCTCATGAAGGCGGCCTTCCTTGACCCCAACCCGGTGGTGATGCTGGAGCACAAGGGTTTGTACTGGAGCAAAGTGCCCGGTACCGAGGAAGCCAAAACCACCGAGCCTTCGCGTGATTATGTGATCCCGTTAGGCAAAGGAAATGTGGTGTTGCCCGCCGATGAAGATCGTGTGGATGACGGCGAAAGCTGCTGTGTAATTACCTATGGCATGGGCGTGTATTGGGCAAAGGCTGCGGCTAAAAATTTCCCAGGCAGGGTAGAAGTGATAGACCTGCGCTCTTTGTTTCCCCTGGACGAGGACCTGGTTTTTGCCACCGTTAAAAAGCACGGCAAGTGTTTAATAGTTACCGAAGAGCAGCAAAATAATTCTTTTGCCGAGGCATTGGCAGGCCGCATATCCAAAAGCTGTTTCCGCTACCTGGATGCACCGGTGGAAGTGATCGGCGCCCTCAATTTACCCGCAGTACCCATGAATATGGTGCTGGAACAGGCCATGTTACCCAATGCGGCAAAGGTTTCTGCAAGAATTGCAGAACTTCTTAACGGGTAGCTGCAAATTTTTGCCCAAATCGCCTATATTTGCACCCCGTTAACCGAATTGCCAGTAACAAACACTTAAATAAAACGTCGGGGTAGCTCAGCTGGTTAGAGCATCGGATTCATAACCCGAAGGTCGGCAGTTCAAGTCTGCTCCCCGATACTAAGCCCTGATATTTCAGGGCTTTTTTATTGCAATCCATTAATTAGAGCATCGGATTCATATCCGCCGCGGCGGACGGCAGTTCAAGTCTGCTCCCCGATACTAAGCCCTGATATTTCAGGGCTTTTTTTATTTCGGATTCTTAGCCCGAGCTATAACAATTTCACTCCTCTGCCGCTCTATTCCATTTGCAAGCTTGCAATAAAAATAAATACAGATACATTATAATTATTTGTAAATTGCATTTGTGCAATAAATAATACGAATTGTTACCTGCGTTGCTTGGCGACATTGCGAAATTGAAACTGACTGCAAGAAATTAAGTTTGAAAAAGAATGACAACAGATACGAAAAAATTTCATTTAAGAATTTATGACAACTTTCATTACATGGACGAATCGGAAGCATATAACCACGGACAGTTTGAAACTTATGAGGATGCTTTGATTGCAGCCAAAGCAATTGTTGATGAATTCTTTGAGCATAATTGGAAAAGTGGGATTACGCCAGATTATTTACTGGGACAATATTCTCTTTATGGGGAAGACCCGATTATTATTCCCAATGAACATGGTGAACACGAAAAATTTTCAGCCCGAACTTATGCAAAAATCAGTGCAGTAGAGATTTGTCGTAAAATGGAAAACTAGTAAATGGAAGCACAGACAATCTATCAGGAAGCAATAAGATTTGCGGCAACGAAAAACTTGGAGAAGGATCAAAAAGTTCCAGGAACAGACCTTCCCTATGTTGTGCAATACCCCGCCCGTCGGTGCCAATTTTAAACCGACATTTCAAACTAATATGACAAATTAAATCTTACTACTTAAAAAATGATTTCAAACAAAAATCTGGCACGAATAGCAGGACTGTTATATTTAATAGTTATTGCGACAGGTTTATTTGCAGAAGTATTTGTGAGGCAGGCTTTAAAAGTTCCGGGAGATGCTTTGGCTACAGCAAACAATATTCAATCGTCAGAAATGCTTTTTCGATGGGGTATTGTGGCAGACCTTATTAATTTCGTTTGTGGCTTGCCATGTGTTTTAATTATCTACTTTTTATTCAAACGGGTAAATAAATTTTTACTTCAACTTGCGCTGATATTTGTTGTTATTCAAACTGCAGTTATTGCGGTAAACCTGTTAAACCAGATTTCGCCTTTGTTAATATTGAGTAATAATGCTTACTTAAATACATTTCAACCCAACCAGCTTGCTACACTTTTGCAATTATCACTAAATATACAGGGAGTAGGATATGCAATAGGATTGGTATTCTTTGGGTTTTACTGTTTGATAGTTGGCTATGTTATTTTCAATTCTAAAATGGTTCCAAAATTTCTTGGGATCCTTTACATCATCTCAGGTTTAGGTTACCTGATGAACAGTTTCATCATGTTACTTTCAAAGGGATTTGCAAATCCTGTATTCGCGTACTTTGCTATTCCCATTTTTATAGGAGAGCTGTCCTTTTGTTTGTGGTTATTGATAAAAGGAGTTGACAATTCAAAGGTATTTAACCCTAATGACTAAAAGGGCCACCAATAAAAGGTTTTCCCGCTATGGCGGTACAAGTTGTGCAATTGGGGCATTACATTGCAGCAATCATCGGCATTGCATACCTGTCCCGTATTTCGGGATCCAGGCTTTGGTTTCGGCGAACGGCTCCCGATAGCGATCGGGAGGGACATCTATAGCCTGTCTCATTATTCGCCTTCGTTGTACATCATTTTGCCCTTGGCTGAAACTTAATAATTACCATTCTTTTACAAAAATTAATTTTGATTTTCCGGGTTATTGTAATTACTTTGTGTATACATTAAATAATTATGGACATTTCGGTAATATCTATTGGCAATTCAAAAGGGATCAGGCTCAGCAAGACTATTTTAGAAAAGTATAATATACAGGATACAGTAGAATTGATACTTGAAAAGAGTTATATAATCCTGAAACCCAAAACCTCCCCCCGCAAAGGTTGGGATAAAGCATTTAAGAAAATGCACGAAAGCGGTGATGATAAGTTACTGCTTAATGATGTATTTGATGACGAAAATTTTGAAGAATGGAATTAAGCCAATATGCCATTGTTTTAGTTAATCTCGATCCAACAATTGGGAGTGAAATTAAGAAAACCCGGCCATGTGTGATTATTTCTCCGGATGAAATGAATAAGTATTTGCAGACAATAGTTATTGCTCCAATGACAAGCAGTTCAAAACCATATCCTACCCGTGTAGAAGTTAAGCACAACAAAACGAAAGGGTGGATTGTTCTTGATCAAATCAGGACCGTAGACAGACAAAGAATAACAAAAATATTCAGCAAGCTCAGTGACAAAGAAATTGCTAAATTAAAATCAGTTATTTTCGAAACATTCGTTGAGTAAATCTTCAGCCAACAATGGTTTTGTGCCCCGGTAATTATCAGGATTTTTATATAAATTTGGCCCTGCCTGCCGGCAGTTTCCCTTATGCGTGGTCAGTTGGTTCATTCCACAATTGCAGCAATACGCAAACCATCGCTGCTGTCAGGTTTACTGCAATTCAAAAAATAAAAGGTAAACATTAAAATGGCAAACAAAGACCTTTCTGAATTAACCGACCAGGAATTACTGGAAGAAGCAAAAAAAATGAGATCATTTTCCATTACCAATGCTTTGTTCATCGGATTTTTAGCAGGTATAATATTTTACAGTGTAATTAAAAACAGTTGGGGTATGCTCACCCTGATCCCATTGTATTTTATTTATAAAATGGTCAATGACCCGGAAAATAAAAAGCGTAAAGACTTAGAACAACTGCTGAAAGAACGAAATTTAAATAATAAGTAACTGTACCACTAACCATGGCTTATAAACACAAGAAGTGATGCATGAGATACAAACCATGGCTCTGAATCTCGTCTCATCAAACACAAACCGGCCAAAACAGTAAAACACCAACCGGCATATACCATCTGTTTAATCCTTCGCCCTAGCACCAAGACTAACAATGCAAGCCCCTTAGGGGCGAAAGATTCTTCGCCCCGTTTCCAGAGATTGGTTCGTGAGCCACGAACCATGGCGGAGCACCAGGGCTGAGCAATGCAAGCCCCTTAGGGGCGGCAGGTTGGTAGAAAATTTTGTCATATCGGAATAAGCCCCTTAGGGGCGAAAGATTCTTCGCCCCGTTTCCAGAGATTGGTTCGTGAACCATTAACCATGGCTGAGATATACCCGGTAAAATAAGCAGCTTTTATTTTTTAAATAATCCGTTATCAGGGTTCATTTTAAAAAATGTTTATACTTAATTATATATTGCAGGTATGAAAAACAAACTGCAATCCGTTTTTTTAAAAGAATACAGCGTGATGCCTGGTATAATGGTCAGTTCACCCGGCCGCATTAATTTAATTGGCGAACATACCGATTATAATAATGGCTTTGTACTGCCTGCTGCTATTGATAAAGCGGCCCTGATAGCCGCATCTTTACGGGATGATGAGGAGATCCATTTATATGCATACGACCTTAATGAAAAATTTACAATTAACATGCATGACCTGAAACCCGTTGTTGAGATCAACTGGCCTAATTATATGCTGGGGGTTGTTGCACAGTTTATAAAAAAAGGGGCACCGGTTACCGGGTTTAATGCCGTACTCACCAGTGATATTCCCATGGGGGCCGGACTTTCATCCTCTGCAGCGGTTGAATGCGCAATGGCCTATGCACTTAATGAGTTATTGAAAACCGGGTTTGATAAGCTCACCCTGGTGAAAATGGCGCAGCTGGCAGAACATGAATATGCCGGTGTTCATTGCGGCATCATGGACCAGTTTGCCAGCATGTTCGGCAAAAAGAACAAAGTGATACGGCTCGACTGCCAGTCGCTCGAATATGCTTATTACCCCCTGGAAATGAAAGGGCTTGCGGTGGTGCTGCTGGATACCCATGTAAAACATACTTTGGCCTCATCTGAATACAACGTACGCAGAAAACAATGTGAAGAAGGTGTCACACTCATCCAAAATAAATATCCGGAAGTAAAAAGCCTGCGGGATGTGGATATGCAGATGCTGAATGCCTGTGTAAGCAAAGAGAATATAGTGTACAACCGTTGTAAATATGTTATTGAAGAAAAGCAAAGGCTGCTCGACGCCTGTGCAGCACTGGAGAAAAATGACACGGTAAGTTTTGGAGAAAAAATGTTTGCTACCCACGACGGGCTCAGCAGGGAATATGAGGTTAGCTGCAGCGAGTTGGATTTTTTGGTAGAAGCTGTCAGGCATGATAAAAACGTATTGGGTGCAAGAATGATGGGTGGCGGCTTTGGCGGATGTACCATCAACCTGGTGAAAGAAGCAGCAGTGGATGATCTGATCAAGCGGCTTAGCCCGGTATACAAACAAAAAACAGGACTTGATCTGCAGGCATATGTGGTATCCCTTGAACAGGGAACAACCGTGATCAGTTAACCATGCATGCAGGGTAGTGGGCATGTACCTTGACCCGCTTAGGTTATTTGCGTATATGCATTACTGTTACTATTTGAATGGGCAGCGCCTGTAAAGGAAAGGCAGTCACACCCGCAGGGAGTAATGGAAGTGATTAAAACCGGGATACGAAGGCATGGCCGCCGGGTAATGGATTGGTGGCAATGGAAAAATAATATTTCAAATAAGCACGCTGAATAATTTAATTAACCAAAACCAACGATATGCACCTCGAATTCATTGATTATGCGGTTATTGCCATTTATTTTCTTTTTGTAGTTACCATAGGGTATGTACTTAAAAAGAAAATCAAGACCGGCAACGATTTTTTAATGAGCAACAAGAATATACCGTTATGGATCACTTCGCTTGCTTTTATTTCGGCAAACCTGGGAGCACAGGAGGTATTGGGTATGGCTGCAAACGGCGCTAAGTACGGGTTATATACGGTGCATTTTTATTGGCTGGGGGCAGCACTGGCCATGATCTTCCTGGGTGTGTTTATGATGCCTTTCTATTATGGCAGTAAGGCCAGGTCGGTACCGGAATACCTGGCACTGCGGTATGATGAAAAAACACGGGGCTTTAATGCGATCACATTTGCCGCCATGACCATTTTTTCATCCGGCGTTTCCTTGTACGCCCTGGCCATGCTGATGAATGTGGTACTGGGCTGGAATTTTGATGTGTCGGTGTGGATGGCAGCCGGCATTGTACTCGTGTATACGTACCTGGGAGGTCTTACCAGTGCAGTATACAACGAAGTGCTGCAGTTTTTTTTGATCGTATTGGGCATAGCACCCCTGGTTTACCTGGGGCTGGATAAGGCAGGAGGTATTGATGGGATACTGCAAAATGTAGACAATGCAAAACTGCATGTGTGGAAGGGAATGGGCACTGCGGCCACCAACCCCATGGGGGTAGATGCATTCAGCCTGGTATTTGGCCTCGGTTTTGTATTGGCCTTTGGTTACTGGTGTACAGATTTTTTAGTGGTACAAAGAGCCATGATCTCCAGAAACCTGAATGATGCACAACGTACCCCCATTATAGCCAGTATTCCAAAAATACTCATGCCGGCTATCGTCATTCTTCCGGGTATCATCATTCTGGCTTTACAAAAAACATCAGCCGGTTTTGATCTGCCCGTAAATGCCAATGGGGAAACAGATTACAATATGGTATTGCCTACACTGCTTACCAATTTATATCCCAACGGAATATTGGGTGTGGGCATCACCGCCCTTATTGCATCCTTCATGTCGGGTATGGCAGGCAATGTAACGGCTTTTAATACCGTATTCACTTTTGATATTTACCAGGCGTATATAAAAAAAGAAGCCTCAGAAAAGCATTATTTATGGGTGGGTAAAGCCACTACGGTCATAGGCATTGTATTATCTGTTGCCACTGCCTATGTGGCAAAAGGGTATAACAGTATCATGGACCTGTTGCAGCTTGTTTTTAGTTTTGTGAATGCGCCTTTATTTGCCACTTTTTTACTGGGCATGTTCTGGAAAAGAACCACGGCCAATGGTGCATTTTATGGGTTGTTAAGCGGAACAGCAGGCGCTGCACTGGCACATGGGTTAACAACAGCCGAAAGTAAGGGAGGATGGATCACCAACCTGCATACCTACTACTCAGGAACAAGCCATGCTTTTAATATTGCCTGGATGGCTTTTGTGATCTGCTTTATAGTAACGGTGGTGGTGAGTTGGTTTACCAAACCCAAACCCGAAAATAGTCTTATAGGGCTTGTGTATAGTTTAACGCCCAGGCAAACGGATAAAGCAAAACGCTGGTATAAAAATCCACTTATACTGGGTATTATTGTACTGCTGGCAACCCTGATACTTAACATTATATTTTATTAATTAAGTAAAACAAAAAGAATGAAAAAATTATTAGACCTGCGTTTTGTAATAGGTGCTTTTTTTACTGCCATAGGCGCTTTACTGATCATCTATTATTTTGTTAAAGCCTCAGGGGGTTTACCTGCACCACTGGTCAATGCCTGGTGTGGGTTTTTATTTATGTTGTTTGGTATGGGCATGATCATTTTATCGTACCTGCAAAAAATGGATAATGATGAATAGGCTATAATTTATTTTTTTACAAAACAAGATGATATGAAACTGATGTATTTTCTTTTCCTGTGGCTGGTCACATTGCCGGGTTTGGCGCAGAACAAAATAACGCTGAACATGGCCACCTACAACCTGCGTTACCATACGGTTAGCGACAGTGGCAATGCATGGCCATACCGGAAAGAGCAGGTGAAAGCACTGATCAGGTATCACGGTTTTGATATAATGGGCACACAGGAAGGATTAAGGGAGCAGTTGAACGACCTGGCACAAATTCCCGGATACGCCTTTGCCGGCATTGGCCGCGATGATGGCAAACAGGCAGGCGAGCATTCGGCTATTTTTTACCGCACCGGTAAATTTGAATTGCTGGCTACCGGCGATTTCTGGTTGAGTGAAACACCCGCAAAACCATCAAAAGGCTGGGATGCTACCTGTTGTAACCGCTTATGTACCTGGGCAAAATTTAAAGTGAAGCAAACGGAAAAAATATTTTTTGTGTTTAATGCGCATTTCGATCACCAGGGTGTGGAAGCCCGAAAGCAGTCTGCCAGGCTGATGTTGCAGCAAATGAAAGCCATTGCTGCAGATGCAGTAACCATTTGCATGGGCGATTTTAATTCAACCCCCGAAACCGAACAGATCAGCACACTCAGGGGTGTTTTACAGGATGCTTACGAGGCAACTGAAATGCCACCCTATGGCCCTGTGGGCACTTTTAATGGATTTCGCTGGAACAACATTCCCAAAGACCGCATTGATTATATTTTTGTAAGCAGGCCGGTACGGGTACTTACCTACGCAGCTTTGTCTGATGCGATAAACCTCCGGTACCCGTCTGATCATTTTCCGGTTACGGTAAAAATGGAGTGGTAAATTGCCAAATGATCCTACGCCCTGCCGCAAAAGCCATCATTGTAAATGGGGATAGATTTTTGAAAGCACATGAAACTGGCTTCAAACCGGTAGAATTGAATGGCCCGGGTGATTTCAAGATCTTAGTTTTTCGGCAAATGTGATGCTGTTTTTCAGGTTATGATTTTAATTGCTGCCGGCTAAAATACCCACCAGCAGGAAAAATATGTTGTTCAGCTTTTTCCATATTTTTTAAGCAATCATCACAAAGCCAGTATAAACGCCATTTATCACGGGCTTAAACAAACGCTAATGTTATTGTTTGCGTGTTTGCACGCACGTAGGCAGGACTTTATTTTTAACTTATTTAAAAATAACTTTAAGATAATTTGTGTATTCTGATTATTTATTTAATATTTACAGCTTCAGAACCAGAAACTAACTCAAAATCCACTCCTTCCGATATACCAAACCGGTCTAAACAGCCGGAATATACTTTTTATCATTATTCTATAAATTGCTTCCCCCCCCAAAAAAAATATGTCGTTCTATGCCCAATAAAAGGCGTTAGAGTGTAATGATGTATACCGCTGCATGTTCATATAATATAAAGCTTAAACCTTAACCCAAAACCAATTGCAATGAAACAGTTCACCTCATCTTTCAAAAAGCTAAAAAGCTTTATTGCCATTTGCATGGTCTTTTTGTCATCGGCATTGTTAACACAACAGTTGCATGCACAGGCCCTGGTTGATAATGCTGATAAGGTCAGCTCAACAATGGGGAAAGCATCCCCGGTAGCCATAAAGGCTCCTGCTTGTGCGGCTGATCAGGGAAGCTTAACAGCTTCACCTGAAATGGATCGTTTGCGAAATGTGATAAAGCAAAAGCTGAAGTCAAACCAGCAGGTACAGCTTGATTTGTTTGTAATGAGTCAGTGCCCGTTTGGCGTTATGGCCGAGTTGACAATCATTCCCGTGATCCGGGAATTTGGCGATAGGATTGAATTTCACCTCAATTTCATTGCCAGTGAAGAAATCAATAAAGGGGTTTCTGTTTTCAACAGCTTGCATGGTCAACCCGAAATTGATGAGAATATCCGCCAGGCCATTATTGCCCGGGATTTCCCGGATAATCTGCTAACTTACCTGGAAGAAAGAGCAAAAAATTACCGAGAAGACAACTGGCAGGATGCTGCCAGGAAAGCGGGTATACCTGTTGATGTTTTGAACCTGGCATTCAATAGCCAATCCGCCAGGGACCTTTTCCGGGAAAATATAAAAAAAGCGCAAAGCGGCGGAATCAATGCATCGCCTACGCTTTGGATTGACGGTATAAAATACACTGCTCAACTCATCGACCCCACTACTTCTTCTGCAGCCGCATGTCAAACGGGAAATGATCCCTATACCGGCTCTCCTTACGTTGTGTGCACGGCCACACCTACTTATGCCTGGATCAGTGCAAACAGTGGTGGCAGTTATCATATCGACATCATATGCAGAAACCTGGGATACGCCGGAATTGGCAGGTGGGGAGGAACCTGCGGAAATGTGTGCGGTTATTGCCAGGGAGCTACCAGTTGCAGCAGCCCGGGTAATGCAACTTTCGATAATGGTACCAACCCCAATAACTGCGGTTCAGATGCCTTTGGCCCTTTATGGTGCAATACCGTACAATGGGAATGTGTAGGAACTTTAACCTGTACCGCACCCACCATTACCTGTCCGGCTAATATAATAACGGTTACTGCACCCAATACCTGTGCAGCCACGGTTAATTATACGCCCCAGGTTACGGGTACTTCGCCAGCACTCACGTACAGCTTCTCCGGTGCAACAACCGGTTCGGGTTCGGGCTCAGGCAGCGGGGCTTCTTTTAATAAAGGAACCACTACAGTTACAATAACGGCTACCAATACCTGCGGCAGCAGCACCTGCAGCTTTACCGTAAGGGTAAATGATAACCAGGCACCAACTATAGTTTGTGCAGCACCGGTTACCATCAATACCACCCCGGGTTTATGCACCGGCACAACCATATTAGCTCCACCAACGGTGAGTGATAATTGCACAGGTACTGGTAATGCTTTGGATTTTGATGGAGTTAATGATAGATTAGTCGTTCCTCATAATTCAAGTCTGAATTTTACAACTACTGCAACCTGGGAAGGCTGGTTCAAATTTCATGACCTTTCATCTGCCCAGGGTATGTTTAATATGAGTAACCCTTCTTATAATAGCAACGGATATTATATAAATATGCAGGGTTCAGGAGGCTGGATAATCTATTCACAGAGTCATGGAGGACCAATCTATCAGAAACAAACTTCAACAAATGTACTAACACTGAATCAATGGCAGCATATTGCAGTGGTTAAAAATGGCGCTGATGTCAGGATTTATTTAAATGGTGTTGAACTTGTTACAACACTTGGTCCAGGTGGTCCCATTCCGTCAAGTATGTTACCAACCACCGGTGACTTATACATGGGCGCTACCAGGGGCCTAAGTCCAGACATAATTCAGTTTTTTAATGGTGAAAGAGACGAAGTACGAATTTGGAATACGGCCCGCACCCAAGCCGAGATTCAAGCCAATATGAACTATGAGTTAAATGCCCAGTCAGGATTGGTTGCAGCTTATCATTTTAATCAGGGAGTAGCCGGAGGTTCTAATGCAGGAATAACTAGTGCAATCGATGCTTCAGGAAATGGTAATAATGCAACACTTAATAATTTTGCTTTAACAGGAGCAAGTTCCAATTGGGTAGGTGGAAATGTTTCTTCTGCCCCAATTGTTACTAACAATGCCCCCGCCACTTACCCGATCGGCAATACGACTGTAACCTGGACAGCCACCGATGCAAATAACAATACCGCAACCTGTACACAGGTTGTTACGGTAGTTGATAACCAACCACCAACCATAGTTTGTGCAGCACCGGTTACCATCAATACCACCCCGGGTTTATGCACCGGCACAACCACATTAGCTCCACCAACGGCGAGTGATAATTGTAACAGTATAGGAAATGCATTGAATTTTGATGGAACGAATGATTATGTATTTATTCCAAATTCACCTAGTTTGAATTTTGCCGGATCATTTACGTTGGAGGCATGGATTAAACCATCGAATATTTCAAATGGAAATTGGCCTGGCATTATTGATAAATTGAGTAATGGCAATTTTGATGAATATACGCTTGGAATACGAAATGGCCTGATTTATGTTGAAACTACAACTTCCACCGGTAATTATTACTTAGAAACAACATCTACTGTTTTAGTTCCTAATGTATGGCATCACATAGCCGGGGTATATAATCAATCATCGGGAACATTATCCATTTACTTAAACGGATCATTTGTTCAGTCATTGACAGGTATTACAGGAACAAGAGTCATAACAAATAACAACCTATCCATTGGTAATTTATTATGGTATGGGCCTGCAAATTTTAATGGGTCTATTGATGAAGTTCGTATCTGGAGCAATGCAAGAACCCAGGCACAGATACAGGCAAATATGAACAATGAGTTAAATGCCCAGGCAGGCCTTGTTGCTGCTTATCATTTTAATCAAGGAGTAGCTGCTGGCAATAATGCAGGCATAACTACTGCAATCGATGCTTCAGGAAATGGCAATAATGGAACACTTAATAATTTTGCTTTAACAGGTGCAACTTCCAATTGGGTGGGTGGAAATGTTTCTTCGGCTCCAAACGTTACTAACAATGCACCAGCAACTTACCCAATCGGCAATACCACAGTAACCTGGACGGCTACTGATGCAAGTAACAATACAGCTACCTGTACTCAGGTGGTAACGGTAGTTGATAACCAGGCACCTGTTATCAGCTGTCCATCAAACATTTCAGTTAATGCAACCAGTGCATCAGGTGCAGTGGTAAATTATACAACACCGGTGGGTACAGATAATTGCCCGGGTGCATTAACAAACAGGATTGCCGGTTTAGCCAGTGGTTCTACTTTCCCCATAGGAACAACAACAGTTACGCATACAGTTACCGACGCATCTGGTAATACAGCACAGTGTTCATTTACGGTAACGGTATCATGTGTAGCCCCACAGATTGTTTGTCCTGCAAATATTACCATCAATAATACAACAGGTTTATGTGGAGCAACAGTTACCTATCCTGCAGCAGCAGCTACCGGGATACCCGTTCCGGTTATCACCTATTCTCATGCTTCAGGTAGTCTCTTTCCTGTAGGTACAACAACGGTTACAGCAACTGCAACCAGTAGTTGCGGAACAGTAAGCTGCTCCTTTACCATAACGGTGAATGACAATCAACCACCTGTATTTGGTGGCGCTGGCCTTTCAGCTGCACCTGCACTGGCATTGGCCAATATTCCCGAAGCAGCACAATATAAACTGGTATATCAATTGGATATACCGCAAAGTGCTGATTATAATAATAACTCAGTTCCGTATACCATTAATAATTCAGCAGCCAGCGGTATAACCTATAACAGGGTGGCCTACTTCATGGACCTGGGTTCAAAATGGGTTTGGGTTTCTATGGATAAATTCAATAGCAACCTTACCCAGTTGGGTATTCCCAATGCTGCTTTTAACAATGTAGCATGGCAACAGGCAGTTTCCAATATGAATGTAACGGGCAGTGCAGGTTCTGGTGTTACCAATGCAACAGGAATACCTGGTAATATCGAAATGTGGCATGACTGTTACGGTCCCGGAGCCGGCCTTGGAACTATTCCTGCAGGTAATAACGGTCTTTATGATTTTAATGATAGCCATTCAGGTGCATCCTGTTATGGTTCTTTCCAGGTACATAATTACGGTGCAGCACAAACTATTTTTGCCTATAACGCCTGGGACTATGCAAGTGCCAATGATGATCTTGGTATAGGAAACCAGGTGGGTGGCTCAGGTCACCCGGACTGGACCTATGCCTATAATACTGCAGCTTACACAACCCGGAAACTGTATATCCTGGTTAATGCAACAGGCTGCGCACCTAACCAAACGTTAAATACAGCACCAGGCCAATGTACGGCAACTGCAACGTATAGTGCAACAGCAACCGATAATTGCGGAGCGGTAACGTATACCTATAATCCGCCTTCCGGTTCGGTCTTTAACATAGGAACCACACCGGTTACCGTTACTGCAACTGATGGTTCAAATAATTCAACATCCTGCAGCTTTACAGTAACGGTAGTTGATAATCAGAATCCAACTATCACTTGTCCTGCACCAATAGCAGTAAACACTGATCTGGGTGTATGCGGCGCAACAGTAACTTACACAGTAACATCAGCCGATAATTGTCCGGGCCAGGTAGTAACACAAACAGCTGGTTTAGCCAGTGGAAGTGTGTTCCCCGTTGGAGTAACAACAAACAGTTTCCGGGTAACCGATGCCAGTGGTAACATAGCTACGTGCAGTTTTACGGTTACAGTAACTGACAATGAATTGCCGGTAATAAATAATATGCCGGCTAATATTACAGTGGACGCATTGGCAAATAATTGTTCAAGGTTTGTAACCTGGACGGCGCCAACGGCTACGGATAATTGTGCTATACAATCTTTAGCAAGCAGTGCCGCAGGTGGCGGCAATGCAGATGTTTTCCCTGTTGGTGTTACCACAGTAACCTATACAGCCATAGATGTACATAATAATGTTTCTACTGCAAGCTTTACAGTAACGGTGATCGATAACCAGTCTCCGATAATTACCGGTTGCCCTTCGCCGGCACCGGTAAATGCGGCTGCCGGAGTCTGCAGCAACCAGGTTACCTGGAATCCGCCAACTGCCAGCGATAATTGTCCTGGTGTAAGCATGACTGCAAGCCATCTTCCGGGAGCTACTTTCCCTGTTGGAACAACAGTGGTTACTTATACAGCAACGGATGCTGCAAATAATGTAACTACCTGTTCATTCAACGTGGTTGTAGTTGATAACCAGAACCCGGTAATTGCCTGTCCTGCTGATATCAGCGTGGGCAATGATATAAACACCTGTGCCGCTGCAATTGCTATAACACCTGCTACGGCTACTGATAATTGTGGTGTACAAACCATTGTGGGAATAAGAAGTGATGCACTTGCATTAACTGCACCTTACCCTGTTGGTCCAACTACTATTACCTGGACAGCAACCGATGTAAATGGCAGAACAGCGAGCTGCATACAAACCATCATTGTATCAGATGTACAGGATCCTACAATAACCTGTCCTGCTAATATTAATGTAAATAACACCCAGGGATTATGTGGTGCCAATTTGAATATCACGGCTCCAACGGGTGGCGATAATTGTCCCGGTGTACTTGTTAGCGGCGTACGGAGTGATAACCAGCCATTGAATGCGATGTACCCCGTGGGTATAACTACCATTACATGGACAGCAATGGACCAAAATGAAAATTCGGTTAGCTGCACACAAACAATAGAGGTTACCGACAATGAGAACCCGGTAATAACCTGTGGTGCTAATATTACACATACTGCAGATGCAGGATTATGTACCTACAGCTTTAACCCGGCCCCTGCCACTGCAACTGACAATTGTCCGGGTGTAACGGTAACGGGTGTACGTAGTGATGCACTAGCATTGAACGCACCATACCCGGTTGGAACTACAACCATAACCTGGACTGCAACTGATGCATATGGACGTACAGCAAGCTGCCCTCAAACGGTTACAGTAACAGACAACGAGCAGCCAACCATTGTTTGTCCGGCTAATCAAACCATTGACCTGGATGCAACCTGCGCAGGTGTGTTACCTGATTACAGGAACCTGTTAACAGTTGGAGACAATTGTACTCCACAGAATGCTTTGGTAATAACACAAAACCCTGCGCCAGGCACACCAGTGAATGGAACAGGAACAATAACGGTAACGTTTACAGTTACTGATGCATCAAACAACAGCCGCAGTTGCAACATAACAGTAACGAAGATAGATGTTACACCACCTACCATTACCTGTCCTGCTCCAATAACCAGGAGTAATGATAATGGTATTTGTGGAGCAGTGGTGAATTATGCAATGCCAGTATCCACAGACAATTGTGGCTTGGCGGTTAATAATAGTAGTCAAACTTTTAATTATTCGGGTACTATACAAAACTTTACTGTACCTGCCGGTATAACTTCGTTAAAAATAACAACCAAAGGTGCACAGGGTGGTAACGTTTCTGTAATTTGTAACGCTACCGGTGGAAAAGGTGCTGTGATGACTGGAGATTTTGTTGTAACGCCAGGTGAGATATTATCTGTTTTGGTTGGCCAGCAAGGGCAAACCGGATTAAATGGAAATGATGCCGGTGGAGGAGGCGGAACATTTGTGGTTCGGCAGGGAAATATCCCTTTGATTATTTCCGGAGGAGGTGGAGGTGCTACAAACAACTTCGGTATTTGCGGGCCTCTGCAAAATGGTATTAATGCAGTAACTACCACTTCAGGTACTAATGGCGCCAATGGTCAGGGGGCGGGAGGCATTAATGGAAATGGCGGTACAGCAGCAAATAGTAATGGTGGAGCTGGAGGAGGTTTCTATACCAATGGAACCGGTCCTATCCCCAATTCCCAGGGTAAATCATATCTTAATGGCGGCGCAGGTGGACAACTCTCTAACTGGGCTCCAGGTGGATTTGGCGGTGGCGGCGGCGGCTGGTGTTGCGGTGGAAATGGCGGTGGTGGTGGTGGATATTCTGGTGGTGGAACATCGGGTAATTATCCTTACACTGGCGGCGGTGGCGGCGGATCTTTTAATGCCGGCAGCAATCAGGTAAACACTGTAAGTAATACAGGAAATGGCCAGGTAGTGATTTCATGGAGCAGCAGTGCTGTGGTTCAAACTTCAGGTTTGCCATCAGGTTCAACATTCCCTGTAGGCACTACAACAAATACTTTTGTAACTACAGATGCTTCAGGCAATACAAATACCTGCAGCTTTACAGTTACTGTAACCGACAATGAAGCTCCATCTATCAGCTGTGCACCAAGCCAAACACAAACTGCTGATGCAGGTTTATGCAATGCACAGGTTACGGTAGTATCTCCTGCAACGGGAGATAATTGCGGTGTAGCAAGTGTAACGAATAACCGTACCAATACTTCAAATGCCTCCGGAGTTTATCCAGTAGGCACAACAACATTGATCTGGACAGTGACCGACATACATAACAATGTGAGCACTTGCACGCAGACGATTACGGTAACAGACAACGAAGCACCATCGATCACTTGTGCACCTAACCAAACGCAAACTGCTGATGAAGGCGTTTGTAATGCGAATGTGTTAGTGGTTGGGCCTGCAACAGGCGACAACTGCGGTGTGTTGAGTGTAACGAACAACCGTACCAATACTTCAAATGCTTCTGGAGTTTATCCGGTAGGCACAACAACGTTGATCTGGACTGTGACAGACATACATAACAACGTGAGCAATTGCACGCAGACGATTACTGTAACAGACAATGAAGCACCATCGATCACTTGTGCACCCAACCAGACACAAACTGCTGATGCAGGAGTTTGCAATGCGAACGTAACAGTGGTTGGTCCTGCAACAGGTGACAACTGCGGTGTATTGAGTGTAACGAACAACCGCACCAATACTTCAAATGCTTCGGGAGTTTATCCTGTAGGGACAACAACGTTGATCTGGACAGTGACCGACATACATAACAATGTGAGCACTTGCACACAGACGATTACTGTAACAGACAATGAAGCACCATCGATCACTTGTGCACCAAACCAGACACAAACTGCTGATGAAGGTGTTTGTAATGCGCAGGTAACTGTGGTATCTCCTGCAACAGGGGACAACTGCGGAGTGTTGAGTGTAACGAACAACCGTACCAATACTTCAAATGCCTCCGGAGTTTATCCAGTAGGCACAACAACGTTGATCTGGACAGTGACCGACATACATAACAATGTGAGCACTTGCACGCAGACGATTACGGTAACAGACAACGAAGCACCATCAATCACCTGTGCACCTAATCAAACACAAACAGCTGATGAAGGCGTTTGTAATGCGAATGTGTTAGTGGTTGGGCCTGCAACAGGCGACAACTGCGGCGTATTAAGTGTAACGAACAACCGTACCAATACGTCAAACGCTTCAGGAGTTTATCCAGTAGGCACAACAACGTTGATCTGGACAGTGACCGACATACATAACAATGTGAGCACTTGCACGCAGACGATTACGGTAACAGACAACGAAGCACCATCAATCACCTGTGCTCCAAATCAAACACAAACTGCTGATGCAGGCTTGTGCAGTGCGCAGGTAACGGTAGTATCTCCTGCAACGGGTGATAATTGCGGAGTCTTAAGTGTAACGAACAACCGTACCAACTCATCAAATGCCTCGGGAGTTTATCCTGTAGGAACAACAACATTGATATGGACGGTGACCGACATACATAACAATGTGAGCACCTGCACGCAGACCATTACCGTAATAGATAATGAGTTACCATCGATCACCTGTGCTCCAAACCAAATACAAACTGCTGATGCAGGTTTGTGCAGTGCGCAGGTAACGGTAGTATCTCCTGCAACGGGTGATAATTGCGGAGTCTTAAGTGTAACGAACAACCGTACCAACTCATCAAATGCCTCGGGAGTTTATTCTGTAGGAACAACCACATTGATATGGACGGTAACAGATATTCATAATAATGTAAGCACCTGTACGCAGACCATCACGGTAACAGATAACGAGGCTCCAATAATAAGCTGCCCTGCGAATGTTACTGTTAATTGCCAGGATGATAACAGTTCGGTTGCTACTGGCACTGCCACCGCGACTGACAACTGTACTCCTGCAGGTAATATTGTGATTACCCAAAGCCAAACAACAACACAGGACGCAAATCCTGCTAATAGCGGTCATTATAATTATGTAATCAGCAGAACCTGGAGAGCTACAGATGTAACAGGTAACTTCAGCGAATGTGTTCAAACGATCACGGTACAGGATATTACTGCACCAGTAATTACTTGTCCTGCTGATGTAACTGTCAATTGCCAGGATGATAATACATCTGCAGCAACAGGCGTTGCAACGGGCACAGACAATTGCTCAGCAGTAGTGATTACACAAAGCCAAACCAGCTCGCAGGATCCAAATGCTTCAAATAGCGGTCATTACAATTATGTGATCACCAGAACCTGGAGAGCTACAGATGTAACAGGAAATTACAGTGAGTGCGTTCAAACGATCACGGTACAGGATGTAACAGCACCGGTAATTACTTGCCCTGCAAATATTACAGTAAATAATGACCTCGGTTATTGCGGAGCCATTGTGAATTTTGCAGCAACTGCTACAGACAACTGCAGCCCTGTAACAATCACGTATTCAAAAAATCCGGGTACGGTATTTATTGTGGGTACTACAAATGTAATGGCAACTGCAACAGATGTTAGCGGAAACTTTACTACCTGCAGCTTTACGGTAACGGTTAACGACAATGAGAATCCGATCATCAGCTGCCCGGCTTCAGCCATCCGTTTAACCAATTCGGGACTGTGCACCTACAAGGTTCAAAACACCGAGTTTAATGCAACGGCCACGGATAACTGTGGGGTTACTTCGCTTACCTATGTGTTAACCGGCGCTACCACAGGCAGCGGTACCGGTACCATGCAGTCGCTGAAGGATGTATTGCTTACCCGCGGTGTAACTACGGTAACCTGGACGGCGACCGATGCAGCCAACAACTCCGTAAGCTGCACATTTACGGTAACCGTTAATGACGACCAGAACAATACTCCTTATTTGATCTATGCAGAGAAAGATGTTGAATTTGGCGAGTACAACTATATTGG
>CALRVV010000002.1:0-322511 GCA_943371705.1 Chitinophaga pinensis | reverse complement strand
CAGTGGCAACAGGTTGAGCCGGCATTTATGATGTAAGCACCAATGGAAGTACTGCAGGCGCTGCCACTATTCCTTTCAATACAGATATTAAAGGAACGCTTAGTCCATCTGGCGATAATGACTATTATAAATTTGTAATTACAACAGGTGGCACTATTACCATGACCTTAACTACACTTCCGGCAAACTATCATTTACGCTTATTGAATAGTGCCGGCAGTACCGTACAAACTTCAAGTAATAGCGGTACAACCAATGAAACCATCAGCAGATCGGTAACTGCAGGTACCTACTATGCAAGAGTATATCCAAGCGGAAGTGCTAATAATGCTACAAACTGTTACACTTTAAAAGTACAGTTAGGAACCGCATCCCTTTCAGAAACGCCACAAGAGATAACCAAAACAGGTGTATTAAAAATATATCCCAACCCGGTTATTGACTATGTAAATGTAAGTGTACCGGGCAATATTGACAGGCAGTCTCAGTTAAATATATTTGACGCACAGGGAGTGATGATGCGTACGATCAACATGACAAATAACCTGCAACGCATTTATGTAGGCGATTTACCAAAAGGTGTTTATCTGATCAAACTAAATAAAGTAGAAGGCAATTTATCTTCCAAATTTGTGATACAATAAAACCTGTCTTTTTATATAAAGCCCCGTTCTGCAAAAGAACGGGGCTTTTTTTTAGAAGATCGGTTGAAATTTGCTGCAGCCTGTCACCATTATAATACATGAAAGATGGCCTGCCCGTGTAAAACCTTTGCCATAAACACGGCACTGAAACCTCCCCTCTTTTTTGTACTTTTGCAATCCAATAATACAAGGAAGCACATCATATGGAATTGACTAAGAATTTTGAACCGGCAGCAGTGGAAAGTAAATGGTACAAACATTGGCTTGACAAACGTTATTTTAACAGTAAGCCCGATAACCGCCCTGCATTTACCGTGGTTATCCCACCCCCCAATGTTACCGGTGTACTGCACATGGGGCATACCCTGAATGAAACCGTACAGGATATATTGGTACGCAAAGCCCGCATGAGCGGTTTTAATGCCTGCTGGGTTCCCGGCAGCGACCATGCCTCTATTGCTACCGAAGCCAAAGTAGTGGGTATGCTTAAAGAAAAGGGCATTGATAAAAACAGTTTAACAAGAGAAGCATTTTTAAAATACGCATTTGAATGGAAGGATAAATACGGAGGTATTATCTATAACCAGATCGAAAGGCTGGGCTGCAGTGTAGACTGGGACCGCACCACTTTTACCATGGATGACCATTATTACCAGGCGGTAATAAAAGTGTTTATCGATCTGTACAATAAAGGGCTCATCTACCGTGGGGCAAGAATGATCAACTGGGATTCGTCTGCAAAAACCGCATTGAGCGATGAAGAAGTGGAATACAAAGACCTTACCGGTAAGCTGTATCATCTCCGTTACAAATTGGATACCGGAAAAGAAGCTTACATCAGTATAGCCACTCAACGCCCCGAAACCATTATGGGCGATACTGCCATTTGCGTAAATCCAAATGACGAACGATATACGCATTTAAAAGGGGCGTATGCCTTTGTGCCGTTGATCAACCGCCGCATACCCATAATTTTTGATGAGTATGTAGATGCTTCTTTTGGGACCGGCGCCCTGAAAGTAACACCGGCACACGATATTAACGATTATAACTTAGGCCTGAAGCATAACCTGGAAGTAGTGAACACCATCAATGAAGATGGTACCATGAGTGCAGCCGCACAAATTTATATTGGTGAAGACCGCTTTGTTACCCGGAAAAAAATTATTAAAGAACTGGAAGAACAGGGTTTCTTAACCAAAGAAGAGGAATATACAACCAGACTGGGTTACAGTCAGCGTACAGGCGTTGTGGTAGAACCAAGAATAAGCACACAGTGGTTTGTAAAAATGAAAGAACTGGCCGGGCCTGCATTAAAGGCAGTTGTAGACGGTGATATTAAAATACATCCCGGCGACAAATTTTTGGCCACCTATAAATACTGGCTTGAAAATGTGAAGGACTGGTGCATCAGCCGCCAGCTCTGGTGGGGCCAGCAAATACCAGCCTGGTATGATGAAGAAGGAAGAATGGTGGTTGCCGAAAATGAAAATGAAGCCCTGGAAAAATATTATACGTTGTACAGGGAAGAACCAAAGAACGGACTGAAGCAGGATGATGACGTGCTGGATACCTGGTTCTCTTCCTGGTTATGGCCAACACAGGTCTTTAAAGGCATTACCGAGCCCGGCAATGCGGAAGTGAAATATTTTTACCCGGGATCTGTACTGGTGACCGGGCAGGATATCATCTTCTTTTGGGTGGCCCGAATGGTTATGGCTGGTTTGGAATATGAAAAACAGATCCCATTTAAAGATGTTTATTTTACCGGTATGGTAAGAGATAAACTGGGGCGCAAGATGAGTAAAAGTCTGGGCAACAGTCCTGATTTACTTGAACTGATCGATAAATACGGAGCCGATGCAGTACGTTTTGGCATTATGGTTTCATCACCTGCAGGCAACGACCTGATGTTTGATGAAAACAGCCTGGAGCAGGGGCGGCATTTTAATAACAAGATCTGGAATGCATTGAAGCTTTTGAAGATGTGGGAAGGGAGGCAAGCTGTTAGCCATGAGCCTTTAGCTAATAGCTCAGAGCTAACGGCTAACAGCTTTCCGCTAGATTGGTTTGAAAACAGATTAAACAAGGTAAAAGCAGAAGTTGATGCTTTGATGAAGCAATTCCGTTTGAGTGAGGCATTGAAAACTATTTACTCTTTAATATGGGATGATTTCTGCAGTTGGTATTTAGAATGGATCAAGCCCGGTTTTGAACAACCCATAGACGCTGAAGTATATAACAAAACAGTTGGTTATTTTGAAGAGCTGATGCAGTTGTTGCATCCTTATATGCCTTTTGTTACCGAAGAAATTTATCATTTACTGAAAGAGCAAACGGATGATCTTTGTATAAAACAATTTACTGCGGTTAAACCTGTTGATGAAAAGATATTGGCACAGGGTGAACTGCTGAAACAGGTAATTACCAACATCCGGGACGGAAGAAACAAAAATCAGCTGAAACCAAAAGAAGCCATCAAACTTTTTATAGAAACAGCTTCCAAAGAAAGTTACAGTTCTATCCAAAGCATACTGAGCAAACAGGTAAATGCAGATGAACTTTCATTTACAACCGAAGCCATTGCCAATACTATTGTTGTTGCAGTGGAAAAAGATAAATTCTACATTAAAACGGACAAGCAACTGGATACAGCTACTTTAAAAGACGATCTCTTAAAAGACCTGGAACATCAAAAAGGATTTTTGGCATCAGTAGAAAAAAAATTAAGCAACGAAAAATTTGTACAAAACGCCAAACCCGAAGTGCTGGCGCTTGAGCAAAAGAAAAAAGCCGATGCCCAGGCACGGATAAGGACCATTGAAGAGAGTTTGTCAACGATCAGTTAAAACGTAAAATAGATATTAATAGTTGTTTAATTTCGTTTTTAAATCACAAGCTATGTCAGGTTTTGTTAAACTCATATTACCGGTTGTTTTTTCCTTTACTCTGTCCGTTGCTTTTGCCCAAAAACCAAAGCCAAAGGCTGTATCACCGGCCAGGCCTGCCGGCTTTCAAAAATATACACCGCCAAAACTTACCAGCATGCTGGGCATACGAAGTGACAGTGTAACCGTAGTAATGCAGGAAGCTTTACAATTGGTTAAACTGCCGCTTAAAGTTACCGACGCTCAAAAAAATACATATACCATATCCTCTTACCAGGCCATGTACAGGAAAAGAGCGGTTACAGAAGATGAACGGACCGGAAAGGTCACCCCGATCATGAGCACGGTTATAGATAATTTTAAAACTACACCCCTATCGCCAATCTGGATTAAGATTTTAACCGAACAGCTTCGGGCCGGTGAAGAGTTATACTTTTTTGATATCGTAGTTAAAGATGCACAGGGCCGCCTGATGTTTGCACCCGGACTGAAGATTAAAGTAAAATAATATTTTTCTTTAAAAGCACTGCTGCTGATATTCCACTCAACAGACCACAGACAACTGACCAATGACTACTGACCAATGACGATTGACCACTAACTCAACATCCCTATCCTGCCCTAATGCACCAGCTGATGCGTTTCCTTTATAATACCCATCACAAAAACACTCTGCACATTGCCCATATTTTCCTGCTGGCTTAATTTGTTTACATGAAAATCGTAATAGGCATTCATGTCTTTACAAACCACTTTCAGCATAAAATCAAATTCGCCGCTGATGCTGTAGCATTCAATTACTTCATGCAGTTCATTAATGGTTTTAATAAATTTTACACCGGCGGTTTTGCTGTGTTCCTTTAAAGAAACATAACAGATCACCATCAGGTTCAGGTCAATCTTGTTTTGATCTACCAGGGTTACATACTGCTTAATTACCCCACGCTCTTCCATACGTTTAATGCGTTCATGTACAGGTGTTGTGCTCAGGTGAATTTTTTCGGAGATCTCCTTTACTGTGATCCTTGCATTTTCCTGTAAAAGTTTCAGTATGGCCATGTCTTTTTTATCAAGTACTGCAGTGGCAACAGGCGTATTTTCTTTTTGGATCGCTTTTGGCATGATAAACTTATATTTTATGCTGTATTATCATGTAAAACAGCATTATATCCTAAAGTTAATAAACTATTTAGAATATTATTCTATAAAATGTACATTTGCATTCTAAATCAATCAATATGTCAGCAACAACCAATTCCATCGATTTTAAATTAGCCCACAAGGTTAAAGATATGAGCCTTGCCGAATGGGGCCGTAAAGAAATTATGTTAGCCGAAGCAGAAATGCCGGGCCTGATGTCGATCCGTAAAGAATACGGACCATCACAACCCTTAAAAGGTGCCCGTATTGCCGGTTGCCTGCACATGACCATACAGACTGCGGTTTTAATTGAAACCCTGACTGCTTTGGGTGCAGAGGTTAAATGGAGCTCTTGTAATATTTTCAGTACACAAGACCAGGCTGCTGCTGCTATTGCCGCTACCGGCGTTGGTGTTTTTGCCTGGAAAGGACAAACACAGGAAGAATCTGATTGGTGTATAGAGCAAACCTTATTCTTTGGTGCTGCTGACCGTCCTTTAAATATGATCCTGGATGATGGTGGTGACTTAACCAACATGGTGTTTGATAAATATCCTGAGTTGATCCAGCACGTGAAAGGTTTATCAGAAGAAACTACCACTGGTGTTCACCGTTTATACGAACGTATGGAAAAAGGTACTTTGCCTATACCTGCCATCAACATCAACGATTCTGTTACCAAATCTAAATTTGATAACAAGTACGGTTGTAAAGAAAGTTTAGTAGATGCTATCCGCCGTGCTACGGATGTGATGATGGCTGGTAAAGTAGCTGTGGTTGGTTCTTACGGTGATGTGGGTAAAGGCTCTGCCGCTTCATTAAAAGGTGCAGGTTGCCGCGTTATCATTACCGAGATCGATCCTATCTGTGCCTTACAGGCAGCCATGGATGGTTTTGAAGTGAAGCCAATGATCGAAGCAGTTAAAGAAGCTGATATTATTGTTACAGCTTCAGGCTGTCGCGACCTGATCACTGAAAAACATTTTCGTGTTATGAAGGACAAAGCCATCGTTTGTAACATCGGTCACTTTGATATTGAAATTGATATGGCCTGGTTAAATGCAAACTACGGTGCTACCAAAAATACCATCAAGCCACAGGTTGATATGTACACCATCGATGGTAAAGACGTGATCATCCTGGCTGAAGGCCGTTTGGTAAATTTAGGATGTGCAACCGGTCACCCATCGTTTGTAATGAGTGCATCGTTCACCAACCAAACCCTTGCCCAGATTGAATTGTGGACCAACACCGATAAATACGAGAACAAAGTGTACGTATTGCCAAAGTTCCTGGATGAGAAAGTTGCCCGTTTACACCTTGCCAAGATCGGCGTGGTATTAGATGAGTTAACACCTGATCAAAGCGCTTACCTGGGTCTTCCAAAAGAAGGTCCGTTTAAGACCGATGCTTACAGGTATTAATATTTACAAATACTATACATTTATTTATTACAGGAACCCGTCTGAAAGCGGGTTCCTGTAATATCGGCAATTACTTTCCCGTAAAAGCGGATAAATGCATTACCGGGCCTGATACGTATATAAATAATGGCGAATATTAAAACAATTTAAGATTACACAATCACTTCTGAGATGTTAATTAAACAAATTGAAAATAAAATACCGGCCCAATGCAACCCTGACGTTCCCCTTGAAGTCATACTAACCATGGCATTAGATGGTGATGAGAAGGCCTTTAGGGCCATTTACGATATGCTTTCAGGTAAAATGTATAGTCTTTGCCTCCGTTATGTAGGCAACAAAACAGATGCAGACGACGTTTTTCAGGAAGGCATAATAAGGGTTTATAAACATTTACCGGGATTTAAAGGACTCGGTTCATTTGAAGGATGGGCAAGGCGCATATTTGTCAATGTTTGCCTTGATTATCTGAAGAATAAACAAAAACTGATCTTTAATGAATTAAAAGATAATAATAATTCTTCCAGTACCGAATTAACCGGCATCGGAAAACTTACACAGGCTGACCTTCTAAAAATAATCCAGCAGTTACCTAACGGTTATCGAACGATTGTGAATCTATACCTAGTAGAGCAATACAATCATCGGGAAATTGCAGAAATACTTGGTATCTCCGAAGGTACCAGTAAATCTCAATTGTCGAGAGCCAAATTGATTTTACAAAAGAGTATTTTAGAAACTTATGGCCGGTACTAATAAAATATTTAAAGATCTACAGGACTATTCTGTATCTCCTCCCGGGAATGTATATGCAAAACTGTGGAGAAAGATCAGAGAAATGTCGCTTGGAAAAGAATCTTTACCTGGTAAAGAAAAATTGCCGGATATACCTGGTATTGCTGAATCAACAAATACAGGTGAAGATAAAATACTGGGCAGTTTACAGTCTTATGTTCACCCTGAACATACAGCCCCGCCATTTGATTTTAAGAAAATATCTGAAGCACTGGCAAATAACAGTGAAAACCCGGCTGTACCCCATAAAAGCAAACTTATCGTGTGGGGCTACAGGGCAGCAGCTGCTGCAGCTATTACCGGCATAGCATTTTTTATATATACACAATCTGTAAAACCTGATCAGGAGCAAACAGCCATTAATACTTCACAGCAAGACAGGTTATCAGATACCATTAAGATTGAACCGGTTATACCGGCAACAGCAAAAGCCACAGACCCTGTTCAACAAGCAAATACAACTGAAATTACAGCTGTAAAACGGCGCCAATACCACTACACAACCGGCAAAGCCTTTATAACCAATAATGTAAATGCAAATATTCTGGATAATGATTTTCTGTACACTTTAACCAGCTTTAATTATAGCCAGGCAGAAGCGTTTTTAACAGACGTAAAAAAAGATCCGAAGATATCCCTGAACAAATACTCTTACGTAAATGTTTCTGATAAAATGGCCGTGTTTCTAAAACAACTGTACGCAGTAAATGGCAAAAAAAAGCCAACCTTAAAGGCCCGCAGATTAAAGAAAAAGCTTAACAAATGGAAAAGAAAAGATGAGGATAATTTTGATAACAAAATACGTAAGAACCCCTTAGACATTTTAGACCTTTCAGAATTTATTTTTAAAAATTAAGCACGTACACCACATTGAGGATAAACAATATTATATTACTCATCGGCTTTTACCTTTGTGCCTCCAATGCCGGGGCTCAACCTGCAAAAGGATTGCCCGACAGTTCTGTGATGTATAATAACATCACTATTGTGTATGACATCATTATCAACAGCAATAAAAAGAATGCAGACATAGCCGAAACCTATAACGGTGGTGTAAAAACGGTAATCGTAAAAGGCGGAAAGGCAAGGTTAAGACTTGTTACGCTGATGCGTATACAAAGTATCTTTTTTTTAAAACAGGACTCAGCCCTGGAAAAAGTATTCATACTAAAAGAATCAGGGAAAAAAAGATACAAATACCAGCTCTCCCCTGAGGACTGGAATAAATATAATGCCAGATACAACGGCATAGTATATACTTTGGTGAATGACTCCATAACTGTTGCAGGCCATCTCTGTAAAAAAGCAATTATCTCCATACCGGGTGAAGGCAAAGAAGTTATTGCATATTACAGTACCGCTTTAAAACCGCTGGATAAAAATATTGAACCCATGTTTGCAGGCCTTCCCGGAATGGTTTTGAGGTATGAACATAGTGACCCCGAAGGCATAATAATTTTTACTGCAAATCAAATCAGTTTTGATCAGATAGACGAAAAGATTGTAGAAGCCCCAACCAAAGGTTACATTCAAAGGAATTACAGTGCATCCGCAGGCTTATGATTTTTTAAGCAAGGCTTTGGCGGTACTTCATCGATTTGTGCCGTACATCAAAAAGGCCAAATAAAAGCATGCGTCTTCTTCTTAAAGAAAGAAACATACCTGCAATAATAAGCAGGTAATACTCTTGCTGATAGCCAGAAAGCCTGATCACGCCATTGTTACTAAAATCCTCAACGCCTTCTATTATAATTTTATTATTCAATTTCCATAACCAGTGTAACGAAAAAATACTTTTACTAACCCAGGTCAATTTGTCGCCATCCTTTCGTAATAATTGAGACCGCTGAAATATTAAAGAAAAAAATGGCATGGATATTATACCTAAATCTGTTTCATCCTTAACACTGCGTATTTTGACCGAAGGCTTTAGCATCCCTGATTTTATGAACAGGTAATCCTCGCCATTGATATTTACCATCCAGGATTTTTTTTCGCCCGGGGTGATGGTTGCAAGCAAAATTCCATAAATATATACCGAATAACAATGATCAGCCTGTTTTATCCAATAGTTATAAGCAATCTCCATAAATTCAAACGTCAACAATAAAAAAATGGAAGAGAGCCGCAAGGCAAACTCTCTTCCGAGCTGAAACCTTAAAATCACCTCTTTAGTAAGATTGTTATTTCAGAAAGATGGTTGCACACCTGACAAATAAATCAGGAAACGTAACCGCAGATTTAAAATAAGTTTGCTTCCCGTCTTTTAAGTTCAATTTTTACTTTTCGCCGGCGCGGGCACTCCTGCCCTATACCCGGCAACAACGAGGTCCGCCATAGATGTCAGGCCACTACAAACACTCATAATTCTTAAGGATACTGCGTAATAAAAGCAATTTAAAGTTGCAGGTTCTGCATAGTGGCCAGACATCTAATCCAAAGCCTGGCAATTAAACCAGTTCATAAATATTTTATCTTGCATCCATGTATTCCAAAGAGCAAAATGCAAAATTAAAAACGCAATTCTGGACAAGCTTCGGGCTATATATGAAACCGGTACCCGGTGCATCAGGCATCCCAGTTAACTGGATCAATTATAAAACGGGCATCAGGCATATCCATTTTAAAATGGATGCAGATAATACCAGCGCATCCATTGCCATTGAAATTTCTCATCCGCAGAAACAACAAAGGCTGCATTATTACAATCAGTTCATATCATTAAAAAAAGTATTGGCCTCAAAAACATACAACTGGCAATGGAATGAAACAGTTTTGACCAATCATAAAACCATCAGCAGCATATCACATCAGCTGAATGGTGTTAACATATTGAACCAATCAGACTGGCCGGCAATGATCAGTTTTTTAAAGACCGGTATCATTGCTCTGGATATATTTTGGGATAAGGTAAAAGATGGATTTGAATAAGTGTCGGGCCACTACAAACAGGCTTAAATTTAAAGACATCTGAGTAGCAAATGCAATTTTAAAGTTTCCCGCTCTGCGTAGTGGCCAGACACCTGAAAAAAAATATTGCCGCAAAAAACAAGACCCGCCTAAAAGCGGGTCCCCTTTTTTAAATATGTACTATAAAGATCAATAACCCGGCTTCACCCCTAAATTATAAAACATAAAGCTCCACTTATCGGCCTGCTCCTGTAATACCTGCTGGGTGCTTCTTCCGGCACCATGGCCTGCCTTGGTCTCAATACGGATAAGCACCGGGTTTGTTCCCTGCTGATTTGCCTGCATGTTGGCAGCAAATTTAAATGAATGAGCAGGCACCACCCTGTCATCATGATCAGCCGTGGTAACCATAGTCGCCGGATAGGCAGCCGGTTTAATATTATGTAAGGGAGAATAACGGTAAAGGTATTCAAACATTTCCTTGCTGTCTTCCGCCGTACCGTAATCGTATGCCCAGCCGGCACCGGCAGTAAATTTATGGTAGCGCAGCATGTCCATTACACCTACCGCAGGGAAAGCCACTTTACACATATCGGGCTTTTGCGTTATGCAGGCGCCAACGAGCAACCCGCCGTTACTGCCTCCTTCAATGGCCAGCATATCGCGTGATGTGTATTTATAATCTACCAGGTATTGTGCAGCTGCTATAAAATCATCAAACACATTTTGTTTTTTGCTTTTAATGCCTGCATTGTGCCAGTCCTCGCCATATTCGCCACCTCCACGGATGTTGGGCACGGCATATATACCCCCATTCTCCAGCAAAATCATATTGGAAGTGCTGAAAAATGGGGTAAGGCTTACACTAAAACCGCCATAGCCATACAGGAGGCATGGATTTTTTCCGTTCAGTACAATCCCTTTTTTAAAAGTGATCAGCATCGGAATTTTAGTTCCATCCTTTGAAGTATAAAACACCTGCTTTGATTCAAAAGCATTTGGATCGAACTGTACCTTTGATTCTTTATACACGGCTGTTTTGCCTCCGGCAATATCCATTTTGTAAATGGTTGCGGGGTTTACATAAGAAGTAAATACAAAGTAGGTTTCCTTTTCTTCTTTTTTACCGGAAAATCCGGAAGCCGTACCCAGTCCGGGTAATTCAACTTCCCGGATTTGTTTGCCGGTGTGGTCGTATTGATATACCTTATTCACTGCATCTTTTAAATAAGTGCAGAAAATACTTCCTCCGGCAGCTGATGTACTCAGTACCTCTGGTTTAGCTTCAATGATCGTTTTCCAGTTGGCCGGTTTGGGATCGGTAACCGGTGCAGCTACCAGTTTATTGGTGGGTGCATCTTTATCAGTTTGTATATAAAAATAATTATCATCCACATCAACTATACTATGACTGTTCTTCATATCGGTTACAACCGGAATTACCGGGCTGCCGGGCTTGCTAAGATCCTGCACATACATGGAATTACCATAAGTTTCATTGGCAGCTCCCAGTATCAGCCATTTTTCATCCTCACTTAAATATCCCCATATGTACCGTACCGGGTTGGCATCATCACCAAAAACCAATTTATCTTCCGATTGCGGTGTACCCAGTTTGTGATAATATAATTTATGATTTTCATTTTTGGCCGATAACACACTACCCTTACCGGAGCGCTGGTAATTGCTGTAATAAAAACCTTCGTTGCCTTTCCAACTGGCGCCGCTGAATTTTAATTCGAGGGTATCGCCTGTTTGCTTTTTATTAACCGCATCCATTACAACTAATTTTTGCCAGTCGCTGCCGCCTTCTGAAATATTGTATGCAGCCATGCTTCCATCTTTTGAAAAATTAATACCGGCAAGTGAGGTAGTGCCGTCTTTCGAAAATGCATTGGGATCCAGGAATTCCTCCGGGGTGGTGGTTCCGTCGGCCTCACGGTATAATACGCTCTGGTTCTGCAGTCCCGAATTTTTATAATAGTACATGTGCTTTCCCTGACGAAAAGGAGCAGAATATTTTTCGTAATTGTACAGTTTTTCATACCTGGCTTTAATGGCATCCCTGAAAGGGATCTGGCCGAGGTAATTATCAGTTACTTCATTCTGTGCCTTTACCCAGGCAGCTGTTTCGGCGCTGGTATCATTTTCCAGCCAGCGATAGGGATCAGGTACCGTGGTTCCAAAATAAGTATCTTTTACGGCGGTATCTTTCTGGGTTTGCGGGTACTTCACTGCAATGGTTTTATAATTGGTTAAAGTTGCCTGGTTATTGCTGTTGTTACAGGCATTAAACAGCACAATACAGACTGCAATAATTAATATACGTGACATAATGCTGGGTTTATAAAACAAGATAAGATTTATTTGGAAAAAGAGTCAGAAATCAGCTATTGCATAATAAGATGACACTTGAATATGGTACCTTACAAACAATGCATTTTTGTTATTTTTGATAATTAATAAAAAGAATGACAAAACTCTCTGTAAATATCAACAAACTGGCCACCCTGCGCAACAGCCGGGGAGGCAATAACCCCGATGTGATCAAGGCTGCTAAAGATATTGAACGCTTAGGTGCCGATGGCATCACCGTTCACCCACGGCCTGATGAAAGGCATATACGTTATGCTGATGTATACGAATTGAAAAAAGTGATAACGACCGAATTCAATATTGAAGGGAATTGTACGGAGCATAGTTTTGTTGACCTGGTGCTGGCCAATAAACCAACACAGGTCACTTTGGTGCCGGATGCAGTTGGACAACTCACATCCAACCATGGCTGGAATACGATCGAACATGCAGGGTATTTAAAAGACATGATCGCTGTTTTTAAACAAGCCGGCATACGGGTTTCCATTTTTGTTGACCCGGTGGTTGAAATGATTGAAGGTGCCTATGCCGCAGGAACAGACAGGATCGAATTGTACACGGAATCTTATGCAAAGCAGTTTGCAGTGGGCAGTCAGTCTGCAGCATCCCGTGGACCGGCAATTGAGCCATTCATTGCTGCCGCTGATAAAGCAAATGAATTAGGCCTGGGTATAAATGCCGGGCATGATCTTGATCTTCAAAACTTAAAATATTTCTCAGATCATATCCCCGGCTTACTGGAAGTTTCCATTGGCCATGCGTTGATTTGCGATGCCATATATTTGGGATTGGAGAATGCGGTGCAATTGTACAAAAGACAATTAAAGTAAAAAGGCAAAATTCAAAAATAAAAATCTGTATAAAGCTATACCCGGATGAAAGCCCGGAAATAATTTACCGTACCAAGGAACCCCGATAACTATCGGGACAACGATGAAGAGGAAAGGTTAAAAACCCATCCCGAAAAAAGTAAAAAGTCAAGATTATTTCAACAGTCTCTCCAGCTTTCTTTCCAACGCCGGGCCACGTAAGTTTTTACCAACTACTTTTCCATCCGGGTCAATCAGAATATTTTGGGGAATATTGAAGATCTGAAACTGCTGTGCAACTGAGTTCTGCCAGCCCTGCAGATCGCTTATATGTGTCCAGGTTAATCCATCTACATGTATCGCATCCATCCATGCTTCTTTGGTTTTATCCAGCGACACGCCTAAAACTGTAAACTTTTTACTTTTAAATTTATTGAAAGCAGCAACCAGGTTCGGATTTTCCTGCCGGCATGGGCCGCACCAGCTTGCCCAAAAATCTACCAACACATAATTACCACGCAAAGAGGAAAGCTTAACCGGTATGCCTGAAGTATCCGGCTGTGAAAAATCCGGCAAAATGCTGCCGTTGCCATTTACCTTTCCTTCGGCTACCTGCTGTGCTATATACTGCCCCATGGCTGTCGCTTTAATTTTAGGCTCCAGCATATTATATAACATTTCCGTTTTCTGTATGTCATCGGCAATCTGGTTGAACCTGATAATTGCCAATGGGGTTATGTAAGAACCGGGATTTCTGGTAACAAAATCCCAGATAAGGCTCATTGCTTTTGCATGCATGGCCGAATCATATGCACCATCCGGAGCAAATACGGCCTGATAGGGCTCCAAAGAGGTGTTAAAATCTTCGAAAGCGGTATGCGAGGGCGAACCGGTAACTTTTGACTTATCGATTGCAGCCTTATCGCCCGTGATGGTTACGTTACTGTTGTCTAAAAAAACTGTGATGTAAGGCTGCTGCCTGTTGAAAAGTATAATCTTAAAATCCGGCCTATCCATTTTGCCTTTAAAGCTGAACTGGCCATTTTTTAAAACAGTACTCAGTTCAGTGGCACCGGTCTGGCCGTTCAAGAGTTCTACCGTGGCTCCTTCATTAAAACCGGTAACGGTTCCAATAATATTAAATTCGGAATTGATTACTTCTGTTTTTGCTGCAGCTTCGGATTTTACAGCAGTTTTAGCCGGTGTTTTGGCTTTGGTTTTTGCCTTTGTTTTTGGGGTACCCTGTGCATAACTGTTTTGAGGTATGAAGTGTACGGCAGCGAATAAACAAACTAAAAGGAAAATTCTTTTCATCATTAAATTATTGTAATGCAATTTACTGTGTTTTCAGCATTTGGATCACCCTTTTATACTATTTATGAAATCTTTTGTAGTTGTATTTATATCTGTTGCATATTTTAAAGCATTAATATAAGCCGAGCCAATAATGGCCCCATTTGTATGTGTACAGGCTGCGTTAAAGCTTTCTTTGTCATTTATGCCAAAGCCAACCAGGATGGGATTGGTTAAACCCGATTCCCTTAATTGATTGAAATAAACTTCTTTGTGTTGGCTGGCTTCAATACCTGATTGATCTAATGTATTGCCGGTTGTGGAGGAAGCAGATACCGCATATACAAATCCGCTGCTTAACTGATCAATCTGTTTCATTCTGTCGGTTCCGGTTTCGGGAGTCACTAAAAAAATGAATTTAAGATCATACTTTTTAAAGTATTGCTGGTATTGTGTTTCAAATTCATACATAGGCAGGTCGGGCAAGATGACGCCATCCACCCCTGCTTCCGCTGCAGCCTCACAAAATTGCTCCACGCCAAACTGAAGTACGGGATTCATGTATCCCATGAGTATCAGTGGAGTTTTTACCGTGGCTTTGATATTGTTTAACTGATCAAAAAGCAAATGCATATTCATGCCGTTTTGCAAAGCCTGCATATTGCTTTGCTGAATAACGGGTCCATCGGCTATGGGATCACTATAGGGTATACCGATCTCGATAATATCTGCACCATGTTCCTGCAGGGATGCAATAACCACGGCAGTTGAATTCAGTTGAGGATATCCTGCTGTGCAGTAAATATTCAACACACTGGTTTTCTTTTCAGAAAATAATTTATCTAATCTGTTCATAACCTCACCCCCATCCCCTCTCCTTAGGGAGAGGGGGGCTTTGGACTCTGCGGATTCGTTGAGGCTCTCATTCATTTTATCAGTTTGATTTTCATTTTTTTCAGGCCAGGACTCAAATTCAATTAAGTCATTTTCATGAAACCAGGCTTCTATTTTCTGTAGTACCAGTTTCATATTATTTTCTACTTCATCATTCGTAACCCGTAAAACAGTTAAACCGTTTTTATTCAGATTATTTGTTCTTACTTCATCATAAGCTGCAACTGCCGGATCATTGTGTATTTCACCATCAACCTCAATAACCAACCTCATTTTATGATTATAAAAATCCAGAATGTAGTTATCAAAAGGATGTTGTCGTCTGAATTTTAAATTACATACCTTGCTGTTACGCAGTGCTTCCCAAAGTGTCTGTTCTGCCTTGGTTTGCATTTTGCGTAAACTCCTTGCATATTCAAATGCATAAGCTTTGGAATTCTGGTGTAGATTTTCATTGTACGCTTTCATTACATTTTAGCATGCCTGTTATAAATATAAGAGCCCACTGTTAAATTATTAAGAACTATTTAAATCTTCAGCGGCTCAAAGCCCCTCTCTTTCAGGAGAGGGGTTGGGGTGAGGTTATTTTTGGTAAGGTACAAGGGCAACTTCACGATCATCTATCATAATATGGCGATAACTGGGTTTTGCATCCACATCCAGTATCAGTTTAAACAATGACTGTTTTTGATTACCGGTTTTTGGAAAGGAAACCACAATGCTGTCGCCGTTTCTTACCAGGGTATAATTACTGCCATTAAATCCGTCATCCATACAGCTATAAAATTCGTATCGCTCTCCATTGATATTGGATATCATTTTAATGGTTCGGGAATAGTCAGTACAATCTCCAATCTTTTCTGATTTCAATTTATGATTGATAAAAGAGTCGCTGCATGAAAAAAGAAAACAGCAGCAAATAACAATGAATGTATATCTCATAATGATAAATGTTTCATGTACGTATCTAAATCCTTATCGCCCCGCCCGCTTAAACAAACCACCACCACATCCGTTTTTTTAAAGTTGATCATCTTTAAAGCATGTAGTGCATGTGCCGTTTCCAGTGCAGGAATGATCCCCTCCAGTTTACTCAGTTCAAATGCTGCATTCAATGCCTTATTATCGGTGGCGCTCATAAAAATGGCACGGCCGGTTTCATACAAATGTGCATGCAAAGGGCCAATACCGGGATAATCCAAGCCCGCTGAAATGCTGTGTGGTTCTACTACCTGGCCATCACCGGTCTGCATCAGTAAACTTTTGCTGCCATGAAGAATACCCGGTTTTCCCAGTTGGGTTGTAGCTGCACTCATGCCGCTGTTAATACCACAACCTGCTGCTTCAACAGCAATTAATTTCACTGCTTTATTATCCAAAAAATGATAGAATGCCCCTGCAGCATTGCTGCCGCCGCCAACACAGGCCAATACATAATCCGGGTTTTCATTACCTGTTTTTTCAAACAGTTGTTTTTTAATTTCTTCACTGATGATGCTCTGAAACCTGGCCACCATATCGGGGTAAGGATGTGGCCCCACCACTGAACCAATGATATAATGTGTATCAACCGGATTATTGATCCAGTCGCGTATGGCTTCATTGGTGGCATCTTTCAGGGTTTTACTGCCGCTGATTGCCGGTACAACCGTTGCCCCCAGCATTTTCATACGGGCAACATTGGGTGCCTGCCGTTCAATATCTTTTTCACCCATGTACACAATACATTCCAACCCTTTTAATGCACACACCGTTGCTGTGGCTACTCCGTGCTGGCCTGCTCCGGTTTCAGCAATGATCCTTTTTTTACCGAGTTTTATGGCCAGTAATATTTGCCCGATGGTATTGTTGATCTTGTGTGCGCCGGTATGGCAAAGGTCTTCCCTTTTTAAAAAAATATTGGTGCTGTATTTACGGCTCAGCCTTTCGGCATAAAAAAGCGGTGTAGGCCTGCCTGCAAAATCGTTCAACAGGTAAAGGTATTCTTCCTGAAATGCTTCGTCATTGATAATTTCCAGGTATCTGTCCTGCAGCTCTTTTACATTGGGGTACAGCATTTCGGGGATGAAAGCTCCGCCGAAATTCCCATAGTAACCATATTCATTTACATTAAAATCCATTTGCTTATTTTAAACCTTGTCTGAACTGCAATACCAATGCCATATCCTTAACACCTGGTTCTTTCTCAACCTTACTGTTGATATCCACTGCATAATAATCAGGATGTTTAAAGCCTTTCACTTTTGCAATATCATCCACGCCAATACCACCACTTAAAAAGAAAGGTTTTTCAATTTTTGCCTTGCTCAGCACATTCCAATCAAATTGTTTTCCGGTGCCACCTTCCACTTCTGATGATGCGGTATCAAACAGATAATAATCGCACACTTCATCATAATCAGCCACCATTTCATCAATAGACACTTTGCTGTCTTTTACTTTAAATGCTTTGATCACTTCCACATCTTCGGATAATTCTTCGCACAGGTCCGGACTTTCATCGCCATGCAGTTGTACCACATCCAATCCGTAATCTTCCACCACCTGCATGATCTCATCATAATCAGCATTAACAAAAACGCCTACTTTTTTCAGGTCAAAGTCGGAATTCTTCAGATCTTCCTTAGCAATCTTATCTCCCACATAACGTGGCGAATCCTTATAAAATATCAATCCCGCAAAATCAATATCCAATCCATCTAACTGTTGCAATTGTTTTAGCTGTGTAATGCCACATACTTTTGTGTTCATAATTATTCTTGTTTTAGTTTTTTTATAAATTGTTCAAATGTTTTTGCCGGGTCTTCAGATTTCATAAAATGCTCCCCCATTAAAAATCCTTTAAAACCTGCCTGTTTAAAAATATTGATTGTTTCTACATTACTGATCCCACTTTCTGCAATCTTTATTTTATCAGCAGGTATATGTTTACTCAGTTCAATGGAACGGTTAATATCTACCGAAAAAGTTTTAAGGTCCCGGTTGTTTACGCCCACCAGATCTACCTCACTACAAATATGCTGTAATTCCTCTTCATTATTTATCTCCAGTAAAACTTCCAGCTTCAAACGCTTTGCAAAGAAAGCCAATTCAGCAACACGATGTGGAGTTAAACAGGCTGCTATCAATAAAATAACATCTGCGCCCATGGCTTTGGCCTCTGTTATCTGGTATTCATCAATAATAAAATCTTTACGCAGTAAAGGAATTTCATTCACCCTTGCAATCAGCAGATCATTTGTAAACCCGCCAAAAAAATCAGTATCGGTTAACACAGACAAACCAGATGCCCCGGATTTTGTGTAGGCAGTTGTTACTTTCAGTACATCCGCCTTATCATTTATTATTCCTTTTGATGGCGATTTCCTTTTGAATTCTGCAATAATGCCGGTTCCGGTTTCATCCTGCAGAAACCTGGTTAGTGAAATGACGGGCCTGCTGAAATTTTTATGTTGCTGCAATTGAGTTACAGAAACAAGTTTTTTGTTCCGGACAACTTCGCCCTTTTTATATTCAATGATGGTATCTAAAATATTCATTATTGCCTGCCGGTTAGTTTTTGTAAAGACTGATAGGCCCTCCCACTTTCCAAACTCTCCACTGCCATTTGATAGCACTCATCATAGGATGCATAGGTACCGGTACATTGCAGTGCCATGGCTGAGTTTGCCAGCACCACTGCATTCTGCGCCCAGCTGCCATTCCCTTTTAAAATTTTTAAAAATATGCCGGCCGCTTCTTCAACAGAATTACCGCCATAAATATCCATGGGGCTTACCGTACGTTTTCCTAAATCTTCGGCACTGTAAATTTTTTCGCCGGTATTGGTGATCACTTTTATATCACCGGTCAGGGAAATTTCATCATACCCATCCAGGCTGTGTATTATGGTAAAAGCACTGTTGCCTTGCTGAAGGAGGTAATTATAAATTCTCGCCATTTCCAAATTATACACGCCCACCAACTGGTATTTTGGCAATGCCGGATTAACCATTGGCCCCAGCATGTTAAAGAAAGTACGTGCGCCTAAATTCTTTCTTACCGGCCCTACTACTTTTAATGCCGGATGAAAAAGCGGTGCATGTAAAAAGCAGATATTGGCTTCGTCCAGTTCTTTATTCAGCTGATCGTTATCGTTTTTAAAGGTATAGCCCAGCTGTTCCATCACATTGCTGCTGCCGCTGATAGAGGAAGCGCCGTAGTTACCATGTTTGGCCACTTTGGTACCTGTTCCGGCAACTATGAAACAGCTGAGTGTTGAAATATTGAATGTATTTTTTCCATCACCACCCGTGCCTACTATATCAATTACATCCTGCCCCTGCAGATCAACCGGCACACACAGCTCCATCAGTGCATCACGAAACCCCTGTAATTCATCAATGGTGATGCTGCGCATTAAGTACACGGTAATAAATGCGGCTATTTCGGCATCGCTGTATACATTGCCGGAAATATTATGCAATACTTCTTTTGCCTGCTGCCTCGAAAGGCTTTTATGTTCAAATAAATAATTCAGGATCTTCTTCATACTGCTACTTTAACCAATTTCTTAAAATTGTTTCCCCGTCGGGCGTCAACACACTCTCCGGATGAAACTGTACACCCTGCACATCAAATGTTTTATGTTGCAGCGCCATGATATAACCGTTCTCATCTCTTGCTGTTACTTCCAGTTCATCAGGAAAATTCTCATCGCTTACGATCCAGCTATGATAGCGCCCCACTTCTATTGTCTCCGGCAAGCCTGTCAATATGTTTGACCCGCCCCGGGCGTGATCATTTTTGATTTTTATGGGAGTGGCCACACCATGAAATACCGTGCTTAAGTTTGTAAGCCTGCCGCCAAAGGCCTCCGCAATGGCCTGATGGCCTAAACAAACGCCCAGTATGGATTTTGCTGCAGCATATTGTTTAATCAAGGGCAGCAATAATCCGGCCTCTACCGGTATACCCGGGCCGGGCGATAAAATGATCTTATCATAGGCGGCCACATCTTCCAGGGCTATCTGGTCATTCCGGTACACACCTGCTTTTTCACCGGTAATTTTTTCTACCAGGTGAACCAGATTGTAGGTGAACGAATCGTAATTGTCAAAAACCAGTATTTTCATAATCCAATATTTTGTGCCAGCACTATCGCCTGTTTTAATGCGTTCAATTTATTATTTACTTCCTGCAATTCACTTTCGGGGTTACTCACTGCCACCACGCCTGCCCCTGCCTGGTAAACCAGGGTATTGTTCCTGCTCAAAAAAGTGCGTATCATAATGGCATGATTCACTGTTCCATCAAAACCAACAAACCCGATGGCACCCCCATAATAGCCCCGTGGGGTTGTTTCAAATTCATTGATCAGTTGCATGGCCCTTATTTTTGGAGCACCGCTTAATGTTCCGGCCGGAAATGTTGCAGCCAGTAACCTGAACGGATTTGCTTCCGGCCCAACCCTGCCCGTTACCTCACTTACCAAATGAATTACATGGCTGTAATAATTGACCTTTTTATATTGCGTTACTTCTACCTTACTGCACATGCGGCTGAGATCATTCCTTGCCAGGTCAACCAGCATTACATGTTCGGCATTTTCCTTTTCATCATTTTCCAGTTTACAGGCCAGGGCTTTGTCTTCCTCATCATTACCGGTTCGTTTAAAAGTACCGGCAATGGGATGTACAATGGCCTGTCCTTTATCTACGATCAACTGGCTTTCGGGCGAAGACCCCATCAGCTTATAATCGCCGTAATCAAAATAAAACAAGTATGGCGATGGGTTTATACTCCGCAGAGCACGATACACATTGAATTCATCCCCGGTGAATCTTTGTTCAAATCTCCTGCTCAATACGATCTGAAACACATCACCCCGGTAACAGGCGGCCAGGCCTTTCTTAACCATTTCCATAAACGCTGCATCGGTGATGTTTGATATTTCTTCACCGGTACTTTTAAAAGGGAAACCCGGAACATCTTTGCTTTTGATCAAACTTTCAATTAGATCAAATTCACTTTCAATTCCGTTTATATGATTTTCGCAGATGAACAGCTCATCTTTAAAATGATTGATGGCAATAACGTATTGATAAAGCCGGTAACGCATTAACGGAATGCTGTCGCCCCCCTCTATACCTGAAGAGGTGCCGGGGGTGTGGTCAAAAAACTGCACCGCATCAAATGCGGTATATCCAAACAATCCCTGTGCCGCATTAACCGGTTTTGGAGCAGCTTCCTTTACTTCAAAACGCTGCATAAAATCCCAAAGCAGCTGAGGCACATCGGTGGTTAATCCCGGTTTTATCCTTTCGGCATTTTGCCCCGGCAATTTAAATTCAATGGCAGATGGATTGCTGATCTCTATGCCGGCCACTGCATTGATGCCGATAAAAGAATAGCTGTTCTCCCCTGCATGAAAATCGGTACTTTCCAGTAAAACCGTGTCCCTGAAACGGTCACGCAGCCGCAGGTAAATACCTACCGGTGTATACACATCAGCCAGTAAATTTTTAAAAGTGGTTTCTATAATGATCTTCTTCATAATAATCCATTAAAAAACCCGGCAACTGGTGCCGGGTTCAACTATTTATATATCAATAGCAGTAAGGCACGTCATTTGACCATGCTCCACCACCAACCGTTGTTATTTGTAATGTTCATTTTCATTTATGGTGCAAATATGAGGGAGAAACTTTACTTGTACAAATTTTTTTGTTGGCGTACCTTCAAAAAAAATAAAAAAATGAAATTGATCATCTTTGGAGCAACCGGCATGGTAGGTAAACAACTGGTGCAGCAGGCTTTATTTAAAAAGCACCAGGTAAAGGCTTTTGGAAGAAATGTTTATACCACCGATTATTTACCCGCAGCATCCGGAGAAGTAACAGAAAACCTGCAACTGGTACAAGGTGCCTTGTTTGATGAAAACGAAGTGTATCATGCCATTAAAGGATGCGATGCCGTAGTTTCAGCCATTGGCGGCAGTATGGACGGTACCGACAAAACACGAACGCTGGGGATGAAGAATATTATTAAACAAATGCATAAGGCCGGGGTTAACCGCATCATCGGCATTGGCGGACTGGGCGTTTTAAATGCAGATGAAAATTCGCTGCTGGTTGACCAGGAGGATTATCCTGCCGCATATAAGGCCGTTGGACTGGAACATAAAAAAGCTTATGAATTGCTTGATGAAAGCGGGCTGGAATGGACATTTGTTTGCCCTCCTAACATCATCAACGAAGGGGTTACCGGCAGTTACGTAACCAATGCAGCTTACCCTCCCGAACAAAACCAATATAAAATAAACGCAGGCGACCTCGCCATGTTCATACTGAATGAACTGGAAAAAAATGAATACGTAAAACAACGGGTTGGCATCAGTAATTGATAATTTATTGGTGAAAAAACCGCTAAACTGTAAATTAGATTGTACATTCGGCTTCAACCTGCGATCCTGCCCCCCTTGAAAATGCTGAAATTTTATCAATTGGCTTCCCGGCCAATTATTCAATTATTGTAAACAAAACAACATGCTTAATTCATTGTGGAGACCATCAAAAAAATGGCTCTTGTTTGTCACCGTTTTATTTTTACAAATTAGTTTGTTTGGACAGTCTCCGGGAGGGATCCCAACAAACAATACCATGTGGTTAAGATCGGATAACGGTGTAACCACCACCGGCAATAATGTTACGCAATGGCAGGAAGCCTCCGGTGCGAATATTACCGGAAACTTTACGGTACAACCACTCGGCGGAACAACGAATACCCAAACCAGTCCAACACTGATTCCTGCTGCGATCAATTTTAATCCCTACCTGAGCTTCGATGGTGTTACCAATTCAATGAGCAGTATCAACAGCTTTATAGGAACCCAATTGGTCAGCAACAGCAATGTTACCGTTTTCCAGGTGCTCAATTTAAAATCGGGCGTGGTTTGGCTTAAATGGGAAACCGATTTCAATGGATCAACGGGCCGCCTGGGTTTTGAAAATTCGGCCGGAAGGCTAAGATTTGATTTTCCAAAGGCAGTGCCGGCTTCAGCCGGTCAAAATGTGGGTGTTACCAGTATTTTAAATAAACACACCCTCTCAACGGCTTACGCAAACGCTACTTCTTCAGTAAACAGGTTGAATGGAGCTGATGACCGCATCATCCCCATTCCTGGTCCCGGTAATTTTGGTGGTGTAAGCGCTAAAATCGTTCTCGGGAACGAGTTTCTGTTGAATCTTCCCTGCAGAATAGACCTTGCTGAAGTGATCATTTATTCAAATACTTTGGGTGCTGCAGATAGAAATAAGATCGAATCTTACCTGGCTCTAAAATATGGATTTACCTTGAACCAGGCAGCCGCCAACAACAACAACTATGTGTCTACCACAGGCGCAATAACCTGGGACAGGGCACTGAACAGTGCTTATGCCAATGACATCACCGGTATTGGACGGGATGACGCAACCGCCTTGAACCAGAAACAGTCAAAATCGGTAAATACAACGGCACTGGCTACCCTATATAATGGTGCATATCCGGGCGGGGTATTCCCGCTGGAGAATTCGGTTAATACCAACAACTTTTCAAGTAATCTTTCTTTCCTTATCGCCGGCGATAATGGTGCCGAAACCCTGATCGATCAGTGCACCCTCGGCGGAACTGCCAGCAGGATGAAACGGATCTGGAAAGTAAGCAAGACCGGTCAGGTTTCGCAGGTAACCATAGCCGTTAACCAGGGTGATGTACCTGCCACTGTAAAAAATATCCTGGTATCCCCTGATCCGGGTTTTCCCAAAGGTAATACTCTGGTTTACCCGGTAACACTGGCTAACGGAAAGTTATCCGGAACTGTGAATATGAACCATAACGACTATTTCACCCTGGCCTCCGACACCATAGCAACACCACAGATACAGGCTAATGCTGTTTGTGCAGGTACTGCCAGTGTAATGACCATTACCAATCCATTAAGCGGCGCCACCTATAACTGGTATACAACGGCTACCGGTGGCACCAGTGTGGCAACCGGTACCAGTTATTCCAGGGTCATTTCAGCAAATACCACTTTTTATGTAGAAATGACATCGCCCTTTGGTTGTTTGCAAACACCAAGAACACCGGTTCTGGCCGCGATCATTAATCCGGTAACCCTTAAAACCAACGATGACAACCGTATTTGCAGTGGCAGGTCTCTTAACATCAATACCGTTTCAAATGCTACCAGTTTCAGTTGGTCGCCTGCCACCGGTTTGTCAAATCCTAACATAGCTAACCCGGTTGCTTCACCTGCGGTTACCACTCAGTATATACTTACGGCCACGGCTAATGGCTGTACTGCAAAAGACACACTGCTTATAACAGTTGATCTTTCCCCGCAGGTTTCTGCCGGACCGGATCAGACAATTATCTCAGGTGCTTCAGTCTCCTTACAGGGCTCGGCCAATACCCCGGGTATAGTATGGACACCCAACCTGTATTTAAATAATAATATCATACTGAATCCTGTAGCCAAACCGGTTTCTTCTATTGTATATACGATTACGGCCAATGGCTCCAATGGATGCAGCGCAACAGATAGTGTGCTGGTAACCGTAATTGATCAATGTATTAAACCACTAAATGCCTTTACGCCCAATAATGACGGTTTCAACGATACCTGGTTCATTACAAACGGCAATTGCATTAAGAAGGCTATCGTTGCTGTGTACAACCGTTACGGCAGTAAGGTTTTTGAATCGCAGGATTACAGAAATGACTGGAACGGGACCTATAAGAACAAGCCTTTACCTGATGGCACTTATTATTATGTGATAGACTATGAATTGCTGAACAATACGCATGTGCCCAGAACTGGTAACGTATCCATATTAAGATAAAATTCGAAAACACCAAAATATTCAAGATCATGCAATCTTTTAAAATAAAAATTCACCTGGTCATTATCCTCATCCTAATATCGGGCACTGGTATTCATGCACAACAATTGTATAAGATCAGCAATTTCATGCAGCACAGCTTTCTTACCAACCCTGCAGCCGTTGGAGCCAATGGCCATGCCACATTTGGCGCTGCTTACCGCAGCCAGTGGAGCGGCATCGACGGAGGGCCAACCACAGCCGTAATTTTTGGCGATACTTATTTTTCAAAAATGAATACCGGGCTGGGCATTGTTGCCTATTCGGATAAAACAGGCCCCACCAGCCGTACCGGTGGCGAGCTGAACCTCTCTTACAGTATAAAATTTGACAACAACAATAATAAAAGGCTGATGATCGGCATTGGCGGGCAGTTTGTGCAGTTCAGGGTTGACAAAAGTAAAATTGCTGATGCCATCCCCAACGACCCTTTGCTGGCCTCATCGGGCAGCACCTTTAAAGCCGATGCCAACGTAGGTGTTTACTACCGGTCAAATACACTGAATATGGGCGTTGCTGCAAAGCAACTGATCCAGTCCAAACTGGATTTTGTAAAAACTGCCGGCAACCCCGAAGGCAGGCTCTACAGGCATTATACCGGCACCATCAGTTACGATATTAAAACGGACGGGGATAATATCCTTCAGCCCAATTTCCAGGTGCGTTACCAGCCCGAAGCCCCGGTGGATTTTGAAGGCGGGTTGATCTTATACCACAAAGACATGTTTCACCTTGGAGGCAGTTATCATTACAAACAATCCTATGCCCTGTTTGCCGGTGTAAAATTCATGCACAGGCTTTCCATCAATTATGCCTATGAAGCCTATAATACGCCCATCAGTGTATTTGCATCGGGCTACTCGGCACACGAGATCATGTTGCGGTATTTTTTTGTGAAGTAATACAACCAAAAATATCAATTTAAAAAAAAGCTGTTATTTAGATTTTACTGTCGTAAATTAATCTCTGAATAACAGCTTTTATCATATAGATCAGGGCTGTTACAAAACCATAAATAAAAATAACATGAAAAAATTTCTTCTGTTTGTAGTTGTAATTTTCAATACTAACCTGTTTGCACAGGATGCCATCGATTACCAAACCCCACCCAAAGAAATTTATGACCTGGTAATGGCCAAACCCACACCGGGTGTAACCTTCGATAAAAAAGGGCAATATATGCTGGTACTGGAGCGAAGCAGCATGCCTTCGGTTGAAGACCTTGCCCAGCCTGAATTACGCATTGCAGGCCTGCGTATAAACCCAAATAATTTTGGTCCAAGCAGAAGCGCTTACATTACTGGTTTCATTGTTAAAGAAATGACAACAGGTAATGAATTTAAGGTAACGGGTTTACCGGCAAATTTAAAAGCCGGCAACCTGCAATGGAGCCCCAATGAAGATAAAGCTGCTTTCACCAATACAACCAATACCGCTATTGATATTTATGTAATAGATATTAAAGCCCACAAGGCAACCAGGGTAAATAAAGCAGCAGCAAATATGGTATTAGGCGCAGTAGACTGGATCGATAACAACAGTATACTGTACACCGCTGTACATAAACCATTGGCCATGGCACCCAAAAAACCACTGGCGCCCAAAGGACCGGTGGTGCAGCAAAACCTGGGCAAGGTTGCAGCAAGTGTTACTTACCAGGATCTGATCAAAACTCCTTTTGATGAAATGCAGTTTGAATTTTATGCAACAACCCAGCTGGTAAAAAACACCAATGGCATCGAAACAAAAATTGGCGCCCCTGCCCTTTACAGCAATGTGCAAATTTCTCCGGATAAAAAATATTTACTGATTGAACGAATAGACAAACCTTTTTCTTACCTGGTAACAGCCGGCGGTTTTAACAGTACCATGTTAATTACCGATATGAATGCCAACACCGTAAAAGTATTGGCAAAATTACCCAGCAGTGAAGGCACACCAAGAGGCAATGACAATGTATTGAATGCACCACGCAGTTACGGCTGGCTGGATAATTCACCTGCCACCGTGAGATGGATAGAACCATTAGACAGTGGCCTCATTAAAAAGAAAATGGATTACCATGATGCAGCCTATATACTGGCGGCGCCATTTACAGGCGGGCCAAAAGAACTGGTAAAAACTGCGGAGCGCATGTACAATGTTACCGATGTTACCAACGGTTCTTTTTTTGTTACCGAAGGTTCACGTGCAAAACACCGCCAGAAAATGAGCAAACTTACTGCCGATGGTAAAATGGAAGTATTGATAGACCGCAGTACCGACGATGCTTATAACGATCCCGGAACTCCTCTGACCGATAAAAATAAATTTGGCCGTCAAACGCCAAAATTATTGAACGGCACTCAACTGGTCATGCGTGGCATGGGCGCTTCTGCAAAAGGCGATCTTCCTTTTTTAAACACATTCGATATCAACACCAAAGAAACCAAACAACTCTGGCGCTGCGAAGAACCTTTTTACGAAACAGTTACCACCGTTTTGGATTACGATAAAATGATCATCGTTACCAACAAACAAAGCCAAACGGAACAACCCAATTATTATTTACGTGACCTGAAAAATAATTCCGCCAAAGTAATTACCAATTTCCCTGATCCGCAACCCGGCATGCGTGGCATCACCAAACAAAAAATTACCTACAAACGCAAAGATGGTGTTGACCTGGCTGCCGATCTGTATGTACCAAAAGGCTATGATGCAAAAAAAGACGGACCGCTGCCGGTTATGATGTGGGCCTATCCACGTGAATTTAAAAGCGCTGCCGATGCTGCTCAATTACGTGGAAGCAAATATACTTTTACAAGGGTTGGTAACGGCTCCGTTGTTTTTTGGGCCACACAGGGGTATGCCATTATGGATAATACCGAGTTTCCCATTGTAGGCGAAGGCGACAAACAACCCAACGATAATTTTGTTGAGCAGCTTGCCTGGAGCGCAGAAGCGGCCATTGATAAAATTGCAGATATGGGCGTTGGCGACCGCAACCGTGTTGCAGTTGGCGGCCACAGTTATGGCGCATTCATGACCGCCAATTTACTGGCTCATACCACCTTATTTAAAGCAGGCATTGCCCGCAGCGGCGCTTACAACCGCACGCTCACCCCATTTGGTTTTCAAAATGAAGAACGCACTTACTGGCAGGCACCTGAAGTGTATAATGCCATGAGCCCCTTCAGCCATGCCAATAAAATTAAAACACCCATGCTGATGATACATGGCGAAGCAGATAACAACCCGGGCACTTTCCCTATCCAAAGCGAACGTTTGTACAACGCTATAAAAGGCCACGGTGGTACGGTGCGTTTTGTACAATTACCTTTTGAAAGCCATGGTTATGCAGCAAAGGAAAGTATACTGCACATGCTTTGGGAACAAAACCAGTGGTTGAATAAATATGTAAAGAATGCGGCTGGATCACCGTATGTGAAATAAAAATAATTCAGGGTTGCCACTCATAAAAAGGCATCAACATACAATAAAGGTACAAGACAAGGCAAAGTACTAAAAATCGTTTTATTGCTAATCCTTTTTATCTTTTTCTTTGTTGTTGTAGCGAAGTGAAATTTTTATCAGTAATCAGGGTTTGGGTAAAGGGGGTTTGTCTTGCCATAATAGGTAAGACAAATAAAAGTGTAAGAGATAATGAGATAAGGTGTAATTAGCACCTTTGAAGTCCTGACCACATCATACCCTTTGGTTCTGCTTTAACAACCACAATCATTGGGTTTTGGTCTGTTTTTAAAGCTACATTTAGAACAGCTTTAAAAACAGCTTCAACGGTACTGTTGGTATCTATGGCGTAATTACCATTAGGTAATCTCCATTGAACGCCATCTTTATCTGTTATCCTTTTTGTAAATCCTACACCTAAATTGAGTAACCCATCTCTTAGGAATGTGTAGTTAGGATTTGTTTCATGGGTTATCTGTACACGAATGATGAAAATTGCCATTTTATTTACTTTTTTTGATTTTAAATATTAGCTGTCGCATAACCAGTGCGGCAGCTTTATCAAAGGTAAGCAATAAATTATATTAATACTAAATATATTAGTATTAATTTGCTCATACATTTAGCGACTATTTATGTTTTTTGGGAGTAGTTAGTGCAGATAACTTTAATTGCCCAGTTACCTTATAGGTATATTTTATCCTTGTCTTTTTAATAGGTGGTGGCAGTAGTTCGGTGTAACCTGTTGGTAAAGGCGGCTTATCTTTTCTTAAGTCTGGTAAATCGTCAACAGTTGTTATTATTGTCGTATCAACAATAATCTGTTCCGAAGGAGGATTTACCAATATTAATTCATTTGTAACTCCTATGTATTTTTCGTCGCCAGGAGCAAGTTCAATTATATCTGTTCTATAATTACGTATTGAATCATCTGTTACGGATACTGTCTTTAGTGTAAATTTAAACGCATTATTTTCAGATGTGTTTACTATATAAACCTTGTTGCTTTCTCTTGTTTCTATCTTTCCGTTTAAATTTGATTGATAAGATGTAAATATGATTATTAAAGCGATTGGAATGTATTTATTTATTAGCGGTAGCATTATCTTCTTCTTTAATAATAACGAGGTAATAAATTATTTTTTCTTTTTAATGGAAGTATTAATAGTGAGTTTACATGTTCTTTAATAAACGGTTAATTTCATTTTTCTAATATTGATTTATTATGAGTTACTAAAGTTGAAGGGTCTATAATAGGCAATATGGCATTGTGCATAGGAGTTCCCCTGAACTCTCCAAACATTACCCCTCTTGTAGTAGAAATAGAAATGTTTTTTAATGCTAAATCTAAATCACGGTCAGCTAAATATTCATCTTTACTTCCATTGGGGAATGCTTCATCGAAATTTTGTATTTCAAAACCACAAGCCGTTGTGATGGACGCTATTATCCGGTTTTCAGATTTCTTAATCACATTTACTCTCACAAAGTAAACAGCCAGTTTATTCTTCGCATCGAGGTTAGTTTGTACGCTTACATTAAAATCAAACTCACTACCCTCACCTCTTTCTACATATTGAAATAAATGTTTTTCAATTATCTCAATTCCATCGAATCTGAATGTGAAAGACTTTTTAGTTACGTGTTTAATTGTTGATTTCTTCTTCATATCCAGCATTTACAGTTTTTATGGTTGCCGTTTTTTCGCTAAGACTCGAATATTTATTATGATAGGTAGGAGGTATAATAAACACGTTATAGCTTGCGGTTTGCGCATGAATATTAGAATTTTTAGGAAATTCGTTTTTAGGGAAAGCTGTTACCTTAAATCTAATACCCAATGCCTTCTGTATATGAGCAAGTGTATTAAAGTTAAGCGGTTTGTCGCCCCTGAAAACCTGAGTTAAATAACTTGCAGATTTTTTAATTTTATGGGCTAAATCTTTTCTATTAAGCCCCTTATCTCTTTGAAATTTTTCAATTTCAGAAAGGTAGTTTGCCATCAATACAAATTCATCTTGTTTAATTAGTTCATCTTCGGATTTTTTATCCTTTAAAGACTTGAATTTGTTTTGTAACTCTTTTAGTTTATGTTCAGAAAGTGTATTCATATCCTTCTATTGGTTTAATAGATTGCATCATTTTCTTTGTGATTTCATTTGAACTTTTCTTAGGCAAGTACTGCGCTGCAATAACATACATAACTCCTTCATCACTATATATTTCCTTGCAATAGATTCTGGCATTTATGCCATTAGGGAAAAGGCGCATTTCTGATACATCATCTAAGTTTTTTAATTTTTCATAATCATTGTAATAGGGAAAATCTTGCTCTAATATTCTTTTAACTATGTAGTTGAATTTCTTTTCAAATTTATCATCTTCTAAAGCGGCATATAATTCTTCTGCAATCTCTACATCTATATGTACATGCCTGTCATATATCTCTGAACTTTCATAATGTATACATTGTCTTTTCACGAAATTAAGCTATAGGTTAATTATTTCAAAATAAATTTATTCATTTTGCATTTGCTTAACGCATAAATACATAAAATATATAAGAATAACAATATTATAATTTGGATTATTTATATATGTAGGCAAAAAAGGAAAAACAAAAAACTACTTCTTCGCTTTCTTTTTTACGGGGGTATTAATAGCCAGCTTTAGCTGTTGGTCTGCTGTGAGAGTAGTTTTAACGTTTATATCGTGTTTGCTTTTCTTTTTTGGTTTTGCTGCTTTAGCCATGCTGCTTTAAACCTTTTGTAGCACTCTTTACTTGCACACTTATATCTTTTTCCATCCTCAATAGAATAGCATTTACCATGTCCACAGTAAGGGCATACAGCCTTACCATCTGCCCACCTTTGTTTAGCTAAATACTCTCTACAAGCCTTTTCAGTAGGCATTGACAAAATCAGTTCTCATAGATTATTAAACATAGTGAATTAAAGTTTAATGGTTAATTTAGTATTCTCAAAACAACTTTTATGACAAACTCAATTGATGTTATATATGGCGTTGCAACTATTATTGTATTATGTATTACTGCTTATGTTGCTTATTCTGCCCCAATAAAAGCCGTAAAAATCGGGAGGGATTTAGACGATAAGCAAAACAAGTATTTGGCAAAGGAGAGATTGTTTTTAACTCTGTTTGCTTATAGAGGTTCTCCATTAAATTCTCGTTTCGTGGATGGGTTAAATCAGATAGATATAGTGTACAGGGATACCCCCGCTGTTTTGCAGGCATGGCATAATCATTATAGGTCTTTGGGAAACAAAGAGCAGTCAAATTTGCTTGATACATGGAAGACTGAAAGGCTTGAACTGATTTCTCAAATGTCAATTGCTTTAGGTTTTGGAGCGTTAAATATTTCTGCTGCCATGCAACACTATTATCCCGAAGGTCATGGTGAACAGGAGAAAAAAGAGGAGGATTTGAGAGATGCCGCAACTTACTTTTTTCAAACTGGATTTGTATTGAATCAAAAGTGGATTGATAGTGATTATGGTGTGAAACCGCCCAAAAGTAAAGATGAACAAACATCATAATAAACCAACACACATTTTAGCGTTTTGGCTTGTACCTTCTTTATATGTTAGTGCCCCTTATAAGGTTGGCAACCCTTATAATAAAACCATACCAGGTGCAGATTTTCAATGTAACCTCTTGCAGCCTGCATATAGAAATGAAGGCCTGGAATCAATTTGAAGGAAGATCAATGGATAAAAAAATCACAACCTGCTGAACGCATCATAATCAAGCAATTCTATATCGGGTGTTAGATACCCTTCTTTTACAGGCTCTTCTTTCATTAGATCGGTACTTAAATATTTTTTATTGCTGTCGCAGAAAATGGTTACCACATCAATTGGTTTTTTAGCCTGAAGCTGCAACTGAATGGCGCCAATGAGGTTTGCGCCTGATGAGATACCTACTGCCAATCCCAGGGTTTTTGCCAGCTTCTGGGCCATTAAAATAGAATCACCGTCAGAAGCTTTTATAACAGGGTCCAGTTGGTCAAGCTTTACAATGGCCGGTATAAACTCATCTGATATTCCCTGTATGCGGTGTGACCCTACTTTATAACCGGTAGTCAATGTTGGAGATTCAGCCGGCTCCAGTGGATGGATCTTTATACCGGGATTCCTGGAACGAAGGTAATTGCCCACTCCCATGATCGTTCCGCCGGTACCTACACCCGCAATAAAAGCATCAGGGGTAATGTCGATGGCCTGCAACTGCATCCAGATCTCCTTTGCCGTTGTTTTTTCGTGAGCCTCGGCATTATAAATATTTTCAAATTGCCTGGGTAAAAAAATAGATGGATCTGCTGCTGCCATTTGTTCGCTTAATGATATACTGCCCAAAAAACCACCCTTTTCCTTCGACATCAATATTACTTCTGCACCCAGACTTTCAATAATATTGATCCGCTCCCTGCTCAGCCAATCGGGCATAATGATCTTAACCTCATGCCCCAATGCCTTACCAATGGCACTGAAAGAAATCCCTGTATTGCCGCTGGTAGCTTCAACAATAACATCATTGCTGTTTATTTTTCCTGAACGGTAGGCCTGTTGAAGGATGTACAAGGCCATACGGTCTTTAATGCTGCCCGTAAGGTTGTAGTGTTCGCACTTAACGAATACTTTGTTGGTCACATTTTTATGCCGGTAAATGATCTCTATCATCGGGGTATTTCCGATGAGCCTCCAGAGGTGGTCAAATTTATTTTCTAATTTCAGTTTCAATAAATAAAAGTAAAATAATTATGCTTCTTTTTTGCAAAACTGACCAATATCATATCTTTTGAAATGTTGCCGGAATTTTAGATCCAGATAATTACATAAAGGCAATTGATAAATTTATAAAACGGGATTAGATTTGCAGAAATAATAAAAAAAATAAATTGGACCTTTTCGGCAACATTACAGACAACACTGCCAACATTTTACCCAAAGATGGCACTGTACATTATTGGGGCAAAATATTTTCCCTGACAGAATCTAACAGGCATTTAAACAGTTTACTGGAGGATATTGCATGGAAAAATGATGAAGCCTTCATAATGGGGAAACTGATCATCACCAAACGTAAAGTTGCCTGGTATGGCGATACCGGATTTGAATATACCTACTCCAACAGAACCAAAAAAGCTTTACCGTGGACAAAAGAATTACTGGCACTAAAAACCGAAATTGAATTAAAAACCGGTGAGCATTTCAATTCCTGCCTGCTTAATTTATACCACACAGGCGAAGAAGGAATGGCATGGCACAGCGATGGCGAAAAGGACCTGAAAAAAGACGGCGCCATTGGTTCTTTAAGTTTTGGGGCAGAACGTAAATTTTCCTTTAAACACAAATCAACCAGGGAAACGGTATCGCTGATGCTTGAACATGGCAGCCTGCTGATCATGAAAGGCACAACACAAACCCACTGGCTTCACCGGCTTCCGCCAACAAAAAAAACGTTAAAACCCAGGGTAAATTTAACTTTCAGAACCATAGTAAAATGAAATTAATTGAACCCCAATACAGGTAACCACTGCCCGTTATAAAACATGTGACAAAAAATGATAAATGTATGCGTATATGACCCTTTTTATAAGAACCGATGCTGAAAACCCCGACTTTCAAAACCTGGTTACTTTACTGGATGAAGACCTGAGGATAAGGGATGGGGATGAACATGCTTTTTATGCCCCGTTTAACACCATCTCAGCCATACGCAATGCGGTGGTTTGCTATGTTGATGATAAAGCAATTGGCTGCGGCGCGTTTAAAAAATATGATGATGAAAAAGCTGAAATTAAAAGAATGTTTGTTTTGCCTGAATACCGTGGACATGGCATAGGGCTGAACATTTTAAAAGAACTTGAACTTTGGGCTGCAGAACTGCATTACACAATATGTATTCTGGAAACCGGTAAAAAACAAAGAGAAGCCATTTCGTTATACCAAAAAGCAGGATATACCCTAATACCCAATTACGGGCAATACCAGCATGTTGAAAACAGCATTTGCCTGATGAAACCTGTTTTATAAAATTTAACGTGTTGTGCTTTTAAAAGATTCAATAACACCAAGATATTTCATAAAGATTTTCAATATTTAGTCTTTTACTTTTTTGCTTCTCCAAAAAAGTAACAAAAAAAGAGCCCCGAAAACGATTACACCCCGTTTTCGGGAAGGAGCCCTGATAATGCATTTGTACTGCTGTAAACTCAAATTCAGTTCCCTGATGCTTTGCACACAAAATATGAAACAGCCTTTCAATAGCAAAACAAGTTAAAATTAAAAGCCCGGTAAATTAACACCAAAACAACCTGGTTATTTTTTTGAGATCTTAACCAACTTACCTGCCCCTTTTCCTTCAATTATTTTTGAACTTTATTTTTATAGCATTGTTATCATTCAAAACATTTTATATGACAAGCGAAATAAAAAATAATTTTCTCAATCACAAACCGCTCAGCTTTGATAATTTAAACAAACTACAGGAAAAGGGATACCGGTATTTACAGGTACAGGGATTCACTTTAGATCATCACCCTGAATATGTAGAACCGCATTACCTGATGCTGGTTCCCATCAAAGAATTATCTGTTAACCCCGAAAAAATGGATATCTACGAAGAAATTAACAGCGACCTGATTAAAGCATGGGTGAAAGCCGCTGACAGCAACGACAGGCTTGAAATATTTTTAGCTGACCGGAAATAACATCTCTGCTAAATGGAATGTAACTTCTATACCCAATCCTGTTTAAGCAATTAAACCTAAACCGGTATAAACCTAAACAACATTCGTGCGCAAATATTTATTTTAAAAAAATCAAACAATAGCCTGCCGGGGTTGTTAATAAAAAAAAACTATAAAAAAATTATTATGAAAAAGAACATTGTAAGTATGCTTGTTGCTGTGGCGATCACATCAACCACATTTGTAGCCTGTAATAACGGCGAAACCAAAACTGCAGAAACACCGGTTGCCGACACTACAAAAGAAGAAGTGATGGCACCAGTTGCACCAAAAGACATCGTTGATGTAGCTATCGGATCTGCTGATCACACTACATTAGTAGCTGCAGTTACTGCCGCAGGCCTTGTTGAGACCTTAAAGGGCGCTGGTCCTTTTACTGTATTTGCTCCAACCAATGCTGCTTTTGCCGCATTACCTGCCGGAACAGTTGACGGATTATTAAAGCCTGAAAGCAAAGATGCTTTAACTAAGATCTTAACTTATCATGTTGTCGCCGGCGCTGTTAAAGCTGCCGATTTAAAAGACGGACAGAAAGTGAAAACATTACAGGGAGAAGAACTTACCGTATCTATCAAAGATGGTAAGGTTATGATAAACGGTGCTAATGTAACTGCTGCCGATCTAACCGGAAGCAATGGTGTGGTACATGTTATTGATGCGGTTTTAATGCCAAAAAAATAATACAGTTTTGTTTGATTATAATGATTGAGGGGGCAACGTTTGTTGCTCCCTTTATTATTATACAACTTTTAAAGTCATTAAACAGACATTTACAGGTAAAAAATGGATAAATGTGTTTTATCTGTAATTGGCACTCTGTATTACTGTACATTTGGTTTACACTATAAAAAAGCATGAATACCACACTTAAAGCCTTACAGGCATTATTTAACAAAATACCCAGAAGGCATTCCCTGGAAAATATAAAAGAGATCTACAGTATTCTCACAGCATATGAAGACCAGTTAATTGCTGTTGAAGCAGTTAATGGTTACTATGAAAAGAATATTCCTGTTTATTTTGATGAACTGGAAGAGGTTAGGGCAATCATCAAAAAATCTACCGATAACAAAGCATCCAAAAAAACGAAAGACAGTCTTTTTGATGAAGGTTCAGGCCTGTTAAAAGACAGCATGCAAAGGCTGATGGATATTTATGGGGATGGGAACCAAACGGCATAAGCATCAGCCAACAACTAAATTTTAACATTTAACTTGGCAAGTATGGCAAGCTTGGCATAATTTTTACAACCTTTGTGTAAAACAAAACCATTGAAGAAATATTTATTCAGTCTGTTTATGCTATGCTCCTTTTTTGCAAATGCGCAGAAAGTTGAAGGCATTTATGTTAACCTGTATACCGACAGTCTGAAAAAAGGGACGCACAACTATATCAATATTGATGGTAAGTTATCAAACGGCAGGTACCTTCCTTTAGACAGTACACACCTGGTCTTTTGGTCATCTGACGGAAAATTCAGCGGCAACAGTTTATGGATCGACAGGGATTGCAAGGCAGAAAAAATAGATATAAAAGTAAGCTTGCGTAATAACCCTGCCATGGTAAAAGAATTTTCGATCCATATCAAAAAACAACCCGACCCCGAATTAAAAACCCTGGATGAGATCATGAACAGAACAAAAAGCAAAAAAGGCCGATAAAAATAATTTTCACAAAAAAATGCCCGGTAATTCAGACAGCATTACCGGGCATTTTTATATGTTAAGAACGATCATGCAAACTTCTTTGCATCTTCCAAAAACTTGGCTAACCCGATATCGGTTAAAGGATGTTTCAATAATCCCAGGATCGAATCAAGCGGACAGGTGCATACATCAGCACCGGCTTCGGCACACTTTATAATATGCAACGGATTGCGTATGGATGCAGCAAGAATTTCGGTTTTATAACCCTGTATTGAAAATATCTGCCTCATCTGGTGAATCAGGTCCATACCATCCCAGCCGCTGTCATCTACCCGGCCCAAAAAAGGAGAAACATAGGTTGCACCAGCTTTTGCGGCAAGGATTGCCTGTCCGGCACTGAAAATAAGCGTACAATTGGTTCTGATGCCATTATCAGTAAACCATTTCAGGGCTTTAATGCCTTCTTTGATCATGGGTACTTTTACCACAATATTTGGATGAATGGCTGCCAGTTTTTTCCCTTCCTCCACTATCCCGTCAAAATCTGTGGATATCACTTCGGCACTGATATCGCCATCCACCATTTCGCAAATGAGTTTATAATGGGCCATTACGGCGTCTGCACCTTTAATTCCTTCTTTAGCCATCAAAGACGGGTTGGTGGTAACTCCATCCAGTATTCCCAGGTCATTGGCTTCTTTAATTTGTTCAAGATTGGCGGTATCAATAAAAAACTTCATTTTTTGTATAATTATGTTAAAAAATAAATAGTCCTTACAAAAATAAAAAAATGAAAGAGTAAGCCTGCAAATATTTATACAGTAAAAAACAGGAAAGTGTGAATTATACCGATGTGAAGAAGAAAATTATTCCAAACCCAGACTTTTGGGCATAAAAAATGGCAAGTTACTTACATCGCACCGCTCAACCATCTACCCTTGCTACCTTCCGGTCCTGGGGGAGTTCAACAGGAGCTGGCCGTATAAGACTTGCCGGTGCAAAGATAAGGAATGAGGGCTAAAACAACGGGTAAAAAATCAAAAGTTTATATAATCATTGTATTTAGTCGACCAATGACTAATGACCAATGACTACTGACCAATGACTACTGACCAATTACCAATGACTATTGACTACTGCCCAATACCCAATCATCTCCAACTCATCTTATCCCCGGATTATCCAACCTCGAATTTACCATTCCAATGCCAATCAGCTGATCGGTCCTGTCGGTAAAGGATTTATAATATATCAGGATGGTATAAGCATTCTCTGTTTCCCAAAAATCGCCTTCCAGGTCGCGCCGGTTTGCCGGATTATTTTTATCAACAGCAATATAAGTATAGTTGTAATATCCCTGTTTTAAAAAGGCCGTGCCTTCATATAAACCTTTTTCCGCATTAAAGGCCATCTTTGTCTTTTCATTAAATTCATAATTGGTAAGTTGCCCGGCCAGGTAAATATCTTTATCGGCAAAGGGTACACCGTTTGGTGCTGCCAAACTAAAGTGCACGGTAGCAAAATCGCCCTGCCAGTATGGATTTATGCTTTCATAGGTTTCCACCAGAAACATTCCGTTGAGGTCTCTGAAATAAACATACCGTTGTGCAGAACGGTCTGCATCGGGAAACAGGTACATGTCTGTACCATCTTTTCTGTAATCGGCACTTTTTACCCGGTCACTTTGCAGGCGCAAACTGCGCAGGTCGAGCCAGCGCCATTCTTTACCAGCCGGAAAAACAATGGTATTATCCATGGTAAAATCAAGGGTATTTCCACGAACAAAAGTTGGTTTAATGTCTTTTAAAGAATTATCCCACCGGTTATTTTGCAGTACCACTACTTTTATCTGTTGTGCCGCACTAAAGGTATTTAAGCCATTGATATTTGCGGTGAACTGTACTTTTTGATGTGATCTGTAAAGCTGCGGGGCAAAGGGTTGGGTGATCTGTACATTAATGGAAGCTTTTTGATCCAGTACCAGCAAGCGCCTGGTAAATGCAAGTTTGGATGTGTCCCCATCTAAATAAACCTTTAAAATATAATTCCCCGACATGGTTAATGTGGTACTCCTGTCGGGTACCAAAGCCTGGTAGTGTGTGTACCTGGTAAAGGCAATGGAAGAATACCGGTATGTTCCGATACGCTGCTGGGTAAACCCTTTGGTATATAAGAACGGGCTGATGTCAACCGGTTTCCAGTTGTAATCGCAAAGCTGAAAACTATAAAAATAGCTTTTTACATTGGCGTCCAGGTCATCAAAATTCAGTTCCAGCTGGTCGGTGCTGTTCATTTTTAAAACCGGCAGCGATTGCTGGTTGCCGTACATATGAAACCGCACTGCTTTTATGTTTTCTTTAAAGACCATATCGGCCATTTGAGAAAAAGCAATGCCGGGGAATAAAAAAGAAAAAGTTAAAAACAGCGCACAAAGATGGTTTTGAGCACCTGACAAATAATACCTGGCCTTGATCGCATTGCCTGTGCTGGGCATAACCGGAGCGTGATTCACCTGAACGGCGTTGCAAAATTCAACTTTTCCCATGTTATCGGTAATCGTTAAGTTTAAATAAAATACTTTTGTAAGATACCAAAAATTATACCGATTGAATGTTTCTGTATTTATAGCAAAACGAATTGCCTTTACCCGGCAAAAAACATTCAGCCGGTTTATTATCAGGCTGGCCATTGGCGCCACAACCATCAGTGTGGCCATTATGATTGTAGCATTGAGTTTTGTGAATGGTTTTCAGCAGGTGATCAGCAATAAGGTTTTTAGTTTTTGGGGGCACATACGGGTACAGCAGAACGTAGAGAACCGGGTAAGCATTGCCGAAGAATTTCCCATAACCCAAAATGACAGCATTGAAAGGTTTCTTAAAAATATTCCGGAAGTAAAATCGGTTGAACGTTTTGCCACCAAATCGGCCATCATAAAATTTCAGGCCGATATTGAAAGCGTTTTGCTTAAAGGCATTGATTCGTCTTTCAATTTTGCCCGCCTGCAGCCATTCCTGCAATCGGGTAAATGGATCAATTTTAAAGACAGCAGTTACAGCAAAGAGATCAACATCTCTGCCTACATCGCCAACCAGTTAAAAGCAAAGCTTAACGACAGTCTTTTTGTTTTCTTTTTCAGGGAAGATGGCTCCAAAACAGCCCGCTGGCTTAAAATTGCGGGCATTTACAAAACTTCCATTGAAGAATATGATAAAAATTTTGCTTTGTGCGATATCAACCTCATTCGCAAATTGAACGGATGGGAACCTGACCAGATCGGAGGATATGAGGTCTTTCTGCACGACTACAAAAAAACAGACACGCTGAATAATTTTATATATGCCGAAATGCCCCAAAGCTGGTACAGCAGGTCCATCAAAGAGATTTATCCCAATATTTTTGACTGGCTGGGACTGCAGGGACAAATAAAAAATATGCTGCTGATCATCATGATGGTAGTAGCTGTTGTAAACCTCATCACCTGCCTCATTATCCTGGTTTTGGAAAGAACCCGTATGACTGGCATACTGAAAGCATTGGGCGCAACAGACTGGAAAATTCAGCAGATATTCTTATATAATACATCGGTTATTGCCTTAACCGGTATTGTGGCCGGTGCTGCACTGGGCCTTGGCATTTGCTGGCTTCAGGAAAAAACAGGTTTTATACAATTGAATGAAGAAGCCTATTATATGAATGCAGCGCATGCTGATGTGGTATGGTGGCAGGTTTTATTGATATGCGGGGCAACGCTGGTGGTTTCTTTTGCCACTTTAATTATACCATCCCTGTTAATAAAAAAAATAAAGCCGGTTAAAGCCATACAGTTCAGGTAAGTGCTTAATTTATTTAAAACTATTTATTTAAAAAACTCCCGCCGGTAAAACGATCACGAGGCATCAGTTATCATATTACATGCGAAAGAATAATCCCTGCAGCCACGGCTGCATTCAATGATTCCGCTTTTCCTATCCTGGGTATGGTAATTTGCTGTGTAACTTTGTCAAGTACCGCTTCGCTGATACCATTGGCTTCATTACCGATGATGATGATCCCTTCGGCAATCTTTCCAATTTTTTTCACGTCCTTCCCTTCCAGCGTGGCTGCATAGATCTGTATTTTTGGATTTTCATCTAACCAGGCAACAATATCTGTATATACCACATTCACCCTGCCCAGGCTTCCCATGGTACTCTGCACTACTTTTGCATTATACATATCGGCACAACCGATTGAACATACCAAATTTTCTATACCAAACCAATCGGCAATGCGGATGATGGTGCCCAAATTACCGGGATCCTGTATGGTATCCAGCACCAAAGTGATGTGAGAGCCGGTTTTTATTTCAAAAACGGGTTTCCTTTTTTCAAAAACAGCCACCACATCATGTGCAGTTGATAAAGACGATAATTTTTGCAGTTCAAAATCTTTGACCGGGGTTACAGAGGTATCCCTCAAAATTGACAGCGCTTCACTGTGTTGCTGCAGCCAGCCATCTGTGGCAAATAATTCTTTACAAACAAATTTTCTGCTGTTTAATAAATCCATCACTACCTTCGGGCCTTCAGCAATAAACAACCCCGTTTCATCTCTTTGTTTTTTGTGCTGTAAACTTTGGATATATTTGGTATGTGTTTTGCTTAACATTGTTGCTTTTAATATTTTATGCAGTTTAACCGATTTATTCAGTACAACCATTTACACTACCCGAAAATTACCGGGTTGAAATATACCTTTTTCATCTGTTTATTCATAGTATCCTGTACCATTCCCAAAAAATACCAAAAAGGTAAGCCATTTATCACCAAAAATAATATCGAAGTTAAGGGAGGAAATTTTAGCAAAGAAGAAAGAGCTGCATTAAAACAGCGTTTGAATGCACAGTTGGATGACAGTTCCAGAATAAATGTTATAGACAAATATTTTATAAGGCATGTCATCATAAGCCCGCCTGCGTACGACAGCAATTCGGCATCAAAATCTGCACGCAATATGGAGACATCCATGTTACACCTGGGTTATTATAAGGCCAAAGCAAACTTCCGTGCAGACACTGTAAATCATGGCGATCAGCAAAGGGTACAGGTTAACTACACCGTTGAAATCAATAAGCCTACCCTTATTGATACATTTTCTTATATCCTGCGCAGGCCCGACCTGCAAAAACTGGCTGTAGAAAATATTGACAAGACCCTGATCAGGGAAGGCAAGCCGGTAACCAAGGCCGCTGTACTGGGCGAAATTAACCGGCTGGTGGATCTATACCGGAACAATGGTTATTATAAATTTACCTCAGAAGAACTGTTCATGCGTGGCGATACTACAGTAGCTGCCTTAACTACCATATCCGATGATATTTTTGAGCAACTGCGCTTATTGGCCGAAGCACAGGCTGCCAGGGACTCTCCCACCATTAAACTGGCCATGGTATTAAAAACACCAAAAGACAGCAACAGGCTTAAGCCATATTACATCAACAACATTTATTTTTTACCGGATTACAGAAATGGTGACAGTCTGACTGATCCGGGCCTTACTGCTGATTATATTACCCGCAAACCCTGCAAGGATTGTAACACCGATACAAATTATATTGTACTGTATCATAAATATCTTTTCAGAAACAGGTTCCTCGTGAGGAATATGTTATTTAAAAAAGGAGGCTTGTACAACCAGGCCGATTTTTATAAATCGCTGAATAATTATGCCAGGGCCGGCGTTTGGCAAAGCTCCAATATCCTGATAAAGGAATTGCCCGTAACAGACAGCCTGAACAAAATAGACCTGCTGGTACAACTGATGCCGGGAAAAAAGTTTGGCTACGAAGCATCACTGGAGGCCAGTTACTCGGCATCAAGCAATACCAATAGTGTAACGGCAGCCAATGCAGGCAACCTGCTGGGATTATCGGCCAATATTTCTTTTTTGAACCGAAACCTGAACAAGGAAGGAATAAAGATGACCAATTCCCTACTGGCCGGTGTTGAATTTAATTTGAGGCCCGATAGTAATAACAGAAAAAACCTGATCAATTCCAATGAGGTCAGTTATACCAATAACATTGCTTTTCCCAGGCTTATTTTTCCATTTGTAAGGTTCAATGGTGATAAGCGTTTTAACAGCACCGAGTCGTTTGTAACCACAAGGATTTCTTATATAAACCGTATCAACCTGTTTAACCTGCAGTCCTTTAATCTGGGCTTAGGGTATTCAGGAACAACAAAAAAGAACAGGCAGTGGATATTTAAGCCGCTGAATTTTGAATTTGCCCGATTGTATAATGAAACAGACAGTTTCAGGAAGACACTGGCCGAAAACCCTTTTTTGCGATACTCGTTCAACACTTCACTGGTTGCAGGTTCCAGCATAGGTTACCGCATTAATAAAGTAAATCCAAAACACAGCAACAGACAGCACAGTATTAAAATAAACCTCGAAGAGTCTGGTTTACTATGGGGGCGCCTGGGTATCCTTAAACAGTATTTGAGGCAGTATGTAAAGGCAGATGCCGAATATGTGTACGCTGCAAGCAGGCCAAAATCGGCTTTTGTTTTCCGCATATTTGGCGGCATTGGTATTGCTTCTAAAAAAGATACCACCCTGCCCTTCTTTAAACAGTATTTTGGTGGTGGAAGCAACAGTATGCGTGGCTGGCCGGTACGTGGCATCGGAAGAGGTGCTCAACCGCTTAATCCTTTTGGCTCCAATTCATTCAACGACCGCACCGGAGATATACAACTGGAAACAAATATTGAATACCGGTATACCATTGCCCAGATCATCCCCAATTCGCTGGTGCTTAAAGGTGCTTTATTTGTGGACATGGGTAATGTGTGGAATTTCCGGAATTCGAACCCGGGCGGAGGAACGGACAGTACCCAGTTTAAGTTTGCCAATCTGTACAAACAACTGGGTATTGCTGCAGGCACCGGTTTCAGGCTCGATTTTAACTATTTTGTATTGCGGTTTGATTTTGGTTTCAGGTTTAAACGCCCTGATGTGGCCGAAAACGATGGCTGGCAGATACCGGATGTTAACTTTAATAACCTGTTCAGGCGCGGAAAGCAGGTACCCGATCCGCTTAACCCAGGGCAAACCATTAATGACAACCGCTATAAAAAATGGCGTTACGAGAATTATAATTTAACCATTGGGATAAGTTATCCTTTCTAAAGCAAGTCATTGATCATTTGGCATTGGTCATTGGATCTTTCTTTTTCAGTCGTTAAGCTATTTATGGAAACTGCATTCAAACCCTGCCAAATTTATTCGCCTCAATAAATGACCACTGACCAATGACTACTGACCAATGACCAATGACTTACTGACCAATGACCAATGACTACTGACCACTGACTACTGACTACTGACTACTGACTTCTCAAAATCCTCCATCCCCATGGCATCCTCGTTCTTAAATTCCCCGATCCTCGTGCGGCACAAACTGCTTAAATAACCTCCACAACCCAATACAGCGCCATAATCATTGGCCAAACTGCGTATATAGGTACCCGTACTGCATATCACTTTAAAATGCACAACCGGTAAAGCAACAGCGGTAATTTCAAAAGCGCTGATGTGAATGCTGCGTGGTTTCAGTTCTACTGCTTCTCCCCTTCTGGCCAGTTCATACAATGCAACCCCATCTTTTTTTATGGCCGAGAACATAGGTGGCAGTTGCTGAATATCTCCCACAAATTGTTCAGTGGCGGTTTGCAGCATTTCATTAGTTACAAAAGAAAAATCCTTTTGCTGCTCAGGTATACTTTCCAGGTCGTATGTAGGTGTAACAGCGCCCAGTGTAATGCTGCCGGTATATTCCTTCTCCTGCGCCATGTATTCGTTTATCTTTTTGGTAAACTTTCCGGTACAAACGATCAGCAAACCGGTTGCCAGCGGGTCAAGCGTACCGGCATGGCCAATTTTTTTGATCTGGATAAGGCTGCGCATTTTACGCACCACATCAAAAGATGTCCAGTGCAGGGGTTTATTTATCAGGATAACTTTTCCATCTGCAAAAGGCTGCTGAATGGCCGGATCAATGGGTATTCTTTCGGTACGTTCTTTTTTAACCGGCTCTGCACCGGCTTCTATCAATTTGTTGGTATATCGTTCCCGGTATGTGGTTTTACGTGCCAATTTTTTTTTGCAAAGTTAGTGTTTGAAACCGGTTTTAATTTATCGGTCAGGCTTCTGTTGAGGAAATACAGGCAGGCCACATTGAACACCTGATGAACCGGCTATCTTATATCGCCTGCCTCGCCTTTAGCTCTGAATATGTATACACCGCATTTCCGGTGGCTTTCTATCCGCAGTCTACTATTATCAAAAAAATCTTAAATTTGCTTTATGAAAATAGCTATTCAATATGTAAGCGACAGTAAAGGAAAAACCCAATCGGTTCAGTTACCGGTAACAGATTGGGAGAAATTAATGAACAGGCTTAAGAAATACGAACAGACCCTTAAGATAAAAACAGACCTGAAAGAAGCTTTTGAAGAAGTTGCACAATTAAGAAAATCGAAAGGTAAGAAACAAACACTAAACGATTTTCTGAATGAGCTATAATATCATTCCAATTGAAAAATTTAAGAAAGAGGCCAAACGGCTTGTAAAAAAATACCCTTCCCTTAAAAAAGAACTGATTGAACTTACTACACTTTTAAAATCCACACCTTCTGCAGGAACATCTCTCGGCAACAATGTTTACAAAATAAGGATTTCAATAAAAAGCAAAAGCGCAGGAAAAAGTGGCGGAGCAAGAGTTATTACCTATGTTGTTACAGAAAATAAAGAGATTTACCTGTTAACTATCTATGATAAAGGTGAACTTGATACTATTGATAATAAAACCCTCCGAAGAATTATAATAAGCATTAATGCCCGGTAAAATAAACTAACCAGTCCTTATATCGCCTGCCTCGCCTTTAACTCTAAATATTTATTCACCGCATTTATAGTAAGTTTTTCAGGCGGGGTTAAAATAGAAAGTATACCATGTTTCTTCAATTCTTTAACGATCAGCCTTTTTTCAAACTCAAATTTTTCGGCAATGGTTTTAATGTAAACTTCTTCTACATTCTTTGCCTCTAAGTGAGAGAGGGAATGTAATTCTGTATTTTCAAAAAACACCACCATCAGCAAATGGTGCCTGGCTATGGAACGCAGGTAATTAAGCTGGCGGTTTAAGCCGGAGAGTGATTCAAAATTTGTATACAGTACAATAAGGCTGCGGTGCTTGATGCGGTTGCGTACCTGCAGGTACAGCATTTCAAAATCACTTTCTAAAAATGCAGTGTCCTGGTTATACAGAAGCTGTAAAATATTTTCACGCTGTATAGGTTTACGATCCGCTGCCAGCACCGACCCCATTTTGTTTGCAAAGGTCATAAGCCCTACCTTATCCTGCTTTTGCAGGCAAACACCGGATAATACCAGGGTACTGTTAATGGCATAGTCCAGCAGCGTCAATCCGCCGAAAGGCATTTTCATCAGGCGCCCCTTATCAATGATGCAATACACCTGCTGGCTTTTTTCATCGGTATAATTATTTACCATCAACGATCCTTTACGGGCAGTGGCTTTCCAGTTCACACTGCGGATATCATCGCCCCGTACATATTCTTTTATCTGTTCAAATTCCATACTGTGGCCGATCTTGCGCATCCGCTTGTTGCCATACTCGGTTTGTATGGTAGTTTGTGATAGCAACTCATATTTACGCATCTGCAAATAGGAAGGATATACGGGAACGATCTCATCAGCTGCGATATCATGACGCCGCTTAACCAGGGACAGTAAAGACTTAACATAAATTACAATGCGGCCAAAAGCATATTCTCCCCGGGTTACCGGGCGCAGTTTATAAATAATATTCTTTTGCTCTCCCGGCCGGAAACGATGCCCCAGTTTAAAATCTCTTTTCTGAAACTGTTCCGGCAGTTCGTCAATGATCTCCATATGCGTTGTAAAAAGCATATTGTTCTTTACCTGCAATTCTACTTTATTCTCATCTCCGTTACTTAAACGGTCGGCTGTAATTCTTTTAGCAGATGGCGCTTTGCCCAGCACAAAAAGAAACAGGTAATCAAATACGATCAATGCGGCAACAGCCAGCAACATGATATTTGCTGCAATAAAAATTTCAGGTACAAAAAATGAAACGGTAAATAAAACAATACAAAGGCCCAAAGCAAGATAAAATCCTGATGCAAGGTATAAATTGCCGATATATTTTTTTATTAACCCCATTGTATTTTACCTGGGCACTTCAATTGCTTTTAAAATAGATTCTATCAGGTCGTCGGCGGTTATACCTTCCATTTCCTTTTCCGGCGTAAGAATGATGCGGTGCCTTAAAACATGCGGAGCCATTTCCACAATATCTTCGGGAGTTACAAAATCGCGTCCTTTGATGGCGGCACTGGCCCGGGCCGAGCGTAAAATGGCCAGCGAGGCCCTGGGTGATGCGCCCAGGTACAATGCAGGATTATTGCGGGTTTCATGCACTATCCGTGCAATAAATTCAACCAGCTTTGGCTCTATGATGATGGATTGTACCAGTTTGCGGTAATGCTGTATATCATGAGTGGATAACAGTACACCTACACTATCTATCATTTCTGCCTGTGATTTTCCCTGTTGACGGTTAAGGATGCTGATCTCTTCCTGCAGGGTTGGGTAATCCACTTCTATTTTAAAGAGAAAACGGTCAAGCTGCGCTTCAGGCAAACGGTAAGTGCCTTCCTGTTCAATGGGGTTTTGCGTTGCCAGCACCAGAAACGGAAAACGCATTTCGTGCGTAATACCGTCAATGGTTACCTGCCGTTCTTCCATCACTTCAAATAAAGCCGCCTGTGTTTTTGCAGGAGCCCTGTTTATTTCATCAATTAAGATAATATTACTGAAAACAGGCCCCGGTTTAAATTTAAAATCGCCTTCTTTTGGGTTGAACACTGAAGTACCGATCACATCGCTGGGCATGAGGTCGGGTGTGAACTGCAGGCGCGAAAAATCAGCATCAATGATCTTTGCCATCAGCTTGGCAGTTAAGGTTTTTGCCACGCCGGGTACGCCTTCAATTAAAATATGCCCGTCACACAAAAGTCCTATCAGCAACAGGTCTACCATTTTATATTGCCCGATGATGACCTGTGCGATCCCGTTTTTGATCTCCATAACGGATCTGTTCAGTCCGCTCAGGTCAATGCGTTGTTCAAATAAATTTTCTTCCATCGTTTTTCTTTTAATTAATATTTCTTTCCGGTTTTCTTATAAAATTGCTGTATCTGATCCTGTACAGAAAGTAACTGATAATCGCTTACTGCCTGCGTTGCCTGCGTTGCAACAATGGAACGGTACAGGCTGTCCACCTGTTCTTTTTCCACGCCGCTCTTCCTGCTCAGCATCAGGATAAAATCGTCATTCACATGATTGGTATTCAAAAAATAGGTATTGCGAATGTACTCATTAAAATAAGTAAACATCTTGTCGGATATGTTTTTATTGTCCTTTTTCTGGAGGTACAACCGGCCAATGGTTTCGGTAAATGTTACGGTGGTGTTTTCGTTGGGCTTAAGGGGTTTGATGATGCGCTGTAAGCGTTTTCCGCCAAACCACAGGTATAACAACAACAACCCGAGCGCCAGCCAAAAAGCTGCTTTAAGCGGCGGGTGTTTCATAATTTCACTGAACGTGGAAAAATCGCTTTGCGAATTTTTCCGGTTCTGCAGTTTGTTATAATGATCATCCCAATACACCTGTTGCGGCTCATTGGTGGTATATGCCAGCGAATGATTCAAATACCGGCAATTACTATCCATCAGCAAAAAATAATTACTGTATGCCCGGGGATCACACTGCAGGTACAACCTGCCTTTTCCATAAAAATACACAATAGCGTTTGGCCTTTTATCATCGTTGTACCCCAGCACACGGGTATTGCTGCTGTCGAATTTGCTAAAGAAATTCCGAAAAGGAAAATAATAATACCCGAATTTAAATGCCGGCTGCAGTGCAGAAAGAACAGCCGTATTCTCCATTTTGCCCAGCATATTTTCTATTGCCGGTGAAGTGTATACCGCACTGCAACCTATTTCATCCAGCAGCAGTTCATCTATCATTCCTGCAGAGATGAAAAGGCTGTTGCCCGCCTGTACAAATTCCATCATGGCTTCCACATCTTCTTCAGTAACATACAATTTGGGTGCCAGGCAGATATACAGTGCTCCTGTGTCGCTGATATTATCCCAGGTCTCTTTAAATTTTTGCTTTTTATCCTGTATGCTATTGCGGTGATACAGGGCTTCAATTTGCCTGTAGGCAATGGCTGCACCAAAGGGCCTTGTATCTTTTTTAGAATAGGTTTCCTTTAAGGACGGCATCTTTCTTTTGCCGTTACCCAAACAGGACTGCAGGATAACAGTTACCGTAATTAACAACACAATATGTGAAAACCTGTACTTCAATACCTGTTTATATTTTTTTATTAAATCCTGTAAAATTGCTATCGATCTTATCGTAAATATTTTTATCAATTTCAAATTCGCCATACCACACATATTCATAATTCAAAGTAAGTGATGCAAAATCCTGCTGTACATTACGGTCAATGATCTCTCCCACGTATTGAAAATTGGTTTTGTCAGGCGCCAGCTGAAGCATGTTTTTTTCTGCCAGCATATGCAGGGTACGCAAATACTGGTACCGCACAGCCTGCCGGTAATTACGGCTTTGCAATGCCTGCCTGATCAGCATATCAAAATCACTTTCCCGGGTAATTATTTCTTCTTCCACCCCGGCATCTGTATTTTTAGCCTGTTTGGTTGTGCGCCTGAAAGCACCATCTGCCAGGAATAAACGGTAGATGATGAACAGTACAAATGCAATGGCCAGTAACCAAAGGATCACAGTTACTGCACCAGAGTTGAACAGGCCACTGAATATATTTCTTCGGGGAAATGGGGGTAGTTTTTGCGCTTTTTTCTTTTCGCTTTTTAAGAGGCTGTCCAAATATTTACTGTAGGCAAAACTTTTTAAATTCCTCCAGTTTTTAACAGAATCGTATGAAAGGTTCAGGTCATTTTTATACAGTACAGTATCGGCAGGTCCGTCTTCGTCTAATGTTTCTGCAGGCAATGCTGTAGATATGGTATCATCTGCAGTTTGTATGTACTCTTCAGGAGCAGCAAGCAGTTCCTCTTTCTGCAATAAAGAAGTATCGGCGTAAATGACCTTTTCCTGTGCCTGCAAAGCAGGTACCAATGCCATCAGCAATAATGATATGCAAATAATTTTACGCATTTTCTTTCATCACCCGGTGAATAATGCCATCGGGTTGAATATAATAACCTTTACGGTGTAAACGGATAGGGAGTATGATAAAATACCAGATGATAAATGCAAGCGACAGGGATAAAATACTGATGCTTGCCCAAACCGGCAGTCCCGGGTTTTTTGCCTTATCATAGGTCTGGCTCATCAAATGGGTAACATAGCTTTCAAAAAACGCAGCTACTATAAATACGGGCACCAGGCTTATTAAGATCTTGGCTGCATCTTTTGCATTTCTTTTAAAGGAATGTAACCGGGAGTAGGTGCCGGGAAATAAAATACCGGCTGCCAGCACAAAGCCTGCGGTGGCTGCTATTACAATGGCAGAAATCTCCAACGTGCCATGGATCCAGATCACCATAACTGATTTGATGCCCAGGCCTTTGGCAAAGAACATATACTGAAAAGAACCCAGCATAATACCATTGCTCCACATGATGAGCATCGTAAACAGGCCAAGGGTAAACCCGCCGATAAAAGCTTTAAATGCCACACTGATGTTGTTGAAGCCTATCCATACAAACATGGAAAAAGGATTTCCATCTTTATACACTCCAAAAGGATCTCCTTTGTCAATATTGTCTTCCGTCATATCCACATAACCATCCCCCAGTACCCCTCTTACAAACTCGGGATTTTCCTTTGATGAAAAAACACCGATGGCCACAAATAATACGAAGAGCACAGAGGTAAATAAAAAAATGCGGTGGTATCTTTTAAACAAAAGCGGTAATTCGTATTTCCAGAAAATGAAAATGCGGCTGTATTTTTCCTTTTTATTTTTATAGATACTTTGATAGATACCGGCAGCAATGCCGTTTATCCAGCGGGTTACCTTGCTTCTTGGATAAAATGTTTTTGCATAGCTCAGGTCGTCGATCAGATCAACAAACCTTTCAGCTGTTTCATCCGGGTTATCCGTAGGCGAATGCTGGTATGTATTCCACTTCTCAGCATTCTTTTTAATAAACATGGCTTCCCTCATCTCAAAAAAATACGGTTATGACCGGGCTTGCCAACCTTTAATGCCTTTATATTAACCCTGCGTTTTCTTTAAAAAGGCTGGCAACCCTTTGTGAAATACTGTCGGTTAGTGTTAAGTATGTAAATTCCAGCTTTTTTGATTAATAAAAAAATTCATGTTTTGCTGCATCTGTTCAAGGCAAATTGTAATTTGCAGGTATCATGGGCATTATCCAAATTGGCACTGCTTTTAATATTGACCTGGAATTTGAGATCGCAGAATTTCACAAAAGGCTGCTTGCCTATATCATTGATTTTGTGCTGCTGCTGTGTTACCTGGTGAGTATGAAATATGTATTGTATAATGAGTTTTTATTGAACTTTGATGCAAGCATAGGCATGGATATCCTCATCATCTCGCTGCCCATGCTGCTGTATTCCTTGCTGACAGAACTGTGGTTTAATGGCCAAACCCTTGGAAAAAAGATCATGGCAATAAGGGTGATCAGCCTGGAAGGTGGCGAGCCTACATTTGGACAGTTTTTGCTGCGGTGGATCACCCGGTTTTTTGAATGGCCGTTCTTTTTCGGTTACATCGCTTTTTCGGCCACCAATGTTATTGCCTACGCCATCATCACAGGCATGCTGGGTATTGCGGTGGTCATCATCATTTCCGTTTCCAATAAAAACCAGCGGCTGGGCGATATGATAGCCGGTACGGTTGTGGTTAATACCAAATCGGCATTAACCGTGGCCGATACAGTTTTTATGGAGATAGAGAAAACTGGGTATAAAGTAATGTTCCCTGAAGTGATGCGCCTCAGCGACAGGGATATCAATACCATTAAAGGTGTTTTAACACAGGCCAATAAAACCAATAACTATGATATGTGCCACCGGGTTTCCATGAAGATAAAAGAAGTGCTGCACATCAGCTCCGATATGCATGTGGACCAGTTCCTGGAAAAATTACTGGCCGATTATAATTACCTGGCTACAAAAGAATAATGGCTTTTGAAAAATAAGCTTTACCTGTTTGTAAAATATTATTTGAAACTGCTTCCTGCAAGGGAAATGAAGAAAGCTATGAAAACAATATAAGCTATTAAGCCAAGTACCTGTAAAATGATGCCTATGATTGCACAAACACGCCCGGCCTTCATACTGTTGTAAGAAGACAGGGAATATTGCTCCGGATTGGCCCTGTACATGTCCATATCTTTATTGGAAATGACCAATGCCACGATTCCACAAATAAAACATACCACGATGGAAAGAATTCCCAGTACTAATGTTGCCGTGGCATTTGGCAGTTGCGCGCCTGTATTGCTGTTGCTTAGATAGTCTCTGTTTGGTTCGGTCATGTTAAAGTGTTTTGGTAACTAATAATTTGTAAATATAACTTATTAAAATAATGCCTGTGCAAAAAAAGTACATATATTTTAAAACATTTGCACCGTTCCGGAATTTAATGGTAACGTGCAGCATTAATAAACCAAAAAGTATAATTATGGGTATTAAAGCCGGATACATAAAGAAACTACCGGCTATATCTCCCTTTAACAATAAAACCAAACTGCGTTGCATCCCGCAGCCCGGGCAGTCAAAATGAGTAAGCATCCTGAAGATACAAGGTACCTGGTGCGTTTCAAGCCAGCTGGTGATATTTAAAAAGACGGTTGAAAGCAAAAATGATCAGTTATGCGTGATAAGTTTTCCGGTAGTTGTGTAAAGCGTTCCTGATGCTCAATCACTGATTTTTAATATGCCCTTGCAAACAATACCCTTTGCACACTTGGATTTCCGCTTAACACACATTTCCCTTCCTCTTGTTTATTTTGTAATGGGATACAGCGTATGGTGGCCTTGGTCAGTTCTTTAATTTTCTCCTCGGTCTCTGCTGTGCCATCCCAATGTGCTGCAATAAAACCGCCTTTGCCATCCAGTGTTTTTACAAAATCATCCCAGTTGTCAACCGGAGTTATGTTGTCATCTCTGAACGCAAGCGCTTTATTATACATATTTTCCTGTATCTCGTTCAACAGATTTGCCACTGTATTGGCAATACCTTCCATTGATACACTGTTTTTTTCTTTGGTATCGCGGCGGGCAATTTCCACCACATTATTCTCCATATCCCGCAGGCCCATGGCAAGTCTTACAGGCACACCCTGCAATTCGTATTGTGCAAATTTCCATCCGGGACGGCTGTTATCATTATTATCGTACTTAACCCTTATTCCCAATGCTTTTAAGGAAGCCATGATCTCCTCTACTTTTGCATCAATGGGGCCTTTACTTTCCTCTCCCTTATAAATAGGAACGATCACAACCTGGAATGGTGCAATTTTTGGCGGCAGGATCAAGCCCTGGTCATCACTGTGCGCCATGATCAACGCACCTATCAGGCGTGTAGAAACGCCCCAGGAAGTAGCCCACACATATTCCTGTTTATTTTCTTTATTTAAGAACTGTACATCAAATGCTTTGGCAAAATTTTGCCCCAGGAAATGTGATGTGCCTGCCTGCAGCGCTTTACCGTCCTGCATCAAAGCTTCAATGCAATAGGTATTTTCGGCACCGGCAAAACGTTCGCTGGCGGTTTTAATACCTTTAATAACCGGCACAGCCATATAGGTTTCCACAAATTCGGCATACACATCCAGCATTTTTTCTGCTTCAATAACGGCTTCTTCCTGTGTTGCATGTGCGGTATGGCCTTCCTGCCATAAAAACTCGGCAGTTCGTAAAAACAACCGGGTACGCATTTCCCAGCGCACCACATTGGCCCACTGGTTGATCAGCAACGGAAGGTCGCGGTATGATTGTATCCAGTCTTTATAGGTATTCCAGATGATGGTTTCGGATGTAGGGCGAACAATGAGCTCTTCTTCCAGTTTGGCATCGGGATCAACCACAATGCCCTTTCCGTTAGGATCGTTCATGAGCCGGTAATGGGTTACCACAGCACATTCTTTGGCAAAGCCTTCCACGTGGGCGGCTTCCTTGCTCAAAAAACTTTTGGGTATAAAAAGCGGGAAATAAGCATTCACATGCCCGGTTTCCTTAAACATTTTATCCAGCTGGTCACGCATATTTTCCCAGAGTGCAAAACCGTATGGCTTGATAACCATACAACCCCTTACAGCAGAATAATCTGCCAGGCCGCCTTTAATCACCAGGTCGTTGTACCATTGCGAATAATCTTCTGCTCTTGATGTTAACTCTTTGCTCATTTAATTTGTATAAATTTTAATAAATCATCTTTTGTTTTCACACGCCTTTAACAGCATACGGTATAACTTTATTGTCTGAAAGTGGGACCGTGCAGTTAAAACATAGTTACCTATAACTGCACAAAAATAGTAACTTCATTTTTAAACGCTTTAAACAAATACCCATGCAATTCAAATTTTTACTTATAGCCTTATCTGTGGCTGTTTTCAGCAGTTGCAGCACTGCCTATAAAACAGGACAAACACCCGATGATGTGTATTACTCGCCTGTAAAACCTGTTGCAGAGAAAAAATATACCGAAAGGGAAGAGGACAGGCGCCGGGTAAATAATGATTATGAGATAACCATGTCTATACGTGATCAACGCTGGAGGAATTTCAGGGATGATTACAACTTCGACAACAGTCCGTATAACTATTGCTATTGCAACTGCAACAGCCTTGGTTTTTATTACAACCCTTATTATTACCCATGGGCCATTTATACACCCATGCCTGTGTATACAGCCCGGGTAAACACCACTCCACGTATGGTAAACCTGAATGCCTATAACGGGTATAATTCCAAAGTGGCAAGGGGTAAAACAAACAGCACATTAATATTCAGCAATCCATCGCAATACAATAACAGCAACAGAAGCGGCAGCCGCCTGGGCGAGATATTCAGGCAGGTTATTGTGCCCGCTACTTCTTCTTCAAATAATTCAAGATCTTATTCTCCATCATCGGGCAGCAGTGGCAGTTCCTCATCAGGCAGCAGCGGTGGTGGTTCAGGATCTGTAAGCAGGCCGGGAAGAGGTGGATAGTGAGCCCCCGGTTAATGGTTATTGGTGAAAAGGATTATTCATTAAAAGCAGTTTCATGAAAATATATTTACTATTCTTCTTTTTATTTTCCGGATCCCTTTTGTATGCGCAGGTTCCCGAAGATGCGATACGGTATTCTTTTTTTCCGCAAAGCGGAACAGCACGCAATATGGCCATTGGGGGTGCCATGGGATCGTTGGGTGGCGATGTACATGCCGCCTTTGTAAACCCCGCGGGGCTTGGGTTTTACAAAACCAGTGAATTTGTAATTACTCCCGGATTTTCGTTGGGTAACAACAGTGCCCGGTACTGGAATACCGAATCTAAAAATTCGAAAAACAGTGCAGGGTTTGGAACTACGGGCTGGGTTTTTGGCCAACCCGGCAGGCAGAACCCCAGGAACAGCAGCGCATTCAGCATTGCCATAAATCAAACAGCCAATTTTAATAATGAGATACGCTACAAGGGATTTAATAATTTCAGTTCATTCAGCGAACAGTTTGCCGAGGAATTTGCCAAAAGCCGTTACAGCATTGATGAAGTATTGAATGCCAATTCTGTTTTTCCCTACACTTCAGCGCCTGCTTTATATACCTACCTGATAGATACGGTGCGGGTTGGCGGCAATATTCAGGTTAAAGGCGCCCCCGAATATATTCTGGATGCCGGGCAGGCATTGCAACAGGAAATGATTCAGAAAACCAATGGAGCCATTTCGGAACTGGCATTTGCTTTTGCGCACAACAGCAAAGACAAATGGTTTATTGGTGCCACTATAGGAATACCCCTGGTAAATTATTCAAGCAGCACTACATTTATTGAATCAGACAGTTCTTCCAATAGTTCCAATTATTTCAAGCGTTTTGAGTACACCGATGATTTCACCACCAGGGGAACCGGTTTTAATGCCAAAATAGGCATCATTTACCGGCCGCAGGATTATATCAGGCTTGGCCTGGCCATACATACCCCCACCTGGATGTTTTTAAAAGATACCCGTACCACCTATTTATCAACCGAACTGGAAAACCCGGTTGCCAGTTTTAATGTGAACTCTCAAACCTTTACCAATAGCCAGCCGGGTGTTGCCCAATACATACAAAGTACTCCCTTTAAAGCCATCATCAGCGCTTCTTATGTTTTCAGGGAGGTGAAAGATGTTACCCGCCAAAGAGGTTTCATTACTGCCGATGTGGAATATGTAAACCATAAAGGAAGCCGTTTCAGCAGCGATAATGAAACCGTGACCGATGAAGAAAAAGTGTATTACAAAGCCCTGAACCAGGTTGTAAAGGATGATTATAAAGGAAATTTTAATTTCAGGCTGGGTGGTGAACTGAAATTTAATATCATTATGGCCCGGCTGGGTTTTGCTTATTACAGCAATCCGTATAAAGATGCTGAACTAAAAGCCAGGCGGATGTTACTGAGCGGTGGACTGGGTTACCGCAACAAAGGTTTTTTTGTTGACCTTACTTATGTACATGCAGTAAGTAAAGATGTTAGCATCCCTTACCGCCTGGAAGACCGTGCGAACTTTTTTGCCGAAACCAGGCAACAACGGGGAAATATTGTGGCAACCGTTGGTTTTAAATTTTAACCAGAGCTAATTACTTGTAATGCCCCGGAGTTTTTTCGGGGCTTTTTTTAGTTTTACTTTGTATGCTTAAAGAAACTTTAGCAAATAAATCAGCTTAAAAAAAATAAACGTCAACAATATGAATACATTACCCGCTCTTTTTGCAGAACTGGAAACCAGGATCCCACAAATCGAAAAACTGAACACTTCTATATCCAAAGCATCTGTTGGGTGGCATATTCAACATAGCGTACTGGTTGCTTCTCAGATTATTAAAGCGCTTGAAAAATCCAATCCAAAGGAATACTCCCCGAAATTCAACCTGGCTAAAACCATAGTGTTCACTTTAAAAAAAATTCCAAGAGGGAAAGCCAAAGCCCCTGAAGTTGCTTTGCCAAAAGAGATCGCTGATGCCGGTGGTCTTAAAGAAAGTATCCGGTCATTAATTGACACACTTCCGGTACTAAATACCTTACAACCGAATAATTATTTTATGCATCCTTTTTTTGGTCACCTTAACCTGAAAGCTACCATCACCATGCTGAAGATTCATACAAAGCACCACCTTGAGATTATAAATGATATTATTAAGCACTGATCTTTTCCCATTCAACTTTTAGCATGGCATATAAATACAGGTCTATAAATTTTCCGTTCTGCCATTCGGCCTGTCTTAAAATCCCTTCCTGCTTAAACTGCAGTTTTTCTGCAATGGCAAGGCTTTTATCATTTCCTACAGCACATTTAATTTCAATGCGGTTGAGTCCCAGTTGGGTAAACCCATGATCAATGATGGCTCTACAGCACCTGGTCATTATACCTTTTCCCTGCAAGCCATTGGCCAGCCAGTAGCCTATTTCGCCAATTTTATTTTGTTGATTGATATGGTGTAAACCAATGCGGCCGGCAAGATGTTTATCAATAATGATCGCAAAGCCAAAATCTGTTTTTTCGGCAGCACGTTTTTTTGTATCGCTGATGTAGTAAGCAAAGTTTGCCACGGTATGCATCTGGTCAACCCAGGGAAGCCATTCTCTTAAATAAGTGCGGTTGGCATTTACCAGGTTCAATAAAGATTCAGCATGAATTTCTTCCAATAATTCCAAACTGATCGAATCGTCAACCTGAATTTTCATTTTATTATCATTTTAATGTAAACTGATCACCCTTGTCAGCCTCCAATTATCTCCTTCCTTTTTCCAGGTATGTACAAATTTACCGGTTGACGGATGTTTCGGTTTGGGCTCCCGGTTATTGATAAAATAATGCTCCCCCATTTCAATGGCGCCGTAACCGGCAATGGGATATACTTCAATGCTGCCTTCAACCAGCACACGGGTAACTTTACCACAAATGTTTCTTTTGGTAGCAGCCATGATGCTGTCCTTATTGGTCATCAGGCCTCCCTGATCATGATAAAATTCGATGTCATCCGAAAAACAATTGGCCATTGCCGGCAGATCGCAAACATTGTAGGCGCCAAACAAAACACTGTCCATATGAACAATAGTATCATACAAAGCTTTTGAATCAGGTACATAGTCTGCGCTGATTTTTTTTTCTATATCGGTATTACAGGAATTAAGCAAGAGCATAAACATTAAAACAAACCCGATTCCTGTATTTTTCATCTGCATAATAATAAAATCAATTGATGTAAATGATTTGATGTGCAAGGTTGTTAAGGGTTAATTTTATTATTAAGACAAACATGCAGCCCTTACCGCCTCCACTTCTGCCACGGTCATAGGCAGTTTCTTTCCAAGTAAGCGGCTGCCGGTTTCTGTGATCAGGTAATCTTCTTCAACCCGTATACCACTGAAATCGCGATAGGCCTGTAACGCAGGATAATTAATGAACGCTGTAAATTTATTTTCGGCCTGCCATGAATCCATCAGTTGCGGGATCATGTAAATACCCGGCTCTACGGTTAAGGTAAATCCCGGCTCCAGTGCCCGCCCCAGCCTTAATGATTTCATTCCGAACTGGGTACTTTTTTTAAGTGTTTCCGTATACCCCACATAAGGCTCGCCCAGGTCTTCCATATCATGCACATCCAGTCCGATCATATGGCCCAGCCCGCATTGAAAGAACATGGCATGTGCACCGGCTGCAACAGCTTCGGCAGCATCGCCTTTCATAATACCCAATTGCTGCATGCCTTCCACAATTTTTTGGGCTGCATTCAGGTACACCTCTTTAAATAATACACCTGGCTTCAGCATAGCTACAGATGTTTGATGTGCATGCAACACGATCTCATACATTTCCTTTTGTTTGCTGGTAAAATTCTTACCAACCGGAAAGGTACAGGTGAGGTCGCCGGCGTATTGCATAACTGTGGCGGCACCGGCATCGCACAGAACCATCTGCCCATCATGAATGGTGTTGCCACTGTACACATTGTGCAGGGTTTCGCCATGTATGGTAACAATGGGATGAAAGGACAGGCTGGCATTTTGTGCATAAGCTGCTTCTTTCACTTTAGCCATCACTTCATATTCCTTCATACCGGCTTTGGCATACTGCATGGCTGCCAGGTGCATATCGGCACTGATGAGCGAAGCCTTGTGCATTTCTTCCACTTCACATGCCTCTTTATATGCACGCTGACTGATGATTGCCTTTATCAATGGCACGGAAGCCATTTCGGTTAGCGCATCAACCGGAACCTGTAACCATTGCGCCAGTTTAATTTTGTTCTCGGGCCGGTATGGCGGTGTAAAATGAACCTGTCTGCCGGCGGCTACGGCACTGCGTATCAGGGCTTCAATCTGGTTATAAGGCTGTGTTTTTGTAACACCCACTGCAGCAGCCATTTCACCCAATGAAGGCAATGGCCCTGTCCACACAATGTCTTCAATGGTCAGTTCATTACCAAAAATGATGGCCTCACCGGAATCTGCATCTATTACAGCAGCCAGCGAAGCCGTATTTATCCCGAAATAATATAAAAAATTACTGTCCTGCCTGTAAGGATACCAGTTGTCTTTATAGTTCATGCTGCTTTCATCGTTGCCCATGATAACAATGAGGCCCGAAGCCATTTTATTCTTTAACCCGGTACGCCGACTGGTATACACTGAAGATTCAAACAGTTTGAACTGCATATAGCAAATTTAATTTAATTGAATATTGTTGTCATGATAAACACCAATCATTGCAAAACCATTATGATCGCATAATTAACTATTGGCGGCAGGTTGCAAGCACTTCCATGGTTGTACCGGTAAATCCATTTGCTGTCAACATATCTTCAAAATAAAAGAAACTCTTTGGCGGATTAATGGTGTAGCAGGTCAGTGCATATACATCACCGCAAACGCCTATCTTTTTATTGTTTTTGGTTACAGCCTGAATTTTATAATAATATCTTTTAACAGCAAGTGGTGATGCCGGTGCCGGCCAGCCAACTCCCAATATATTTGTAGTAAATAAAACAGTATTGTTTTCGTCGTATATGGTAAAATGTATAGAATCAATATTTTGAGTGAACGGCGTGATTTCATCATTCAACCCATCACCATCGGGGGTAAACGCATTGGGAATATATATTCTGCCACTGTCATTGCTGCCCAATGTATCGGTTACCAATCCTACACAGTTGATGCGTAAGAAAGGCTCAACAGATTCTGAACAGGCTGAAAAAACAGCAATTGAAAAAAATAGTAATACCGGAAAGATCAGTTTCATCCTAAGCTGAATTTTTTGGTTTGACAAAGCATTTCATTAAAAAAGTTCCTTTGTTTCGTCTTTGTAATAAAAATTAGAGACTGTCCACCCCGTATTGTTATTATACAGCACAAAATCAAAGGTCAGAAAGTAGTTTTCAAACTTCAGTATGTACTTTCTGCGGGCCAGTGCATTCCTTAATTCTTTTTCTTCAATGAGTTCATACCCCACTATTTTGCCATAATAAGGCAATATATTCGGCATCTGGTCAACCAGGGTTTTGTCAATATTATCAATAACGCTGGCATCCATTACCGACTTTTTATTAAAGAGCTGTATTGCTTCAGAATATTTACCCGAAACTAAAGTCTGCATCACTTTATCGCAAAAAGCATTCAGGCTGTCACGGGTTGTATACCGCGATTGCCCCGAAGAAACAATGAACGCGAGGCTTAGCATTACTGTACCAATTATTTTTTTCATCATCCTAAATACTTATATTTTGTAAAAAACAGAAACCTAAATATACACAACTATTCCAGTAGCCGGTTCATTGATAGTGGAATCACTCTAATCCAAGACCCCAGTCCTTTCCTTTATCTATGGCCGGCAATCCATCTTTTATCCATTTGGCAGGTTTGGCATCTTTCAGATAATGATCAAAAAACTGGCCCAGCCTTATGGAAAGGTCTTTACGGTTCTTTCGCTCTATCAGGTTATGGTCTTCGCCATTGTACTGCAGCATCCATACTTTTTTATTCAGCCGGCGAAGGGCTGTAAAAAATTCAATACCCTGGTACCAGGGCACGGCTCCATCTGCATCATTGTGCATCATTACCAATGGCGTGGTTACTTTATCAGCACTAAACAGTGGTGAGTTTTTTATATACAGGTCGGGCCGTTGCCAAAGGGTGGCACCGATCCTGCTCTGTGTTTTTTCGTATTGAAACTGCCTGTTCATGCCCGTGCCCCAGCGTATACCGCCGTATGCACTGGTCATATTGCTAACCGGTGCGCCTGCCCAGGCTGCTTTAAAAATATTGGTCCTGGTAACCAGGTAAGCAATCTGGTAGCCACCCCAGCTTTGTCCCTGCAATGCCATTCGGGTACTGTCTACCCAGGGCATTTTTGATAAATATTTAGCTGCACTTACCACACTGTTATAGGCACTGTTGCCAGGCTCACCATCTTTATAATAAATATTGGGATCAAAAACCAGGTATCCGTTGCTTACAAAGTACGCCACATTAACCGTAGATGCACTCGGTGCCGGACCACGATAAGCATACAAACCATCAGCATTGCGTTCATAAAAATAAAAAATGACCGGGTATTTTTTCTTGGGATCAAAATCTTCGGGTTTAAACAATAACCCTTCGCTCATCTTGCCATCAAACATTTTCCATTTCACCAGTTCGGCCGTTAGCCAGGTGTAATGCTTTTGCTGATCGGCGATGTCTGTAAGCTGGGTAAGGTCTTTTAAATCGGCTGTTGTATACAGTTCGCTTTTGCTGATGTTGGAACGCTGCACAATATACTGTTCGGCAGTTTTGGCTTTTACCGGGTTGCTGAAGGTGTAAGGGCCTGCGGTAAGCAATACCGGATCTGAGACCATATTCACTTTTTTGGTATAAAAACCGCTGTATTTGCTTGTTTTATCCTGCGAACGTAATAGAATATTTTCATCAGCATCAATAAATCTTTTTTCCCTGTCGAGGTTCACATAATTCAATTCTGTTTTGGTCTTTTTACCAAAACCATTGGTGATATTTTTAGGTTGTTCTATACCGTTAGGGTCTGTTTGCCAGATATCGTACACATCATTTATCAGAAAATACTGATCGTTGGCTGTCCACCCCGTAATACCTGAGGGCCGAGGAAAATCGGGCACATCGTTCTCTACATCATACAGGGGTTCCTTTATTTTATCGCTGATGTTTTTTGTGATACCGGTTGCCGTATTCCAGGTAAAATAATTTTTGGTTTCCGGTTCATACCAGTAAACATATTTTCCGCCGGGTGATGCGCTGAAATTTGCTGTAGCATTGGCTTTGATCAAACGCCGGCTGCCGTCAAGGGTGCTGATGGCATAAGCCGTTGATCTGGTGCGGCCCTCCCACTGCATGGAAATGCGGTTGCCATTATTGCTTTGCGCCAAAACCCAGTTGGCATTACCTTCATCAACCAGGCCTACATTCTCTGCATCTTTTGTACCCAGCTGTACCATTTTGGTATCACCGGGTTTTATTACAGCGGTATAACTGCGTCTTTGTTCGGCACTTAAATTTTTAAGCTGCATGGGTTGCAGGTAGTCATCATTGTAATGCCAAACATCCAGGCGTGCCAGTTCAAAATCAACCAGCGTGGTATCTTTTGCAGGTGTAATGGGTGCTGTACCAAAAAATAATTTGTTGCCATCTTTGCTGAACCTGACAGGGGCATTTTCGCTAATGGTGTATCCCAGCTGCATGCCCACTGTATTTTTTTCAGCAATCATTTTTGCACTGTCCTGCCCGCCGGTAAAGTACCACAGCTTGTAAAACTTCTGCAGGGCCTTTGTACTGCTGTCGCGTTCAACCACAAAGGCAAGCTGCTTACCCGCTTCATCGAAGCTGAAATTCTTTGCATCATTCAGGTTGCGCATGAGGGTATCGGTTTTATCCGCTACCGGATTGTAGAGCAACACAAAAGCCATGCTGTTGCTGTCCTTAGCCGCTTTGGTGGTTTTCAAAACGATCAGGGTTCCTTTTTTATCAATAGCATAGTCCGCAACCAGTTTAAATATTTTTTCCTTGCCGTCACTCAAGCGCCTTACTACCAGGTCTGTACCCTCTGTTGCTGCACTGCCTCCGGGCGCATCGTCACCTTCTGCATCATTCATTTCTTCTGTAACCGGTTCATCTTTGCCTTTTTTAATGATCTCCTTAACGGCTTTATTGGCTGCGCCGATCATTTCTTCTTTGGTAAGATTTTTTGCATTTACCGATTCCATCGATTTGCGGATAACCGAATCGGCCAGTTTCACCAGCATATCTATATTTGCTTTGGCCGAATCAACCACCGGAGCCTTTTTGGTTTTTTTGGTGGTATCGGGCAATGGTTTCTCCAGTTGATAGGCTACAAAACCAAAACCCTTCTCTGGTGTTTTAAAGCCTTTTACCCGTGCAATTTTCACCACAGCTTCTTTACCCAGTTCCACGATGCCAATGGAGTCTTTGGTCATATCATCGGCTTTTTTCTTTTTTATTCTGGCCTGGCGGGTTTCCTGGAAGACCGGTTTTATTTTAAATACCACATAGCGGCTGTCTTCGGTGATCACTGCATTGTAACCCCGGGCTATTATTTTCTTTTCCAGAGATCTTGTATGCTGAATTATGAGTTCTCCGTCTCCCTCCTGCGGATTAACGGCATATACCGTATACTGGCCATCGTTGCTGATGAGCCTTTCGCCCGCACTTTTCCAGCCATCATACACGGTATGGTCCAATGGTTTTTTAATCTGGGCAGAAATAACGTTGCTTAACAACAATAATAACACGAAAAGTATATTCTTCATACCGTTTAGTTTGAGCGTTAAAGTTATTGGAAATGAATCAGAAATGGATAGCCGTTTATCAATCTTCTAAAAACCCCCATTCCTCCCTGAGTTTTACCAGTTGTTCGCCCTCCAGTTTTACGGTATCATAATGCCGGGCGTTGTTCTTTTGTCGAAATGCTTCATATAAGCTTACCGCACAGGCCACAGAAATATTCAATGATTTGATGATGCCCACCTGCGGTATGATAAAATTCCCGTCGGCCAGGGCAATGATCTCTTCACTTACGCCACTGTGTTCGTTACCAAAAACCAGGCAAACCGGTTCTGTTAAATCCAGGTCATGTAGCCCCACTGCATCACTGCTTAAATGGGTGGTATATATTTTTTTATTGCGCTTTCTCAGTGCTGCAAAGCATTCCTCAGCATTGGTGAACTGGTGAATGGTTAACCATTTGGCAGCGCTGGATGAACTTTTGGCCCCCCATTTTTTGTGCGGGGGTATTTTGCTGTTCAGTATATAGATATCCTGAATTCCCACCGCATCGCAGGTTCGCATCACGGCCGATATGTTATGCGGATCAAAAACATTTTCCAGCAATACGGTAAGGTCGGGCTGGCGTTTGTTTAACACTGAAGTGAGGCGTTCGTTTCGTTCTGGAGTCATGCTGCAATTTAAATCAGATACACGAATAAAACCGAATTACACGAATTACACGAATTTTATTAATTCGTGTAATTCGTGCTAAAAATTCGTGTTCACATTAATTAAGAATATTTTTGCCCATAAACATACCGGCTTGAGTACTGATATCTTTTTAATAACGCCTCCCTTCACGCAGCTGAATACGCCCTACCCGGCAACGGCTTACCTGAAGGGTTTTCTCAACACAAAAGGGTTTACTTCCTTTCAGGCCGACCTGGGTATTGAAGTTACCGTGGCCTTATTTTCAAAAGCAGGCTTGCAGCAATTGTTTACAGAGATCAATACCCTTCAAAAAGAACATTCGGCCAATGCTGCAAGGATGATCGCGCTGCAGGATGATTATATCAATACCATTGATGCCGTAATGATGTTTTTACAGGGCAAGAACCCTACGCTTGCTCACCTTTTTTGTAAAAGGGATTTTTTACCTGAAGCGGAACGCTTTGCACAATTAGATGATCTGAAATGGGCTTTTGGCAGCATGGGTATACAGGATAAAGCCAAGCATATTGCCACCATGTACCTGGAAGATTTATCTGACCTGATCAAAGAAACAGTTGATGAACATTTTGGGTTCAGCCGCTATGCCGAAAGATTAGGAAGATCGGCCAACAGCTTTGATGAATTGTACAACACACTGCAGCAAGACCATACTTATCTTGATAAAATACTGATTGATATTTTACAACAGAAGATGCAGGCTGTGCAACCGAAACTGGTTGCCATCTCTGTTCCCTTCCCTGGTAATTTATATACCTCATTGCGTTGCGGACAATGGATAAAAAAACACTACCCCGGCGTTAAAGTAGCCATGGGTGGCGGTTTTGCCAATACCGAACTGCGCGCTTTATCTGATGCCCGTGTTTTTGAATTTTACGATTTTATTACACTGGATGATGGCGAAGCGCCTGTTGAAATTTTATTACACCATATTGAAGGCAAAAAAACCATTGATGAATTAAAACGAACGTTTACTTTGGTTGATGGCAAAGTGACATACATCAACAACACCGCCTGCACCGATTACAAACAGGGCCAGGTAGGCACTCCCGATTACAGCGATTTTTATCTGGACAAATATATCTCGGCCATTGAAGTGATAAACCCCATGCACAGTTTGTGGAGCGATGGCCGCTGGAACAAACTCACCATGGCGCATGGCTGCTACTGGGGCAAATGTACTTTCTGCGATATTAGTTTAGACTATATAAAAAATTACGAGCCCATCACGGCATCATTACTCTGCGACCGTATGGAGGAAATGATCAAACAAACGGGACAAAATGGTTTTCACTTTGTTGATGAAGCTGCACCGCCGGCTTTAATGCGTGCCCTGGCCATGGAGATCATCCACAGAAAATTAACGGTAAGCTGGTGGGCCAATATACGTTTTGAAAAAAGTTTTACGGGAGACCTTTGCCTTTTATTAAAATCTTCAGGCTGCGTTGCCGTTTCGGGCGGACTGGAAGTGGCATCAGACCGGTTGCTTGAACTGATACAAAAAGGCATTACCGTTGCACAGGTTGCAAAAGTAAACAAGCATTTTACCGAAGCCGGTATTATGGTGCACGCCTATCTCATGTACGGATTCCCCACACAAACGGCACAGGAAACCATCGATTCGCTGGAAATGGTGCGGCAGCTTTTTGAAGCCGGCATCCTACAATCGGCATTCTGGCATTTGTTCACCATGACTGCCCACAGCCCGGTTGGCCTGCATCCCGAAAAATTCGGCGTTAAAAAAGTATCCGAAACTTTGGGAACATTTGCCAATAACGATATAGAACATATTGACCCCACCGGAGCCGATCATGAAAGCTTTGGCTTTGGCTTAAAAAAATCTTTGCTCAATTATATGCACGGAGCCTGTTTTGATTATCCCCTGCAGAAATGGTTCGATCAAAAAGTACCCAGAACAACCATTGCACCGGACTATATCATTAAAGCCATTGAAGAACCTGAGCTGCAGGCTTCAAATCCAAATACAAAAATTGTTTTCCTGGGCAATCAACCCAAAACAGAAACCATCATCAAAAGTAAAAAAGGCAGCCAGTGGGAACTGTTATTCCTGACCTTTGAATCAAAAAAGGAAACGATCCATGTAAAGACAGATAAGGCACAGGGGGAATGGCTGGTTCAAATATTAAGATCTGCTTCCATTAACAACCCAAAAACATTGACCCTGCAGGAAGTTAAAGCCGATTACGAAAACGCGGGGCTGGAAGATTTTGAATTGTTTTGGGATAATAAACCGGTGAGTACATTGTATAAGGTGGGTTTGCTCCAATTGTAGTTTTCACCGGTTTTTAGTACTTTAGGGTACTTTTAAAAACAACAGTATGCGTACAGTACTTAAAAAAGACGAAAAAATATTATTGATAACCAGGCAGCATTGGCTAATACTGGTGCTGCCATGTTTTGCATGGTTGTTATTAACCATACTGCTCATCTGGTGGCTGAATAATACAACTGCCTGGATCATTATTCTGATTGCAGCGCTTTACCCGTTGTTTGAATATATAAACTGGCGCCACAACCTGTGGTCGGTTACCAACCTGCGTATTATTGATGAAACCGGTTTTATTACCCGCTACTCCAAAGAAAGCCCGCTGGATAAAATAAATAATGTGGAGTACGATCAAAGTGTTTGGGGCCGCATTTTCGGTTTTGGTAATGTAGATATACAAACCGCTGCCGAAATGGGCGAAACAAAATACATGCTCATTCACCATCCCAAATTATTAAAAGATACCATCACCCACGCGCAGGAAGAATATAAAAAAACACTGTTAACCAACCAGGCCAACCAGCTGGCCGATGCCATTGCACGTACAAGTACCGGCACACAGGCATCTCAACAGATGATTGCCGATGAACTGGATAAATTATTTTCACTGCTGCAGAAAGGGGCCATTACCCAGGAAGAGTACCTGGCGCAAAAGGGAAAGTTGATGGGGAATTAATTTTTAATTTGTACTTCATGCTTTCCTTCAGTACCACCATACTACAATTTGCGCAGCAGGGCGAAAAAACAGGCTGGACCTATATTGTGATACCTGCCACCATAGCCGGCAAATTAAATCCCGGGGTAAAAAAATCTTTCCGGGTAAAGGGTAAGCTGGATGATTGTAAAGTAGAAAAACTGGCACTGATACCGATGGGCAAGGGCGATTTTATTTTAACCGTTAATGCCGCCTTACGAAAAGGCATTGGCAAAAGAAAAGGTGCCACCGTTAAAGTACAATTAGAATTGGACCACTCCCCCATCCTGCCACCAACTGAATTACTGGAATGTTTACAGGATGAACCGGAAGCATTGAAATATTACAACAGCCTGCCGCAAGGCCACCGCAATTATTTTACCAAATGGATCGAAAGCGCCAAAACAGAACCCACCAAAACAAAACGCATTGCCCTGGTGATAAAAACCATGGTACGTAAAATGGATTTTGGGGCGATGCTGCGTGAAGAAAGAGATGAACGGAAAATGTTGGGGCGATAAACAAGCAAGTTAGGGATGCCGGAAGCTGCAAAGACGCTGTAACATCAAAGTGATTGTCAATAATTGAACTCCATCGGGTATCAAGTATCAAGAAGCAAGTATCAAGTAGCAAGTAGCAAGTATTAATGCAGCAATATTGTGGAGCCCTTCTGTTGTACCTTTTTTCCTGTATCAATATGGGTGTACGTTAATATCCACACATAAGTGCCCAGATCGGCGGGTTGGCCTTTAAATCTTCCATCCCATCTTTTTGTCCAGTCGCGGGTTTCAAAAACCAGCTCTCCTACCCGGTTAAAAACCCTGAACAACAGGTCGGTGGCCTTATAGGCGTTTAAGGGATATAACTGATCATTAAGCCCGTCGTTATTGGGCGTAAAGGCATTAGGCACGGCAATATAACAACTGTTGGGGAGCACAATCTTTTGAATGGCCGTATCCAGGCATCCCCGGTTATTCTGTACGATCAATCTTGGAAAAACATTGGTGGTAACCCTTGGGGCATTATAAGATTGGGGAGCCGGGTTGGGCAGGTTGCTGGTTATCCCATTGCCAAAATCCCAACGCCAGTTGATGATATTGCCTGTACTGTTATTTTGAAATGATGCCAGTTCATTGGGGCAAACAACCGGGGTGGCTTCAAAGGCGGCCTTCACTTCATTATCAATAAACACGGAAACCGTATCACTGGTATCCCGGCAAATGCCATTGGATACCACCAAATATGTTTTTTTAAGCCCGGGTGTGCCATACAAAATGGCTGGGTTTTGGAGGCTGCTGCTTCTTGTTCTGTCGAAATTCCATCTCCAGAAATTCACTTCATTATTACCATTATGAAAATAGTTGATGGTATCGCGGTCGCAACCGTATTTAATGGCATAACTGAAATCAGCATTCACCGTATCTTTTGTATTAAAAATCAAAGTAGCTCCTGCCGGAGTTTCCTGTCCGCATTCATCAATGATGGTATTGCCGTCATTGCCGGTTTTCAACCTTATCTGGTAAGTACCTTTTGTGCGAATAGGGCCAGATAATGCTGTTGCCAGTTTTACTTTGATGATGGGCGTTAATCCATCTGCATTGCAATTACCCGAAGCACTCACCACAGTAACCGGTTCGGATCCTGCAAGTATCGTTATATCAAAATCACTTCCATCCGGGGCAATGCTGCTGCACTGTATATTTTTGCGGAATACCAGTTGTACCTCATCCGGTTGGCAACCCAATTTTGAAATACTGTCCATCGGTGTCGGGATCAGGGGATACACGATCATCGGTATACTTTCATTTTCCGGTATACCCCTGTCGCAGTTATCCAGTATGGTATTCCCATCAGTTCCGTTTTTGATGTTAATGGTGTAATTACCCGGCGGCAATGGTGCATCCAGTGTAAGTATCAGCGAGTCCATATCAAAGCTGGCCGTGCAACCAAGTGCTATGGCCGAGATCACATTGGCCAGCGGAGGCGTAATGGTAAACTCTGAGCCTGTGCCGGTAAGGCTGGTGCATTTCATTTTTTTATTCAGCTTTACGGTGGCTTTTATACCGTCGCAGGCAGCACGTGCACTTTCCATATGCGGCTCTTTAGGATCGGTGATGCTGGCCGTACCTCCGCCAAATGATAAACCATACCCGTTGGGTGTATCGGTAAAATGACTGATGAGTAAAATATAATTACGCCCGGCAATTAAAGTGGGCATGGCACTCATTAAAGGCACACCGGGGCCATCGCACTCACGTAAACTACTACCCGAAGCACTGGTACCCGTAATGCCAAATTCGGCGCTCCAGTTATAAGCAACGATCAAACCGGGGTCACTATATACATCATCAGGATTACGGCCGGTAATATCAAATAACTGCCAGTCATAATCTTCGGGTGTATTCGGGGTAATTAAAAAACCCAGGGTACCCGTTTGAAAACAGGTAAACTTATACCAAAAGGGATTTTTATCAGAAAACGGGCCCCTTGGGCAGGAAGGTGCCTGTATGCTTCTTCCGCCACAGAATGGAACCGTGGTTTGTGAAAATACCGATGTTCCGCAAACAGGAAAAGCCGTAGAAGGGTTTTGCCCCAGTGTGGTACAGTTTTGGGCATTGCCTTTAGTTAGTATGGAAAGATAAAAAACTACAATAACAAGTATCCTTTTAATCATAAGTGCGGTAAAATTATTACATAGACTCCTCAAACAGCGATATTGCTGCAATTGTTAATAGAGTTTTAACAGGTTTGATGTAAAAATGTAACTCATTACACCATGATCTGTGATCGCTCACTTAACCTTTCCTTTTATTTCCTGAAGTTTTAACAAAGCCTCCACCGGGGTTAACCGGTTTATATCCACAGCATCCAGTAAGTTTCTTATTTCATCAAAAGTGGCAGAATGTGCATCAAAAATACTGAGTTGCATTTTAGCACCATGCATACCTTTCAAGCTTTCATCCAGGCTTACCGTCTTTCCTTCTTCCCGGCTGAGTTCCAATTGTTTCAAAATTTCATTGGCCCTGTCGATCAGTTGGGGTGGCATTCCTGCCATTCGGGCCACATGTATACCAAAACTGTGTACACTGCCGCCCGGGGCCAGTTTGCGCAGGAATATGATCTTTTTGCCCACTTCCTTATTGGTTACATGAAAGTTTTTAATGCCCGTAAATTTATTTTCCAGTTCATTCAGTTCGTGATAATGCGTGGCAAACAATGTTTTGGGCTGATGAACGGAGTTGTGTAAAAATTCTGCAATGCTCCAGGCAATGCTGATGCCGTCGTAAGTAGATGTTCCCCTGCCTATTTCATCCAGTAAGATCAGGCTGCGTTTGGTCAGGTTGTTGATGATACTGGCTGTTTCGTTCATCTCTACCATGAACGTACTCTCCCCACCGCTCAGGTTATCGCTGGCCCCTACCCTTGTAAATATTTTATCTGTTAATGGAATTTTTGCTTCCGTTGCCGGCACAAAACTCCCCATATGCGCCATCAATGTGATCAAAGCGGTTTGCCTGAGAATTGCACTTTTACCGCTCATGTTCGGACCGGTTAAAATAATGATCTGTTGCGATGCGGGATCCAGATAAATATCGTTTGCAATATAGCTTTCGCCAACGGGTAAGTTTCTTTCTATGACCGGGTGGCGGCTGTCTTTAATATCCAGTATAAAATCATCCTGCAATACCGGTTTTTTATATTTGAACTGCAGGGCATTGTTCGCAAAGCAGCACAGGCAATCCAGCACAGCCATTACATGCCCGTTCACCTGCATGGGGGCAATATAATCCTGTAACTCGTTCAGCAGTTCTTCAAAGAGCTGCATTTCAATGGCCAGTATCTTATCCTCTGCCCCAACAATTTTTTCTTCGTATTCCTTTAATTCGGGTGTAATATATCTTTCCGCATTCACCAGTGTTTGTTTCCGGATCCAGTTTTCGGGTACTTTGGTTTTATGTACATGGGTAACTTCCAGGTAATAACCAAACACATTATTGAAACTTATTTTTAAAGAAGATATACCGGTTGCCAATGCTTCACGTTGCTGGATCTCGACCAGGTAATCTTTTCCACCGCTTGCAATCTTACGCAACCCATCCAGTTCTTCATTAATGCCTGCGGCAATTACATTTCCTTTTGATGCAGCCACCGGCGGATGTTCATTCAGCTCTTTTACGATCTTATCTAAAATATATTTGCAGGGGTTGAGCGAATCGCCCAGCCTTTTTAAATATTCATTGGAAGATGTTTCGCAAATGTCTTTTATCAAAGCCGTTTGCTGCAAACCTCTTGCAATTTGCAGCACCTCCCTTGGATTTACTTTTTTCAACGGCACTTTACTTACCAGTCTTTCTACGTCACCAGCCTGTTTAATGTATTGCGTTATTTTATTCCGAAGTTCTACTTCCTTGATTAAATACTCAACAGTATTCAGTCGTTCATTGATTTTTACAATATTATTCAAAGGCAGCACCATCCAGCGTTTCAGCAGCCTGGCGCCCATAGCCGACACCGTATTGTCTAAAACCTTTAATAAAGTGTTGCTCCCTTCGGCACCGCCAAACAATTCCAGGTTGCGTATGGTAAAGCGATCCATCCACAGATGGTCTTCCCGGTCTATTCTTTGTATAGAAGTGATATGTCCCAGATTGGGATGCTCGGTATCTTTTAAATAATGCAGCACCGCCCCGGCAGCAACAATGCCCAGCTGCTGGCCTTCAATTCCAAATCCTTTCAGGCTATGTGTGCCAAAATGTTTCAGCAGACTTTCAGTAGCATAAGCTTCTGCAAATATCCATTCCTCCAGCGTGTAGGTAAAAAATTTGGTCCCAAAATTTTCTTTAAAATATTTCTGCCGGCTGCGCTGAAAGATCACTTCAGCAGGTTTTAAACCCTGCAATAATTTATCGGCATATTCCTTATCGCCTTCGGCAACAAAAAACTCACCGGTACTGATGTCTAAAAATGCAATGCCGATCTTTTCATCCTCAAAATGCAATGCAGCTAAAAAATTATTGCTGTTGTGTTCCAGTAATTTATCACTGGTGGCAACGCCCGGTGTTACCAATTCGGTAACCCCTCTTTTCACGATCCCCTTGGCCAGTTTAGGGTCTTCCAGCTGATCGCAGATGGCCACACGGTAACCCGCTTTTACCAGTTTATGCAGGTAAGTATCCAGGGCATGGTGCGGAAAGCCTGCCAGTTCAGATGCTTCGGGGTTTCCATTATTGCGTTTGGTAAGGGTAATGCCCAAAACGGCGGCAGTGGTTATGGCATCCTGGCCAAAGGTTTCATAAAAATCACCCACCCGAAAGAGCAGAATCGCATCAGGGTACCTGGCCTTGATGGCATTGTGTTGTTGCATTAAAGGGGTTTCCGCCGGTGATTTTGCCATAATTCTTTCCCATAGAGCAGGGCTGGCAAAAATACGTTATTGCCTTAATAATTACTGCCGGTAAAAAAGAGGACAAAAATTTACTTAACCATAAAAGTCTTCCTGATCTCTTTTTCCCCGTCTGTTACAGAAAGTGTATAATTTCCTTTGGATAGGGACCTGAGGGGCAAGGTCTGCCTGCCGGTACCCGAACTTATATTCTGCTGCTGCAAATAAACCTGTTGCCCGCTTGTATTGTATACAGCAATGGTTACATTTTTTGCAACAGAACTGTTGATGGTTAACTGTATTTGCCCTGCAGGAGCAGGATTGGGTGAAATAAAGGCATCAAACCCGATATTGCTTCTTTTTATTTTCACTATTTCACTGTACTTCTTATCGCCGTTTTTATCCAGGATCTTCAGCCGGTAAAAAACGTACTCGGCAGATGGCATTTTGTTATCGGTATACCTGTACACATAGGTATTGTCTGGTTGATTAACTGCCTGCACATTTCCAATCACGCTGAAGTCTGACTGGTCCAGCGATCTTTCCACATCGTATTTCAGGATGCCGGTTTCGTTGCTTACTTTCCACTCAAGGGCTGCATTTCCAGCAAGCTCACGGCCATTAAAAGAGAGTAACGACAAGGGTAAAGTGGCCAGGTTTCCCTGAACCCAAACCGAATAGCTGTTGGGCGGCAGTTCAATATATACCTGGTTACTGGCATTAACCAGCTGAAATGGAAAAGCAGAACGTGCCAGTATATCAGTGAACCTGGTTCCGGGTGTTAATGCTCCTCCCCTGGTATTGATTCCATGATCAACCCTGAGTGTGGTGTTTCCGAAATTAATGGCCACAATAACATCACGGTTTCCATTAGCCGCAAATCCCTGCAACTGGTATATCAGTGCCCTGTTGGAAGACCCCTGGATAAAATTGCTGCTGTATGGAGTTCCAAAACGGTTGAGGTAATCAATGGTTGGCGAGCCGTTGATGTACAGTTTAAGCGCCAGCATCAATTTATCAATTTCGTTTTTGTATGGTGGCAGGTTGGTGGGATGATAGCCATATAATGGGCCCGAAGGAGGCGGATAGCCATAATAATCGGGGTAAAAAACGGTTGGCACACCCAACTGGTTATTAGTTAAAATATAGGCATAGCCCAGGTTAGGATTGTTTCTGACCAGTGAGGCAAAACCGGATGCATCCCTGAAGTCGTGATTGTTTACAAAAGTGATGATGTTGAAACCACTTAATCCTGAAGCATTGTGCAGGCTGTTGTTGAAAATATTCCTGCAATCATAACCTGCGTTGTCGCAGGCCTGCCTCAGCTCCTCCCGTAAGGTAAAATCAAATATTTTTGGCTGTATGGCTGCCAGGGCCCCGGGTGTCATATTTGCCTTTACACTGTTAACCCAGCCGCTTAATTCGGCCGCGTTGGTACCATACCATTCGCCTACTACCATACTCGGATCTTTGCCATACGCATGCATGCTGTCCAGCAGATCTGCCACAAAAGCAGGGCTGAAATGTCTGATCGCATCCATACGCAGCCCCCGCACTCCCAGTTCATCCCAGTTCCATTTGGTCCATTCAATTAAAGTATCCGTGGTTTTTTTCTGAAACTGGTCGTAATCATAAAAGAAATACATGCCATCCCAATCGCCGTTTAAAAAAGTAGTGGAAGCATTCCCGTCATTCGGCTTAAAGAAATCGTAATTCATTTGTCCCCTGCCGCTGGCAACCGAATTAAAGTTGGTATAAGTTTGGTACAACAGTTCACTCACAATATCAGTAGCCCTGGATGAACTGTATATTCCATAAATACGGTGATCAGAATATCCGCCGGTATTATTCATGTAAATAAAAATGGTATCCCCTGCCGGATTAAAATCTCCGGGATTTAATTGCAGGCGAAATTCATCTGTATTGCAACCGGCACCGGTTTCCAGGGTAACAAACAAATTTTTCCCCAATAAGATATTGTTGTTGCCCTGCCCGCAATCGCCACCGCCATTGGGTTCCACTTCATTCAGATCGGGTAAACCCTGGTAACCAACCGTGTTGGTTTGCATATAAATTTTGTAGCCATAATTATTAAACCGGTTATCACCTGATTTTGAACTGAACTTAAAAAAATAATCCCCGGCTCCGTTTCCGCTGCTACCACCCAGGGGCAGTATGCACCTGTACCTGTCGGAAGGAAACGGTTCTTTAGCTGCTGTATAAAAATTGGTGATATAGGATTTTACAGCAGGATTTACTTCAGCATTACCCCCGTCCCGGTGATTGTATACCATATCGGCCACCGGGGCAATTCCCCGGGATGTAAATTCAGCAAGCATACTATTTAATGCTGCCCGTGTACCCAAACCGGTTGTTTGATTTCCTATGAAAAGATCTTTAGGATCATACCCGTTGCTGTTGGCCCCAAAACTGGCCACGGTGTGTGGCGGAAACCATATATGGGTGATTCCGGATGATCTAAGGTTTGCAGCTTTAAGACGCAGGGTATCGGCCCAACTGTAACCGTTGGCTGTTTTGGGATAATCCCAGTACCAGCCCTGCATAAATACCTGTTGGGCATGTACAGAAAACATGATGGAAACAAAACCAACCGTTAAATAAAACCTTCTCATATAGCATTGCGTATTAATTACACGTTGAAGGTAAAATAAAATACGCAGAATTGAATTTCTGTTTAAGGAATTGATCAGTTTTCCTGCTTGGTCAATATCTCCTTCTTCATTTTTTCCCAAAGACCGTCAAAGGTCTGGTGGTTTTCTTCTTTCCATCTTTTACTGAAGGTTTTCATTTTTTCGAACCGGTCTGCTTTGGTAATCGAAAAAAAAGCGGTGATGGCTTCCCTGTCGTGTTCAAATGCCATTTGGTTGTAGATCTCCTTTAATTGTTGCTCTTTGCGGATATTGCTTTGTGCAATTTCAATTTCCATTTCCTCACGCAGCCTTGCTTTTTCATCGTAACTGCCCGATGGAAGGATGGTTTTTGCAATGACGGGCATCAGTTCTATCAGCATCAGAATAAAAACAATGAGGTAATACCTGAACTGCAGGGCGGAATTATTCTTCAACAGATTGCTGAGCGCTTCAACCCGGGTTAAAAAACCATCATTGAAGTAGGTAGTGAAATTTGCTTCTTCCGATTTTATTTTATTGTCTATTTCTTTTAAAGCAGCTTCGGCACTATCCAGTTTGGGTGTTGTTTGTTTAAGCAGTGCCTGATATGCTTCATCCAGTTTTTGGTATTCATTTCGCTTGGCAATGGCTATATCTTTTATACCAACCTTACCCGAGCCGCCGCTGCCATCGGTTTCAGATAAAAAATTATTCCGTGCTTTACTTACTGCTTCGTATTTTACATCAAGCGCCACCTTGAGTGCAGCACTTTCTTTTGTTAGTGCCTCCCTCGGAGTTTTATACAATGCTGCCAGTTCCTGCTGTTTCAGCATTTTCTTTTTTTCATTGTCCAGCGAGGTTTGCAATTTTATTTCTTTATCAAACAGGTATAACACGGCCGGCTGCGCCATAAAAGTACCGATGGTTAATGCCAGCAATCCCCTGAATAAAAGCGGGGCCAGTTTTCGCTTATTAGATCTGGTGATCCCTTTTATTAATGCCCGGTCGATGGTAAGTATCACAAAACCCATGAAAATACCCAGTGCGGCCGATAGTAAAAAGGCGTTAACCACGGTATAAAAAAAATAGGTCCAGGTAAAGGTTGCAAATACCCAGGTAGCCAATACGGTCATACCTATGATCTTATACCGGTTTCTGTCAACAACAGCATCAACCAATATCTCTTTTTCGGCGGTAGATAACCACCATAAAAACGTTGTGAATTGTGAAGGCGTATAGGCTTCCCGTTGGGAAACAGCAATATTTTTTTCCATTACATTAATTAATTAAAAGATACTTACGAAAGAATCAATAGCGGAGTTGAGTTGAAGAGTTGCAAAATAATTATTCTTTTGAGGTTTAAAGACATAAACGATCAGTTATTTTTTAAATATTAATACATTAACAGTTTATTACAAATAGTACTTAAACCCTCCTTGTATAAAATCATCCAATGGTATATCTTTGCACCCATTTTAACAAGTGCATTATTTCAAAATAATCAAGCAATATGAAACAATTTTTTAGTGTGATGGTTCTTATGGCGGGAATGGTTCTTACGCTGCAGGCGCAGCCTCCAAAAGGAATGGGACAGAGTGATCCGGAAGCAAAAAAAATACTCGATGCGGTAAGTACAAAATTCAAGACCTATAAATCGGTTCAGTCCAACTTCAGCCTCAAAATAGAAAATGCAAGCAACAAACTGATGGGCAATAAAACAGGTACTGTGTATATGAAGGGTACCAAATACCGTATAAAGTTAGCCGGACAGGATATTTTTTGCGATGGCAGTAATGTATGGACAGTAGACGCGGCAGCAAAAGAAATAACCCTCACCAAACTTGACCCCTCCAATAATTCCATTACCCCTCAAAAAATGTTTACCAATTTTTATGATAAAGATTTTTTATACAAATTAAACAGTGATGCTAAAGGTATTCAGGAAATTGAATTAACCCCTATCGACAAGTCGAAACTCTTTCATAAAGTAATTGTATTTATCAACAAGGCAACCAAAACCATTACTTCTACCAGGATCTTTGAAAAATCGGGAAACCGTTATACTTACACCATAAGCGGCATGAATACCACCACCAATATTGCCGATGCAACATTTTTATTCAACCCAAAGAGTTATCCGGGCATGGAGTTGGTGGATTTGAGGTAATCATCCCCATTTGACCCCTGGGATTTTGGGATACAGCACAGGTGAAGCATACGGTAGAGAAAACAGCAAACATATCGATATCACCGTTACCACAAAAAGGTAACGGTTTTTATATACCCCATCGGTAAGCTTCATTTTTTAATCCGGCCAGGTCAATCACGCGGTCTACCACCGTGGCAGCCACCGCTTCAACCGTGGTTGGTTTGCTGTAGAAGGATGGTGTTGCAGGGCAAATAATACCGCCGGCAAGTGTGATGGTTTCCATATTGCGGATATGAACCAGGTTATATGGAGTATCCCTTACCACACAGATCAGTTTTCTTCTCTCTTTTAAAACAACATCGGCCGCCCTGCTGATCAGGTCATTGGAAATACCTGAAGCAATACGCCCCAATGTGCCCATGCTGCAGGGAATAATGATCATGGTGTCGTACTGCCCCGATCCGGATGCAAAGGGAGCATTAAAATCCTGTTGCGTAAAATGCCTCAGGTCATACCCGCTGTAATGTTCATTATCGAGTTCAATTTTCCATACTTCTTTGGCATTTTCTGTCATCACCAGGCTTAGTTCATCCCATTGGCCTTTTAGCTGTATCAACTTCTTCAGCAACACATCTGCATAAACCGAGCCGCTGGCCCCCGTAACTGCGATCACAATTTTTTTTCCCATTTTACCGTTTATATATGTAAGCTATAAAACAAAATTATATGCAAATTGTTTTCCGCCTCATTTTAATCCTGATCATACTGGTTATCCTGATCGGGTTTTAGTATTTGCCTGTTTCCGTAAAATTTTTTTACCCCGTTTTTCAGGCTTATTTTATTCAAAATTGTAATTCCCGCATTCATTTATCTGAATAACTGTTGCAATATTAAAAAGCAGCCTGGCCTGATTTCCATTTAATTTAGATACCACATTCAAAGTGGCAGGCATCTGCAGTTTTGTATGCCCGGTTGCAACACACCCCGTGTTTTTAAAGATCGGGTAACCTGTCCAACGCAACCAGGGTATTGTCTTTTATTTGCATGGCCATACAATAACTGCCATTGGTGATCACCAGGTAAGGTACATTCAATGAAATATTATAACGCATAGCCTGATCCAGTACCCCATTATCCAATGTCACCTGCATCTCTTTACATTCAATGATCATCCAGGGCTTTGTGTTTTGATCGTATACCAGAATATCAAACCGCTTTTTCAGTTCGCCCAGTTTTATCTCTTTTTCTATGGCAATTAAAGATGCCGGGTATTTTTTGGTTTGGGTCAGGTATTGCAGAAAATTCTGCCGCACCCATTCTTCAGGCGTTAGCAATATCCAGCGTTTACGAAACTCATCAAAGATAAATTCTCTTTTTGCAAAACCAGGCGGGCTGCTTTCCACTTTTATTTTAGGTTGATATGACGGGTATTCAATTTTGATCATAAAATCCTGTCTCCATAGATGCGGAGGATTGTATTGATTTTAATAAAGTAAATTTGTGTACTTTTAAAAAGTACATGCTTTCATCGCTTGATACACAAAGGTATACGGTTGAATGAAAGGAATAACAGTGATGCTATGAAAAACTGCTGTTTAATTTAATTTTTACACTAATAAATTGTCCTCCGCCCCGGCGGAGATACCGGTTATGAAAACTAAAGAAGAAATAGTAAACAACTGGCTGCCAAGGTATACCGGCGAAAAGCTGGAAAATTTTGGAGAGTATATCTTACTTACCAATTTCAGTAATTATGTACATATGTTTGCCGAATGGAATAACGTAGAAATAGTGGGTACCGACAGGCCTATGCAATGTGCCACGAGCAATAATATTACCATTATCAACTTTGGAATGGGCAGTCCCGGTGCTGCCACTGTGATGGATCTTTTAACAGCCATTGAGCCAAAAGCCGTTTTGTTTTTGGGTAAATGTGGTGGATTAAAAAAAAGAAATAAGATCGGCGACCTCATCCTGCCCATAGCAGCCATCAGGGGCGAAGGTACCAGCAACGATTATTTGCCGGCGGAGGTACCGGCCTTGCCTGCCTTTGCTTTGCAGAAAGCCATTTCAACCACCATCAGGGACTCGTCATGTGATTACTGGACAGGTGTATGTTATACCACCAACCGCAGGGTGTGGGAGCATGATGAGGTATTTAAAGAATACCTGCAACAGGTTAGAGCGTATGCCATTGATATGGAAACCGCTACCATTTTTACGGTGGGCTTCTACAACAAAATCCCAACCGGCGCACTGCTGCTGGTGAGTGACAGTCCCATGGTTCCCGAGGGTGTTAAAACAGAGGAAAGTGACAAAAAAGTTACCACCGAATTTGTTGTGCAGCATCTTAAAATTGGCATTGATTCTTTAAAGCAACTCATTAACGATGGATTAACCGTAAGGCATTTGAAGTTTTAATAAAATGAATGGTCCGCTCCTATCCATAAAAAATCTTTCCATTCAGTTTAACAATGATGGTACCTTAAGTACTGCTGTAAGCAATAATTCATTTAACGTGGCCGCAGGAGAACTGGTTGCCATTGTAGGTGAAAGCGGATCGGGCAAATCGGTTACTGCTTTATCAGTATTGCAACTGTTGCCAAAGCAGGCTGTGATAAAAGGCGAAATTTTATTCGGGCAGGATGAACCGGTTGATCTTTTACAATTATCACAAAATAAAATAAACAGCATACGCGGCAATAAAATTGCCATGATCTTCCAGGAGCCCATGACCTCACTGAACCCGGTTTTTACCTGCGGTTACCAGGTGATGGAAGCCATACAATTGCACCAGCAGGTTTCAAAAAAAACAGCCAGGCAAAAAACCATTGACCTTTTTGAAAAAGTAAAATTGCCCGAACCCGAAAACCTGTTGTCCCGTTATCCGCATGAACTGAGCGGCGGACAAAAACAACGGGTAATGATTGCCATGGCGATGAGCTGCAACCCGGATATTTTAATTGCCGATGAGCCTACTACTGCACTGGATGTAACCGTACAAAAAACCATACTTGAACTCATTAAATCTTTACAGGCGCAAAACAATATGGGTGTAATTTTCATTACACACGACCTGGGTGTTGTTGCAGATATTGCCGACAAAATACTGGTGATGCGCCAGGGCGAAATTTTGGAACAGGGACCTGCAAAAGATATTTTACATGTTCCGCAGCATCCCTACACAAAAGCTTTGCTGGCCTGCAGGCCGGCAGGTAAATCAAAAGGAAAACGTTTGCCGGTTGTAAGTGATTTTATTAACCAGGAGGCAGGAATAACAGAAAAACTGATTGCACCTGAAGAACCAAAAACACAAGACACAATCCCGATAGCTATCGGCACCGAAACAAAAAATACCGTGCTTGAAATAAAAAATCTTTCTGTTCATTTTCCGCTCAGGAAAAATATATTTGGAAAAGCCTCCTCCTTTTTCAAAGCCGTTGATGATGTAAGTTTTACCGTACAGCAGGGAGATATTGTTGGCCTGGTTGGTGAGAGTGGCTGTGGTAAAACAACTCTGGGCAGAAGCATTTTACAGTTGATCAAACCCACATCGGGTAAAATCATACTGGATGGGAAAGACCTTACTGAGATCAATAGGGAGGTTTTACGTAATATGCGTAAAGACCTGCAGATCGTTTTCCAGGATCCATACGGATCACTAAATCCACGCATTACCATTGGCGATGCCATACTGGAGCCGTTAAAAGTACATTCGGTTTTATCAAACCTGCCTACCGGACAGGCAGGCAATAAACAGCGCAAAGAAAAAGTGATGGAGTTACTGGAGAAAGTGAATCTGGATACCAGCCACTTCAACCGCTACCCCCATCAGTTCAGCGGCGGTCAACGCCAGCGCATCTGTATTGCCCGTGCTTTGGCCCTTAATCCTTCTTTTTTAATTTTTGATGAAAGTGTTTCGGCACTTGATGTGAGTGTGCAGGCACAGGTACTAAACCTGCTGAACGACCTGAAAAAAGAATTTGGATTCACCGCCATTTTTATTTCGCACGACCTGTCTGTGGTGCACTATATATGCAACCGCATATTGGTCATGCATAAAGGGAAAATTGTGGAAGAAGGCACTGCAGACCAGGTTTACCATCACCCTGAAAATAAGTATACACAAAACCTGGTGAATGCCATACCGGGTAAGTCATTAGGATCAAATATGCATTAAATCAGTTGTTGCTAGTATCCTACCTTTCAAGGCCTGTAAATTCAGGAAAATCATATGGGGTATTGGTGCAGGATAAATGAAATCCCTTTTGATTACGTGAATTACAAATAATTACGTTGTAAATTGACCGCAATTTGTTACCTTTGCCCACTTTAAATCATGCCGTAACATGATAAATGTCCTGCAAACAGGGCTCAATCACTGTAAACTTTTACAGACAGGCATGTAACCATCATAAAATAAAAACGTTACATGAAATTATCCCAATTCAGATTCGACCTTCCCCTTAACTTAATTGCCCAAAACCCTACCAAACGCCGTGAAGACAGCCGTATGATGGTGATTGACCGCAAAACCGGGCAGATCGAGAACAAACATTTTAAAGAGATACTGGATTATTTTGATGACAAGGATGTGTTTGTAGTAAACAATACCAAGGTTTTTCCGGCCCGTATGTATGGCCGCAAAGAAAAGACCGGCGCTAAGATCGAAGTTTTTTTGTTGCGTGAACTGAACAAAGCCAATAAGCTTTGGGATGTGATCGTTGACCCGGCCCGTAAGATCCGTGTGGGCAATAAATTATATTTTGGCGAGAGCGATGAACTGGTGGCCGAGGTAATTGACAACACCACCAGCCGTGGCCGTACCATCCGTTTTTTATGGGATGGCACTGATGAAGAATTCAGGGGCATGCTGGAAATACTGGGTGAAACCCCATTGCCAAAATACATCAAACGCAAGCCGGATGAAGAAGATAAGGAACGCTACCAAACCGTGTATGCCAAGCATGAAGGTGCTGTGGCTGCACCAACGGCAGGTTTGCATTTTAGCCAGGAACTGATCAAAAGGCTGGAAATTAAAGGCATTCGTTTTGCAGAAGCAACCCTGCATACCGGCCTGGGTACCTTTCGCCCGATCGAGGTGGAAGATCTGAGCAAACATAAAATGGATGCAGAATACTACCGCATTGAAGAAACCGCCTGCAATATTGTTAACAAAGCAAAAGAAAGCGGCCACCGTATTTGCTCTATTGGCACTACTACCATGAGGGCCATGGAATCTTCCTTCACTGCGCAAAAATTATTAAAACCATCCGAAGGCTGGACCAATCATTTTATTCATCCGCCTTACAATTTTAATATTGCCGATTCACTGGTCACCAATTTTCATTTGCCAAAAACCAGTTTGTTAATTATGGCCTGCGCCTTTGCCGGTTACGACCTGATGATGGAAGCTTATAAAAAAGCCATTAAAGACAAATACCGTTTCTTCAGTTATGGAGATGCCATGCTGATCATCTAAAATAATATTAACCAGGATTTTTTGATACTCCCCGCTGTGGCGGGGAGTTTTTTTTTGCCACAAATGGCACAGAATCACAGAAACACAATTTGTATCTTCTGTGTTTCCGTGTTTCTGTGGCAACTTTTTTTTGCCGCAGGCAAAATCAATAAAATCAATGTGTGATAAGTGGTCCACAAAAAAGAAGCCCCGATAGAGATCGGGGCCGATTAATCCAATATCCTATGAAAAACCATCTATATGACGTTGAAAACAGTATTTTAGTTGCAAATGAATTGTTAACAGTTTTTATTAACTTTAGAAAACAAATTGCTTTAGTATGAAAACAATGCATCAATGGCTCAGTGAATACGGCGAAAGCCACCAGCACCAAACCAACAAAACCATTCACTGGATATGTGTTCCGGCAATTTTTTTTTCAATAACAGGATTATTATACGGTATTAAACTGCCGCTGGCAATTTCCGGTATACCCTTAAATGTTGCCATGATCATTTTGGCATTGGCAACCATTTATTATATCTCACTTTCAAAAACATTGTGGATAGGTTTATTTTTATTTGCTGTATTGTGCTTGTGGATTTGCCACCTGATCGAGCAGGCAAACTTTATCCCACTCTGGCTTTTCTGCACTATCGTTTTTGTGGTAGCCTGGATAGGCCAGTTTTATGGCCACAAGATTGAAGGCAAAAAACCTTCTTTTTTAAAAGACATCCAGTTTTTAATGATCGGCCCGGCCTGGCTGATGAGTTTTATTTATAAGAAACTGGGGATTGGATTATAAAATGATATTTCAGCTACATATACCTGCTTGTACGCTGATCCAGTTTACTGAGTGTTTAATTTATAATCGTGATCACAAACCGTTGCATTCTGTTGACCGTTTTTTGACCGTTGCTTATATCAATCATTGTATTTAAAAATTACCTACATGAAGATATTATTAAGTGTATTCATTTTTTTGCTGATCTCATCAGATGCCCTGAGCCAGAAAGTAAACCCTGATTATGATTCACTGCTTGCCAGAAAATTTGAAGCAGATGATATGGGTATGAAAAAATATATACTGGTAATGCTTAAAACCGGCACCAACAATACTACAGATAAAAAACTGCAGGACAGTTTATTTGCCGGCCATATGGCCAATATCAACCGGCTCGTTAAAATAAATAAACTGGTGGTGGCCGGCCCGTTAATGAAGAATGAAAAAACTTACCGCGGCATTTTTATATTGAATGTACAAACACCGGAAGAGGCCAGGATATTGCTGGATACAGATCCTGCCATCAAGGAAAACCTGCTGGCTGCCGAACTCTATCAATGGTATGGTTCTGCAGCATTACCTGCCTATCTTAATATTTCGGACAAAATATGGAAAACCGGATTTTAAGTAACAGGCTTACTACAAAACGATGTTCCGGAGGTAAAAAAGTGTTTTGATCTTTACATCCCGAACAAACCCTTATTCAGGAATTGCAAGGTTGTTTCTTTATCTGACCGGGCAATTAACAAGGAAACATTGTGCCTGCTGCCACCGTAACTTACCATTCGTACAGGAATCGGTTCCAGCGCATCAAATATTTTCTTCATCACATCTTTGGTTTCAGCAATTTCATTACCCACAATTGAAACAATGGTCTGGTTGGTATCTATCTCCACCGTACCGAACACTTCCAGTTCCTTTAAAATTCCGGGCAGGTGCACATCATCATCAATGGTTACAGAAACAGCTACTTCCGATGTGGTGATCATATCAATACTGGTGCGGTGCTTTTCAAACACTTCAAAAACCTTGCGTAAAAAACCATAGGCCAGCAACATGCGGCTGCTTTTTATACGGATGGCAGTAATACCATCTTTTGCAGCAACCGCTTTTACGCCCACACTACCGGCTTTTTCGGCAATTAGAGTCCCTTTGGCAGATGGCTCCAATGTATTGAGCAACCTTACCGGTACGTTAAAGAATTGAGCCGGCCAGATACTTGCCGGGTGTAAGATCTTGGCACCAAAATAGGCCAGCTCGGCAGCTTCTTCAAAACTCAGCTGTTCAATGGCCATTGTTTTTTCAACAATGCGCGGATCGTTGTTGTGCATGCCATCAATATCGGTCCATATTTCGCACACACTGGCATTAATGGCAGCAGCAATCAAAGAAGCACTGTAATCACTTCCTCCCCTTTTTAAATTATCCACTTCCCCTTTGGCGTTGCGGCTGATGTATCCCTGGGTAATGAAAATGTGGGTATCCTTATGCTTATTTAAAAGTTGCGCCAGTTTTACTTTTATGGTGCCTACCTGCGGCTCATCATAACTGTCGATGGTCATAAATTCAAGCGCGGGCAATAACACATGATCGATCTTTTTTTCTTCCAGGTAAATGCTGAATAACCTGGTGCTTAACAGTTCACCCTGTGCCAGAATATCTTTATTCAATGCCTGGCTGAATGATATTTTGAGGATAATGGTAAGAAATTCGAAGTGTTCGTGCAGTACCTCATTTGCTTTTTTCCTTGATGCTTCTGTTGCAAGAAGTTCAACCACAAAGTTGGTGTAATGTACATGCAGGGCTTCAATCTGTTGTTTTGCAACAGAACGGTCACCATTCGCCAGCGACTCACTGATCTCCACCAACGCATTGGTGGTACCGCTTAAAGCAGATAGTACAACGATCTTACGTTCTTCATCCCGGGTTACCAGGTTGGCCACTTCATGCATGCGCTGCGGCTTACCTACACTGGTGCCGCCAAATTTCATTACTTTCATTCTTCTAAAATATTTTAAACATGCCAATCGGCATTAAGGGTGCAAATATAAACCTTAGAAAGCAACTTCAAATTTAATACTTAAAGCTTTCAAATCCTCCACCACAGCAGGCAGCAAAGGAATACCATCCTGCATTCTTTGTGTTTCCATTTCCCTTTCGGGATCACCGGGTATAATGACTTTTTTCTGGCCCGCAACCGTTTCAGCAGAACGAAAACGGGTTATCCATTTATCCATATGTTCTTTAAATTCATCAGCTTTTCTGAACGCATCGATCCGCATCACACCAAAGAAATGGCCGATGCCTTCGCCCGGCATATTTTCGGGCATGGTCAGGTAAGCAGGGAATGGCGGTACCCAGGGACCATAATTTGCCCCGCTGAGTATGGCCGAAAAAATATCAACAATGGCACCCAATGCATACCCTTTGTGGCTGCCGTGTTCTTTATCTCCACCCAAAGGCACAAGTGATCCGCCGTTCTTTATTTCATTTGCATTAACAGATGGTTCTCCTTCTTTTGTAATTGCCCAACCCAATGGCATCGCTTCATTTTTTCTTTGCAATATCTCCAGTTTGCCATTGGCTGCAGTGGTTGTTGCAAAATCGGCCACAAAGGCTGGTTGCTCTCCTGCAGGTATGGCCACCGCAATGGGATTGGTGCCCAACATTCTTTCCTTTGAAAAAGTGGGTGCAACCAAAGCCGATGCATTGGTCATCGCAATGCCGATCATATCATGTTCCAAAGCCATCATGGCATGATGCCCGGCAATGCCAAAATGATTGCTGTTTTTTACACTTACCCAACCGGTACCCACTGCCCTTGCTTTTTCAATGGCAACCTGCATAGCGAATGGCGCAACAACCAGGCCTAAGCCCCTGTCGCCATCAACAACCGCCGTGGAGGGTGTTTCATGAATGATTTGCAGATGCGGTTTTGCATTTACCCGTGCAACTTCCCACAGGCGAATGTAACCGCTGAGCCTGGCCACTCCATGACTGTCAACACCACGCAGATCTGCTGAAAGCAAAGACCTGGTGGCTGTTCCGGCATCCGGTTCACTGCAACCGATCTTTAAAAATATTTTTTGCGTGAAGTTGTAAAGATGATCGTAGGTAAAGGTTGTACTCATCAGGTAAAATTAAGATTTTTCCCTTTGAGTAGCACTGATTGCCGGCAGTTTTAAAACGTTAGAACTTAGAGAAAGATCTTGAAATAATCATTTCTCCTGTTTTTCCTGTAAGTGTGAGCACATAAATGCCCGGAGGCAAATTACTGATGTCAATATTTATTTTTTGGTTTGTTTCCTGATGCATGATTGTTTTTTCAGTAACAGGTACACCCAGCAGGTTGATCAGATCCATTTTTTTGTTTTCAAATCCATCGGCATACTCAATGGAAATATTGTCATTTGCCGGATTAGGATAAAGGTTCAGGTCTGCTTCATATTTTTTTACATTAATATTTATTATGCCTGAATTTTTTGCCTGGCCATTCAGATCAACCTGTTTTAAACGGTAAAAATTATATCCGGCCACTGGTTCTTTATCCTGGTAAGTATAATGGCGGTTACCCGTAGAATTGCCTGAACTGTGAACAATACCTATTGATGTAAAATCAATCCCGTTGATGCTCTTGTATATTTCAAAATAATTATTATTTATTTCTGAGGAAGTTGTCCATGCCAGATCATTGGCATGAGCAGACTTGTTATAATGGCCTGTAAAACTGATTAACTCAACAGGCAGTGGAGCAGTAACCAGGTCTACTTCCCAAAGGCCTCTTCCATAAGTACCGGCCCTTAGTTTTCTTGAAGGATAATAAATTTCCAGGTCATTGACCACTACATTGGGCAAACCACTACTGTACGAAACCCAATCAGATAAAGTGGCATCGCGGTAAAAAACACCAAAATCAGTTCCTATGTATACTTCATCATTGCTGCCCTCCACATAGGTTATGCAGTTTACCGGCACATTAGGCAACGAGGAACCGGAATAATTGATCCAGTTGGCCCCACTATCCACCGACATAAAAACTTTATTGTTTGCCGAGTAACCCGAAAATGTTACAAAAATTTTTCTTCTGTCGGCTGAACTTACTATGATGTCTGTGATAGCAGCAGAGGCAACAGGCAAACCTGCTGTAATGTACGACCAGGTTGCGCCATTATTCACAGACCTGATCATTGAATCATGGCTGGCCGCATACAAATAGTTGGTATCTGATTTTGAAATATCAAATGCATAAATCCAGTCGAGCCAGGCTGCAGAAAGATTTACATAACTCCCATGTGCGCCACCAACAGTAGATCTTTTTACTCCTGCAGTGCAGCCGGCATACATGGTTTGTGAATTCAACGGATTCATTTTTAATGGGCAGTTCCATAACATCTGCCCCGGCGATGAGAGGACAAAATTCAAGCCTCCATTAATAGATTTTAGTACATTCCCAAGCTGTTTGCATGTAAAAATGATCATCGGATTGTTCGGGTCTACAAGACATTGAAATCCATCGCCCGGATCTAAAAGGGCAACGCTGGTATTGGTAGCATCCCACCGGTTGGTTCCATTATCCTGTGCGCCGTAATAAACCGTATCGGCACTGGTATGGCTGTTGGCAATTTTATATATTTCAGCGATCTGCAAACCACTGCTTTTGTCGGTCCAGGTAACACCGTTATCTGCACTAAAGGCAATGCCTCCATCATGTAAAGCATATACCCTGGTGCCGCTGCCGGGTTCGTAAACAATCTTTTTTATATCAACATGAAAATAATTTGGCGCAAGGTGGTTTACATATTCTGATGTTGTTACCCAAGGTGTACCTACATTTACTGCCCCGTTTATTGTTTTGGCGGTAGTTAGCCCGCCTACTATAACTATGTCTTTATTGGTATTGGAAACCCCCATCGCCCTGTCCACATATCCATAGGGTTGTGCTATGCTTTCAGGATTGGCCAAAACTGTTGCATCAATGGTATTGCCACCATCAACCGACCTTTTAAAGCCAGCTGTTTTTCCCCACAGATATACATAATCTGCATTTGCAGGTGTAACGGCAAGGGATACCCTGTCGGAAGGTGCATTGGGATAACTCCCACCCCGGAATGACCAGGTGACCCCGTTATCAGTTGAACGCCAAAGGCCAGATCCATCGGTAGCATATACTACATTATGATTAAGTGGCTTGAATTCCATGCTGAAAAAATTCCCGGCCCTTACCATTGTCCAGTTATTACCTCCGTCAACGGTTCTCCAGATTCCGGTGTTGCCGGCAATTAACAATGTTTGTGGCGCCACCGGGTCAATGATCATCTGTTGCGGTATAAATTGATTGAATTGCTGTGCAGCCATACCAGCCGGTTGCCAGTTTAGTCCACCATCGGTTGATTTAAAAACACCTGCGCTGTAATGCCCCTGTTTTAAAATACTGGCAATGGGAAAACCGGTAAAATTATCTCCGGTAGCAATATAAATGGTATTGGGTAAAGTTTGTTCAATGCATATGCTTGTAATACTTAAGGAAGGGAGTTGGTCGGTATTAAGCACTGTCCATGTTGTTCCGCCATTGGTGCTTTTCCAGATACCGCCACAAGCTGCTCCAATAAAAATAGTGTTGTTATCGCCCGGCATAAATGCCATACAGTTTACACGGCCTGTTCCTGCATAGCTGCCTACCGGTGCATTTGGGGAAGCAAGGTTTGACCAAACCTGTGATGAGGTTATATTTTGTATGGAAGCAATGTCTGTTGCATTTTTCTTTTGTAAAAATTTATCATATTCCTGTAATACCATACTAACCGAAGGAAATGCTCCGGTTGGATAGGTTCGTTGTTCATTGAACCATTCCCATCGCTTATAATTTTTATATCCTTTGAATGGTGATCTGAATTCATTATCACCGGTAAATTGTTCAGGATATGCTACCCGTTGCTCCTGCTCGTAACGCTGAAAAGCTTTTTGAATATCATAAAAACTGACCGGAGAGGAACTGTCTGTTTTGGGTGTCAGGTATCCGGACTCAAGCCATGGCTGAGCAAATACTGCTGAAGTTATTGAGGCCATTAATAGAAGCAGCAATATGGCAAGGACTTTTTTCATATTGATTTTTACATGAACAAGGATATTTACACAAGATTGCCCATTCTGAATTTATGCTGCCTGTAATGTATTAAATTAATACAATATTTTAAAGCTTTTCTGTATTGAATCGGGGCTTATTTCTTTTAAAACGCTGCTTTCCGGATTTTGTTTCATGTTTACAGGGATCCATTCATTTAAATCCCTGCTGATATTCAACAAAAAAAGCCGTTCAAAAATGAACGGCCCTTTTGCTCAACCTTACTGCATAGAAAAGTGACTGATGCTTTTCCTGCAAATAAAATCTTTATGGATTGTTTTGTCTGGATGCTTTGAATTTTTCCCGTTGTTCAGGGGTTAATACAGCTTGCACCTTCATCATCTGTGATCGCTGTAACTCACGCATTTGTTTTTTCTTCTCCTGTTCTGATAATTGGGTATTATTATCAATGGCTTCTTTTGCAGCCTTATTGGCCTGCATAATCTCTTTCATCTTTCCTTTTTGTTCAAGGGTAAGGTCCAGTTCTTTAAATCGCTCCTTGCGGCTTTGCTTATCAACTTCATTATCATTGGTGCTTGTTTGTGCAGAATCCTGTTTTACCACAACAGGTTTTCTTTCAATTTGTGCCGAAGTCGAAAGGGTAATGAGTAAAAGGGTAAATGCAATAATGGAAATTTTCATGTGCCTGATTTTCTGAATAATAGATATTTTTTTAAGGCAGAAGTTTAATTCCGGTCAAAAAAAATATCCCACAAAGCTACGGAGCACACAAAGTTTGTTTTCTTTGTGCGCTTAGTGTCTTTGTGGGATAAATATCTGCTTAAGCTAATATCCTATCTTAAGAAAAGTATCTCCCTGTATTTTGGCAATAGCCAGAAAGCATCATCTACCAAAAGCTCCAGCTTATCAACATGATAACGGATAATATCAAAGTATTTACCTTTTACATTATCGCAATAGGCAATGGCCATCTCACGGGTATCGGTTAATTCATTGGCCTGCTTTCTTGCTTCGATCATCTTCTCTACATTATCGCTAACGATGTTAATGTGATGGCTGATGGCTTCCAGCACCTGTTTTTGATTGGCATAGGCAGCTTCTGCAAGACCAGCTTCTTTTAAACCAAGAATATTTTTAATTAACACGTTCTGGTATTTAATGGCTGATGGCAGAATGAATGTGGTGGCCAGGTCACCCATCACCCTGGCTTCTATCTGTACTTTTTTAACATAGGCTTCCAGCATGATTTCGTGGCGGGCCTCCAGCTCGGCATGATTATAGATCTCATTGCTTTCAAACAGGTGTTTTGATTTACTAGTCACATAAGCATCCAGTGCCAATGGTGTGGTTTTCACATTGGCCAACCCGCGTTTGGCAGCTTCTGCAGCCCATTCGTCGCTGTAGCCATCCCCTTCAAATAAAACCGATTTACTCTCCACAATATATTTCTGGATGATCTGCATGATCGCCACTTCTTTCTTCTCTCCCTTTTCTATCAATGCATCCACATCCACTTTAAACTTTTTTAAAGTATCGGCCATGATGGTATTCAATGCCGTCATGGCATTGGCACAATTGGCCGATGAACCTACCGCACGAAACTCAAACTTGTTACCGGTAAAGGCAAATGGTGAAGTACGGTTGCGGTCGGTATTGTCCAGCATCAGTTCAGGTATACTCTTGTGTATATCCAGTTTTAACATGGCTTCATCCTGTTCATCAAATTTTCCCGAAACCCTGCTTTCTACCTGGTTTAAAACCTCAGATAAATATTTACCAATGAAGATGGAAATGATGGCCGGTGGTGCTTCATTGGCTCCCAGGCGATGGTCGTTACCGGCGCTGGCAATAGATGCCCGCAACAGGTCGGCATAATCGTGTACGGCTTTAATGGAGTTCACGAAGAAGGCCAGGAACATCAGGTTGGTTTTTGGCGTTTTACCCGGTGCCAGTAAATTAACACCGGTATCGGTGGCCATGCTCCAGTTATTGTGCTTACCGCTGCCGTTAATACCGGCAAAAGGTTTTTCGTGTAACAGGCATTTTAATCCATGGCGCTTGGCAACACGTTCCATGATGTCCATCAGCAACGTGTTGTGGTCTACCGCCAGGTTGGTTTCTTCAAAAATAGGTGCACACTCAAACTGTGCAGGGGCAACCTCGTTGTGGCGTGTGCGGATGGGAATACCCAGTTTGTAACTCTCCTGCTCAAAATCACGCATAAATGCGTATACACGTTCGGGTATGGCTCCAAAATAATGATCATCTAACTGCTGGCCCTTTGCCGGTGCATGGCCAAAAACCGTACGGCCGGTTAAAACCAGGTCGGGACGTGCATTTGCCAAACCGGCATCCACCACAAAATACTCCTGCTCCCATCCTAAGGTTGCGGTAACCTTGGTTACATTCTTATCAAAATACTGGCATACCTCTGTTGCCGCTTTATCCAGCGCCACCAGGGCCTTCAGCAAGGGCGTTTTGGTATCCAGCGATTCGCCGGTATAGGAAACAAAAATGGTGGGTATGCATAAGGTCTTTCCTTCACCAATTTCCATGATAAATGCCGGCGAAGAAGGATCCCAGGCGGTATAACCCCGGGCCTCAAAAGTTGCACGTAAACCACCACTGGGGAAAGAAGAGGCATCGGGCTCCTGCTGAATTAAAGCAGCTCCTTCAAATTCTTCAATAGGCGTTCCATCTGTTTTAAGGGTAAAGAAAGAATCGTGCTTTTCAGCAGATAAACCCGTAAGTGGCTGAAACCAATGGGTAAAATGGGTAACCCCTTTTTCTTCGGCCCAGGCCCTAACCCCATTGGCAATTTGCGAGCCCATGGTACGGTCAATTTTTTTCCCCCCTTTTATGGAAGCGATCAGGCTTTTATAAGCCTCATCACTTAAGTATTTACGGGCTACCTGCATCGTAAATACATTTTCATTAAATATAGCAGTAATTTTTTGGGAACCTTCTACCTTAATTGCCGGAAGCCCTTTACTTAAATTGTCTAATGCCTTAAATCTTAAAGATTCCATGTTTTTTTTAGTTTAAGGCGCAAAAAAACATTAAATTGAAATATAAAACAATAATATTTTGGACTTATACCCTTTGAAAATGCAAAATGTGGAAAAATAATTCACATATTTATATTTTTAATTTGAGCTTTCTTGAAAGTTTTTTCCAGTCGATCGCACATAAAACCGGGGTAATGAGCAAGGGCAGGTATAGGTTTCGGTACCGCACCAAAGTACCCAGATTGGGAGCCATATAACCTATAAATAAGAACACAGGCAGGATAAAAAACAGGACAAAAAACAGGTAAGGCTGGTGGCCGGGACCAAGGTCCTGTCTTCGGAAAAAGATAAGCAACAGTACTAAGAATTGATACCCGAATAACTCCATACCAAAGGGCAAAACAGATTTAACCGGTATTTCCCATACATAAGGCCGCAAAAAAACATGGTTCAATGACTGCGGCGCATTGGAAGTAAAACTTTTAAAAGTGGGCTGCAAAGGGCTTAGCTCTATTTGTGTTGCTGCTTTGGGCAATTTTAAATATCCGGTTTGCCTGGCTGTTATAATTTCCAGCGGTTTTATTTTTGGTACTACGGCATCTATATTAAAAAACAACAAACCCCCAAGCAGGTAAAGGGATGTAAAAACAGGTAAGGCCGGCCATTTGGTTCGGGAAACCAATACCCACGCAAATAAAGCAGGCAAAAGTGCCAGAAAAATAAAATTGCGGAGTAAAAAAACAAATACAAGCCCGCAAACTATCCACAAGATTCTTTTTACCGAAAAGCTGTTTTTTAAAAGTGATTGATAAACACCATAGATGACAACAGCCAACATCAAAAAGACCAACCCGTCTTTGTGAATACCCGATGAAAAGTAAAGCGTGGAAGGAAGCAAAAAACACCCGATGATCACCCAGTTTTGCCTTTCGGGATACATATTGATGAACAACCGGTATAAAATGATATGCCCGAAAAAAATGATGACATTGAAAAACAGGCTGTTGATATAATAATCACCGTGGCTGAAAATATTAAAGACAGAAACCAGTTTAATGACGATATTTCCCTTGAGATCGTTCCAATACGAATTGCCAGAACTGAATATACCTGTATAGCCACCCTCGTAGCCCGATGTAAATATATTAATGAAGTAACGGGCGGGGTTTGTTAGCAGCAGGCCGTATTCTTCCCGGGCATAATCATTGGTATCCCAGTAATCATTTCCGGGTCCGTATATATGTATCGCTATCCAGCCAATAGCAATACCCGCCAGTACTTTAAGCAAAAAAAGGCTTAATAATAAACCGGGACTAATGCCTGCATTTTTGATAAAGGGCACACGCAATATCAGCGAGCAAAAAATAACCAGGTAAATAACAAATAACAGGTAATTCAACTAAACAGATTTTGGTGTGGGAAGATAGTTAAAATATTTGCTTTATCCCATCAGGTTTCAACACCGCCAGATGTTACCTTTGCAACCTGCCTGCAGGCAGGCAGGATCATCATAGCAAATTATCAAACATTTATGGAAATTACAGTAAAAACAGCCGAACAACTCAGATTAACAGCCGAAGAATTTGAACTCATCAAACAAAAACTGGGGCGCACGCCCAATTTTAATGAACTGTGTTCTTTCAGCGCCATGTGGAGCGAACACTGCAGTTATAAGAATTCCATCAAATGGCTGAAAACACTGCCCCGTGAAGGAAAAAAAATGCTGGTGAAAGCCGGTGAAGAAAATGCAGGCCTGATGGATATCGGCGATGGTTACGGCGTTGTTTTTAAAATTGAATCCCATAACCACCCTTCTGCCATTGAACCCTTCCAGGGCGCAGCAACGGGTGTTGGCGGCATTAACCGCGATATTTTTACCATGGGCGCAAGGCCCATTGCCTCTTTAAACTCATTACGCTTTGGAAAACTAACCGAAGCAAAAACACAACACCTTTTAGCCGGTGTGGTACATGGCATTGGCCATTACGGCAACTGTTTTGGCGTACCAACCGTTGGCGGCGAGGTTTATTTTGAAGAGTGTTATCATACCAATCCATTGGTGAATGCCATGAGTGTGGGTATTTTAAAAAACGGCGGAACCGTTTCTGCCACATCAGGTAACGTAAAAGGCAACCCTGTTTTTTTTGTAGGAAGTGCAACCGGTAAGGATGGTATTGGCGGTGCCAGTTTTGCCTCGGCAGATATTACGGCTGACAGTGCCGAAGACCTGCCGGCCGTACAGGTGGGTGATCCTTTCCAGGAGAAAAAATTATTAGAGGCCTGCCTGGAAGTGATACAAACCGGTGCTGTGGTGGGTATGCAGGATATGGGTGCAGCAGGGATCATTTGCTCTACATCTGAAATGAGTGCGAAAGGCGAAGCCGGAATGCGGATTGACCTGGATAAAGTACCCACCCGCCAAAAAGATATGAAGCCCTGGGAACTGCTGCTGAGCGAAAGCCAGGAAAGAATGTTGCTGGTTGCCGAAAAAGGAAAAGAACAATTGGTGATCGATGTATTTAATAAATGGGACCTGCCCTGCAGCGAAATTGGCGAAGTAACCGGTGACGGGATGTTGCAATTTTATATGCATGGTAATTTAGAAGCTGAATTACCTGCCTATGAACTGGTACTGGGTGGTGGTGCTCCGCAAAATGACAGGCCTTACAGTGAGCCCAGATATTTTGAACAGATAAAAGCATTCAATCCTGATAGTATAGCTGTACCCACTGATCTCAAAACTGTTGCTGAACAAATCATACAGATACCCAATATTGCCAGTAAAAAATGGATCTATGTGCAATACGACAGCATGGTAGGCACCGGCAATGTGAGCACCAATGCGCCAAGCGATGCTGCCATTGTTTTGGCAAAACCTACCAACAAGGCCCTGGCCTTAACAACCGATTGCAACAGCCGCTATGTTTTTGCCGATCCTTACAAAGGCGCCATGATCGCAGTTGCAGAAGCAGCAAGGAATATTGTTTGCAGCGGCGGACAACCGCTGGGCGTTACCAACTGTTTAAATTTTGGCAACCCCTTTGATCCGGAAGTATATTATCAGTTTGTACATGCCATAAAAGGTATGGGCGACGCCTGTATAAAGTTTGATACACCGGTAACCGGTGGTAATGTAAGTTTTTACAACCAGGGGCCCGATGGTGCAGTATACCCTACTCCTACTATTGGCATGGTTGGTGTATTAGATCATGTTTCCGATAAAATGACCATGGATTTTAAACAGGAAGATGATGAGATTTACCTGGTGGGCACACAACGTAATGATATCAATTCATCGGAATATTTGCATAAAATACATGGTGTAGAATTTTCTCCATGCCCGTATTTTGATTTGAATGAAGAATTTGAAGTGCAGCAGGAAGTTGCAAAAATGATCCATAAAAAACTCGTCAGATCGGCTCATGATGTGAGCGAAGGCGGTTTATTTGTTACCCTGATTGAAAGTTGTTTTAACCGCAATCTTGGTTTTGAAGTGGAAGCACATGTTGATGATATAAGAAGTGATGCGTACTGGTTTGGCGAAGCCCAGAGCCGTGTGGTGGTAACCGTTTCAAAAGAAAACAGGAATGATTTTATGATGCTGCTGGAAAAAATGGAAATGACCGTTACTTATTTGGGAAAAGTCACTTCAGGCAATATAAAAATTAATGGAGAAGATTGGGGCACGGTAACTGAATGGAAAGAGAAATATGAAAATGCAATTGCTAATTTATTAGCCGGGCATGAGAGCGAGCATGCATTGGCTGCTTTATAAATAAATATGAATAAAGATTCGGCCATCGTTGTTACAGGCGCCGCAGGATTCATCGGATCCTGCATGGTCAGCTATTTAAACCAGCAGGGATTTGAAAACCTGATTTTAGTTGATGAGTTTAACGATGAAGAAAAAGAACTGAACCTGTTGCACAAAAAATACCTGGTTCGGGTTGAGCGGGAAGATTTTTTTAACTGGGTACAAAGGGAAAAACCGGATGTGCAATTTGTTTTTCACCTGGGAGCCCGAACCGATACCACCGAATTTGACTACGCGGTGCACCAGCATTTAAATGTGGAATATTCCCAAAAGATCTGGAATTACTGCACCATCAATAATATACCACTGGTTTATGCATCATCTGCGGCAACCTATGGCGAAGGGGAATTGGGTTATAATGATGACCATGAAATTATTGAACAACTTCATCCGCTTAACCCGTACGGCATTTCTAAAAATGAATTTGATAAATGGGTGCTGCACCAGGAAGACCATCCGCCATTTTGGGCAGGTCTAAAGTTTTTTAATGTATACGGCCCCAATGAATATCACAAAGCAAGAATGGCCAGCGTGATCTTTCATTCCTTTAACCAGATAAAAGCATCAGGAAAAGTAAAACTTTTTAAATCGCATAAAACAGGATTTGAAAATGGCGAACAACTACGTGACTTTATTTATGTAAAAGATGTGATTGAAGTTTGTTACTGGCTGATGGATAACGTGAATCGTGAATCGTCAGGCGTGAGTGGGGAACCCATGACTCACCACCTGCCTACCGGACAGGCAGGCTCACCACTCACGTCTGCCATTTATAATCTGGGCACAGGCAAAGCACGAAGTTTTAACGATCTCGTGAAAGCAACTTTCGCAGGTCTTGATCTGCAGCCAGTTATTGAATACATTGACATGCCCGAAGACATCCGTGATAAATACCAGTATTTTACCGAAGCAAGTATGGATAAATTAAAAGCTGCCGGTTACACAAAAGATTTTTATTCATTAGAAAAAGGCGTTGATGATTATGTGCGGAATTATCTGAATAAAAATTTATTCTATTAAAAAAGAAAAAATTGAAAAAAGAATTAACTAAAAATCAGCAGCGTGCAAAAGCCCCTTTAGGGGTTGGGGTCAAAATAGCCATAATAGGTGGCGGAAATTTGGGTAGTGCCATTGCAGAAGGATTACTAAAAAGTAAATTCTGCATTGCAACAGACATACATGTTACCAAAAGAAATACGGCAACCATAAAAAACCTGGAAGCAAAAGGCATAAAAGTCTCCTCCGATAATGCTGCTGCGGTAAAACAAAGTGAGCTGGTCATTCTTGCTGTTAAACCTTACCAGGTTTCCGAAGTGTTGAACAGTTTTAAAAAGGAATTAACTCCCAAACATATTGTTGTTTCGGTGGTTACCGGTGTGCTGATAAAAGATATTGAAGCCATCATCAAAAAGAAATTGCCCGTTTTTCGTGCCATGCCCAATACGGCCATCGCCATACAGGAAAGCATGACCTGCATCAGTGTTGCCAATGCAACAGAGAAACAAACAGCCTACATAAAAGACCTGTTTGCTGTTTTAGGCAAAGTAGCTGTCATCAACGAAAATTTAATGGATGCGGCAACGGTATTGGGCGCCTGCGGTACGGCCTATGCCATGCGTTATATACGTGCCAACATACAGGGCGGTATCGAAATTGGTTTTGATGCGGTAACCGCCAATTTAATTGCAGCGCAAACCGTAAAAGGCGCAGCAGATCTGCTATTGCAAAAAGGCACCCATCCCGAACAGGAAATTGATAAAGTAACCACACCAAAAGGCTGCACCATTGCCGGATTGAATGAAATGGAACACCAGGGTTTCAGTTCGTCTTTAATAAAAGGAATTGCAACCAGTTATAATAAGATAGTGAAAGGTTAACTGGCGGTGTTTTTTAAAAAAATATTGTGCAAATTTCCTCCTCCCGAATATTCCACTTATCTTTACCCGACCTCCAAGATTTAATCCCAAATTCTTCTGGTCATATTTTTTAACGGCAACCGGCTTTCCCCGAAAATAAGGGATCGGTTGGCAAATTATTTTTTATGGCTAAGTACATTTTTGTAACCGGTGGTGTTACTTCCTCATTAGGAAAAGGCATTATTGCTGCATCTCTCGCAAAACTGCTGCAGGCAAGGGGTTTAAAAGTAACCATACAAAAATTTGACCCATATATCAACATCGACCCAGGTACATTAAACCCTTACGAACATGGCGAATGTTATGTTACCGATGATGGTGCCGAAACCGATCTGGATCTTGGCCATTATGAACGCTTTTTAAACATCCCTACCTCACAGGCCAATAATGTTACCACAGGCCGTATTTACCAAACGGTAATTAACAAAGAAAGAGCCGGCGATTATCTGGGAAAAACAGTGCAGGTAATTCCACACATAACCGATGAAATTAAGAACCGCATGTTGTTGCTGGGCAAGGGCGGCAAATATGATATTGTAATTACCGAAATTGGCGGCACGGTGGGCGACATTGAGAGCCTGCCTTTTGTGGAAGCCGTACGCCAGATACAATGGGAACTGCCCGAAGAAGACTGTATGGTGGTTCATCTTACCCTTATCCCCTATTTAAAGGCCGCCAAGGAATTAAAGACAAAACCTACACAACACAGTGTGCGTATGCTTAGCCAGGAAGGGGTTCATCCCAATGTGATCGTATGCCGCACCGAGCACCCATTGAATGATGAGCTGAAGAAAAAAATTGCCCTGTTCTGCAATGTTAAACCTAATGCCGTTATCGAGGCCATGGATGCCAGTACCATTTATGAAGTGCCGCTTAAAATGCTGCAGGAAGGACTGGATGTGATCGTGCTGAAAAAATTACAGATAAACGGATATGCTGCACCCGAACTTACCAAATGGCGTGCTTTTTTAGACAAACTCAAATACCCGCATAGCAAAGTAAAAATAGGCCTCATAGGAAAATATATCGAGCTGCAGGATGCTTACAAATCGATCCTGGAATCTTTTATACATGCAGGTGCCATTAACGAATGTAAAGTGCAGATCGTAAATGTGCACAGCGAATTTATTACTGATGAGAATGTACAGGAAAAACTGAAAGACCTGGATGGACTGCTGGTTGCGCCTGGTTTTGGCAACCGTGGTGTGGAAGGAAAGATCATCGCGGTAAAGCATGCCCGGATAAATAAATTACCCTTCTTCGGCATTTGCTTGGGTATGCAAATGGCTGTGATTGAATTTGCAAGAAATGTGTTAGGCTGGACCGATGCTCACTCCACAGAAATGGACAAAGCAACAACCCACCCGGTAATTGATTTGATGGAAGAACAAAAAAATATTGTAAACCTGGGTGGCACCATGCGCCTGGGTGCATACCCCTGCGAAATTGTAAAAGACAGTCTTGCTTACAATATTTATGGCACTACAGAAATAAGTGAACGCCACAGACACCGCTGGGAGTTTAATAATAAATACATAGCCGATTTTGAAAAAGCCGGTTTAATACCAAGCGGTAAAAACCCTGCAACAGGACTGGTTGAAATTGTGGAACTGAAAGATCATCCTTTCTTCATTGGTGTTCAATACCACCCCGAATTGAAGAGCACGGTAGAAAATCCGCAGCCCATATTTGTACATTTTATAAAAGCGGCTAAGGCCTTTGCCGACAAAAGGGATGCAGTGAAAAATCCTTTGTTGCAGAGTGAGATGATTTAACCCCCTCCGCCCCCTGAAGGGGGAACCTGGGAGAAGATTGATGCGAAGATTATGGTTTATGTTTTTGATACCAGCATTTGAATTTCATGGCATCATCGTTGCGTCGCAATCCTTTCGTCTGCATACCATTATTCATCGCTTTTAATTCAACTTTCAAAATTTAATATTACCTCATTCCTTGCAAAATAAATTCTTTCAAAAATATTATACTGCTGACAACTCCCCCTTCAGGGGGTCGGGGGGTATCAAACTTTCAATGGACGAACTCAACCGTAAATCGGTTGAAGAATTCAAGCGGTCTGATAAAACATCATTGATCGCTGTACTCGAAAACATCCGCAGCGCCTACAATGTGGGCAGCGTGTTCCGAACGGCCGATGCATTTTTGCTGGAAGCCATATACATAACCGGTTACACCTGCATTCCACCGCATAAAGAAATAAAAAAAACCGCCCTGGGTGCCGAAGAAAGTGTTGACTGGAAACATTTTTCCAATGCAACTGAAGCCATCAACACGTTAAAAGAAAACGGTTACAAAGTGTATGCTGTGGAGCAGGCGGTAAACAGCCTGATGCTTCAAAAACTGAAGTTTGACCCGAATGAAAAAATTGCGGTTATTTTTGGCAACGAAGTAACCGGTGTGGAGCAGGAAACCATTTTGCAATGCGATGGCTGTATTGAAATACCACAACTGGGTATGAAGCATTCTTTGAACATTGCAACGGCAGCCGGTGTGGTGTTGTGGGAGATTGTAAGAAACCGTATTTCATGAAATCTCAAACTGAAAATTGAAAATTGATTATTGATTATTGATTAATGAATATTAAAACCAGCTTTCCCTTTAGTGAGCAACATAAAAAACTATCTGAGCCTCGTAAAATTCTCCCACACCATTTTTGCAATGCCCTTTGCATTGATTGGATTTTTTTTGGGAGTAAAAAGTTTAGAAAGAATTCCTTGGATTAAAGTTTATAAGTTTTGGGAATTGTCTGTTTTTCATAAAACAAAACTCTTGTTTTATCACAAATGGTGGTTGTTTGTTTTAGTTATGCTTTGCATGGTTTTCGCCCGGTCCGCAGCCATGGCCTTTAACCGCTGGCTCGATAAAAATTTTGATGCAAAAAATCCACGAACCGCTGTCCGTGAGATCCCTGCAGGAGTAATCAATTCAAACAATGCATTGCTTTTTGTAATTGCCAATTGCTTATTGTTCATTGGGAGTTGTTACTTTATCAATAAAATATGTTTCTATTTATCGCCGGTGGCTTTGTTTGTGGTTTTGTTTTACAGTTACACCAAACGTTTTACAGCGCTTTGCCATTTGGTATTGGGGGTAGGTTTAAGTCTTGCGCCCATTGGTGCTTACCTGGCTGTAACCGGGCAGTTTGCATTACTGCCCATTCTCTTTTCATTTACTGTATTATTTTGGGTAAGCGGTTTCGATATCATTTATGCCCTGCAGGATGAAGAGTTTGACAAAAGCAATCAATTGCATTCCATACCCGCTGCATTGGGCAAATCAAAAGCGCTGATGGTTTCCAATCTGCTGCACCTGCTTTCGGCAGCCTGTGTTATCAGCGCCGGTGTGTATGGCCATTTTGGATTGTGGTATTGGATCGGCGTGGCAATCTTCTGCGGCCTGTTAATTTATCAGCATGTATTGGTTAAACCAAATGACCTCAGTAAAGTAAATATGGCTTTCTTTACCACCAATGGTATTGCTTCCGTTGTTTTCGCCATCTTTGTCATACTGGATTTATTCCTCAATTAATAATCATACTGAACCTATAAACATGAACTTTCAATCTTCAACCTTCAACTTTTAACTTTCAACTTTTAACTTCACTTGGCACGAATCCTTGCAATAGACTACGGCGGCAAAAGAACCGGACTGGCAGTAACCGATCCTTTACAGATCATCGCCACCGGTTTGGAAACCATTGAATCGCGGGAACTCATCCCCTGGCTTAAAAATTATTTATCCCGTGAGCATGTAGAACTCATCATCATTGGCCTGCCCAAAAACTGGGATGATTCGGATACACATGGCACACCACTGGTGGAGGCAGCCATTAAAAAAATACAAAAAGAATTCCCCACAGTACCCCTCAAAACGGTGGATGAACGCTATTCTTCCAAAATGGCCAAAGATGCCATGCTGGAGATGGGCATGAAGAAAAAGGACCGCCGGGTTAAAGGCAATGTGGATGTAATTGCCGCAACCATTATATTACAGGACTATCTGAATACCTCAAACCCCTAAAGGGGCTTTACAACTCAATTTTGCTAACTCTTTTCTATAAACTTATTATGGGTTATTTTTGCAGTATTATTTAATGAATTTAACGCTCCCTGTAGGGAGATGGAGGGTATTATGATTTTACCAATAGTAGCATATGGTTCGCCGGTTTTAAGAAAGGTTTGCGATGATATTACGCCTGAATATCCGGGACTGGAAAAACTCATCGCCGATATGTGGGAAACCATGTATAACAGCAATGGTGTAGGCCTGGCTGCCCCGCAGATCAATGCGCCCATTCGGCTCTTTGTGATAGACAGTGAGCAGATCTTTGAGAATCAGGATGAAGATGAAAAGGGCGAATACCCCGATGAACCGGGTTTTAAGGGTGTTTTTATCAATGCAAGGATCACCGGGCTAAACGGCAAGGAATGGTCGTATAATGAGGGATGCCTCAGTATACCCAAAATAAGGGAAGATATCATGCGTAACGAAGAATTAACAATAGAATTTGAGGACGAAAATTTCAATCTGCATACCAAAACCTTTAATGGCATCACTGGCCGTATTCTCCTGCATGAATACGATCACATAGAAGGCAAACTGTTTATTGACTACCTGAAACCGCTGAAGCGAAAACTGATAAAACGTAAGCTGGATGACATTTCCAAAGGAAAAATAAAAGTAGATTACCGGATGGTTTTTCCAAAATAGGACGCAAAATCATGAAAACTTGCCCGAACAATAATTTCCATGCCAGGAACTCATCTGCCGGTTTCTAACATATTGATATTAATTTACTTATCCACAAATAATCTTTTTTTATAAATACCCCCTTTTAAGTATTGCACATTCCAAATTTATCCCCTAATTTAGTACCTTATTATAAACCAGCTAATTTTCACTATTAAACAATGCTTATGAGAAAAGTACGACTTTTATTTTTTTCAGTTGGTATTTTTTTCTCTCTGGGTTCGTTTGCACAAAGTATTACTCCGGCAACTTTAAATGCTACAGGTGGTAAGTATATTTTTACTTATTACAGTGTAGAATGGAGTTTTGGCGAGTCTATGGCTATTAACACCATGACTGATGCCAACTCCAACATTTTTGTTACCAATGGTATTTTGCAACCGAACACCCACAATCCGGCTACTGTAAACAATACAGAAGTTTGGGGGCCAGACGAGATCAGAATACTGCCGAATCCTACACAAAATGTGATCCAGATCAATTTCTTCAGTAAACAAAAAGGCAAGGTTATCATGAATCTTTTCGACGAGTCGGCAAGATATGTGGGTACCAGGCAGTTTGATTACTTCGGTAATGGCAGCATCCAGAAATGGGACCTCAGCCAATATCCGTCTGGTATGTATTTCCTGAACATACACCTGCAGCCCACAGGAACATCAGTGGCTAAAAAAGGTGCATTTAAAATAGTAAAAATTAAATAAGCCTTTTTAAAAATTGAACCAAAAAACCAAAAACTAAAACTAAATAACACATGAAAAAGATTTTATTAACGATAACAGCTTTTTTAGTTACGTTATTAGCTGTGGCACAGTCGCCCAACCTGTTGAATTACCAGGGTGTGGCCCGTAACTCAGTTGGTAATGTATTGCCAAGCCAGCCAATTGGTTTGCGCTTAAGCATATTAAGCGGAAGTCCAACAGGGCCAGCTGTTTATACTGAAACAAGAAATGTAACAACCAATGCTTTTGGTTTGTTTAATGTTCAGGTAGGTAGCCCCGGAGCCATTACCACTACCGGTACTATTGCCGGTATCAACTGGACCGCTTTTGGAGTGGGCAGCGGAACTAAATTTTTACAGGTAGAAATTGATCCTGTTGGCGGAACCAACTACTTTAATGTAGGTTCAACTCAACTGGTTAGTGTACCTTACTCTTTATATGCTGCTGCTGCTGCGCCTGTTGGGCCAGCCGGCGGAGATCTAACCGGTACATACCCTAACCCGCAAATTGCTTTCCCTTTAATAAAATCTTTTGCTTTCCCTACCAGCCAGTTGATTGGCATGACCAATGCTTCTACAACAGGTGTTTTAGGTGCAATCACCGGAACCAGTGCAAGCAATGATGCAAATGCTACTGCTATTTTAGGAACTATGTCTTCTACTTCACCAGGCAGTTTTTCTGCTGCTGTAAAGGGTGTGAATAATGGAACCGGTGGTTCAGGTATTGGTGTATGGGGTGGCCAGGCAGGTAGTGGCTGGGGTGTTTATGGTACTGCACCAAATGGTATTGGTGTTAATGGTTTAAGTACTTCCAGCACAGGTGTTAACGGTGCCAGTACAAGTGGTGTGGGTGTTGCAGGTACAAGTACCAGTGCTGCAGGTGTTTCTGGTACCAGCACAAGTGGTGCAGGTGTTTTTGGTATTTCTAATACAAGTAATGCAGGTTCTTTTCAAAATACAAATGCTGCCAACACAGCTTCTACGGTAGTTGGTAACAGCAATGGTTCAGGTGCTTCTGTTGAAGGTACCAATACCGGAACTGGCCGCGGAGGTTTCTTCCAGGTATTAAATGCAGCCAGTACTGCCGATGCGGTACGTGCCGAAACAAATGGTACCGGTGCAAGCTGGGCGATACGTGGTATCAGCAGCGGAACCAATGGTGCCGGTTTGTTTCAGCAAACCAATACTGCAAATACTGCCAATAACTTACAAAGTAACCAGGCTGGTTTAGGCCGTGCAGGTTTATTTAATAGTACCAATGCAGCCAGTACAGCAAATGCAGTTGATATTAATGTAGCGGGTACAGGATATGCTTTAAGGGCTGCCAGTTCCAACGCTGCTCCATTGGCTTTACAAACTGTTGGTGGCTTACAGTTAACCGGTATTGGTGAAGCAAATAATTTAATTTTAAAATCAGATGCGGTTGGTAATGCCAATTGGGCTACTCCTGCCTCTGTGGGCATAGTTACCGGTACAGGTACTTTAAACTTTGTACCAAAATGGACTCCAAACGGAACCAATCTGGGTAACTCACAAATTTTTGATAATGGCACTGCGGTAGGATTGGGCACTACTACGCCTGCTACCTTTTTTCATGCCCGAAGCACCACCAACTGGCCGGCTGCTTTTGAAGCCACAACGCCACAATCTTACATTTCAATTCATGCTAACGGAAACTATAACGGCTATCTTGGTACCTGGAACAACGCGGCAAACAGGGATATTGACGCAGGTACAGGGGCCGGAAATACTACCGGTAATTTTAATTTAGTTACTAACGGTACTGTAAGGGCAACGGTTACTCCGGCTGGTAATGTAGGTATAGCAACAAGTACCCCTCAGCATCAGTTAACAGTTGGAGGGAATACCGCAGATGCACAGACCGTATTGGTTCGTGCCATTGGTAATGGTCCATTAAACTGGAAAGGCGGTGCTGCTTTTGGTAATACCAATGCAACCGTTATGGCTGGTGAATTAAACGGTGTAGCTCAAATAGGTGGCCATAACGCTAACCTTTCTGCATGGACTCCGCTAGCTATAAACTCTGTACCTGGTAACAATGTAGGTATTGGTACAGCTGCTCCAACGTATTCTTTGGATGTTAATCACAATGGAGCTAACGGTCTTCATGTAAGGTCTCTGGCTTCTTACTCAGTTGTAGACCTGGATGCGGCAAACGGCGATGCAGCACTGCGTTATCAGGAAGCTGGTACTACCCGCTGGAATGTGCGTAATGCACCTGGCAGCAACGACTACCAGATCTTAAGAAACAACAGCTTACCTGCCAATGTAACCATTAATAACGGTACTGGCTTTGTAGGTATTACACAAACTGCTCCATCTTACCAACTGGATGTATTACATACCGGTTCTACCGGTATCCGCAGCCAGTCAAGCTCAAGCTTCTCTGTAGTAGATATTGATGGAGCAAGTGGTGATGCTGCTTTGCGTTTCCAGAAAGCAGGTGTTAACATGTGGAACACTCGTAACCGCCCTGCTGATGATTATTATGAAATATTTGAAATGGGAGGTGGCGGAAGCCGTATGGTTATTCAGGATGCAACCGGTAACGTAGGTATTGGTGAAACTACCAACCCAACTTACAGGTTAGATGTATTACATGGTGGTTCAACAGGTGCCCGTATCCGTTCAAGCGCCAGTTTCTCTGTAGTAGATATTGATGCTGCCAGTGGTGATGCTGCTTTACGCTTTGCAAAAGCAGGTGTTAATCAGTGGAATATCCGTAACCGTCCGGCTGACGATTACCTGGAAATATTTGAACTGGGTGGTGGCGGAAGCCGCATGGTTATTCAGGATGCAACTGGTAACGTGGGTATTGGTGAAACTACCAACCCAACTTATAAATTAGATGTGTTACATGGTGGATCAACCGGTATCCGCAGCCGTTCAAGCAGCAGCTTCTCAGTTGTTGACATTGATGCTGCAAGTGGTGACGCTGCCTTACGTTTTGCAGCTGCCGGTGTTAACCAGTGGAATACCCGTAACCGCCCTGCTGATAACTATTATGAAATATTTGAACTGGGTGGTGGCGGAAGCCGCGTAGTTATACAGGATGGAACAGGTAACGTAGGTATCGGTGAAACTGTTAACCCAACTTATAAATTAGACGTGTTACATGGTGGTGCAACCGGTATCCGCAGCCGTTCAAGCAGCACCTTCTCTGTTGTTGATATTGATGCACAAAACGGTGATGCTGCTTTGCGTTTTGCAAAAGCAGGTGTTAATCAGTGGAACATGCGTAACAATCCCGGAAACGACGATTTACAAATATTTGAACTTGGAGGCGGTGGCGAAAGGATGGCTATTAAAGATGCCACCGGTAACGTAGCCATTGGAGGTTCACTTGGTAATTACAAGCTGGATGTATTACACGGTGGTGCAACCGGTTTGCGTGTACAATCAAGCGCAAGTTTCTCTGTTGTAGATATTGATGGACAGAGTGGTGACGCTGCTTTACGTTTTGTAAAAGCAGGTGTTAACCAGTGGAATACCCGTAACAATCCAGGAACAGACGACTACCAGATATTTGAACTTGGTGGCGGTGGTGAAAGGATGAGGATTGAAAATACAACAGGTAAAGTGGTAGTAAGTGGTGATTTTACCGCTTTAGGTGTTAAAGCCTTTACCATGGATCACCCGCTTGACCCAACCAACAAAACCTTAATGCATGCTGCTGTAGAAAGCAATGAAGTATTGAATGCATACAGCGGCAATGTGGTAACAGATGCTTCAGGTAAAGCAACCATCAGCCTTCCCGAATATTTTGAAGCAATCAACAAGGATTTCCGTTACCAGCTAACAGTTGTTGGTGGCACTTTTGCCCAGGCAATGGTTAGCAAAGAAATAAGCAATAACAAATTTGAGATCGCTACCAACCAGCCTAATGTTAAAGTTAGCTGGGAAGTAAAAGGTGTTCGTAATGATGCAAGGATGAAGATGAATCCATTTACTGCAGTACAGGAAAAATCAGCTGCACAAAGAGGCAAGTATTTCGATCCTAAATCTCACAACCAACCAGAAAGCAAAGGTGTTAGTTATGATGCAAGCTTAAATTCTTCATTATCTGACATTAAACCATCTGCTGACAGGAAAGCTGCTCCAGCAACAACAGGCGGTAGTTTAGAACAGGCTCCAATCAGCAAACCAATTTCTGCCAAAGTGGATAACAGCGGAAGCGTTAGCAATGAAGCTCCTGCCAAACCAACAGCTAAAAAAGCTGATGTAAGTGGTAGCGTACTGGATACTCCTGCTGCTAAACCATCAGATAAAAAACTGATCAATGACGGAAGCGTTGCTCCTGAAACTAAAAAAGCAGCAGCAAAACCAGTTGCTATACCAGCTGGTCCGGCAAGTACAAATGGCTAATACTATTTAATACTTTCTTAATACCTTGCAGGCATGAAATATTTCATGCCTGCTTTTTTTTGCCTGATTTTTTCTAACCCATTAATTGCACAGGAAAAGCCAGACAGTACCTTTAAATCCGGGAATACCACCATCACCCTGAGCGAAGTGGTGGTAAACAATAAACTCAATGTACCTGCCTTTATCTATCGAATAAAAAACGATACAAGTTTTTACAAGGCCTTCCGCAACCTGCGCATACTGGGCTTTACTGCCATCAACGATATACGGATGAATAACCCCCAAGGCGGGATGAAAGCCTCACTGAGAAGCACCACCAAACAGCTACGCAACAATAAGTGCCGCAGCATGCAAACCATGGAAGAGCAGGTTACCGGCGATATGTATGATGAAAACAGGCAGTTCAAATATTACACAGCAAAAATGTACGCTTCCCTTTTTTTTACAAAAGACAGTATATGCGGCGAGGATAATATAGTTACCGGCAGGGAGTTCAGTACGGCCGGCAAAACCGGACTGGAGAAAAACAAAGAGCAACTGAAAATGCTGTTCTTCAATCCCGGCAAAAGGATCAGCGGCCTGCCCTTCATCAGCAATAAAGCAGCCATTTATGATGATGACATGGCCTACAAATACGATATGAGCATTGATATTGACCTGTTTAAAAACCAGTCATGTTACATCTTTACCCAAAAAGTAAAACCTGAACATAAAAGTGATGTGGTGGTTGATGAAATGACCACCTGGTTTAATGACCAAACCTTTGATGTGCTTGCCCGTAACTATACCTTAAGCTATAAAGCCGGCGTGTACGATTTTACAGTAAGGATGGAAGTGGTAATGACTAAATTCGGGGAATATCTTGTGCCCACACTCATCCGCTATATTGGCAACTGGAAAGCCATTTTTAAACCAAGGGAAAGAGGCGTTTTTACTGCTACCCTCTTCGATTTTAAATAACCAACCCACAGGGTCCTGCGAATGACGCAATGACCAATGACCAATGACTACTAACCAATGACCAATGACCAATGACTAATTACCAATGACTTTTTATGCTTCTTTCTGAAAACCTTAACTTTTTGATACGTAATTTTAAATCATGAAAATGATGTTCAAAATAATCCTGCCGTTGCTGTTTGCCTTAATCCATTTTACTACATCGGCACAAACCAATGGCCGTGATTTTACTAAAATTGAAGCTTATGTAAAAAGCCTGGGGCCCCTGGAAAATATGAGTATGGGTACCATCAATAATGTGGTAAGCAATAAGTTTTCCGACAAGATGGATAAGGCAAGGGCCATTTATTACTGGATTGCAAACAATATCATATTCGATGTTAAACTTGTACGTTCCAGTGGAAACGAAAAAAGTAAAACGGTTGCCGATGTACTAAAAACCAGGAAAGCAAACGGAATAGGTTTTGCCAGCCTTTTTCAGGATATGTGCAGCAGTGCAGATATACGATGCCTTACCGTTGATGGGTTTGTGAAATACAATACGCAACAGATAGGAGAAAAAGACCAGGAAATAAACCATACCTGGGCCGTGGTGCAACTAGGGCAAAGCCCGGAAGAATGGTACTATGTTGACCCCGCCTTTGGCAGTGGATACCTGAATGCAGACATGAAAGAATTTATAAGGTCATATTCAGATGCCTATTTTTTTACCGAAAAAGAAACCTTTAACCTGCAGCATTACCCGGATAATGAGGCCTGGAAACTGGGTAAGGCTGCCAGGAATAAAGCAGATTTTTTTGATATGCCTGTGATAAAAACGGGTGCTATCGAAATGGAGTTAAAAAAGTGCATTCCCAATAATGGAAAAATAAATGCAAAAGTGGATAAGGCTATGAAATTCAGCTATACCCTAAAAAATGCAGGGGATATTACCCAGGTTTCGGCAGGCATGGGCGAAAAGCGAAAATACAAGGTAGCGGAAATTCAGTTTTCCAGTTCAGGCCCTGTCCTCAGTTTTACTTATAAATTTAAGGATGCTGATTCTTTCCCGTTCACCATTTTTGTGAACGGAAAAGAATTTGTACAGTATTATGTGGAAGTAGAGTGACCCGTGTAAACCCGCGCAATGATCATCGCATAAAAAAAGCTTCAATTTTCATTGAAGCTTTTTATTTATTTTATGCCCTTTGTTTTACAGGAGCTTTCTTCTTTACTTTTTTTAAGGCCGAATTAATGTCTTTACTCAGGTTTTCGAAAGTAGGTTTGCCTGCAACCATTTCTCCATTAATGAAAAAAGCGGGCACATCACGCACACCTCTTTCAATACCCTCATTCAGGTCGTTACGCACCTGCCAGCCATAGGTTGAGTTGATCAACTCTTCCAAAAAATGTTTATTGCTGATGCCGGCTTCCCTGCTGTACAGTTTCAAACTGGTGGTACCTAACTGGCGACGGTTATCGAAAAGGATATTGTGCATTTCCCAGAATTTACCCACCTGTGACGCAGCCACGGCCGCCTCACCTGCTTTCATAGAACGCTGGTGAATTCTCGTCATGGGAAAATGACGGAACTGAAACCTGATCTTGCCTTCAAATTCTTCCAGTAATTTTTTTACTACTTCGTTCGCTTTTGCACAATCTTCACTCTCATATTCTCCAAATTCCATCAGGGTTACTGCTGCATCCGGATTGCCCACAAACACATCTTTTGGTGGGATGATCTCTACCACTTCTTTAGGTTTCATTGCCATATTATTTCTCTTTTATCTGTTGTTTAAAACACCTGTTATAAATGTATTACTTTAATTTACCTTTTCCTTTTTTGAAGCGTCTTTCAACTGTTCGTTCCTGAAAACCACCGTTCCGTCAAACACATCAACCAGTACCGGCCTTGTTTTATCTATATCTGCAGCCAGTATTCTTTTACTCAGTTGGTTTACGATTTCCTTTTGAATCAGGCGCTTCAGGGGCCTTGCTCCAAACTGCGGATCGTAGCCATGCTCAGCTAAAAAATCAAACACATAATCGCTGAACTGCAATTGAATACCGTTATCAGCAACCAGTTTCTTTAAACCTTCCAACTGCAGCCTGATAATGCCCTTAATTTCTTTTTTCATTAAGGGTTGAAACATGATCACTTCATCAATTCTGTTTAAGAACTCTGGCCGGATGGTTTGCCTCAGTAAAGCCATTACCTCGGTCTTGGTCTTCTCCACTACCTCCTGCTTATTATCTTCGGTAACATGTTCAAAATTATCCTGTATGATATGGCTGCCCATATTGGAGGTCATAATGATGATCGTATTTTTGAAATTAACTATACGACCCTTGTTGTCCGTTAACCTTCCATCGTCCAATACCTGCAAAAGTACGTTAAAAACGTCAGGATGTGCTTTTTCAATTTCATCTAACAAAATAACGCTATATGGCTTACGCCTCACGGCCTCTGTAAGTTGCCCGCCTTCTTCATAACCAATATAGCCTGGGGGAGCCCCTATAAGCCTGCTAACCGTGTGTTTTTCCTGGTATTCGCTCATATCAATCCTGGTCATCATACTGTCGTCATCAAACAGATAATCGGCCAGCGCTTTGGCCAGTTCGGTTTTACCCACACCCGTAGTTCCCAGGAAAATGAAAGAACCGATTGGTTTTTTGGGATCCTGAAGGCCCGCCCTGCTGCGGCGAATGGCATCTGAAACGGCCTCAATGGCTTCTTCCTGCCCCACTACCCTTTTGTGCAGTTCTTCCTCCAATTGCAGTAATTTCTCTCTTTCACCCTGCATCATTTTCATAACCGGAATACCGGTAGCTTTGGCCACATTTTCGGCAATGTCCTCTGCATCAACCTCTTCTTTTAACAGTCGTTTTTCGGTACTGTCAGTTAATTGAGCAGTAAACTCATCTACAATTTTTTCCTGCTCCTGTACCTTGCCGTATCTTATTTCAGCCACTTTTCCATAATCACCTTCCCTTTCTGCTTTATCTGCAGCCAGTTTCAGGTTTTCAATTTCTGCCTTGGCATTCTGTATCTTTTCCACGATCTCCTTCTCCTGCTGCCATTTGGCCTTAAACGTATCCCGCTCAACCGAAAGGTTTGATATCTCTGTATTCAGGAGTTTAAGTTTTTGCTCGTCGTTTTCTCTTTTAATGGCTTCACGCTCTATTTCCAGTTGGCGTATCTTCCTGTCCAGTTCGTCTAATACTTCGGGCATACTGTTCATTTCCAACCTCAGTTTGGCAGCACTTTCGTCAATCAGATCGATGGCTTTATCGGGTAAAAACCGGTCGGTGATGTAGCGGCTCGACAATTCAACTGCGGCAATGATTGCTTCATCTTTTATTAACACATGATGATAGGTCTCGTACCTGTCTTTCAGTCCGCGTAAAATAGAAACTGCATCTTCAATAGAGGGTTCATCTATCATCACTTTTTGAAACCTGCGCTCCAATGCCTTGTCTTTTTCAAAGAATTTTTGATATTCATTTAAAGTGGTTGCACCAATGGCCCTCAGTTCTCCCCTGGCCAATGCAGGTTTTAAAATATTGGCAGCATCCATAGCTCCATCACCGCCACCTGCCCCAACAAGGGTATGTATTTCATCAATAAACAAAATGATCTGCCCATCGCTGGTACTTACTTCCTTCACCACCGATTTTAAGCGTTCTTCAAACTCTCCTTTATATTTTGCACCGGCGATCAACTGTCCCATATCCAGGGCATAGATAACTTTAGACCTTAAATTTTCGGGCACATCCCCATTAACTATACGCATGGCCAAACCCTCTGCTATAGCTGTTTTTCCAACTCCGGGTTCGCCTACCAGTATGGGGTTATTTTTACTTCTCCGCGATAAAATATGCAGTGTTCTCCTGATCTCTTCATCACGGCCAATAACCGGATCCAGTTTACCGGACCTCGCCATTTCTATCAGGTTTTTTGCATATTTATTCAATGCATTAAACTGGGTTTCGGAGGTTTGTGATGAAACCGTTGAACCTTTTTTCAGATCAGCAATGGCCGCAACCAAACCTTTTTCGGTAAGGCCTGCATCCTTTAATAATTTAGCCGTATTGTCGTTTCCCTGCAACAGGGCAATCAATAAATGCTCAACGCTAACAAATTCATCTTTAAAAGTTTTTAAAGCGGCAGTTGCCCGCAGCAACACATTGTTTGCATCGCGGCTTAACGATTGTGCAGGCTCACCCCCCGAAACTTTTGGGAGCTTTAGTATGGCTGCATCCAGCTTTTCATCAACATAACTTACGTTTATGTTATTCTTCTTCAACAAATACTCCACCGGTGAATCTTTGTCGTTAAGCATTGCTTTTAAGATATGCTCCGTCTCAATATTTGCATTTCCGGCGGTAAATGCCAGTTGCTGCGCCTGCTGCAGTATTTCCTGCGATTTAATGGTCAGATTTTGGAAACTCATTATTAGTGGTTTTTAATAACAGCGCAAATCTTAATCCAACAGCAAATACCACGCAATTATGGCACACTGCGGCTCATTTAGCTGACGCAAGTGCATACAAACATGAACTTCCATGTTATTGTTGCAGATTTTTATTGCCTATCCATGGTACATTTCCTAACGTGGATATTTTAACCAGCATAGCATTTCATGAAAACCGGGCATGTTCCCCATGTGGACAGGTATGCTAAAACCAACAATCCCTTTTTAATAGGCGGGGCTTTTGTATTTTTATATAAACGTACTATATGGCTGAACCTCATATAAGGAAACTGGCACCGGTTAAAGTGTTTCGTAAGCGGCTGTGGAAAAATGCCATTTTTGGCAGCAGCATTATGTTGTTTTGTTTGCTGATCGGGGTATTGGGATATAAATTAACCATACCCGAAATGGATTGGTACGACAGCCTTTTAAACGCATCAATGATATTAAGTGGTATGGGGCCCATCATTGACCCGGATATTGTTTTAAGTAAAAGCGCAAAAGTTTTTGCATCGATGTATGCCTTATTCAGCGGAGTGGCTTTTATTACTACCATTGGCATTTTAATTGCACCCCTTGCTCACCGCTTTTTTCATAAACTGCATTTAGAAGATACTTCAGACAACCAGTGAGTGTACCTGAAAAACATACGGAGATCATTAAAACCGGGGCTGCTAAGCTGGGCTTTGATTATTGTGGTATTGCCAAAACACAATTGCTGGATGAAGATGCCCGCCGGCTGGAACAATGGCTAAAAAAGGGAATGCATGGCAGTATGCAATACATGGAAAACCATTTTGACCTGCGTATCGACCCATCAAAACTGGTTCCGGGTGCAAAATCGGTGATCACTTTACTGCTGAATTATTATCCGGAAAACAATCAACCCCAAACTGCACCGCAAATCTCCAAATATGCTTACGGAAACGATTATCATGAAGTGATCAGATCCAAACTGAAATTATTTTTACAAACCATAAAAGAACAGGTTGGCGAGGTACATGGCCGTGGATTTGTAGACAGTGCCCCGGTGCTGGAAAGAGCCTGGGCACAAAAAGCCGGCATTGGCTGGATCGGCAAAAACGGAAATTTGATCAATAAACAAAGCGGTTCATTTTATTTTATTGCCACATTGATCGTTGACCTGGAATTAATTTATGACGATGCATACGCAAAAGATTATTGCGGTACATGTACGCGTTGTATAGATGAATGCCCCACAGAAGCCATTTTACCCGGTAAGGTGATCGACGGCAGTAAATGCATTTCCTATTTTACGATTGAACTTAAAGATGCCCTTATACCCGAAAACATGAAAGGCCGTTTTAACAACTGGATGTTTGGCTGTGATGTTTGCCAGGATGTTTGCCCCTGGAACCGTTTTTCAAAGCCCGCAAATGAAAAAGGGTTTATACCTGTTGCGGAAATATTAAATTTCAAAACCAGCGACTGGGATGCATTGACCGAAGAATCCTTCAAAACCATTTTTAAGAATTCTCCGCTTAAAAGAGCTAAGTTTGAAGGCATAAAACGAAACCTGCATTTTATAAAACAACTGCCATGAACCCCGGAATTGAAAAGCTATATCACCTGGCCGGTAAACCACACAGACACATCATTGGTTTAATGAGCGGCACTTCGCTGGACGGACTGGATATTGCTTTATGTAAAATAGCAGGTAGCGGGCAGACCTCCCGCATTGAGTTACTGCATTATGAGACCGTAGCCTACACCGCAGATCTTAAAGATGAAATAAGAAAGGTTTTTTCAAAAAGAGAAATTGACCTGGAACATCTTTGTTTATTAAACCCCTGGATGGCATTGCAGCATGCAAACATGATAAACACCTGTTTACAAAAATGGAATGTAAAAAACACGGAGGTTGATCTGATAGCCAGCCATGGCCAAACCATTTACCATGCACCAAAAAGACTGCACCGGCAATTGAAATTTAATAATGCCACTTTACAGATCGGAGATGGCGATCACCTGGCTGTGGCAACCGGTATAATTACCATCAGTGATTTCAGGCAAAAAAGCATTGCTGCCGGTGGCGAAGGTGCCCCGCTTGCCGTTTATGGCGATTACCTGCTTTTTAATAAACAAGGGGAAGCCCGGATACTGCTCAACATCGGGGGCATCGCCAATTTCACCTACTTACCCGGAAACCATGAAAATATTTTATGTACCGATGTGGGGCCGGGCAATACATTAATGGATGCTTTTATGCAGCAGCAATTTCCCGGAAATTTTTATGATAAGGATGCAAAGCTTGCCCGGTCGGGCAATATGCATGAAAGCTTATTGGAAGCGCTTAAAGACAATGATTTCTTTTACCAGGAATTTCCTAAAACAACCGGGCCTGAGTTATTTAACCTGCAATACCTGAAAGCAGCAAAGCAAAAAAGCAACACAGAAAATGTATCTGCTGAAGATACTATGGCCACACTCAACCGGTTTTCGGCAGATATGATTGCCGGGGCCATAAACAAATGCCTGAAAGGCGATGCGGCAACCACCATATTTTGCAGCGGTGGTGGCATTCATAATCCATTGCTGATGCAACATGTACAACAGCAATTACCGGGTTGCACTTTTAAAAGCACTGCAGAAAACGGAATAGGTCCTGATGCAAAAGAAGCGGTATTATTTGCCTTGCTGGCCAACGAATGTGTGTGCAATGATGCATTGGCTTTGGAAAATAAAATACCGGGTATACCTGCAGTTGCCATGGGTAAGATCAGCCTTCCTGCTTAATTATGCTCGATATAGGATTTTAAGCTATTTAATGCCGCTTCATATCCCTCACCGGTTATTTTTTCGATAAAGATGCCATAGAATTTTTCCCAGGGATACCATTTTAATTTTATCAGCACATTCCATTCGGCCTGCACCTGGTTGCTGTCTGCCAGGGGCAATAGGCTGATGGTATTCAACACTTCATTTTCACCCGTTCTTTTTAATGTAGCAGAAACAGACTGGCTGGTCTTTTTCGTGATCTGTATGGTGTTTTTTTTACCTTTCGAATACCATGTACAGGAATCACTTACACCATTGGCCCCGGTATAAAAATTAATCTTTGCTGAATCGTTGATAAAAACAGGTTGCCAATACTTCCAGTTTTGCAGGTTGCTGACCGCATTATAAACCTTGTCTGCAGGGGCATTGATCACTACGGCCCTGGTTACCATCAGTTTTGACGGGATAAACAAAGAAAGGAGTGTTATAAATAAAAACAATCCTGCCAGTACAATAAAAAATCCTTTTAATAAACGTATGTTCATTTTATTCCCATTTAAAAACTTTTACTGCAATTACATAAACTGCAATGCCCCACAATAATAAAATACCGATCTCTGAACGCACATCCCACAAATTCTGCCCCTCAAAAGCCACGCTGCGCATGGCTGTGTTCAGGTGTGTAAGCGGCAAAATTCTTGAAATGGGCTGCAGCCAGTTTGGAAAAGCTTCTACCGAAAAAAAAGTGCCGCCCAATAAAAACTGCGGTAAGGTGATCAGGTTGGCAAAAGGCGGTATAGTGCTGTCGTTTTTTGCCAGCCCGCTTACAATAAAACCAAATCCCATAAATATGACCAGGCCTATAAAACTAAGCAGCAGCATTTCCATTAACGTGCTGAATCCATTTACCAACGTAAAGCCAAATACGTAATAACCCGCCAGGATAATAACAATGGCGGTAACCATCTGAAATATCACTCTTGCCAGGCCCTCTCCTAAAATTATATGGGTTCGGCTGATGGGCGTGGCAAAAAAACGTTTAAGCACCAGCGTATTTCTAAGATTAAAGAACATAAATGCCACCCCAAAAACACCCGAACTCAACAGAGAAAAGCCCAGTTGCCCGGGAAGAATGAAATCTATTGTTTTATATTCCCTTACCACTTCCCGGTTCACCGGCTGTGCCGGATCTGCAATAACATATGCCGGCCTGTTGGCAAATTTTGCATTGTTAATTTTTTCGCTGATGATGCTTAAAACGGGCAATAATTGCGGCCATTTATCGTCACTGGCACTTGTACTGCTGATGGCATATTGATAGGCGCCTGCCGAATCTGCCGGCCGGGTAATTTTAAGTACCCCTGCCAGTTTGCCCTTGACCAGGGCAGATCGCAGTGCTTCATCCGTTTTAAAGCGAACAATGATCAAACGGCTGCTGGTTTTTACAGAATCAAACAATACATTGGCTGTATCACTATTTCTATCAATGGCTATTTTATAAACCGGAACTCCCCCGCCATCGCCAATAAAACCAAAAACCAGGATAAAAATAAACGGAAAAACAAAGCTGAACACAACAGCAGAAGGGCTGCGGAAGATAGCCCTTAAACTGGCTTTGGTGATCGCCAACATGGCCCTTGCCTGGCTGTAATTTTGCATATCTATGTTTAATTGAGGCGTAAAGCTATTGGTAAAAAAGGATTCAAAAAAATTTGCAAGCTACCGACTTGTGTCGTATATTTGTACGACATATGTCAGTTCAATGAAAAAGAAAGCAAATATTACGCCATATAAGCAAGTTGCTTCTGCATCAAAATCAGGAGAACCCGTACCCGTTTACCGCAGTGTAAAAGCATTGCCGCAGGTAAAAGATTTTACCTACAGCGAATTTAAAAAAATTGCAGATAAAACACCTTTTACACAAGCCGAATGGGCTTCTATACTTCATGTTAGTGACCGCACTTTACAGCGCTATGCAAAAAATAACGGCAGCTTTGCTCCTATTAATGCTGAACGTGCCGTTCAGATAGAAAAGGTAATAAAAGAAGGTAAGGTTACTTTCGGAAAGGTTGAAAACTTTTACAACTGGTTAAAAAGTGATCCATATATGCTGGAGGGCAATTTGTCTTTCAATTCACTTACCACTTATGAAGGTATTCAAAAGGTTCTAACCCAATTAGGCCGCATTCAACATGGCATCTTAGCATGATCATTTACAGACTTGCGATTGATGCATTTAAAGATGATTTAAGTGGCACTGGGTCCAAATTATTTGGTGGCAGATGGAATCTGCCGGGACATCCTGCTATTTATACTGCAGAAAATATATCCCTGGCAGTTCTCGAAATCATAGTGAATGCCGATAAAAACCATATCCCTCCCGGTTATTTCCTGTTAAAACTACAAGTTCCGGACAACCTTCCTATTAAACTGATCACACCTGGCAATTTAAAAGAAAAATGGTATAACGATTTTGAATATGCACAATTCATAGGAACAAAGTTTTTAGCGTTGGGTAAACAGGCTGTTTTAAAAATTCCATCTGCAATTGTAAAAGAAGAGTATAACTATCTATTAAATCCTGCTCATACAGATTTTAAAAGAATAACCATAAAGGAATCAACACCTTTTGATCTTGATATAAGATTATTGAAAAAACAATGAATTATACTTACCTACTTCTTGGCAGCAATATGGGCAACAGCAAAGCCAGTTTATCAAAAGCTGTTATCCAAATTGAAAAACAAATCGGTGCCGTAATCCGTCAATCGGCCCTGTACAGCACGGCTGCCTGGGGAAATACCAGGCAACCCGGCTTTTTAAACCAGGTAATTATAGTTGAAACAGCATTGCCGGCCATACAAACCATGCAAACCATATTGGGTATAGAAGAAAAGATGGGCCGCATCAGAACAACTAAAAATGCACCCAGGATCATTGACATTGATATTTTATTTTTCAACAAAGAAATAATTGAGCTCACCAACCTGTATGTTCCGCATCCGCAAATACAAAACAGGCGCTTTGTGCTGGTGCCACTCAACGAACTTTCGCCCAACCTGAAACACCCGGTATTAAATAAAACGGTTCACCAGCTTCTTATTAACTGTCCCGATACCCTAAATGTGAAAAAGTTTTAAGTATATAAAAGCAGTTTCCGCTTATTTTGCAGTGCTAACTGCTTATGAAGTATAATTTTGTAACCATAGAAGGGAATATTGGTGCCGGCAAAACCACGCTGGCCCATTTATTAAGCAAGCACTTTAATGCAAGGCTGATACTGGAAGAATTTGCGGACAACCCTTTCCTTCCAAAATTTTATGAAAACCCCGGCCAGTACGCTTTTCCGCTGGAATTATTTTTTATGGCCGAACGCTATAAACAGTTAAAGGACCTGTTACAGACCAAAGATATGTTTCAGAACATCACCATATCCGACTACCTGTTTACCAAATGCCTTTTGTTTGCCAAAGTAAACTTACCCGATGAGGAATTTCGTTTATACCAAAAACTGTTTGAGATCATTAATCCCCAGATCCTGCAGCCCGATATTGTTATTTACCTGCATACACCCGTAAAAAAATTACAGGAAAATATAAAAAAACGCAACCGTGACTATGAACAATCCATTCCCAATGATTACCTGTTTACTTTGCAGGAAACATATACCCAGTATATAAAGCAGCATAATATCAAGACCCTTTATGTGGATGCAGGCAATGCCGATTTCCTGGGCAATGAAGCGCACATGAACATAATTATTGACGCACTTAACAAAGAATATGAAGACGGGCAACATTATATAACCTTGCCCTGATCATTAGCAATGAGCACCAGCAAACTACCCAAAGAATTCCATCATTTTATTACTGCCAGATTATTATTTGTGCTGGGCATGCGCATGATAACAACCATTGTTATTTACCAGGTTTTTCATTTAGCTGATACATATATGGTTGGTTTTGCAGGCCTTGCCGAATTTGTACCCGCTGTTATTGCGGCATTATTTGCCGGCCATTATATAGATAAACACAATAAAAAAAATATCCTCATCTGGTCTTATGCCTGTTATATGCTGTGCGGCATTACCCTGGCAATGATCAGTATGCCCTGGTTTGGTTTCGGCAACAGCACGCAACTTACCGTGATCTTGTCGGTGGTTTTTTGCACAGGCATCATCCGCTCCTTTGCCGGCCCTTCTGCCAACAGTATGATTGCGGCCATAGTTCCCCGGGAACAACTGCAAAAAGCCATCTCCTACAATTCATCTACCTGGCTCATATCATCTATCGGCGGCCATGCCGCAGGTGGATTGCTGATCGCAGTCATTGGTATTTCAGGTGCATACTTTGTTACTGCAGCATTAATTCTGGCAGCCGGTATTTTTGCTTTACAATTATTACCCAAACCTCCCGTACAAACCCTGGATAAAGAACCCATGATCAGTTCCATTAAAAAAGGTTTTACATATGTCTTTAACAACAAAAATTTACTGGGTGTTCTTTCACTCGATCTTTTTGCGGTACTGTTTGGTGGTGCTGTAGCTTTTATTCCGGAAGTGGCATCAACCATATTACATACCGGCCCTATAGGTTATGGGTTTTTAAATGCGGCCATGGACCTGGGCAGCCTTATAAGCATCGGATTCCTGGTTAAATTTCCCATGAAACATAAACAGGGTTTAAAAATGCTTTTGGCTGTTGCCGGATTCGGGCTTTGCATCATCGTCTTTGGACTTTCAAAAGTGTACTGGCTGAGTTTTATGGCCTTACTGGTTGCGGGCCTTTTTGATGCCGTTAGTGTTGTGGTAAGGGGCACCATCATGCAGCTGTACACCCCCGACGAATTAAGAGGCCGTGTAGCATCCATCAATTTAATTTTTATAAACAGCAGCAACGAACTTGGCCAGTTTGAAAGTGGCATCACCTCCCGTATGTTTGGCACTTTACCGGCGATCATTTTTGGTGGCGCCATGTCTCTTTTGGTGGTAACGGCTACCTGGCTTAAGTTTCCCAAGTTGCGAAAACTTGAATATTAGCCGGCAAACTTCAAAAAGCAGTTGCGTATATTTAACCTTCAATTCAAACACATGAAGCAAAGTATCTTCAAACCTGTGCTTACCGGCATATTTGCCTTTCTTTTAATTGCCTTTATTACAGGCTGCACAACTTCTCCACAACTAAAAGCCGGAGAAGGTTATGTTAACGTGCAGGGTGGAAAAATATGGTACCGCATTTTGGGAGAAGGTAAACATACACCGGTACTCATGTTGCATGGCGGACCGGGCGGCACCAGCAAATCTTTTTATCAATTTGCTTCTTTAGGCGATGACAGGCCTGTAATTATATTTGACCAGCTTGGAAGCGGCAGGTCTGGTTACCACACAGACACTACGTTACTAAAGGTTGAAAATTTTGTGGAACAGGTACAGGCATTAAAAACAGCGCTTAAATTAAAAGAGTTTTACCTGCATGGCCATTCCTGGGGCACTGCACTGGCATTGGAATATTACCTGAAATACCCAAAGGGCATTAAGGCCATCATATTTAACAGTCCGTATTTCAGTACCCCATTATGGAAAGCAGATGCCGACATACTGATCAGTACGTTGCCGGATTCTGTTCAATATGCCATTAAAACTGGCGAAAAAAATCACCAGTATGAATCACCGGAATATAAAAATGCCAATGAGGTTTTTAATAAAAATTTCGGGGTGCGAAAAAAAAGGTTAACCAGTGAACTGGATACAGTGGAATCAAAAGGCAATAAGTTTATTTATAAATATATGTGGGGGCCAACAGAATTCACGGCAACAGGAACACTCATCAATTACAACCGGGTACAGGAATTAAAAAGAATAAAAGTGCCCACCCTGTTTATAACCGGGGAATTTGATGAAGCCCGCCCGCCTACAGTACAATACTTTCAAAGCCTGGTACCCAATAGCAGATTTGTGGTGATTGATGGTGCAGGACACGGAACCATGCATGATAACAAAAGCCTTAATATAGGTGTGATAAAAGAATTTTTAGATGAAGTGGATCTGAAATCAAATTAAAAATGAAAAACAGCCTCTTAACCATCGTATTGGCAGCATTTTCCGTAATGGTATCAAATGCCCAGGCTAATAACATAAAACCTTTAACGATTGGCAAAACAGTAACCCTGCATTCAGCTGTTCTTAAAGAAAAAAGAACCTTAAATATTTATTTACCCGGGAGCTATAATGTTAAAGAAAAATACCCGGTTATCTATTTACTGGACGGCTCTTCCAATGAAGATTTCTTACACGTTGCAGGCCTGGTACAGTTCTTCAACATGACCTTTAAAATGCCCAATACCATTATTGTTGGCATTGCCAATGTTGACAGAAAAAGGGACTTTACTTTTCCTACAAGCAATGCAGATCTGAAAAAAACTCTCCCAACAACCGGTGGTTCCGCAAAATTTATTGACTTTATAGAAAAAGAGTTACAGCCATACATAAAAGCCAATTATAAAACCAACGATGCTGCATTTATCATTGGCCAGTCCTTAGGAGGTTTACTGGCCACAGAAATTTTACTTAAAAAACCCAGTTTGTTTACAAACTATATTATTGTAAGCCCCAGCCTTTGGTGGGATGACGGGTCTTTATTAAAAGAAGCAGCAGCCCAACTGGGAACACAAGCTGATCCCAAAAAATGGGTTTACCTCTCTGTGGGAACTGAAGGAAAAGAAATGGAAGAAGCTGCTGCCGGGCTGGCATATGCCATAAGCAGATCAGGTAAAAAGAACCTGAAATTTCATTTTGTTCCTTTGCCAGATGAAAATCATGCAACAATCCTGCACAACAGTATTTATGAAGCGCTGAAGATCCTTTATCCTTACCATGCAGCGGAAAACTGAATAATTTATACATATACACGAAGTAATTCCTTAACTTAACATACATAAAAGGCACCGCTGATTTTGGCGACAGGTCTTTGCACCAATTAAACTGTAAATGCATGCAACGCAGATCATTTCTTCGCAATACCGGACTAACCCTGGCAGGTTTAGCTTTACTGAATAAAAATACCCTGGCCTCATTTTTAGCAGATCCTGCCTGGAAAATAAAGATGCTTACCGATGATATCGGCATCTTTAATGAAAAGGGTGGCACCATTCTATTCCTGCTTACCAAAAAAGGAATGGTGGTGGTTGATTCCCAGTTTCCGGATACGGCCGGGCATTTGATCGAAGAATTGAAAAAGAAAAATAAAAAACCTTTCAGGTACCTCATAAACACCCATCATCATGGTGATCATACCGGAGGCAATATTGCATTTAAAGGCATTGCCGAACATGTGGTAGCCCATGTGAATTCAAAATCCAACCAGCTAAGGGTGGCAGCTGAACAAAAAACAGCAGCTGATAAATTTCATATACCCGACATCACTTATGGTGACGAAGGCTGGAGCACCAAAGTGCACAAAGAATCTATAAAGGCACATTATTTTGGTGCAGGCCATACCAACGGCGATTCATTGATACATTTTGAGAAAGACAATATTGTACACATGGGCGACCTGGTTTTTAACCGCCGTCATCCTTATATTGATAAAACTGCCGGAGCCCAAATAGCCAACTGGATCATTTTGCTGGATAAAGCCATTGCCACTTTTGATACGAAAACAAAATTCATTTGTGGCCATGCCGCCGAAGGCTACGAGGTACTATTAAAGCCGGATGACCTGAAAGCATTTGGCGGTTACCTCGGCAATGTTTTAAAATTCACTGAATCCGAAATAAGGGCAGGCAAAACAAAAGAAGAGATTTTAAAGGCAAAGGAAATACCAGGTTCGCCAGAATGGAAAGGTGGCGGTATAGAACGCCCGTTAGGTGCGGCCTATGCTGAACTGGCTGCAAAGTAGCCGGATATGCTCACTACTACGATTACCCGATAACCGTATGGGGTTTTATAACTAAAAGCTTTATAATTTATTTTAATGCGATCAATTTCTCAAGCACAAAATAAACGGCAGGACAAAAACTGCTGTTTTTCTGCGTAAGTTGTTGCCGCTTGATCAATACATCCTCATCGGTATATGGAAACCGGTGGCAATCTGATGGACGCTCTTCATAAATCGTGCAATAATTATCTGCACCCAAAAACGGGCAGGGCTTTGATCTTAACACATAATCGCCTTCACTGTCGATAAAGAGATAGGTGTTTATAAAGTCGCCCTCTTTCATCCTTAAATATTTGGCAATACGTTTTATATCGGGCGTTTTAAACCGGGGCGAATAACTTTTACAGCAGTTGGCACATTGCAGGCAGTCAATCTGCTGAAAAGCTTCTTCATGGAGTTCAGGCAGCAGTTTCAGCACTTTTCTTTTATCGGCACGATGCAAATACTGTTTGTACAATTTTTGATGATCGGCCGATTTCTTTTCCCAGTTATGCAGTAATTCGTCTTCCATTTGTTTGGGTATTTCGGGCTTTATATCCCCCAAATTTCCACAGGGCAAAAGTAGGGAACTTATTAGCATTAAATCTTGTTGTGTTATCGTAAATTTGCAGCTACGGGCTTAACTGTAAAAGCATCATTGGAAATACCTGATACAAGACCGCCCCGTAAGCGTTCGGGTAAAACGGTACCACTAATTTTGATTAATGATTCAACAGCCTTAAACAAAAAACAATCATCATCTGCTCCCTTATCCCCTTCATGGAAACAGGGACATAAAACACCATTGCAATATGAATCTTTTTGAAGAACAACAGCACGAATTTGCAGGCCGCCACATTGGCCCAAATGAATCTCAAACTGCTGAGATGCTTAAAACGATAGGTATCAATAACCTGGACGCATTGATCGACAAAACTATTCCTGCAGCTATCCGCTTAAAAAAACCTTTAGACCTGCCTGTTGCAGAAACTGAGTTTGAATACCTGGACGAGCTAAAGAAAATTGCTGCTAAAAATAAAATTTTTAAAACATACATTGGCCAGGGCTACTACAATACCATTACGCCCAGTGTTATTTTACGCAATATTTTTGAAAACCCGGGATGGTACACACAATATACCCCTTACCAGGCCGAGATCTCACAGGGACGTTTGGAAAGTTTACTGAACTACCAGACCATGGTATGCGATTTAACCGGTTTGGAATTAGCCAACGCCAGTTTACTGGATGAAGCCACCGCTGCTGCTGAAGCCATGGCCATGCTGTTTCATCAGAAAAACAAATCGGATATAATAGATTCTCCCAGGTTTTTTATTGATGAGCACATTTTTGCACAAACAAAAGATGTGCTGGTTACCAGGGCCATACCTGTTGGCATTGAACTGGTGTATGGAGATTATAAAAAGGCCGAACTGGATGACAGTTATTTTGGTGCCATTGTTCAATATCCCAACAGCTTGGGCAATGTAGAAGATTACCGTGATTTTATTAACAAGGTTCATGCTGTGAACGGCTATGTAGTCATGGCTACCGATCTGCTGGCACTTACATTATTAACTCCGCCCGGCGAATTGGGAGCCGATGTGGCAATTGGTTCTGCACAACGCTTTGGAGTTCCGCTTGGGTATGGAGGGCCGCATGCTGCCTTCTTTGCCACTAAAGATGAGTTTAAGCGTGGCATTCCGGGGCGTATCATTGGTGTGAGTATTGATGCCCAGAACAACCGTGCGCTGCGCATGGCTTTGCAAACAAGAGAACAGCACATCAAAAGAGAAAAGGCCACATCCAATATATGTACGGCACAGGCATTATTATCCAATATGGCGGCCATGTATGCCGTTTACCACGGTCCTGTTGGATTGAAAAAAATTGCACAACGGATCCATGTGTTAACAGCAGCTGTTGCCAGGGCTTTACAAAACATGGGGATAACCGTTTTAACCAACGATTTTTTTGATACCATTACTTTTGAAGTGGCTGATATCAACGCCTTTAAAAAAGCTGCTGCAGCCAATCAGGCAAACTTTCATTATAACAGCAACGGCAGTGTAACCATGTCAATAGATGAGGTTGCATCAAATTATATCGGGGAAACAGAGAAAAACCTTTCTGCCATTTTTAATGCAGCCAGTTCCCAAAAATTCAACCTGCAGTTTGATGAAGCAGATGCTTTATTTGGCAAAAGAACTTCGGCTTACCTTACCCACCCTGTCTTCAATACCCACCACAGCGAAAGTGAAATGATGCGATATATAAAATCGCTGGAGAATAAAGACCTGAGTTTGAACACGTCGATGATCAGTTTGGGCAGTTGCACCATGAAGCTGAATGCCGCAACAGAACTCATCCCGGTAAGCTGGCCCGAATTCAATGGCATTCATCCTTTTGCCCCTGCAGCACAAACGGAAGGTTATCAATACATGATCGAAAAGCTGGAATCCTATTTATGTGAAATTACCGGATTTACAGCCTGCTCATTGCAACCCAACAGCGGTGCCCAGGGCGAGTATGCCGGACTGCTCACCATCAGGGCATATCATGCGCACCGCAATGAAAGCCACAGAAATATTGTGTTGATACCTATCTCGGCACACGGCACCAATCCTGCCAGCGCCATCATGGCTGGCATGAAGGTAGTGGTTGTAAAAAGTGATGAAAAAGGCTACATTGATATTGAAGACCTGAAACAAAAAGCAGAAGCACATAAAGCCAATTTAGCCGCACTGATGGTTACTTACCCAAGTACGTATGGTGTATTTGAAGAAGGCATCATCAACATATGCCAGCTTATACATGATAATGGCGGGCTGGTGTATATGGATGGCGCCAATATGAATGCACAGGTTGGCTTAACCAGTCCGGGTATGATTGGCGCTGATGTATGCCACCTGAATTTACACAAAACATTTGCCATACCCCATGGCGGTGGCGGACCGGGTGTTGGCCCCATTTGTGTGAACGATAAACTGAAACCCTTTTTGCCGGGGCATACTGTTAATGACACATTAAAATCCACAACAGACAATATACCTGCAGTAAGCGCAGCGCCTTATGGCAGTGCCAGCATTTTACTCATCAGCTATGCCTATATAAAAATGCTGGGTGCCGAAGGTGTAAAAAAAGCAACGGAGTATGCCATACTGAATGCAAACTACATGAAAGCCAGGCTGGAAAAGTTTTATCATATTATGTATACCGGCACCAATGGATATTGTGCACATGAATTTATTGTAGACCTCAGGCCTTTTAAAACCACTGCGGGCATTGAGGCCGAAGATGTGGCCAAACGCCTGATGGACTATGGCTTTCATGCCCCTACCATGAGTTTTCCGGTACCGGGTACCATCATGATAGAGCCTACAGAAAGTGAGGACAAAGGTGAGCTTGACCGTTTTTGCGAAGCACTCATCAGCATCTTTCATGAAATAAAAGCCATTGAAGATGGCAAAGCAGATAAAGTGGACAATGCATTAAAAAATGCACCGCATACACAACAGGTGGTTTGCGCCAATGAATGGAATCATGCCTACAGCAGGCAGGAAGCCGCTTTCCCGTTAGCCTATGTAATTAAAAATAAATTCTGGCCATCTATAGGCCGTATCAACAATACTTTTGGCGACAGGAACCTTATTTGTACCTGCGAGCCCATGGAAAGTTATATGGAAGAAACTGTTTAAAACCAACCAATAATAAATCCTGCAAGTTCAGCCTGAAAATGGCTGGACTTTTTTTTTACAACTTACTTACCAAAAAATTGTACATTTCAACATGCAACACCAACTTCTTTTATATGGCGCCAATGGCTATACGGGCAAACTCATTGCAAAACTTGCATCTGCCTATGGACTTAAACCAATACTTGCAGGCAGAACGGAGGCGAGTATAAAACCGCTTGCAGATGAATTACAATTGCCTTACCGCATTTTTGACCTGGATGATAAAACACAATTGGAAACGGCCTTATCTGAAGTTAAACTGGTATTGCATGCAGCCGGCCCCTATGTGTATACAGCCAAACAAATGATCGAAGCCTGTTTACAGGCCGGTGTTCATTATATTGATATCAACGGCGATATTGCTGTTTTTGAAATGCTGAAAAAATATGATGCTGCAGCAATAGAACAAAACATTATGGTGATGCCCGGCGTAGGTTTTGATGTGGTGCCCACTGATTGCATAGCGCTTCAGCTAAAAAATAAAATGCCCGATGCAACACATTTAAAACTGGCATTTGCCTCTATTGGCGGAGGCTTATCGCATGGAACAGCCATAACCATGGCAGGCAAGATCGGGGAAGGAGGAGCGGCCAGGGAAAACGGCAGGATTGTGAGGAAACCATTGGGGCAAAAAGGGATGTGGGTAGATTTTTCCGCAGGATCCGGTGGAGGTAAAAAGAACCTATTTGTCATGACCATTCCATGGGGCGACATTTCAACTGCATACACCACAACAGCAATACCCAATATAGAAACGTACACAGGTATTGCTCCTAAAGTTTACAGCATATTAAAATTTCAATGGGCATTTAACTGGTTGCTGAGAACCGGTTTTGTACGCAACATCATCAGAAAAAAAATAAAAGCCAGGCCAGCCGGTCCATCAGATGAACAAAGACAGAAAAGCAGCAGCCTGGTTTGGGGCGAAGTAAGCAACCCATCCGGTAAAACATTAACTGGCAGTATCAGATGCGCCGATGGATATTCATTAACGGCACACAGCAGCTTACTCATCAGTAAAAAAATCCTGGAAGGAAATTACAGAACCGGTTTTCAAACGCCTGCAGGATGTTATGGCGAAAACCTGATCATGGAAGTACCAGGCACAGAGATCCTGCAATAATTAGCAGATCGGAGTTTACTGCATTCATAAAAAGCGTTTATTAAATTTTCATACACAAAACCAATCATTATGAGAAAAAAAATGGCAATTGCCTGTATTTGTTTCCTTTCGGGAAGTTTCTTGTTTGCACAAAGCGATGCTACATCAAAGATCAGGAAAGAGGGGCTTGAAAATTCCAGGGTAATGGACATTGCTTTTCATTTAACTGATGTAAGCGGCCCAAGGCTCACCAATTCTCCCGGATTTTTCAGGGCAGCCAATTGGGCAAAAGATGAATTGATCAAAATGGGATTGACAAATACTGCCATTGAGCCCTGGGGTGATTTTGGTACCGGCTGGGAACAAACCCGTTGCTATATTGCCATGACAGCCCCATACTATTCTCCCATGATTGCAATACCCCGGGCCTGGACAGGGAGTACTCCGGGTAAAAAAATAATGAGCAGTGAAGTGATCCTTATTAAAGCAAAGGATTCTGCAGAACTATATCAAAAATTTTCAGGTAAGATCAAAGACAAAATTGTGATGTTCTATTCAAATGATACGCTACGGCCATCATTTACACCAGACGGGCACAGGTTTACTGAGGAACAACTTAACAAAATGGCCGGTTCAAAACCTGATACTGCACAAAGAAGGGGTGCCAGAGTTGTTAGTCCTGAAGCTATGGCAGCCAGGAGGCAACAACAGGCACTTGCCAGGCAAATGAATGGATTTTATAACACCGAGAAACCTGCCCTGGTTTTAAGTATGAATGGAAGAGGAAACGACGGAACCCTGTTTGTGCAAAATGGTGGTTCGGTTGACAAAGGTGCCGAGAATAATTATGCCTGGGTAATGTTATCCAGTGATGATTACCTGCGTGTACAGCGCCTGGTTGCTTCAGGGCAGCAGGTAAAAATGGAAGCAGATGTAAAAACAAAATTTTACGATACGGATATCAGAGGATATAACGTGGTAGCCGAAATACCCGGAACAGATCCGGTATTAAAAAACGAAATAGTAATGCTTGGCGGCCATTTAGACAGCTGGCAGGGTGCAACCGGTGCAACCGATAATGCGGCGGGTTGTGCTGTAATGATGGAAGTAGTCAGGATTTTAAAAGCAACCGGACTGCAACCCAAAAGAACCATACGTATTGCTTTGTGGAGTGCCGAAGAGCAGGGTTTACACGGCTCACGCAATTATGTGAAAAATCATTTTGCAGATCCTGCTGATATGGTTTTAAAACCTGACCATGCTAAAGTTTCTGCTTATTACAACCTGGATAATGGCACAGGAAAAGTGAGGGGTATCTATTTGCAGGGCAATGCTGCTGTGGGGCCAATCTTTGCAAAATGGCTGGAACCATTTAATGACCTGGATGCCAAAACGGTAACAATAGACAATACCGGTGGTACCGATCACCTGGCATTTGATGCCGTTGGGATACCGGGCTTTCAGTTTATACAGGACGAGATCGAATATGATACCCGTACACATCATACCAATATGGATACCTATGATCACCTGGTACCTGCAGATTTAAAACAGGCCTCAACCATTATAGCCTCCTTTGTTTTTAACACCGCACAGCTGGATGAAAAAATACCGAGGAAAGAATTACCCAAAGCAAGGAGTGGTGGCAGAAACTGATCATTTGAATATAAAAAAAGGACACCCAAACGGTGTCCTTTTTTTACCTGCATTTTGCCGGATCAGCATAATTAAGCAACTGCTTCTTTCTTTTCCTTGGCTACAGTAATTCTGGTAAACTCAGAACCGCTGAATATTTTTGCAAGCTTATTGTCATTTGTTTTTTTCCATTCGGGAATATTAACTTCGGAAACGATGCGCCAGAAATTTTTTGCCTTCAGGTCTTCATAATCTGTTGAATCTATAAAAATACCAACAATTGTATTTCGCTTCTTGAATTCAATCTTAATTGCGGTCTTGGCCAGGTGAGCCGGCTCTAAAAACTTCGAGATCATTTCATTTACCATAATCTTATTTTTTGCAAATGTAGGCTAATTAAGGCTTTTAACCGAATTTATTAAATAAGCAGCTATTTATGAGGCAATATCCCGGTAACCGGGATAAGGAAAAGTGATCACACACGGTAACAAACAGCATTAATATTCATGCCGGCCCCTACTGAAGCAAACATAATTATATCTCCTGCCTGTAACTTATGCTGAGGCATCAATCCTTTTCTTACCATATCCAGCAGGGTGGGTACGGTTGCAACAGAACTATTTCCCAGGTTATGAATACTCATTGGCATAACATGTTCGGGAGCATTGGTTATACCATATAATTTGTAGAGTTCTTTAATGATCGCTTCGTCCATTTTTTCATTGGCCTGGTGAATGAACACTTTTTTTAGATCCGAAATATGTACCCCGCTTTTATCCAGGCAAATTTTCATGGCTTCGGGTACGTGCTTCATGGCATACTCATAAACTTTTCTGCCTTTCATTTTTATATACCGGATATGCGGATCAGAATCGGGATAATTTGATTTTCCCATATTCAGATAATTAACTTCATCACCGCAATGAGATTCCACACTGTACCCTAAAATTCCCGAACTGGTTTCACTGCTGTTTTTAACTTCCAAAATACAGGCCCCTGCCCCATCAGAAAAAATCATGCTGTCACGGTCGTACAGATCCAGCACCCTCGACAAGGTTTCGGTTCCTATCACCAGGCATTTTTTTGCAATTCCTGCTTTAAAAAAAGCATCGGCCTGTATTACACCCTGAACCCAGCCCGGGCAGCCAAACAAAATATCGTAGGGCACACAGGATGGATTTTTTATTTTTAAGGCATGCTTTACCCGGGATGCCAGGGCCGGCAACACATCGGTTTGAATGGTATTTTTTAATACGTTTCCGAAATTATGTGCCACAATGATCTGGTCTAATGATTCAGGGTCACATCCGGCATCTTCAATTGCCCTTTGTGCAGCAATGGCCGCCATGTCTGAAGAGTCCATATCAGGAGATGCATAACGCCTTTCTTCAATACCGGTGATCTTTCTGAATTTTTCTACAATAATTTGTGGTTCAATATCTAAAACCTGATTATCATCGGTATAAAAAACATGCCCGGTAAAATCCTTGTTTGTTTTAACCAGGTCTGGTATGTAACTACCGGTTCCTGTAATTACAGTAGCTGGCTTATTTTGCATAAAAAATATTTTAAAAACTTTAATAAGGCAGGCAATCGTAGTATTAAAATTACCTCATTCTACTTTAATTAAAGTAAAAACACTATCAAATAATAAAATCTGTTCATTTAGCATAAAATGACTACATTTGCACTTTATTAATACAATACAAATACAAAAAATGGACAAACAACAAGGCACCGTTAAGTTTTTCAATTCTGAAAAAGGATTCGGTTTTATCAAGCACAATGACTCAAACAAAGAAACTTTCGTTCACGTAAGTGGATTAATCAGCGATATTAAAGAAGGCGACAGCGTTGAGTTCGATTTGCAGGAAGGCAAAAAAGGAATGAACGCAGTTAATGTGCAGGTAGTAGGATAATTCCTATAACTAAAAACCTTTCAGGGCTATCCTTAACCGGGTAGCCCTTATTTTATGCCCTTTATTGAGTATATCATAAATTTTTACAAAAAAATCAAACAAATCGGGCACAAATGTTGTTTGAACCTAATTTTGCAGCATAATTAAATTATAACCATGAAAAGAATTTACATTTCATTTATTTGCCTGGCTTTTTCCGGAATAGCCATTGCTCAGCCAATCAATAACGGTTCTGCCTCTTCAGAAAAGATCAGGCTTGCCAACGGCCAAAAGATCACCGTGGAAAGTACCACAGAAATTGAAGCCAGCCTTGCAATGGGCATGCAATTAAACAGCAGCACTGCGGTTATAAATATGCTGGAGGTAAAAAACAGCACCCCGGACCATTATATCATCAGCAATACCCTTACGAAACTGAAAATGACCAACGATATGATGGGGCAGTCGAATAACTATGATTCTGAAAATAAAACAGGCAATAGTGAAGAAATGTCTAAACTATTTGACGATAAAGTAAATAAGTCTGTTGATGTTACCATCAATAATACAACCGGCCAGGCAGTTGGCGAAAAGAAAAAGCAAAAGCAGGCTGATGTAGATGAAACGAATGCCACAGCAGATTTTATGAAAATATTTTCGGATAATGCTTCCGATGATGCAGTTGTTTCGGGGGCATTTGAAATGGTGCCAAAAGGCAAATCAGTTGGTGATACCTGGGCCGATACAACCAGTGGCAAGGATATGAAAACAATACGAAGTTTTACGCTTAAATCCATAACCGGAAACGAGGCAGTTATCCAAATCAAAGCTGTTACTACTTCGGTGAACAAGCTTAATTTTCAGGAAATGGAATTTGAAGTGAAGAGTGAAACAAAAACGAACGGGGAAACGGTAACCGATATGTCAACCGGATTGGTAAAGAAAAGAACCAGGGTGGCCGATATTACGGGAAGTATACAGATGATGGGACAGGATATGCCGATCACTGCAAAATCCTCCACTACAAATATTTATAAGTAAATACCTTATTTGTTTGCTAACAGTCTTTGATAACCAAACGCTGTAAGCAAACAAATTCCCCCGATTATCCACCATAAATTAGTGAACCCTGCGGCATAAGCGATTTGCGTACCGCTTGAACTGCCTATAACCTGTGCTGCACTCCACGCCATGGTATAATAGGCTGCATACTGCCCCCGGTTGCCTTCTGTACTTCTTGAAATATAATAAGAGTTCATAAACGGCATCGCGATCATTTCAGCAACCGTGATCAACATCATGGATGAAGCCGCAATAATAAAACTTGGCAGATAGGGTATATTTAAAACAAAGAATGCCACTGCCATGATCATGGTACCATACGCCATCAACTTCAGATAAGGCCACCTGCCTTCCAGTTTAAATACAATGACCATCTCAAATAAAGCGATGATCAATCCGTTGACAGCCATCAGCAGGCCGATCCAGAATTCGTTGATATGCAAGCCCTCTTTAAAATACAAAGGAATGGTAGTGAACAGCTGAAAAAAACAAATGGCAAACAACACCTGCAGGCCAATGAAGTACATAAAGGTTTTATCGGCATACACGGGTTTTGCTTTTACTTTTTTAAGCTCCGTATTGCTGAGGTTTTGCTGCTGCGAAACGCTTACCCGCGGCAACAAACACAATAATAAAATTGCAGCGCAGATATTGGTAAAGCCATCTACCCAAAACAATAAATGATAATTGAAAGAAGCCAGGAAACCTCCTAAAGCGCCGCCTATCCCCCAGCCTAAATTAATAGCAAGGCGCACAATTGAAAAAGCCTGTGTACGGTTTTGTGGAGTGCTGTAATGTGCAATGGCAGTAGCGTTTGCCGGCCTGAAAGATTCATTGACCATACTGAGAAAAAAAGTACACACGCAGATGGAAAGATAAGTTTTCATTTGTCCCAGTGTAATGAAAAGTATACCCCCGCAGAACAAAGAAAAAAACTGTGTGTAATAAAAACCAAAGCGGTCGCTTATTTTTCCGCCGATATAAGCGCCTGCCAATGAACCTATGCCATAAACAGCCACCACATAGCCTGCCAGCCTGGTTGAATAGCCGATATGACTGATATAGAGGGTCATAAAGGCCAACACCATGGTACCGCTGCGGTTTATCAGCATGACCACAGCAAGCAGCCACATGCGGCGGGTTAAACCGGAATATGCATTTTTGTATAAATTAACGGTAGCATTAAGCATAAAAAAGTGCTGCAAAGATATTTATTTGCAACACTACAATTTGATAAGCTATTACAGATTATTTATAATATCCATAACAGAGGCCCGTTTTCTGTAATCGGTATTAAAAAAAACATACTTTACTTTGCCGTCTTTACCAATGATATAAGTTGCGGGCACCGGAAGATTTGCTCCGTTATTGCCATTGGCGTTATCAAAATTAATTCCATAGCCTTTATATTTCACAATTGTATTTTCGTCGACCGAAAAATTCACTTTGTACATTTTCATTATCACCAGTCCGGTATCTTCCAGTACAGAAAAAGATGCTTTGGTTTTTTCAATGGTCTTCTTTACATTCTCAAAGGTTTCTGGTGCTATTGCCATTACTGAGGCACCCTTGGCCGTTAGCAATGATAAGGAATCTGAGAACCGGCTCATTTGTTTATTACAATACGGACACCATTGCCCCCTGTAAAAAAGCATGATAACCGGCCCGTTTTGCAGTGCCTGTTTAAGGCTGATTACCTTTCCGTACTGGTCTTTTGCTGAAAATTCGGGAGCTATATCACCTGGTTTTAATCCCTCAGGATAAAGGGTTTCTGCCTGTGAAAAAGCAATAAAGGAGAAAATTAAAAAAGGTAAAATCAGTAATGCCGTTTTTTTCATAATTGAATTTATTTGTACAAAAGTACCGGAATGGAGCTGCTGTTAATGTCGGGAAAAAGACAATCTGCAAACTATTGATTAAAATCTTCTGTCTTTGGAATAAGCTTTATACCGATCTTACAAACTTCGGGAGGTTTAACCAATTTCCTGATCCTGGTATCCATCCAGGCGCCATCAATGGTAATTAAGCCTGCCAGTGTATCTCCGTTTGTCCATAACTCATGTACCATGCTCCAGCGGCTGGCATCTTCATTACACTTACTGAGTTTTAAAAACACTTCCAGCGCATCACCGAATTTTATCTCCCTTTTAAAAAGGCATTCCTCTCTGAAGATAATTGGCCCGATATTGTGTTCAATCATCACCGCCGGTGTAATGCCATGCTCTGTTAAAAAAGACATACGGCAAAAAGCCCCATAATCGTAATACTTCGAATGCAGTACATGAAAGTTGGGGTCAAGATCGGCCCAGCGTATTTCTGCCTTTTTTGAATATGGTTGCATGCGGTAAAATTAGTGTACAAAAAAACATCCCCGTGTTTTGGGGATGTTTTAATTTATTTATACAGGATCTCGTAATATTCTTTGGCCATCCGGTTACTGTCAAACTGCCATTGCACATCCCGCATGCCGTTCATGGTTATTTCACGCCATATTTCCGGGTTTTCATAATACAGGGGCAAGGCCTGGTTTTCCAGTATTTCGTATAGTTTATTCAGGTCATACTCATCCTGTTCATGTACACTTACCTGCTCATAATCAATTGGAGGCACCACAAATCCATTGTTGCCATGGTTGATAAATTCACAGATCCACCCATCTTTGGTACTGCAGTTCACAGCGCCGTTCATGGCTGCCGTCATACCACTTGTTCCACTGGCTTCCCGGGGTACCCGCGGATTATTCAACCACAGGTCAGCAGCCTGTTTTAATCTTTTGCTTAAGGCCAGTTCATAGCCAATGCATACTGCCACATGATCATATTTTTTGCTAAGGTGAACCAGCATATTAAAATCGCTGATCGCAGGATAATCAACCGGGTAAGGCTTTCCGGCCCATATGATCTGCACAGGATATTTTGGATTGCTTAACAGTGCTTCAAATCTTTCTTCATCGCGGGTAAGCAGTTCGGCTCTTTTATAGCCGGCAAAACGGCGTGCCCAAACAATGGTAAATACATCGGGATTGAACAGTTTTCCGGTTTGATCGGCCACCACATCAAACGCACGTTTTTTTAAATACCTTTTGCGGTCAATAAACCCTTCCATATTGTTGGCATCCATAAAACGATACAACTGTTTATCTGCCCAGTAATGCCAGTTTTGTGCATTGGTTATGGCTTTTATTTCGCAGATGCCATCATATTTTTTCCAGAGCTGGCGGCTTACTTCGCCATGTAACTGGCTTACCCCATTGGCTAATCTTGCAAAACGCAATGCAGTAAGCGAATGATTGAACTGATCGCCTTCCATGCCTGTTATCTTTCTTACATCATCCAGTTTCATACCGCAGAAATAACCCATCTTTTCGCAAAGATGTATATCGTGTTTTTCGTTTCCGGCCTCTTCGGGTGTATGTGTTGTAAATACCATCCGTTTTTTAACCTCCTCCACATTTCCAAGTTTTTTGTAGAGATAAAATGCCGAACTGATGGCGTGTGCTTCATTTAAATGATACAATTCCGGTTTAAAATTCAGTTCATCCATTAGTTTGGCTCCACCCACACCCAGTAAAATAAACTGGGCCACTTTGGTAGCCACATTGGCATCATACAACCGATGGGTGATGGTTTGAGAAACATAATCGTTCTCAGGCAAATCGGTACTGAGTAAAAACAACGGTGCCGATTTAAATGTTTCGGGGTTGAGGTACCATACCTTTACCCAAACCGGGTGTTCGTGAATATCGATCTGGAATTTAATGCCGGTATCTTCCAGAAAATTATAGATCTTTTCATTCCACTGCACCTGCAGGGTTTGGTCCTGGTTACGGGCCTGGTCGTAATAACCGTATTTCCATAAAATGCCAATACCTACCAGGTTTTGGCGCAATTCATATGCACTGCGCATGTGAGAACCACTCAAAAATCCCAAACCACCGCTGTAGATTTTTAGTGGCTGGCTTACTGCAAATTCCATCGAAAAATAGGCAATCCGCTTATTGTACTGCTCATCAACCGGATAGGGTACTTTAAAAGAAGTAAAATTCATAATGGGTTAAATTGGTTTGAGTCGCAATATTAAAGCAAAATTCAGATATATTGATATGTAAAATCTACACATCAACCGTTTTTAAGTATTGCGGTAACTTCAATTTCGATCAGCAGATCAGCATCGATCAGTTTCGACACTTCTACCATAGTGGCAACAGGTTTAATATTTCTGAAGAATTCGCCATGCGCTTTGCCGGCTTCTTCCCATTTTGAAATGTCGGTTATAAACATTCTTGTTCTTACTACATCTGTCAGATCTGCCCCTGCTTCAATCAATGCTTTTTCAATTTTTTTAAAAATATACACGGTTTGGGCATACACATCCCCTTTGCCTATCAACACATCTCCATCCATGGCAGTAGTTCCTGCCACTTCCACTATATTTCCTGCCCTTACAGCCCTGGAGTAACCCACCACATCCTCCCAGGGAGAACCAGAACTTATACATTTTCTCATACTGCAGTATTTTTACTCAATTTAGGAATAGTTGCCGTATTACCTGCTTAATAAATATTTTGATGACGTGAATTTTATTTTTAGATTTGTCTAAATTTTATTTTCACACTCATGAGTTTTACAACCAGCGAAGAAAATTACATCAAACGCATTTTTCACCTGCAGCAGGAAACCGGTTTGGTAAATACCAACTCCCTGGCCGCCGAAATGCAAACCAGGCCGGCTTCGGTTACCGATATGCTCAAAAAATTAAAAGGCAAGAAGTTGTTGCAGTACGAAAAATACAAGGGCTTTAAACTAAATGAGGCAGGAAAAAAAGCGGCACTGGATGTGGTACGCAAGCACAGGTTATGGGAATATTTTTTAGTAGAAAAATTACATTTTGACTGGGATAAAGTGCATCCCATTGCCGAGGAACTGGAACATATCAGCAGCGAAGAACTTATACACCGGCTCGATCATTTCCTGGGGAATCCCGCTTTTGATCCGCACGGAGACCCCATACCGGATAAAAACGGCAAAATCCCGGTCATCAAACAACTCAGCCTGTCCGACATAGCCTTTAAAAAAAATGTAACGGTTAGTTCAGTGAGTAACCAGGCTGCTCAAATGCTTGACATGCTTAAACACTATCATATTTCTATAGGTACCCAGCTAATGGTACTCAAGAAATTTGAATTTGACAGATCACTGGAAATAAAAGTATCAAAACAAAATGCCTGCATCTTAAGCGAACAGGTAGCTAAAAACATATTTGTACATGATGTTCAATAAAACCAACAACAACGCTTCATTGAGTGAGGTACACGAATCTGTAGATACCACCACAAAAAAAAGAGGATGGAGAAGGGCTTTTTCCTTTTTAGGCCCGGCCTACCTGGTAAGCGTTGGCTATATGGACCCCGGTAACTGGGCCACCGACCTGGCTGGTGGCAGCAAGTTTGGTTATACCCTGATCTGGGTTTTGTTAATGAGCAACCTGATGGCTCTGCTGCTGCAGGGACTTTCTGCCAGGCTGGGAATCGTAAGAGGCCGTGATCTGGCACAGGCCAACCGGGAAACCTTTCCAAAGGGAATAAACTTTTTTTTATACATCCTTGCTGAAATAGCCATTGCCGCCACCGACCTGGCCGAAGTTTTGGGAATGGCCATTGGCATTCAGTTATTAACCGGACTGCCGTTGGTTTGGGGGGTATCCATAACCGTACTGGATACCTTTTTGTTGCTTTATTTACAGCGCCTGGGTATACGCAAAATGGAGGCATTCATTATTACGCTGGTTGGGGTGATAGGCATTTCCTTTTTAATTGAAATGATCCTGGCGAAACCTGATATGGGAGAACTGGCATCCGGCTTTATTCCTTCTGTATTAAATGATGAAGCCCTGTATATTGCCATAGGCATCATTGGTGCCACTGTAATGCCCCACAATTTATACCTGCACTCTGCACTGGTGCAAACAAGAAAGATAGACCGTACCGATGCCGGTATAAGGCAGGCCATTAAATTTAACCGGATAGATACCACACTTGCATTAAATCTTGCTTTTTTTGTGAACGCCGCCATATTGGTACTTGCAGCTTCTGTGTTCTTTAAAACAGGCAATTCGGATGTGGCAGAAATTAAAGAAGCACACCGTTTATTGCCTTCCTTTTTGGGCAATGTTGCGCCTGTGCTGTTTGCGGTGGCATTAATTGCAGCCGGACAAAGCAGTACGGTTACCGGAACCCTTGCCGGACAAATTGTAATGGAAGGATACCTCAGCTTACGTATTAATCCCATGTTGCGCAGATTGATAACCAGGCTTGTTGCGATCATACCGGCATTAATTGTAATTGTCATTTACGGGGAAGATAATGTAGATGCACTGCTGATCTTAAGTCAGGTTATTTTGAGTTTACAACTGGGTTTTGCCATCATTCCGCTTATTCATTTTGTAAGTGATAAAAAAACCATGGGAAAATTTGCCATTAACATTTTTCAAAAAACAGCTGCTTGGTTAATTGCCTCAGTTCTGGTGTTTTTAAATTTAAAAATGCTGGTAAATGAAATGCGTGGTGTATTTACCGATGGGGATTTGTGGCAACAGGTACTGGTAAGTGCAGTAGCCTTGATTTGCCTTTTCCTGCTGGTATACGTTATTGTAAGTCCGCTTATCCCAAAATCTGTTAAAACAACATCTATAAAGATACACGCAGATACTGTTCCGTTAAATAACCTCATGATCCCGGTTTTTAGTAAGATTGCCATAGCGCTCGAATTCAGCGAAAGTGATCAGAAATTACTGTCTTATGCCATCGGACAGGGCAAAGAAAACACCCATTACCTGTTGATACATATTGTGGAAAGTGCATCGGCACGCATATTTGGGCATGAAAGCGATGACTATGAATCAAGAAAAGACAAAGAACGCCTGGATTCCTATGTTCAGCAATTGCAAAAACTGGGCTTTACTGCCGAAGGATTTCTTGGCCACAAGGACAGGGCTGCAGAAATTGTAAGAATAGCCAAAACTACCGGGGCCGATATACTGGTGATGGGGGCACACGGCCATACGGGAATAAAAGATTTTATTTACGGGCAAACAGTAAATACCGTAAGGCATGACCTGAAAATTCCGGTACTGATCGTTAATTTATAGTAAGTGTTGCCAGTTGCGTATCTATTTTTTTATTCCATAACAGTTGCATGGCTTCTATTCTTCCGTTGGAAGTTTCACCATCGTATGCATCCTGCATGGCATTGAGTGCTGCAAAGCAATCATCATAGATTTTTTCAACAGCTGAAATGTAGTTTGACTTATTCAACTTCGCCTCTTTCAGTTTTTTAATAAAAAGGCAGGTGTTGATATACGTAATATCATAATGGTGCTGCTCATGCAATAATGCATATGCAGTTTTCATTCCCTTCTTAACCCAGGATTTATTCTTATTGAAATAACAGTAAACGGTAATATTCACAGTTACCCTGGCATTGTATGAATTCATGGACATCCGGTAACCGAAACCCGATTCAGTGATGGCACCCGCACGGCTTTCTGCATCCGGTTTCCCTTTAAAATCGGGCCAGGTTAACTTCCGGCCCGAATCGTAATGTATGGTATCGCCGGAATTACCAGGCTTTACACTTTGCCATTGAATATTAACTGAAAACTGGGCGGCTGCTATTTTAGTTACCAGAATAAATAAAACAAGGAATATTTTTTTAGCCATAGGAATTATACAAAGAAACCCAAAAAAACAGTTTTTATTATTTTTTCAGCCGTTGCTTAACCAGATTTACAATATCATTAACATCAATTTTTTCCATACACTTAAAATGACCCCTGGGGCATTTTTTATACCCGATCTTACTGCATGGCCTGCACCAGAGTTTATTCACTTCTGCCACATCGTAATCTACGTTTGATCTTTTTCCGTAATAGGGATACATGCCAAAAGCAGGAACCGTATTTCCCCAAACAGAAATGACCGGCTTTTGCAAAGCTGCTGCAATGTGCATCAGTCCTGTATCATGCGTTATCACCAGTTTTGATTTCTTTACCAGGTGAGCCGATTCATTCAGGTTGAATTTACCACAGGCATTGTAGATCTTTATATCATCAGCTGCCGCAATGGCTTTGCCATCTTCATAATCTTCCTTGCCCCCCAGTAAAATAATGGGATGGTCTATGGCTATACACAATGCTTTCAGTTTATGTGCCGGGAGTTTTTTTGTTGCCAGTGCTGCTCCAATAACAATGGCTATATAGCCATGCATGTGTGATGTGGGCAGGTCGCTTTCTTTAACCTGGTCAATTTCCGGTATAAAATAATCCAGCCCCATGCCGTCATTTTCTACTCCCAGCGGTTGTATGCACTCAAAGTTCCGGTCTACTATATGCTTTTTGGGTAGTGTATTTATTTTAAAATTGGTCAGTATAAATTTTTCAATATTCAGTTTATTGAAAGAAAATGACCGTACATTTTTTAAATGCTTTTTAATACGCAGGGTGCGCAGGTTGTGGTGCAGGTCAATTATATGATCATAGTCCTCTGTCGCCAGTTCATGCAGCATCAATTCAAAACTATCTCCCAGTATATGTATTTTATCAATGTATGGATTATGGGCAATAATTTGCTTAAAAGCATATTTTGTTAAAAAATGGATCTCTGCATCGGGGTATTTTTTTCTCAGGCAGCGGATAACCGGTGTGGTTAACACAATATCGCCGATGGATGAAAAACGTATGATAAGAAATTTTGCCAAGTGGAGTTTTTAAAATATTTATGGAAGCATTTCTTCCCCTTCGGTATAATTAAGGTCCTTATGAAAAGTTTCCTCGGTGAAATAAAATGCAGTAAATGTTACGGCCATTACAATGATACCTGTAATGATACCGCTTATAACCAATGGCCAATCCCAGGTGTTTTGAAAAAGATTTAAAAACATCAGGTTTATTAAAGGCAAAGCACCCCTGACCATATTGGGAATGGTAGTTGCAGCTGTGGCCCTGAGGTTGGTGCCAAACTGCTCGGCTCCCATCGTAACAAAAATTGCCCAAAAACCGGTACTGAAACCCAACAGGGTGCATATGATGTACATTCGGGTATCACTATTATTTACCCCGCTGAAAAACAGGATCAGCGAAAAGGTACAGAGTAAATAAAATATAAGCAGTGCTTTTTTACGGCTTTTAAAATACTGGCTCACAAAGCCTATTAAAATATCGCCGATGGCTATGGCTGTATAGGCAAACATAATGGAACGGCCTGAATCAATAGAAGTACTTCCAAACATCGCCTTTCCAAACCGGTCGCTTTGGTTTACCAGGATGCCGATAACATACCAGGTTGGCAAACCAATTAAAATGGCCAGCATATATTTTTTAAACCGGGATGCATTATTAAAAAACATTAAAAAATTCCCCCGCTGTACATTGGTTGCTTTCAACTGTTTGTACATCCCCGACTCCGCTACACTAATTCTTAAAAACAATAAAAGAATGCCCAGGCCGCCTCCGATCTTATAACAAAGCCTCCAGTTCTCACCGGTCCACTGATAGGTAAAGTATGCAGCCACCGCACCAAATAATCCTATACCTGCCACCAATGAAGTGCCGATACCTCTTTTATTTTTAGGAAGCAATTCGCTCACCAGTGTTATGCCTGCGCCTAACTCTCCTGCCAGGCCAAGCCCTGCAACAAACCTGCACCAGGCATACTGATCAACGGTTTGAATAAACCCTGTAATAAAATTTGCTACAGAATATAAAATGATAGATCCGAACAGAACTGAAAGCCTTCCTTTTTTATCGCCCAGAACACCCCAAACAATACCTCCAATCAATAACCCAAACATTTGCCAGTTTATGATTTTGGTACTGTCGGCCAGTAAACTTACATCTGTAGCGCCCACATCCAATACACTTGATTTTTTTACTATGGTAAACAACAACAGGTCGTAAATATCTACAAAGTAGCCCAGGGCGGCCACCACTACAGCAATGTTGAATACAGAAGTGGGTTTAGATGCTTCCTGATTTATCATTTTTTTTCTTTTTTCCAAAAAACATTTTAATCAATACCGGAGCAGTAGTAACGAGTACGATAAAAATGACAATTATTTCCAGGTGTTTTTCGAGATCGATACCAAACTGATTTTTTACGAACGAATTCAAATAATGCCCGATGAATAACATGGAAATAACCCAGGCGATGCAACCGATGATATTGTAAAACGAAAACTTCTTTTTATCCATTGCCACAATACCGGCTACAATGGGCGCAAAAGTGCGTACAAATGGCAGGAACCTGGCAAATACAATGGCTCCGCCACCATGTTTGTCATAAAAATCTTTTGCCTGGTGTAAATATCTTTGTTTAAACAGCAACCGGTCTTTCCAGTTAAACATGGCAGGGCCAACCTTACGGCCAAAAATATACCCGGTGGTATTGCCCAAAACTCCTGCAGCAATACATAAAGCGGATAACAGGAGCAGGTTTAAAAAATCGTTGCCGGTATCATAAACTGAAGATGCCAGTTTATTACTGAAGATGCCCGCCACAAATAATAAGGAATCGCCCGGGAAAAAGAAACCGATGAATAACCCTGTTTCTGCAAAAATGATCAGGAGCAAAAGCCACAGGCCGCCATTATCAATGTACCATTGTGGCTGAAGCAATTGTGTCCAGCTAAAATCAAGGAGAATAAAATCTAACATGCTATACTTCTTTTCTGATAATTATTTACGGAGTTTCCAATTGCCCTTCCCATTTGCTTACTGCAGCCGTGGCCAGGGCATTTCCCAACACATTGGTCATGGTGCGGCCCATATCGCAAAATACATCAATGGCCAAAATTAAACCTACCCCTTCGGGTGGCAAACCAAACATGGCTCCCGTAGCCAAAACAACCACAAGCGACGCCCGCGGCACACCTGCAATGCCTTTGCTGGTAACTAAAAATACCAGTAACATGATGATCTGCTGCCACACATCGCCCGTTATTGAGGTAATATTAAAGGCCTGTGCTATAAACATACTGGCAAAGGTCATATACATCATGCTTCCATCTAAATTAAACGAATAACCCAGTGGCAAAACAAAACTTACAATTTTATTATTGCAACCAAATCGTTCCATCTCCTCAACCAGTTTGGGATAAACGGCTTCGCTGCTGGCCGTGCTGAATGCTATTGACATTGGTGCCGCGATCCTGCGCAGTAAAATACGTAACCGGTGTTTTAAAAACAGGTATCCAACAAACAATAAAAGGATCCATAGTATTAAAAGGCCCAGGTAAAACTCACCTACATAAAAACCAAAAGTGACCAGGATGCCCAAACCGTTTTTTGCAATAGCTGCAGCCATGGCACCAAAAACGCCAACCGGTGCCAGGTACATCACATATGTTACCATTTTAAGTACCACGTGTGCCAGTGAATCCAGGGCATTAACAATGGGCTCGCCTTTTTTTCCAATGGCTGTGAGGGCCACACCAAAAAATACAGAGAAGACCACCAGTTGCAGAATTTCATTGGTGGCCATAGCTTCTATCACGCTGCGGGGCACCACATGCTCTACAAATTTTTGCAGGGAAAAGCCTTTTGATTTTTCGAGCAGGTCATTTACCGCTGCCATATCGGTATTGGTTATATCTACCCCAACTCCCGGTTTAAAAATATTCACGAGTATCAACCCCAGTCCCAGTGAAACCAAAGATGCGGTAATAAACCAAACCATGGCTTTGCCTCCCACCCTGCCCACGGTTTTCATGTCGCCCAGTTTGGCAATACCCACCACCAGAGTAGCAAACACAATAGGTGCAATGATCATTTGCACCATACGTAAAAAAATGGTGGTCAGCAGTTTTGCATTATCAGAAAATACCTTAATGGTAGATGCAGGATAATTCTGATGTACAAAATATCCTGCCACAATACCCAGTACCATGGAAATAAGGATATAAAAGGTTAGCCTGCTTTTTTTTGTTGGCTGATCGGATATTTCCATAATATTTTATTAATACTGCAATATAATATTAAAAAGCTGTTATAGACAAACGCCTAACAAAAAGTATTAATGGTTGCTTAATTAAGAATTTATTGCTTATTTTTCAGTTTATTCTTCATCAAAACCAACTAACTAAAATGAGTTTATTTGTAAAGAAACCAATAGGCCAGATGCTTGCACAGGCAGAAGGCGGAGAAAACGGACTTAAACGAACCCTGGGTGCAGCCAACCTGATTGCACTTGGGATCGGGGCAATTATTGGCGCCGGACTTTTTGTAAGAACCGCTGCAGCAGCAGGACAGGCGGCCGGGCCGGGTGTTACTTTGTCTTTTGTGATCGCTGCAATTGGCTGTGTTTTTGCAGGTTTATGTTATGCCGAGTTTGCCTCCATGATCCCCATTGCCGGTAGTGCTTATGCATACAGTTATACTACAATGGGCGAACTGGTAGCCTGGATTATTGGCTGGGCCCTGATCATGGAATACGCATTGGGTGCCGCTACTGTTTCTATTGCCTGGAGCGAATACCTGAATAAGCTTTTTGGCGGACGAATACCTTATGAATGGTGCCACTCGCCGTTTGAAAGTTTTACAGATACGGCAGGTATCCATCATTCCGGTATCATGAATGCGCCGGCTTTAATTATCCTGCTGCTTCTTACACTTTTGCTTATCAAGGGATCACAGGAATCTGCCATGGTTAATATGATCATTGTATTTGTTAAAGTGGCAATTGTTTTATTGTTCATTATCATTGGCTGGCAGTTTATAGACGGTGCTAATCATACTCCTTACCTGATCCCTGAAAATACTGCGCCTGTTACTGACAGTGCCGGCAAGGTTATTGCCGATTACAGCGGATGGAACAAACATGGCTGGGGCGGTGTGCTGGGAGGAGCTGCCATCGTATTCTTTGCATTCATTGGTTTTGATGCCGTAAGTACAGCAGCTCAGGAAGCAAAGAATCCGAAAAGGGATATGCCAATTGGTATACTGGGTTCTCTTGCCATTTGTACCATACTTTACATTCTTTTTGGCCACGTGTTAACCGGTGTTGCCAATTGGAAAGATTTTGTTGACCCTGAAAAAGGACGTGAGGCTTCTGTTGCTTATGCCATCTCTACTTATATGACAGGTTATGGCTGGCTGGCTACGGCAGTTACGGTAGCCATACTTGCAGGTTTTTCTTCTGTAATTTTGGTGATGTTAATGGGACAAAGCCGTATTTTTTATACCATGAGCAATGATGGATTGATACCAAAGGCATTTGGAGTGCTGCATAAAAAATACAGAACACCTTACAAGGCCAATTGGATACTATTTGTTTTTGTAGGCCTTTTTGCTGCATTTGTACCAGGCAATGTGGCTGGTGACCTTACTTCATTTGGAACATTATTTGCTTTTGTACTGGTTAGTGCCGGCGTCTGGATATTGCGGGTAAAAGAACCCAATATCAAGCGTCCGTTTAAAGCCCCGATTTACCCGGTAGTTTCTGCCCTGGGTGTACTTATTTGTACAGCCATGATTGTAGGACTTGATGCACAAACATTAAAAGTGGCGTTCATCTGGATGGGTGTTGGCCTGGTGGTTTACTTTTTGTACAGTAAAAATCACAGTAAACTCCGAAACCCGGATAAAGTATAAATATATATTCAATAAAAAACCCCGTTAATTTTCGGGGTTTTTTATTGAATGTCAATTTAATTAACAACCCCCAGCTTATCTTTAATCCTCTATCAGGAAAATGATCATGAAATTAACCTACAAGTTATTTGCTGTTATGTTTTTTGTGCTGCTGTTAATCAACAGTGCTTCTTTTGCCCAAAATAATAACTGTATTTATAAAGACCCCGTGTTTTCATTGAATTTTGGAACAACAGCCAATAACAACGACCTGGTCATGTATAATCTGGAAAAGTATAATAAAACAACCAGGTCATGTCCTGCCGATGGTTTTTATAGTTTTGGAACAGCCATCGCTGATTGCTTTGAAGGCAGGTGGCATGATTTACCGGAAGACCATACAGCTGGTGACAATAACGGAAAAATGATGATCGTAAACGCTGCTGAAAATCCAGGCGATTTTTTTGTTATGACCATTGCAGGCCTTAAACCGGGCGCCAGTTACCGGGTGTCGGGGTGGTTTGCCAATATCTGCAAATATGCCAGTGGCTGCATACCAACGCCCCCGGTAATTGAAATTTCCATGTATGCCAACAAAAAGTTATTGGGCAGTTTTAAGACCGGTGAAATAAAACAAACCGAAACACCTGCCTGGCAAAATTATACCGGCGAATTTAAGATGGCCTCAAACACCGATGTTTTATCGCTGCAAATGAAAGCCCTTACGCCCGGTGGCTGCGGAAATGATTTTGCACTGGATGATATTGAGATAATCCAGTGCTCCCTCCCCATACCAGATCCTGCACAAACGCAAATAACCAACCCTGTACCGGATAGTTTTACAAGGCCTTTGCCTAAAGTTATTGAAACCAGGGCCAACCCCATCATCAAACAAATTACCACTGAAGAAGCTGAGTTAATTATTGAGCTTTATGATAATGGTGAAATTGACGGCGATACCGTCAGCATCTATCACAACAACAACCTGGTAGTTAGCCGGGCCGGTATTTCTACCAGGCCGGTTACTTTAAAAATAAAAGTTGATAAGGCTAATCCGCATCACGAACTGGTGATGGTGGCCGACAACCTGGGCGGAATCCCTCCCAATACTTCTTTAATGGTCATTACTGCCGGTAAAAAGAGGTACGAGATCTTTATTTCGTCCTCTGAACAAAAAAATGCCAAGTTGCTGATCGACCTGCAATAAGTACAACAAAATAAGGCTACCTGATCACGATCTCATCCACAAAAATATGGGTATCACCGCCGGCCCCTTCGTGCCAGGCAGGCATTTTACCGTATTGCAAAGCTTTCACACGAATATACCTTGCAGTGACTGCTGAAAAATTTGCATCAATATTCTTTACCTGTGCCTTCAGGTCTTCGACAGGTAAATAATTTTCGCCGGCATATACCTGTGTAAAAACTTTATTATCGGCAGATGTTTCAATAATAATCTCCCGCGGCAACACAATCCATGATCTGGTATCCTGCAACAGTCCAATCGTCACAGCCGAAACAGTTGTTGGTTTCTGCAAATCGATAACTACGTCCAAATCTGCTTTTTGATAACCCTGCCAGTTGCCTTTGCGCCAATCAGCTTCACCACGTATGTTATCAATTAAACCATTGATACCACCACCATCGTACTGCTGCTCGTAAGTAGTGTTCAGTTTAATGGTCCAGTTATGCAGGTTCTTTTTGTAAGAGGCTGTAGTTATATAACTTGATTCGCTTTTGGCATTTATTGCAATTGCCTTGATAGTGGTTGAATTATTTAAACGGATCGGCCCTGCATATTTTTTAGAGGCCTTTGTTGGTGTACTGCCATCTGTGGTGTAGAAAAGTTTCACACCTTTTTGTGCCGAACTGATCTTAACTGTCTTGGTATCTTTAAAAGAAATGGCACCTCCGTCAATTACCGGGTTTAAAACGATCAAATTATCTGTAATGGCTGTTGATGGAAAATCAGTTGCCCCAAAAGATGAAGGTGTGGAGCCCATACTAAACTGTAATACACCTCCTTTTTCAATATCAACATGCGAAAGGTAAGATTTAGTATGCAACAGGTCATTGAGTTTAGCAGTTTGTATATAAAAGTTTGATTCACTTACAGCATTTGCTTTTATCGTAAATGTTTTACCATTTTCCAGGTTAATGGTTGCAGAAGAAAATAACGGGGTGCCAATTATATAATCAGTGTTTCCTGGTGTAACGGGGTAAAAACCCAAGGCACTGAATACGTACCAGGCGCTCATCTGCCCGCAGTCTTCATTGCCCTCAAGCCCATCCGGTGTATCACGATACATTTCTTTCATAATGCGTTGTACCATGGCCTGTGTTTTATGTGCACTGCCTGTAAAATTGTACAGGTAAGCAATATGATGACTGGGTTCGTTGCCATGAGCGTACTGGCCAATCAGGCCGGTGATATCGCTCTGGTCCCTGCCCGTGGTCTTGGAATTTTCTGTAAATAACTTATCCAGTTTATCTTCCATTTTCTTTCTGCCGCCGATCATTTCAATATATCCGTTGATATCCTGCGGTGTATAAAAACAATATTGCCAGCTGTTGGCCTCGGTAAAATTATTATTCACTTCACGGGGATCAAATGGCGAAAGCCAGTTACCGTTCTTCCGGGGGCGCATAAAACCTGTTTGTACATCAAGTATATTTTTATAAGACTGTGCCCGTTTAATAAAGTAATCGTAATCATTATTATTGCCCGTTTTTTTTGCAAATTGTGCAATGCACCAGTCGTCGTAGGCATATTCCAGTGTTTTGCTTACATTTTCATGTTCATCATCCATTTCCAGAAAACCATGATCCATCAGTGCCGGTAAACCCAGGTGGTTCCAGGTTGCGCTTTTCTTCATGGCTTCCAGCGCCAGCCGGGTATCAAACTGGTTAATCCCTTTCATATAGGCATCCACCATGACCGGCACACTGTGGTAACCGATCATACAATCTGTTTCGCAACCGCTGAGTTCCCAAACGGGCAGTCGGCCGCCCTGCTGGTACTGTACCAAAAATGTTTTGATATAATCCAGTGTGCGTTTTTTATCAATAATGGTGTAAAGCGGGTGTGCGCCACGGTAAGTATCCCACAGGGAAAAAACAGAATAGTTTGTAAAGCCGGTTGCGGTATGTATTTTGTTATCCCTGCCCCTGTATTGCCCGTCCACATCCTGGTTAACATTGGGTACAATGGCCGTATGATACAATGCTGTATAAAACGTACGAAGTTGTTTTACATCATTGCCGGTCACTTCAATCCTGCTCAGTTCTTCGTTCCATATTTTTTCAGCGTTGGTTTTTGTCAGTTCAAAATCCCAGCCGGGTAATTCTTTGTCAAGATTTCTTTGTGCGCCTTCAATACTCACTGCTGATAATGCCACTTTAGCCATTACCGATACCTCATCAAACTGAAAAAATGCTTTTATATTTTTAGAATTAATTAATTCAGATGTGCCGGATGACAATAAGGTATCGTTTTTCCAGAATCCGGCCTTGCTGAATGGCTTGGAAAATTCAATCACAAAATAAACGTATTGGTCGTTGGCCCATGCTTTACTGCGCCTGAGGCCCGCAATGGTTCGCAGGTTAATTATTTTCAGGGAAGATTCAATAACTTCATCACGGTGTTTCAGATCAACGATCACATTGTTTTTTTGAGAACCGGAAAAAGTATACCGGTGAAAGCCCACCCGGGTCGTTGCCGTTAGTTCTGCCAGAATATTTTCATCTTCCAGCTTTACCGAATAAAATCCTGCAGATGCTTTTTCCCGGGCATGTGAAAATACAGAACCGTATTTTTTGTTATCAGGCGATGGTTTGTCGCTCATTGGCATTAAAAGGATATCGCCATAATCGCTTACCCCGGTACCGCTTAAATGGGTGTGCGAAAATCCGTAAATATAATTATCAGAATAGTGATACCCGCCACAGCCGTCCCAGCCATCCAGCCGGGTATCCGGACTGAGTTGTACCATCCCGTGGGGAAGGGTTGCACCCGGATAAGTATGCCCATGACCACCCGTACCTATGAAAGGATCAACATACTGTACATAGTTTTTTTGGGCCGGGAGTATTAAAGCGAAGCAGATAAAAAAAGAGGTGAGCAATAATATTTTACTTTTCATGCAAATCGTTTTGCACAAGATAAAACATATTAAAAAGTAGCCGGCAAAAAAAATCCCACAAAGCCACTAAGGGCACAAAGTATTATTAATTCAACCTCTGTGTGCGCTATGTAGCTTTGTGGGAAAAATGATTTTAGAACGGCAAATCATCTACCGGGGCCGTAGTATTAGCCGGCTCTGTTTTTACTACAGGCGCAGCGCCCATACCGGCATTGCTTACGTTACCTGCGTTAGAAACTGCCCCCTGTGAACTCTGGCCCTCTTTATTACCCCCCAATAACTGAATGTTTTGCACACGCATGCGCAGGGTTGCCGCGGCCTGCCCTTCCTTGTTGGTGTATGGATCTGCTTCGGGTGAGCCTTCGGCATAAACCATGGTTCCTTTTACCAAATAAGGAGCAATGGCTGTGCGGTCGGTCCAATAAGCACATTCTACCCAGGTGGTTCTTTCTTTCTGGTTGCCCTGTGCGTCTTTAAAACGTTCGGTGTGTGCAACGCTGAAGTTGATCACGTGTTTTCCGTTGATCTCTTTTACAATGCAATCTTTACCAAGATTGCCGATGATCTGAAGTTTAATCATAACTGTGTTTTTTAATTATTAATCGATGTATCTGGTTGCGTATGTAGTTATGTGGTATGCCGATGAAACTGTATTCAAACAAAATTGATCTGCAGTCGGTATAACCCCATTTAAGAATTCAACATATTCCTCCAAAGTGGATTTTATTGAAATCAATATGGGATTAAAGATAAAAGCTAATCCCATATGGCTGCACGGGGTGCACGCAATGTGCGTAAATAATCTAGCAGTTGCCCCGTATGTATGCTTTCATGATAAGCTATCCTGAGCAAATAATCACCCAGTTTGCGGTGCTGATTTTTATCCTTTCGGGTTATATACACCTCATCCAGTTCCTTTTGCGTAAGGCCGTGTACCATTTTTAAAAACTTTTCCCGGTAAGGCTGCGCATTTCGTAATTCATCATCTATGCTGGTATACGGATTCCCTGTTAAGGGACTTTCATAATCGCCCAGTGCGCCACGATGCAATATGATCTGGTGATAAATATTTTCAGACTCCAGCACATGCCTTACCATCTGAAAGCAGCTCATGGCTCCCTCATCCGGTTTCCAGAAAAGATTTTCTTCTGAAATGCCTTTCCACACTTTTATGCTTCTGCGCCGAACCTCTTCAAAATTCAATATCAATAATTCCTTTGCATTCATCTGCTGCCTGTCTTTTACTTATTTGTTGATCGCTTAAGCGTATTTTTTTGGCCCGAATACCACGAATTTACACTAATGATCTGTGCATTATTATTCGTGTAACGTCGTGTAACCTGCCTGCCGGCAGGCAGGTTCTTGGCTAACCTTTAGTTCATTTTTTTCTTTAAAGTACTTACCTGGCTTTGCAGGTTATTTACCATACTGGCCAATGAGTTTACATCCCAGCGCTGCTGGCTGGTTACTTTACTGATCACCATTTGTGCCTGCCACAATTCAACCACATCTTCGGCATTCACCTGGTATGGCTGGTATTGGGGGTTGTCACTTACCAGGGTTAGCTTATTTTTACTGCGCCCGTTCTTTTCAACTCTTTTATACACAATACCCTCATTTCGGCTAACCACAATATATGCCTGGTTATTTTTGATGTCGTTTGTATCTTCTATTTTTTCGCCAACAATTATGCTTCCGCTGGGCGTTGGCAACATACTATCACCAATAATTTCAAAAGCACGGTAATTACCACCGGTGAGCATGGGTAAGGTAAATGTGTTCAGTTCATCAATGAATTCCGTATCGGCATAACTGGCCAGGTAACCAGCTGCTGCTTTTACAGGAACAAAGTGAATGACATTGCGATCAGACACCATCATTTTTTGCTGTCGTCGTTTGGCCAGGTAATTATCAGCATGAATGCTCAGGTCCTTAAGCAACAATTCATCCAGTGACAGTTTAAAAATATCTGCAAGCACTTCCAGTACACTCAGCTGAGGGTCTGCACGGCCCTCTTCATAAGCACCCACTGATGAACGTTTGATACCGAGTTTGGCTGCAAATTCCTCCTGTGTCCATCCACGGAGTTTGCGAAGGTATTTGAGGTTTTGTCCTGCTAATGACATGGTTCAACTAATTTGATTAGCACAAATATACTAATTATTTTAGTTTACCAAAAAATATTTTTTTTGATTCAAAACCTCAGAAAGGGAATCTGATTGAGTTACTGTATTTTTGCTTCAAAATTTATTTTATGAATTATACACTGGTAATACACAATGTACTTCGCTGGGCGGTGCTGCTTTTTGGCGTATGGGCCGTTTTCGCTGCCGTGGGTGCAGTAATGTCTAAAAGGGAATATAAAAGTGGTGATAATAAAGTGAGCCTGTTTTTTATGATCAGCTGCGATATACAGTTGCTGCTCGGCCTTGTTTTATATTTCACCGGCATGTGGTTTGAAAAAGTAAAAAGTGGTATGGGTGCTGTAATGAAAGACCCTGTAGAACGTTATTTTGCAGTGGAACATGCTTTGATGATGATCATTGCCTGGCTGTTGGTTCACGTAGGCCGCAGCATGGTAAAGCGTGCCGGTTCCGATGCACAAAAACATAAGCGCACTTTAATATACTTTGGCATCGCGTTAATTATAATTTTATTAATGATACCCTGGCCGTTCAAGCAACCCGGTATTGCCAGGCAATTATTTCCACCCTTTTAAACCGATCTGACCATACATGGCAAAGACGAAAGAAAAACCCATTATCCTGATCACCAATGATGACGGCATAACAGCCCCCGGAATTAAAAACCTGGTTGAAGCTGCAAAAACCTTAGGTAAAGTAGTTGTAGTGGCTCCCGATAAAGCACAAAGCGGCATGGGGCACGCCATTACCATTGGTACCCCGTTACGGATGGACAAAGTGGACCTGTTTGGTGATATAGAAGCCTGGCAAACATCAGGTACACCGGTTGATTGTGTGAAACTTGCGGTAGACAAGATATTGCACCGGAAACCCGATCTCTGCATCAGCGGCATCAACCATGGCGCCAACCACTCCATCAATGTAATATACAGTGGCACCATGAGTGCGGCCATGGAAGCATCTATTGAAAGTATACCCAGCATTGGTTTTTCACTGCTTGATTACCGCTTTGAGGCAGATTTTAGTGCAGCTGTTTTTTATGCAAACAAGATCATTAAAACCGTATTGGAAAATAAGCTGGATAAACACCTGTTATTAAATGTAAACATCCCATCGGTACCAAAAAGGGAAATAAAAGGCATTAAGATCTGCAAACAGGCCTATGCGAAATACAAAGAGGAATTTGATGAACGCATAGACCCGCATGGAAAAAAATATTACTGGCTCACCGGCGAATTCATCAATTTTGATAAGGATAAAGACACCGATGTATGGGCGCTGCAAAATAACTATGTGAGTGTGGTACCGGTTCAGTTTGACCTTACCAATTATACCCTGAAAAAAATACTTGAAAAGAAGAAACTGTTCAAATGATATTTAAAAAAGACAATTTTATTTTTGGTGCCATATTGGGTTTTGTTGGGCCTTTACTGGGAATCATCATCTTTAAAATGACAAAATTCCAGACCTTCACTTTTGCCAATACATTTGAATACATGTGGCGGGAACAGGGCCACCGCACGTTCAGCGTGGCATTAAGCCTGGCACTGATGGTGAATGCGGTGCTATTTACCATTTATATAAACAGCCGGAAAGACAAGACTGCCAAAGGTATTTTTGCCCTTACCTGTATATATGGATTTATAGTGTTGTGCATTAAAACATTTTCCTGATATGCTTTTGTTTGCCTGCAGCATAAAAAAATAAGTTACAAGCCATGCGTTATTATATAATTTCCGGAGAAGCAAGTGGCGACCTGCACGGCAGTAACCTCATCAAAGAATTAAAAAAGAAAGACGCCTCAGCAAACATCCGCTGCTGGGGTGGCGATAAGATGGAAGCTGCCGGTGCCACACTGGTAAAGCATTACAAAGAACTGGCTTTTATGGGTTTTTTGGAAGTGATCAAAAACCTGCGTACCATTTTAAAGAATATCAAATTCTGCAAAGAAGATATTTTGCAGTACCAGCCAACCGCCATCATATTGATCGATTACCCCGGGTTTAACCTGCGCATTGCCAAATGGGCTAAAGAACAGGGTATACCAGTGATCTACTATATCTCCCCGCAGGTTTGGGCATGGAAAGAGAACCGGGTTAAACTGATAAAAAGCTGTGTAGACAAAATGCTCGTCATCCTGCCTTTTGAAAAAGCATTTTACAAAAAATGGAATTACGAAGTGGAGTATGTGGGGCATCCGTTAGTAGAAGTGGTTTCTGGTTTCTTGTTGACCGTTGACAATACCAGACTCACAACAACGAACAACGGGCAACAAGAAACCAGCAACATCATTGCCCTCCTCCCAGGAAGCAGGCAACAGGAAATTCTGAAGAAACTCCCCATCATGCTGGAAGTGGCAAAGCATTTTCCGGATCATCAATTTGTGGTTGCAAAAGCACCGGGGCTGGATGATGCTTTTTATACATCCCTTTTAGCGCCCTACAACAATGTTTCCTCTGTTGTAAATAAAACCTACGAACTGCTGGTACAATCCAAAGCAGCATTGGTAACCAGCGGAACTGCCACACTGGAAACCGCATTGTTTGGCGTACCCGAAGTGATCTGTTACAAAGGAAGTGCCTTCAGCTACCAGATAGCCAAACGCCTTATAAAAATAAAATTCATCGGGCTGGTAAACCTGATCATGGATAAAGAAGTGGTGAAAGAACTGATACAGGATGAATTAACGGTTGAAAACCTGAAACGTGAACTGAGCCTGCTGTTAACCGATGAAGCAAAACAACAGCAACTGAAGCGTGATTACGAAGCGCTTAAAGCTTTATTGAGTAAGGGCGGACATGCTTCTGCAAATGCAGCTGAAAGTATTTACAGCTATATTACTGCATTACCTCAATAATTTGATCGCCAGTATCACCAGGGCCATCAGAAATAATAAAATAGATAACCTGTTGATCCCATGCATGTATTTTACAAATTTTGAATTCGGCCGGCTGGGGTCTTTTTTCTTCAGGTATAAGTATTCGGCAAGCTGGTTAAGTACACTCATATAATTTAATTATGGTGTAAAATTAACATTAAAACCTAATTTACAATTTTCCGTTTATCGCAAGTCGCTTTTCTCCTGCCAAATAAATTTATTATCTTTAACAGTATAGGATTACAGGCAACCAAAGATTACCGGTTTGCGTTCTTATTTATCTGAATGTATAAAACCGGAAAAAAAACCATCACCAATACTATACATGCTTTAAAACCGTTATTATATTATCCTGATAAAATTTACTCAAACCACTTTGATTCAATAAACCAATTTCACGTAGAATGAGAATATTTTTATCTATTGTCTTTTTATTCTTTTCCTCTGCAGTTTCTGCTCAAAAAGCAGCCGGCTCTGTTATTGCAATAAAAACTACGGGTTCTAAATATCAGTTTGTAAACAAACAAACCCTTGTTCCGGTAAATGATATGGTTTGGAATGACGTTGATGCCTTTGTAAATGGTTTTGCAATAGTTTATCGCAATGGAAAATCCTTATTGGTAAATGAAAATGGGAGACTCATCTCCCCGCTTGAATTTGATGGTGTAAGGAACTTTTCAAATAAGCTGAGTGCTGTTAAAAAAAATGGCAGATGGGGTTTCATGGATGTTTCAGGAAAACTTGTCATCCCTATTAATTACGAAATTGCATTTGATTATTCACATCCTGCAGTTACAGCAGTATTTACTGATAAAAAATGGTACCTCATCAACAACAAAGGTGCAGTAATTAAACAACTGGATATAAGCTTCTTTTATGGTTTTAAGAATGGTGTAGCAAAAGTGGCTAAAGGAGATAAACAAGGTGTCTTGTACCCGGATGGAAGAATGGTTTTGAGCCCGGCCAACCCGGTAATTAATACACCAATTCCCTGGCATCCAAATCAAAATAACCTGTCCGTTCCCTGCCCCGATAATATTGGTTTTGAATTTGGTGATTTTACAAACTGGGAATGCTTTACCGGGAGTGTAGCTGTGGTAGCTGGTTCAAATGTGATCACAGTAGCTCCATCTGCACCAACTACAGGCAGGCATACCATTATTCCCAGGTCAGTTCCTTCCGCAACAGATCAATATGGAGGATTCAATACCAATGCACCGGATGGCAGCAACTTTGCAGTCTTGCTTGGCAATGATGACAATGGAGCCGAGGCAGAACGCATCAGGTACACCATTCATGTACCTTTAAATGACTCCACTTTTTCAGTAAAGTATGATTATGCCGTTGTTTTTGAAGATCCGTCTCATGCCCCCGCTGAGCAACCAAGATTTATATCCAAGCTTGTAGATTCAGCCACCGGCAATGCTATTGGTTGTGCTTCCCTCGAATATATAGCAACAGCAGGGCTACCCGGTTTTCAAACATCTGCAATTGATACCAATGTAAAATTTAAACCATGGTCTTCAGTATTTTATAGCTTAAGAGGTTTTGGTGGTAAAACATTGTACCTGGAATTTACAACTGCCGACTGTACACAATCCGGCCATTGGGGTTATGCTTATGTGGACGTGCAAAGCACCTGCGGAAGCCCAGTTGAAGTGCATTATGAGTGTTTACCACCCAATGAAACAAGTTTAACTGCGCCGCCGGGATTTCAATTTTATAATTGGTGGAACTCCGATTATACAATCCTATTGGGAACAGGCCAGCAATTAAATATGAATCCCGGCCCTCCAATCGGTACCATCATCTGGGCAGAGTTGATACCCTTTAACAGCTTTGGCTGCCGGGATACACTACGGGTTAATCTGAATGGCACTTTTGATGCTGAATTTGATATGACAGACCCACCTGGCTGTGGCGCAAAAACTTACACTTTTTACAGCAGGAATATTCCCTCTACTATCACGCTGTGGGATTTTGGTGATGGCAATACTGCTACCGGAGATACCGTATCACATACTTATACCATACCTGGTTCTTATCAGGTAACAATGGATGTAACAATGCCCGGCGGGTGTATTGGAAATGCCATTCGCCTCATTACCATCTACCCGCCACCAACTATGGTAAAGCCTTTTGACCAGGTTACATGCAATAATGTATTAACCAGCAACATCATTTTTACAGGCACGCCTCCGGGCCTGGTGTTTAACTGGACAAACAGCGACCCTTCAATTGGCATCCCTGCAAGTGGCAGCGGAAACATCCTCGCTTTTACACCAATTAATACCGGCAACACCCCTATTATAGCAACCATCACAGTTACACCGGTACATCTTACCTGTACAGGCCTGCCCGAAACGTTCACTATAACTGTAAACCCATCGCCTAACGTAACACAACCTGTAAACCAGGCACTATGCAACGGATCAACAACAAATGCGGTGATATTTACAGGTACTTTAGCCAACACTGTTTTTAACTGGACAAATAATAATCCTTCTATTGGCCTGGCCGCCAGCGGTAGTGGAGATATCCCGGCTTTTACAGCCGTTAATACCAGCAGTGTTATTGCTGTAGCCACCATTAGGGTAACTCCCTCAAACGGAATTTGCCCCGGTATTGCCAGAATATTTACAATTACCGTAAACCCAACACCCAATGTTGCTCAGCCAGCTAACCTTACAGTTTGTAATAATGGTTCCACCGGTACAATAAATTTTACCGGCACCGTTGGCGGTACAAATTTTAACTGGACCAATGATAATACTACAATAGGCCTGGCTGCAAACGGCAACGGAAGCATCCCATCTTTCATTGGTACCAACACAGGCTTTTTACCTGCAACGGGCTTTATAACGGTAACACCAGTTGCAAACGGTTGTCCGGGCACTGCAAGGTTCTTTACAATAACTGTAAACCCAACACCCAATGTGGTACAACCCGCTAACCAGGCCATTTGTAATGCTGCTCCAACCAATGCTGTAAATTTTACAGGCAACGTTGGTGCAACCAGTTTTATCTGGACCAATAACAATACCTCTATTGGTTTAGCTGCAAGTGGCAACGGTGATATACCATCTTTTACAGCGATTAATGTAACTAATGTACCAGTCATTGCCAATGTAAATATTTTGCCAATAGCAAGTGGCTGTCCGGGGGCTATGCAGAGTTTTACAATTACTGTAAACCCGATACCTGATGTAATACAACCGGCTCATCAAACTTTATGTAATAATTCCCCAACAAATGCTGTAAATTTTACAGGTGCAGTAAGTGGCACAGGCTTTAGCTGGACAAATAATAATACCTCCATTGGTTTGGCAGCAAGCGGTTCCGGCGACATACCATCTTTTACAGCAATTAATGTAACCAATGCTCCGGTAACCGCAACAATCACAGTTACACCATCTGCTAACGGCTGCCCCGGCGCTGCACAAAATTTTACCATTACTGTTAATCCAACACCAAATGTGATTCAACCATTCAATCACACTTTGTGTAATACAGCAGCAACCAATCCAATAAATTTTACAGGTGCAGTCAGCAACACTACTTTTAACTGGACAAATAATAATACTTCAATTGGTTTGGCAGCAAGCGGTTCTGGGGATATACCATCTTTTACAGCAATTAATGCAACCAATGCGCCGGTAACTGCAACTATTATCGTTACGCCATTGGCAAACGGTTGTACGGGTGTTGCGCAAAGTTTTACCATTACTGTAAACCCAACGCCAAATGTATCACTTCCTGCCAACCAGGTTTTATGTAATACTGCCTCAACCAATGCAATAAATTTTACCGGTGGGGTTAGCGGCTCAAACTTTACCTGGTCAAATAATAATACCTCAATTGGTTTGGCGGCAAGCGGTACCGGTGATATACCATCGTTTACGGCAATTAACGTAACAAATGTACCGGTAACAGCAATCATTTCAGTAGCACCATTTGCAAACGGTTGCCAGGGGTCTGCTCAAAATTTTACCATTACTGTAAATCCAACACCTAATGTGGTACAGCCAGCTAACCAAACCCTATGCAATAATACAGCAACCAATACAATAAGTTTTACCGGCGCTGTTAGCGGAACTGCTTATAACTGGACAAATAATAATACCTCTATTGGCTTGGCCGCAAGTGGCAATGGCGATATAACATCATTTACTGCAATTAATACAACCAATGCACCGGTAACGGCAACTATTATTGTTACACCCTCGGCAAATGGTTGCCCCGGGCCTTCACAAAGTTTTACCATCACAGTTAACCCAACACCTGATGTAGCGCTACCGGCTAACCAGGTTTTATGTAATGGCGCAACAACAAATGCAATAAATTTTACCGGTACAGTTAGCGGAACCGGTTTTGGCTGGAATAATAATAATACCGCAATTGGCCTGTCCGCAAACGGTGTTGGAGATATACCATCGTTTACTGCAATTAATACAACCAATGCTCCAATAACGGCAACTATAATTGTTACTCCATCAGCAAATAGTTGTTTGGGTACTCCCCAAACTTTTACAATTACCGTAAACCCAACACCCAATGTGTTGCAACCGGCTAACCAGACTTTATGCAATGGTGCAACAACCCAAACAATAAGTTTTACAGGCGCAGTAAGCGGTACAGGTTTTAACTGGACCAATGATAACACTTCAATTGGCCTGGCAGCAGGTGGTACAGGAGATATTCCATCATTTACTGCAATTAATACAACCAATACTCCGGTAACGGCAACAATTACTGTAGCACCATCTGCAAACAGTTGTCCGGGGCCTTCCCAAAGTTTTACCATTACTGTAAACCCAACGCCCGATGTGGTGCAACCTGCCGATCAGAAAATTTGTGACGGCTTTGCAACCAATACGCTAATTTTTTCGGGCAATGTTTCCGGCACCAGTTTCAACTGGACAAATAATGATCCTTCTATTGGCCTGGCATCATCAGGCACCGGAAATATTGCTTCCTTTACGGGAATCAATCCGGGGGCTTCTCCGGTTACTGCCAATATTGTAGTTACTCCGGTTGCCAAAGGATGCGCTGGTTTTCCAAAAACAGCTACGGTAACTGTTAGTCCTAATCCAACAATAGACCTTGGCAGTAATCTCCATTTATCAACCGGCACAATAACCAATCTTAATTCAACTATTCAAAACGGTCCAATAATTAACTGGTCCTGGATACCTGCAACAGGACTTAGCTGTACCAACTGTGCTTTGCCACAATTACAGGTTACCAATAACATTACTTATAATGTTGTTGTTACCAATGTACATGGTTGTATTGGCAGGGATAATATTTCCATATCTACGTTTTGCACCGATGCACAGGTGTTTATTCCAAATGCCTTCACTCCTGATGGAAATGGCTTGAATGACGTGTTTACGTTAATGGGCAATGGTTTTTCAATAAAAGATTTCAGAATCTTTGACCGTTGGGGCAAACTGGTTTATCAAAAAACAAATTTTAAGCCCAACCAATTGGGATGGGATGGTTCCATTAAAGGAAAACCCGCAAACCCGGGTGTATATGTTTTTATGGCCGAAGTGGTTTGTGACAACGGAACTACATATCCTTACAAAGGCTCTGTTATGTTGTTGAAATGATCTGCAGTTAAACAAAGAAGAAATGCCCGGCCATTTTTCTGCTCAGGTATGTAATTGAAGCAGTTTGCCGGCAAATATTAGCCAACTAAAAACGGCTTCGAAAATGAAAGGTTTTTCTAAAGCAACCCTTTGTCTGAAAAAAATCACTAAAACCAACAATTCAACCCTAAACAATGAAAGATGCCCGGCAGTTTATAAAGCACCAAACCTTTATTCACATTTTTTGTTAAAGGATATAGAATTATGAAACCTGTAAAGTTCAAAATACGTAACTTTTACAAATCAAAAACATGAAAGAGCTAATTACATGTATCTTTTTGCTTTGCTGCATACCTGCCGCAAATGCACAAACAAAAAAATATACCGTTACAAAAACGGATACCGAATGGCGTAAGCAATTAACTGCGCTTCAATTTAAGGTAACGCGCCAAAAAGGAACAGAACGTGCCTACACCGGCATTTACTGGGATAATCATGAAAAAGGTATTTACAAATGCGTATGCTGCAGCCAGGCACTATTCAACTCGGCAACCAAATTTGAAAGTGGAACCGGCTGGCCCAGCTTTTGGCAACCCGTTAAAAAAACCAATGTAGAAGAGATTACAGATTACAGTGCCGGCATGGTACGAACCGAAGTTAACTGCAGCCGCTGCGGCGCCCATTTAGGGCATGTGTTTGACGACGGCCCCAAGCCAACCGGCCTCAGGTATTGTATGAACTCGGCTTCAATGACATTTGAAAAAAAATAAACACTTGGCCAACTCAAACTCTTGTGATTCTACTTTACTCCTGTTAAGGGGATTCGATCTTTTTCAGCACATCACCGAAGAAGAATATGAAGAACTTGCGCTGGTGCATAATTATGCAGAAGCTGCCAGTGGTGAATATATTTACTTCCCCCACCAGCAACGCAACAAACTCTATTTTGCCAAAGATGGTTTTATCAAGCTGGGGTATATTGATGAAGCCGGCAATGAAGTGATAAAAGAGATCATTCAGAAAGGGGAGATTTTTGGGCAGCTTACCCTGGAAAAAAACAACGACCAGGATGAATTTGCACAGGCCTATAAAAGTGATGTAAGCCTTTGCGCCTTTACCATGGAAGATTTTGTACGCATTTTATTGCGCAAGCCCGAAATGGCCATTGCGTTCAGTTTTCACCTGGGCAATAAATTGCGTAAAGTAGAAAACCGCCTGTTACACCTTTTAAACAAAGATGTAAAAAGCAGGCTGGCACAATTGCTGCTGCAGCTGGCAAAAGATGCAAATGCCTTTGATAACAATACTGCTGTGATCGGTAAATTTCTAACGCATGATGATATGGCCAGGCTGATCGGGGCATCCAGGCAAACTGTAACCACTACCTTAAATCAGTTTGAAAAAGAAAGTATCATCAGCATAACAAAAAAAGAAATTTTATTGAATGATGTTGCCCTTTTAAAAAAAACAGGCGAAGGTTGATCATGATCTTAATGAGTTGTCATTCTCAAAACAGTCAGCGGGACGCCTGAGGCGTTTTTATAAAATCACCGGTTTTCGTAAGTTCAATGCCTGTCTTAATCAGTTATTTCCCGCAGCGTAAGTAAATGTGTTTTTATCAGATCAAAATTATACCAGGGAATAAAATGCCCGGCCCCGGGTATAATGATGGTTTTTACCCTTGGATTGCCAGCCAGTTTCTTTATACCGTACGCCACATTTTTTACGGTAACAAATTTATCCTTTTCGCCATGAATAAATGTAACAGGCATGGTTAATGCATGATACATGGTATCGGTATGGTAAAGGTCTTTCTTAAAATAAATGATCTCGTCATTGGATGGTTTAAAAGCGCCGGGCATCAGTACTTTTAAAGGAGTATGCATAAAGAGGTAACGCCAGTATTCCTTTGGCTCATCATATGGCGAAATAGAGCCTGCCAGTATGGTCAAAGAGGCAAATGAGGCAGGATGATTTTGAGCCAGGTGTATGATCACCGGACCGCCAATACTATGGCCAATGAGGTGTACTGGCTTTCCATTTTTTTCCTTTTGTATTACCGTATTGATGAGGAAAGACTGTTCTTCCAGGTTAAAGGCTGTACCAAAGCTGCTGAAACCAAAGCCGGGCCTGTCAACCGATATCATCCTGAAATGGGTTAACAGGGCCGTATCCATCAGGTATATTTTAAATGCATCCCAGCTACCCGGCGAACCATGTACAAAAAACAATGTGGGCAGGGAATCGGCACCTGTTTTTACATAATGTACACCCGATCGCTGTGCGCCGGTATAATAAAACCCGGCCTGCAGGCCTTTCTGCTCAAAGGCTGCTTTGGCCTTGTTGTCGCTGATGCGGAATTTCATACAACTTTGTGCCATGATGATCCAGCCGCATAAGAAAATAAAAAAGCTCCACTTCAGTCTGATTATCGTTTTCTTATGCATACAGGTTGGCCTGATTAAAATTTATTGAGATTTTTCATAACGGCCCTGTTCTCTTTAAACATCTGCATACCTTCTTTTACCGTTAAATACCTGAAGCCCTTTTTGCGGTTTTTAATACTGATGGCACAAAGCAGTTTAAAATGCCGCGTAATTTCTTTCCAGGCAAAAAACAAAGAATGGCCGGGGTCGTAAATATGCGTAGGTTCACTGCCGGCGCCATTCAGTTCCACAATAGAAAAATTTTTACCTGCTTTCAGGTCTTCAAAATTACTGTACATCACATCCAGCCTGCCAAAATAAAATTCGGGTATCTGTCTGCACACATGGTCAAAATTCTTTGTAAAAATATCATCCGCCCAATGGCTTACATCAATAAATTTTGCGCCACGGGCATGGTTTCCGTATGGCACCAGGTTTTTCAGTTCATCTTTTTCTAACACCTCATTTAACCCTTCGCCATAGATCTTTTGCAGGGCCGCAAGCTGAAAATGATACCGGGGGTCTTTTTCAATAAGCTGTGTTAAGGTAGATCTGCCATCACCCTTTACGATCAAAAATTCCTTGGCAACAATGCCGGTTATAAACCCCTGTGGTTCTCCGGGCATACGGCAATAAAATATCCCTACTTCTTCAGGGTAAGGAATAAATTCCTGCACCAAAAAATCCATTTTAATCTTATCTGCATAGCCTGCGATCTCTTCCAAAGCATAAATTTTTTGAACGCCCCTGCCCTTTCCGCCCATATCCGGCTTGGCAATGCAGGGGAAGGAAATGCCGGAGGCTGCTACTGCCTGCAATATCTCTGCTTTATCAGTTCCCTCTTTAAAAAATAAGGTTTTAGGAATGTATTGGTCCGGAATAATATCGTAGATCTCTTTTTTTGACTCCATCAAAAAACCAGCATTTTTAATGCGTGGATTGGCTGCATTAAAAAAGAAAAAAGACCTTGCTTTGGCCGAATAATAAAACCACACAAAGTACATGGGGATATACACTACATCAAAAGGCCAGTACTCCCAGTGTGTAAATTTGTGTATCAGCAGTTTAAATTTCTTCACTTAAATATGTATTGCAGCTTGGTTCACAGGCAGGGTTTCGGTATAGCGCATTTGCTGCAACAGATCTGCATGCGAAAAGTTGATGCTGTTGTTTTGTACAACCGCCTGGGTAATGCTGAATGTCTTCATACCTGTTTGCCTGCTGATCACAAAGCCGTTTTCTTCATCGCCATGGTTACTGTTATGAAAATGATGAATGGCAGTTGCAGTGACCGCTTCCGGGGAATGGATAAACCGGTCAAACAGGTTCTTCCGGTATTCAATTACTTCGTCGGTATACAAAGTAGCAGATGACCAGATATAATTTCCGTTCATGTTCAGCTGCTTTTCATGTTTATCTGATCCATCCCATCTTAACTCGTGCAGCGAACCCGGCTGATAAAGTACAACGGTAAAGGGTTCAATATGATCCAGGTCAAGTACTTTGAAAAATGAAAGTGGTTCATCGGCTTCAGTTATTTCAAGCAATATCAAACCCCTGCTTTTCCGGTATGGTGGATGTGGAGTATGTTTTTTAAAAGCGCCATTCAGCAATACGGCCACGATCCCGTTATCGCCTGCAGCAAACCAGGTTCCTCCGGCCCTTACATCTTTTGGAAAGATGAACTTTTTGTTTTGCAACTGATGAAAACCGGGCGCAGCAGCATTTTCACGCTGTATATGCTCATCCCTGTTTGAGGTAATAATTACCGTTTCGTTTACCCGAACATAACTTACTGTGCACATGCCTGTCGGTATTGTAATGTTGATGGGGCCACGCCAAAGCCTTCGGCAATATGGATGTTTTTTATGGAAAGCAGGGCTACTTTAATCAATGCCTGGTGATGGATACAGTGTTCCAGGTTGTATAAAACCTCGCGGTAATAATTTGATTCAATACAAACAGAATTATCATCTGTGCCACAAAAGATATTTACTTCCTTATCGGGCTGTTCAAGGTTTTGTTGTAATTGCCTGATCACTGCCACAGCTGCTGCGATGTCATTTTCGTAAAGCGGGTTACGCTGGCGTCCGTCGTAATTTATTTTTCCAGTGGGATAACCCTCAAGCAGGCATTGATACAGTTCAATGATATGCCGGCTGTGCTGTCCAATGGTGGCATTGCTTAACGCTTCGCAGGGACTGGTGTATGTACTTTGCCCGGGCAATTGTAACAATACTTCTGCCAGACTGTTTAATGCTTCTGCCGATTTATTAAAAACGCTTGTCAAAATTTTAATTTTAATAGTTGAGGTATATTTCTTCTGCAGATGATGATCAAGCCCAGGCAGCATACAAATGTAATTACTGCATATATGAACAAGACCATATCTCCGCCAAAGTTAATGCCCAATTTCGTAAGATGGAAAAAAATTGCTCCGCTCATTAATCCCAGGCCCATGAATGCACCCGGCAAGGTGGTTCGGGGTATTAAGATAAGGATGGCTGCAATCAGCTCTGCCACTCCCGTTACTATCCTTCCCCAGGGCTCCATGCCCAGTTCACTAAAAAGCTGCACCGACTCCGGCTGTGCAGTAAACTTAAAATATAAGGTCTGCAGCATGATAAAAGCGGCAATTAACCGCAAAACCCAGGTAAAAATTGTTTTAAACATAAAGTTGCATTTTACATGCAATGTTAGGGTAAATGTCCGGTTGCTTTTGTCTGCTGTACGACAAACTGAATATTGATGCCCGGTTTATGAAAACCTCCCGGCATAAAATACCGCTATACCTTAATAATGGGAATTATTAACCGTTAATAAATTGTAAAGTTTTTACCTTGTCATGTGCACGACAGTGTTTAACCTTGGACTTAAATAGATTTGCAGGCTAAAACATCAACGAAATGAAAATTTTATCTGCCTTCATCGTCTTCGGTATTTTTTGCTTGTCAGCTACTGCCCAGGATGCCGGCACTTTACGCAAAAAACATTATAACCTGGAAAGCAATATTGCGATTAAAGGTTACGACCCTGTTGCCTATTTCACACAAAACAAGGCAGTAAAGGGAAAAAAAGAAATGGCTGTGTCTTACCAGGGTATTGTGTATCATTTTTCTTCAGAAGCAAATAAAGAAGCTTTTAAAGCAGCTCCTTATAAATACGAACCTGAATATGGTGGCTGGTGTGCCTATGCTATGGGTAACAGCGGAGAAAAAGTAACTATTGACCCCGAAACTTTTAAATTGATAAACGGGAAGCTATACCTTTTTTACAACAGGTATTTTACCAACACGTTAAAAGACTGGAATAAGAACGAACCTATACTTAAAAAAAATGCAGATATAAACTGGCCAAAGCTTTTTAAATAAAAAATGGTACTTTAATGTAAATTTTATACCGATTATAGCAGCTTTTGGTCCAAAGTTTTTTTGCTATCGGTATAATACCATCTAATATTTCAACGTAGTCCTTTGGACTACTTATGAAATAAAGATGGTATTACAGCCATTTTTAAACAGCCAACGGGTTGTACTTTACATTACATGGTTACTGAAAATAAAACCACAGAGGTCAATGCTTTTATGAAGCAGCTTGATCATCCGCTAAAAGCCGAAATTGAGGCGGTAAGGGTGATCATCATGGCAAACAAAAAAATTGCCGAGCGGATAAAATGGAATGCCCCAAGTTTTTTTTATGTTGACGACCTGGCCACCATTCATGTAAAGGCAAAGCAGCATGTGCATCTTATCTTTCATCATCCTGCCATTGTAAAAATTAAATCTGACCTGCTCCAAGGCGATTATAAAGACCGGCGGATGATGTATTTTGAAAACATGAAGGAAGTAAAAGCCAGCAAAAAAGAATTAACCAGGATTATTAGTGAGTTGGTTGATTTGATGAATGGGTAATTAAAAATTGGCCCGCAGAGACCGCTGATGACGCTGACTTTTATGATATTCTCTGCGTATTCTGCGATATCCGCGGGCCAATCATTTCACCAGAGATTAACATTTTAACTGCCTTTTTTCTTTTATTTTTATTCTGTCATGTTTTTAACGTTACGATATTTTATTTCCCTGGTGCTGATCATACCGGCAATTAATGGGGCGGCACAAAATTTAACAGGTACCTGGGAGGGCGACCTGGGTACAGACCAGTTTCTGCAACTGAATATTATACAAACAGGCAACCAGATCTGTGGTTATACCTATGATCATGTAATAAGAGATAAAAAAAGTAATTGCAAGGCCTTTTTTGAAGGCCGTTTTGACAAACAAAGGGGGTTACTCATTATTAACGGCAAATATTTTTTGCAAAATTCCGGAAGCCACACCCTGATGAAACTCAATTTAAATTACAGGAAAGTAAGAGGCGAGGAAGTTTTGGAAGAAAAACCAAGGCCGGCAACTGTATTCTCCGATTTTTTCCGGGAATTCAGGTTGTTTGAAGCTGATCCTTTTGGAACGCAGGCCAATACACAATATGTGTACCTGAAAAAAGTGTCGGACGAGCCTTATGAATACAATGAATTGATGAAGGATTGTATTGCACGGGATAAAAAGCAACCTGATACTGCGGTTAAAAAAATTATACCCCCCAAAGACAGCTTACCGCCTGTTGAAAATATCATCATACCTGAAAAACCAAAAGACAGCGTTGCTCCTGTTATTAAAGCCATCACACAGGAAAAACCGAAAGATAGTTTTCCAAAGGTTCCTATACCACCTGTAGAAAAACCCAAAGAACCTGCTGCTTTGCCCAAAACCTATACCCAGCGGAAAAATAAAGAACAAAGCCGCATTGAGGTAGATGTAAAAACGATCAATTTAAAAGTGTACGACAATGCCATCATGGATGGCGATACCGTAAGCATATTGTACAATGGCAAAATGCTGCTCACGCACCAGTTGCTTTCAGAAAAAGGCATTGAACTGAATATAGAACTGGATGAAAAACAAGCCCGCCATGAAATAACCTTGTTTGCCGAAAACCTGGGAACCATACCTCCCAACACGGCACTGATCGTTATTACTGCCGGTAAAAAACGCTATGAATTATTTGCCAGTGCCAGCCTGGAAGAAAATGCGGTGCTGGTTTTTGATTACCGTCCTAAATAGAAAAACAGCAACGGCTAACCCTATTACGTTGTGCTCCCATTAAGGTTGTTGGCCTTATACTTTGTAATATGCTTTTAATTGCTTTTCTTTAAGCTGTATTGGCCTGATGATAAATATGCCCCAATACCAACATTAAACCCAACTACTGTAACGCCAACTAACTACTGCATGCAAACATTAACTCCTGTAAAGGCGGTTGAAAGGGAAATTTTTATGGATGTACTCAGGGGCTTTGCCATACTGGGTATTTTTATTGCCAACCTCAACGGACTAAGCTGGTATAGTGACAATCCGAAAATAACCGGCCCTTTTTTACATCCCGGATGGGATCATAAAATGAGTTTCCTGCACCACATGTTCATTGAAGGTAAATTCTATTCTATTTTCAGTTTATTATTTGGCTGGGGCATAGCCCTGCAGATCAAAAGAGGCATAGACAATGGCATTAACCCGATACCCACCGTAAAAAGGAGGCTGCTGTTCATGTTGTTGCTGGGCTTTATGCACCTGCTTATTTGGAACGGAGATATCGTTTTCTTTTATGCACTGCTTAGCTTCATCCTGTTACCCCTGCGTAAATTTTCAAATAAAACATTATTGATCACCGGGACTGTTCTCATTCTGTTACCCATATTATTGTATTGGTTAAAAATGATATGGCCGGCACTGAACTACCCGAGGGAACTCTTATTTCAGGCAGGTATCAAAGCAGAAGATGCATTACTTAACTTGAAAAGTGAAGAAGAATTTATGAATATGATGCACCATGGCAGTTGGTGGGACCAGTTAAAAGCCAATATCGGCGGTATTTTTTTCCGGTACCAGTATTTGATCTTTGTAAGCCGGGTACCAAAAGTACTGGGTATGTTTTTAATTGGTTATGTCCTGGGCCGTTCAGATTTCTATAAAAATATAGGGCTGCACAAAAAGCTGGTTTATGGCATCATAGCTATCGGACTTTTACTAGGCCTGCCTGCCAATTACCTGCTCGCCAATTATATGAGTAATGATATGGGCGATTACTGGCAATTAAAAACAAAAGGCCTTTATCAAACCATTGCCTATGCATTGGGTGTGGTGCCACTCGCACTGGCCTATGTGGGTTTATGTATGCTCAGCTTTCAAAGCAGTACAGGTAAAAAATTATTATCGGTAGTTGCACCTGTTGGCAAAATGGCCTTCAGCAATTATATTATGCATTCGCTTATAGGCAATTTTGTATTCCTGGGTGCCGGGCTTGATTATATGGGACAGGTTGGACCGGTTTACTTAACCCTGTTTGGAGTAGCTGTATTTATTGTACAGATCATTTTAAGTACTGTTTGGCTTACCTATTTTAACTACGGCCCCGTGGAGTGGCTGTGGCGTAGCGCAACGTATAAAAAATGGCAACCACTGAGAAAAAAACAAACAACATAAATTTAAAAAAACCTAAAGATCATTTTCGTTATGAAAAAAAACAACAAGATGAAATATATAACACTGCTGTATGTATTATTGCCATTTTATAGCTTTTGCCAGCACGATAAACATGTAGAAGATGCAACAGTAAAACATAACCACCTGGCTCATATGCAGGCCAGCCGGGCACATGTTTTTTATATACATAATTTACCTGCACCAAAACTCATGACGGGCATTGGTAACTCAAAAATGAAAATTGAAACCAAATCTGAAAAAACGCAGGCCTATTTTAACCAGGGGCTTTCGCTGATACACGATTTTTGGGATTTTGAAGCTTACCGGGCGTTTAAAGAGGCAATCCGCAATGACTCAACTGCGATCATGCCTTATTGGGGCCTGTTGCAAACAGTGGGACCCGATGAGGACAGTATTTACAAAAGCAATAAAGTAAATGCCATCAAACAACTGAAAAAACTTTTGCCTGCTGCTAATGAACATGAAAAATTGTATGCCGAAATTTCATTGCTTTCCGATTCATTAAAAGCAAAAGCATATCCCGAGATTGAAAAGAAAATGGAACTCCTTGTTCATAAATTCCCGGATGATATTGATGCCAAGCTGTTATTGGCTCTTTCCAAAATGAGTGGGTTTGATACAGAATTGAAACCCAGGGAAGGCCAGATGTATAGCGAGTTTTTACTTAAAGATGCACAAAGGGCCGAACCAAACAATCATGCTTTTCATCATTACTGGATCCACCTGATGGAACACTGCTGCCCCGAAAAAGCCCTTACAAGTGCAGATGTATTAACATCTCTCGGACCTAATTCCGGGCATCTCGTCCATATGCCGGGCCATATCTACAACCGGGTGGGCAATTATAAAAAAGCACATGATGCCTTTGTAGATGCGGTTAAAACAGATTCGGCCTACATGAAAAATGAAGGTGTGCAGGAAGTAGACAACTGGAATTATATTCACAATATCAATTACCTCATTAATAACTGTGTGCATGATGGCAGGCTAACTGAAGGACTTTATTATGCCGAAAGGCTGAAGAATATGCCGGTTGACAAAAACCGGAAAAAGATTTACGATGGCACTTTTTTTAACCAGGGTTTACTGGCTCCTGCCAAAATGCAAATGGCATTTGGCAACTGGGATAAAGCAGCTCAGCAATTTGAACAGGTTGTAAATAAAGACACAGTTTTCAAGTACACCAATATGGAATATAAAAACGGGCTCACCTTTTTTGTAAAAGGCATGGATGCATTGGTGAAGAATGATGTTGCAGAAGCAGAAAAATATTCGAACAGCCTGGATGCACTGTTGTGGAGAAATGCGAAACAAACAGGAAAGGACAGCACACTGAATGAATGGTACCAGAATACCATAAATACAGCGAGCCTGGAGTTACAGGGCTGCATAGCCAGTTACCAGGGTAATTATAACAAGGCCATCAAATTGCTGGAAAAAGCAGAAAAACAGGAAATTGACCTGGGCTATGGCGAGCCACCTTTGTATGCCCGCCCTGTTGCCATAAGCATTGCCGATGCACAAATAAAAGCAGCAAAATATGATAAGGCCATTGATACCTATGAGGCGCTTTTAAAAAGATTTCCAAAAAGCGCTTTTGTATATCATTGTTTACGCAATGTATATTTAAAAAAAGGCAAACCCGAAAAAGCAAAAGAATATGAAATGCTGTTAAAGGATGCGGCCTTGTATGCCGATGCCGGCATCTATGGGAATTTTTAAACAGTAAAAAAAATACTAAAAGAATAGCCTGCATAAAAATATGGCCTTACCACAAACACTTACTGCACAAAAAAGAATTGAATCCATCGATATCATCCGCGGCCTTGCTATGGTCATCATGGCACTGGATCATGTAAGGGATTATTTTCACCTCACCGCCAATATTGATGACCCGTTGAACCTGGCAACCACTACACCGCTGTTGTATGCAACCAGATGGATAACCCATTTCTGTGCTCCTGTTTTTGTTTTTCTTTCGGGCACATCCATTTACCTGCAAAGTTTACGTAAAACAAAAAAAGAACTCAGCAGCTTTCTGATCAAACGCGGGCTATGGCTCATCTTTGCTGAATTCTTTATCATTTCCCTGGCATGGACTTTCGACCCTATGTTTCATATACATCCCATGCAGGTCATCTGGGCCATTGGCATCAGTATGGTAGTGCTTGGTTTGATGATCCTTGCCCGGTTTCCATATAAACTTATCCTTACGCTCGGACTGATCATTGTATTCGGCCACAACCTGCTGGATATTCCCGAATCGGCTTCAGGCTTTAAACCCGGCTTCTGGTGGGACCTGCTTCACTCCGGTTATTTTAAACTTTACCCATATGCACCAAACCGGTATTTTATGATGGTATATCCGTTTTTGGCATGGACAGGTGTAATGATGCTGGGATATTGTGCAGGTGTATTTTTCTCGTCAAAATATACAGAAGAAAAAAGGCGGCAAACCATACAATGGATCGGGCTTGGGCTTATCCTGCTTTTTGTTGTAGTGCGTTTCATTAATATTTATGGAGACCCGGTCGCCTGGAGTACACAAAAAAACGGCGTGTTCACTTTCCTTTCATTCATCAAAGTACAAAAATACCCACCTTCCCTGATGTACCTGTGTATCACTATCGGCCCTGCATTGCTGTTACTGGCTTATATGGAAAAAATAAAAAACCGTTTCACCAACATCATGATCGTTTTTGGCAGAACGGCTTTCTTCTATTACATCCTGCATCTTTACCTGATACACCTGCTGGCCATGATCGCTTTTTTTATCCGCGGAGGCCATACGCTGGAAGACGCCATGAACTCGATGCAGAACCTGCCTTTCCTGTTTGTCATCCCCGGTGAAGGCTATAACCTTGCCGTTGTATACGGGATATGGGCTGCAGTAGTAATATCACTTTATCCAGTATGCAAATGGTACGATAAATATAAGACCAGCCATAAAGAAAAATGGTGGCTGAGTTATTTGTAAGATACATTTCATGTATGAAGTTTAATTATTGATCAGGTTTACATCAACACCCTTACACATGGCAAATGAAAATACGGAAGAAGGATTAAAACGCGTGGTGGGTGTTTCGGGCCTGGCACTGTCTATTGTAAATGGAGTAATTGGCTCAGGCATATTTGTGTTGCCGGCCATCGTAGGTATTGCCATGGGTGCTTTTGGTTTGTTCAGTTATATAGTTTGCAGCATTATGCTGGCTTCCATTATGCTTTGCTATGCCGAAATCGGAAGCAGGGTTACCAGCAGCGGGGGGTCATACGCCTATGTTGAGGCTGCTTTTGGTAATTTTTTTGGATTTATAATTAACTGGCTGTTTACATTTGGATGGGGCATTTTGGGCAGTGCTGCTGTAATGAATATCCTTGCTGATTCATTGGCACTGCTATTCCCTGCATTTTTAAATCCACTTATCCGTGGGCTTTTATTTTTTGTACTTATTGGTTTTATGGTGCTGATCAATGTACGGGGTACAAAACAAGGCATTGGTTTGGTGAAACTGATCACCATTATTAAATTATTGCCGCTGCTGGGTATTATCATCTTTGGCTTTAGCCAGGTAAAAACCGGCAATTTGAACTGGGAGCATGTACCCTCTCTTAAAACATTTGGCGACACGGCCCTTATTTTATTTTATGCCTTTGCCGGCTTTGAAACATCACTTGGTGTTAGCGGTGAATTTAAAAACCCTAAACGTACAGTGCCATTGGGAATTTGCGTGGGCGGCATTGTAGTGCTGATTGTTTATATGCTGCTGCAAACCGTAACACAGGGTGTGCTCGGTGCCGAGATGGCAACGTTTAAAGATGCACCACTGGCAGCAGTAGCCGAAAAAATCATTGGGCCGGCAGGTGCAACTATACTGTTAATTACAGCTGCTGTTTCCTGCTTTGGGAGTGTAAGTGCCGATGTGATGGCAACACCCCGTACCTTATTTGCTGCTGCAAATGATGGCACATTTCCCGGGTTCCTCGGCAAAGTTCATCCAAAGTTTGCTACGCCGTATTTGGCTGTATTAACTTATGGCACACTTATTTTTATTGTTTCTGTCTCGGGCGGATTTAAACAACTGGCTGTACTGGCCAGCGCTGCTATACTGCTTGTTTACCTCGCAGTTATTTTAGCTACCATTAAATTAAGAAGAAAAAAACAGGATGCTGCTGAAAAAACATTCAGGATGCCTGGCGGCCTTATATTTCCTTGTATTGGCATTGCAGCCATTATCTGGTTGCTAACCAGTTTAAGCAAATGGGAAATATTATCAACCATTATTTTTATTTCGGCAGTATGTGTTATCTATTTTGTGATGAAATATTTAAAAAATAAAATAGAAAAACATGCCTAAGAAAATTTTAATTGCAATTTTTTGGCTTGCCTTCTTCGGTTTCTTTTTGTACAAACTGATACCTAAGTACAAGTACCTCAGCGACGATACGTTGAAACATTGGGGAAGCAACACTACATTTGACAACAGCATTTTTGCGTTGCATATTTTTGCCGGCATTATAGTCTATTGCACCGCCTTACTTCAGTTCACTCCTTCCATACGCAATAAATTTATTTCATTTCATCGCAAAACAGGCAAACTCTATATTCTTTCCTCCTTACTCTGTATTACTACGCTATATGTAATGATACCAAGAACCTGGTGCATAGCCTGCAGGCCTTCACAATTAATAGTAACCAGTTTATGGCTGTTGTTTGTGGCACTTGCCTTTTATTTTGTTAAACAACGTAAAATTTTGCTGCATAAAAGAATGATGATCAGCAGTTTTATTTGTGCGGCATATTTTGTTACCATTAGAGTAATAGACGCTTTTGCTATGGACATGTTCTATTTTTTACTTCCCAATGAATCAACAGCATTTCTGGTTTCAGATGTATTTGTGTGGCTGGTTCCATTGTTGTTGTTCCATCTATATTGGTTTATAAAAGATAAAAAACAACCGGCATGAATAAAATCAATCAGCCTGCTGCCATTAAAACACGAAATATCATTATTGGAATGATACTGATGTTTATCATCGTACACATTGGCTTTCATGCCACCTATATCAAACAATTTCCTGTATTTGAGAAATACAACTGGGTGCATCATATCCACGGTGCATTAATGGGCAGTTGGGTATTGCTGTTGCTGGTGCAACCCATTTTGATCCATTACAAGAAATTTGCAGCGCATCGTTTCCTCGGCAAATTGAGTTATGCAGTTGCCCCATGTGTGATCGTGTCAATGGTTTTCATCGCCAGGAATAATTATCAAACCGGTATTCTTAAAAAATCAGCTGCCGATGTGATGGCCATACAATCCATAACATGGATGCAAATAGTGATGTTCGTATTGTTTTATTACCTGGCCATTTATTACAGAAAGAACCCTTACAACCACATGCGTTTTATGATTGCCACCGCCATTGTAATGCTTGGCCCACCCATAAACAGAATCATCTTTAGCTATTTTCCTGATGTACCAACGCTGCATATTTTTCTAATTTCATTATACGTGAAAACCGGGGTGGCTGCAGCTTTGTTTTTAAGCGACTTTTTAAAAAAGAAGTACTTAATGCCTGGTTTGATTGTGTTGGTAACATTTTTATTTTCCGATGCAGTGTTTCATGCCCGTTATTCAGATGCCTGGCAGGCGGTTGGGAAAATCATTGTAAATATATTTTATTGAGAAATAAATAAATATCGTTTGCAACGGCATTGTTTTTTTCCAAGTATGCGTTGTAAGGCAAAATTTAAAAATAGCTCACAAAAAAATAACTCACTAACAAATTAAATTATAAAATGAAAATTCACTCATCCATTACCCGAAGTTTACTGGTTTCTTTTAACTTATCGCTTTGTATAGCTTTTACACAGGCTCAAAACACGGTAATTAAAGCAGGGCATTTATTCGATTCCAAAACCGGCAAAATGCTCCCCAACCAAACCATTATTATAAAGGATGGTAAAATACTGGAAGTAGGAGACAACCTAAAATATGCAGCCACTGATAAAGTAGTTGACCTTTCAACATCATGGGTGCTGCCGGGTTTAATGGATTGTCATGTGCATATAACCGACAATAATCCATATAGGTTACGGGAAAAAGGTGTTCACAAAAGCTATATAACGGAGAGCTCAAGTTTCAGAGCTTTAAGGGGTGGTTATGTAGCGGAACAATTTTTAATGAGTGGTTTTACAACCATCAAAGAAATAGGCAATGATGCCAATTATGCAACGGCTGATGTTATTAAAGCGATAAAAGAAGGATGGATAAAAGGCCCTACAATTTTTTATGCCGGTAAAATAATTGCGCCTTATGGCGGGCAAAGCCGCAATGTAAATATTGAAAATGAAAACTTTTGGCAATTTGAATACATTGATGCAGATACGCCGGATGAAATAAAAAAAGCGGTAAGGAAAAATATTTATTATGGTGCCAATACTATTAAAATGGTAACCGGCGATAACGGAACTTATAATGTGGAAGATATTAAAGCAGCCGTGGACGAAGCAAAAAAATATGGTATAAAAGTAACTGTTCATGTAGCTGATAACAATGGTGCAAAAGAAGTGATACTTGGCGGTGCGGCAGCTATTGAACACGGACATACTTTAAATGATGTACAACTTCAGTTGATGAAAGACAACGGCATATTTTTAGTGGGAACAGATTTTTCTTTTGACAATTGGTATGCTTATGGAATGGATTCTGCTACTGCAACAGCATGGACGAACAAAATTATTGACCGATTAAAAAGAGCTTACAGGATTGGAACAAAAATGGCTTTTGGTACAGATATCATTATTGATATACCCGGGCTTAACCGTGTACAAACCAGCCTTAAAGTATTGCAAACCTGGAAAGCTGCAGAAATACCCGCACCCTATATTTTACAAACAATGACTATTTATGCTGCTGAGTTATTAGGAGTAGAAAAAAGTAAAGGGATAATAGCACCAACTTTTACAGCAGACATTATTGCACTTAAAAATAATCCGCTGGAAGATATTGATGCAGTAAAAGATGTAAGGTTTGTGATGAAAGAGGGTAAAATAATTAAGCAGGATTAATGAACATAGAAACAAAATATATTTATGAAAAAAATTCCACTACTGCTTATTGCTTTTTCCATTTCATCTATGTTGATGGCACAGGAGCCCCTGACTAAAAACCAGCAGGCCGTGCAGCAAGTCGTTGTAAAACTATTTGATGCTTTATCAAACCGTGATTCAGTAAGCCTAAAATCCTATAGCACAGCCGATATAACATTGTACGAATATGGCCAGGTGTGGAATATGGATACACTTATTTTGAAAGCAATTACACAGAACCAATCAGTCAATTTTAAACGTACCAATAATTTTGAGTTCATCAATACCATAGTAGATAAAAAAACCGGCTGGGTTACATATCGGCTGCAATCAGTAATAATAAAAGATGGTAAACAGGCAACGGTGCAATGGCTGGAAACAGTAGTTTTAGTTAAAGCAAAAAAGCAATGGAGAGTAAAACACCTGCATTCAACACTGATTAAACGAAATTAAAATATACAAATACATTATATTTAAATAAACAATCAATGTAAATATTATGAGAAATAATTTCTTCCTGGCATTTGTATGCTTCCTCATGTTTGCCTGTAACTCAAAAAATGAAAACAATAAGATAGCCAAACAGTTAGATGAATACCTTACTGCCCAGTCAACCCATTACCGGTTTAACGGCAATGTGCTGGTGGCTGAAAATGGAAAAACAGTTTTTCAAAAATCTTATGGCTTTGCCGATTTTGATACAAAGCGAATGCTGAATGATTCATCTGTATTTGAACTGGCATCGGTAAGCAAACAATTTACAGCTGCAGCCATCCTTCTATTAAAGGATAAAAACAAATTGAAACTTACGGATTCATTGCGGTCTTTTTTCCCTGAACTGCCTTACAGTGGTATCAGCATTTACCATATGTTAACGCATACATCAGGCCTGCCCGATTATGAAGAAGCCATGAATAAAAAATGGGATCATAACAAGATCGCTTTCAACAATGATATGATCGCTTTTCTTGCCAAAGAAAAGTTGCCGGTTTTGTTTAAACCCGGTTCCAAATGGGAATACAGCAATACGGCTTATGCCCTGCTTGCATCTATAACAGAAAAAGTTTCGGGGCAACCTTTTAGTGAGTTTATGGCACAAAATATTTTTCAACCATTACAAATGAATCATACCCGCATTTATAATACCCGCCGCTCATTAAAAGATACGATTGCCAATTATGGATATGGATTTGTGTACAATGACAGTTTGAAAAAATACCTGATGCCCGATAGTATAACCGAATTAAAGTTTGTAATTTATTTAGATGGTATACAGGGTGATGGCATAGTAAATTCAACTACTGGAGATTTACTGAAGTGGGACCGATCGGTAAAAAATCATACCCTGTTAATTGAAGCCACACAAAAAGAAATGCTGAAAGAACATGCCATGGTTGATACTGCAAAAAAATCGTTTTATGGCTATGGGGTGTTTATGGAAAAGACTGATTTGGGTCATGTTATTTCACACTCCGGCGGATGGCCGGGTTATACGACCTGCCTCGCAAGAAATGTGGATAAGGACCAGACCTTTATTGTACTCTCAAACAACTCATCTCCTTCGCCCACAATAACCACAGCACTGCAACATATAATGAACGGTAAGCCTGTAATTACAGCATATCAACACAAAGAAATAACCGTTGACTCTTTAACCCTGCAACAGTTTGTTGGAAAATATAAATCAAAGAATGAAATAAGTATTGAACGCAGCGGTAACAAACTTTTCATGGTTACCTCAAACGGACAAAGAATTGAACTAAAACCAGAATCGGAAAAAAAGTTTTTTTTTACCGATGGCAACGACCGGCAGATAGAATTTGACATGGATGCCAATAAGAAAATTACAAAAGCATGGCTGATTAACTATGGAGTGAAAATGGCATTTGAAAAGATGTGATAAAAAACTTTTAAAAAGAATACCATCGTGAAATAATTTATGGAAGAAGACAAACCCTTCAACAACGAAGATGAAGTAAAGCCGCCAAACAATGAGCAACCGTTGAACACTCCTTTAACTGATGAACCCATTGTACCTGCTACTGAAACAACTTCCGAAGTTGAACAACCACAAATTGAGCAAAGCGAAATCCCGATAACTATCGGGGCCACAAACTACAAACCGGAAACAGAAGATATGGAAGTACATCATCATGCCCACGACCCTGCAGCATCGCATCATAAGAAAAACTGGAAAAATTATTTCTGGGAATTTTTAATGTTATTCCTCGCTGTGTTCTGCGGGTTTTTAGCAGAGTATCAGCTGGAGCTGACCGTTGAGCGGCATCGGGAAAAAGAGTATGCTACTTTATTAATTCAAGATCTTGAAAATGATACAATAAATACTAATTCAACTATTGAACAAGTACAAAAGGTATCAGCTAGCATAGACAGTATCAGTTCTTTTGTATATAAAGGTGTTCCAGGAAACAAGGTTTCCGGTTCCTTTTATTATCATTCGCAAATTGGCGCTTTTTCGCCTCTGATGATTTGGAATGATGCCACACTTATCCAGCTAACGCAATCGGGTAATTTGCGGTATTTTAGAAATCACAAACTGGTTAATAAACTCAGTGCCTATTATTCAATGCAGACTTATGTGCGGGCTTTGAATAATGGTGACCGGGAACGGCGTGATATAACGATTGCTATTAGAAGCAGAATCTTGAACAATCACTATTACAAGTACTATTCAAAAGTAACGCCTAGTGATCCATTGCCATTTGCTGATTCATTAATGATAAATATGATTCCTATTCAAAGCAGCGACGCTCAATTGCTGAATGAATATGCCAATAGCTCCGAAAACAGACGAGGAATCATAAACCTCATTTTAACCAAAACCTACCCAAATGCTATATCAGATGCCCGGGAATTAATTTTTCTTTTAAAAAAAGAATTTGATCTAAAGTAATATGAACGAAGAACAAAATAAAGACAGTCCATCGTCTACGGATGACAACCAGCTACAAGAACCAAAGTTGAACAACCCTTCAACTGATGAACCCATTATGCCTGTTGCTGAAACAACTCCCGAAGTTGAGCAACCTTCAACCTTAAACCTTCAACCTTTAACCCCTGCTATGGAAGTACATCATCATGCCCACGACCCTGCGGCACCGCATCATAAGAAAAACTGGAAATCTTATTTCTGGGAATTTTTAATGTTGTTTCTCGCTGTGTTCTGTGGGTTTTTGGCAGAGAACCAACGGGAGCATATGGTAGAAAATCAGCGTGAAAAAAAATTCATCAAATCATTGGTCAGTGACCTTGAAGTAGAGACTGTACGACTCAAAAATATTTTAGTGCAACGAAATAGCAGGTCAGGTATGCTTGACTCTTTTGTTACCTTACTAAACAAGCAGGATGCTGCTGCTTATGGTCGTTACTTGTATTACTTTAATTCCTTTGCCACCCGGGGGCCGGCCTTTAGGTATACCCCGGTTGATGGCACCATGCAGCAATTGAAAAATGCGGGCAACCTCCGGCTTATCACAAAAACAGTTGTAAACGACAGTATCATTGCCTACGATGTTCACACCCGTGCATTGGTATGGGGGAGCCAGGACGAAGAAGAAATTATGGATACATACAGAAATATTGCTGAAGGAATATTTGATGGCAGGGTATTGATGTCAATGCGGGATGAAGAAAATAACGTATCCATGCCAGACTATGACCCTCCATTAAGAATTTCTGAAGATGCTGTATTCAGATTAAATTACCGGATACACATGCTGATTGCATTCAATAAAACCCTCCGGCGTGATGTAAGGGTACAATTGCAAAAAGCGGACAACCTGCTAAGCTTATTAAAAAAAGAATACGGCCTTAAATAAAAAATAAAAAAAACTAACATGAAAAAAATAATCCTCTTGCTCATTCTCGGGCTGTTGTTTAATACAACTTTTGCTCAACTATCCTCCACAAAAATTGATTCACTGGTGGCAGACGCCCTGGTTAAATTTAAGGTAGCTGGTGTATCTGTTGCTGTTGTAAAAGATGGAAAAGTGATCCATTCAAAAGGTTATGGCGTGGCAGATATTAATACCAAAAAGCCCGTTAATGAAAATACCAATTTTCAAATTGCTTCAAACAGCAAAGCTTTTACCACTGCAGCGATTGCTATTCTGGAAGAAGAAGGAAAACTAAAGTGGACAGATAAAGTAAAAGACCATATTCCCGAATTTAAAATGTACAATGATTATGTTACGGAGAACTTTAACATCCAGGACTTATTAACGCATCGCAGTGGCCTTGGTTTAGGCGTTGGTGATCTGATGTTTTTTCCGGATGGTTCAAACTTTACCATTAAAGATGTGGTTAGCAGCTTTCAGCATTTTAAAGCTGTTTCGGCCTTTAGAACAAAATTTGATTACGATAATTTATTGTACATAGTAGCAGGAGAAGTAATTGCCAGGGCCAGCGGCATGAGTTATGAACTGTTTGTGCAAAAACGGATTATTGAACCTTTGCAAATGAACAACAGCTTTGTTGGTAGTTTACTGAAAGATAGAAGCAATTTGGCAACACCACACTCATCAGAATCGGGAACAATAAAAACAATTGACGCTTACGATATAGGAATGGGCAGTGCTGCCGGCGGCATCTATTCGAATGTAGCCGATATGAGCAAATGGATGATCGTGCGTTTGAATAAAGGTAAATATGGAACGGATCTTAAAACATCGTTGTTCTCGCTAAAAAACCACAATGAAATGTGGAGGTTACATACCGTACTGGGAACCAATCCGAATCCGAGATACAATGCTCATTTCAACGGTTATGGCCTGGGCTGGGACCTATCAGATGCAAAAGGAAATTTAAAAGTATCACATACCGGCGGTTTACCCGGAATGCTTTCGATTGTAACGATGTATCCTGATCTGAACTTAGGCATCGTTATTTTAACCAATACTGAAAATGGAGGCGGCGGACTTTTTTCGTCGGTTACCAACACCATTGCCGACAGCTATTTAGGTTTAGACGATTTTGGTTGGGTAGACAAAACTGTTGCCAGAATGAATCTGCAGAGAGGTGCAGGTGATGTAATAACCAATAAGGTTTGGGCAAAAGTGGAAGCTGAAAAAAACACACAAGTTAAAAATGAAGACTACATCGGTATTTATGAAGATAAATGGTTTGGTAAAGTGGAAGTGTTTATGAAAGACAAACAACTTTGGATAAAATGCCATCGTTCGCCAAAATTAAACGGGCCAATGGCTTTTTATAACGCCAATACCTTTGCCATAAAATGGGAATACCAGGCAATGAATTGCGATGCCCTGGCCATGTTTTCATTGGATGAGACAGGCAAAGCACAGTCTATTAAAATGAAAGGCATTTCGCCCAATATTGATTTTAGTTTTGATTTTCATGATCTGGACCTACAAAGAATAAAAAAATAAATTCCCGATTTTTTTATAAAAGTTAAAAAATGAAAAATATATTAATTGTTATCTGCTTTGCATTATTTCCTTTGGTTGTTACTGCACAAAAACCCCGTGCCCGGGATATTGGAATTCCCTTTGATGGCAAACCAGGTAAATTCAATGCCATCACCGATGTAAAAGGTGTGGAAGTGGGTTACAGTACCATTATATCCGGAACGGGTAAAAATATAAGAGGCAAAGGCCCGGTACGTACCGGTGTTACTGCCATTTTACCAAGGGGCAAAAATAACAATCCTGTTTTTGGCAACTGGTACGCCTTAAACGGCAATGGCGAAATGACAGGTACCACCTGGATAACAGAGTCTGGATTCCTGGAAGGTCCCATCATGATCACCAATACCAACAGTGTGGGTGTGGTAAGGGATGCGGTGTTGAAATGGTATGTAAAGCACAAATGGTACAAAGAAGATTTTTGGTACACCTACCCGGTGGTGGCCGAAACCTACGATGGATTTTTAAATGACATTTATGGTTTTCATGTTAAAGAAGAAAATGCGTACGAAGCTTTGGACAGTGCAAAGGGCGGATTCATCAAAGAAGGCAATGTTGGCGGTGGTACCGGTATGATGTGCCTGGGATTTAAAGGCGGCACCGGTACTGCATCAAGGGTTATAAAAATTAAAGACTCGGCTTATACTGTGGGCGTATTGGTACAATCGAACTTTGGAGGCAAAAATAATTTTACCATTGCCGGTGTGCCTGTTGGCAGGGAATTGAAAGATACTATGAATTATGAATTTAAAGCTCCCCCATCTTATCATCCGGGTGATGGTTCTATTATTGTGGTGCTGGCAACAGATGCGCCGCTATTACCACACCAGTTAAAAAGAATGGCTGCAAGAATTGCGTTGGGTGTGGGAAAAGCCGGTGGCCGGGGAGAAAATGGCAGCGGCGATATTTTCATCGCCTTTTCAACTGCGAACCCAACTGCTTTTCAAAGAGAAGCATTTACCAAGATTGATGAACTGCCCAATGATATGATTGATCCCTTGTTTAGCGCAACAGTGCAGGCTACAGAAGAAGCTATCATCAATGCGATGGTAGCGGCAGAAACGATGGAAGGGATCAATGGCAACAAAGCCTATGGCCTGCCGCATAAGTTAGTAATGGATGTATTGAAAAAATATAACAGGGTGAAATAAGTATTCATTTATAAAATATTATCCCATGCTGTCAAAAAAGTTTCATTACCACAACCTGGGCTACTGGTTTCTTTTATTTATTATACTGGTTGCAGCAGGTTTTTACACTACCTATTTTTCCAGGCTCTTTGAACCTGCACCTGCAGTTATACATATTCATTTTGTATTGATGGTCTTGTGGCTGATGATGCTGATTGCACAGCCATTTCTTATAAAGTATAAAAAAATAAAGTGGCACAGGCTGTTGGGCAAGGCAAGCTACCTGTTGGTTCCCTTGATTTTAATAACAGCATTTATATTGATCCGGAATGAGTATTACAGAAACCTGGAAACATTAAACCTGGAAGCAGTAAAAGGAGTGAAACAATATAGCGCTGCTGAAATCTTACAACGGGCTGCGGCAACTCCTATCGGACTGTTTTATTTTATCTGGTTTGGGCTATTTTATTTTTTGGCCATAAAAAACAGGCGTACCTCATCCAAACATGCAAGATATATGCTTGCAACTGCCCTGACACTTACCGGGCCAACGGTTGACAGGATTGTAGGGATCCATTTTAAAATAGAGACTGTTGCAGGTATTTCTTCCTATGTCCTTTCGTTTTTAATTATTGATCTGGTTCTGGCATTATTATTATATCTTGATTATAAGAATAAAAAAGAAACAATAACCCTCTGGACCTGCCTGGTTATTTACACTGTAGGGCAATTGATGTATTTCATACTGCCAACCTTTGACTGGTGGGCCGTTTTTATGAAATATATTCTGTTGCCAAAACCATACTAAATCATGAAGAAGATAATACCCCTGTTGTGTTTTATTGCAAGTTTGCAAACTGTTTTTGCACAAGACCTGTCCCTATTTAATGTTAATAAAATAACGGATAGTTTACAGGCCGTTCTCGCAAAAACCAGCAAACCCATTGAACAATTTACCCTTCTCAACAAAATCCGTGAGGCCAATGATGCTACCGTTGGTAATTACCAGGACACCACCCTGGGTGTACAACTATTCCTTATTGCACAGCAATTAAAAAATGACTCCCTGCTTGCCATTAGTCTTAATGTAATTGGCAATTTCTTCAGAAGCAAGGGAGAAAATCCAACGGCTTTGGAATATTTTTTTAAAGCTATTCCGCTTGCCGAAAAGGCAAAAGATAAGCGGAGAATAAGTTCCCTGTATTTTGATATTGCAGAAAGTTATTCAACCCTTAAAAACGAAGAGGAAAGCTTTAAATATGCAAAATTAGCTGAAGCTAATTTGCCGGATAAATCCGCACCCATGTATGATTATATGGCGGGGCAATATTATCGTACCATCAGCAGGTATTATCTGAGAAAAAAACAACCTGATTCGGCATTGGTGCAGATACACCAATTGGAACAGGTGAACCGGAGGCTTCCAAAAGCCACTTATTTGTTGTACGAATGGATACAAAAAGGAGAAGCTTATTCCTTACTTAAAGACAATGAAATGGCTGAGTTGTATTTTAAAAAAGCCAATAAACTATCAGATTCCATTGGCACTACTTCGCTTCTGATTAATTTCAGTACCAGCTATTTACCATACCTGATCACTACCAATCAATTTAAAAAAGCACAGGAATATGCCTTGCGGCTGCTGAAAACCGGAAATAGCATAGATAACAATATCATAAAACTTTCCGCTGCCGGTTTTTTAAATACGGCATACTATAATTTGAACCAGCCGGACAGTGCTTATTTTTATTTAAAAATGCAGTTGGCACTTAAAGATTCTGTTTTTAACCAGGATAATTTCAATAAGATACAGGCACTGGCCTTTAATGAACGAATAAGAAAGATTGATGAAGAAACAAAACTGGCTGCAGCAAAGGAAGAACGTAAACAAAACATTCAATACGCCTTAATCGCTATTGGAATAATTATTTTGCTTACCCTTTATTTATTACTCAGCCGAAGTATCATAACCAATACCAAACTGATAGAATTTTTTGGCGTAGTTGCTTTATTAATTGTGTTTGAATTTTTAAATTTATTACTGCATCCTTTTTTAGAACGCATTACCCATCATTCTCCGTTACTGATGTTGCTGGCCATGGTTTGTATTGCAGCCTTGCTGGTACCGCTTCATCATAAAGTAGAAAAATGGGCAACCGCTAAACTGGTTGAGAAGAATAAACAGATACGGCTGGCTGCGGCTAAGAAAACAATTGAGCAATTAGAAAAAGAAAAATAAACATATGGCTTCAAAAAGATCGTTCCCTGGCCCTATACCTATCTTAATGATGGTGATCATACTGGCTGCCATTGCCACCTGGCTTCTACCAGCCGGACAGTATAATAAACTGTCGGTTACGGGTAACACATTTACCATGATCACCGATACCAATGAAATTGTATTGCCCCTTACACAGCAAACATTGGACAGCCTGGGCATACAGATAAAAGTGGAGAAATTTGTTAAAGGCGAAATCCGGAAACCAATATCCGTACCCGGCTCATTTACCAAACAAAAAAGAAATCCGCAGGGGTTCATTCCCGTTTTACAGGCCCCAATCAAGGGAGTAATAGATAGCGCAGATATTATTTTATTTGTGCTCATCATTGGTGGTTTCATGTTTGTATTTAACGAAACCGGTGCCATGACCAAAGGTATTACCTGGCTGGCTCATACTATGAAAGGCCGTGAGCAATGGCTTATTGTTATCCTTACCACAGTTTTTTCTTTTTTTGCAGCATCGTATGGTATGGCAGAAGAAGCATTGGTATTTTATCCCATCCTGGTACCGCTGTTCCTGGCAGCCGGTTACGACCTGCTGATACCACTGGCTATTATTTTTGGTGGCACTGCTATCGGTTGTCTGCCTGCTTTCTCTAATCCGTTCTCAGTAATCATTGCCTCTAATGCCGCCGGCATTAACTGGATGGATGGATTGACGCAAAGGTTGATACTTTGGGTAATTGTAACTGCAATATTGGTTTGGTATATTTTAAGATATGCTGCCAAAATAAAAAAAGACCCAACCGCTTCACTGGTGCATAAAATTGATGGCGAAGTAAAACCTATGTACGAGGTAAACATCAGCAACGAAACCCGTGCGCCCAAACTGGACTGGAAAACAAAATTGCTGTTGTTGATCTACATCGCTACTTTTTTAACCATGATCGGTGGTGTGGTATTTCTAGACTGGTGGACAACAGAAATGTCGGCCTTGTTCCTGGGCTCCTCTATTCTGCTGGCTGTAATAACCCGGCTACATGAAAAAATATTTATCCGCGAATTTATTAAGGGAGCAGAGAGTTTGCTGTCGGTAGCTTTTATCATTGGCGTGGCCAGGGGCGTAACCATTGTATTAAATGAAGGACATGTTAGTGATTCCATATTGTATTATACCGCCAACATGGTACAGGGTATTCAGCCGGCGTTCTTCATACTGGGTTTGCTGTTATTTTATGTAGTATTTTCTATTTTTATTCAATCTTCATCAGGCATGGCAGTACTCACCATGCCCATTATTGGTGCATTGGCTATTCTGGTAAATGTACCGGGCAGGGAAATTGTAAATTCATACCTCTATGGCATGTGCCTCATGTCGTTTCTGGCACCCACGGGGCTTATACTGCCATCGTTGGCCATGGTAAATATCAGTTTAAAAACCTGGTTTAAATTTATCAGCCCGCTGCTGATACTGCTTACCATCATTTGTATGATCGCATTGGTGATCGGTATTTATTTGTAAATGAGCTGCTTGTGTTTTAAAAATAAAAGACCTGGTTACTTTTTTACCACACCTGCCTGCCGGTAGGAAAGCAGGCTTAAGAAACATAGGTTTCTCATAGATCATCTATGTGTTTTTCTATTGTGCCCTATCTAACTATGCGGTTCAAAGACCCGCTATGTAAAAATCTAATTCCTCGTAACACCGGCCTGCTTCACTTTAATATTATCTATTGCTTTCGCCAGTTCTTCAATCTTCTTTCTGGCCTGGTCGTTCTCCATCTCCATCGAAGTATTTTTGGCACTCAGGCCACTGGCTACTTCTTTTGATTCTTTACGTGCTTTTTTGGTGTTCTTGTTAATGTCCTTTTTATTTTTCCGGATATCCTTTTCCAGGTCCTTTATTTCACTGGTCATCCTGGATGCTTCTGAATAATAGAAATCGGTTAAGAATTCCACGCTGAAATCATTCAGTACCTTTTTCATGCCGCTAAACTCAGCAGGGTATTTATCCGGGCCAATAAAAAAATCGTAGCCAAACGACATGAAGAAACTCAGTTCCGATCTGTCGCCCGGTGCATCTACCACACTGGCATACATATTCATCCTTTTATCAGAGACCGGCGCCAGGGTTATATCGGTAGCGGTGATCACTTCCTTATTGGTTAAAAATCCGATGCCCTTTACTTTTACATCATAGGTCTTTTTAAAATAATCGTCCCATGCTTTTTTAACGGCTTTTGGCGATGCATCATAATTTACCCGGAAACAGGGGCGTTTCTCGTTTTCAAATGCAATGGCTGCAGTGTCAATTTTATACGTTTGTGCAGTACCCTGCAGGCAAAAAACGATAGCCAGTCCGGAAATCAACATTATTTTTTTCATATGTGGGTTTGTTTTCTGTAAAACATAAAATTAAATGAAATCGGTTGCATGGCAAGTAAATGAATTTATTGCAGTTTGATGGCAGCAACGCAGGGTGATCATAATGTTAGTTAACTGAGCGGTCAGCAGGTGAATAACTACACCCACATTCGTTTTCCATGGGCTATTGTGCCAACAACAATCATTCGATGTTGTGACCAATCTCATTTGTAATTAAAGATTAAAAAAATAGTTTTAATAATCAAATAAAAATACTTTATTGAAATGAGCAATAATCAATTATGCTTGCGGACAGAACATCTGAAGGTAAAATTGCCTGAAGACAGGATGGTTCTGGCCTGTAAAAATCATTAAACATAAACATATGAAAAAGGTTTTGGTTCCAACCGATTTTTCTGCCAATTCAAAAAGCGGCATCCGTTTTGCCCTTCATTGGGCTGCCACACAAAAACTGGAATTGATATTTGTACATGTGCTTCATATTTTAAGAGCAACACAATGGACAGATGCTTATTACGAAAAATATTCAAAACAGGAAGAGCAAAACTGCAGCATAGTCTTCAAAAAGTTTATTGCCGGTATTTACAGCAGCATGAAGATCAAACCCGGCAGGCACAGTTTTGTAATAATACAGGGCATCAGTGCCGATATTTCCATTCTTGATTATTGCAGGGCAAACCCCGGCATTGATTATATCTGCATCAGCACACATGGGGCCGGAAAACTAAAAAGGATATGGGGCACCAACACCGGAAACCTGATCACCAAATCCCCGGTTCCTGTACTGGCTGTTCCCGGCGCATACCGGTTTACCGGAATAAGGCGTATCATGTACGCTGCAGATTTCCGTAATTACAGCAATGAATTAAACAGGGTTGTTGATTTTGCATTACCACTTAAAGCTCAAATTGAAATACTGCATTTTTCATGGCCGGGCGAAACGGCTGCCGGTGAAAAAATGACAGAAACAGCCCTGAATAAAAAATACAAATACGGTTTAAAGGTGCATTATGAAAACAATGATGCAGTGCATTCTTTAACTGAAAATATTCAGCAACAAATAAATATAAGAAAGCCATCACTCGTGATCATGTTTACAAACCAGGAAAGAACTTTTTTCGAGAAATTATTCCTTTCCAGCAAGGCAGAGGAATTATCCTTCAAGACGAAAGTTCCGTTACTGGTTTTCAATAAAAACAAATAAAGCAATAAGCTGCTTAAATAAAATAATATTGTAAAAATGCAAAAGATACTTGTTCCAACAGATTTTTCAGGCAATGCCGGAAAGGCTGTTATGTATGCTGCTGAAATTGCATCAAAAAGCGGGGCTGCCATTTATTTGCTGCATGTTATTGAGCCTGTTACCGACAGTATCAGGCAACCATATCCCTTACATGCCAGACTACAGGATGAAATTGAAAAGAACAGGTTGAGGGAACTCCATATAGTACAGCAATCAATAGCCCAACAATACCCGGGCATACATACCGTAACTGAAATGATCAATGGTACGGTTACCACTGCAGTAGCTGATTTTGCAGCTGGCATCGGAGCCGATTTGATCGTAATGGGCACCAGGGGCGCTTCCGGACTTAAAGAAATATTTATGGGAAGTACCACTTCCGGTACCATCGGAAAAACAAAAGTACCCGTACTTGCTGTGCCGGAAGCCTATGCGATGGAAGTACCCGATGCGGTCTTATTCTGCACCAACCACTTTGAACGCAACACTGGCATGCTTGCCATGATTGCTGAGATGGCAAAACTCTTTGGCGCAGTTGTGTATGTTGCTGTGTTTATTGATACGGATACTGCCGAAGCCTCAGATTACCTGAACAATGCACGGCAAATGCATCATTACCTCGATTTCTTGAACAACAGTTTCCCCGGCGTTGCCTTTAAAGGTGATGTATTGGATGGAAAGGATTTTGAAGAAACCATTGCAGGTTATGAAATTAAAAACGAAGCAGACATTATTGCCATGATCACTTACCCAAAGAGTTTTTGGGAGCGGTTGATGAAAAGAAGTGTCACTAAAAAAATGGCCTCTCATTCTAAAATACCATTACTGGCTATACCAGCTTTAACCTGATCTTTTTTACAGGTGTAATATAACTGTTTGCTTTAATTACCTCATTAAGTATTAATTTGTATAATAAAATAAAATTGATTGAACCCTTTCTGGACACATACTATAGTTGAATCTGTCCGCAATAAAGTGTATAAAAAAGCGGTGAAACAAAATCCCATTTCTAATTACGAAAAGGCAAAGGCGCTGCGTAACCTGAAAATTACTGTAAAAAGACTGGTGGTGGATTTCTTCCTGCTTTCGCTGGGTGTATTGTCAGCCGGGTTTGGATTAAGGGGTTTTCTGTTGCCCAACAATTTTATAGATGGTGGCGCAGTTGGTATTTCATTGCTCATAGCAGAGGTAACTTCTTTTTCACTGGCTGTTCTGTTAATTATTGTAAATGCCCCTTTTATAATTCTGGGTTATAAGATAATCAGTAAGAATTTTGCTGTAAAAACCGCTTTTGCCATTTCAGCCCTGGCACTGGTTGTTGCATTCATTCCGTATCCCCAGATAACACAGGATAAATTACTGATAGCCATATTTGGAGGGTTCTTTCTGGGACTGGGTATTGGCCTTGCGGTAAGGGGCGGCGGCGTGATTGACGGCACCGAAGTGCTTGCCATAGGGCTTACCAGGCGCCTGGGTTTAACAGTGGGCGATATCATATTGATCATCAATATCATCATTTTTTCTATAGCTGCTTATGTATTATCAATTGAAACTGCATTGTATTCCATTCTCACTTATTTAGCTGCATCAAAAACGGTTGACTTTGTAATTGAAGGAATAGAAGAATATACGGGGGTAACCATTATTTCTTTTAAAGCAGCAGAAATACGAAAAATGATTGTAGACAATCTTGGGCGAGGAGTAACCACATTCAAAGGCGAAAAAGGTTATGGCAAAAGCGGCCATAATGAAGGCGATATTAAAATTGTGTATACGGTAATTACCAGGCTGGAAGTAAGTAAATTAAATGCAGAAATTGAAAAAATAGACCCCGATGCGTTTGTGATTATGAGCAGTATTAAAGACACCAGAGGCGGCATGATCAAAAAACGCCCGTTAAAGAAATAATATGAACTGCCAATGAGTTACCTCCAATAAGCTTTGAGGTTTACAACAAAGTCTGAATTACAGCAACTTTAAAATAAAAATGAATAATTTATACATAAACATCCTGGGCTTTGCTGCCTGTGCAGCTGTTATTATATACAGCGGCTCTAAACTTTCTTTTTATGGAGATAAGATTGCCGATCTCACCGGTATGGGCAAAGCATGGGTGGGCCTCATCTTAATGGCATCGGTTACTTCTTTGCCTGAACTGATAACCGGCATCAGTTCAGTAGCCATCGTTAAAGCTCCCAACCTCGCTGCCGGAGATATTTTTGGCAGTTGTGTATTTAACCTGCTCATACTTTCTGTATTGGATGCCCGCATCAAGCAACCCCTTTTTTCTGTGGTTAAATCCAGCCATATTGTTGCTGCCATTTTCGGAATTATCCTGTTAACGGTGGCGGGTTTGGCAATATATCTCGCTGATGAAATTCCGTCGGTGTTATGGATGAGCAGCTTTACATTTATTCTTTTTGGGATATACTTAGTTGCAGTGTGGGGCATTTTTAAATATGAACATGCCGCATTGATCGAATCTCCTCCCGAAAAAATAACCCCACACGTTCCTGCCCGTCCGGCCGATCTTAAAAAAGCAATTACCGGGTATGCCCTTAATGCCATAATCGTAATTGGCGCCGCAATATTCCTTCCCTATTTTGGAGAACAAATTGCTGCACATACCGGACTGGGTAATTCATTTTTCGGCACATCATTTTTAGCAGCAGCTACTTCATTACCCGAACTGGTGGTTTCTTTAGCTGCATTAAGAATGGGCTCAACAGATATGGCCGTTGGTAATTTATTGGGCAGCAATGTATTCAATATGTTTATCCTGGGCATAGATGATGTTTTTTACAGGGAAGGTTCTTTATTTAAGGATATATCTCCGTCGCATTTATTATCCGTGTTCATTACCATCATTATGACGGCAGTGGTTGGCCTGGGCCTGCTATTTAAACCAAAGAAAAAACAGGTATGGCATTTCAGTATAGATACCTTTGTTATTTTGCTTTTATACATAGCGCTCATTATATACTTATTCATAAAAAAATAATGAACCCATATGAACTGGCACAGATTAAGCATAGTAGAAACCTTTGAATTACTTGGAACAACCCAGCAGGGCTTAAGTACAAATGCCGCCGAAGAAAAACTGGTGCATGTTGGCCCTAACGAATTACAGGAAGGCAAAAAGAAAAGTATTGCCGGCATGCTGCTGGCGCAGTTTAAAGATGTGATGATCCTGATTCTGCTGGCGGCAGCAATAATATCAGGTATTATTGGCGACCTTACTGATACCATTGTTATTCTTATTATTGTTTGCCTTAATGCCGTAATAGGCTTCTTTCAGGAATACCGTGCGGAGAAAGCCATGCAGGCTTTAAAACAAATGGCTGTTACACAAACAAGGGTACTGCGTGATGGAAAACCAGCCTGGCTGCCTGCCACTGTTCTGGTACCGGGCGATGTGGTTTTATTGGATGCAGGTAGTGCTGTTCCTGCAGATGTTCGCATCATAGAGTCTGTTAATTTAAAAATTGAAGAAGCAGCTTTAACAGGTGAATCACAAGCAATAGATAAGATCGTCAACCCGCTTGAAGTAGATGATTTGCCATTGGGTGATAAAAAGAATATGGCATTCAAAGGTACGTTTGTAACATACGGACGAGGAACGGCTGTAGTAATCGCAACAGGCATGCAAACCGAATTGGGCCGCATAGCAAAAATGCTGCAGGAAGACGAAACACTTACCCCTTTGCAGCAACGCATGGCCTCTTTCGGAAAAAAACTTTCTGTACTGGTTTTATTCTTATGTATCCTGTTTTTTGTTGCCGGCTGGCTGCGGGGTGAGGATGTGGTTAAAATGGTGATGACCAGCATTTCACTGGCTGTGGCTGCCATACCCGAAGCATTGCCTGCAGTGATCACCATTTCCCTTGCCCTTGCAGCCAAAAGAATGATTCGCTTCAACAGCCTGATCAGAAAATTACCTGCCGTAGAAACATTAGGTTCTGTAACCTATATCTGTACCGATAAAACGGGTACACTTACCAAAAATAAAATGCATGTAGAAGATGTATTTGTAAACGGTAACCTATATGAACGAAATGATTTACAGGCCATCAAAGAAGACGTAAACGTAATGAATTTACTTCAGGCATTTGCGCTTAATAATGATGCTGTTGCTGATGAGAACCAGGTTATAAAAGGAGACAGTACTGAAATAGCTTTGATGGAAGTATCAACAGAACATCACATACAAACCGGTACCTGGCCAAGGCTGGCCGAAATTGCGTTTGATGCAGACCGTAAGCTGATGACCACTTTTCACAGTTATGATCAAAAAATAATTTCTTTTACCAAAGGAGCACCGGATATTCTGCTGCAGCGATGTGTTGATATTGACCTGCCAGCCATGCAAAAACAGGTAGATGCAATGGCAGCTAAAGGCCACCGCATATTGGGGTTTGCCCTTCGTTACTGGGATGCATTGCCCGAAAACCCGGATAGTGAAATACACGAAACTGGTTTGCAATTTTTAGGATTAACCGGTATCATAGACCCGCCACGGGAAGAAGTATTTGAAGCTGTGGCACAATGTAAAACTGCAGGTATTGTACCTGTAATGATAACCGGCGACCATCCGCTTACCGCAAAAACCATTGCTGAACGCATTGGCATTTTAAGCAGTAACCATGACCTGGTAATAACCGGTCAGCAATTGGCTGCAATGGATAACGATAGCTTTTTAGCTAAAGTAGAAAAGATAAAAGTATATGCCCGGGTATCACCCGAACAAAAACTGCAGATTGTGAAAATGTTGCAGCAGAAAGGCCATTATGTGGCCATGACAGGTGATGGAGTAAACGATGCCCCTTCTTTAAAGCGGGCAAATATCGGTATTGCCATGGGCATTACAGGCACCGATGTTTCTAAAGAAGCCGCCCATATGATCTTGCTGGATGACAATTTTTCTACCATTGTAAAAGCAGTAAGGGAAGGAAGAAGGATATATGATAACATCCTCAAGTTTATCAAATACCTGATGACAACCAACTCCGGTGAACTATGGACATTATTATTAGGCCCCATGATCGGTTTGCCGGTAGCACTCCTGCCCATCCACATTTTATGGATCAATTTGGTATCCGATGGATTGCCTGCCATCTCTTTATCATTTGAAAAAGCAGAGAAAGATATCATGAACCGGCCACCACGGCCGCCACAGCAAAGTGTTTTTGCAAATGGCCGGGGAATACACATGATATGGGTAGGAATTTTGATGGCTGGCATTACATTGTCGCTCCAGGGATGGGCTATTCGTAATGGGTTACATTGGCAAACTATTGTTTTCAATGTACTATGCTTATGTCAGATGGGGCATGTGCTGGCAATTCGTTCAGAAAAACAATCATTATTCAGTATCGGGATATTTTCCAACAAACCGCTGATAGGCGCTGTTATTATAGCCCTTTTACTTCAATTTGTTATTACTTATGTTCCATTTTTTCAGCCCATCTTTCAAACGGAAGCATTAACACTTAACGAATTTTTGTTGGTTGGTGCAGCTTCATCCCTGGTATTTTTTGCAGTGGAAACAGAGAAAGCCATTTTCAGAAAAAGAAGAAAATTTAATCCTGCAGTATTGTTTTAATTTCTTATTAATGCGATCATCATATGAAAAATTCACTGTACATTGGAAAAATAGCAGGCATAAAAATATTGCTGCACTGGACATTTCCCATCATCATTATCTGGATCATTTTTTCCAATTTACGCAACGGTTTAAATACCGAACAGATAACCTGGTCCGTATTATTTATCCTGGCGTTGTTTGTTTGCGTAACCCTGCATGAACTGGGTCATGCCCTGGCTGCAAGGAGGTATCATATTCAAACAAAAGACATTACCCTGCTGCCTATTGGCGGTGTGGCCAGATTGGAAAAAATGCCCGAAAAACCAATGCAGGAAATGATTGTTGCACTGGCAGGACCGGCAGTTAACCTGGTTATTGTAGTTACCCTGTTTACCTTTTTGCGGCTTACCAAACTGCCAACAGATCTTTCTGCTGTTACGCATGTTACTGCAGATAATTTCTTACTGAGCCTTGCCATTGTCAATGTATGGCTGGCGGTTTTTAATCTTATTCCGGCATTTCCCATGGATGGTGGCAGGGTGCTCAGGGCATTGCTATCACTTCGCATCAACAGGATATTGGCCACCAAAATAGCCGCCAGCATAGGCCAGGCCTTAGCTGTTGCTTTTGTTTTTTTAGGTTTTTTTGGTAACCCCTTCCTGATCTTTATCGGTTTATTCATATTTCTGGGTGCCATGGCTGAATATGAACAGGTGAAAACCGACTCGGCACTTAAAGGCTATACCGTTGCAGACATAACCATGAGGGATATACCTGTATTAAACCGCGAAGACAGCATTGGCAAAGCTGTAGAACTACTGATCAATGGCCAGGCAAAAAATTTTTTAATTATGGATGATGGCAGGCCTTACGGCACTTTGGGAAGAGATGGGATAATAAAAGCTTTACAGGAACATTCAAAAAACGCTTCGGTGGAATTGGCAGCAGAAAGAAACCCTGGTATAATTGATGCTGACGAACCGATTGACAACGCCCTGTTGCTGATGCAGAAGCAAAAAAACTCCATGCTGATTGTAACCAAAAACGGTAAACTGTATGGGGTTACTGATATGGAAAATATTCTGGAATATATCATGTTGATGAATGCCGCAGCAAATAACAAAAGCCCCCAGAACTAACTGGGGGCCTTTGTGCCCAGAACAAGATTCGAACTTGCACATCCTTGCGAACGCTGCCACCTGAAGGCAGTGCGTCTACCAATTTCGCCATCTGGGCAGAGAACTTAGTAGTTAAAGGTTGATGGTTGAAAGTTCCATAAACCATTAACAGTTTGCAAATATAGCAGAACTCACTAAATATTATGCAACGAAACTTTAATCAGGAAAATTTTTATTGAAAAGGATGTAAACCTTCAACCTTCAACTTTCAACCTTCAACCTTCAACCTTCAACCCTCAACTTAATTATACACTCACATTAAAATCCCTGAGCGCATCATTTAAACTTGTTTTCAGGTCGGTACTGGGTTTGCGTTGGCCAATGATCAATGCACAGCCTACACCAAATTCGCCTGCCGGAAATTTTTTGGTATAACTGCCCGGTATCACTACACTACGGGCAGGCACCAGGCCCTTCATCTCAATGGGCTCCGGCCCGCTTACATCTATAATTTTTGTTGATTGTGTCAATACCACATTGGCTCCCAGTACGGCTTCCTTTTCTACCCTTACCCCTTCCACCACAATGCACCGGCTTCCAATAAAACAGCCATCTTCAATTATTACCGGGCTGGCCTGCAGCGGCTCCAGCACCCCGCCAATGCCCACACCTCCGCTCAGGTGAACCCCTTTTCCGATCTGTGCACAACTTCCTACAGTGGCCCAGGTATCAACCATAGTACCCTCATCTACATAAGCGCCGATGTTTACATAACTAGGCATCAGCACTACATTTCTTCCTAAAAATGCTCCATATCTTGCCACCGCATGCGGCACGGCCCTTACGCCCAGGGAGGCATAATCCGATTTAAGTTTCATTTTATCATAAAACTCAAAGGGTGGCAAAGTAAAGGTTTCCATTTGCTGAATGGCAAAATACATGAGTATGGCCTGTTTTACCCATTCATTTACCTGCCAGCCCGTTTCCGAAGGGAAGGCTGTACGCAGCCGGCCTTTATCGACTTCCTCTATTACTGCCCTTACGGCATCAGCGTATTTTGCTTCCTTTAATAACTCACGGTTATGCCAGGCCTCTATTATTAATGTCTCCATTTTTTTTGGGGCTAAATTAATGCAGAATTATGATATGAAAACAATTACATAATCATTATTACCCTCGTAGTATATTTGTACATATGAATATTGGCTATGATGCTAAAAGGGCTTATCAAAACTCCACCGGGTTGGGGCATTACAGCCGTACATTGATCTCATCGCTTGCTGAATTTTTTCCTGAAAACAATTATTACCTGTTTGCCCCAAAAATCACCCATACATTTAACACAACAGGCTTTACCAATATCCACCCGGTTAGTCCTGTTCATTTTCCTGCTTCATTCTTTAAAAGCATGTGGCGGAGTAACTGGGTAAAAAAAGACCTGTTGCAGCAGCATATCGACATCTACCATGGGCTAAGCCACGAAATACCCCTGGGTATTGCCAATACAAGGGTAAGGTCTGTGGTTACCATACACGACCTGATCTTTGAACGTTACCCCGAACAATACAGCGCCATCGACAGGATCATCTACAGAAAAAAATTCAGGTATGCCTGCAATCATGCTGATAAAATAATTACCATCAGCAGGCAGACAAAACAGGATATTGTTGACTTTTATAAAATACCCGAAGAAAAGATCACGGTTTGCTACCAAAGCTGTAACCCCGCTTTTAATGAAATAATATCCGAAGAAAAAAAAGAAGCGATCCGGCAATCATATAATTTACCAGCTGCTTTTTATTTGTATGTAGGGTCGGTCATTGAACGTAAAAATTTACTGCTGGTATGTAAAGCGATGAAACAACTCGATCCGGCATTGCCATTGGTGGTAATTGGTGATGGAAGTGTATACAAACAAAAAGTAAAACGCTTTATTGCAGAAAACGGATTAACAGACCGGGTGATTTTTTTATCTGAAAAACAATCAGCAAAATCATCGGAGTCATATAAATCATCAGTTGATTTCCCGGCTATTTACCAGATGGCAACGGCAATGATCTATCCAAGCATTTTTGAAGGCTTTGGGATACCGGTACTGGAAGCACTTTGCAGCAGGTTACCCGTAATTACATCTGATGTAAGCTGCCTGCCCGAAGCCGGCGGAAATGCCGCATTATATATTGATCCCGGAAATGAAAGCGAACTGGCAGCAGCCATGTATGCTGTTGCAAACGATATGGACCTGAGAAACAACATGATTGAAAAAGGCATCTCCCATTCGCTGAACTTTACACAACAAAAATGTGCAGAAGGGGTGATGAATGTTTATAAAACGATGTAACCCGTTTGTGAACCCGGTCAATTTTTGTAACGCCTCATCATTTATAAAATCACATACATTGTACACCCGGGCAAAAAAGTAAATTGATGAATTTTGATACAGACATTGATGCTGCATTAACCGTTTTACAATCGGGCGGGCTTATACTTTACCCTACCGATACGGTTTGGGGTATTGGCTGCGATGCCACCAATGCTGCGGCAGTTGCCAGGATCCATACACTAAAAAAAAGGCCGGACGAAAGAAGTTTGATCGTGTTACTGGCTGATGAAAACGACATTCCCAAATATGTGATGCAACCCAACCTCAAAATATTTGATTACATCAAAGGTGTTCACAAACCAACCACTTTCATCTACGAAGGCGGTACCAACCTGGCCAAAAACATGATACAGGGCGACGGCACCGTAGGTATACGCATTACCAGCGACCCCTTTTGCAAAAAACTCATCAGCCTTTTTGGAAAACCAATCGTTTCTACTTCGGCAAATATTTCGGGTTACCCGGCACCGGCTTTATTTGAAGACATTGACCTGGAAATTAAAAACGGTGTTGACTATATAGTACAACACCGCCAGGATGATTTGCATGCAGCTGCGCCCTCCGCTATCGTTAAATTAAACGTGGATGACACGATCACCATCATACGTTCATAAAAATTATAAAGTCAGTCCCACACCAAGCTGAATGGTTTGACTCTTCCATTTTTCTTTATTATCTATATCATTTAAGTTGCTTAAACCAACTGCATAACGGGCATAAATATTCAGGTGCGATATGTTAACCTGTACACCACCCAGCATGCTTACATCGCCCGACTTGAATGCATCTTTACCATTTTGAACCAGGGTTTTGCTCTTGTTGGTGAGTATTCCAAACTGTGGGCCGGCCTGCAATGTAATGTATTTAACAGGCTTATAATTAAGTAAAATGGGAATGCTCAGATACTTTAACTGTACTTTACTTATTTTATTGAACTGGTAAACCGAACTGAAAGTGCTTGATGTATCTACATTGATCTGGTTAAATAAAAGCTCGGGTTGTATGGCAAATTTTTTGCCAAGGCCTACGGAAAAGAAACCACCTACATGATATCCGAACGAAAACTGGTCGTCGAATGATTTGCCCGTTAATTTATTGATGTTTGCACCGCCCTTAACACCTACATGCAGTTTTTGTGCAATTGCGGTATCGCAGGTAATGATTAAAATTGCAAGGATTACAAGCTTTGTCTTCATAAATAAAAATTTTTAGGTTTGCTTTTATGCACCAAGTTATATGCCAACAGCCCGTTTGAAATTACAAACTTATGTTAAGAGCATACCGGTTAAAATGAAAAACCGGCAGATATGGAAAAGATTGCGCTGAACCTGTTCTCTGTTGTTTCCGGAAGATAATAATCAAAATAAAAAATGGATTGTACAAAAAACTTTTTAACCATATAGGTAAAATCAAGCGATGCTGCAACAGACTGTATTTGAAAATCATTGCTGAAATCAGATTTTTTACGGCTGCTGAATGCCGGCCTGTCAAATATGGCATTTGTATGGGTTGTTGTTAATTTATCGCTGCCCATATTTACTATGAGTGTAGGAATAAAATCCAGCTCATCTTTTTTAGAAAGGATATTGTAAAAGGCAAAATCATGGCCAACGGTTGCTGCCGCAGAAAAATAGCTGGCTTTATTATTGGTTGAATCTCTGCCGTTAATGGTAATAATGGTATCTCTGCCGGGCGGAGGATTAGGCAACCGGATACGCCGGCTAAAACTCACAAAATTGGTTTCCTTATAATTACCGGTAACATACCCAACCGAAATGCCTGGCTGCAACATTCCTTTGGCCAGTTTTGCATAGGCAAACAGATCATTCTGATAAAGTGATTTGCTGTTGTATTTATTCTGATTGCTGAGGTATCTTGTATAACTGATCCCTGCATAAATGGTTTTTCCATAATAATCGTATCCGGCTGTAAGGCCTGTCTGGTAAACTTCCGGCTTATTGGTACTGTCGCCGGTGATGAAAGCCGTAACCCCAAAACTGAGGCCGTTTTTTAAACGATAGGTTACTGCCGGCATATAGATCAGCTGCCGGTCAACAGCCGTTGCATTGGCTGCGTTATTGGTTGCACTAAACTCTCCGTTTCCAATCCCAAAAGCCACATCCAGGTAGTTTTTGTCTTTTTTCGACATCAGTTTAATGAACTCATCGTTTTTAAACATCGAGTCCAGTAAGCGTTTTTCTTCTTTGGAAAGCGAATCGGTCTGGCCCTTTGCAACCAGGCCAATGAAGCAAAAGGAAATCAGAAGCAGGTGTTTAAGCATACAGATGAAGTTGTCTGATGTTGGGTTTCAAAACTCAAATGTAGTTTAATAGTTCATAAATTTTATACATTTATAGTGGTTTGTCACGACTTTTTATGCAAATATTTAAGTATCATGCCAAAAATGAGGATAAATAACGTACTTTTGCGCCTCCCGATAAATATCGGGTTTTATTAAACTGAGAATTACATGACATGCTCAGTTGCTGTTGAACATTAGTTATTCATCGGCTCAGAGTGCAAACAACCGCTTGGCGGGACTGCCAAATGCAGTGAGGGTTTGTAACCGCCGACAGGGTCAAAAACAGGCCCCTATCTATCGCAACAGCCAAGGCATGACACGGATGATTTGAATCCGGAAATTACATGTGGCTATCGCAAAACAATTTACATGAATGCATTTGAAGCCTTAGGGCTTAACGAACAGTTGGTACAATCTGTTACCGACCTGGGTTTTGAAACACCTACAGAAATACAGGTAAAAGCCATCCCTGTTTTATTATCGGGCACCACCGATTTTATTGGACTGGCACAAACGGGTACCGGTAAAACTGCCGCTTTTGGTTTACCCTTATTACAATTAATTGATGGCACACAGCGCCATCCACAGGCACTGATCGTTTGCCCAACACGTGAACTTTGTTTGCAAATCACCAACGACCTGGAAAACTTTAAAAAACACAACAAAAACATCTTTACTGAAGCCGTTTATGGCGGTGCATCCATTATGATGCAGATACGCAACCTGAAAAGGGGCGTACACATTGTGGTGGCCACACCCGGACGTTTGATCGATCTGATCGAAAGAAAAGCCATTGACCTGCAAAAGGTAAAATACGTGGTATTGGATGAGGCCGATGAAATGCTAAACATGGGTTTCAGAGATGATATTGATTTTGTATTGAAGAATACCATCAACCGCGAAAGCACCTGGTTGTTCAGTGCTACCATGCCACCCGAAGTAAGGGCCATTTCACGCAACTACATGGAAACTCCAAAAGAAGTTACCGTAGGTAAAAAGAACAGCGGCAATGTAAATATCGATCACCAGTTTTTTGTAGTACCTGCAAGCCAGCGTTACGAAGCATTAAAGCGTTTGATCGATTTTAACCCCGGCATGTATGGCATCATCTTCACACGTACCAAGGCCGATGCACAGGAAGTTTCTGAGCGTTTGGCAAAGTCGGGTTACGAAATTGAAGCCCTGCATGGCGACTTATCGCAACAGCAGCGTGATAAAGTGATGGGCCGTTTCCGCAGTAAGAATTTACAGTTATTGATCGCAACCGATGTGGCTGCGCGTGGTATTGATGTGGATGGCATTACCCATGTGATCAATTTTGAATTGCCCGATGATATGGAAGTGTACACCCACCGCAGCGGGCGTACGGGCCGTGCAGGTAAAACAGGTATCTGTTTGTCTATCTGCCACAGCAGGGAAACCTACAAGATCAAATCACTGGAAAGAATGATCAATGCACAATTTCATAAAGTAGATGTGCCATCGGGCAAGGATGTTTGCCGCAAGCAGTTTTTTCATTTTATGGATAAATTAATGCAGGCCGATGTGAGCCATGGCGATTATGAAACCTATATGCCCGACCTGATGGAAAAATTTGCTGATGTAAGCAAAGAAGAAGTGCTGCAAAGAGTAGCTGCATTGGAGTTCAGTCATTTTTTAAAGTATTACGAACATGCTGATGATTTGAACCGAAGCGATATCCGTGGTGAAAGAAGGCCAATGGAAAGAACCGGTGGTGACATGAACGGCAGCCGTAAAGAACGCACCAGCTTTAACCGTGGCAATAGTGGTTATACCCGTTTGTTCATCAACCTGGGAACCAAAGATGGTTTTTATAAAGCCAGCTTCTTACAATTCATTTTAGATGAAAGTGATCTGAAGAAAGAAGTGCTGGGCAAGATTGACATGCGTGACATGAACAGCTGGATCGAGATTGACCAGGCTGCGGCATCTACCATGATCAAAGCCATTGATGGCAAGCGTTACAACAACCGCACCGTACGTATGAATGAGGCTGATGGCGGCTTTAAAAGGCCCAATGACGAAGGCAGCAGAAGCGACAGGGTTACTGAAGGAAGAAAAAGAATTTATGCTCCTAAGGAAAGAAGGAGTTTTAAATAAGCTGTTGGTTTGAATTTGCCGGTAAGGCGGGAAGGCGGGAATTAAATTTCCTAAACGTCTTACCGGCTTTCCGGCATTTTTTATTGGGGGTTGTGATTGGTAGACTGCGCTATGCATTAGGCAGTAGCTTCAAAAAACGAATTTCTCTTACATTGAAAATTGAACATTGCACATTGAACATTTATGTACTACACCAACTCTATCACCGTAATCTCCGCCAACACCCCCACCCTGCCGGGATACCCCAGAAAACCATAGCCTGGGTTTACATATAGTTTCTGTTTCCCATCCTGATACAAACCGTGCCATTGCTTATACATATACTGCACTGGGCTCCATTTAAAACCCGGTATCTCTACCCCAAACTGCATACCGTGTGTATGGCCGCTCAGGGTGAGGTCAATATCAGGGTACTCGGTTTTTACTTGTGCATCCCAATGGCTGGGGTCGTGACTCATCAGTATTTTAAAGGGGTATTTGTCTGCACCCGGGTGGGCCAGGTCAAGCCGGCCATGCTTTGGAAAACGGGCTTTATTGCTCCAGTTCTCAATACCTATCAACGCAATTTTTTCACCGTTCTTTTCCAGTTCTACGTGTTCATTCATTAAAAGTTTCCAACCCATATCGGCATGTACCTGTTTCACATCTTGCAGGTTTTGCAACTTACTGATGCCATTATATGGCCATCTTACATAGTCCCCGTAATCATGATTGCCCAATATGCTGTAAACGCCCAGGGGCGCTTTCAGTTTATTAAACACCTCTTTATAATCATCCATTTCAGTTGCCCGGTCATTCACCAGATCGCCGGTAAATAAGATCAGATCGGCATTTTCATTGATTATTTTTTCTACGCCAAGCGTCACCGCTTTTTTATTGGTAAAACTGCCACTGTGTATATCGCTTATGTGAATGATCTTGAGCCCCCTGAAAGCAGCCGGCAAATTATCATAGGCCAGTTGTAAGCGTTTTACGTGATAATTATACTTGTTGCTATAGCCATACAACAGGCTGCCAAAAAGGGTTCCGCCGGCAGCCAGGCCCATCCAGCTTAAGAAAGCCGAGCGGCTGATCGCGTCGCTGCCCGTGGCATCTGTATCAGTTGTATTAAAAAATAATTTTCCTGAAACCCATTGAATGCCCCTGCGCAGATCATCTATTAAAAAGAAAAAAATGGCAACCAGTTTGGCCATAAAAAGCCCGATGAACGTGGCAAAAAGATACGTGCGAAACCGCCTCCCCATAAAATGCTGCTCAGTAAACACAAACAAAATAAAACAGACTACGGCAATAGCACTTAAGGTCCAGTAAATGGTATAAATAACCATCCTTAACCTGGGTGATACAGATTGGCTCACCGCTTTAATAGCCTGAAAAATGTAGGTATCCATTAAAAGCATAATGGCTACAACTAAAAAAACACCTAATGGAGTACGTAAGGGCATGCTTAATTTTTAATAGTTCAAAGTTCGTGTTTTGGGGGTTAAATCGGCCCATAAAATAAATTCATCCAATTGCTGGTGTATGGCTTTTAACGTGTTTTTATCAATTATTCTTCCATCGGTGTCCATCACTTTGTTTATTGCAGAAATGGGAAGTTTGTTGGGATGAACCGTAACTTTTATGTGGTTCAACACATCCGACAGATGGTCCATCCCACGCAGGTTACCGGCCCGGCCGGTGGAAACGCCGGTAAGCAGTGCTTTTTTATTAAACCATATTTCATGCGAACGGCTGGTATCAAACAGTAGTTTCAACACTCCGGGAAAACTGCCATTGTACTCAGGTGATATGATGATAAAATGACTGGCTGGTATCAAAACCTCATTTTCTATGGCCTCAAAAGCAGTATTGTACTGAAGCAGGTCCAGTTCTTCCAGCGAGAGCAATCCGGCTTCAATCCCCTTTTCCTGCAGCATCAGCTGGTATTCGCGGGCAATTTTAAAAGTATTGCTGTATTTCCTGTTTGTTCCCGAAATAATGGTAACCATAAAATTGTACGTTTTTGTATTAATTACTGTATAATACAATTAAGATGCTTCTTTGTTGTCCAATTTTATGCCGAATGGTTAAATTTGCCAACCTGACAGCAATTTGCACAAAAAATTGTTTCTTTTGACAAAGACGGTTGGGATGTAAAAATATTTTAACATGCAGTTTACTTACTATGGTCATTCCTGTTTCAGCATCCGGGCAAATGGTAAAATACTTTTATTTGACCCGTTTATTTCAGGAAATGAACTGGCCTCGGCCATTGATATCGGTAATATTGAGGCCGATTACATTTTATTGAGTCATGGTCACTTTGACCATGTAGCCGATGCTGAATCCATAGCCAAAAGGACCGGCGGGGTAATCATTGCCAACTATGAGTTAGCCATGTGGTTTAACCGCAAGGGAATTGAAAAGTATCACCCCATGAACCCCGGAGGCAAATGGGCCTTTGATTTTGGTACGGTAAAGTGCGTAAACGCCGTTCATTCTTCCTCTTTACCCGATGGAAGCTATGGCGGTACACCCATGGGCTTTATTATTTTAAGTGATGAGTGCAATGTATATTACTCAGGAGATACCGCATTAACACTGGATATGCAGCTGATCCCGGTATTTGCCGATATAGATTGTGCCATACTGCCCATCGGCGATAATTTTACCATGGGTGCAGAAGATGCGGCAATGGCTGCAAAAATGATTCAAACTAAAATGGTAATTGGAGTACATTACGATACCTTTGGCTTTATTAAAACAGATCATCAAAAAGCAATAGATATCTTTAAGAAGCATGAACTGGAATTATCACTTCCGGGCATTGGACAAACAATAGAAATATAACAACCCATACCAGTTTCCTGTTATTTGTGCACCAAATGCCCCAAACAACAGGAAACAAGAAACGAGTAACGATACCATGGCTAAAATTATAGGTGTAGCAAATCAAAAAGGCGGAGTAGGTAAAACAACCACAGCAATAAACCTGGCTGCAAGTTTGGCCGTGCTCGAATATAAAACCCTGCTGGTAGATGCCGACCCCCAGGCCAACAGTACCACCGGTACAGGGTTCGACCTGCATAATATTACCCAAAGCCTGTACGATTGTATGGTGAATGATGCATTGGCAAAGGATATTATCTTAAAGACAGAAATCCCGTATTTAGACCTGCTGCCATCGCATATTGACCTGGTAGGAGCCGAAATTGAAATGATCAACTACCCTAACCGGGAGAACGTGTTGAAAAAAATACTGGAGCCGGTAAAGGATAATTATGATTTCATTATTATTGATTGTTCTCCTTCCCTGGGATTGATCACGGTAAATGCACTAACCGCAGCCGATAGTGTGGTAGTGCCCGTGCAAACCGAATTTTTTGCATTGGAAGGCCTGGGCAAATTACTCAATACCATCAAAATTGTACAAAACAGGCTCAACACCGATTTAAAGATAGAAGGCATTTTAATGACCATGTATGACGGGCGCCTGCGCCTGTGCAACCAGGTGGTTAGTGAAGTACGCCGCCATTTTGAAGACATTGTTTTCAGCAGCATCATTCACCGCAACACCCGGTTGAGCGAGGCTCCAAGTTTTGGAAAACCGGTTATTTTGTATGATGCCGACAGCAAGGGGTCTGTAAATTACCTTAACCTGGCCAAAGAAATTTTACAGAAGAACAACATGACCAAAATAAAAGAAGAAGAAAGGATACTTGAATAATTTACCATTTACGGTTTACCATTGGACTTTATAGAGTATGAGCTTTTTAAAATGGTAAATAGTAAATGATAAATGGTAAACTAAAATTAAAATGAACGCTCCAAACAAAAAAGACGCTTTAGGAAAAGGAATAAGAAGTTTATTACAGAACATTGATGCTGACCTGAAAAACACTGCCGGAAATCTTAAACCCGAAGTGGTGGAGCAGGCTTCTGTATCCATGCGTATCCCGCTTGACCAGATAGAAGTTAATCCCAAACAGCCCCGGCATGATTTTGATGAAGCTGAACTCAATGAACTGGCTGCATCCATAAAAATACACGACATCATTCAGCCCCTTACCGTATCTAAACTACCAAGTGGCAAATACCGGCTCATTGCCGGTGAACGGCGTTTCAGGGCTTCAAAGATTGCCGGTTTAACAGATGTACCGGTGTATATACGCCAGGCCAACGATGCCCAGTTGCTGGAGTTATCACTGCTCGAAAACCTGCAGCGAAAAGACCTGAATGCCATTGAAATTGCACTAAGCTACAAACGCCTGATGGATGAACTGGAATACACCCAGGACCAGGTTGCAGAAAGGATGGGCAAAGAAAGAAGCACAGTTGCCAATTACATCCGCTTATTAAAATTACCACCGGATATTCAGGTAGCGGTTCGTACCGGTGTGATCAGCATGGGACATGCCAGGGCTTTGATCAATGTTGATGTGGTTGATAAACAATTGTACATTTTCAACGAAATAAAAAAGCACGGCCTTTCCGTAAGGCAGGCAGAAGAACTGGTACGTAAACAATATACCCCCGCTGTTAAAGTTGCGGTAAAAGCTTCGCTGCCGGCCAATTTAAAAAAAATTGAAGATAATTTAGTGTCGGCCTACAATACCCGTGTAAAACTAAAACACGGCAAAAAAGGCAATGGGAGTATTTTATTTGAATACTACTCTGTTGAAGAACTGAATGCATTGCTTGATAAATTAAATATCAACGTATCTTAATGTTGAAAGCCTCCATATTTTTCATGTTCATTTGTTCGCTTTTTGTAAACAGCCATCTTTTTGCACAAAAAGACAGCACACAAAAAAAGAATACCCGTATTTTTTCGAAACCCGAACCCGGGAAAGCATATAACCCCCGGATAGCTACATACCGTTCGGCCATATTGCCCGGCTGGGGGCAGTATACCAATAAAAAAATATGGAAGATACCGGTTGTGTATGCTGCATTAGGCACAACCACCTACATTTTTTTCAGAAATGTAAAGCAATACAATGAAGCTAAAATTGCTTACACCAATGCCATTGATGGCAACCCCGGCAATGATTTTGAAATACCCCAACCCTATTTTACCATAAAAGATCAGCCGGAAAGAATAAGAACTTTCAGAAACCAGGTAAGGCAGAATATTGATTACACCGTTTTATTTTTTATTGTTTTTTGGGGATTGAATGTGGTTGACGCTACAGTTGACGCACACCTGAAAACTTTTGACGTAAGTGATGACCTGAGCTTGCAGATAAAACCCGGATACAGCCAGCTTGCCAATACCAACGGCATAAGTATAGTACTCAACATCGGAAAAAACCGTTCAAAATAATTATCTTCATTTTCGTTATCACCAACTAAAAAATCACAGATGAATAATGCAGGTAATTCGCCCGTCAGGGGTTCCCTGAAAGAGAACGAACGAAGTTCTGGAGGTATGAAAATCGCACTGATCGGTTATGGCAAAATGGGTAAAACCATTGAGGCCATTGCTCTTGAAAGAGGGCACACCGTGGATTTGAAAATAGATATTGACAGCCTGGGTTCTTTTACAAAAGAAAATCTGGCACAATGTGATGTGGCCATTGAATTTACAGGGCCGCACAGTGCCAAAGAAAATATCCTGAAATGTTTAGATGCCGGTATACCAACTGTAAGCGGCAGTACAGGCTGGCTGCAGGACTGGCCTGAAGCAGAAAAAATATGCAATGAAAAGAACGGTAGCTTTTTATATGCCAGTAATTTCAGCGTGGGCGTAAATATTTTTTTTGAAGTAAATAAAAAGCTGGCGCAGCTGATGAAGGGGCATGATGAGTACACCATCAGTATGCAGGAAATCCATCATACCCAAAAGAAAGATGCGCCCAGCGGAACTGCCATCACTTTAGCTGAACAGATCATGCAGGAATTACCCGGAAAGAAAAAATGGGTGAATAACGAAACCGGCAATCCCGGTGAACTGGCCATCATCAGCAAAAGGGAAGATCCGGCCCCGGGTACCCACAGCATAACCTATAGTTCGGCCATTGATGATATTGAGATCATACATACAGCACATAACCGCAACGGGTTTGCCCTGGGCGCTGTATTGGCGGCGGAATATATCTGCAACAAAAAAGGCATTTTCAGCATGAAAGATGTGCTTGGCCTGTCTTAAACCGTAAAACAGCATATGATCAAAATAAAAATCTTCTTCTTTTTATTTTTAATGCAGTCATTTTTGTCAAATGCCCAAACGGTTAATTTAGACAGCCTCAGGTTCATCATTAAATTTAAAGCAGATAACTCCGAAAAACTTAATGCCTTTAAAATCATTTCGCAGGCCTTGATTACCAAAGATTTTGATGAATGCCAGGCTGTATCAAAAGCAGGTGCGGCGCTTGCAGAAAAACTCAAAGACAATGCCTCATTAAGTGAATTTATAAAAAACACCGGCCTCTCCTGGTATTTTAAAGGTGCATACGACAGTGCTGCTGTTTATTATTATCAGGCATTGGCGGTGGCAAACAAAACAAAAGATCCGGCAAAAAAGGCTGCTGTGTTAAATGAAATGGGCAAGCTTTACCGCAAAACAAGGGACCTTGACCGTGCTTTACAGATGTACAATGAAGCGTATGACATTTACAAAAAAGGGAATAATGAAAGTGAAATGGCCACCATACTCAATGAATCGGGTGTGGTATTTGAATACCGTGCAGATTATGAAGAAGCCATAAAAAGATATAAAGCATCTTTAGCCATTCGTGAAAAAATGAAAGATGATGCAGGTATTGCATATTCCTATAATTTTTTAGGCGGCGTGTATACGTTACAGCAGAAATTTTCTGAAGCGGAAGATTATTTGATCAGATCTTTAGAGCTGCGCAAAAAATTAAACGATAGTTTTTCCATTGCCCTCAGTCATGGTGATCTGGGATATATGTATAAAGAACAGGGAAATTATGACAAGGCCATTGAACAATACAACCTCAGTAACAGCCTGGCTTTTAAAATGAAATTTGCCGACCTGCAGTTGTCAAATTACAAAGAGCTTGCTGTAATTGCTGAAAAAAAAGGAGACTATGCATCATCACTTGATTATTATAAAAAACAATCCCAGCTTAAAGACTCCATTTATTCCGGCAATAAGATACAGGAAATAGAAAAACTGAATGCCCGATACCAGGCCGAAAAAAAAGAACAGCAACTCAAGCTTCAAAAAGCACAATTGGCCAGAAAAAATCTGCAGCTTTGGGGATTTGCAATTGCTGCGGTTTTACTGTTTTTAGCGGGCTTCAGTTTTTACCGCAAACGGCAGATCCAGAGCAAGATGCATCTGCAGGCCGAAGTGATGAAGCAGCAGGACCTGTCGACCAAAGCCATCATCCAAACCGAAGAAAATGAACGCCGGCGAATTGCAGCTGAGTTGCATGATGGTGTGGGACAGATGATGAGTGCTGCAAAAATGAATTTATCGGCATTTGAAAGTGATATGACCTTTAAAGATGAAGCACAGAAACAAAGTCTTGAACGCCTGATCGCACTGGTTGATGAAAGCTGTAAGGAGATAAGAAGTGTGAGCCACCAGATGATGCCCAATGCCTTGCTGAAAAGCGGTCTGGCAAATGCGGTAAAGGAGTTCCTGGATAAAATAGACAACCGCATCATCAAAATTAACCTGCACACAGAAGGATTGCAGGAGCGGCTGGACAGCAATACCGAAACCGTTTTATACCGGGTGATACAGGAATGTGTGAATAATGTGATAAAACATTCCGGAGCAGATAATCTGGATATATCTTTGATAAAAGATGCAGATGGCATAGCGGCAACTGTTGAAGACAATGGCCGTGGATTTGACATTAATGATAAACAAAAATTTGAAGGAATTGGTTTAAAGAACATCAGTTCAAGAGTATCCTTTTTAAAAGGCACTGTTGATTTTGACAGTTCGCCCGGAAAAGGAACACTGGTAGCCATTCACATCCCAATTGCGGGTTAAAAAAATTAACTTGCATGCTTTACCGGCAGTAACAGACCATATGAAAGACAAAAAAATAAGCTTAGGTATTGTAGATGATCATCAGATCGTAATTGATGGCCTGAAGTCTCTTTTGCATGGCCACGACCAGTTTGAGGTGGTTATTGAGTGTACGCAGCCACTGGAAATGATCTCTTTGATTGAAAAAAGTCCGATCGATATTTTATTGACCGATATCATGATGCCCGGATTAAACGGGGCTGAACTTTCGAAACTGGTACATCAGCAATTTCCAGCAATAAAAATACTGGCACTTTCCATGAGCGGGCAGGGCGACCTGGTGAACCAGATGATTGATGATGCCGATATATCGGGCTATGTTTTAAAAAATATCGGCAAACAGGAACTGGTAAAAGCATTGGAAAAGATATCAGGGGGTGGCATTTATTTCAGCGAAGAAGTGTTGAAGGAAATGGCCCGCGCCAGCGAAATGAAAAAGGAAAATGCTGATGCACGTTTAACTGCCCGGGAAATTGAGATCATTCAGCTGATAGAAAAAGAATTAAGCAATAAACAGATAGCAGAAAAATTATTCCTGAGTGAACGCACTGTTGAAACACACCGTAAAAATATTTTCCGCAAAACAAATACCAGCAGTGTTATCGGGCTGGTGAAGTATGCTTACGAGCATAAGCTGATTTGATAATTACACAAATTAAACTAATTACACGAATTGTTTTTCCGAAATAATTTGCATTTCAATTCGTGTAATTCGTAATAATTAGTGTAATAAATTAGTGTTTTAAATTCTCCAGCATATCCTTCGTCATTCTTTCCAGGTCAAACTCTTCTTTCCAGCCCCAGTCCTTACGTGCAACCGCATCATCAATACTCTGCGGCCAGCTGTCGGCAATAGGTTGCCGGTAATCAGGTTTATAACTAATGGAAAAATCAGGAATATGCTTTTGTATCGCTGCAGCAATTTCCTTTGGCGAAAAACTCATGCCCGAAATATTGTAGGAAGTACGCACAGAAATTTTTGAAGCATCCGCTTCCATCAGTTCGATGGTAGCCCGAATGGCATCGGGCATATACATCATGGGCAGGTAGGTATCTTCGCGTAAAAAACATTCGTATTTTTTTTCTTCCAGTGCTTCATGATAAATTTCAACAGCATAATCAGTAGTACCGCCACCGGGTGCACTTTTATAGCTGATCAAACCCGGGTAACGCAAACTTCTTACATCCACCCCGTAGCGCCGGAAATAATAATTGCACCAGAACTCTCCGGCAAATTTGCTGATGCCGTAAACGGTTACCGGTTCAATAACCGTAGCCTGCGGACAGTTTTGTTTGGGAGAGGTGGGCCCAAAAACAGCAATGGAAGATGGCCAGTACACTTTGGTAAGTTTTTCTTCCCGGGCTATGTCCAGTACGTTCAATAAACTCTGCATGTTTAAACTCCAGGCCAGGTTGGGATTTTTTTCGCCGGTGGCAGAAAGGATGGCTGCCAGTAAATAGATCTGTGTGATCCCCTGCCGTATCACCTGCACATGCAGCATCTCCTTGTTCATCACATCAAGGCTTACATAAGGGCCGGTGCCTTTAAGCAGGTAATTTTCTTCACGCAGGTCGGAGGCAACCACATTGGCATTGCCATATATTTTTCGCAAAGCCAGTGTAAGCTCCACTCCTATCTGGCCCGAGGCGCCAATGACCAATATTTTTTCTTTTACCATAGTTTATTTTATTTCACGAATTTCAACGAATTACACGAATTACTCGATTTTTAAGGATTGTTTTTTTACAAATTAACCCAATTCGTGTAATTCGTACTAATTAGTGTAATTAAATTACCCCCTAACTTTGTAATATGGAAAAACATTTAAAAGAACTTTTCAGCAATCAAAAAAATAATGACAATAACTTCTTCCTCATTGCCGGCCCCTGCGTGGTGGAAGGAGAAGAGATCGTAATGGATATTGCAGAAAAAGTGGCAGGCATCTGTAAAAAACTGGAGATCCCATATATTTTTAAAGCATCTTACCGAAAGGCAAACCGTACTTCGGCCAGTTCTTTTACCGGTATTGGTGACCAGGCCGCTTTGGAGTTGATAAAAAAAGTGGGTGAAAAATTCAATATACCAACCACAACCGATATACATACTGCCGAAGAAGCTGCTATGGCCGCCGAATATGTCGATGTGCTGCAGATACCGGCCTTCCTTTGCAGGCAAACAGATCTGTTAATTGCTGCTGCAAAAACAGGCAAGATCGTGAACGTAAAAAAAGGGCAGTTCTTAAGCGGCCCCTCCATGAAATTTGCTGTTGAAAAAATTAATGCAGCCGGTAATGATAAAGTTGGGTTGATCGAAAGAGGCAATACTTTTGGTTACACCGACCTGGTAGTTGACTATCGCAACATAACCTGGATGAAAGAAATAAATGTACCGGTGATCATGGATTGCACCCATGCTTTACAGCAGCCAAACCAGTCTGGTGGCATAACCGGCGGAAATCCCGAACTGATAGAAACCATTGCCAAAGCGGCCATTGCCACCGGTGCCGATGGTTTATTTATTGAAACACACCCCAATCCTGCTGTTGCAAAAAGTGATGGCGCCAATATGTTGAGATTGGATCTGCTGGAAAATTTACTGGAGAAGCTGGTGAGGATAAGATCAGCAATCACCCCGAATTAAATCCTGTTAAACAGATAACTGTTTTTGAAACGTAATTTTCCTGATTTGAAATGCTGCAAGTTCCTCTGCTGGCCAGCGGAGGCGGAGGGGGTTACAGGTATCGAAGCGGGTTCCTCCGCGCATTCAATATATACCGTTTGATATTCATCCAGAAAGCAACAAAGACGTACACGATCACAGGAGAACCGAATGTCATGAACGACATGTAGATAAAATACTTACGGATAGTAGTGGTGGCAATGCCCATTTTTTCGCCAATGGCCGAACAAACGCCAAATACATGCCATTCTATAAAATTCCTGAACCGGTTCATAACGTAAAAATAAACATATTTTACGCTAAAAACAAAGCCTTTAAAAAATGCTTCAGTTTTCATAAATTTGCAACTCATTAATTAGCTGATTAGATAATTAGCTGGTTTGCTAATGAATCCGGTGCAATCAGCCCTTTTTTACTCGTTCATCCATTAGCACATCATCAAATTAGCACATTATTAAATTATAACTATGGCCTTCGACATTGACATGATCAAAAAGTTGTACAGCAACTTTGGCGCCCGTATTGACGCTGCCCGTAAAGCAACCGGCAAACCTTTAACCCTCACCGAAAAAATATTGTATGCCCACCTTTGGCAGGGAGCAGCTACCACTGCTTATGAAAGAGGAAAAGATTATGTGGAATTTGCTCCCGACCGTGTTGCCATGCAGGATGCCACTGCACAAATGGCCCTGTTGCAATTCATGCAGGCCGGCCGTGCAAAAGTAGCGGTGCCATCTACCGTACATTGCGATCACCTGATACAGGCCGAAGTAGGTGCTGTTGCTGATCTTTCAAAAGCAAAATCACAGAATAAAGAGGTGTACGACTTCCTGGCCTCTGTTTCAAACAAATACGGCATTGGATTCTGGAAACCCGGTGCAGGTATTATTCACCAGGTTGTTTTAGAGCAATATGCTTTTCCCGGCGGGATGATGATCGGTACCGACAGCCATACCGTAAATGCAGGCGGACTGGGCATTATAGCCATAGGCGTGGGTGGTGCCGATGCCTGTGATGTGATGGCAGGCTTGCCCTGGGAACTTAAATTCCCCAAGCTGATCGGGGTAAAACTTACCGGTAAATTAAGCGGATGGACCGCTTCAAAAGATATTATTTTAAAAGTGGCCGGTATACTTACTGTAAAAGGTGGTACCGGTGCCATACTCGAATATTTTGGCGATGGTGCAAAATCACTATCATGTACCGGCAAAGGAACCATTTGTAATATGGGTGCCGAAATTGGTGCCACCACTTCCATCTTTGGCTATGATGCAAAAATGGGTGAATATTTACGGGGAACGGGCAGGGCTGAAGTAGCAGACGGTGCCGACGCAATTGCAGCACACCTTACCGGCGATGATGAAGTATATGCCAATCCTGAAAGTTATTTTGACCAGGTAATAGAAATTAATTTATCTGAACTGGAACCCCATATCAACGGGCCTTTTACGCCTGATCTGGCCTGGCCTATCTCTAAATTTGCCGATGCTGTGAAGGTTAATGGCTGGCCCGATAAAATGGAAGTAGGATTAATAGGTTCCTGCACCAACTCTTCGTATGAAGATATTACCCGTGCTGCTTCCATAGCCAAACAGGCATCGGATAATAACTTTAAAGCAAAGGCAGAGTTCACCATTACGCCGGGCTCTGAACAGGTTCGTTATACCGTAGAACGGGATGGATACCTGGAAACATTTGAGAAAATGGGCGGTGTGGTATTGGCCAACGCCTGCGGACCCTGCATCGGACAGTGGGCAAGGCATTCAGATGATCCTAACCGGAAAAATTCGATCGTTACTTCATACAACCGTAATTTCTCTAAAAGAAATGATGGCAATCCCAATACACATGCTTTTGTGGCTTCGCCCGAAATAACAACGGCTTTGGCCATTGCGGGTTCGCTTTCTTTTAATCCGCTGACCGATTACTTAACCAACGATAAAGGAGAAAAATTTAAACTGGAAGAACCGCTGGGTATTGAAATGCCGCTTAAAGGCTTTGCAGTGGAAGATGCCGGCTTCCAGGCTCCTGCCGAAGATGGCAGCCAGGTGGAAGTGCTGGTATCACCAACGTCCGACAGGCTGCAGATACTGGAACCCTTTAAAGCATGGGAAGGAACAGATCTGAAAGGATTGAAATTACTGATCAAGGCCAAGGGAAAATGTACCACCGATCATATCTCCATGGCAGGCCCCTGGCTTAAGTTTCGCGGCCACCTGGATAATATCAGCAACAACATGCTGATTGGTGCATTGAATTTCTTTAATGAAAAGACCGATAATGTTAAAAATCAACTGACCGGCGCATATGGTGCGGTACCGGCTACACAAAGGGCTTATAAAGCAGCAGGCGTAGGTTCTGTTGTGGTGGGTGACGAAAATTATGGCGAAGGCTCATCCAGGGAACATGCAGCCATGGAACCCAGGTTCCTGGGAGTACGTGCCGTGTTGGTAAAGTCTTTTGCCCGCATTCATGAAACAAACCTGAAAAAACAGGGTATGCTGGCGCTCACTTTTGCTGATAAGGAAGATTACAATAAAATACAGGAAGATGACAGCATCGATATCCTGGGTTTAACCGGATTTGTACCAGGCAAACCATTGCAAATGGTGTTCAACCATGCTGATGGCACCTCTGACACGATCACGGTAAATCATACCTATAACGAACAGCAGATCGAATGGTTTAAGGCAGGCGCGGCATTAAATATTATCAGGCGTGAGTTTGAAGCCAATAAATAAGCAACCATTTTACCCTTTTATAAATCCCGCTTTTTAGCGGGATTTTTTTTACGGTCAGCCTGAGCCTGCCTTTGTCGGCAAACAGGCTTGTTGAAGGCGGGTTGACAAATAAAAGAAGTTCTTTTCCTAATGGCACCGGTTTCGACATCCCGATAGCTATCGGGACAACCTGACAGCTTTTATAAGTCTGGATAAAATGTAGAATTGGTATTAACATTTTATTTCAAAAAAATATTCAATGTTTAAACATTAATTATTAACTTGCACTAAATTTAAAAAAACATGGCAAACAAAACCTGGGTTTTAGACCCCACACACAGCGAAGTACAATTCAAGATCAAACACCTGATGATCACCAACGTTACCGGCAGTTTCGGCAATTTTACGGTATCGGCTCAAACGGAGGATGCAGATTTTACAAAAGCCAGGATCAGTTTTACGGCTGATGTAAATTCCATATCTACCAAAAATGAACAAAGGGACGGACATCTTAAAAGCGCTGATTTCTTTGATGTTGAAAAATTTCCAGAGATCAAATTTGAAGCCACTAAAAGCGAAAATGTGAACAGTGATGGCAGTTATGAACTTCTGGGCGACCTCACCATTCGTGATGTAACCAAAAATGTAAAATTATCGGTTGAATCCGGTGGCGTTGTAAAAGACCCTTATGGCAATACCAAAGCCGGTTTCACCATCAGCGGAAAAATTAACCGAAAAGATTTTGGCCTTACCTGGAGTGCAGTAACGGAGGCCGGAGGCGTAGTGGTAAGTGATGAAGTAAGAATTGCCTGCGAAATTCAATTGATAGAACAGGCTTAATAAAAGACAATTTCTTATACCAGGCGAAACCAACCCGTTTCGCCTTTTTTTGTAACTATAAACAGCCTGTTTATTTACCCCTGATTTTCACCCAGCCCCATCATTAAACTTCCATCCCAAACTGCCTTGTTTTACTTTTTTAAATAAACTCCGGTACATGCCAAAAATGGCCAATCAAACATCAAGGCAACCTTTTAAAACAAAGTACCGTTTAAATCATACATGCACTGGTAGCGGTACAAACTATTCCATATTTCAACATTAAACAAAAACGCAGCAAGCCAAAACCTAAAAATTATTTTTTATGAAAAAAAAGATTTTAATAAGTTACCTGTTAACGGGCCTTTTATTCATTGGATTATTAACCATCAACAGTTGTGGCGGTAAAGGCGATACGCCAGCACCACCAACTCCAAATCCATGTGCGGGCATTACTATTTCGGTAACCGCAACGGTAACCAATACCACAACAGGTGCATCCGTTGGCGCCATCAACGCATCCGCTTCAGGCAGCAGCAGTTTTACCTATAACATTAACGGTGGTGCTTTTCAGGCTTCCGGCAATTTTACCGGCCTGGCTGCAGGCACTTATATCATCATAGCTAAAAATGCATCAGGCTGTACCGGTAGCGGAACCTTTACCGTTAACGACCCCTGTACCATAAAAAGCATTACTGTTAACGGAACCGTTGTAAATACCATAGCGGGTACTGCAAACGGATCTATAACAGCTGTTGCAGCGGGCAGTACCGGTTTTACGTATAGCCTTAATGGTGGTGCCTTCCAGGGATCAGGTGTTTTTACCGGGTTGGCCATTGGTGCCTACACGGTTACTGCAAAAGATTTTGAAGGCTGCTTAAAAACACAAACATTTAATGTGCAGGATATTTGTGCCGCAAAAACAATAGTTGTTTCGGGCACTACGGTAAATGCCGGACCTGCAGCCGGTGCAGCAAACGGTTCCATATCGGCATCAGCCAGCGGAAGTACCGGTTTTACCTACCAGCTTAATTCAGGCGCTTTTCAGGGCAGTGGTAATTTTACAGGTTTGGCAGCCGGAGCATATACCGTTACGGCCAAAGACCTCGATGGTTGTTTAAAATCACAACCGTTTACCATTACATTGGATCCCTGCATCGGTAAAACATTAACCATATCAGCTGTTACCGTTGGCAATGATAAATGTGCTGCCACACCTACCGGCAAAATTACCATCACTGCAGGTGGCGGTGTTGGTTTTACGTATAGTTTGAATAGTGGTGCATTTCAGGGTTCTAATATTTTTAATAACCTGGCAGCTGCAACATATAACATTGCGGCAAGAGATGCTGATGGCTGTATAAAAACAGGTACGTCAACCGTTTCAGATGCTCCGGCAGGCGCTTTGTTCGCGGCAGTAAAAGCTGTATTGCAAACCAACTGTGCCACTACGGGTTGTCATGTTGGAGCAAGTCCGCAAAGTGGTTTAAACTTTACACTTGATTGCACCATTGTTGGTGCATGGGACAGAATTAAAGCAAGGGCAGTAGACGCTAATCCATCTGTAATGCCACCAGCGCCGAATCCGGCATTAAATGCAACTGATAAACAAAAGATCGTAGACTGGATCAATGCAGGCCACCGGTATGTTGATTAATATTTTTTAACTGAACAGGTAAACAGCTGCTGCAATATTGCAGCAGCTGTTTATTTTACATCAAACCAAACTTTTTTCCCATCGTTCCAGTCGCCATTATAATTAATGGTAAGCTCTTCACCGTTCTCAATTACCCTTACTGTTTTAACCATAATGGAACTGTCCTCATAATCCATAAAATACTCACAGTTGCTTTTGTAACTGTGGTTATAGATCGGTATCAACCCGAGCGCCATGGCACACCTGTCTTTCTCTTTACCCCATTCAAAAATATAATCGTGCAATAAAGTTTTATCCAGATGTTCCCTGTCTGAAAATTCCATTACGATCACCGGTGCTATTTCAATAACCGTATTGGCAGGAATGCGTTCATGGGTAAACACCCCTCTGCCCTTTCCGCTGGTATCGTCCACAAATAAATAAGGTTTCAGCATAACATTTGCTTAAGATAAATGGGTTAAATTGCGACACAATTGTACTGCAATTTAATAACAAAGAATAAGAGTACTGCTGTTTGAAAAGTTGTCAGGTTGTTCCGATAGCCATCGGAATGTGGAAACCGGAGCTATATTTAACCAGCCCGTCTTCGACAAGCTCAGACTGACAGAAAGCTGATAGTCAGCATTTCAAATTGGTACAAAAAAATTAACTGATGTCAACCGAAACGGAAGAAATATCCATACAGCAGCAGTTTGAAGAAGTGATCGCTTCTGAAAATCAACTGGCCATCCAGGAATTCCTGAATGACCAGAACATCAGTGACGTGGCAGAACTTATCTATGACAATGAGGACTATGAATGCCAGATCATTTCCTTGCTTTCTATTCACCGCGCAGCCGGTGTTTTTAAGATCATTGAATTAGCTACCCAGAAAAGGATAATCAAAGATTTACCGGTCATTAAAACCACCGAGCTGCTGAACGAACTGCCGGCAGATGACCGTGTGGCATTTCTGGAAGAATTACCCACCAGCATCGTACGCGACCTGATAAAAACGCTGGACCCTGATGAGCGTATAGTAACCCTGGAACTGCTGGGCTATCCCGAGAACAGCATGGGCAGGATCATGACACCCGATTATGTATATGTGTATGAAGAGAACACCGTGGCCGAAGTGTTTGATACCATCCGCAAACATGCCCGTGGCAGCGAAACCATTGATGTGATCTATGTGATCAATGAAGCGGATGAATTGCTGGATGATATCCGGATACGGGATTTTATTCTGGCCGGGCCTCAGACCAAAGTAAAAGAAATAATGGACGGCCGCTTTATAGCCTTACATGTAAACGACGACCAGGAAATGGCCAGCGAGGTTTTTAAAATGAATAACCGCGTGGCTTTGCCGGTAACGGATGACAACAATATTTTACTGGGCATTGTAACCATTGATGATATTCTTTGGGTGGCCGAAGAAGAGTACAGCGAAGACATTCAAAAAATTGGTGGTACCGAAGCACTGGATGAGCCTTACCTGGATATGCCCTTCTGGAAACTGATCGGCAAACGTGCCCCCTGGCTGATCGTTCTTTTTGCCGGCGAGTTATTAACGGCCAGTGCCATGAGTTTTTTTGAAGATGAAATTAAAAAAGTGCTGGTATTGAATATGCTGGTTCCTTTGATCATCTCCAGCGGCGGCAATACCGGAAGCCAGGCCTCTACCCTCATCATTCAGGCCATGGCAAAGGCAGAAATTACCATTGCCGATTGGTTTACCATTTTAAAAAGAGAAATAAAAAGCGGCCTGGTGCTTGGCGGTATTCTGGGCCTGGTGGGCTTTTTACGCACCTATGTGTGGAGTAATGTAGAGCCCCATTTATATGGCACCCATACTTTTTTACTGGCCATGGTAACCGGTATTTCTGTACTGGGTGTGGTATTGTGGGGCACTTTGGCGGGCTCTATGCTGCCTATCTTTTTGAAGCGCATGAAATTTGATCCGGCCACTTCTTCTGCACCATTTGTAGCCACACTGGTTGATGTTACCGGTATCATTATTTATTTCTCGGTGGCGTATTTATTTTTGAGCGGGGTGTTGTTATAACTATTGCATGGCAGCCGAAGCTCCTGATCTTGCACCATACTTCATCTGCTTCAACTTTGCTTTCTCCTTCTTATAAGTGATCATAAATAAATGATCAAACTCATTATCGGGTATATCGCCGTAAGGGTAATCGGCTACGCCAAGTTTTCTGATGATTTGTGGCAGGGTATTGCTGTGGCCTATGATTAAAATGGTCTTCCCAAAATCCCCATGCTCCATAATGGCATTAATAAGGTTGTCGCAAACGGTGTCTGCCGCATAATGTACCGTATCAATCTTTAATTGCAGCCTTAAACTGTCACCGGTATTTTGTGTACGGCGAAACTGGCTTACATAAATTTTTTGAATGTCCTCATTTTGCAATGCCCTCATCAGGTCGCCGGCACGGGCATTGCCGGCTGCGGTCAATAAAGGGTCTTTACCGGTTTCTTTTTCGGCGTGGCGCACAATAAAGATTTTGGTAACGCCGGGCTCCTGCTGTGCAGTTATGGATTGATGTATACCCAGTATCGTCAAAAAGATCAATAAATATTTCATAACCATTATTTTAATACCTTAAATTTAAGCTATTCAATTCAAAACTGCCTGATGGCTGAGTCTTAAAATGCTCATTTATCTACAATTTCGTTAATTTGCGCAGATATTTATACAGGCAGTAAAGGAGGTAATTCTTCGGTTTATTTGGCTCAATTTTTTAAGAAAAAAAACTCATTATATGTGCGGAATTGTTGGTTACACAGGCCCAAAAGAAGCTTACCCGATTGTAATTACCGGTTTAAAAAGACTGGAATACCGGGGCTACGACAGTACCGGTGTGGCTTTGCTGAACAGCGGATTAAAAGTGTATAAAAAGAAAGGCCGTGTGGCCGAACTGGAAGAGTCTATATTAGGAAAAGATCTGCATGCCCATACCGGCATTGGCCATACCCGTTGGGCCACACATGGCGAACCCAGCGACAGGAATGCCCACCCGCATACCTCGGCCAGCGGCAAATTGGCCATGATACACAATGGCATCATTGAAAACTATGCCCAGTTAAAAAAAGAACTGGGTAATAAAGGCTATGTTTTTACCAGCGATACCGATACAGAAGTATTGCTGAATTTTATAGAAGACATTAAAGAGAATAACCAGTGCGACCTGGAAGAAGCTGTACGGGTGGCGCTGAAAAGAGTAACCGGTGCTTATGTTATTTTGTTATTAGATGCTGATAGTCCGGATACCATTATTGCAGCACGCAAAGGAAGTCCCCTGGTGATTGGAGTAGGCAAAGGCGAACATTTTTTAGGATCCGATGCATCGCCCATGCTGGAATACACCAAGGAAGTGGTGTATGTAAATGATTACGAACTGGCCATTGTAAGGCCCGATGAACTCATCTTAAAAAATCTGGGCAACGAAAAAATTACCCCCTTTATTACCAAACTGGATATGGAACTGGCCGAGATCGAAAAAGGCGGTTACGATCATTTTATGCTGAAGGAAATTTTTGAACAGCCCAGCACCATACATGATTGTTTGAGAGGAAGGCTGGATGCCCATGCCGGCACCATTACCATGAGCGGCATTCAGAATAACATAGCCCATTTTAAAAATGCGCAACGCATCATTATGGTGGCCTGTGGCACCAGCTGGCATGCGGCGCTTTTAGCAGAATATATTATTGAAGAGCTATGCCGTATTCCGGTTGAAGTGGAATATGCTTCGGAGTTCAGGTACCGCAACCCCATTGTAAACAAAGGAGATATTATTGTTGCCATTTCGCAAAGCGGCGAAACAGCCGATACCCTGGTTGCTATTGAAAGAGCCAAAGAAAACGGTGCCATAATTTTTGGTGTGGTAAATGTGGTGGGGTCATCCATTGCCCGGATCAGCGATGGTGGCGCTTATACCCATGCTGGTCCTGAAATTGGTGTGGCATCTACCAAGGCATTTACCGGCCAGCTGGCCGTACTGATCATGATGGCATTAAAAATTGCAAAAGAAAAAGGCACCATCAGCGATGAGCGGTATAATCATTTGCTTCTTGAATTAGATGCAGTGCCTGAAAAAGTAAATGCTATTTTAAAAAATGCCGATGCGCTGAAAACAATTGCTTTAAAGTACAAAGGCGCTTCTGATGCGTTGTACCTGGGCCGTGGTTATAATTTCCCCATTGCACTGGAAGGGGCGCTTAAATTAAAAGAGATCTCTTATATACATGCCGAAGGCTATCCTGCTGCCGAAATGAAACATGGCCCCATTGCCCTGGTGGATGAAAATTTACCGGTGGTGTTTATTGCCACCAAAGATTCGTACCACGAAAAAATTGTAAGCAACATACAGGAGATAAAAGCCCGTAAAGGCAAGGTGATTGCGGTGATCACCGAAGGAGATGAAATAATACCCGGTATGGCAGATGATGTATTTTATATACCCGAGGCAGATGAGATCATTGCTCCCATGCTGAGTACCATACCCATGCAGCTGTTAAGCTACTATGTGGGCATTGCAAAAGGCGTTGATGTGGATAAACCAAGGAATTTGGCCAAGAGTGTGACAGTAGAGTAACCCCCTCCGCCCCCTAAAGGGGGAACTTATCACGGAGAAGAACAAATTGAAGATGGAATTTGTAAAATGTTATTTTTAATTACCTATTTTACACCATTGATAATAATGCTGCTTGAATAAATTATAAACTTTAAATCTTAGTTCCCCTTTAGGGGACAGGGGTATGAACATCATTAAAAAACATCCGGTCAATAACCTGGGCTACAACTTTGTAGACGAAAAATATATACCCAAGGGCAAGGATGAATATCATCTGCGTTACCAACACAACAAAAATAACATTGATTACCGCAAGCTTACGGCGCAGGATATTGAAGCCCTCATCCGTAACCGAAATACCTCCGATGACTGGGATAAGATCTTTGTTTCAAAACATTTCAATCCCGAATTGGTAAGAAATTGTAAGTTTTACGGACTGGTACGTATTGGAAAGCTGGAACCTTTTTACCTGGAGTTTCATAACCTGCGCATGGCAGTGGGCCTGTACAACAGTACCATCATCAGCAGCGACATTGGCAATAATGTATGTATCGATCATGTGAATTACCTCAGTCATTACATTATTGGCAACGAAGTCATGATCGCCAATGTAAATGAACTGGCCACTACCGATTATGCAAAATTTGGTAACGGAATTTTAAAAGATGGCGAAGAAGAAAGAACCAGGGTATGGATGGAATTGTGCAACGAAGCCGGTGGCCGCAGTGTAATTCCCTTTAACGGTATGCTGGCCGGCGATGCCTGGCTTTGGAGTAAGTACCGGGAAGATGATGCCCTGTTGAACAAGTTTAAAGAGTTTACCGGAAAGCGTTACGATAAACAAAGAGGTTATTATGGCAAGGTGGGCGACAGAACGGTGATCAAAAACTGTAAGATCATTAAAGACGTTTGGGTGGGTACCGACGCCTATTTTAAGGGTGCCAATAAATTAAAAAACATAACCGTTAACAGTGATGAAAAAAGGACCTCACAAATTGGTGAGGGATGCGAACTGGTAAATGGCATTGTAGGATATGGCTGTAGAATTTTTTATGGTGTAAAAGCTGTGCGCTTTGTAATGGCCTCGCATTCGCAGTTAAAATACGGGGCCCGGCTGATCAATTCCTACCTGGGCAATAATTCCACCATTTCCTGCTGCGAGGTATTGAATTCCCTGATCTTTCCGGCGCATGAGCAGCATCACAACAATTCATTTTTATGTGCCGCGCTGGTAATGGGGCAAAGCAATATGGCAGCAGGTGCAACCATTGGCAGCAACCACAACAGCCGCGCCGCCGATGGCGAGATCATTGCCGGGCGTGGTTTTTGGCCCGGGCTCTGTGTAAGTTTAAAACACAATTCCAGGTTTGCTTCTTTTACCATCATGGCCAAAGGCGATTTTCCGGCAGAACTGGATATTCGAATACCTTTTAGCCTGGTGAGCAATGATGTAACCAATAATAAGCTGGTTGTTATTCCGGGGTATTGGTTCATGTACAATATGTATGCACTTGCACGCAATGAATGGAAATACATTGCCCGTGACCGCAGAACAGAAAAAATTCAACATATAGAATACAATTTCCTGGCTCCGGATACCATCAATGAATTATTTGATGCTTTGAAATTAATGGAACAGCTGAAACCTGATGATAACGGAACTGCTGTTATCGCCGGCTGGGAAAATTCGAAACGTAAATCCGAGCTGCTTAAAATACCACAGGCCATTTTAATTTTTAAAGAACTCATCCGGTATTATGGTATACAGGAAATCATGCAGCATTTCATCAATAATAAGTTTGCAGATTTTGCCGCATTAAAAAAATCGCTTTCAGCAAAAGTGCAACGAAGCAACTGGCTGAATGTGGGCGGGCAGCTGATTCAAAAAACAGAGATCGAGGGTATTAAACGCAACATCAAATCGGGCAAGGTTAAAAGCTGGGTTGAGCTGCATGATTTTTACAGGCAGCAGGGCCTTGCCTACCCTGCCGATAAACTCAGCCATGCCTATACATCGCTGCTTGAAATTTTAAACATTACTCCAAGGCAGTTTACCCCGGTGCTTTTCAGGGTGTTGTTAAAACAGGCTTTGGAAACCAAAGAATGGATGTGCAAAGGCATCTTCGATTCCCGTGCAAAAGATTACAGCAATCCTTTCCGCAAAATGGTGTATCACACCAATGAAGAGATGTATAAAGTGATTGGCCGTTTAGAAGACAATAGTTTTATTCAGCAGCAGCTGGCAGATTTAGAGGTAATGAAGAAGCAGGTGAAGGCTGTATTGCGGAAAATAAAATGAGATACCATGTCGCCGCTGGTTGATGCATATATTGATAACCTTTCGGAAACACAACAGGCAATAGCTGAGCAGGTGAGGCGTTTATTAACCAGCCTTGTTCCGGGAATACAGGAAAAGCTAAGCTTTAAAATTCCTTTCTATCATTATTTCGGCATGTTCTGCTATATCAATGCCATACCCAATGGTATTGATCTGGGTTTTTGCAGGGGCAAAGACCTCACCGGTGAATTTCCTTCCCTGGAAGGTAAAGGCAGGGCCATCGTTGCTTCCGTTTCCCTGTATGCTGTAAGCGATATACATAAAAAAGAGGTTCGGGAGATCATTGTTGCTGCAGCGTTGTGGAATGCAGAAGCCAGGAAGAAAAAAATACCGATGGTTAAAAAACGAAAACGGTAGGCGCAATACCCGGGTTCAGAAATCCGGTTTCATTATCTTTGATCTTCAAATTTTTTATGTGAAAAGACCCATTTGTTTTTTTATTCTTACCCTGTTTGTTTTTTCGGCCAAAGGCCAAACGATAGCACAAATAAAAAAAGTACTGGATACCACCCAAAACCCTATTGGTTTTGTAAAATATGTGCTGAAGAAAAAATATTTTATTGATACGGTTACCGTGGTAAGTACACAGCAGTTTATGGGCAAGTCAGACAGCCTGGCTTACCATGGTAAAGTGGGCAAAACATACGGCCCTTTTAAAAAAGAAAACATTCTGGTTAAAATATTGGTTAAAGCGCCAAATACTTTTTACCACATCAAACACATATTAATAGACACCTCGGTTTTTGATAAGGGCTTTGCCGAATCGCTGGCCGAAAACATCATATGGAAAATTAAAAATGGAACAAGCACATTTGCCGACCAGGCAAGCATTTACAGTGCCGATTATGAATCCGGCAAAAAGGGTGGTGACCTGGGCTGGTTTATTCAGGGGGTAATGCTGTCTCAACTGGATAAAGAAATGGTAAAGCACAAAAAAGGCGACCTGTTTACCGTATGGTCGCCATCCGGCCTGCATATTGTAACCATTGCAGACAATCCTAAAGAAGATACCGGTTATGCCCTGTTGCTAAGGGTTATTTTATAAAATATTCCAGCGCCAGTTCGTATCCTTTCAATCCCAAACCACTGATAACGCCTTTGGCCTTTGCAGAAACATGAGACAGTTTCCTGAAATCTTCCCGGCCAAAAATATTGGAGATATGTACTTCTATTACCGGGGTGGTTATTGCTGCTATTGCATCGCCAATGGCAACCGAGGTATGGGTATAGCCGCCGGGGTTTATAATGATCCCATCATAACTAAAACCTACCCGTTGAATTTCGTTGATCAGCTCCCCTTCTACATTACTTTGAAAATAGGAAATTTCGATATTGGCATATTTATCCCGCAGGGTCTTTAAATAATTACCAAAAGACGCTGCACCGTAAATATCCACTTCCCGTTTACCGAGTAAGTTTAAGTTAGGCCCGTTAATGATTGCGATTTTCATACCCCAAACCCCTAAAGGGGCTTTTAAAGTTTACATAATGATAAGAGCCTGCAAAATAGGAAAGAGTTTCGACTATTGAACTCTTAAGTTCCCCCTTCAGGGGGCGGAGGGGGTTTTTATTTGCGATATAAACTCATCAAACAAATACCTGCTGTCGTGCGGGCCTGGTGTGGCTTCGGGGTGGTATTGTACAGAAAAAGCTTTTTTATTTTTGATGCGGATGCCTTCAATACTGTCGTCGTTTAAATTAATATGGGTAATTTCTATGTTGTCGTTTGCCCTAACCGCTTTCGGGTCAACGCCAAAACCATGGTTTTGTGTGGTGATCTCGGATCTGCCACTGATGATATTTTTTACCGGGTGGTTTAAACCCCGGTGGCCATGGTGCATTTTAAATGTAGGGATATCATTGGCCAGTGCCAGCAACTGGTGCCCCAGGCAAATACCAAACAAAGGTTTATCTGCAGCCAATATTTGTTTAACCGTTTTGATCGCATAATCCATGGGCGCCGGATCGCCCGGGCCATTGCTGATAAAATAACCATGCGGCTTAAACTGTTCCAGTTCTTCAAAAGATGTTTTGGCATTATGCACTTTTACATAAGCGCCCCTTTCTACCAGGCAGGTTAAAATATTCTTCTTAATACCAAAGTCAAGCACGGCAATGCGCAGCTCACTTTTTTCATCTCCTAAAAAATAAGGTGCTGTGGTACTTACTGTTGATGCCAGTTCCAGGCCATCCATTGAAGGCACTTCATTTAATAGTTTTTGCAGTTGTTCAACATCTGTAATATCTGAGGAAATAATGCAATTCATGGCTCCCTGTGTGCGAATATGAGCAACCAGTGCCCTGGTATCAATGCCATCAATGGCCACCACACCCTGTGCCTCAAAATATTCCTGCAAAGAAGCATCAGCCATAAAGCGGCTGTATTTTTCTTCCAGGTTACGGCCAATTACTGCTTTTACTTTTACACTGTCACTTTCCACATCTGCCGCTTTTACCCCATAGTTTCCGATGTGCACATTATTCATAATGAGCACCTGGCCAAAATAGCTGGGATCGGTAAAAACTTCCTGGTAACCGGTCATGCCGGTATTAAAGCATATTTCGCCTGTTGCGGTGCCTGTTTTGCCAAATGCTGTACCGTTAAAAACGGTTCCGTCGGCTAAAATTAATACGGCTGGGGTGTTTTGGGAAAGAGACATGAATGTATAAAGGTTTTGCAAAGAAAGTAATTCCGTTTCAAAATGAACAAATAAAATTTTTCACATTGTTAATTCCATAAAAAAAGCCCCGATAAAAATATCGGGGCCTTATATAAACAGTTAGTTTCAAACTTATGCTTTTTCTTCAGTTGTTGTACCTGTTGTTTCTTCCCCGGCAGCTTCAGTACCTGCTTCTGTATCAGCAGCTTTCTTTTTAGCTCCACCGGCACGACGGGTTTTCTTGGCTGGTTCGGCAGCAGGAGTAACTCCTTTACCGTAGATCTCGTTAAAGTCAACCAGTTCGATCATGGCTATTTCTGCATTATCACCGGTTCTTGCACCTAACTTGATGATACGGGTGTAACCACCGGGGCGGCCGGCAACCTTTGGTGCTACTACAGTGAATAATTCTTTAACTGCAGCTTTATCGTTCAGGTAGCTGAACACAATACGGTGATTGTGCATGATCGATTCTTTACTGGCAGTATCCTTTGTTTTTGTAATTAACGGCTCGATATAAGTACGTAAAGCTTTTGCTTTAGCCAGGGTGGTGGTGATCCTTTTGTAAGTGATCAACTGGCAGCCTAAGTTCATTAACAGGGCCTTTCTGTGAGAGGCTGTTCTGCTTAAATTATTCCCTTTGTTTCCGTGACGCATAACATTTGTGTTTTAAATTCGTCTGTACCGTGTCAGGAATTACAGACTACTTGTTTATAAATTCTCCAGTTCCCCCTTCAGGGGGCGGAGGGGGTTTTTATTCATCATCAAGCTTCAGCTTGCTCAGATCCATTCCAAAGCTCAAACCTCTTTCGTGTAACACCTGCTCAATCTCACTTAAAGATTTCTGGCCGAAATTTCTGAATTTCATCAGGTCTTCCTGCTCGTACTGAACCAGTTCGCTTAATGAATTGATCTTGGCTGCTTTTAAGCAATTAAAGGCACGTACAGAAAGATCCAGGTCTTCCAATGGAGTCTTTAATACTTTGCGTAACTGAAGTGTTTGCTCATCAACCAGGTCTTCTTTCTTATCTTCTTTGGTATCAAAAGTAATGTTCTCGTCGGTGATGATCATCAGGTGCTGTATTAAAATACGGCTGGCCTGCTTCACAGCATCTTCCGGGTGAATGGTACCATCGGTAACCACTTCCATGATCAGTTTTTCAAAATCGGTGCGTTGTTCCACACGGGTATTCTCAATAGCGTATTTTACGTTTTTGATCGGCGTGTAAATGGCATCAACGGGAATATATCCAAAATGAGCATTCTTTTCTTTGTTCTCTTCTGCAGGAACATAACCACGGCCTTTGCCAATGGTGATCTCGATATCCAGTTTGGCACTGCTGTCCATGGTGCAGATCAGCAATTCGGGATTCATTACTTCAAAAGTAGGAGAAGCCTCACCAATCATCCCTGCGGTGAATTCTGTTTTATTCTTGATGGCAAGGGTAATTTTTTCTACGCTTACTTCATGGTCAACCTTCTTCTTGATACGAACCTGCTTCAGGTTTAAAATGATTTCAGTTACGTCTTCCGTGATCCCTTTTAAGGTTGCAAACTCATGGTCGGCACCGGCAATATTGATACCGATGATGGCATAACCCTCCAAAGAGTTCAGCAGCACCCTGCGCAGGGAGTTGCCAATAGTTACACCATAACCCGGTTCCAGCGGACGAAATTCAAAGATGGCTTCAAACTCGGTTGCTTTTTGAAGAACTATTTTATCTGGCTTAACAAAATTTAAAATTCCCATGTTAAATTTTTTGTTGTTTTAATTTTGAAGAAAATCAAAAGGCAAAGTTCAAAAATCATTGAGTTTTTGAACTTTAACATTTGAATTTTTACTTAGAATACAATTCCACGATCAGTTGCTCCTTAATATTCTCAGGAACACTTTCTCTTTCCGGATATGTAATAAAAGTACCTGTTGCAGTAGTTTCGTTCCACTCTAACCAGTTAAACTTGGCATTTTTGCCGCGTAAGTTTCCGGAAATAGAGGCATTGGCAGCACTTTTGTTCTTCAACCCAATTACATCACCCGCTTTGCAGCTGTAAGAAGGTATATTAACAACCTCCCCGTTTACAGTAATGTGTTTGTGCGAAACCAACTGGCGTGCACCCTGGCGGCTTGGAGCAATACCCAAACGAAACACGGTATTATCCAAACGGGCTTCTAATAATTTGATCAGGTTTTCACCGGTAACCCCTTTACGGCGTGCAGCTTCATCAAAAGTTTTACGGAACTGCTTTTCAAGCAAACCATATGTGTACTTTGCTTTTTGCTTTTCCCTTAATTGTAAAGCATATTCACCTAAGGTTTTACGCTTGCGGTTAGCACCATGCATTCCCGGAGGGTTGCTGTTTTTGGTTAACCATTTTCCATTACCTGTAATGGGTTCTCCGAAGATCCTGGAGATTTTTGTTTTGGGGCCTGTGTAACGTGCCATAATTTATAAAAGTGTTCCGCTTTTTTGTGATGGTGCTTTGATCGGTAAAAACGGTAAAAATAAATCCAGCACCCTGTTAATATTGTAGATTTCGGATTGTAGATTTTAGATTTTCTTAAAATTTCAGCAGAATTTGTTTTTATCGAACACCCCCCAATCTGAAATCGTCAATCTGAAATCCCAAATCCAAATTAAACTCTTCTCTTCTTTGGAGGCCTGCAACCATTGTGTGGCAATGGGGTAACGTCTTTGATCATATTGATCTCGATGCCATTTTGAGATAAAGAACGGATAGCGCCCTCACGGCCTGATCCGGGTCCTTTTACAAATACATCCACTCTTTTTAAACCTGCATCCAGAGCGGTTTTAGCGGCATCTGCTGCGGCCATCTGGGCTGCATAAGGGGTGTTCTTTTTAGAACCCCTGAAACCCATTTTACCGGCACTGCTCCAGCTGATCACCTGGCCCTGCTTGTTGGTTAAACTGATAATGATGTTGTTGAAACTTGCAGTAATGTGTGCATCTCCGTAGCTGTCAACTTTTACTACTCTTTTTTTAGCGGCTGCTTTTGCGCCTTGTGCTTTTGCCATAATTTGTTCTAGATAGGTAATCTTTTAAAAAATAGATCCTGGTGTTAACCGGGACTGAACCAATCCTCCTGCCGACTTCGGGGCTATCTGGTATTGCTTCAAATTACTGAAGTCTATTAAAAGCTAAAAGCCAACAGCTGTTAGCTATTAGCTTATTTAGTTACTTTCTTTTTACCTGCAACTGTCTTACGCTTGCCTTTTCTTTGACGGCTGTTGGTACGTGTACGCTGTCCACGAACCGGTAAACCTTTACGGTGACGTAAACCACGGTAACAGGCGATATCCAGCAAACGCTTGATGTTCATCTGGGTTTCACTACGTAAAGCACCTTCGGTTTTAAACTCGTTATTGATCACGTTACGGATGGCGGTCTGCTCATCATCGTTCCACTCATTAACCTTTTTGTTATGGTCAATATCCCCTGCCTTGGTTAAAATATAACGGGCAGTAGAACGGCCAATTCCGTAAATGTAAGTAAGGCCAACTTCGCCTCTTTTGTTTTTTGGTAAATCTATACCGGCAATACGAGCCATAATTTATTTTTAGATTTTAGATTTGCGATTTTAGATTTCTGTAGTGGTGATTGCTTTCTTTCAAATCTGAAATCTGCAATCCACAATCTACAATTGGCTTTATCCCTGCTTTTGCTTAAAACGAGGATTCTTTTTGTTGATCACATACAGCCTGCCCTTTCTTCTTACGATCTTGCAATCTGTACTGCGCTTTTTAATTGAAGCTCTAACTTTCATAAACTTGTTTTTTTTCTTATCGTGAATCGTGAATCGTGAATCGTGAAATGAAGCGGTTTCCCACTCAGGTCTGACAACTCACCACTGACATTTTTATTTGTACCTGAAAATGATCCTTCCCCTGGTTAAATCATAAGGGCTCATTTCAACCCCTACTTTATCACCGGGCAAAATACGGATGTAGTGCATCCTCATTTTTCCGGAAATAGTGGCTAAAATCTCATGATCATTCTCCAATTTAACCTTAAACATAGCATTGCTCAACGCTTCAATAATTACTCCGTCTTGTTTAATAAGTGCCTGTTTAGCCATAATTTTTGGAGCGCAAAGATAGGAGTTATTATTTAATTAACAGCAAAATCCGGTTCTAATTACCAACAATTCGTCGATTTTTCCACAAAAAAGTTCAAAAAACGGCATTTTTCACCTGCCCGGCCGGAATTTTGTACATTTTTGGAAAAAAAACGGGAAAAATTTAAAAAAAGCGAAATGGGCATTTCCTGATCATTTACAGCCATTTATATAACAGGGCCCGGAAATTACTCCGGGCCCTGCCTTTTTTGATCATCAACCCTGTTAATCAAAGGATTCTTCGTTTAAATGAACCTTTGTCATGTCGTAAAAATGATTTTGCAACTGGTGCAGGAAAATAGGATGCATGATCTTCCGGTGTTCATCCCGGTACCATATCTCAAAATTTGAAAAATCGCCCTTGGCCGGTAACATCATTCTAAAAGCGCCTTTCATATATTTAACCGTGCCATCCTCATTCTCCAGTTTGTGGAATTTCAATTTTTCCAGTTGTTCATCATCCAGTGTTATGGGACTAAGCTGGTTAAGTTCATACCAGAAATCCTGTACGCCGGTGTTTACACAAACCTGTTTTTCGTTTCCGTTCAGGTTGGTTACTTCACCCTGCTTTTTATCGCCGTCGTTATCAGCTATTAAATAATCGCCTACTTTAATTTCATGGAATTGTATCATATAGCATTTGGTTTTGTACTTTAAATATAAGACAGATTTTGAAATAAAAAACAATCCACCTTAAATAGAACAATTTATTAATGGCATATTATCGCCCAATGTGGATGTGGTTAAAATAAGTCCGGTGCCCCTGGCATAATACCATTGGTACTTTGTGCCGGCATTAATCACATTGCCGTTTACGACAAAACTCATTATACCCTCCATCTCCATCACATCTGAATAGGAAGTGCCTTCCACATCTTTTGTACCCCCGGTTGATTTAACGGCCACATTCAATACACAGTCAATGGTATTGGCCTTATACTTTATTTCCCATGCATCGCCTGCAGCAGCATCATCTTTTAAAAAAGGCAGCATATTGCCTGCTTCGTAACTATCTGTATAAAAAGTATTTCCGTCATTCTTTACCTGTGTAAAATTGGATACTGTTGAATTAGACATGCTGAAAACACCATTGTCTTCAGATACTACCCTATTGGTAAATGTGCTGCCGTCGTTTGTTTTATAAGTCCAGCTGTTGCCGGTTTTGAGTGGATAATAAGTTGACATGTTAAATAAATTTAGTTGAGCATAAAGATGCTGCGAATTATTCAGAAAAAAAATACTGCTGGAACTCTCCTATAGCGTGTTCCTACTCGGCCCAACTCATCACATAACCCTCATTTTCAATTTCCAAAGCGGCTTCTGTTATTTGCAGGGGTCTGAATGTGTCTACCATCACCGCCAGTTCGGCTGTTTCCTTTGCCCCAATACTTTTTTCTACGGCTCCGGGGTGAGGCCCGTGCGGTATTCCTGCCGGATGCAAGGTGATCATGCCCCGGGTTACATGTTTGCGGCTCATAAACTCTCCGGCCACATAATATAATACTTCATCACTGTCGATATTACTGTGGTTATAAGGGGCCGGAATGGCATCGGGGTGGTAATCGAACAGCCTGGGCACAAAGGAGCAAACCACAAAGGAATCGGTCTCAAAGGTCTGGTGCACCGGTGGTGGCTGATGTACCCGCCCGGTTATGGGTTCAAAATCGTGTATGGAAAAAATGTACGGGTAACAGCAGCCATCCCAGCCAATTACGTCAAAAGGATGGGTTCCGTAATGCAGTCCGTATAAAACGCCTTTCTTTTTGGTCTTGATCAGAAAATCGCCCTGTTCATCATGTGTCTTAAGATCCTGGGGTGTGCGTATATCCCTTTCACAAAAAGGGCTGTGTTCCATCAGCTGGCCAAACCTGCTCATATACCTTTTGGGAAAACGAAGCGGTGAAAAAGATTCCACAATAAATAAACGGTTGTTTTCATCATTGAATTCGATCTGGTATATGGTTCCCCGTGGCAGCACGATATAGTCTCCATAACCAAAAGGCAGTTCGCCATATTGCGTTTTTACTTTACCGGTACCCTCATGCACAAAGATCATTTCATCGGCATCGGCATTTTTATAAAAATACTCTGTCATGCTTTTTTGAGGCGAAGCCAGTACAATATGACAATCGCTGTTTACCAGCACCGCTTTACGGCTTTGCAGGTAATCGGCTTCGGGTTTTACTTTAAACCCTTCAAAACTGCGGTGTTTCAGCATTTTTTCTTCGGCTACCTTTGGCGAAACATCAATGGGCTCATCGGTTCTGGTGATCATGGTTGGCGGGTAGCAATGATACAGTAAAGCATAATCATCGGCAAAGCCTTCGGTTGAAAACAACTGTTCGGAATATAAACTGCCATCGGGCTTACGAAACTGCACATGCCGCTTCTGCGGAATTTTTCCCAGTGTATAATAATGTGACATAAGAGTTAAAAATTAAGAATGAAGAATTAAAAACAATCACTATGGAGTAACCATTATTTTTAACAGACGCAAAGGGCAAGCGATGCCAGCAGAAAATAATATTTCCAGCTGCGCTTATCAATATAATAGGTGAAGTTGCGGTGAAAAAGCATTCGTTTTGTTTGTTAGTGTAAATTTACACTTAATAAATATACAAAACTTGACAAGAATTGGATTAATAGCTGATACCCATCATTACCTTGACGAAACTGTTTTTGATCATTTTGAAACCTGTGATGAAATATGGCATGCCGGGGATTTTGGAACAAAAGAATTAGCAGATAAATTAAAACAGCATAAACCCTTGAAGGGCGTATACGGAAACATTGACGGCCAGGATATCAGAAAAGAATTTCCAGAGCAACTGGTGTTTATGTGTGAAGGGGTTAAAGTAATGATGCGGCATATTGGTGGTTACCCGCCCAGATACAATCCCGAAACAAAGAAAGAAATTTTAATTCATCGTCCGCAACTGTTCATCAGCGGGCACTCCCATATATTAAAGATCATGTACGACGATAAACTGAACTGCCTGCACATGAACCCCGGTGCAGCAGGCAAACAGGGATGGCATAAAATGAGAACCATGATCCGTTTTGTGATTGACGGCACCAACATGAAAGATGCAGAAGTGATTGAACTGGGGCCAAGGTAAGATCGACGCCATAGCTGTAAAAAGAAAAAATCATTTTTGCCAACCCATTAATACTGTTTTTAAACCAGTAAGCCTGAGCTTATGCCGGATAAATAAATTTCATCTGCCTGCACCAGAGTAAACTTTTTGTGTAATAACTTACCATCATAAAACAATTTTATCATGAGTACCAACCGACGTTTGTGGTTAAAACAAAGCAGCCTGGCATTAGCTGGGTTAACCCTTGGCTCTACATCGGTTACTGCTTTAGATAAAACAATAACGGCTGCACCTGCCGATGATTTTATCCGGCTTACCAGCAATGAAAATCCTTATGGCCCTTCTCCAAAGGCACGAAAAGCCATGAGCGAAGCCATCCTAAAGTCGAACCGTTATCCCTGGGATGATACCACCAAGCTGAGGGAAAAGATCGGTAAACGGTTCAACCTCTCCAAAGATCATGTGATCATCGGGGCGGGCTCCTCCGAAATATTAGGCCTGGTGGCACAGTATGTGGCAAGGGATAAAAGCCATTTTGTAGCACCCGACAATACCTTTCGCATCTGGCGCAGGGCTGCATTGGATCTGGGCGCTACCATGACGAAAACCGATCTTACGCCGGATAAAAAATTTGACCTGCCGGCCATGGAAAAAGCCATTACCGGAAATACCAAACTACTGTATATATGCAACCCCAATAACCCAACCGGTACCATTGTGGATGCGGCTGCCCTTAAAAATTTTGTAACAGAAATGAGCAGTAAATACATGCTGGCCATAGATGAAGCATACCTGGAATATACCAACCAGCCCAGTATGGCTGATTTTGTTGCCTCCAATAAAAATGTGATTGTTTTAAAAACCTTTTCAAAAATATTCGGACTGGCCGGAGCCCGTATCGGTTATGCGCTGGCCCACCCCGATACAATTAAATTATTCAACAGCATGCAACCCTGGCCCAACGCCGGGGCAAGCGCCTCTGCGGTTGCTGCGGCCAGTGCATCACTGGATGATGCTGATTTCTTCAACATGGTGATCCAAAAAAACCAGGCAGAAAAAAACAAACTCTATGCCCTCTATCAATCCCTGAATATGCCCTTTATTGAATCCTTTTCAAACTTTGTGTATTACTCGGTTGCTGCTTACCAAGGCGATTGGCAGAAAGAACTGGAAAAAAGGAATTTGCTTTGTGGGGGTATTGTGGAAGAAAAAGAAAAATGGACCCGTATCACCATTGGCACCGAAGCTGAAATGGCTGTTTATACTAAAGCAGTTAGGGAAATGCTTGCCTGATAAAAAATTAATTCATTTAAAACAACCAAAATGAGATTCACCATTGTAGCTTTCTTTTCTACATTGCTCTTATCGGGTACGGTAAAAGCCCAGCAAACGGAAGTATCTGAATTACAGCAGGTACAGGTAACCATCGGGCATTATTTCGAAGGATGGGCTACCGGTGATACCGTAAAAATTGGCAAGGCCATGCACAGCACCTGTCACCTTAAATCTTTCCGCGACGGGAAGTTTAGCGACATGAGCCGTACCGAATACCTTTCCCGCTTTAAACCCAGGCCAAGGCCCGAAGGGCTTACCACCCGGATTGTGGCATTAGACATCACTGAAAATATCGCCAGTGCCAAAACAGAAATTGACACGGGCAAAGATGTTTTTACCGATTACTTCAATCTCATCAAAACCGATGAAGGATGGTTCATAGTTGATAAAATAGCAGTTAGAAGATCTAAATAAAAAAACATGAAAAAAATTACCGCTTCAATTATTATTATAATTGGTTTTGCCTGCACTGTACGTGCACAGGCACCACAAGCAGAAATTGATGCTGTAAAAACCGTTTGCAATTATTATATTGACGGAGGTACCAACGGTGACAGTGTTACTTTTTCCAAAGCATTCAGTGCTACCGGCCTTATGCAGTATATGCGTAACGATACCCTAAAGATTGTTTCGTTAAAAGATTTTATGGCTGGTATGAAGAATTCCGGAAAGAAACAGGAACGTAAATCAACAATTGAATCGGTGGAAGTATACGGCAATGCAGCCACGGCTAAGATCACTATTGAATATCCCACATTTTATTTTCACGACATCATGAGCCTGCTTAAAACAACAGATGGGTGGAAGATCGTAAGCAAGATATTTTACCGGGAAATGAAGAAATGATTAATTATTTACAGGTTGATACCCTATTAACTTATCAACCTGTTTACTTATTTACTTATTTACCTATTTACTTATTTACTTATTTACCTGTTTACTTATTCACCTATTAACTAATCACTTACCCCTACTCCACCCAATCCGCAATAAAAATATTGGTATCCCTGGTTCCGCCGTTATTGCGGTTGCTGCAAAATATGATCTTCTTTCCATCCGGACTAAACATGGGGAAGGCATCAAATGATTTTTCTGCCGAAATCTTCTCCAGCCCGCTTCCATCTTCATTGATGATAAACAGGTTGAAAGGGAAGCCTCTTTTGCTCTGGTGATTGCTCGCAAAAATGATCCTTTTATTATCGGGCATAAAAGCCGGGGCCCAGTTGGCATTGCCAAAACTGGTTACCTGCTTTATATTGCTGCCATCTGCATTGGCGGTAAACACTTCCATATTGGTTGGCGCTACCAAACCTTCGGCAAGCAGATCTTTGTACTCTTTTACCTCAGCTTCAGTTTTTGGCCTGCTGGCACGCCAGATGATCTTTTTACCATCGGGGCTAAACCAGGCACCGCCATCATAACCCAGTGCACTGGTGATCTTTTTTTCTTTACCGGTCTTTAAATTCATGATGTACAGATCAATGTCGCCGTCTTTGGTACTGGTGTACAACATTTTTTTACCATCAGGCGAAATGGTTGCTTCTGCATCATACCCTTTGCTGTTGGTGAGCTGCTTTACAATATTTCCATCCAGATCAGCCACAAAAATATCATAGCTGCTGTACAATGGCCAGATGTATTTGTTGCCATATTTGGCCCTGTCTGGCGTTGGCGGGCATTTGTCACCGGCCAGGTGCGTAGAAGCAAAAACAACATGCTTTCCATCCTTTAAAAATGCTGCACAGGTCGTTCTTCCTTTACCGTTGCTTATCCTTTTGTATTCAAATTTTTCGCCCGGAGCAGGTACTTTGCCCGCATAGATCTGGTCGCATTCAATCCCTTCTTTAACATAGGTTTTTTGAAAAACGATATACTTGCCGTCAAAACTAAAATAAGCTTCGGCATTATCGCCGCCAAAAGTAAGTTGCTGCATGTTGGCAAAATGTTTCTCTCCCGGGTATAAAAGACTGTCATTTACCGGGGCGTTGATGCCTTGATCCGGGGTATATACTTTAAAGGAAAACAGGAAAGCTATTGCCATTAAGGGTACCGCTACAAAAAGTACTTTTTTCATTAGTTTATGTTTATGCAGCAAAAGTAGATTATGTTAATTTTTTTTTTGTCAGAGAATTGTCATCTGCATAATGTGTACGTTGCTTAATTTTGCCTATGCCTAAATTGATACCTGTTTTTTTTGCTTTACTGACGATAATCATATCCTGCAATAATAAAGATCATGACAAACAACCGGATGAAAAAGGTGTTAACCGGGAGCAGATCTTAAAAGACTCTATTGCCAAATTCCCTGATCTGCTTTTACTGAAGGAAGAACTGATCCAGCTTTACCGCGACAGTGCCGAATATAATAAAGCCATTGCAACCGCCAATGATGCATTGTTAACCGACAGCCTCAATGCCAGGCTTTGGGATATAAAAGCAACCTTATATTTTGAAAATGAGGATACCCTCCGTGCCATACAATCGTTTGAAAGGGCTTTGCGTTTAAACCCATCTCCCCGATACCTGATCTTACTGGGTTCATTGTATGCGCAAACTAAAAATAACAGGGCGCTTATGATTGCGGATGCCCTGGCAAAAACCAAACTGCCGGAAACGGAGAAGGAAGCTTTTTTTATTACAGGCCTGTACCATAATTACACCGGAGATAAAGCTGCTGCTATTGCTTCTTTGGATAAATGCCTGAGCCTGGATAACCGCCACATGTTTGCCTACCGGGAAAAAGCAATTGCCTTTTATGAACTGGGTAAATATACAGATGCCCTGGCTGTACTGAACAAAGCCGTAACCCTGCAGAACAATTTTGATGAAGGCTATTACTGGATGGGCCGTTCCCTGGAAAAACTGAACAAGCCCAACGAAGCCGTAGAAGCATATACCTTGGCCTTATTATATGCCCCTGATTATGTTGAAGCAAAAGATGCATTGAAAAGATTGGAAGCCCCTTAAATCCCAATTTTTTTGAACCACATAGTTAATAGTAAAACATAGAAAACACATTGGTCTATGTTTATTCCTATGTCTCTATGCTTCTATGTGGTTCAAATTCGACGCCATTTGGTGTTTAAGTTATAAATTTGCTTTTCTAATTCTGCAAAACCAACATTCATTATGGCATTAATCGCCCCATCCTTATTGGCCTCTAATTTTTTAAACCTGGAAGCTGATTGCAAAATGCTGAACGAAAGCAGCGCCGACTGGTACCACCTGGATATTATGGATGGCCGCTTTGTTCCCAACATCAGTTACGGTCCCATGTTTGTAGAGGTTTTCAGAAAAGCCACTAACAAAATATGCGATGTGCATTTGATGATTGAAGAACCGGGTAATTATGCCGAAATTTTTAAAAAGGCAGGAGCTGATATATTATCTGTACATATTGAAGCCTGTCCGCACCTGCACCGCAACATTCAACAGATAAAAAGTCTGGGTATGCAGGCGGGTGTTGCCGTTAATCCGCATACCCCTGTGGAAGCCTTAAAAGATATACTGGCAGACATTGACCTGGTTTGCTTAATGAGTGTGAACCCCGGTTTTGGAGGTCAATCATTTATTCCACACACCTTGCTAAAAATAAAACAACTGCGTGAAATGATCGATGAACGTTCATTACCCGTTAAGATAGAAGTTGATGGCGGTGTTACCCTCGAAAATGCCCGGTCAATCATTGACGCCGGGGCAGATGTACTGGTAGCAGGCAATACGGTATTTAAATCCGCTGATCCGATCGCTACTATTGCTGCGCTCAAAAGTTTATAACTTAATTAGATCCATAGCAATCATAAAAAAATGCGGAACTGGTTCCGCATTTTTTATTCAATGAATTTTGTCTGTAGCTTTATTGCACAGTTTTGGTTTTGTTAATAATTGCTGCAAGGTCTTCCGGTATTTCGATGGACTTTAATGGCGGCACATTTGCACCACCGGTATTACCAACAGGAATATGGCCTACAAAAGATTTAACTCCGCCAACCAACAACCGTGGAATTTGCCCAACAACTTCCTTCCAGTTTTTTATTTTAATGCCAAAGCACAACATTTTCCAATGCACCACAGTATGTGCTACGGGGTATGGCTGGCCCAGGATATGCGCTCTTTCCAAATGCCGCCAGCTTTGCTGGTAATGTTTTTTATCAAATTCCTTTTTGGCTTGTAGCAGTTCTTCCAGGTAAAACGGCTTCAAGCTTCCGGACATTACCGTGTATATTTTCATGAGAGATTAATTTTTATACTTCGGTTGGTTACAAATCCGCTGGAATGATATAGAGATGTCACCTTACCTCATCCAGTTTTTTATACATCATCTCCACCACTGCGAGGTTCAGCTTCAGCCAGTTTTGTTCGCCTTTGGGCCAGTTGTATTTCTGGCTAAGCAATTTATCGGCCAGTGCATAAGCCTGCATGGCCTGGTCTTTATTGTAAAAGCAATTGATCCAGTTGTCTTTCAGTTCATCTTTCTTTTTTATAAAAATGGCGCCGCCATACCATTTAAAGCAGCTGGGCAACCCCCAGAAGGAAACAGCTTTGTCTTCCTTGGCCAATGCACTTTTATAAAACAGTATAAAAAAATAAAGATTCTCTTTCAGCCGCTGATGTATGGCAGAATCTGATTCTTTAGCTGTTGGTTTTATGCGCCAGCGGTTATTCTCCAGGCTATAGGGCTCGTCGTTGGCATTTTTATACCGCTTGCCCGGCGCTATGAATTTTAAATTGGTGGCGCTTTGTATGCCCACATTCACCAAGGTCAGTTCATTGTAAGTAATTTTTGCAATTTTATATACATCTTTACCCTTATCAATGCTGTTGTTAACCGTGATCGTTTTTGCAGCATCATCATATTGCCAGGTGCCGTAATCAAAACTATTCCGCGGATTTTTTACAAAAGTACCCTTTGTTGAAAAACAAAGGCTGCGGTATGGTATTTCCATCTGCGAACTTTCAGTCATACCCTCCAGGCTCTCCGCATCATCTTCCATCACCCAATCCTGGCAAAGAATATTATAAATATTTTCTGCAGTATCCAGGTACACCAGGTCCGGGTTCTTTTGCTGCTTATCGGGTTCAATCACCTGGGCTTCTTTTTTACCGGTTTTATCGCCTGCATCATTGCACGAAAAAATAAATGCCGGAATAAGGATCGCTGTAAATATTCTTTTGATCATTTTTAAAATTTAATCTGCAAATTAAAGACATTGCAAAACATACAAAAATATATATCTTCATGCCATGAGATCAGCCCTTACTGCCCTTTTACTGTTTATTGCCATCTCTGTTAATTCGCAAACCAAAACTGCCTTAGTAAGCGGCAGGGTTGTTGATGAAAACGATGACCCCATCACCGGCGTCTCCGTAGTGATTTTAGGCAGGCAAACGGGTACCACTACAAATGACAGTGGCTATTTCAGCATAAAAGTGCCGGCATCCAGATCTTTTGGCCTGGTTTTTTCCTTTACCGGATACAATGAATTACAAAAGAATTTTTACCTGAGTATAGATGAAGAAGAAAAAGTGACCATACAAATGGAACGGGGCAGCCAGATGCTTCAAACTGTAGAGGTAAGCGCCGAAAAAGAACGAAGGGAAACCGGCCTGGTAAAAATAAATCCCAGGAACGCCATAACCTTACCCAGCACTACCGGGGGCGTAGAATCGCTGATAAAAATACTGGTAGGCAGCAATAACGAGCTCACCTCACAATACAGTGTACGTGGCGGCAACTATGATGAAAACTTAATGTACATCAACGACTTTGAAGTGTTTCGCCCCTACCTGGTGCGCAGTGGCCAGCAGGAAGGCCTGAGTTTTATCAATCCGGAAATGGCTAAAAATGTAAATTTTTACACTGGTGGTTTCCAGGCGAAATACGGCGATAAGATGAGTAGTGTACTGGATATACAATATAAAAATCCGGCAGCATTTGGCGGATCGGCCTATGTAAGCCTGCTGGAGCAGGGCATGCATATAGAAGGCGCCGCTAAAAAAGGAAAGATCAGTTACCTGCTGGGCATACGTAACCGCAGCAATAAAAATATATTAAAGAACCAGGAAACAACAGGCGCTTATATTCCCTCATCATCTGATGTGCAGGCTTTCATTACTTACAAGATCAGCAATAAGATCCAGCTCGAACTGCTGGGCATCTATTCTGTTTCAAAATTTACTTTATTTCCCGAGTCGGTACAAAAAACAACTTCCGTCTTCTCTCCTTTCTTTACCGCAAACCTGGGGCTGGATGTTTCCTTTGAAGGACAGGAAAGAGACGGATACAAAACAAACCTCATTGGCCTTAGCCTGGTACATACACCCAATAATAAATTAAAACTAAAGTGGATGGTTAGCCGCTTTCAAAATAAAGAAAATGAGAATTTTGATATTGCAGGCACTTACCTTTTTGGCGACCGCGACTTTGACCAGGCCAGCAGCACTTACGGACAGATCATTAACCCGCTTGGCGCGGGCTATTACCAGAATTACGGCCGCAACGAGCTCAATATAAATATGTACAATGCAAGCGTAAAAGGCAGTTATACGGCTGGGCGGCACGTTATATTATTTGGCAACAGTATTGAGCAAACCAATATTAATGACAGGCTTAAGGAATGGGAATACCAGGACAGTGCCGGTTATTCGCTCCCATACAATCCGGCGCAACTCAATTTGTACAAATCAATAAATTCTTCTGCCGATCTGAGTATTCAGAAATACAGCGGCTATATACAGGACAATATACACTTTGGCAAAAACAATCAAAACATAACCCTGCAGGCGGGTGTACGGTACAACTACAATTCGCTTAACAAAGAATTTCTGATAAGCCCACGCATGCAGCTGAGCGTTAAACCCAACTGGAAAAAAGACGTGGTATTAAAACTGGCAGGCGGCCTGTACCACCAGCCTCCTTTTTACCGCGAACTGCGCAGCTACAATGGCACGGTTAATACCAAACTGCTGGCACAAAGAAGTTACCAGGTTGTGGCCGGGGCCGATTATAATTTTAAAGGTTTTGGCAACCGCCCCTTCCGCATCAGCACCGAAGCCTACTACAAAAGCATGAGCAGTGTGGTGGTATATGATATTGACAATGTAAAGATACGGTATGCGGGCAACAACAATGCCAAAGCATATGCCACCGGTTTTGAGGCCAGGCTTTTTGGCGAGCTGGTAAAAGATGCGGAGAGCTGGCTCAGCTTTGGCATTATGCAAACCAAAGAAGACCTGCAAAATGATTTTTATTACCAGTATAAAAATGCAGCCGGAGAGATCATCAATGCGCAAAGCACCGACCGGGTGGCTGTTGACAGCATTAAAAACAATGTAGGTTTTGTGCGCCGACCTACTGACCGTTTGATAACCGCCGGTTTATATTTAGAAGATTACCTGACCACCAATAAAAATTTTAAGTTTCATTTAAACATGCTGTATGGCAGCAACATGAGTTATAATATCCCCAACAGCACCCGTTACCGCAATGCGCTCATCATTGAGCCCTACATACGTGTAGATGCCGGTTTCAGCGCACAGCTGCTCAGCGAAAAAAGCAAGCGCCGCAGCCACAGCCCCTTCCGCAGTTTTCAAAACATATGGGCCAGCTTTGAAGTGTTTAATTTAATAGACCGCCGCAATACCATCTCCTTCCAGCTCATTAAAGATTTTGCAAACAATGTATACGCCATGCCCAACCGCTTAACCCCCAGGCTGGTTAATTTGAAGATCGTGGGCAGGTTTTAAAATAATTTTCGTCATGGTCAGACGAGGGCGTCAGACCATGAACCGGCTTTATTCCTTTTACAATTTTTTATGATTATCTTATGCCCATGCTAAACCGAAGTATAAGTAAATGGGCCATGGTGCTGCTCGTTATTAACGGGGTCATTGGTTCGGGTATTTTTGGATTGCCTTCAAAAATTTTTAAAGAAACCGGGGTGTTCAGCATTGCCGCATTCGGTGTTTGTGCAATAGCTGTTTTCATAATCATTTTATGTTTTTCTGAGGTGAGCAGCCGTTTTACCAAAACCGGAGGACCATACCTGTATGCGCTTTCGGCATTCGGGCCACTGCCGGCATTCCTTACCGGCTGGCTGTTATTTGTAACCAGGCTTATTACTTTTGCCGCACTCATCAATTTACTGGTAACCTATCTTTCGGTTTTTTCCGACTGGTTCACCCTGCCATCCTCCAGGATCATTACCATTATCATACTTACAGGGCTCCTGGCTTTTATAAACCATATTGGCGTAAAGGATTCTACCAGGGTTAATAATTTTTTAACGGTTGCCAAGTTGTTGCCTTTATTTCTGTTTATCATTGCCGGATTCTTTTTTATAGAAACAAAAAACTTTGAAGTTAAACATACGCCTGACTTCACTTCCTTTTCATCAACCGTACTGCTGCTGGTCTTTGCATTTGGAGGCTTTGAGTCGGTACTCGTTAACTCGGGTGAAGTAAAGGATCCGGGCAAAAACCTTCCTTTTGCACTTTTGCTGGCAGCACTCGTTATTGCTGTTATTTATATTTTGATACAGATCGTCTGCATTGGCACTTTACCCGGCCTGGCTTCATCAGGCAAACCGCTGGCAGAAGCTGCCGGACTATTCATGGGCAAAACAGGTTCAACAATTATTGCAGCCGGTGCTTTGATATCGGTAACGGGTACACTCAATGCCATCATGCTGGTGGGCTCCCGTTTGCCTTATGCATTCAGTGAGGAAAAACAGTTTCCGGAAATCTTTTCTTTTATTCACCCTAAATATAAAACGCCCACTTTATCGCTGTTGTTGTTCATGACAATCACCATCATCGTATCTGTCAATTACTCCTTTTTATCCGCAGCTTCGCTAAGTGCCATCACCAGGGTTATCATCTATGGCATTGTTTGTATCTCCTTAATTGTACTGCGTAAAAAAAATGCTGCGCAAACCGGCTACTTTAAGATCAGGTATGGAAAGTTTTTTGCCGTGGCCGGCATTGCAATTTCTATATGGTTATTAAGCAGTTCCGGATTTAAAGAACTTAAAGATGTTGGGGCAGCAATCGGAATCGGGTTATTGATCTATTTTTTAGTAGCATGGCAAAAAAGAAAAAAGACCTGATGAGGCACCTGCCGTTTTCAGGTGTTCGTGCGGTTGGTAAAGCCAGGCTCGCAATCACCAACAACTGACAGAAACAAACATTTGCATTTATTGCTTTTTCTTAACTTAGTACCTGGTGAAAAATAAACAATTTGATATTATCATAGACAAGCTGACCCGTTCTGTGGAAAATGCAATTTCGGGTGACAGTTTTAAAACAGAGGTACTGATAATAACAGCCATGGATATTAAAGGAATTAAAAAAGCTGACTGGTCATTTGATTGGAAATCTGAAGCGAAGAATAAGGAGAAATCTGTTTACAAACTTGTTATCGCCGATAACCCTACGATCATTCAGGGCCTGATTAGCCTGCAGGATAAAGGTGATCATATTTACATGCATCTGATTGAAAGTATTAAATTTAACCGTGGCAGTAAGAAGGTTTATTTAGGTGTACCCGGAAACCTCGTAGCCTTTGCCTGCAAGCTATCTTTTGATAATGGATACCAGGGTATCGTATCATTTGAAAGCAAGACAAAACTTATAAGCCATTATCAAAAGACATTGGGCGCTACTGTATTATTTAGCAATATAATGGCTATTGATACTCCGGCTGCCGGTAAGTTAATAAGCCAATATTTCGTATAAAATCCGTAACTTTATAACTATGATAAAAGAATCAAAAGAAATAGATTTTTGTACTTCGGGAAGGCAACCTTCCCCGCAGGATTTTGCACGTATTAGTGAGTGGATTCTTAAGAATAAGAAAAAACAAAAAGCGTCTAAAACTAAACCACAACGGGCAAAAACACACGCTGCCTCCCGAAAATTCACAGTAGAGATATAATATTGCTGTATTACCCTGGTTAATCATCAATATTAACTTGAAAGCCACTGCCAATCTTTATTAGTTTCTTCGCATAGTCAGTAAACAGGGCTGATATTACCAACAACCAGCCGAAAAAAAAATACATCATTCCCCTTTATATAATTCAAATACATAACAGGGCCAGGTAACCGTATAATATAATCCCCTGGCACGCCAGGGCGCAAATGTTTTGGTTTGAGATAAAACCAGACCCGGGTATTGTGCAGAGCGGTAATGATATTTAAATTCAGTGCTTTTATTACTGTAAACCGAATCGGAGAGCTGAAATTTTACCGCAGCAAACTCCTGCAGCAATTGATCGCTCAATGTTTTGGTATGCACGGTATGGGCCATGCGCCAATCGGCACCGGCATCAACGGTAACGTATAAGGTAGACATGGGAATGACCAGGCTTTTACCGGAGGTATCGGTAACGGCAGACCGGTACATACTCGCAAACTCCCCTTTTTTAGCGTGCACAAAATCACTGCTGCGGTCTTTCATAAATAATTGTACACAGGGCAGATCTTTACAGGCCGATAGTGCTATCAATTCAGCTGCATTTAGGGTACTGCGGACCTGACCGGGTGTTGACTGCTGTTCTGCTATTGCTGCTTTATCCAGGTCTTCCGGATTTATTGCACGTTTATTGGAATTGCTTTTACAGGAACTTAAAAGCAGGCACAATAATATAAAACGGGTGCAGGGCAAAATAATTTTCATACGGCAGTTGTTGGTTATTGCTTAATGCGGTAAAAGGTAAAAGCCATTGTATCAAAAACATTGTTGGGACTGAGTATCATCTTATCCACCTGATCAATCGTCATATCGTATTTGGTGAGGTAACGTATATAATAATTGAACAGGGTATCTCCTTTTTCGTTAAATGTATATAAGCGTGGGAAATATTTAATATTGTTACCGCCTTCAACTCCTGCATAAACATATGTACCGGCTATGGTAGTGGTATCGGTGGCGGGATAGTGTACCAGGCGCAAGGTAAGTTTGCCGCCACGGTGCAGGCGAAACAGGGTAAACCCAGTATCAGATTTAGATGCCCAGGTACCCAGGTATTCTTCATTTTCCCTTACTACTTCGGTATCTGTATTTTTTTCAACACGTTGATCAACCCATTTGCGAATAACCAAATATCCACCCACCAGCAGCAGCAGTATACCCAGGTAAATCATGTAGCGAAACATTAAATTCTTTTTTTAAGTTAAATTATTTTTTTCTCATTAAATCAATAAGGTTTGTACTTCTACAAACCTTATAATGATAATCTTATTTTTAATTCGGTACTTCCACCACCGTCCAGTTTTTTGAACGCCGGTTCCAGAGTATGCTGTAATCTTTGCCATGCATGAGCTTAAAAGTTCTGAAACCATTAAAGTAAGGGAGTTTAAGCCAGCCGTATTGGTAAATTTCAAAACGAAAAAGAAAGGGTTCTCCTGCTTTTATTTCGGCCGGCTGGTAGCTTTTACCATCATCGCTTAGTTGCACAATTTGTGTTTTTGTACTTTGTATGGTAAGACTTATCCAGCTCGGGTCATCAACTGGTGGCAGGTTTGTATTACCAGCTCCGCCAGCATTTCCACCTGAATTACCGCCCTGGTTTCCTGAAGGATTACTACCCTGGTTAGGATTTGTATTGCCGCTGGTATTGCCCGGCAGTTCTGCTTTTGCTGCATTCCATCCGCGGGTGATAGCAGACAGCCTGTCTCTTTTTGCAGGATGAGAAGAACTGGCCTGGTCGGATGCTATGGCATTCATGGCAGCCAGTGATTCATTGAGGTTGGCACCCAGTTTTTGCATCACATATCCCGAAAATGCATCCGCTTCAATTTCTTTTGGTGGCGTACTGCCCTGCCAGCTTACCACATGATCATAATAATGGTGGCCCATTTCATGCGCCAGAATACTGATAGAAGCCCATTTGGTAGCAGCATAGGCATCTATATCTTCCAGAAAATGATTATCATAAATGATCCAGCGGGCATTGCGGATGATGGTAGCATAAGCATTGCGGATACCGTTCTCTTCGCGTACATTAAAATTCTGTTTCCATCTAATGCTGTCCAGCATATTATTCAAAATTGCCTTTGCTTCATAAACAGATGTAAAGTTTGCTTTTTTTAACGTTCGTGTGGGCACTTTAAATCCGCAGCCGGTTATTTTTTGTGCTTCACTGGAAACAGAAACAGCAAGCAAAAAGAAAAAGATAATTTTTTTCATGGTATCAAATAGATTTTAAAATCTGTATTTCTGTGTTTTATTAAATGTACAACTTTAATTTTTCTGTCAATTAGGCTTTTCGCATTTATATTTACAGCCTAATACAATCGTCATTTGAAACCAGATCACAAAGCATTGGTTGACCTGCTGCAAAAGGCTTATTCGGCCGAAAAAGCTGCAGCATTTGCTTACCAGGGCCACGCCCGTTCGGTTAAAGATAAAGCACAAAAAGCGGCCATCAGGCAAATTGAACTGGATGAATGGAATCACCGCAGAGAAGTGCTGAAGATCATGAAGCAATACGATATTCCGGTTTCAAAATGGTATGAGTTTCGTTTTTACGTTATCGGCAAAATCATTTCATTCAGCTGTTATATCATTGGCTGGTTTATGCCCTTTTACTTTGCGGGCAGTTTAGAGAGCGGTAATGTTTGCGAATATTTCCGGATGAAACAGTACTTCAATGAACTGGGTATTACAGCACATGATGCCACATTATATGAAATGGGCATTAAGGAAAAAGAGCATGAAGTGTATTTTTTAAGCATGATCAGGAACAACAGGCTGTTGCCCTTTTTTGAAAAAATTTTTAACTGGGGCAATAAAAAAAGTGCCAACAATATAGATATGGAGGATATCAAACCCGTTAAAGATTCGGATATGTATTGCCGGCGCAAATAAAAAATGCCCCGCAGCTGAATTTGCGGGGCATTCCATATTATTTGCTGCGTTACTTAACCGGCATGATGCTGATGGCACATCCCCCGCCCGGCGCCAGTTTTAAATTCAAAACAGATTTACTGTCAACCACCTGTTTGCTGATGACATAAGCAGCCGGATTTTTTTCATGATCGGCATCAGGTGCATCTGCATAGATAATGGCAGTATATTTTTTCCCTGCATCTAAAAAACCGAGGTTCACATTGGTGTTGCGGCTGTTTTCATTGGTGATGGCGCCCACAAACCAGTTGTTGCTTCCTTTTGCTTTACGGGCCACGGTAATATATTCGCCGGGCTCGGCTTCCAGGTATTTACTGTCGTCCCAATCCACCGCCACATCCTTTATAAACTGAAAGGCATCCAGTTTCTTTTCATAGGCTTCGGGCAGGTCGGCTGCCATCTGCAGCGGACTGCAAATGGTTACATACAATGCCAGTTGCTTTGCCAGTGTGGTGTGTATGGTTTCCTTTTTATTTTTATCCCAGTAATTCAATTCAAGCTGAAAAATACCGGGTGTATAATCCATAGGGCCACCCATAAAACGGGTAAACGGCAATATCACATCATGGTTTGGCCTGTTGCCTTCACTCCAGGCATTAAACTCCATACCCCTGGCGGCTTCGCAGGCCAGCCAGTTGGGATAAGTGCGGTTTAAGCCGGTAGGCCTTACCGGCTCATGTGCATCCAGCATGATCTTATACGATGCTGTTTTTTGTGCAACCCGTACATAGTGATTGATCATCCATTGGCCATCATGGTGTTCGCCACGTGGAATAATATGGCCAACATAACCTGTCTTCACTGCATCGTAGCCATTTGCTTTCATAAAGCGGTATGCGGTATCCATCTGGCGTTCGTAATTGGTTACCGATGCCGAGGTTTCGTGGTGCATGATGAGTTTTATTTTCCTGGCTGCTGCATATTTTTGTAATCCCTTCACATCAAAATCGCCATATGGGGTAACAAAGTCAAATACATTTTCCTTGTACTGGCCAAACCAGTCTTCCCAGCCCACATTCCAGCCTTCTACCAAAACACCGGCAAAACCATGCTTTGCGGCAAAATCAATATAACGTTTTACATTAGACGTAGTAGCGCCATGCCTGCCGCTTGCACTGTCCCAGCTGGCCTTACCCACATGCATTTCCCACCAAACCCCGATATATTTTGTGGGCTTTATCCACGACGGGTCTTTAATAACAGAAGGATCATTCAGGTTGAGGATGGTATGCGAAGCCAGTATATCGGTTGCTTTGTCTGATATGATAATGGTACGCCACGGTGTTTTGGCAGGCGCCTGCAAATAGGCCTTGTTGCCCAATGCATCGGGTACCAATACCGATGACAAATTAAAATTCGATTTATCGATATGCAGGTTCATGGCCGGATAATTCACCAATGCAGCCTCGTGTATGTTAATATACAGGCCATCATTTGTTTTCAACATCAACGGGGTTTGCACAGCATCTTTATCAAAGAACTGGTGTGCAAAAATATTGGCCGCATATTTAGGATCTTCCCCGTTTACTTCACTGAGCTTTGTAACGTTAGGATTAAATTCATTGCTGTCATAATCACCCGGGATCCAGAAAGCCTTATGATCTCCCGTTAAGTGAAACTCGGTTTTTTCTTCCGATACAATGAAATGGCCAAGATTTTTCTGCTGAGGGAATTCGTAACGGAAACCTACACCATCATCAAACACTTTAAAAATGATATTGAACCTGATCGCTTTTTCTCCTTTTTGCGAAAGGCTTACGGTAAGCTGGTTGTAATTATCCCTGATCTCCTTAACATCGCCCCAAACCGGTTTCCATTTGGTGTCTGAGCTTGTCTGAACCGAAGCGGTAAGCTCCAGGTTTTCTTTCAGAGGGGGCAAGGCTTCATTGCTCATGGTTTGCTTTAATGCAAAACCCATGGCCGACGGAAGCAGAACTTCTTTTTGCTTATATGAAACGGAATACATGGGAGTTCCCTTATCATTCAACCAAAAATTCAGTACAATATTTTTATTGGGAGAGTTCAGGGTTGTTTTTGTTTGGGCAAAAACAAAAACTACAGCAAATACAAAGATGGTTGCAAAAGCAATTTTTTTAAAATACATGGCAATCGTTTTAGAAGGTAAATCTACAACTTAATGTGTACATTATACACATATAATGATTTTATTTTTTAAACATTCCTGTATAAAATAATTTAAAAAATTGTTTTCTCAACTTTTAATGATAATTTAAATGTAAGATTATAAAGTTAAAAACTATATCATCAGGCATGAAATTGAAAATGACCTCAATTTTAATATTTTCCCTTTTAATCAACCTTACCTGTACAAAACCGGGTCAACCGGTTACTCCAGATCCGGTTCCGGCATCTTCAATGATAAAAGGTGCCGATGTAAGCTGGCTTACACAAATGGAAAATGCCGGTGTAAAATTTTACAACAGTACCGGCATACAAACGGAATGCATGCAATTGCTGAAAAACACGGGAATAAATTCGATCCGCTTAAGGGCCTGGGTAAATCCTGCAGCCGGATGGTGCAATACTGCTGATGTTGTTGCCAAGGCGTTGCGTGCAAAAGCACTGGGCATGAAGATCATGATCAATTTTCATTACAGCGACAGTTGGGCTGATCCCGGCCAGCAAACAAAACCAGCAGCCTGGGCCGCACAGGATGTTGCCACATTACAAACCTCGGTGTATAACCATACCCTGGCTGATATGAGTGCTTTAAAATCAAACAGCATTATTCCTGAATGGGTACAGGTTGGCAATGAAACAAACGACGGCATGCTTTGGCCGGAAGGAAAAGCATCTGTAAATATGGCTAACTATGCAAAGTTCTTTATTGCAGGATACAATGCCGTTAAAGCAATAAGCCCTTCTTCTAAAGTAATGGTACATATTTCCAATGGATATGACAACGCATTGTTCAGGTGGAATTTAGATGGCTTGAAAAACAACGGGGCTGTTTGGGATATGATTGGAATGTCTTTATATCCAACGACTTCAAACTGGAGTACACTTAACAGCCAGTGCCTGGTAAACATGAATGATTTGGTTGCCAGGTATGGCTCAGAGATCATGATCTGTGAAGCTGGCATGAGCTGGGATCAGGCAGCTGCCTGTAATTCGTTCTTAACCGATCTTCTGGCAAAAGTAAAAGCGGTAAACAACAATAAAGGTTTGGGTGTATTTTACTGGGAGCCACAAGCCCACAACAACTGGCAGGGTTATACATTGGGCGCCTTTGACAATACCGGCAAGCCAACCATTGCACTAGATGCTTTTAATTAAATTTATTAACCGGATAAATGCAGATCTATGAAGTGTATAAAAATCATTCATTCATTTATCGTTTTATTTGCCTGCAGTATTTTTGTTACTGAAGCACAACAAAGAAAAAAAATAAACTTCGATGATGGATGGAAATTTGCTTTCGGCCATGCCAATGACCCTGTAAAGGATTTTAATTACAGCATTGCCAACATTTTTTCCAAAACCGGCGCTGCGCAAAAAACAGCCATCGACCCGGCCTTTAATGACAGCAGCTGGCGCAAACTTTCGGTGCCGCACGACTGGGCCGTTGAATTGCCTTTTGTGAATTCGCCCAGCTTTGATGTGCAATCGCACGGGTACAAACCTGTTGGTGGCAGCTACCCCGAAACAAGCATTGGCTGGTACCGTAAAAAATTCACGGTTGCCCGTTCCGATTCAGGCCAGCGCTTTCAAATTCAGTTTGACGGGGTTTTCAGGGATGCCGGCTTTTGGGTAAATGGATTTTACCTGGGCAATAATAAAAGCGGTTATACGGGAGCGTCATACGACATCAGCAATTACCTGAATTACGGCAAAGAAAACACCCTGGTGGTAAGGGTGAATGCAACACAATACGAAGGATGGTTTTATGAAGGTGCCGGTATGTACCGACATGTATGGCTTAACCAATATAACCCGGTACACCTGGATGAAAACCCGGTGTTTGTTTATACCGATGTACAAAAAAATACAGCCACCGTTTTTATTGAAACCACGGTGCAGAACGAATCGTATAGCGTTGCATACATTACCGTATCGGCTGTTATCACCAACAGGGATGGGCTAAAAATAGGAGAAACTTTTGCAAAGCCGGTTTCACTGGCCATTAATGAAAAAGCAACAGTAAAACAATCTGTAAAAATCACCAACCCCCGGCTTTGGTCTCTGGAAGACCCCTATTTGTACCGTGTTATTCCTGTTGTACGATCTGCCGGAAAAATAATTGATTCAGATAAACTTCGTTTTGGAATCAGAACCATCAACATCACCAACAAAGGTGTTTTTCTTAACGGGAAATATATCAAACTGAAAGGCACCAACAATCACCAGGACCATGCCGGTGTGGGCAGTGCCCTGCCCGATTACCTGCAGTACTACCGCATTTTTTTATTGAAGCAAATGGGCTCCAATGCCTATCGTACCAGTCATCATCCACCAACCATAGAATTGCTGGATGCCTGTGACAGTCTGGGTATGCTGGTAATGGACGAGAACAGGTTGCTGAACAGCAGCCCACAGTATATGCAGGATTTTGAATGGCTGATAAAACGCGACAGGAGCCGTGCCTGCGTTTTTATGTGGTCTGTTGGCAATGAGGAAGGCTGGGTACACACAACTGGCACCGGAAGGCTTATTGCCCGATCCCTGCTGGCAAAACAGCAAGCGCTTGACCCTACCCGTTTAAGTACCTATGCTGCGGATGTGGGCAACGTGTACCAGGGAATAAATGAAGTGGTACCGGTAAGAAGTTTTAATTACCGGCAGTTTGCTGTTGCAGATTATCATAAAGACCATCCTGATCAACCGATCATCGGCACCGAGATGGGAAGTACAGTTACCACACGCGGACAGTATGTGAAGGATTCTGTGATCGGCTATCTTCCCGACCAGGATATATCAGCACCCTGGTGGGCAAGTACAGCAGAAACCTGGTGGAAACTGGCCGGGCCAAATGATCACTGGCTGGGCGGATTTGTATGGACAGGGTTTGATTATCGTGGTGAGCCCACACCGTTTACCTGGCCAAATATCAATTCGCATTTTGGCATTATGGATGTATGCGGATTTCCTAAAAATATTTATTACTACTACCAGTCCTGGTGGACGGATAAGGATGTATTGCACATTTCCCCACATTGGAATCACGGAAAAACCGGAACAGGCTGGTCTGCCAAGGAAGGAGAACCCATTGATGTTTGGGTAAACAGCAATGCAGATAACGTGGAGTTATTTTTAAACGGCAGAACATTAGGCAAAAAAGATATGCCACGCAACGGGCATTTAAACTGGCTGGTTAATTACGAACCCGGTACATTAAAAGCCATCGCTTATAAAAAAGGAAGAAAGCTTGAAACCAAAGTTGAAACCACCGGAAGGCCTGCTGAAGTGGTCATCAGTCCGTACAAAACAACCATGCTGGCCGATGGCAAAGATGCCACCATCATCAATATCAGTGTTGTTGATAAACAGGGACGTGAAGTACCCGATGCAAACAACCTCATTCGTTTTACGATACAGGGAGACGGGAAAATAATTGGTGTGGGCAATGGCGACCCCAGCAGCCATGAGCAGGATAAATATTTTGATACCACTGCACAGCGTTATTTATTTAACGGTAAGTGCCAGGTGATCGTACAATCGGGCAGTACTCCTTCCATGATACATTTTGAGGCAAAGGCAGATAGTTTATGGACCGGCTCAACAGATATCATGACCATTAAAAATTCAACGGTAACTGATGTCAGATCATCCGGCAACAGTTTTTTGGTGCTGCCATTTAAGGCCACGCCCGTTGGAAAAATGCTGGGTGCCGATATTTCATTTTTACCCGAGTTGGAAAGCAAGGGCCAGAAATTTTATGACCTGGATGGAAAGGAAAAAGATGCCATCAATATTTTAAAAGACCATGGATTGAATTATGTGCGGTTGCGCATTTTTAATGATCCGGCACGTGACAGTGGTTATGCTCCCAAACTTGGCTTTTGCGGTCTGCAACAGACCCTGCAAATGGCAAAAAGAACCAAAGATGCCGGTATGAAATTATTACTTGATTTTCATTACAGCGATTACTGGGCCGACCCTCAGCAGCAATATATGCCCAAAGCCTGGCGCGGCAAATCTATCAGCGAATTAAAACAGGCCGTGTATGATTATACCCGGATGGTTATGCAGGCATTGAAAGATCAGGGTACTGCACCTGATATGGTTCAGGTTGGCAATGAGATCAATCACGGCATGATATGGCCACATGGCAGCGTAAATAATTTCGACAGCCTGGCCCAATTATTTTTTGCAGGCATACAGGGTGTGAAAGCAGTTTCCCCATCAACAGCCATTATGCTGCATCTTGCATTGGGCGGACAAAATGATGAAAGCAAATCCTTTATTGATAACATGATCAACCGGGGCGTTCCGTTTGATGTGATCGGCTTATCCTATTATCCCAAATGGCATAATACCCTGTCTGACCTGGAATATAACCTGGATGATCTTTCCCGCAGGTATAACAAAGATGTGATTGTGGTTGAATACTCGCATCTGAAAAAAGAGGTGAACGAAATATCATTTAATGTTGCCAATGGCCGTGGTAAAGGAAGCTGTATCTGGGAGCCGCTGAGCACATGGGAAAGCTTTTTTGATAAAGACGGAAAAGCCAATGAACTATTGCTCATCTATGATGAGTTGAATAAAAAATATATAAAAAAATAAAACAGGCTGCTATTGCTGTTTTCCTGAAAAAACAAAACAACCATATGAGCATTACCAGGAAACCCTTTGGCCATTTTGAAAACAAGGAAGTAACTGCGTTTACCATCAGCAATGAAACGGGTATGCAGGTTAGGGTTATCAATTATGGCGCCACCATCACGCAGATCATCACCCCGGACAAGGAAGGTATTGCCGGCAATGTGATACTGGGGTTCCCTTCGCTGGAGGGCTATATACAGAACGGGCATCAATACCATGGATGCGTTGTTGGCCGCTATGCCAACCGCATTGCCCGTTCAGCATTCCTGCTGGATGGAAAAATATATTCCCTGAACAGCAACTATACAAATTTCTGTTTACATGGCGGCATCAGGGGATTTGACAAAGTATGGTGGGATATTGAAGCAATTAACGGCAGCAGTTTAAAACTTACCTACAGCAGTAAAGATGGAGAAGAAGGATTTCCGGGCAACCTGCAAACAGAGATGACCTATACCCTTACTCCCGACAATGAATTAATACTTGATTACACCGCACACACAGACAAACCCACGCCCGTTAATTTAACCAACCATTGTTATTTTAATTTATCGGCAGGAAAAGAACTCACTGTTTTAAATCACCAATTAACCATTTTTGCCAGCCAGTACACCGAAGCAGATGAACATTTAGTACCCACGGGAAATTTGTTTTTTTTAGAAAATACACCCATGGATTTCAGCCAACCAAAAACCGTAGGTAAAGATATTACAGCTGCCGGAGGATATGATCACAACATGATATTGAACAGCAGCCATGGCAAAGCTGCCGAATTGTATGACCCGGCCAGCGGGCGTTTTATGGAAATGTTCACCACAGAACCTGCTGTACAGTTCTATTCGGGCAATGCCCTTCATTTTGAAAATGAGATCAATCAAAGCAGGTCTGCCTTTATTCAATACCAGGGCCTTTGCCTGGAGGCGCAGCATTATCCCAACAGCCCCAATGAGCCGGCATTTCCAAACACCATTTTAAGGCCAGGTGAAATGTACAGGCAAACGACGAGCTATAAATTTTCGGTGAAGTAATCCCAATGGCATCAAACAAATAGTACAATGAGGTGATAACCGATATTGGACTATATTGTTTGTCCAATCGGTATAATCGTTACCACAAAAAAAAATGCCACCTTTTCAAGATGGCATTTTTTATCATTGATTAAGATCTTAGTTAAATGTAACTGTTTGCAGGTTTTCATTCAGTGTTATGGTGTAATTACCTGCAGTAGCCGGTGTTCTGAAATTAGGGCCACCTCCCCATTGAATTTTTCTGGGCGTACCAACCGAATTGCTTCCGCCGCTGTTGTCTTCATAATCAAAAGCACCCCAGTTGTCGCTGGCCAGGAATTTAATTTCTTCATTGGCATCCAACGCTAAGGTTAATGTCCATATTCCGTTTCCGGCATAAACCATTTGTGGTGATGCACCGGGATTCCAATCGGGCACCCCTGTCATACCATTACCCACAACCCGCATTTGGGTAGCCGGGCTCATTTCGTATTTGATGTTATTTACATCACGTCCGTCCCAGATCACGCGGTAACGCCCAGCTGTAGCAATATCGGGGAAGTTAGGACCGTTAACACCCATGGTACTTCCACTTGCGCCATTGGATCCATAGCTCCTGGTTTCAGAAACTGACTGGCTTCCGTTGTCCCACTGGTTATTGTCAATCAATTTCCAACCGCCGGTTGTAAAATTGGTCAAGCCTACAAAAAGGTTGGTTCCGGAATTACCTAAAGCATAGTTAGGAAAAACATTTCCAGGATTCCAGTCGGCACCGGTTGCGCCACCTACAAAACCCATACGGCCTGTAGTGATATTATATTGAAGCGTGCTGATGTTTACAGAAACCCTGTAAAAACCTGCAGCAGGTACAGTAAGGTTTGCACCACCGCCGGATAATACACCACCCGAACCGCCATAATTTACATTCCAGCTGCGTCCAACCGTAATTTTAAACTCGGCATTGGCTGGCAGGAAAATATAGATGTAGTACATTTTATTAAATACAGAAGAACGCAGGTCCCTGATCAGTTCCGGTGCGGTTCCGGGATCCCAATCGTTACCGTTACCGGTAGAACCCTGGTATCCGCCGGGAAGATAAACCCTTAAGATCGGCACGTAGGTGGTAATGGTTACACTTACCACGTTGGAATAAGCGATCGCACCCAGTGCAGTAACTGCTTTGATACGGTATTCGATTTTTCCTACGTTTCCACCCGGTACATTTTCATTGAGTGCTGTCAGGTTCATTTGGCCCTGGTTTAAAGCCAATGAAAGCAAAGAAGCCCCAACCGCCATTTCATTTAATGAAGCAAAGTTTTTGCCTGCCGAATCGTATTGCAGGGTATAGGTAACGGCACCGGTATAATTTTTAAATGCTGCCGACCAGGTAAAAGTATTGGATGGCTGATCAGCATTGGGCAGTGTACAGGTTACTGCTGCATTGGCTGTCATCAGGATCGCCGGATCGGGAAAAGGAGTAACAGTAATTTTTAAAACGTTGCTGCTATACCTTTCGTTGTTGTTGCTGTAAGAAGAAATAACCCTTACATCAATGGTTTGAGTTACCCCAAGCCTGAAACCAAGGTTTAACAACATACCGTTTAATTCACGTCCGGTAAGCGTGGTGCTGATCACCCCAAAAACCGTTTTTGAATTTTTATTAGCGAAATTTTTACCTGTAGAATCTATTTCCAAAACATACTTTGTGGTAGCAGAATCATTGGAATACCTGGGATTGGTCCAGGAAAAATTAATGACTGCGTTGTTGGTATCCGCAATTGCAGGAGCTACCGTAGAAACCGAACTGGTTAACTCCGGTGAAAAGCCCAGCTTATAATAAGGCAATTGATCCACCTGGTACAGGTTATCCACCTTGTTACAGGCAGAAAATAATCCGGCTATCGTAACAGCAGTTAAAAAGAGTTTAAAAATATTTTTCATTGTATAAATTTTAATTGTTGATTAGAGTTTTACAACAGTGTATTTTCCGGTAACAAAATTCAAAGTTATTTTATAATTACCCGAAACAGCCGGTGTGGGTATGGCATCAGGATCTGACCCACCGCCCATATTTGCGCTGAAGTCTCCGCCATTGGCATCTTTGCCACCATACTGTGGCTGCCATTGGTTTAAGTTAGACAAGAATTTGTAAAACTTACCCGATACAAAACTCATGGTGATGGTATATTCGGTGAGGCTGATTTTAGTACATTTCTGCGTAACAGGAGGATTATTGGTCCAACTGCTTGGTGTGGCATCGCCGGTAATATACAGATCGCCTGTTGGAGGCAAAGGCACTGCTACATCCAGGTAAGGGGTTATTACAATTTTAACCACATTGGAATATAAAGGAACGGCTCCGTTAATGGTTGATTTGATCCTGAATTCCATGTTATGCGGAATGTCGCGTGCCATTAATAATTTGTTCAAAAAAGTATTAATCTCTTTAACCGTAAAAGAGGCGCTCAGATCATTGGCAATGGATGTTTCCTGAATCAAAGGGTTGGTGAAATTGGAACCCGTTGTATCTACCTGCAATATATAAGTAACATTTTGTGAACTTACGCCTGTATTAAATTCATAATCAGGGTTTGTCCAGTTGAATGTTAATGCAATGGTGTTCTTTTTGGTACTGTCTAAAAACAGATTAGCGGTTGATGATACAGTAAGCACAGGATTTTTTCCTCCCTGGAAGAAAACCTGGTTCTCATCTTTTTTGCAGGAGACCAAAATAAGGGCTGCAGAGATGGTACCGAAGAGTAATTTCATTAATTTTTTCATATAAAACAGTTTTTATCGTTTTTATTAATATCCTGCGTTTTGTGTTAGGTTGGGATTGGAAACCAGGTTAGATGCCGGGATCGGGAAAATATTATACTTGGCATCTACAGCAGTACCTGATGAAACACCTCCTTTCCATGGCCACAGGTAAGTATTGGTAGTTAGCAAGCCATAACGGATCAGATCAGTACGGCGGTGTCCTTCCCAATACAATTCCCTTCCTCTTTCGTCGAGTATAAACTGCAGGTTTAACTGGCCTGCTGATATATTGCCCGATGTATTTCCATAAGCCCTTGTGCGTATGGTATTGATATACCCCAATGCGGTAGTTGCATCACCACCGGTGCCACCACGTAAAACCGCTTCGGCATAGATCAGGTGCATTTCAGACAACCGAAATGCGGGGAAATCAACATCAGCAAATTCTTTCCTGGTATCGGAAACCGGACCTCCGTCTGAACGGATATTCACGTATTTTTTTACATGAGGGCCCTGATCAAAATTACTGATGTCATTGATCACCAGTTGTGCCGGGCTTGTTCCATATTTGGATGTGGTAAACATGGCTCTTTTATCGGTTGCTCCTGTAAGATCAGAAAAAAGATTTACAAAAGCTGAAGTTGACCTGTATCCGTACCATCCGCCACTAACCCCATATTCTGTTGATTCATCACCGCAGGCGGCATGCACAAAAAAAGTGGTGTTGCCATATGCCTGTGTACGTAATCCATCGCAATTGATGGCAAAGATGAACTCATCTTTAGCCTTATCATTATCAGCCATAAATACCCTGCCATAACCGCTATATAAAGAATAAGGAGCCGCAATTACTTTTTTGGCATAGGTAATGGCATCTGTATACATGGTTGTACCGGTATAGGTACCGGCATTTAAATAGATACGTGCCAGTAAAGCCCAGGCAGCTCCCTGGTCAACCCGGCCATACTCGATGGTTTTAACCGGGGCAAGCAGACCGTCTATAGCCTTTAGTTCTTTCTCAATATATTTAAAAAGGTCTGCCCGGCTGATCTCTTTTGGTAAAGTAGCACCAACCTTGTCTTCTTCTGTAATGAAGGTAGATTTTCCAAACAGATCCATCATTACCCAGTAATTGTAAGCACGCAGAAAACGGGCTTCAGCAACCGAGTTTTTGATATCCGTAGCTTCGGCACCGGTGATGCCTCTTTCGGTTAGTTTTTCATCGGTACTCTCCCTGATATACTCATTGATCAGTGTGATGTTATAAATTGGCCTGGCATAAATTCCTTTCAGAAAAGGATCAGCGCTGGTCCATTTTAAATTGTGAAAATCCTTGATCGTCTGATCATTCCAGGCCACCACAGCCTCATCGGTAGGCAGTTCCTGGCAGTTGAACAACATACGGATAAACGCAACCTGTGAGCCTTCATCCAGTCCTCCGCTGATATCGGGGTTACCGGCTGGTCCGGAGTTTCCGGTAATGGCCAGTGTACCGTATATTTTTGCCAGTACACTTTTATAGCCGGCAGCGGTAGAATATGTTTTTTCCGGTGTAAGGTCATTAACCGGAAAAAGATCGAGTTTTTTTGCACAGGAAGCGGCAATAACTGCAGTGATCAATACACCAGTTAAATATTTTAATGATTTATTTTTCATATCAATCGTTATTTTTTAATTAAAAATCTAAATTAAATCCTATAGAAAAAATTCTTGGCCTTGGGTAAATATTATTATCTACACCGGTATCATTAGAGTTTTCCGGATCAAGCCCTTTGTATTTGGTAAATACAAATGCATTTTGAACACTGGCCGCTATACGCAGACTGGCTTTGCCCCTGAGTATCTTGCCCCAGTTATAACCCAGGTTGATATTATCAATCCTGAAGAATGATGCATTCTCTATATAATAATCAGACAAATACTGGTTGTTTTCAAATCCGGTTTCCAGGTAATTGGCAGAGGCATTGCCTATAAAATTGATAGGATTTTTTATTTGCCTCAACACCCCGTTATTGGAATTGAAATTATTGTACAGGTATGTTCCAAAAGCACCGTGCCCGGTTATGCCCAGGGAGTACTTTTTGTAGGTTACCTGTGTATTTATTCCCATAAAGATATCCGATGCAGGTTTTTTGTAATAATAACGATCGTTCTGGTTGATCACTCCGTCGCGGTTCAAATCTTCATAAAGCCCTTCAATTGGCCTGCCTGAAGTCTGGTCATACACTTGTTTGAAAACGAAGTAAGTGAAGGGAGCATACCCTACATTAAACCTTCCGATATTATTTCCTGTACCGCCCGAAATGCCGCTCACTTCAATTCCTTTAAAATTAGGATCCTGATTTTTCAGCAGGTTGGTAATTTCCCTGGTATTGTAGGTCATATTAAATCCTAACTCCCAGGTTAAATTTGCCTTTTTAATAGGAACGGTATTCAGTGTAAACTCAACTCCTTTATTTTCCATGTTACCCACATTGGTATTCAGTTCAATATTGAAGTTTCCGCCTGCTGCAACCGGAACCACACTCAACAGGTCTTTGGTTTTTTTGAAATAATAATCAACCGAACCGGAGATCCTGTTATTTAAAAATCCGAAATCAATACCTACGTTAGAGGTAGTGGTACTCTCCCATCTCCTGTCGGGATCATAGGCATCAGGCCTTAAGAAACTGTAGAATGTGTTTCCAAACTGATATTGTGCCGAAGCATTGCTTCTGGCATAATAAGGAAGGTAAGAATAATAAGGTATACCATCCTGCTGTCCGGTTGTTCCCCATCCCAATCTTAATTTCAGGTCATTGATGCTGCCCACTGATTTAAAGAAATCATCTTTCAGTTTCCAGGCTAAAGCAACAGAGGGGAAATAACCTACCCTGTTTTCTTTTGCAAATTTAGAGCTGGCATCCCTGCGCAAGGTTGCTGTAAGTAAATACTTATTGGCCACGGAAAGGTTTATCCTTCCCAGGTAAGATTCCAAACGGTACTCAGGCCTGTCGGTAAGGAATACCGGTACAGAACCTGCAATGGTATCTTTCATTTGCGGATTAACCGGGTCGGCAATTGGCCTGTAACTGAATGAAGCAAAATTCTTCACTTTGGTCACAAAATCCTGGTAACTGTGGCCTACCAGCACATCCAGTTTTGTATTTATCTTTTTAAATTCTTTGGTATAATATAATTGCACATCAGTAATGGTACTGATCTTCTTCTGTTCATAATATGATCTGCGTCCACCTGTGCGGTAATTGGTTGCCGAAGCCGAATCAATATTATCATTTCCGCTGCCGCTTGCATTGTCGATACCCACATTAAGCAAAATATGCAGGTCGGGTAGCCAATGAAGTTTATAATCAAGTTGCAGGTTACCTATTAAACGGTTAACGCTGGATTGGTTATCTCTTTGGTTTATTAATCCCATCGGGTTGCGGGTAGCCAGTTCAATTAAATTGCTGTTTGGGTCGAGCCATTCGGTGTAGCCGCCAAATTTACCCGTGGTTGATGTCCTTACGGTTTGGGTAGGGTCAAATGCAATGGCAGAACCGATTGCACCACCATTGGCAAATTGATTTCGGGTATTGGTTGCTTTAAGCGCCAGGTTCACACTGAGGTGGTCATTCATTAATTTAGGGCTCAGGTTCAATGATCCTGAAATACGCTTGAAATTGTCTGTCCGTAAAATACCATCCTGGGTTAAATAACCAAATGAAGCCCTGAAGGGAATATTTTTAATAGCACCGCTTGCGCTGATATTATTGTCCCAGCCCAATGCAGCACGATAGATCTCCTTTTGCCAATCGGTATTGGCTGTGCCCAGTAAATTTTTATAGGTATTGTTTCCGGAAGCAGCAGCATCGGTATTGATGATAGACCTTACCTGGTCACCGGATAAAACGTCTACAGTTTCTCCAACAATACTGGATGATACCGTAGTATTGAAGTTAAACCTGATCTTTCCTTTTGAACCTTTTTTTGTAGTAATAATTAACACCCCGTTTGATGCCCTTGAACCGTATAAAGCAGCTGCTGATGCATCTTTTAATACCGAAATAGATTCAATATCGTTGGGGTTAATGGTGTTTAAAAGATTAGCCGATCCGGCAATGCCATTGCCTTCCACAGGTACTCCGTCAATCACCAGTAACGGATCGTTGCTGGCATTTAAGGAAGCTCCGCCCCTGATGCGGATACGGCTTCCACCACCTGGTGAACCGCCGCCTGTTGTTACCTCCAGGCCGGCTACTTTACCCAGCAGCAATTGCTCGGATGAGTTTACCACACCTTTTTGAAAATCCTTGGCCGATACGGAGGTTACCGAACCGGTGAGGTCGCCTCTGCGTTTTGTACCATACGCAACCACAACCAGTTCATTCATTTGCTGGTTTACCTGGATCAAACTTACTTCAACAGCTGATTTACCGGCAATAGACACTTCCTGCTGGGCAAAGCCCACAGAAGTGATCACCAGTACGCCCGATGTGGCATTGATCTTAAAGGTACCATCTGCTGCAGTTTGCGTGGCCGTTTTTGTACCTTTTACAGTGACTGTTGCCCCGGCAACAGGAGTTCCGTCTTTTGAGTCAGTTACTTTTCCGGTAACTGCATTTTGCGAAAATGCCACGAGCGAAAGAAGAAACAAAACGCTGGACAGCATTAGTTTTTTGGAGATTTTTCTCATAAAACAAGTGTTCGTTTTTAAAATTAGCAATCTATTTATGAACCATATTCAGCTCACCAAAAGTAAATGTGTATAAAGTACACAATTTAGCACTTTTTTTGGTTCGCCAAACTTTTGTTAAAAAAAATATGAATAAAAATAATTCAAGTTTAAACAGCCCCTTTTGGGTAACCCCCTGAAAACCGGTTTTTTCTACCCTCACTGGTAAAAAAGCCTTAAAAATCAATGCCAACCCACTTCTTTTTCTTCTTCTCGTACTTATTATAATTAAAATGATACAGTTTACCCGGCCGGTGCGGAACATCCTGCTCCATTTCATTGATATCTACCAAAAAGTCCATGGCAAAGAATTTCTTCCTGAAATTGCGCCTGTCCATTTTTGTATTGAGTATGGCCTCATATAAGTTCTGGAGTTCCCTTAACGAGAACTTTTTAGGCAACAGGCTGAATGCAAGGGGATGTTCCTGCACACGCCTTTGAAGCTGCTGGTAACTGCAATCCAGGATTTGCTTATGGTCAAATGCCAACTCTTCAATTTCATTCACATCATGCCAGTGAATTTCGTTATCCAGTATTTTTAATTTGTGATTTTGTATATTAATAAGAGAATAATACACTACGGTGACCACCCTTCCAGCCGGGTGCCTGTTTATACTGCCAAAGGTTTTTACCTGTTCCATATACACATCATCCAGGCCGGTTCGTTGTTTTAAAATACGGCTTGCCGCTGCATCCAGTTCTTCACCGGGATCTACCAGGTCGCCCAGCAACGACCACTTTCCCTGAAATTTTTTAAGGTCACTCCTGATTAACAGAACCTTCAGCTTGTTTTCATCAAAACCAAAAATCACACAGTCTACCGATAATGCAATCCTGTTGATGCTTTCAACCTCCGATTGAATGGCCGACAAGGTTTTGATGGTATGCGCCTTACTGATTTGAGTTAATTTTCCCATTATTAATGCTTATACAATTTTTTGTTATTAATACTTTACAAATTTCACTACGTTACTTCTTCCATTTTGCCTTATTAACAGAAAATAAATTCCTTTGGCCAGTTTATTAAACTGGCTGGTAACCACCAATTGATATTGCCCTCTTATCTGGCTGCTGTTCAAAAGGGTGAGTACCTGCTGCCCCTGTGGGTTATACACTTCAAGGCTGAATCTTCCGTTATCAGCCAGGATATAATCGATCAACGCATTTTTATTAACCGGGTTGGGTGTTATTTTAATTCCGTATCCGTACCGGAGGTTATTAACCTGGCTGTTGTGAGCCAGTGTGGTAAACTGCGATGTGGCATAGTTACCCGATGGTGTTGCAGCACAATTCACATTCACCCTCCAGTCGTAAAGCGTACCTTTTGTAAGATTGGATACCCCCACAGAACCGGTAGTAATCCCGGATGCTGCAGTTACCCAAACACCGATACCAGATACCCGGTAATCAACAGAATAAAAGTTTCCGGATGCCAGGTTCCAGTTGAGTATAACCGAAGTAGTGGTGATGTTGGTAACCGTTAATCCTGTTGGTGCAGCGGGCGTTGCCGTTACATTTACATTGATCACTGCCCTGGGGCCTTCACCGCAAGTATTTGACTGGCTAACGTAATAAGCGGTACTGCCTGCTGTTGTGGTAACAGGTGTGGGTGCAACAGCAGAACCGGTGCCGCCGGTTGCAGTGGTGTACCACCTGAGGTTGCTGCCTGTTGCAGATAATGCCGGCGCGGCTGATAACTGACAATAAGTGACCGGACTAACAACGGCAGGTGCAGCCGGCAACGGGGTTATATTAACGGCAATCAATACACGCTGACTTTCACAACCGCTTATGGTTTGTGTTACATAATAATTTAAAGTTCCGGCTGCGGCAGTGGATGGCGTAGGTGCAATTGAACTGCCGGTTCCACCGGTGGCGGTTGTATACCACAATAAAGCAGTTCCGGTTGCTGATAAAGGAACAGCTGCTGCATTTTGACAATAAGTAACCGGTGTTGTAACCGTTGGCGCCAAAGGTGCTGCAGTAACATTTACAGTGATTGATGCACGGGGGCTTTCGCATCCGTTAACGGATTGGCTTACATACCAGGTGGTACTGCCCGGTGTGGCAGTAGATGGTGTTGGTGCCGCAGTGCTTCCCGTTCCACCGGTTGCAACAGTGTACCACAGCAGGTTTGTTCCTGAAGCAGTTAAAGCGGTTGCCGTAACAAGCTGGCAATAGGTTACCGGGGTTGTTACACCGGGTGCTGCGGGAATTGCTGTAACATTAACCACGATAACAGCCCTTGGGCTTTCGCCGCAACTTTGTGTTTGACTAACATAATATGATGTACTGCCAACGGTTGTTGTTGCTGGTACCGGTGCAGTGGAACTTCCTGTTCCGCCAGTGGCTGCAGTGTACCATAACAAGCTGGTTCCTGTTGCAGTAAGCGCTGTTGCCACTGCATTCTGACAATAATTAACCGGACTGGTTACCGTTGGTGCCGGTGTATTGGCGGTAACATTCACTACAATGGGTAAACGCGCACTTTCGCAACTGCCAATGGTTTGTGTTACATAATAAGTGGTACTGCCAATGGTTGTTGTAGAAGGTGTTGGCGCCGTTGGGCTTCCCGTACCACCGGTTGCTGCAGTATACCACAGCAGGTTTGAACCGGTTGCCTGCAGAGGTGTTGCTACTGCATTCTGGCAATAATTTACCGGGCTTGTTGCCGTTGGTGTTGCCGTGGCACATGCCGGTATGCTCAGATAAATATGATATTCACCAGGCTGAAGGGTGATCGTTTGCGAAGTGGCTGTTAAATTAAAATTACTTCCGGTTACCCCATTCAACCCCGTTCCTGTTCCATTGCTGATATAATTTGTCCAATCGCCGGCCGATTGAAAAGCAACTGTTTTGGTTTGCGCCACCACATCAAAATTGGCCACAACGGTAACTTTTTTTCCGGTGGCATTCGGGTCGGCAATCTGGAAAACCTTTACCAGCCCGCTGTTAAAATCGTATGTAAAAGATGTATTGTTGAAAATTGCCGGGTTATTTAACCTCAGTTGAATAACACTTTTGAATGTGTTGTACAAACGTACCCTTTCCGGAACCAGCATATACTCCCAGCGTGGCGGTTTATTGGCCACATTGGAGCCGCCAAAATTCAGGGGTACATCATAACCTCGCTCGCCAAATTGCCAGATCATTTTTGGACCGGGCATCGTAAAGAAAACAGTGGTTGCAGCTTCTACCCTGGCCAATGCGGTATTCAGGTTGCGTACATCATAACCGCCTGAAGAATTACCAAAAGTGATGTTCCTGTACATGTTGCGTTCTTCATCATGGCTTTCCATGTATCCAAATACTGCAGGATTATTGAATGCACGTTGTGTACTGTTGTAAGCAATAGCAGAAATATCTGAGTTGGAAGCAAATCCCATGGTGCATTGATTGTAGGTAACATTGCTGTTGCCCCATAACATAAATCCATGTGCAGCATATTCCTGTTCTTCCTGGCTGGGCTGCGTGCCCAAAAACTCAATGATCATATAGGTTCCGGGATGTGAAGGGACCGTACCATCGTAATATCTTTTTAAATTGGCAACCCTGCTTGCATCATAATTTTCTACGGTGGTTGTATTGGTTACGGTTTGTGTAAAACCTTTACCCAGGTCGAGCCGGTAACCATCTACCCGGTATTCATCGATCCAGAAATTAAGTGAACGCTGCACCAGGTATTGTGTAGCCGTTGATGTGTGATTAAAATCATTGAACACACTGTACGGGTGAGGCGCCGTAACATTCAGCCAGGGGTTATTGGGTGCCGGCCTGTTATTAACAGCATCCCAGTACATTTTAGCCTGCGGTGCATTTCCGGTGCAGTGGTTATACACCACATCCAGTATTACAGCTATCCCGTTCTGATGACATTTGTCAATGAATTCTTTCAGTTTATTTTTTGTACCATAATATTTATCGGGAGCAAAATAAAAAGATGGATTATAGCCCCAGCTTTCATTACCGTCGAATTCATTAACGGGCATGAGTTCAATGGCATTGATACCAATGTTTTTGAGGTACTGCAAAGAATCGATAAGAGATTGATAACTGTGTTCTGCGGTAAAATCCCTGATCAGCAATTCATAGGTCATCAGGTTGCGCTTATCCGGCTTTACAAAATTATTTACCTGCCAGGTATATTGCGGCTCGGCCGTTTGAATGATGCCCACAAGCCCGGTTGTTAAGCCGGTTGGATAAGGCTTCAGGTTTGGATAGGTAACCGCATTGATGTACTGATCATTGTCCGGATCAAGTACTTTTTGTGTATATGGATCTGTTGTCCGGATGCTGTTGTCAATCAAATACTGAAAACCATATTCCACAGTGGGTGTAAGGCCGGTGAGGGTAATCCAGAAATAATTTCCATCCGGTGTTTTATTCATCTGGTTAGCACATTGGTTGGCCCAGTTGGAAAAATCACCGATAACCACCACATTATTTTTTCCCGGCGCATACAATACCAATGTAACGGCAGTGTTGTTTGGATTATAGTTAATGCCTTCAATCGCACCACCCGGCAGCGGTGCAATATTTGTTGCCGGCGGAATATAAAAACTGAATGAATCTTTTACCGTTACCGTTCCGTTGCTGCCTTCCAGGAATACCTGGTGTGCACAGGCTGTGGCAATGGTGGGATTGGCAGAAATGGTATTGACATTGTTTGCCGAATTGATGGTGGTACCATCGAGTTTTAAAGTAAGATTGGAATTTACTGATGCCACCCCGGTAATATTGATATTGCCGCCAACTGCTACATTTATTGGTTCTACCCAGGGAATATACCTGGGTTCAAAAGGGGGAAGATTCAGGCGCACCCCATATTCGCTGCTGCCATACACAGGCATATACATATCACTTACATCAGAATTAACCTGCTTTGATGAGCCGGTTGCATTCCGGAAAATGGCGGTAACTTTTTTTATGGTCTCGCCGCCCGGCACTCCAAAAAAAGAACGAATATTGGTAATGGTGTACTGGTATCTGTTGGCTCCCAGCGGTGTTGCCTTTGCCAACGGGTCGGTACTGCCCCAGGTAAATTTTACATATTTCCAATCGTTTGGCCCGGTGCTTAAATTGGTTATAACACCCACATGAACATATACGTTGTTAGAATTTCCGCCCTCAAAATTCAAGAGGCCCTGGTTGCCTTTATTGCAATCAACAGTAAAAACCAAATTGGAATTGTCTACCGGAAATTCAGGTGTCCAGCTAAGCAGACGTTGGGCGTTCACTGAAAAAACAACACACAAGATGGTGAGGGAAAGGAGGACTTTCTTCATATAGCAGGCTTTAATGTGTAAAATTAACACATTATTCCATTTCTCCAAAAAAGATTTGTGCGACCTGTTTATCTGATCAATTCAAACACCTGGCTGTGGTAAGTATTGAGGTCAATATCTTTTAATTCAGTTATTGCACCGGTATGAATATTTTTCATTTTAGAAAAACCCTTTGTTCTTTCTTCAAATCTTTTCAGGCTGATGGTTTTGTTCTCCTTTGCCGTGTTCATCAACACCATTACCGTTTGGCCGGCATCATACCTGAAGTACACATACACCCCATCCTGCGGTACATACTGCATCATTTTACCCGTGGTAATGGCACTTGAATTTTTGCGGTACCTGGCCAGCGTGGAAATATGGTTCCACATTTCATTTTCCTTTACACTGCGTCCTTCCGTGGTAAATTTGTTTACCTTGTCTTCCTTCCAGCCCCCCGGAAAATCCTGGCGCACATAACCATCATTGGGGCTTGTAGTGCCCGTCATGCCTATCTCTGCACCATAATAGAACTGCGGGATCCCCCTGCAGGTAAGCAACCAGTTAATGGCGGTTTTATATTTTTCCATGTCTTCATTAACCACCGTATAAAATCTTGCCATATCATGATTATCTAAAAAGATGACATTGCGCATCGGGTCTTTGTACACATAATCCTGGGCCAGTATGGTATATAATTTATTCACGCCGTCGGTCCATCCAAAATCTTTTGTCATCGCATCCATGATGCCCCAAAGCGTTTGAAAATCGGTAGCAGCCTGCAGGTTGCTTTTGAAAGGAATATTATAATTGTTTTGTACAAAATAACTTTGATTGGGCACTCCATGTACCCAGGTTTCGCCAAACAGGGTAATTTTCGGATACTCATCTTCCAGTGCTTTGTTACAGCGGTTCATAAATGGCAGGTTGTTGTAGGCATAGGTATCAATACGCCATCCGTCAATACCAAACTCTTCTACTGTCCACAACGCATGTTGAATTAAAAAATGGGCAACAAAAGGATTGCCCTGGTTCAGATCGGGCATCAGGGGTACAAACCAGCCATCGGCCATTATGCTGTAATCTGCCTTGCTTGCATAGGGATCAAAAAGGGTTTGGTCTTTATAACTGGTCTGCGTATACGACGGCCATTGATGAAGCCAGTCTTTCATGGGAGGATCTGTTACCGTGTGGTGATAGATACCCACGTGATTGTATACGGCATCCTGGATGACCTTCATTCCTTTTTTATGTGCCGCATCCACCAGGTCGTGATAGGCCTTATCGCCTCCAAGCCTGGGATCAACCTTATAATGATTGGTAAAAGCATAACCATGTTCTGTACGGTTGTCCATATCATTTTCCAGTACCGGGTTAAGCCATAATGCAGTAACACCCAGCGATTGCAGGTAATCCAGTTTATTTACAATGCCTTTTAAATCGCCACCATGACGGTTGAAAACAGTATCCCTTCTTAAGGTTTGGTCACGCATGCCGGGCACACGGTCATTGCTTTCATCACCATTGCTGAAACGGTCGGGCATGATGAGGTACATAAAATCCTTTGAAGTAACCCCTTGAGCAAATGACATTCCGTTGCCGGTGCGGCGGGCTTTTAATTCATAAGACAGCTCCATATTTTTTAAAAAAGGAAAATTGAATTTACCGGGCTTTGCTGTTGCGTCTATCACCAGGTCAAGAAAAATATAATTTGGATTTTCTACCCGGTTGATTTTAGTGAGCCTTACCCCTGTAGCCAGTTTAACGCCCTGAGGGCCCATTTTTATCATGGGAAAATTACCGGCAACGTTTTTCCCATGCACCATGACCTGGAGTTTATTCCATTTCATGCCTGTCCACCAATGGGTGGGATAGCAATCAATGCCGGGTGTTTGTGCAAAAGCAGCACCACAAAAGGTAAACACCAGTATGGATAAAAAATATTTTTTCATAGCCTGTTTTTTAATGTGTGTTTTTTTCATCCGTTTTGTCGGTAACCATAAAATTCACTACTCCGCCAATGATCATAGAAACACCCCCGATCACCAGTGCATAAATACTTTCGCCGTCAAAAAAGTTTTTTACAAAAAAACCTAAGATGGCTGCAGCCAGAATTTGCGGAATAACAATAAAGAAGTTAAAAACCCCCATGTAGAAGCCCATTTTGTTTGCAGGCAATGCGCCTGAGAGGATGGCATAAGGCATGGTAAGCGTTGATGCCCATGCAAGACCAACGCCGATCATTGGCAGCAACAACATATTGGGTGTTTTTATAAAAAGCATCGAAACCAACCCAATACCCCCGATTACAAGGCATGCCATGTGAGTATATTTTCTTCCGATCCTTTTTGCCAGCATGGGTAATAAAAAAGCTGCAATGGCAGAAACTCCGTTGTACACCATGAACATAACGCCCACCCAATCGCCGGCATCCTGAAATATTTTTGAATCCTTATCGGAAGTGCCAAAAGCATTTAATGCAACAGCGGAAGTACTGTATATCCACATGGCAAAAAAAGCGATCCAGGTAAAAAACTGTACCACTGCCAGTTGCATCATTGTTTTCGGCATTTTAAAAATGCCAGTACCAATTTCTTTTAACCCATTTAAAAGCCCCTTGGTCTTTAATTTTTCCTGTTCCCATGTTTCAATATTTTCGGGAGGAAATTCTTTAGTTGAAAAAACCGTCCACAACACAGAAACTAAAAAGACTACAGCGCCAATGTAAAAAGAATATTTAACGGAATCACTGATCACACCGGGTGCAGCCGTATTACTGATATTTAAATAGTTCGTAAAAATATAAGGCAGCAGCGATGCAATTACGGCACCCAAACCAATGAAAAAAGTTTGTGCAGCAAAGCCTGCAGTTCTTTGTGAAGATGGAAGCTTATCGCCCACAAATGCACGGAAAGGCTCCATAGAAATATTAATAGAAGCATCCAGCACCCACAACAAAGTTGCGGCCATCCACAATACACTAGACTGTGGCATTAAGAACAAAGCAATGGCCGAAAATAAAGCACCAATAAAGAAAAAAGGCCTTCTTCTGCCCCATTTCGGATGCCAGGTTCTGTCGCTCAAATAACCAATAACAGGCTGTACCAGCAAACCGGTAATGGGTGCTGCGATCCATAAAAAACCGATCTTATCAATTTCGGCACCCAGCGTTTCAAATATCCGGGAAACATTGGCGTTCTGCAAAGCAAACCCAAACTGGATCCCAAAAAAACCAACACTCATATTCATTATTTGCTTTAATGAAAGGCGTGGTTTATTTTCCGCTGATGGTTGATGTGAACTGTTGAGCGTTTCAATTTCTGACATAGCAATCGTTTAGTGAATGAAGCAATCGTGTAAAAAATACACTTCGCTAAAAGTACAATAAAAAATTACCCGACAAAAATTATTCTGAAAAATGATGTATGATGCCTGTTGCTATTTACCGGTAGCTGTATACCATATAGCCCCACTGATCTATACTGAATTGCTGTGCGGTACTGATCTTTTCTTTTGTACCCGTAAACACATTCAGCGGCTCACCGGCAACAGCGCCATCTTTAAAATTGAATTGTTGAGGTTGTTTGGATAAGTTCAGGATAACCACAACCTGTTGTCCTTCTTTTTCTCTTTTAAAGGCATATATAGAACTGTCGGCCGTAGTGGCCAGTTTTTTAAAGGACCCGTCGGCAGCCAATGCTGCATTGGTTTTACGAAGATCAAGCAGGGTTTTATAAAACACGGCCAGGTCCATTTCTCCTTCCCAGGGAATGGTATCTTTTACAAAAAATTTCAGGCGTTTCCTGTTCATATCTTCCTGCCCGTTATAGATCAGGGGTATGCTCTGGTACATGGTTTGGGTAAACACGGCAAAGGCTTTAACTGCTTCCCCGTATTTTTCAAATTCAGTTCCGTTCCAGCTGTTCTCATCGTGGTTGGAGGTAAAAAATAAACGGTATGCATTTCCCGGAAAACGGGCCATATTGGCATTGTTGGCAGAGTCAAATTGTTTCAGGGTCTTATCTCCTTTATACAGGTCCTTCATCAAATGCATGATACTCCAGGTATAGGTGGCATCAAATCCGGCTTCATGCAATTCGGGTTTTTCCCCTTCGGCAAGCATAAAAACATCTTTTGTTTTTTTCAGTTCCGCTATGCAGGCTTTCCAGAAATCAACCGGCACTTCTTCTGCTATATCGCACCGGAAACCATCAATACCGGTTTCGGTAAGCCAGAATCTCATGGCCGAGATCATACTGTCTTTCAACTCTTTGTTGTCGTAATTCAGTTTGCGTACATCTGTCCAGTCGTTTGGCGCAATAAATTTACCTGTTGAATCCTTTGCATAAAACTGCGGATGTGTTTTGATCCAGCCATTATCCGGTGCCGAATGATTGGCCACCCAATCGGTAATTACCTTGAAGCCCATTTCGTGAGCATGCTTCACAAATTTTTTCCAGTCATCCATGGTTCCGTAATCCGGGTTAAATGCTTTATAATCTTTTACTGCATAATAACTGCCCATATCTTTTTCTGTCATCTTTCTTCCCTCCAGCCCAATGGGTGTTACGGGCATGAACCATAAAATTTCAACGCCCATTTCCTTTAGCCTCGGCAAAGATCTTTCAAATGCCATGATGGTACCTTCATTGGTAAACTGCCTCAGGTTTACTTCATACACATTGCTTTGGGCGCTCCATGCACGGTGGCCGGCATCAGCTACTGAAACCGGTTCTTTATCCTTTTGCTGGTTACAGCTTACTGTAATTATGGTAAATAAAAATGCAGGTAAACAGGTAATGAGTTTCTTTACATTCATAAAACTTATTTCTTGAAAGTTAATATTTTTATTCACACGCAAAAAAATATTTGTCACACCCCGGCGGTATGATTGAATAATGGTGTGTATGTAAACACCACCCAACACTTCATTTAAAACAACCTTTTATGATTACCCCGCATGCCTGGTTTTCAATACCTGAATAATTTCGTTCAGCCTTAACCCCTTTGCCTGCAACAGTATCAGATAGTGAAATAACAGATCAGCAGCTTCTCCCTTAAACAGTTCTTCATTTTCATCTTTGGCCTCAATGACCAGTTCAACAGCTTCTTCTCCCACTTTTTGTGCAATTTTATTTATCCCTTTGGCAAACAGCGCACTGGTATACGATTTTTCATCAGGATGAGCCTTTCTTTGAGCGATCACTTCCTCAAGTGTATCCAGAAAATGATCTCGTTCATTTTTTTCATTCCAGCAGGTATCGGCACCGGTATGGCAAACAGGTCCCGATGGATCAGCTTTGATCAACAAAGTATCCTTGTCACAATCCAGTTTTATTTCTTTTACAAAAAGATAATTTCCGCTTTCTTCACCTTTGGTCCACAACCGGTTTTTGCTTCGGCTGAAAAAAGTGACCTGCTGCAATTCTATTGTTTTATGCAGTGCTGCTTCATTCATAAAGCCAAGCATCAACACCTTGCTGGTAGCGGCGTCCTGAATAACCGCGGGCACAAGCCCGTCGGCATATTTTTTAAAATCTGCGATCATAATCTTACCGGTATTTTTTGCTGAAATAAATATTGTTTCAATGCTGGTATTTCTATTTCCTTATAATGAAAAATACTTGCGGCCAGTGCTGCATCGGCATTGGCTGTTTCAAATACATCTTTAAAATGGGATAAAGTTCCGGCACCGCCCGATGCAATGACCGGCACCGGCAATGAAGCGGATAATGCGGCGGTAATATCCAGCGCAAATCCATTTTTGGTTCCGTCGTTATTCATGCTGGTTAGTAATATTTCTCCGGCACCGGCATCAACTGCCTGCTTTGCCCAATCCGTTGTTTTGGTTGTGGTTTTTGTACGTCCCCCATTTAAATAAACATACCAGTTGCCATCGGTTTCTTTTTTGGTATCAATAGCCAAAACCACACATTGGCTTCCAAAGGAATCACTCAGTTCTTTTATTAAATCCGGATTTTTGTACGCTGCTGTATTTACCGAAATTTTATCGGCACCGTTTTGTAAAAGCAAGGCCACGTCATCAACTGAGCCAATGCCCCCGCCCACGGTAAAAGGTATATTGATGTGGGCCGCAATGCGCTTCACCAGTTCAACCCATGTTTTTCTTTTCTCTACCGTGGCCGTGATATCCAGAAAAACCAGTTCATCGGCTCCCTGTTGAGCATAAAGCGTAGCCAGTTCCACAGGATCGCCTGCATCCCGGATACCTTCGAAATTTATTCCTTTAACGGTACGCCCATCCTTAATATCAAGACAGGGTATGATCCTTTTTGTAAGCAATGTTTTAAAATATAAGTTATGAATTAAGTAAGATCAGTTGTTCCAGTGTTAACAGGTTCTCGTAAATGGCTTTACCAATGATGGCCCCGGAACAACCCATTGTTTTCAGTTGTTGTACATCATTCATGTTGCTCACACCACCACTGGCTGTTAAATTTATTTGCGGATACCGCTGCAAAATATTTGAATACAGTTCAACTGCCGGCCCCTGCATCATGCCGTCTTTAGCAATATCCGTACAGAATATATTGGTTGCCCCGATACGGATCAGGTTTTCAATAAAATCAAAAATACCGATGCCTCCATCCTGCTGCCAGCCGCTGATCTTCACATTCCCTTCCAGCACATCAGCACCTATAAAAAAATGACCGGCTCCAAATTCCATGATCCATGCTTCCAGTATTTCGGGATGTTTTACAGCCAGGCTGCCAATGGTGACCATGGCTGCACCGGCATTAAGCACGGCTTCCACATCACTGATGTGCTTTACCCCGCCGCCAAAATCAATCACCATATTGGTAGCGGCTGCAATGTTTTCCAATACCGCCATATTAATGATCTTTCCTGCCCTGGCGCCATCCAGGTCCACAACATGCAAACGCGTAAAACCGGCATCCGCAAATTGTCTGGCTACGTCAACAGGATCGTCGTTATAAATTTTTTGCTGTGCATAATCGCCCTTTGTAAGGCGTACGCATTTGCCGTTAATAATGTCTATTGCCGGAATAATGGTCATGTGTTTTGTATAAAATTCTTTAAAATAGTTTCCCCTGCTGCACCCGATTTTTCGGGATGAAATTGCACCCCGTAAAAATTATCTTTTTGCAAAGCGGCGCTGTAAGGAATAATATAATCCGTTTTTGCTGTTGTAGCATCCGATAATACGGCATAAAAACTATTCACGGTGTATACAAAATCCCCTTCCTGCAAACCATCAAATAAAACAGACCTGAAATCATAGATTTTATTCCAGCCTACCTGGGGCACTTTATATGCAGCAGATTCAAAAAGTTTAACCTCATTATCAAAAATGCCCAGGCCCGTGGTATTCCCTTCTGCTGAATGTTTACACAACAACTGCATGCCCAGGCAAATGCCCAAAACAGGTTGTTTTAAACCCACCAGGATTTTATCGAGCCCTTTTTCTTTTACATACTGCATGGCCGGGCCGGCATGGCCCACGCCGGGAAAGATCACTTTATCCGCTTTCCGGATGGTTTCTGCATCATCCGTAACTACTGCATCTGCCCCTATTCTTTGTAAAGCGTATTGCACGCTTAGTACATTGCCGGCATGATATTTTATGATTGCCACTTTCATTTATAAAACTCCTTTTGTTGATGGTAATGCATTATTATGGACATCTCTTTTGACCGCCATTTTTATTGATTTGGCAAATGCTTTAAAAATGGATTCAATTTTATGATGTTCATTTTCACCTTCGGCTTTTATATTCAAATTGCATTTAGCCGCATCGCTGAATGATTTAAAAAAATGAAAGAACATTTCGGTAGGCATCTCTCCTATCTTTTCCCTGGTAAACAAAGCTTCCCAAACGATCCAGTTCCTGCCGCCAAAATCAATGGCCACCTGCGCCAGGCAATCATCCATGGGCAATACCTGGTTGCCGTAAGGCACCGAAAAACCATACCGTTCTATTCCCGATTTATCTCCCAATGCTTTTAAAAGGGCTTCACCAAAAGCAATACCGGTGTCTTCAATACTGTGGTGTTCGTCTATATGCAGATCGCCATTACAGGTAATGGCCAGATCAATATTTCCATGCCGGGCAACCTGGTCCAGCATATGATCAAAAAAAGGCAAACCGGTTTTATTGTCTGCTTTTCCGGTTCCATCCAGGTTTACCGTAACCGTAATTTTTGTTTCATTGGTATGGCGTTGGTGTGTAATGATACGGGGCGGTAATTTCAGGTATTCATAAATACCTGCCCAGCTGGTGGTTTCCAGCACGACCACCTCCTTTCTCAGCTCATCGATGCTGCTGCTGATCTCGGTTTGGCCCAATGTTGCATCAGCATTAAGCCATACACCTTTGCAGTTTAAATTTTTTGCCAGTTGCATATCGGTAATGCGGTCGCCTATCACAAAAGAATTTGCCAGGTCATATTCCGGGTTGTTGAGGTATTGTGTAAGCAGAGCGGTACCGGGCTTACGGGTTGGTGCCTGATCTGCAGGCAGGGTACGGTCAATGATCACTTCAGCAAATACAACAGATTCATTGGCCAGGCTTTTCATCACCAGATTGTGTACCGGCCAAAAGGTTTCTTCGGGAAAAGATGCAGAGCCCAATCCATCCTGGTTGGTCACCATGACCAATTCGAAACTGAGTTCTTCTGCAATTTTGCGCAGGTAATAAAACATGTCAGGATAAAATTCAAGCTTGCTGAAATCATCCAGTTGATAGGTGGGCGGCGCCTCTTTAATTAAAGTGCCGTCCCTGTCAATAAATAATACTTTTTTCATTTTTTATATTGCTTTAAGGCCGTTAATAATATTTCATTTTCCCGGGGTGTGCCGATGCTGATCCGCAAACAGTTATGGCAGTTAATTTCATTGCTGCGGTTGCGAACCACAATTCCATTTGAAGCCAGGTATTGATACAGCAGGTCAGCATCATCCACCTTAAGCAAAATAAAATTTGCATCAGATGGATAGATCATTTTTACAAAAGAAAAATCATTTAATGCTTTTACCAGTAATGCTTTTTGAAGTACCACCTCCTGGATCCATTCATTGACCTGCTGTGTATTTTGCAATGCCTGCATTGCCATTTGCTGGGAGGCTTCATTAATATTGTATGGCGGTTTAACTTTATTAAACAGGTCAACGATATCCTGTGAAGCATAACACAAACCCAGCCGCAAAGCAGCCAGCCCCCAGGCTTTGGATAAGGTTTGCATCACCACCAGGTTGGGGTATTCGGTTAACTCCTGTATAAAAGATTTCTGTTTTGAATAATTGATGTACGCTTCGTCAACGATAACGATCCCAGAAAAATTATTCAGCAGCCATTCCACATCCGGCCGGTTCATATTATTACCGGTTGGATTATTGGGCGAGCAGATGAATAATAATTTTGTATGGCTGTCTGTTGCCTGCATAATGCCGTCTACATCCAGTTGAAATGCCGGAGTGAGATCTACTTTTCTGATTTCAACATCATTGATATCTGCATTAACTGCATACATTCCATAGGTAGGCGGACAAATGATCACATTGTCCTTACCGGGGTTACAAAAGATTCGGTAAGCCAGGTCAATGATCTCGTCGCTGCCATTTCCAATACAGATATTTTTGGCAGGTACTCCTTTAATTTCGGACAGCTTTAATTTTAATTGCCATTGCAAGGGGTCGGGATAGCGGTTGAATTGTTCACGTAATGGAGAACCGTATCCATTTTCATTGGCATCTAAAAACACTGATGCATTGCCGGTAAATTCATGCCGGGCAGATGCATATGGCTTTAGATTTTTGATGTTATCCCGCACTAAATTGTTGAGCTCAAATTTCATCTTCAATTATTTATTTCATTTAACCGGATGCTGACCGCATTTTTGTGAGCAGTTAACCCTTCGGCATTGGCCATTGTTTCTACTGCCTTGCCTATATTTTGTATACCGGCCTTGGTAATCTGCTGAAAGGTGATCTTCTTTACAAAGCTATCCAGCGATACCCCGCTGTAAGCTTTTGCGTACCCATTGGTGGGAAGCGTATGATTGGTGCCGGATGCATAGTCGCCGGCACTCTCGGGGGTATAATGTCCCAGAAAAACACTGCCTGCATTAATTATATTTCCGGCAAGGTCAACAGCAGCATCAGATGCTACAATCAGGTGTTCCGGTGCATATTCATTCAACAGGCCCAAAGCGGCATCTGTGTTTTCCATAACAACAAACAGGCTGTTTTGCAAGGCCTGTGCTGCAATGGCCTTTCTTGGCAAAACAGATAATTGCTTTTCAATCTCATCCTGCACCCTTTCGATAATTGAACCTGAAGATGCAACCAGCAGCACCTGGCTATCGGCACCATGCTCTGCCTGGCTTAACAAATCAGCAGCAACAAAAGACGGATTGCAGGTTTCATCTGCATAAACAGCCAGTTCACTTGGGCCTGCCGGCATATCAATGGCAATACCTGTTGCATTAACCAGTTGCTTGGCACCCGTTACATACTGGTTACCGGGACCAAATATTTTATTTACCCGGGGAACGGTTTGGGTACCGTATGCCATAGCTGCAATTGCCTGTACACCGCCGATCTTATAGATATTTTTTATACCGATCAATTGTGCAACATATAAGATAACTGGGTTTATTTTACCCTGCTTATCGGGCGGGGTACAAATAATAATTTCTTTACAGCCTGCCAGCACAGCCGGAATACCCAGCATGAGTAAAGTAGAAAACAAAGGAGCAGTACCACCGGGAATATATAAACCTACCTTTTCAATGGCAACGGATTTTCGCCAGCAAACCACACCGGCAGTTGTTTCAATATGTATTGAATTTTCTTTTTGTGCCTGATGAAATGCAGTGATATTATTTTTTGCCACTTCAATCGCTGCTTTCAAATCTTCATCAACCTGTAAAGCCGCTTCCGCTATTTCTTTTTCGGTAACAACAAATTCATTCAATGCTGCGCCATCAAATTGTGTTGTGTATTTTTTTATTGCGGCATCACCGTTTAATTTTACATCATCAAGTATAGATGACACTTTAGCTTCTAGCTGCCTGTAATCAAAAACAGGCCGCTGCAAAATATTTGGCCATTTACTCTGTTCTGGATTTAAATATAAATTCATTTTTAATCGTTTTGAGTTTTTGGTGTTCTGGTAAAATAAAAGAGTCTGAAAACGAATACTCCCAGTTCCCCCTTTCCTTCGACTACGCTCAGGATTGGCGGAGGGGGGGTTTAGACAATCATTTTTTCAATTGGCAAAACCAGAATGCCCTCTGCATCGTATCGTTTTAATTTTTCTATCACCTCCCAAAAATCATTTTCATTAACTACGCTCTGCACACTGCTCCAGCCTTTTTCTGCCAGCGGCACTACCGTCGGGCTTTTCATACCGGGCAACAATGAAAAGATATTATCCAGCTGTTCATTGGGTGCATTCAACATGATATACTTATTGTTTTTTGCTGTTTTAACCGAGTTGATACGCAGCAATAACTTTTCAAGCAACCCGGTATTTTCAAGAGAAAGGTTCTTATTGGCGCATAACACGGCTTCTGATCTTAATATAATTTCCACTTCTTTTAAGCCATTGGTAAATAATGTACTGCCACTGCTTACCAGGTCGCATATTGCATCAGCCAAACCAATGCCCGGGGCTATTTCAACAGACCCGCTGATCTCATGTATTTCGGCATTACATCCTTTCTGCTGTAAATATTTTTGAAGTATCCCTCCATACGAAGTGGCAATTTTTAATCCGTTCAGATCGGCAACTGTTTGAAAGGACATATTTTTAGGCACGGCAATACTTAATCTGCATTTGCCAAAACCGAGTCTGAATACCAGGTCTATTTCTTTTGCCTTTTCCTGCAGCACATTTTCGCCTACAATGCCTAAATCGGCAACGCCATCATACACATACTGCGGAATATCATCATCACGTAAAAAATATACTTCCAGCGGAAAATTCTCGGCAACAGCCTTCAATTGTTTGTGGCCGTTGTTTAACTGGATGCCACATTCCTTTAAAAGCTTAACGGAGTCTTCGTACAACCTTCCTGATTTTTGAACAGCGATCTTTAACATGTTTTAATTTTTTATGGTTTTGGGCAATAAAAAAGGGCTTACTTTTCAGTAAGCCCTTTTGAGAATATGCTTTATTGCATACATATCAACATAACTTACCTGGCGGTAGCGTATGATGATGATGTATGTGTATGATTTGCTTCATTTGTTGCACAAAGTAAAGGGCGATGAACTGAACTGCCAAATAAAATTCAGAATGATTGAACATTAATACCCAAACCCGGTAAATTATTAAACAGAATTTTCCCAAAATCAAATTTCACGCCTTCAGCGGTATCTTCCGACAGCAACAGTGTCCCATCCATATCCACATAATCCAGCATGGGTGCCAGTTGTGCAATGGCTGCGGTACCCACCGAACTCTCATTCATGCAGCCAACCATCACAGCCATATGTAGTTCTTTTGCCCGGTTTATCATACGCCTTGCAGGTGTAATGCCGCTGCACTTGGTTAATTTTATATTGATGCCATGAAAGTGACCGTAACATTTTTCCACATCAGATTCTGCCACACAACTTTCATCAGCGATCAACGGCAATGATGATTTTTCATATAAAATTTTCATGCCCTCCCAGTCATCCTTTGCCAAAGGTTGCTCTACCAGTTCAACACCCAGTTCTTTTAAAACAGGGATCTTCTGCAGGGCCTCTTCCAGCGTCCACCCGGCATTGGCATCAACCCGTAAAACAGCAGTTGTATGTTTACGCAATGCTTTTACCATTTCTATATCACCTTCTACCCCCACTTTTACTTTATAAATTGGCCAGGGCTTTTCCTTCATTTTTTCAACCATCTTTTCAATAGTATCAATGCCAATGGTGAAGTCTGTTAACGGTGCTTTTGCAATATCAAGCCCCCATAATTCGTGCAGTTGTTTTCTTTTCAGTTTGCCATAAATATCCCAGCCGGCCATATCCAGTGCACAAACCAAAAAAGGATTTGCCGGAAATAAATGATGCAGGTAATGCCAGTATCTTTCCGGATCGGAGAAGGCGAATTTTTCTACAAATATCTTTTTACGCTCCAGGTCTTCCGCCATTTTTTGAACCGTGATATTGTAATAGGCAATGGGTGGCGCTTCGCCGTAGCCTTTTATGCCCATAAAATCAAGCTCAACCATAAATGTTGGCTGGTGTGTTTTTGTTCCTTTGGAAATGGTGAACGGATGATGAAAGGGAAGGTTGTATGTTTTGTATTGTACTTTCATTAAAGGCTGTATTGACTTGCGTGGTAAAAAGTTCGATTTTAAAAAGAATGTCAGGGTGAGCTTGTCGAACCCGGTATATTCTAGTAAACCCGTTTTCGACAAGCTCAGACTGACAGCTTAGTAACTAAGGCAGTAATTCTTAAGTTATCTTCCACTTTCCTTAATGTAGTTCTTTAGTTCTTCTGTAAAAGCTTTTTCATTTAACAGATCTTCCAGGTTCATGTGCATGCGGTAATTCCAGTAATGCTCTGCCTCGGCAGGAATATTTATCCTTTCTTCATTGGGATCCTCCCTCCTGACCTCTGCATTCATTCCTAAAAGGTCCTGCAATTGAAATATACTCCACATGGCAGGCGAGTACAGGTGTTGCAGAATAATTTCCTTATTGATCCATGGCTCGCAATACACGGGTGGCTCCCCTTTTTGGCCCATCAGGTAATTGTAAAAATGTTTGGTCTTAAAACTATCTTCTTCCCACCAGCCGCGTATGGTACTCATGTCGTGGGTAGATGGCGACACCACGCTCAGGTATGGTGCATCATTGGGATGAAAGAATTCGATGCCTGCTTTTTTGGGCATGCGTTGTATCTCCAGGCTTAATATGCCCAATTGCTGCATTACTTCGGGAACACAATGGGGCACCATGCCCAGGTCTTCACCACAAACCAGCATAGCCGTATTGCTTTTAAGGCCGGGGAGTTTTTTCATGGCTTCTTTTTTCCATAGTTCATCCTGGCGGCGATAAAAATAATCGATATAGATGGCGTTTAATTCTTTTTGTGAATGTTTGTCGAGGTTTTTAAAAGACAAAGTATCTTCCATGGCAATACGGAAATGAAATTCCTGCCCGTTAGAATCTTCCACTTCAAAAAATATCACGTTGCTGATGAGGTCGTACAGGCCTTGCTTTACTTTATTGTCGAATGTATTATCCGTTTTAAAATAATCCTCAACCTTTCGTTGTGTATTATACTTTTCTTTCAGCTTAAGCCCGTTGAAAAAGTTTTTTTTCACGGCATCTTTTCTATCTCCAAAAAGCTCAATGAGTATTGCATCGGTTACATAGGGCTCGGTGTAACGTGATCTTTCGAATGTGATTTGCCGGGCAAACAGTTCATGTACAGAAACCGGGATAGCGGGAACAAACCTGCCCATAACGCCTTCAACTGCATGTGCCGGTATGCTCCAAATACGGAAAAAGCCAAGTATATGGTCAATACGGAAAGCATCAAAATAATTGCTCATCTGGTCAAAGCGTTTGCGCCACCAGTTAAAATTATCCTGCTGCATGGCGTCCCAGTTGTAGGTTGGAAAACCCCAGTTTTGCCCTTTGGCTGTAAATGCATCAGGTGGTGCACCAGCCTGTTCTTCCATATGATACAGGCCCGGCTCCACCCATGCATCGGCACTGTTGCGGCAAATGCCTATGGGGATATCACCCTTAATGATAATGCCATTTTTATGCGCATACGCTGTAGCCGCTTTTAACTGCAGGTGTAAATGAAACTGGGTAAAATAATGTATGGCAATTTCGTCGTAATGTTTTTGCTCTGTACTTACCAGTTGCTGTATCTCGCTTTCATCATAAACTGCATATTTTTTCCAGTTGGAGAATGCTGCGGTTTTATAGGTATCCCTCAGGTAAGAAAATGCTGCGTAGGGCTCCAGCCAGTGGCGGTTACAATCAAAGAAATGGATATACTGCAGATCATCCTTAAACTCTTTTTTTTGAAGCTGGTATAGTTGGCGGATGGCATCCAGTTTAATTTTGACCACTGCTTCATAATCCAGGTTGGGCAGTTTATTTAATTGCTCCCGCTTTAAATTAAGTGCATTCACCACTTTCGCATTTTCAGTACCTGCAACCGTTTCTATATTTAACAGCAAGGGATGCAGTGCAAAAGCAGATATGGCAGAATATGGATAGGAATCTTTCCAGCTGTAAGTTGCTATGGTATCGTTAACCGGTAGCAGCTGGATCATTTTAAGGCCGGTGGTTTTTGCCCAGTCAACCAGCAGTTTAAGGTCGGTAAATTCGCCTGTACCAAAACTTTTTTTACTGCGCAAACTGAAAACCGGAATAGCCACCCCGGCTCCCTTCCAGTTCACATTATTCAGTTTGGCAAATCCATCCTGTAAAATGGTAAAGGTATCTGCGCCCTCATCGTTCAGCAACACCCGGTTATTTCCGTCTTCAAACCCGGTGAATTTTTTATTGGTACTGTTATAAATACCATATTTGTATCCCAGTGGAAAATCAGCGGCTTGCAGGTCAAGCTCAATAGACCACCAATTATCCTTTTTGCTGAGCAATAAAACATTTTCTTTGTCCCAATCCTTAAAAATGGCTCCCGAACCACTGATGCATATTAATTCATCTTCCTTAAGCAGGGGTGCTTTGATCCTGAACTGGTGTGTATATTTTGAAGATTTTTTTAACACATTTTCCTTTTCTGATCTGCGTTTAAGCAACACATTTGCAAAAGGTGCGGTAAAAAATGCATTTTCATATTCCCCCGGGTAGTTCCAGGTATCGTAGGTTATGATTTTTAAAGCTTGGGTTTTAGCCGGCTCAATGATGCGGTCGTTGCCAAATTCGGTCAGCAGTTCTCCCTGCTCATCTTTGAGCATGTACCGGTAACAAACCTCATTTTGCATAGATTCCGGATCAACTTCTATACTGCCATGCCATAACTGATCGTTAAGATAAGTAAGGGCAAAGGGTTTGGTTATATCATCATTACCCAAAGCAGGTATGTTGCCGGTGACAAAAATTGTCTGGCCAAACTTGCTGGCATAACGCAAATAAAAATGTAAGATCATTCTAAAGGGTTAAGAGGCGGCAATATAACACTTTACAGAAAAAATTTAACATCAAATCTGTAAAATGCATCAGATAATAAGTTCTGCCTTATATTTGCAAAAATTACTTAAAATGGAAACAACCAAAAAAAGGACCGGACTTTACTGGATTTTATTTATACTTTCTGTTGTGTTATTCTTCGTAGTATTATATTCACCATATGGTTCATGGGTTTCGATGGTATTGCCTTTCAATATTACTTTTTTTGCGTTGGCACTTGACCTGATGTAGTGTATCCGGGACCGGAACTACCCATTTTATCTGTAGCCTTTGTGGGCGAAGCCGGCAGTCCATTTTTAATTAGGTATGATGAGATCGGGGCGGCTGATAAAACTGCTTCTGAATCTAAACCTGATATTGCTATTGAGTTCCACTTTCCATCCCCTCATATCTCCATTTAACCTGGGAAACCAGTAGCCCCTTAATTCTATTGTACCAAATACCAGGTTTTCATTTCGGGTACGAACACCTCCGCCAACAGCGGTAAAAATATCACTTTGTTTTAATTGCTGCTTGGTTGGCTTGAGTAAGATCGCATCTGTAAATATAAAAGGGGCAAACCTGAAGCCTAATATTTTTTTGGTATTGTAGAAAACGGCTTCGCCTTTCATGGTTGCCCGAAGGTCTGAATCCAGGTTGCCGTTTCTAAAATACGGCAGCCCGAAATTGCTGTTCATATATAATGGTGCGTTTAAAAAAGGGTTTGCCTGTGCGGTGATGCCGGAGGATACAAAAAAACGGTTAAACCAATTGCTGTTGATTTTACGCAGCCTGGTAAAATGATCAATATTGATCAACAGGTCAACATCTTCAAAACGCTTGTCATAAAAATACCCTCCCACCCTGATGGTGATGTTGCTATAGAATCCTTTTCTCCTGAATTTGGCAAACGACATGTCCAGACCGCTATATGGCCTTTTTCTGTCCTGATTGTGCACATACCCTGCGGTTATGGCTGCGTTAAATCCTTCAGGGATATCTTCATTTCGGCCAAAGCCGTAAATAAATTTTGTTTTGTAAAACACCTGTCTGAATATATTGAGTGAGGCCAGGGCTCCGGTATAATCAGTAAAGGTTTTATTAAACCCGGTTTTATATGCCGTTGGAATATTCTGGTAAAACTGTTTAAAGCCCCGTAAAGCAATAAAACGATGCAGCCGTATTTCCTTATTCTCGTATAAAGATCTTTTACTGTCCAGGCTGTAACCAAACCAGCCATCAAGTGTGTAATAAGCATATTTAATGCTGTCGCTGTATAAAGCCTCGGTGTGGTATGCATTACGGGTTTTGTGGTACGACCATTCCAGTGCGCCTGTACTGGGTATGTAAGGAGTAACCAGGGGTTTTTCAAGCCGTGTGTAAAAAACGGTCTCCTCGTTACGGCTGCTGCTGAATGCATATCTGTAATCCTGGTAACCGGCAATAAGATCTATAAAAGAACCGCCGATATTGCGCATGATCAGTTCGCCGCCAATGCCGTTTTGCGGTGTTCGTTCCTGATCATGATAGTAACTGAATTTTAAGCGGGTTCCGCTGCCAGAAAAATTGTCTTCCGTAATTTCGCCCCTGCCATTGCTTAACCCGCTTATTAAAAGTTTTCCACCTATAGAAAAAATATCCTTCGTTAAAACTACCACATCTACCGAATCTGTATTTCCATTTGCAAATTCGGCAAAGATCCTGGCATCTTTAATATAACTCAGTTCCCTTAAATATCTTTCATTATCGGCCAGCAGGTAAGGCGATAACCGATCGCCCCTCTTAAAGAACAAATTATGCTGAATCACCTTATCCGTTGTATTCTTATGAAATAACTTACCAATCCTTACCGGTAAATTATTACGGATATGCGCTGTATCATCAAGATCATACTCAAAGCCAAGGCCGATGGTTAGTATGTTCCTTATTATTTTGCCTTTAAATTTTAAAAAAGGATTTTCAATCTTTTCGGGCAACTCATCTGGCGCTGTAATAGCAATGCTTTTACCAAGCCTGCCCAGTAAACCTTTTTTTTTGGCAAGAAAAAAAGTGTCCTGTATTGCCGGATTGCCCTGCGCCGTTACTGGCTGATAAAGCATTAACAGGGAAGAAAAGATGAGCAATATATAACAGCCCCGCTTGATCATGGATAGGTTTAAAACGATGCCTGAAAATGAAGTTAAAGATATTGAAATACAGGGAAAATCATGTTAATGCTTTCATTTATAAAAACCGTCTGGCCGGGTAAATAAGTTCAACAGTACCATCCCCGTAAAAGATCAATGCGCTTTAATGGAAGTGATATGTACTATCTTTTTTACAGGCGGAGGACAAAGGCATATAAAATCCCTGCTTGTTTTATAATAACAAATATCAACCATCAGCCCTTCTGTTTTAAATGAGGCATCAAGATTCTCGGGAACTTCATATTGCCAGGTAACCGTATCAGTAACCAATATCCAGCCCAGCCCGTCAACATTAGGGTCTCCGCCATAGTAAACCATGGGTGTTTTACAAATATCTGTATTTGAAGAAGTGTTTTCTTTTTTGCATGAAAGGAATGCTAAAGCTATAGAAGCAATGCATACGACCAGGATCAATTTTTTCATGCCAGTGTATTTTTAAAAATAAACAGGCAATAACCGGTCCACATATTGTTTTAGCAGGTTTTAATTTGGGGATGGCCTGGTACAGTTTATAAAAACAGTACCCTTTTATCGGACTTAGTTCGAAATAAATTATACATTGTTGAATGAAATTCAGCAATCGCTTATTATCACTTGCAATCGCACTGGGCATTATTATCCTGGTGTTTACCATCACCAGTTTGTTCGATATACTGATAGCGGTTTTTTATTCCCGTTTTTATTCTGTTGCTGCCTTTGTGGTAACCTTTGGTGTGGGAGGGGTTTTTGCCTCCATATTCAGCTATTCAAAAGCTGTTGGTTATGCAGCAGTAAAGAATGAACTTACCAGGTGGAGTGTTATTATATTGATATGGATAACTGCTGCACTGTTTATTTATCCATTGTCAGTTTTGGAGGGTGGCGAATATAAGGCTGCATTTATATCTTATGGCATAACCCTGGCATTAACTACACTTATATTTATTAAAGGAAAAGCAGGCCTGTAGGAATATGATCGTGCTATCATTTCATCAACCACATCAATTTTACCGGTAACCACCGCCGGGCAGCACTTAGTGCCAATTTAAAGATGCCTTAGAAAAATAATTGTTTACGCCTGTTATTTTACCAGGTTGCAGTCGATCTTATCGCCACAATTGTTGCAGCTTCTGCGTCCTACGATCAACGGGCCGTATTTTCCTCCGCCGATATACTCCTGCCAGAGCCTCGCAAATCCTGAATAACAGTCGTTCTCAAACCGGTAAGCTATTTTAATATCAGGTGTTACAAAACGCCTCAGAATGATCCCCAGTTCATTTTTTTCTGTTTGCCACAAGGGGCCGGTGAAATCGCCCACCGCAAATTTCAATAAGGTCATGCCACCCGAAGGCAGGTCTCTTTTTAATACCGCACTGATGTTTGCATTGCTCAGCATAGGGTCGCTGAGTTTATTGGGATTTGAAAAATAATCAGGCAGCTTCGACAACCGGAATGTATTCTTCTTCACCAGTTCATCCCCTGCCTCCCCGTTCTTTTTAAGTGTTTGTATATCGTTGGTATTAAACATGAATTTGAACTCATTTTTTACCTCGGGCCATTTTTCAAGGTCTTGCTTTTTTCCCCAGCCATCGAAAGACTCCAGAAATAATCTTACCTGTATGCTGTATTCGCCATCTTCGGGAAATGACGACTGGTTAACAATAAAGTAAAGCGGACCACCGGCAATATTGCTGCTGAAGTCTTCCAGGCCGCAAAGCGCACTGGTAGCTGAAGCCGGATTTGGAAGTATATCGAAATTGAGGTAATTCTTTTTTACATCATCCTCATTTTTTATAAGCAGGTATTCCCACGAATTTTTAGACCCCTGTAGTTCACCATTCTTATAGGAACTAACCCAAAACCGCAGGTAATAATATTTTGTTTTGATGCTGCTCATCTTAAAGGCATCAAGCAGGGTTTGGTTATCCAGTTCAATACGGCCATAAATAAAATCGCTTGATTTAAATGAGGTTTTACTGCCATCATGGTTGTTGGTGAAAGGCTTATCCGAAAAATACATCTTCGCCCCGGGAATGGCGCTCATAACTTCGTCCTGGCTAATGGCATTTACACCAAAACACAACAGGCAAACAGTGATCAAAACCTTATGCATAATTTTTCTTTTTGAATATTAAATCAATAATAACTACCTCCGGTGCTTTTCAAAATCATCTCAGATAACTATCCTCCCGGCAGGATGGATACCAACAATATCATATTGCTATTACTAAGATATATATTAATATTTTAAAATAATTTTTATTATTTGCAAGCGGGGATAAACGGGCAACAGTAATAAGGGGAATCGCAGGTGAAAATACTCTGTGTACTTTTCATCAGTTATGCGTTGGCGTTAACTGGCAACATAAAATACAGAGGATGACAGGCAAGGTGCTCTGGTAAAAATAGTTACCCGGCATCTTTAACTCCGCATAAATGTTTACATTGTAGTTTTATAAAACTGCTTATGCCTGTTACTCCGCAAACTTCATCTTCATTTAATTTGATCCGTTACAATATTGTACCCGACATTATCCTGTTGCTGCTGTATTTTTTTTGCCTGCAACCGTTAATGGCATGGCAACAGCAGCACCCGGCACTGTCGTGCACCCTGCTGATGTTGCTGAACATTGCAGCTGTTGGCCTGGGCAGTTATATATTCTTTACGGCTTATGCGGATGACGATGAGTTGATAAAATATAAAAATACATTGACCACTTTTGAGCGTTCGGCATTAGGCCTTTCGGCATTCATCAGCTGCTTTGCATTTTGCTGGTGGCTTGTACCTTTTGCTGCGGTTAAAAAAATGGGGGTAACGGATACCGGCTTTATATTGGGCGCCATGGTGTATTTCATCACCTATATGGCTGTAGTGGCTGGCAGCGTCAATAATAAAAGCAGCAAAAAAATGCCTTACCTGCCTGTATTAAAAACAGCTAACAGTGCCGTTACGATTGCTTTTTTCTTCTTCAGTTATGCTTTTTTATCAATGACCATGCAATTCTGGCAACCTGGGTTTATGGCTGCGCCCTACCTGGCCATCATCAGCCTTTTTATTTTTTATTTACCGCTGCGGTTCTTTCTTTTATTAAGGCCACCCTTTCATAAACTGGAGTATGTAAGCTTTATCCTTTCTTTTGGATTTTTACTGTTTCAGTTGTTTGTAAGATTAAAATGAACATGCGCCGGCCAGGCAGGTTTATGTGCCTAATTGCTTAACCGGCAAACGGCATTGAAATAGGATTGAAACAGTTCTTACTTTTAAACAGGCTGTAGACCATTTTACTGGCTGTTATTAAATTCGCCAAAATGCCATAAAATTCCTGAAGGATCGTGTAAAAAGCATTCTCTTCCCCATTCCAGTTCACGTACAGGCACCAACCTTACCTGTTCAAATTCCGCAGTAAGATCCAATGCCAGCAAAGATTTCCAAAATCGATGTACATCATCTACTTCCATAAAGACCATGGTATTATCTGCCCACTCTTTTACATAGGCATCCTGAAGATAAAATCCTATTCCAGCTGTTTCAAAATAGCTCATGTTTGCAGATAAAATACTTTCTCTAAAACCAAGATGAAGGTAAAATTTACGGGATACCTCAAAGTCCTTTGCAGCAAGGAAAGGGCGGATCGATTTTGCTTTATGCTCCATTTTTTGATTTTACCATCCAAAAATAAGCATCAAATACCGAAAATAGGAATTACCGGTTTTTGTCTGCCGTAAAAATATTTAAAAGCCTTAAAGCCGGCGGGGTTTAACTACCGCAAACAGGGCAGATAAATACTCCATTATTGCATATCTTTAATTACATACTGCAAATCATTTTTTAAATTATTTTATGAACATAAAATTAGTATTGCTGGGTGCATTTCTTTTTATTGGTTCAATGACAATGAGTCAAACCTGTGTTCAGCCGGGGGCGCTGGTTAGTGTAAATAATTTAACCACAGAAAAATACGATTACCTGGTTTTTAAATTTATAAAACCTCATCCCGACAAAGGAATTTTAAGCGGCGGCAAATCCGACCTGTTTCCTGCCGCTGTACGTAATAAAAACACTTACCATAAAATTGTTTTTAACAACGTTGCTTTTTTCTGCTATAATAAGATAAATGTTTCAACACCCTCTAAAAGATTGCTGGATTTCAGGGTGGAACAAAAAACAGACAATATGGTTTCCTACGTATTTGAACTGGCAGAAGGTGCAAAGATCAGGGGTCATTATGTGTATAAGCACCATGGCTTTCACATTGTAAAGATCAGAATTGAATAGGAAGTATTCTCCTTCCCGATGTAATGCTCCTGCCATTTACCCTGACAAAAATAATAAAGCGATTTTTGATTTTTTAATGCAGTCAGTCATGAACACATAAAAATGCAACAGATCATACCGGCTTAAGCTTTGCCGGTTGTTAGGAAAAAGCCGTACAAATGCAAACTGCCACAGGGTGAACCGTTTACATAAAAATATTAACTTGCAGCATGATCATTCACCTCACATTTGCCTGAATACTTATGGTCCGTTTGTATAAATATATCTTCTTTGTTTTTATTCTTCCTGTATCTACAAATTGTTTTAGCCAGAAAACTGTTTTTATTGAAAAATATAACCTGCCTTCAGATGTAAAGAAAGCGGGCGAGGTAATTGTACAAATGCCTTTTGGATATGCCAATATTCTGCATGTTTTTGGAGATACCGCAGGTTTAAAAACAGCCGGTGATATTTTTATTGACGTGGCATGCACCGACTATCCCATCAATGCCTCTTTACAGGTGCTTAATAAAAGCAGGGTGGCCTCTTTTTTAAAACGCTTTCCTTTTATAGAAGAAAGCCAGTTGGCGCAGGTTAATTTCTTTCAGCAAACCGATGGGGCCCTGAGAGAAAAAGCGATGACGATGTTTCATGGCCTGATCATCAAGTTCAGGCCCAGGCAAACAGCCGAAAACGCAAAAAAAGAAGTGGTTAAACTGGAGGAAATTGTAAAAACAGGCACACCAGCTCCTCTTCCTCCTGTTGCAAAGCCGGTATCAGTTACAAAGAAAAAAGACAGCGACATCAACGATCTTGAAAAGTTATATGGAAAAAGGCCACGTAAATTTCAAGACGGTAAATGGTATATACAGGTAGGCAGGGGTGGTATTGTATCGGTAGATTATGATACTCAAAAAAGGCTGCCACTTGATTCATTTATAACCCGGGATCCCAAAGATGCTCTGGAAGAAGGTTTGATTGACAAATCAGAATATAAGGAATTTAAAAAATCAACTTTGATCAGGATCCATTACCCCAGGTGGTTTCCGCTGGATTCAATAATTAAACAAAAGCCTGTTGCTGTTGCAGAAAAACCAGCAACCACTACCAGAATAAACAGGATACCCGATACCTCTATTTTAAAGATACTGGACAGAACACAATGGCAAAAAGCCACGATTGTGGCAGATGTTACGGGCAGCATGTATAAGTACACTTCACAGGTTTTGTTGTGGATAAAATCAAATCCCATTGGCAGCCAGGCAAAAAATGTGGTGTTTTTTAATGATGGTGATAATATGCCCGATAAGGATAAAAAACTCGGCAATACCGGGGGCATTTACTCCAGGAGCTGCAACAGCTATGCTGAAATTGAAACGTTAATGAAAACAACCATGCTGAAAGGCGGTGGTGGCGATTTTCCCGAAAATAATATTGAGGCCTTGCTGGTTTCAGAAAAAGTTTTTCCTGCAGCCGAATACCAGGTGATGATTGCCGATAACTGGGCAGCAATAAAAGACAAAGTGTTGTGGCAGCATCTTACCAAGCCCGTAAGGATAGTGGTTTGCGGCGCCACCGAGTTTAATGTACACATTGATTACCTGAACCTGGCCAGAAAAACCAATGGTTCGGTTCATTTAATGGAAAGCGATTTGTATAACCTCGCCGGGCTAAAGGAAGGCGAGATCTTAAAAGTGGGCAAAAATACTTTTGTGATCAGGAACGGGATGTTTGTGGAAACGGGGTATGAACTTAATAAATGAGATTTTATTTATCGCTTTTCTTGTAAATCTAAAATTCCACTCTCCTGTTTCTTGAACGCCACGCTTTTTTTCTGTTATCCTCATGCGGATGTATCAGGCTTCTCCTGCGAATAAACATTATTATGCAGGAGTATAAAGAACAGACCCGGAAATGCAATCTGGACAGAATTAAAAAGCGCAAGTCTTACGCTCGTTAGCGAAAGACTTGCGCAAAAGAAGACTGCTTTTTCTATACAGCCCAATACTATATTATTTAATTATCCACGCCCAGGTATTTTTTTTCAATGGCATCTGCACGGTTTGCTACTTCATGCACCACATCTATAAAAGCCTGTTTGTTTTGCAGTGCCAGCTCAACCGGAAAAATACATTGCGCATACACACCCTCTACCTGTGTACCATCAGATTTGGTGTAAGGCTTAAGGCATATGCAACTCATGTTACCAAAATCAGCCTCCCGCAGCAGTTGCATGGCATTTAATTTATCACTAAAATCGGCTATAAAGCTGCGTATGTACAGGTATTCTTTTTCAAGCAGGGTAACTTCACCAAGATAAACAAATTGCAGCCTGCTGCTGCCATCTTTGTAAACAAGTGGATAATCCCATGAATACGTGTTTTCATTCAGTAATTTAATATTGTAGCCTTTGGCAAAATGATCAGCCAGTAATGCAGGAATGTGTTTCATTTGTTTAGTTTTGTTTTTAAGATTTATGATGAAGTATAGGTTTTAAATCCGATGGTTGGCCGTACATTTTTTTCTACCTCCTGCAAGTGAGCCACGTCTTCAAGTGCTACCTGTTGCATCGCTTCATGAGTTCGCTGATCACGGGGCATGGCAGCCATGCGCAGGTGTTGTTTGGTTACAATAGCATCTGCTGTTTGTCTTACAAATCGTGCATTGCCAAAAAATTTATCCCTGTTTTCGTATGCACGTTGCAGGTAGCGTGACAGATGTTGTGCTGCATCTGGCAGTAATGCCAGGTCGTGCAGGGCCAGCAGTTTTTGAGCTATGGTAAACAACTCTTCAAAGCTGTAATCGGGCAGCGCATAGGTAACATCAAAACGTGATTGTAAGCCGGGGTTGGAACGCACAAATACATTCATGTTATCAGGATAACCAGCTGCAATAACAGCAAACTTTCCTCTTTGATCTTCCATCATTTTCAACAGGGTTTCAATGGCTTCGCTTCCAAAATCATTATCACCATTATCTGCCAGTGCATAAGCTTCATCAATAAAAAGCACACCGCCCATTGCCTGGTTAATAGCTTCGGAAGTTTTTATAGCGGTTTGTCCTATAAAGCCAGCCACTAAATGCTGGCGGTCTACTTCTACAATATGGCCACGTTCCAGTAAGCCCAAGGCCTTATAGATTTTGCCAAGCAACCTCGCCAACGTAGTTTTTCCCGTGCCGGGATTTCCGGTGAGCAAGGCGTGCAGCGAAAATTTATTCAATATTTCCTTGCCTGTTTCAATATAATAACGCACCAGGGCTATCTTATCACGAACTTCCTGTTTTACCTGGTGAAGCCCCACCATGCTGTCTAACTCGTGCAATGCCTCGTCAAGTTCAGCCTGGTTGATCGTGAGCACCAGCTTATTTTTATGTTCTTCATCAAATACCTTCAACAGATCCTGCAGCTCAATTTTGCTCAGCTCTTCATGCGACAGGTTTTCCAGGTTTTGCTGTTTCAATAAACGTACGCCCATGTACCGTTTTGCTTCGTCAATAATACCAAATACCAAACGCCCGTTACCGAAATTTTTATCACGGCTGCGGTAAAGATTGGTGAGCCTTTTGTTAAGTTCAAACTCTGCTTCAGGGCTCAATGTGGCTTCTTCTTTTTTAAGGGCTATATGGGCTATTTGTATCAGTTCCCCGGGCAGGTAATCATCAAAATGAAACCGTTGACTGAACCTTGATTTTAATCCCGGATTGGAATTCAAAAAAGTATTCACTTCATTAGGATAGCCTGCACCAATGATGGCAATATTGCCGGGACCGTCACTCATTTCTTTCAGAAAAATTTCAATGGCTTCCGCACCAAAATCTCTTGAATCATCACCTCTTGCCAATGCATACACTTCATCCAGGAAAAGAATGCCGCCCCTTGCTTTCTCAATCATCGCTTTTACTTTGGGGGCGGTATGGCCAATAAATTCGCCTATCAGATCAGCTCTGGTAGCTTCTACCACATGACCTTTAGTGAGCAGGCCCATGGCTTTATATATTTTACCAAGCAGGCGTACCACCGTAGTTTTTCCGGTGCCGGGGTTGCCGGTAAAAACGCTGTGAAGACCTATGCGTCCATCGTCGGCAAATCCCTTATCAATGCGTATTTTATTAAACTTCAGGTACTCGATGTTCTCTGTTATGCTTTTTTTCACGCTGGTCATGCCCACCAGTTTTTCCAGTTCTGCAAACGCAGCTTCCAGGCTCACTTCCTGCTGTTCGGCCAGGGTATTTTTTAAAACGTTAATGGCAGACCGATCAATCTGCTGCAAAGCACCAGCCTGTTCTGAATCGCCTACCGTAAATTGTGCCGATGCAATCGTTACATCCATAAAATTAACGTAGATCATGTAAGTACCGTTTTTCCAGTAACCGGGATCGGCGTAACCATAACTAAAGCGCACATATTCAATTGGAGGAGAAGGATTGGCTGTAAACGAAGAATCATATTTTGCAGATGCAGCCACAAAGCCATTAGAAATATCAATGATGTTCAGCTTAAATTCCAGGCTTTTACTATCAATGAATTTTCTTTTTAACGACAGTTCAGCTCCAAGGTATTGGGTTTCGGCTCCATGCAACTGGCTCAGGTAGCGGTAGCCTTCTTTAGTTTCACGGTAATCAGCATAGCTCGGAAATATCTTTAGTTCCACCAGTTCAAAATAAGGATTGTCCTGCTGCGTTACAACCCCCAGTTTATCTATAATGATGGTTTTAGAAAGCACAACAATATTGTTGACAAGAATCTCCCAGAGGTATTGGTCGGCTAACCAATAGTCTTCGGCCCCGGTACCCCAGGAGTTGGAAGCTATGGTTGAAAGTTCAGAGGACTTAAAGCTGATGGCCTGTTCTGCCGAATACATTTCCTTACGGGTAGTAAGTGCAGTACACCGCACTTTTAAGGTAACGCTGTTGTTTTGTTTTTGATACAACATATTAACCACCTCAATATCCCAGTAAAGGTATTTGATCTCTGCTGTTTCAAACCTTGTGCGGTATTTGTTTACGGATGCTTTGTGTCTTACAAAATCACGACTGGCATAAAACTGTATGTCTTTTACGAGACAGGCGGGCTGCATGTTTGCCATCGGGGCTGCTGTATCTGTTGACATAGTTTTGTAGTTTTATAAGCAGATAAAATAAAAACTATTGCAGTTTTAATTATTTTAAATCAAGCTTCAATATACAAACAAATCCGGATATAGTATTGCATGAACCGGAGTGTGGAAAAGGATTTTAAAGATTCATCAAACTTCTATCGGAATCATGCGCCAGTGTGAGATTAAAATGAGCGCAACCCGGGTAAAATCAGATGGCATCAGATCATACGGGCGAAATACAACAGTGGGTTATTTTCCAATAACTTTATGCAATGAAAAAGATCATTACCGCTCTCTTCGGGATATTCGCTTTACTTTCTTTACAAAATTGCAACTGGTATGTGCCCGATACGGTACCTGCCCACAAGACCCTTTGGCACACTTTTACAGAGCTCCCAAAAGCCGATTGGCAGTACCAGTACATCAAAAATTATTTTATACTTTCTGAACAACGGAAAACAGAGGAATGGTACAGTACTTATTTAAATAAATGCAGGTTGTTTTATAAAATTGAAAACCCCTCCAGGGATTCTATCCTTAATCTTATAAAAAGTTACTGGGTAACATCCGACGGGCAAAAGCATGACATCCGGTTAATAGAATGGCGGCCAATTAAAAATGGAAAAGAAGTGCATGTTACGATGAATTATGCATACCGCATTATTGCCGAAGACCGGGTGAAACAGATTCCCCAATTAAAATTGCAAATGATCCTTAACCGGCGGAACAAAATAATAAGTATAAAGGAATTGAGCAGGGGGAGTTAGTAGGGTAAAGCAAAATTTAAATTCAAAAACTAATTGCCCTGATTCGTGTCGAACGAGTTTTTAATGAGTGAATTCCGGTTCCTAATATAAGAACCGAAACAAAGAAATTTTACCATATTTCAATATCTTCATTCAATGAAAATTCTTTTTATGAGCAAATCATTAATGGTATTAATTTTTGTTTATACATCCGCTCATACCACATTTGGCCAGTTGATGAACGGTGGAATCATTAACCTGGCCGGAGACACGGTGACCTGTAAAATTGCATCTTCACCTAAAGATGCGGGTCTAAAAAGAAAAATCGGTACTTATCATTATGATTACATTGTAGCCGTTTTTAATAATGACTCATCGGCCCATTTATATCCGGGAAATATAAAAGGTTATTACTTTCATTGGAATAACGAAAACAAGCCCATAGTAAACCGGTATTCTTCAGAATCGATCAATCGAAGATTTGATATGCTGTTTAATAAACCGCCGTTAATGGAACCGGTATTCCTTCAAAGCCTGGTAACCGGAGGCTATTATCATCTCTGGTATTTTGAACAACCCGATCCCGGCGCCCGCAACGACCGTAATTTTATTCTGGAAGAAAGCAGTACAGGCAAAAAAATATATTTTCACTCTATGGGTAAACTCAAAAAACTGCTTGGCGATTGGCCGGGCAGCGATAAACAGGATCCCAGGTATAAAAACTGGTTCACCGGAAAACAAAGGATGGTTATTGACTATAATAAGTATAAGTCGGGTAAATAATTTTTTACAGCCCATTTCAATTTTTAAGTCTCCTGCCATTTTACCCCTATGTTTTGCGGAGGTTAATAATTAAGGCTTGCCATTTTGCCGCTGGCCAAAGAGCCCCTGAAAATCCGGGTTGGTTTGGATGAATGGTATGGTTATCAAGACATAATCTTTAAACCAACAGATCCTCGTCGGAGACGAGGACCAGAATGAGAACACTTACCAGAGGGGGGGGGGCATTGCGAAACACTTGCCAGATGATCATTTCCGTTAGTTCATATAATATTATTACCATTAAAATAATAATGCGCAGTATTCTCCTCAATCAGCAATAGTTTCGGTGCTAATCGTATAGCCAATGCGTTCTATCATTTCAATCCTTGTTTTAATGTTTTCGGGTACCTGTATTTTTGCCCAGGGGCAGGATAAGCGGAAAATCCGGATAACGGTAACGAATGAACAGAAAAATATACTACCCGGTTCCACTGTATATTTACTGGATACCGATTCTGTGGTCATCCGTTCCGGCGCAGCCGGCACAACCGGCATTTTCGAATTTACGGATCCCAGGCCAGGCAAATACCTGGTTAGGGTGAGCCAAACAGGGTATAATGATGGGTACAGTACGTTGATCGATCTTACAAAGAATCCTTCATTTTCGGGTACTATCTCACTGCGGTATAAAAACAACCTGCTGAATGAAGTATCCGTTGTTTCAAAAAAACCGGCCATCCAGTTCCTTCCTGATAAAACAGTAATTAACCCCGAAGCCACTATTTCAAATGCAGGTGCATCAGTGATGGATGTATTGGAAAAATCACCCGGCATAACCGTCAATAAAGATGGCTCCATCATCATGAAGGGCAAACCCGCAGTAACGGTTTTAATTGATGGCAAACCCACTCAATTAAGCGGTGCAGACCTGCAGGCTTATCTATCGGGTATCCCTGCTTCACAGATAGATGTGGTGGAACTGATCGAAAACCCCGGGGCCAAATATGACGCATCGGGCAATGCCGGTATCATCAACATTAAAATGAAAGCTAACCGGGTGAAGGGCTTTAATGGCTCGGTGAATGTAAGTTTGGGACAAGGCATCTATTCCAAAACAGGCAATTCGGTCAACCTGAATTACAGGTATGGAAAAATAAACTGGTTCCTCAATTATGGCATGCGTGCAAGTAAGGAGAAGATGGATATGTGGACACTCAGGAAATATGTAAATACCAAGAATGAAGATTCTGTTTTACTGGAACAACCCAATTTTAACAGGAACTCGCAGTTGGCACATAATATTAAAACAGGTCTCGATTTTTTTCTAAACAGCAACACCACATTGGGCCTTGTATTTACCGGAAGTACTTTTAACAGGAATGCAAATAGTGTAAGCGAGATCAACTGGATGGACCCTTACCGCAACATTGATTCTTCCATCAATACCCGTGGTGAGAACAACCGGAGGTTTAAACGGGGAGGCGTCAATCTTAGTGGCCGGTTCAAGATCAATAAAAGCAGCGAACTGACCATTGACCTGGACTATGTTAATTTTACCATCAATACCGATCAGCAATTCCAAACCCAGTTAGTGGCACCGGGCAGCGATATAGAAGCTGTAAAAGGGAATATCCCTTCTACACTCAACATCTATTCGGCAAAAGCTGATTACAGCAAACGGTTTAAAAACTTCCTGCTCGAAACCGGCCTTAAAACAGCTATCAACAAAACAAATAATCTTGCTGAATATTATCTGGCCACCAACAATAACCCCTGGCAGGCAGACCTGAGGCGCAGCAACAATTTTTTATATAATGAAACCATCAGTGCCGCCTATGCCAGTGTTGATGCAGAGCAAGGCAAATGGCATTGGCAGGCCGGACTTCGTTATGAATTTACTGCGTACAAAGCCAACCAGCTAGGCAATGCAGTGGTAAGGGATTCTGCTTTCAACAGAAATTACGGGAGTTTATTTCCAGCAGCCTTCGTCTCTTATACTGTTGATAGCAATAACACCATTACCCTTCGGGCAGGAAAAAGAATAGACAGGCCTGCGTTTCAACACCTGAACCCTTTTCAAACGATACTGAATAAATACACGTACGAAGCCGGTAACCCGTTCATTAACCCCCAGTACACCTGGAATTTTTCAATAGCCCACACCTACAAACAAAAGCTAACTACAGAGGTCTCGTACAGTTATCTCAAAGATTATTTTTCGCAGATATTCATCATTGACTCCAGCAGCAGTAATCCCAATAAGAACGTGATGATCTATACACGTGGGAATGTGGGTTCATTCACCAATTTCGGCATTACAGAAACCTTTCAAACTCCTGTAACCAAATGGTGGAGCTTAACGGCTGTAGCTGTGTACAACCATAAGGTGATAAAAGGTGTGGTATGGGCGCCTATTACGGCAAGGGTGAATCAACTGAATATCAGCATTAATAACCAGTTTCAGTTAAAAAAAGGATGGAGCCTAGAACTGAGTGGATATTACCAGACTAGAAGCCAGATAGACCTGCAGGAATGGCTGGAGCCGCAGGGCGAACTTAATATTGGTGTTGGCAAACAGGTGCTGAAGAAGAAAGGAACTGTAAGACTCAGCATCCGCGACCTCACCTACTTTCAGAACTATAACGGCTATTCCACTTTTGAAAATTCGTATGAGCCTTTCACCATAAAATGGGATTCGAGGGTTGTGCGGTTGAATTTTAGCTGGCGTTTTGGTAAAACCATGAAACCGGTGAAGCGTTCTGAAGGCGGGGCTTCGGATGAGATCAACCGGGTTGGCGGGAATTAAAGGTTGCTCATGTTGCAAAAGCCTGATTATTGTTTCGCTAAAGTAAAATGCGGTTGCCCCTTCGATTAAGCCAAGGACTGGTAGACAGAACTCGTCCAGTCTACTGTTGGGAATTGATCCCGGAAACATTCGTTTGAATTTATTGATTGTGTAAGGGAACACTGCGCCAGTGGGGAAAGCCCGGGTGGGGAGAAATGAAAGATATGGGCATCAAGACGTAGTCTTTAAACCAATAGATCCTTGTCGGAGACGAGGACCAGAATGGAAAATATTTTATCTTTCAAAAAAATAAAATATTTTTACAGTATGACCTTAATAATTGATACTAAGAATTTACGTGAAGAAAAAGCACTGAAGAATTTTCTTCACCAACATTCTATTCGTTATTATACCGAAGCAGAGGAAGATGCTGCCTTATTAACAGCCATGGAAAAAGGCCGCAAATCTGCACTACTAAGTTCCGCCGAAAAAGAAAGCTTTTTAAGAAAACTTAAAAAAGCTAAATGATTATTGAAATCCGCAGAACATTTACAAAAGATGCGGATAAACTGCCTGCCAACATTCAACGGCAACTGGCAGCCATCATAACCAACCTGCAACAAGCCAAACAACTAACCCAAATTAAAGATTGCAAGAAAATTAAAGGCTCTAAAATTGCCTACCGCATCAGGCTAAACCAATACCGCATTGGTTTCTTTTTTTTAAATGAAACAATTGAACTGGTAAGGGTATTGGGCAGAAAAGATATTTATAAGTATTTCCCTTAGTTATTTTATTGGCAAGCAGTCTGCTATCGTTGTTGGCCCGGGGCGCAACAACTGCGAAAAAATAAAAAAGCCGTTCATTGATAAACGGCTTTTAAAATAGATTTCTCCTATCGTCGAAATTACAAGAAATTACTTCACTTCCTCAAAAGGCACATCCTCCACTTTACTTTCGCTGTTCTGCGACTGTGGTTCAGCACCATTGGCTTCAGCTCCGGGCTGTGCACCGCCGGCATCCTGTGTTGCCTTATACATATCCTCACTCGCTGCTGTCCATGCAGCATTCATTTCGGCCATGGCTGTATCAATAGCTGCCAGGTCCTGTGATTTGTGGGCTTCTTTTAATTTGGTTAAAGCGCCTTCAATAGCGCCTTTTTTATCGGCAGGTATCTTGTCGCCATATTCCTTCAGTTGTTTTTCTGTTTGGAATATTAAACTGTCGGCACCATTTATCTTTTCAACTTTTTCCTTTTCCAGTTTATCTGCTTCTTCATTGGCCTTTGCATCATTCTTCATCTTTTCAATTTCTTCCTTGCTTAAGCCGCTGCCGCTTTCAATGCGTATCTTTTGTTCTTTGCCGGTGCCCTTGTCTTTGGCGGTAACGTGTAAGATACCGTTGGCATCTATATCAAATATCACTTCTACCTGCGGTACACCACGTGGTGCAGGCGGTATGCCATCGAGGTTAAACATACCCAGGCTCTTGTTCTGGCTGGCCATGGGGCGTTCGCCCTGCAGCACATGTATCTGTACGCCGGGCTGGTTATCGCTGGCGGTAGAGAACACTTCCGATTTTTTGGTGGGGATGGTAGTGTTGCTGTCAATTAATCTGGTCATTACACCGCCCATGGTTTCAATACCTAAAGAAAGCGGGGTAACATCCAGCAACAATACATCTTTAATATCGCCGCTGAGTACCGCACCCTGAATGGCTGCACCTACTGCTACCACTTCATCGGGGTTAACACCACGGTTTGGTTTTTTACCGAAGAATTTTTCTACAATTTCCAGCACTTTAGGAATACGGCTGCTGCCTCCTACCATAATGATCTCATCTATTTCAGATGTTTGCATATTGGCATCTTTTAATGCCTGCTCACATGGCTTTAAGCAACGCTCAAATAATTTATCGGCCAGCGCTTCAAATTTTGCACGGGTTAATTTTTTTACTAAGTGCTTGGGCACTCCATCCACCGCAGTTACATAAGGCAGGTTGATCTCTGTTTCTGTTGAAGAAGACAACTCCACTTTTGCTTTTTCTGAGGCTTCTTTTAAACGCTGTAAAGCCATTGGGTCTTTACGCAGGTCTATGGCTTCGTCGGCCTTGAATTCATCGGCCAGCCAATCCATAATTACTTTATCAAAATCATCACCACCTAAGTGGGTATCTCCGTTTGTACTTTTTACTTCAAACACCCCATCGCCCAGTTCAAGCACTGATATATCGAATGTACCACCACCCAGGTCAAATACGGCAATCTTATGGTCCTTGCCGCCTTTATCCAGTCCGTAAGCCAAAGCAGCTGCGGTGGGTTCGTTTACCACACGGCGAACGTTTAAACCGGCAATTTCTCCGGCTTCTTTGGTGGCCTGGCGCTGGGCATCGTTAAAGTAAGCAGGCACGGTAATTACCGCATCGGTTACTTCGGCACCCAGGTAATCTTCGGCAGTTTTCTTCATTTTCTGCAGCACCATGGCACTTATTTCCTGAGGTGTATATTGTCTGCCATCTATGTCAATACGTACGGTATTATTGTCACCTTTTACTACTTTATAGCTCCAATGGCTTATTTCTTCCGTTACTTCATCAAACCGGCGGCCCATAAACCGCTTTACGCTGCTGATGGTGTTGTGGCTGTTGGTAATGGCCTGGCGTTTGGCAGGATCGCCTACTTTACGCTCGCCATTTTTAAGAAAAGCCACTACCGACGGGGTTGTACGGCGTCCTTCTTCGTTGGCAATAACTACCGGCTCGTTGCCTTCCATAACGGAAACGCAACTGTTGGTGGTTCCTAAGTCAATTCCTATGATCTTTCCCATGATATAAATTTTTATTTGATTACTTAGGAATTGGCAATGATTATGCCATTTGGGAATTTGTGCAATTTTGGCAGACAAGTGAGGATGGGACTACTGGAAACGCCGTTTTCTAGTTGTTTTTCAGGAGGTATGTCAGCCTGAGCCTGTCGAAGGCGGGTTCACTCCAACATACCGGCTTCGACAAGCTCAGCCTGACAGCTTTTTAAGCTTAGGAACTAACAGAAAGTATTTACCGAAGCACAGCCGGGTCTTCAATCACATACACGGTGCTGTCTTTTACATAAGGCAGGTTTTGCCCATAGGCTTTATTAAAGAAATACCGGAAAAAGTTGACATTGCTGCGGGGCAGTTGGGCACTATCAGCCTGTGGCACAGGAAAACGTACAAAGCAGATATTATCATAATTATAGGGGTCGTAATCGCCGGGGTTGTCGTAATCATAAAATCCGTGGTCGCTCATGATGATCACGATGGCGTTGGGGTCTTTTTCATTGATCTTTGTTACCAGCCTTTTTATAATGTTGTTGGTATATTTTAAATAAGCCAGATAGAGGGATTTATCGGCCAGGTATTTAAGGTCCAATATTTTTTCAGGTGTATTAAGCCTGCCCGAACTATCCCGGTAAAACTGCCCGTGTGGCAGTAAAAAATGAGCATAACAAAACCGGGGCTTAGCTGTTGGTAACCCGGCCGCTTCCAGCACATCTTTTTCAACCTGGCGGTTATACCCATCTTTGCGGTAGAGGTAATATTCTTTTAAAAAACCGAGTGTGTATTTTCCGGTTACAAACCACCAGCCAATATTTTTCATGAGCCGGTTATGGAATATTTTATTGGTAAGCAGGGCCGCATGTATGGGAAACAAACCATTGGATTGATAAAGTGCCGGATAGCCTTTAATATCGAAGATGGAATTATTTTCGATGCCGTACCCCATGGCCTTAAAAATGGCGGGCACCTGTGCATTGCGGATCTCGCCAAAGCGGTTTTGTATATCGGGCTGGGTAAGTTGTTGCCGGTTGTAATTTTCGGGTACGTACTGCATGTTTAACACAGATGACATGCTGAAAGGCGTAAAATCGTAATTGGAAAACGTAGGCAACTCCTGAAACTGCTGCTGCTGCAGAAAATGATAGAAGCTGTCGTTTTTAAAATGGAAACTATCGTTCAGGCTTTTATAACCGGCATATTCATCAAACAATAAAAAATACACATTGGGTTTTGCTGTTACTTTAGTTTGATCAAATGCAACCGGATCGGGATAGGCAACTTCTTTATAAGAGGCCGCTTTGTTTAGCAGTAAAACGGCATCGGATACACAAAAAATAAGGAACAGTATATTCAAATACAGAAACAGTTTTTGATAAAGGGTTTTGCTTTTTTTGAGCCACCAGGCAATGAGGATATTTACAAGAAGCAATACCGGCAGCAGCACGGTATAAGATTGCAGGAACTGTAAAAAGGAAGTTGTTTTGATCAGATCGTGTATGGCGCCAAAGAACAAATACCAAAGGGCTATAAAAAAAGTAAGCAGTGCGGCGAAGAAATGATTTTTTGTAAAAAGCCAACCCAATGCAAAAAAAACGGCCATGCATAACAGGATGATGCCCCCCACTTCTATTACTTCATACACATTCAGGTAGCCATAGTTCTCAACACTGCCGTGCAGGCAAAAGAACACAGCCAGTAAAAACAAAAAGAAAGGTATTTTTTTTAGCGCTGCCATTATTTGCGTGTCATTAAAAATAAAATGCGGTTAGTATTGCCTACTTTTTCTTCTCTTATTATTTTATATTTTCCGGCAAAGATGGATCTGAAATTTTCCAGCGAATAATGATCAAAAATATCTTTCCGGTTTTGCAGCAGCAGTTTTACTTTTTCATCATCCCTGGGTATAAACTCAATGATGAGGTGCTCTCCCATCGGGTGCAACCAATCGGCAATAAAATGCAAAGGAACATTTTTGGCTATAGCCAGGTGATGTACCAGGGCCAGGGCAAGGACCAGGTCGGCTTTCAATCTGCCGGTAATAGATCCCCTTTCGGTATTGGCCCAGCCAATGGCCGGTGAAGGCACGGTAAGGTCGTTAACCAGCGGCAATATATTGGAGATCTTATCTTTTTTAATTTTCAGATACAGTTCATTGATACAGTTGCTGTCGGAGTCGGTTGCAATTACATTTTTATTTTCGCCAAAAAGCAGGCTAAAATGCCCGTCGTTGGCCCCCAGGTCTGTCACGCTTTTAAAATCAACAAAATTGCTGAAAGATCTTACCAATGTGGTTTTGGCGGTAAGATAATCATCGCCTAAAATGGTATCGGTATAATAATCATCCCAGGTGGTCTTTATTTTTTTAGGCGAGAGTTTTAGCACAAAACTTTCGAGGCCTTTTAAAAGCAGCTCCAGTTTTTGTTTGGAGAAATTGTTTTCGTAACCGGATTTTTTCTTTTGCTTTCCAGCCCGCAGGGTCCTTTGGGCAAATTTTGCCTGCAGGTGTACGTGCAGGAAAGTGCCCATGTTCCACTTTGAGCTTTTGGGTAATAAACTCACCAGTACATCCATGGGTATGCCATTAGGATAAACGGTGAACAGTTTATTGGTATCGGGATGGCAGTAATGCATCAGCAGCAGCGGCGCTAAAAAACATTCGCTGAACTGGTGGTAGGCTATCCAGGGTTTGCCGGCCTCATAATTTTCGAAAGAGAGTGTATCAATAAAAACCGGGGCGCCATGTACAAACTGAACATTAAAAGGTGTGGCATCTTTCAATATCATATCCTTTTTTAAAGATGCCCCGGCAATATGCAGGGTGAGCAGTGCTGCATCTTTCCACATATCAAAACTCCATTCGTATGGATAGCTGATGAAAGGAAGCTGTTCAGGCATCAGTACTTTGCCTTCGGTAAAACCAAATACATGACTGTCTTCCATTTCGCGGTGCGCAATCAGTTTTTTTGTTTTAACCAGCGCATCATACAGGCCGCTGTTCATTAATTGCCCGTAATGCGGTGCATAACCGGGGTGGACGTATCGGTAAACGGTATCATTTTGTTTAAAAACAAAACCGCTGTTGTCTCTGTATGAAGCTGGATTGGTTTGCATATAAACTCAACTCGTTTCTTTATCCGGTTATAATTAAAGCCCTTTGTGTATTTCCCACAAAGTCACGAAGGCCACCAAGCTGTATTAATAAACCTTTTCTTTGTGTGCTTAGTGTCTTTGTGGGAAATTTCATTTGAGATAATTTTCTGGAAATCTATTCATCCTTATCTTTTTCTTCTTCCTTTTTTGCTTTTTTACCAGTGAAAAATGCTTTTATATTATACCAGAAACTTTTAAAGAAAAAACTAACGCCCAGCACGGCAGCAATGATCATCTGCAGGATATAACTGCCGCTTCCGGGATCGATGTATAGTAAATAGAAATACATGATTTGATTTAAATATGCACGAATTTAAACAATTAGGAATTAGGAATGAAGAATTAGGAATGAGGATTACAGGAAGTTAGCAGTGGGCAGTTGGCAGTTGGCATCACGCTTTTATAATTTTTGACTGTTGAATTTTACTTTTGCTTTTTAAAAGAAAAATGTTTCTGGCTGATGTAACTTATGGTAATGATGATGCAGGTGGTTATACACTGGCTTAGGAAGGGCCACCAGCCAAATATTTCAACAAATATTTTAAGGATAAAATAATTAAGCGCCAGGTTAAATAAAAAGGATACCCCGTACCTGAACAGCTGTATTCTTCCCCTTAAATATGAATCAACAAATACTACATATCGCATTAATAAAAAACCAACCGCAAAATTTACAATAAAGGAAATGAACAGGGCTGCGTTATGTGGTTTTAGGGTATAAAAACCCAGCTCTACATTCTGGTGCTCAAAAACAAATACCAGCAATATTTTAAAAAGTGCCAGTCCCAATACGGTATTGGCGCCGCCACAGGCTGCATAACGGAATGTTTGTTCCGGCATAAAACTGCGGAACGGGGGGTAAAAAAAATCGATGAATGCTATGATCCTTTCTTTGGGCATTTAAAAAGTTGAGCGTTGAAAATTAAAAGTTGAAAGTTGAAAAAATATCCATTTACTCTCAACTTTACACTTTTAACTATATAGTTCCTCCCTGGCCTCCTTCACCCGTTCATCTGCCAGGTATTCATCATATGTCATCAGTTTATCGATCATTCCTTTGGGAGTAATTTCAATGATGCGGTTGGCCACCGTTTGCATAAACTGGTGATCATGGGTGGTTAACAGAATTACACTGTTATAGGCCACCATATTGTCGTTGAAGGAAATGATGCTTTCCAGGTCGAGGTGGTTGGTAGGCTCATCCAGTATCAGCACATTGGGGTTCTGCAGCATCATCTTGCTGATCATGCAGCGTACCTTTTCGCCACCGCTCAGTACATTGGTCTTCTTTAAAATTTCATCCCCGCTAAAAAGCATCTTACCTAAAAATCCACGTAAAAAATCCTCATCCACATCCTTGGTACCCGGCGGCACATACTGGCGCAGCCAGTCCATCAGGTTATAACTGCTGCCTTCAAAATATTCGCTGTTATCATTGGGTAAATAAGCGGTGGTAACGGTTGTACCCCACTCAAACGTACCACTGGCGGCATTCATCCTTCCATTGATGATCTCAAAAAAACTCGTAAGGGCAATCGGGTCGCGGCTCAGGAACGCTATTTTATCTCCTTTCTGAATATCAAATTTTATCCTGTCGAAAATGGTTTTGCCTTCAATTTGTAATTTAAGGTTATCTACTTTCAATATCTCGTTGCCCACTTCCCTGTCCTGCTTAAAAATAATACCCGGGTATTTTCTGTTACTGGGCTGTATCTCTTCAATAACCAGTTTTTCCAATGCTTTTTTCCGTGAGGTAGCCTGTTTACTTTTTGATGCATTGGCACTGAAACGGGCAATGAATTCAAGCAGGTCTTTACGCTTGTCTTCCATCTTCTTGTTCTTATCGCCCAACTGCCTGGCAGCCAGCTGAGAGCTTTCGTACCAGAACGAATAGTTGCCGGTGTATACTTTTATCTTGCTCCGGTCCACATCGGCCACATGGGTACAAACGGCATCTAAAAAGTGCCGGTCATGACTAACCACCAGTACAATGTTCTGATAATCGGCTAAAAAATTCTCGAGCCAGCTGATGGTTTCCACATCCAGGTTATTGGTAGGCTCATCCAGCAAAAGAATATCGGGATTTCCAAAAATAGCCTGTGCCAGCAATACCCTTACTTTAATATTGGCAGCAATATCCTTCATCAGCAGCTGGTGCAGTTCGTCTTTTACACCCAGGTCGCTTAATAAAGTAGCGGCATCACTTTCGGCAGTATAACCGCCCATTTCGCCAAACTCATGCTCCAGGTCGCCGGCTTTAATACCATCAGCCTCACTAAAATCTTCTTTGGCATACAGGGCATCTTTTTCCTGCATCACTTTCCACATTTTTTTGTGGCCCATCATTACCGTACTTAAAACAGTGGTATCATCAAACGCAAACTGGTTCTGGTTTAAAACCGCCATACGTTCGCCGGGCGTAATATCAATGGTGCCCTTGTTGGGCTCAATTTCGCCACTGATGATCTTTAAAAAGGTAGATTTGCCGGCACCATTGGCACCAATGATGCCATAACAGTTTCCTTTTGTAAAACTGATGTTTACTTCGTCGAACAAAACCCGTTTGCCGTAGGCCAGGGTGATATTATTTGCACTTATCATAATTGTAAAAAAGAGCGCAAAGATAGGGATTTGGAGGTTTTAAAGTTTGTGGTTTTTGGTTTGTTGTTATAGCCGCTTCTACCTTCAGGCTGTGTTGAACCCAAACAACAAACCACAAACTACAAACAGTTAATTATCTTTGCCCCATGTCAATAGTGAAAATTTTACAGCAAAGTACCATCGAAAGTTTATCGGCCTTATACAATCAATCCTTTACAGATAAGGATTTTCAGATAAACCAGACCAAACCCGAATTTGAGGGAGATTATACCGTGGTGATGTTTTCGCTGGTTAAATCCCTGAAATTATCGCCCGATTCCATTGGCAATCAGTTGGGTGAGCATCTCATAAAAAACTATCCACAATTCTTTTCGGCTTACAACATTATTAAAGGCTTTTTAAACCTTACCGTGGCCGATGCATTCTGGCAGGAGCTGCTGCAAAAAAATTACAACGACATCTGTTACGGAAAAAAAGCATTGAACGGCAAAAAAGTGATGGTGGAATATGCATCGCCCAACACCAACAAGCCTTTACACCTCGGGCATTTACGGAATATTTTTTTAGGATGGAGTGTGGCTGAGATTTTAAAGGCCAATGGATACGAAGTGGTGAAAAGCTGTATTGTGAACGACCGGGGCATTCATATATGCAAAAGCATGATCGCCTGGCAAATGTTTGGCAATGGCGCTACGCCGGAAAGTACGGGATTAAAAGGCGATCATCTGGTGGGTGAGTATTATGTAAAATTTAATGAGGTATACAAAGAACAGGTGGCTGAAATGATCGCTGCCGGCAAAACCAAAGACGAAGCAGAAAAAGAAGCCCCCATCATGAAAGCCACCCAGCAAATGCTGCTGGATTGGGAAGACGGTAAACCGGAAGTGATGGAACTGTGGAAAACCATGAACGGCTGGGTGTATGCCGGTTTTGATATTACCTATAAAAACATTGGCGCCGACTTTGATAAAATGTACTACGAAAGCGATACGTACCTGCTGGGCAAAGACATTGTGAAGGAGGGTATGGATAAAAAAGTTTTTTACCAGAAAGAAGACAGTAGTATCTGGATCGATCTCACTGCTGAAGGGCTTGATGAAAAGATCGTTCAGCGCAGCGATGGCACTTCGGTTTATATTACCCAGGATATAGGGCTGGCCTTACAGAAATATGAGCAGTATAAAATTGACCAGAGCATTTATGTGATCGGCAACGAGCAAAATTACCACATGAAAGTGCTGCAACTCATCTGCAAAAAACTGGGTATGCCCAATGCCGAAAACATTTATCATTTAAGTTACGGCATGGTGGAATTGACCAGCGGCAAAATGAAAAGCCGTGAAGGCACGGTTGTGGATGCAGATGATATCGTGGAAGAAATGATCACCACCTCACAACAACATACCGAAGAACTGGGCAAGGTAAAAGATTTTACTGCAGAAGAACTGACGGCTTTGTATCACACCATTGGTTTGGGCGCCATGAAATTTTATCTTTTGCGTGTAGATCCTAAAAAAACAATGGTATTCAACCCGGCCGAGAGTATAGATTTTCATGGATTTACCGGGCCGTTTGTACAATACACGTATGCAAGAATAAAAAGTATCTTAAGAAAACAGTTGAACAGTGAGCAATTGGTGGTTGGCCAAGGCCAAATGACCAATGACTTAATGACCAATGACTTACTAAAAGCCGAAAAAGAAGTTATTGTGGTGGCAGAGCAATATGGTTCAATTATAGAACAGGCTGCGCAGGAGCACAATCCATCGGTGATCGCCAATTATGTTTTCAATCTGGCCAAAACCTTCAATTCATTTTACTCCGAGCTTTCTGTAGCCAATGCAGAAACGGAAAGTAAAAAACAACTACGGTTAAAGATATCTTTATTGACCGCAAATATTTTAAGAAGCGGTATGCAGTTACTGGGCATACATGTTCCGGAAAGAATGTAAGGGAAAATTGAACCACATGGTACATAGACAACATAGAAAATAACATATAGTTCTATGTTTTTCCTTCTGTTTACTATGTGTCTATGTGGTTCAAATCAATCAAAACTTCGGCGTTACGCCCATTTCATAAAAGATAAAAGAATAAATATCTGCTGTGGACTCAATATTTTTTTTGGTATTACTGGCACCATGTCCGCTGTTGGTATCAATGCGGATCAGCACGGGATTTTTCCCTTTATATTTCTCCTGCAATTCAGCAATGTATTTAAACGAATGTGCCGGCACTACCCTGTCATCATGATCGGCTGTTGTTACCATGGTAGCAGGATAATTTGCCGAAGTGCTGATATTATGCAACGGAGAGTAAGCATATAAATTCCTGAAATTCTGTTCGTCCATTTCGCTGCTGCCGTAATCGGCTATCCAGTTAAAGCCAATGGTAAATTTATGAAACCGCAACATGTCCATCACGCCCACCTGTGGAATGGCCACCCTGAAAAGATCGGGGCGTTGATTCATCACCGCTCCTACCAATAAACCGCCGTTGCTTCCGCCACGTATGGCCAGCCGGGCGCTGGTTGTATATTTTTCTTTGATGAGGTATTCGCCTGCGGCAATAAAATCATCAAATACATTTTGTTTGTTGAGCAACATACCCGCTTTATGCCAGGCCTCACCATACTCGCCGCCGCCTCGCAGGTTTGCCTGTGCAAACACGCCACCTGCATTTAAGAAAGGTAACAACGTGGCACTGAAACCGGGGTTCAGGTTTATATTAAAACCACCATAACCATACAATAAAGTGACATTGTTGCCATCTTTTTTAACTCCCTTTTTGCTGATGATGAACATCGGAATCTTTGTACCGTCTTTTGAAGTATAGAAAACCTGTTTGGTCTCATAATCAGCCGGGTTAAATGCAACTTCCGGTTTACGGAATTCGGAACTTTTGCCGGTTGCTATATCATACTTATAAATTGTAGGAGGAACGGTAAAGGAACTAAAAACATAAAACAGGAATTTATCATCTCGGTAGCCCCCCATACCGCTTCCATTTCCTAATGCCGGGTATTTAACTTCACCCGATTGCTTTCCGGCCAGGTCGTACACGTAGGTTCTGGTAGTCACATCTTTTAAATAAGAAACAAATAATTTTCCGCCGCCAGTCCTTGCATTCTGCAGCGGTTCTTTTGTTTCAGGAATGATGGTTACAGCATTTTTCAGGTCGGGGTTTTTAATATCCACAGCAATGACTTTACTGTTGGGTGCTCCGGCATTGGTTTGAATTAAAAAATGAACGGCCGTATTTTCTATAATACCGTAATCGTCATTGGTGATATCAGGTACCACCGGATAAAATTTCCGCTCCTTTGCAGAAAGGTCCATAGCGTAGATCGCATTGCCATCAAGGCCTTTGCTACGGTCGCTTAAAGTAAGGTATAGGAATTTTTCATCTTCGCTGGTGGAAGCGGTATGAAAACGAAGGGGATTATTTTTATCTTCATAAATAAGTTTATCGGCACTTTGTGCTGTACCCACTTTATGATACCAAACCTGGTGGTTCTCATTCTTAACGCTCAATGCGCTGGCGCCCTGTACCGGAGCAGGATAACGGCTGTAATAAAAACCATGTGCTTCCCAGGCAGCACCGCTCACCTTCACCCATTCAATTTTGTCATCCAGGTTTTTACCGGTAGCCATATCCCTTACATAAAAAGTTTGCCAATCACTGCCGCCTTCACTTAAACCTACAATGGCATAAGCCCCGTCTTTGCATAAATTAAATACGGTCATCCTTGTGGTACCTTCCTTGCTTAATTTATTCGGGTCTATTACTTCTTCTGCTTTTCCATCCAATCCTTTTTGGCGATACAGCACGGATTGGTTCTGCAAACCGTCATTCTTATAAAAATAAAACCATTCGCCATTGCGGAAAGGCGCAGAATATTTGGGGTAATTAAATACTTTTTCAATTGCTTCCTGAAAATTTTTCCGGTAGGGGATCTTATCCAGGTAGCCAAAGGTTACTTTATTTTGTTCAGTAACCCATGCTTTGGTTTCTTCACTTTTATCATCCTCCAGCCAGCGGTAAGGGTCATTTACTTTTGTGCCGAAATAAGTATCGGTCTGTTCTGTTTTTCTGGAAGTCGGGTAAGTAAGCTGTGCCATCGTATTTGCTGCAAAAAGAAAAGCAATAACTGATAAAAGAAATTTCATAATAAAATGTTTTAACTAAGATAGGATATTTGTTGAGCATAATAATTTAATACTTCCACAATGCATTAAAAAATATATTTACAATAAGGCAGAGGTCATTTTTAAAAACCCATTGTGTATTTTCAACACGTAAAATCAAGTCTTTGCCTTATTTTTGACCTATGAAAAAGAAGGTTACCAAAATTGGAATACTAACATCAGGCGGCGATAGTCCGGGTATGAATGCCTGTGTACGGGCCGTTGTACGTACGGGGTTATATCATGGCATGGAAGTTTTTGGCATCATGAGAGGTTACAGCGGCATGGTGGATAATGACATCATACCCATGGAGAGCCGCAGTGTGGCCAATATCATCCAGCGGGGCGGCACCATATTAAAAACTTCAAGATGTAAGGAGTTTTTTGAGCCCGAAGGGAGAAAAAAAGCATACGATAACCTGAAAAAACATGGCATTGATGGCCTGGTGATCATAGGTGGAGACGGAAGTTTCAGGGGGGCACAGATCTTCAGCAATGAATTTGATATTCCCTGCATTGGCTTACCCGGCACCATTGATAAAGATATTGCCGGCACCGATTTCACCATTGGTTTTGACACTGCGGTAAATACGGCCGTAGAGGCCATTGATAAAATACGGGATACTGCCGAAGCGCATGACCGCCTTTTTATTATTGAAGTGATGGGCCGTGATGCAGGTTATATTGCCCTGCACAGCGGAATTGCCACCGGTGCCGAAAACATCCTGATCCCCGAACGTAAAACAGAAATTGAGGTCATTATTTCGCAACTGCAGGAAAAAGAAAGACGCCATAAACTGGTTAATCTGATCGTAGTGGCCGAAGGTGATGAGTTTGGTGGCGGCAATGAAGTTGCACGGGTTTTAAAATCACGTTTGCCCCTGCTGGAAGTAAGGGTATGTATTTTGGGCCACATTCAAAGAGGTGGGGCACCCAGTTGTATGGACAGGCTGATCGCCAGCCGGATGGGTTACCATGCTGTAGAATCGCTGGTAGAAGGAAGGCATAATGTGTTTGTAGGTATCGTAAACAATAAAATGAATTATATACCCCTGGATGAAGCCATCAAGAAAAAACAACGCATCAGCGAAGAATGGCTGAGGATCGTTAAGATACTGGCCACATAAAAATCAGGAATTGATTTTGAGGAATTGGAAGCCCCGTATGAATTTTTACACTTAACTTTTGAATTTATTAAATGAGCAAACACATCAGCAAGTACCTGCACCAGCAAATGGATAAGGAAGCGGGTATCTCACATTCGCAGAAAAAAACAAAGATCGTTGCCACGGTAGGGCCTGCCTGCGATAATTATGAAAAACTGTTACAACTGGCCAAGGCCGGTGTGAATGTATTCAGGCTTAATTTTTCTCACGGCGCTTACGATAACAAAAAAGAGATCATTGACCATATACGTGCCATTAACAAAAGCCAGCCTTTCAATATTGCCATCCTGGGCGATCTGCAGGGTCCCAAATTAAGGGTAGGCGAACTCGAAAACGGACAGGTTGAACTGGTTGAAGGCGCCGATATCATTTTCAGTACCGAAAAACAGGTGGGCACCCAATCCAAACTCTATGTATCGTACCCCAATTTAACAACCGATGTTAAAATTGGTGAACGCATTTTTCTGGATGATGGCAAGATGGAAGTGAAAGTAAAATCCATCATCAATGATAAAGACGTGTTGGTAAGTATTACCATAGGCGGAACCCTGCTGCCCAAAAAAGGGGTCAACCTGCCCGATTCGGAATTGACCATGCCATCGATGACTGAAAAAGATTATGCCGACCTGGATTTTATCATTGAAAATAACCTTGATTGGGTTGCACTGTCATTTGTTCGCAGAAAACAGGATATCGTTGAATTAAAAAAAATTATATCAGATAAGAAAAGTAAGATAAAGGTTATTGCAAAAATTGAAATGCCCGAGGCTTTAAAAAACATACGTGACATCATTGTGGAAAGTGATGGCATTATGGTGGCCCGTGGCGACCTGGGTGTTGAAATTCCGGTTGAGCAGGTGCCCATCATACAAAAAGAACTCATCCGCAAAAGTATGCGGCGTGCCAAACCGGTAATTGTGGCTACGCAAATGATGGAAAGTATGATGGACCGTACCAAACCCAACCGCAGTGAAGTAAGTGATGTGGCCAATGCCGTGCTGGAAGGTGCCGATGCAGTAATGCTGAGCGGCGAAACCGCCATGGGCGAATACCCGGTACAGGTGGTAGAAACCATGGTACGTATCATCCTGGAAGCAGAAAAAACCATGTACGATTATAACCGGGATGATATTCTTTCGCCACAACCCCACTCGCCTTCTTTTTTAAGTGATGCCATTTGTTACAGTGCCTGTAAACTGGCACACGATACCAATGCAACTGCATTGATTGGCATGACACAGAGTGGATATACAGCTTTTATGCTGAGCAGTTACCGGCCAAAAGCACCGCTGTATATTTTTAGTAAAGAAAAAACATTGCTGGCCCAGTTAAGTTTGAGCTGGGGTGTAAGGGCATTTTATTATGGCGAAGAAGTTAGCCTGGATGATATCATTTATGACCAGATCAATATCTTAAAGGAACGTGGTTTTGTAGAAAAAGGAGATGTGGTAATTAATACCGGCAGCACCCCGGTTGAATTACACCTGCCAACCAATATTGTAAAAGTATCTACAGTTGAATAAGTAAGTCAGGAGTTATTAGTCAGTAGTTCGGAGTTAGCAGTTAACTCCGAACTACTGACTCCCGACTACCGTCTACCGCCTCGCCCCTAACTCCTTCCGGCTTCCATAAATTTCATCAAATTCCTTTTTGCCCCATTTTTTATCTTACGCTGAAAAAAACTATTCCAGCCCAGCAGCCATCCACTAAAACCCAATGCCTGGCTGCTCCATCTATGCAGGCTAAACCCATCGCTGTGCTCTGCGATCTTCCCGTCTGCAAAGCGCATATTGGCCTTAATTTTATTTACAACCCTTTTGCCGGTCTTTGAAAAAGTATAGGTAGCCACCCATTCGCAGGTGCTGTATTCTTCATCCAGGTGCTGAATATTGCCATATGTTAGTGAAAAGTCTTTTGCGTTTTTACAAAGCATTTCCCACATGGCCCGCACTTCATTGCCGTTTAACAAACCAAACACCGGATCAAAAAAAACAATATCATCGGCATAACAGCTGTTCATGCCGTTATAATCAAGTTTTTGAAAAGAAGCATAAAATTTATCGATCAGGGCATCCCGGTTTGTATGCATAAACGGTATTGTTTCACTAAATTTAACACTCAAATACTTAAACAATGAAAAAATATTTTTGTCTGCTTTGCTTTTTGATAGGCTTTACAGCTTCGCTTACTGCCCAAAACAGCGATTCACTTTGGGTAAGTGAAAATTATTATAAAGTTGAAAAGATGGTGCCCATGCGTGACGGCATCAGTTTGTTTACTGCATTTTACATCCCTAAAGACACTGCAAAACACCCCATCCTGCTTAACCGTACGCCTTATTCCTGTTCACCCTACGGAGCCGATAAACTAAACCCACGCCTTTATTCAAGCTATTGGCTTAATTATTTAAAAGAAGGATACATAATTGCCATACAGGATGTACGGGGCCGCTGGATGAGTGAAGGTGAATTTGTGGATGTGCGCCCTTATAACCCAAACAAAAAAGGAAAAGAAATTGATGAAGCCAGTGATACCTACGATGCTATTGAATGGATGGTAAATAACGTGCCGTACAATAATAACCGTGTTGGTTGTTTTGGCATTTCCTATCCGGGTTTTTATGCAACCATGGCAGCACTCAGCGGCCACCCGTCATTGAGGGCTGTTAGTCCGCAGGCACCCGTTACCGATTGGTTCCAGGGCGATGATTTTCACCACAATGGCGCTTTTATGCTCATGGATGGGTTTAATTTTTACAGCGGCTTTGGCAAGCCCAGGCCAAAACCAACAACCGTTGGCAGTCCCGGATTTCGTATTCCATCACAGGATAATTATGATTTTTATTTAAGAACCGGTGCTATAAAAAACTTTACCAAAATCATGGGCGATAGTATTGCTTTTTGGAAAGACCTGATGAACCATCCCAATTATGATGACTGGTGGAAGGCCCGCAATGTACGCAACTTTGTTACCAATATAAAACCTGCTGTGCTGGTGGTGGGTGGCAATTTTGATGCAGAAGACTGTTTTGGCGCATGGAATTTATATAAGGCCATAGAAGACAAAAGCAAAAACACCGATAACCGTGTGGTGATGGGCCCCTGGGTGCATGGTGGCTGGGGAGGCCGGGGCGATGGCAGTTATTTAGGCAATGTACGTTTTGGTAAAAAAACGAGTGAGTTTTATCAAAAAAATATAGAGATCCCTTTCTTTAATTTTTATTTAAAGTTGAAAGGCACCGTGTATGATATAGCGGAAGCAACAGTTTTCTTCAGTGGCGAAAATGAATGGAGAAAATTTAAAGAATGGCCTGCTAAAAATATGGAGTACAAAAATCTTTTTATAGGCTCAAATGGCAAATTATCTTTTGAAAATACTTCCACAAACAATTCATTCAGTGAGTACATTAGTGACCCGGCACACCCGGTTCCCTATACCGAAGATGTGCACCTGGGCCGTACAAGAGAATACATGACCGACGACCAGCGATTTGCCAGCCGCAGGCCCGATGTGCTTACATTTAGCACCGATGCATTAACAGAAGACATTACACTGGGAGGCCCCTTGGTTGCCGATCTGATGACAGCAATCTCTACTACCGATGCTGATTATGTGGTAAAACTGATCGATGTTTTTCCGGATGAATATAAATATGATGAAACAGTTTTAGGAAAAGGCAATGAAATTAACTACCCGATGGGTGGTTATCAAATGCTTGTTAGAGGAGAGGTCATGAGGGGCCGTTTCCGCAACAGTTTTGAAAAGCCCGAAGCTTTTACACCCGGCCAGGTAACGCAGGTAAAATACACCCTCCCCGATGTGGCCCACACTTTTAAAAAAGGCAATAAGCTGATGATACAGATACAAAGCAGCTGGTTTCCATTGGCCGACAGGAACCCGCAAAAATTTGTTGACATCTATACATGCGATGACAGCGATTTTCAAAAAGCAACGATAAAAATTTATCATGATGCAGTAAATGCCAGTAAAATTATTTTACCTGTTTTAAATAATTAAAAATGAGAAAGATCATATTAATTGCCTGGTTTATGAATGGCCTGGTTGCCTTTGCCCAAAATAACCTGAACCTGGTGCCCATGCCCGCTACGGTAAATGTTGGCAAAGGGTTTTTCAGCATTGATAAAAATACGGTGATGGTACTGCAGGGAGGCGGACTGGAAAAAATATCCGCATTTTTAAATGATTTCATTCATCAGTCTTATGGTTACCGGTTAAAGGTTACAAAAGATCATACCGGAAACAATGCGGTAAGATTGAATTATGAAAGAATGGATAATAAAATACCGGGAGCATACCAATTAACCATCAATAACAAAGGCGTTTATATTGCAGGAGATAATGAGAACGGCGTTTTTTACGGCATCCAGACACTGATTCAGCTGTTTCCTGCAACAAACCATAAACAACAAACAACAAACAAC
>CALRVV010000001.1:0-451957 GCA_943371705.1 Chitinophaga pinensis | reverse complement strand
AATTGTAATGCTTCATAAGTAACATTGCTTCTTACGCCGCTTCCAATAGTGAACGGTCCAACAGCATGTGATCCGGAAAAGTCAGAATAAATGCCATACGTATACCCTTTGCCTTCACGCAGCTCCTGTGTGAGCCGGGAAGCAAATCCGCCATCACCCAATATATAGTTCATAACGGTGGCAGGGTAATAATCTGCATCTGTAATTGATAATGCAGGATAACCAATCCGCAACTGTGATTGTTTTGCATCGGGTACATCAAAAAAATAAACTTTTGCTCCAGCAGTTGTTATTGAGACCGGCCATGTTGGTATGTCCACTTTTTTAGCTTTCCATTTGTTTGCCAGATCATTTAACGCTGCAAGAATCTTTGTTTTGTCAAGAGAACTTACAAGATGCATTCTCGCTACAGATGGCGATATATTTTTATTGTAATAATTCTTCAGATCATCCATCATGATTGAACTCACTGATACAGCAGTACCCAATAAATTTCTTGAGCGTATGTTGGAATGTCCATAGATCAGGTCATTATATTGATTTTGTGCCAGTGCGTTTGGATTTCCTTCCTGCTGTTTTAATTGACTTATCACTGACTGCCTGATCAATTCAAATTCTTTTGGATCCCATCGTGGTTCCAGCAATATTTCTTCAACAAGATCAACAGTTGCCTGGTAATTTTTCGCCAATGTGTTTACTCTTACCCGAATATCCTCGGTTCCGGCAAAAACATTAATTGATGCACCCAGTTGTTGAATAGCTTCTTCCAGTTCCTGTGGCGTTTTGTTTTTTGTTCCCTGTGTCATCATTCTTGCGAGTAGATTGGACACACCTACTTTATCGATATCCTCGAGTAACAGACCACCTCCAATCACTATATCAAACTGAACAAGAGGTACTTCTTTATTTTCAATACCTGCGATCCGCATTGAATTACCAAGTTTTGTTTGCCATACTAAAGGAATGGACAGTTTTGGTTCTTTCCCATAAGCAGGTTCTTTACTGCGGTCGAAGCTGGAAGGGGTTTTTTCGTAAGTTGCTTTGATAGTAGGATCCACCTGTTCATTTTCATTCGCCGTGATCAGTTCTTCCACTACATCTGCTTTTTTAGACTCCGCCAATGCAAGATCCACTTTGCCCTTAGGTACAAAGCTGGTTGCTACATAATTTTTCCCCTTAATGTATTTTTCATACACACGCATCACATCTGCAGAAGTAACCGCCAATATATTGTTGATGTCTTTTTCAGCAAAGCCGGGATCACCTGCAAAAATATTGTATTGTGCCAGTGTTGCACCTTTACCCAAAACACTGGAGAGCCCATTATAGAATTGTCTTTCCTGTCCTGCCTTGATACGTTGCAGATCTTTTTCAGCAATACCTTCTTTTTCGAATTTGGCAAATGCTTCATTCACTGCGGTAAATACCACGTCAAGATCTTTATCTGCAAATGCACGGATGCTTAATTGCATATCCCCGGCAATTTCTGATCCACCCTGGAACATAAAACTGTTCGCAGCAAGTTTTTTATCTTCAACGATCACTTTGTAAAAAGGAGCTTTCTTCCCCTGGGTAAGATATTCAGCGAGTATCTCCAGTGGATAAGCGTCAGGGTGATATTGTTCAACCGTTGGCCATGCCATCGTTAATTGTGGAAGGCGGGCAAAATTATCTTCGTGTTATAGTTTGATTGTTTGCGGAACAATCCCCGGTCTTTTTGCTATATTGTTCACTGCTTCTCCACGTTTGATCTCCTCAAAATATTTGATCACCCATTTTTTTGCCTGTACCGGATCGAAATCTCCGGCAACGACCAGTGTTACATTGTTGGGCACATACCACCGGCGGAAAAATTCTTTTACATAATCCAGCGTTGCATTTTGTAGATCTTCCAGAGAACCGATCACCTGCCAGTTATACGGATGATCTGCAGGATAGAGATGCTTATCGATGACATAGGAATTATGCCCATAGGGAACATTGTCGCCACTCTGGCGTTTTTCATTTTTCACCACCTGTTTTTCCTTGGCGAGTACCGGTTCGGTAACGGTATTAATGAACCAACCTAATTTATCTGCTTCGGCCCAAAGCATTTTTTCAAGTGCATCATTGGGCACAGTTTGTAAATAATCGGTACGGTCACGGTTTGTTGAGCCATTTGCACCGGAGCCGCCAATACGGGAACTCATGATATCCAATCCGCCCTTGCCTAGATTTTCTGATTCAAGAAATAACAAATGTTCAAATAAATGGGCGAAACCTGTTCTGCCTTCTTTTTCACGGGCAGAGCCCACATGTGCCGTTAATGACACGGCTACCACCGGGTCGGACCTGTCAATATGAAAAATGACCTGCAGCCCGTTGGAGAGGGTAAATTTTTCGTATGGTATTTTTAAAGCAGGGGCTTGTGCATTGGTAAGTAAAGTCTGCACAAGGCAGATAAGGAGTAATGTGTATTTCATTCGAATAATTTAAGCATTGAAGTTATGGAATACTATTTGATTTCTATACCGATGTACACTATTATATAAGCTGCCTGACTGGCGCAAATGTTGCAGGCTCAATTTCCTGATTTTTACAACGTAAAATTTATGGGATCAACTGATGCCGTTTTTGTTCTTCCGGTTCCCCGAAAATAGCATGGCAATTAGCAACCGGGCCTGCCTGCCGGTTGGCAGGGCTTATCAATAGAAATATTTTTTATAATTAACGTAAACCTGATCAGTATCCAAATGATTTCCAAATATAAAATGAATTGGTAAGATGGTTTGTATTATGAAACCAAGACTAAAAAAACATTATGAAAAAATATTTTTTTGAGGTTGCAAGCATCCTGATTCTTTTCTTCTCTATTACCGGCTTTTTGTTGTCTTATTTTTTTATGGCCCTTTTAAGCCGGTCGTTTATGGTTTTACCAAGTCCCACATCGGGCAGTTTTTCTGCAATAATGATATCGGCCTTGCACTTATCTAACCGGTGCATGGCGGCATACAGATTTTTAGCAGCTTCCTGCATGTTCCCGCTTTCCGATAAAACCTCCTGGCAGATGATGTGTTCACCGGCCATCCTTTTTTGAAAAAGCAGCAAAGCAATTTTTTTACCGGCAAATGCTCTTATGGTTTCTGCGATGTTTTCTGAAAGAAAGGTGTCTGTTTCTGGTGCATAGTGGCGGGTTAACATACCGGGTGCATCGGGCGAACTGTCATTGCTGGTGATGAATCTGAGCTTGCCAGCAACTGCTTCAATATCTTCAGCCGCAATGGAACCATGCCTGTATAAAACCGGCTGGTTGCCTTCAAAGCCAATGATGGTAGATTCTATGCCTTTTTCACATGCGCCACCATCCAGGATGAGCAAATCCTCCCGGTTAAAATATTGCTGCACGTGTGCGGCACTGGTAGGACTGATAGAACCAAACGGGTTTGCACTGGGGGCAGCCAGCGGGAATTCCAGTTTATTCAACAAGGCCAGGGTAACCGGATGATTGGGTACCCTTATGGCTACCGTTTCTTTTCCTGCAGTTACCAGTCCGGAAATATGCGGCTGTTTTTTTAATACCAATGTTAAAGGGCCGGGCCAGAAATGCTTTGCCAGTTGTAAAGCCCTATCAGGAATATCCCTGGCAATTTCCGGCAAAAATTCAGCCGATTTTATATGGATGATCAGGGGGTTAAATAATGGCCTGTTTTTTAGTGCAAATATTTTTTTTATTACGTTATCATTGAACGCATTTCCTGCCAGGCCATATACGGTTTCGGTGGGTATGGCTATAATTTCATCATTTTCCAAAGCCTGTTTGGCCTTAACTATATCGGTTGATATCATTTCTGTTAATGTCTTTGGTTTTGTTCCGTTACAGCCGGGCTGTAAAAAAAATAACCTTGTCAAGGCGCCGAAAATAATAAAAACTATTTGAACAGAAGCAATTAAACATAGTTGCACGGTTTAAATTATTTGGTATCACCACTTCAGGTACCGGCCTATTAAATGATACATCTATAGGGGGTAATGTTAGTGTCCCGTCCATTATATTTAGTATACATCAGTTCTTTGATCATGAAAATAATATTTTAAAAAAAATCCGGCTACAGGATTATCTTTTTTAAAATACCAAAATCCTTTATCAGAATCTGAAATCCGGTGTATTTTTATACAAGCATCCCTTTCACTTTGTCATTTATGAAGAATGAAACAAAACTTACCATTATTAAAATAATCCATACGGGGGTGTGGCTCTTTTTTAATGTGGTGATCTTTTACATGCTGTATGCAGTAATAGTAAACAAGCTCGATATATGGCTGTGGATCGGGTATGGTTTATTTGCGCTTGAAACAATCACCTTACTGGCATTTAAATTTTTTTGCCCTTTAACCATTATTGCCAGAAAATATTCAGACTCAACCAAAGCCAATTTTGATATTTACCTTCCGCACTGGCTGGCAAAATACAATAAGCTGATTTATACTTCAATTTTAGTCATCATTATAATACTAACGGTATACCAGCTGCTTACTTAAAATTAAAATACCTGTGCTCTTGTTGTTTCTGTTTCAATGGTTGCAGGGGCAATCAGATTGGTTATGTTGGAATAAATGATCCCCTTGCCTTTGGCGTACCACCTTTCTTCTGTGGCAACCGGAACATCGCCTACCAGGAATACCGATGCCGTATAACTGTATTTAACCCTGATCACCTGGGTATAGGCAACCGAAGCAACAGTCCTGGTTTCTCCCTTGGCTAAAATTTGTGCATCAACCCTTATGTTGGTCAGCGGAAAACCCATGGCTACATTGGGGCCGAAGTTTTTTGTCCAGGTGGCGTTAACCGCCAGGTTACTGTCGAGCAGCAGGTATTCCTGATTGATGGGGTTTTGCAACACACCCAGGTCGCCATCTATGTATTGATAATACAGGCCGCCGTTTTTGCGGTTGTACAAAGAATCGGTAGGTAAACCCATATTTTTTATTTCAAAAATTTTATAGCTGTTGGCACCAAATGTTTTTGAATTGGCACTAACCTGTATATAGGTTGTATCAGCAGGCGTGCCGCCCACCAGCCTGGTACTCCAGTTGCTGAATGATGTTTGTGGTACATAATCTTCATTGGGTGGGGGAGCAGGGGCAGTAACAGTTATGGTAAATGTGCAACTTGATGTGCCGCTGGTAACCGTATAGTTAAAGGGTGGCGGACCTGCAGCTGCCGGTGTGCCTGAAGCAGTTAAGGTAACTTGTGTATTACCTGCTGTTGTAAAAGTACCGGTTCCGCTGAATGATATACCATTAACGGCCGCTATATTTATGGCATAAGGGCCCGGTAAGCTTACATTTACCTGCAGGGTAACGGTATGGGTTACCCCAACAGGATTGCCCACAGTATACACACCTGTGCCAAAAGTGGTGCCTGCACAATTTATATAACCAAATACGGCATTTGGTATTACGCCTGAAACCACATTTACATCTATTTTACAAATGCTTGTACCAAAAGTGATGGTAAAGGTTTTGGTACCGGTTGACGTGGGGGTGCCGCCGCCTTTTAAGGTAATGAGTTTATTACCGGTTGCAGATACCGTACCCGTATCGCTGAAATAAATGCCGGCAATGGTATCACTTTTAATAACATAACTGCCGGGAGCCGTAATAATTGCGGTTACCTCAATGGTATTTGAAGCCTTTAAGGCCGAGTCTTTGGTGTAAATTCCGTTTACTGCAGCCGGTAAACAAATACCAGAAACAGATTGAAGGGTACCTGTTGCCTGCCCGTTACCGGGAACATTTTCAAAGTTTAATTCCTTTTGACAGGCATTAAGAAAAAGTGCCGCCAGGCACAGTGCAAGCAGTTGTACATTTTTGCTCATAAGAAATTTTATATGAGGATAAATTTACAGCTTTATTGCCTTAATTAAGCCTGTACTATATTTTTAATTATAACATATGAGCTTATCCAAAAAAGTACAAAATGAAGTAAAATACCCATTGGTACGTACAATTTATTTACCTGTTTTTTTTATTTTAGTATTGGTATATTAAAGTGGGGCAAATCAGCTTTTTAACGGTATTGTTTATTTGGATATAGCTCCAGCCATAATCTTAAAAATTTAATTGCAGGGGTATATTTTAAAGATTTGATAGCACGATTCTTTTATTACTGCCTGGTAAACCGGTACAAAAATATACCCGGCATAACAATCACAGTCCTTGGCAGTAATGACCATAACCTTAAAAAAAATGCAATAACCATGCGATACAATTTTATTTGGCTGCTGCTTTTATGCACCCAGTTTGAAATGAATGCACAAAGCCTTATCCGTTGCAGGGATAAAACCGGCAACTGGGGTTTTGTAAACCCCAAAGGTGATACGGTTATTAAACCTGTATTTCGGAATAAGCCCGGCGATTTTAATGACGGCAGGTCTGTTGTACGGGTAACCAGCAACCAGCTTTTAATCATTGATGAAAAAGGAAAGCAGCAAACAGTCAATTATAATTCGGTGTTTACATTTAAAAACGGGTATGCAATGGTTACCCTGCAGGTAACAGACACAACCGGTTTTAAAAACAAAACACAGCCGGCAAAAAAAATCACTTATTACGGTATGATTGACCGGGAAGGAAAAGAAATAGTTCCACCTTTATATGAAAATATCTATGGAGATTTTTCTAACGGCTGGTTCATCACAGCAGTATCAAAAAACTACCGGCATACCTACTACAAAAAAACAGGTGATACCATTGTAATGCCCGAAGGCACCCGTTTTTTCAGTGAAAAATCAGACGGGGCAAAATTCATTGTACTTAAATCGGGTAAATACGGCATAGTGGATAAAAATTTTAAAGAACTGATGCCATTGATACATGATTACATATCAACCATTGAAAACGGCATGTATATCGTAACCCTGAACGGCAAAACAGGTTGTGTAAATAATAAACTGAAATGGGTAGTGGAACCGCAGTATGTAAATATGCAAAAATTTCTGAACGGTTACTCCATTGTTCAAAATGAAGGCAAGCAATTTGGGGCAGTAAATGAAAAGGGGCAGCTTACTACTGCTTTTATAAATGCCGAGATCTGGCCATTCTACAAGGCCCGTTCACCTTTGGGTTATTATGTGGCGCCTGTTGATAAACTCCGGGGACTTATTGATCTGTCAACCGGAAAAAGATTAACCCTGCCTGAATACCAGTTCTTTGAAACAGATTATAAAGACGGGTACCTGTATTTTAAAAAATATGGTAAGAAAGGGATCATGGACTCAACCGGCAAAATAATCGTATTTGACCAGTATGATGATATGTCGCCCGGTTTTTCAGATGAAATGGCCTGGGTGCAAAAGAATAAAATGTATGGCTATATCAATACCCGGGGTGAAGTAGTTATTCCTTTACAATACGATGGGGTAAGAGCATTCCAGTCTGGTTTGGTGGCGGTAAAACAAAATGGGAAATACGGTATAGTGAACCGGCAGGGTAATATTGTACTGCCATTAGAATATGATGAAATTGGTGTTGCTTCGGAAGATTTCACACCGGTTAAAAAAAACGGAACCTGGGGTTACGCAAATAAAAAAGGAGAATTGGTAATACCCTGCGGATTTACGATGGCTTCTGGTTTTGATGGAGGTATAGCTTATGTAATGGTTGGTGCCCTTTCTTTCTATATAGATAAAAAAGGAAATCGGTTGAAATAACGTGCAGGACTGTCCGAATTACCAAAAAATTATTTCGTTCTGTTCCGGCGGGTTTACTACGCCCCGGTTAGTGGCATACGAAACGAAGTAAATGCAGGATTGTTTCGTGTGCCACGAAGGAAGGGGTATGCTGAAATGATCATTCCGGTATCAAGTGACCTGGAGAAGAAAACGTTTAAATTCCCGCCATTTCATTTGATAATGCGCATAAAAATCTATAAATTACTGCAGGTTATTATCTACTAAGCCTTGTGTTGTGTCTTCACGAACTAAAATAACAATAACCAGTTTGGTTTGTGCAGACCGGTTCAGGGCGAAAATAAAAACTATAAAACCAGAATTGCCATGCAGGAAACTTTTATACCTGATGAACATATCTGCCAGCAGGTATGGTCGTTAAAACTTGCCCCGGGCGATGTAGAGCAGGAATTGATGAAAAGGGGTATTACAACCGGGCAAATGTCCGGTTACCTGGAAGCCATTAAAAAGATACGCTGCGCTAAGCGGCGTTCAACCGGCTTTATCTGCATGGCTGCAGGGGCATTGCTGGGCTTTATCAGTTGTGTACTAACCATCAGCCATGCATTGCCCCATATGTACGATTTTATTATGTACGGGCTTACTACCATTGCGGTAAGTATAGTGGTGCTGGGTTTGTATTATGTGTTTGAATAAGGGATTGCTGTTTTAACATACTCACTGTAAAATAAATAAGGCTGTTTAAAAAATAAATTAAGCAGCCACAAAAGGCACAAGGCAAGTTGATTTTTGAATGATCAGCGCTTTGCGATCTTCGTTTCTTAGATTGAAAAAAAATACGGTTTACATTTACCCGCACATTAAAACAATTCCGAAAGATATTATGAATCCGGTTAGTATAGATACCCTGTTGCCTTCTGAAATGGCAGCCAAGGCAGAATCACTGGGAGTGACAAAGGCAAAAATGACCTTGTCAAAAACAATTGTGCTCTCCATTCTTGCCGGTGCTTTTATTGCCTTTGGTTCGGTTTTTTTTACAGCAGTTACCAGCGCTTCTGCCATGTCATATGGGGTAACAAGGCTTTTAGGAGGACTATGTTTTAGTCTTGGTCTAATACTTGTAATTGTTGGTGGTGCCGAATTGTTTACCGGAAATAATTTAATTATCATGGCCTGGGCCAATAAAAAGGTAAGTACGGTACAAGTACTCAGAAACTGGTGCCTGGTTTATTTGGGTAATTTTATCGGAGCATTATTTATTGTTGTATTAATGCTTTTTGCCCGGCAGTATCTGGCCGCATCCGGTATGGCAGGCATTAATATGCTCAATATTGCAAAGCTTAAATGCGAATTGGGTTTTACACAGGCTGTTGCCTTGGGAATATTATGTAATATTTTGGTTTGCCTGGCTGTTTGGCTATGTTTCAGTTCCGGTTCAATTACCGGAAAAATCATTTCAATTGTTTTTCCGGTAACCGCGTTTGTTACCTGTGGCTTTGAACACTCGGTTGCAAATATGTATTTTGTTCCTGAAGCAATCCTGTTGCTTGATCAGCAAGATCCTTTGATGTTAAAACTGATAGTGCAATCTGGTGTAAATTATGATTCTGTTACCTGGTCAAATTTTCTTCTGAATAACTTGCTGCCGGTTACTTTGGGCAATATTATCGGAGGTGCTGTGCTGGTGGGCCTGGTTTATTGGTTTGTTTACCTGAGAAATAATAAATCGTAACTATCTTTTAATATACCCCCTTTGATTCCTGTTGAGTATGCCAGCCCGCGCTAACAAAGGGCTTTACCATATACCGTTCAAAATATTATTCTTACCCGGTCGTTATTTCACATAACAGCAAATTTGCATTTAATAAAACTTAATCAGGAAGTTATACATTCGCGTATTATTTAAATAAGATGAGAAAAAATACCATACTGTTTCTATTTTTATTCGCAGCTGTGTCTTGTAAAAAAGAAATGCTTGCACCCATACTTCCCAACAATACAGCCATATACAGCCTGGTAGATGGTGCAGGTGCTTGTTATACCCCGGTTGTGCAGGGCACTTATGTTTCAGGCATTGCATTAAACGCTTCAAACTTTGTGTTTATACAAGTGAATGTAACCAAAGTTGGTGCCTATTCTATAAGCACCAGCCTGGTTAATGGCTACAGGTTTTCGGGAGCAGGAACATTTCCCATCAGCGGTTTGCAAACCATCACATTAAAGGGTATTGGTACGCCCAATTCAGCAGGTACCAACCTGCATCTGAATACCATAAACAACAGTTGCAGTTTTTCGGTGTCTGTTTTACCTCCTCCGCCACCTGTAATACTGGATAACGACCATATGTATTTTGGAAACCCCAGCAATGCAGCATTTACTATTGACAGTACCAATAACTACCTGATGCGCAAGGATCAATTTGCTTTATCGTATAGCAGGGACAGAGGTACGCCCAACTGGGTTAGCTGGCATTTATTTGCCAACGACCTGGGAACTGCACCCCGGCAGGATGACTACCGCGAAGACAATACCCTGCCTGATGGCTGGTACCGGGTACAGGATGCGTCCTATTCTTCATCTGGATTCGACCGGGGGCATAATACGCCATCGGGCGACAGAACAAGTTCAGTTGCTGCCAATTCTGCTACTTTTTTAATGACCAACATGATCCCGCAGGCACAATACCATAACCAGATCGTATGGGGTGGTATGGAAGACTCATTGCGTCGGCTGGTAAACCTGGGTAATGAGGTTTACATCATCATGGGCAGTTATGGTATAGGTGGAACCGGAAATGGTGGTTTTAAAACAACCATCGATGGCGGAAAGATAACCGTACCTGCCAGTATCTGGAAAATTGCCATTATTTTACCCAATGGAATTAACGACAGTGCCCGGGTTACCGTAAACACCCGCGTAATTGCCGTAAATGTTCCCAATACCAATACGCTATTCTCAAACTGGAAAAATTACCGTACCAGTGTTGATGCCATAGAAACCGCTACAGGTTATGATCTGATCAGCAAACTTCCGCCATCACTGCAGGCCATATTGGAAGCCAGGATTGATAATTTTTAATACTGGAAAACTTTTTGATCTTACCGGTTTGATTGAATAAACCTGCATGAAATCTTTTTAAAGGATCAAACCATTCAGGTTTATTAATAAATGGGGGTTATTTTTATAACCATGTTTAACCCCTTTCTCAATATCTTTTTCTTTGTTTTTCATACCGCGTTCACCCTTTTTAATATTACTGGCTGGGCCTTTCCTAAAACCAGAAAACTGCACTTGATAACCATATTGCTTACCGCTTTTTCGTGGTTTGTACTGGGTATCTGGTATGGCTGGGGTTATTGTGCCTGCACCGACTGGCATTGGCAGGTAAGAGAAGCATTGGGTTACCCCGACCGTTCCAATTCCTATATTCATTTCCTGCTGCTTCATCTCACCGGAAAAGATTTCAATAAACAACTGGTTGATACGGCCACACTCAGCATCTTTTTGCTAACTGCTGTGCTGAGTGTATGGTTAAACATCCGCGGATGGAGAAAAAGAAAATGAGCTGTGCCACAATAGGTTTAAAACAATATTCAACCCTGTTTGTTGTTCTTAAAAATGCTACTCAATGAATGTATTATCACTGCTGTTACCGGCATTGCTTTTGTTGCCCGGTAAACCTTATAAAATAGAATTTGGAAACTTACCGGGCAGAACGGCCAACTGGGCCATCCTCAGCGATAATGTAATGGGAGGTGTATCCGAAGCTGCATTGGAGTATGGTAATACTGCTGTTGTGTTAAAGGGTAATGTTTCGTTGCGAAACAGGGGTGGGTTTGTTTCTATAAAGTCCGGTTGGAATAAAAGAGACCTGTCTTCCTATACCACCCTAAAGATAACTTTCAGGTCTACCCGCCAGCAATATGCCTTTACACTGGAGAACAGCGGCAGGTGGTATGAGCCTGCCTATAAACATACATTCAGTGCCCGTGAGATCAATACCTGGGAAACTGTATCCCTGAAGCTGGAAGATTTTGAGGAAGAAGTGATTGGTGAGCCCACCGGCAATAAAACAAATAAATCAATACTCGAAAGCATCATCAGGATAGGTATTTCAACAAATGAAAAAAGAGAAGGCCCTTTTCAGCTGGAAATTGAATCGATAGAATTTTTATAAAAATATATTCATTTTCTTTGTTTACCGGATGCACAAAATGCAGTGTATTGTACGCCGGTGCCAGACATGATTAATTTTTACTGAACTTTTACCTTATTTAGCTGTTTATGTACAGCTGCAGGCAATTAAAACCCATATAATGAACCGCTTTATAATCTTATCCTTATTATTGATTTTTTTCCAGGTTTCCTTTGCCCAAAAAACGGGAAGTATTACGGGTTATGTGGTAGATAGGTCATCACAACAGGTCCTTGCAGGTGCATCCGTTAAACTGGATGGATCTGCAAAGGCAACTGTTGCAGACAGTGTGGGTAAATTCAGGCTTACCAACATCCCTGTAAACAGCTACAACCTGGAAATAACCAAAGTGGGGTACAAAACAGTTATCCTGTATAATGTGGTTATTACCAGCGGAAATGAAAACAGTTATACTGTAGAAATGGAACAGTTGATCAGTTCCCTTTCTGAAATAGTGGTAAAAGCCAACAAAAGAACGGTAAGGGCCGCCACGTTAGAAACGCCCCTGAGTGTACAACGATTGACCAGTGAAGAGATCAAAAGCAATCCCGGTGGCAATTTCGATATCAGTAAAGTGATCCAAACCCTGCCGGGAGTAGGTGGTGGCCAGCAGGGCGGCAGTTTCCGCAATGATATTATCATTCGCGGCGGTGCGCCCAATGAAAATGTGTTTTATCTCGATGGGATAGAAGTGCCGGTGATCAATCATTTTCAAACACAAGGCAGCAGCGGCGGCCCACAGGGAATCTTGAACGTAAGTTTTATTGAAGATGTAAAGCTGAGTTCTTCGGCTTTTGATGCACGTTACGACAATGCATTAAGTTCCGTATTTCAGTTCAGGCAAAAAAACGGAAACGCCAATCGTTTTCAGGGCAATTTCAGGCTCAGTGCTACCGATGCTGCTTTAACACTGGAAGGGCCATTGTCGAAGAACAAGAAGACCACTTTCCTGGCATCGGTAAGGCGTTCTTACCTGCAGTTGCTGTTTCAGGCGATTGATTTGCCTATACGCCCCAATTACTGGGATTTTCAGACAAAGATCACCCACCAGATCAATAATAAAACCACACTTACCATATTGGGTATAGGCGCCATTGATGAATTCAGGTTTGAGGCCCCTAAAGATGCAACACCCGAAAAATTGTATACCATCAACTCCAATGTATTGGTAAATCAATGGAATTACACCATCGGTGTTTCTTTAAAAAGAAACATTCCCAATGGTTTCTGGAACCTGGCTTTAAGCCGCAATTATTTTAACAACGATATTGAAAAGTACGAAGACAATCAAAATCCAACAGCTGCCAATAAATCGCTGGATGTGGTGAGCGCCGAAGCAGAAACCAAACTGCGGTTTGATATAAATAAGAACCAGAAGGGCTGGAAGATAGCATACGGTGCTTCTGCTCAACTGGCAGATTATACCAACACAACGTTTAACGTTATACGAAAAGAGGTACGGGATGCCGCTGGCAACCTGGTACAACCGGCGGTAGTAGCCAATTTCAACAGTCCGCTCAATGCATTTTTTAAATTGGGGGCCTTTGTACAGGCAGGCAAACGTTTTGCATCTAACCGCCTGGGTATAAGTGCCGGTATTCGTACGGATATGAACACATTTACCAACGATGGTATGAATGGTTTACAAACACTTTCGCCGCGTATTTCTGTAAGTTATGTGCTGGCAGATAAATGGACCTGGAATGCATCGGCCGGTATTTACTACAAAATGCCGCCATATACGATTCTTGGGTTTGCCGATAATAATAATGTATTGGTTAATAAAAATGCCCGCTACCAACGCAGCAATCACTATACTACCGGATTTGAATTTTTACCCAACGATGGATTGCGTTTTACCGTTGAAGGGTTTTACAAGCAATACAGCCATGTGCCGGTATCAGTTCGTAATGGCATTTCACTGGCAAACCTGGGTACCGATTTTACCCTGCTGGGCAACGAAGCGGTTACCACCAACGGAAAGGGCAGGGCATACGGGATAGAATTTTTTGCACAAAAAAAGCTTACCAGGAATTTCCTTGGCATTCTGTCTTACACCTACTACCGGAGTATGTATTCGGGCAGCAACGGAAAATATATTGCCAGCAGCTGGGATAACCGGCATTTGCTGAGTATTACCTGGGGTTATAAATTTCCCCGAAACTGGGAGCTGGGGTTAAAATTCCGGTACCAGGGTGGTGCACCGTATACGCCGTTTGATGAAACACAATCCAGGCTGAATTATTTAACACAGGGGGTTGGTACTTTAAACTACGCACAACTCAACAACAACCGCCTTACAGGTTTTAACAGCAGCGATGTGCGCATTGACAAAAAATGGAACTTGCGAAAAATTACCATTGATGTGTTTTTAGATGTTACCAACTGGTATGTGGCAAACAATCCGGCCATACCGGAATATACCTTTAAACGAAATGCATCCAATACCGCTTTTGAAACAACAGATGGTTTACCGGTGAAGGCTGATGGAAGCAATGCCATACCCACCAGGGTTAAAAACGACGACCCTTTTGTTACTCCTACAATAGGGGTTATTTTTGAGTTTTAAATCCAGGTATATGAAGGGATTGTTTTACTTCATACTGATTGCGCATTGCGCTGGTTAATTTCACCTAACCAATTTTTTTGTGACCTATCGGGCCATTCTGTTTTATGCAATGGTTTCTAATGACTGCTGCACCAGGGCGGCACCTTTTTCAAGCGCCTGTTGGTTGATGGGAAGCAGGTTATGGTATTTTTCGGGCAATACTTTTTTCAGGGCTTCCAGAATAGATTCAGTTTTTACAACGGGTTTCAGTTGCAGGTAAGCACCCAATATGATCATGTTCATGATCTTTGTATTTTTCATCAGTAGTGCTTCGGTACTGGCAGGAATGCCCATGATCTGTATGTCATTACGGGTGCTGGGCTTAAATATATTTCCGGATTCGTACAACAGCAATCCGCCGGCTTTTACCCTGGGTGCAAATTTATCCATGGATGGTTGATTCAATACGATGGCTGAATCAAACTGGGAAATAATGGGTGAGCTGATCTTATCTTCTCCGATAATGGTAATACAGTTGGCTGTACCTCCGCGCATTTCGGGGCCGTATGATGGCATCCAGGAAATTTCTTTTCCTTCTACCATCCCGGCATAGGCCAGTGTCATGCCCAGTGATAAAACGCCCTGGCCGCCAAAGCCGGCTACAATAAGTTCTTCCAGTTGTTTATGATTGCTGCTCATTGGATGGATGGTTTATTCCGTTTTTAAATTGTCTGCCTGTGGCAGTTTGATATCGCCCAGCGGAAATGTTTTTACCATTTCTTCATCAATAAATCTGGATGCTTCCAGGGGAGTCATTTTCCAGTTGGAAGGACAGTTGCCGATGATCTCTACCAGGCAGGTGCCCTTGTATTGCTGTTGGTATTTAAAAGCATTCATCAGTGCTTTTTTGGTTCTGCGCACACCGTTGGCTGAGTTAACCGCCTGGCGGGTAACGTATACGGCTCCGGGTAAGTTGGCAAGCAACTCGGCCACTTTTATGGGTGCACCATAATAACTTACATCTCTGCCATCGGGGCTTGTAGTGGTGTGCATACCGGGCAATGTGGTAGGTGCCATTTGTCCGCTGGTCATGCCATACACGGCATTATTCATAAATACGATAAGAAAATTTTCGCCCCGGTTTACTGCATGCAGGGTTTCTGCAATACCAATGGCTGCCAGGTCTCCGTCACCCTGGTAAGTAAAAACATATTTATCCGGCATCAGCCTTTTTATTCCGGTAGCCACGGCGCAGGCACGGCCATGGGCAGCTTCCTGCATATCAATGTTCATATAGTCATATGCAAAAACCGAACAGCCAACCGGTGCAACACCGATGGTTTTTTCGGCTATGTCCAAATCTTCCACCACTTCCATAATGAGCTTGTGTACCAGGCTATGGGCACATCCCGGGCAATAATGCATAGGTACATCTACCAGGGTAGCTGGTTTATGATACACCACTTCATAAGTTTCTTCATGGCAGGCCGGTGTAACCGGATCCAGCGCTGTTTGGGGTAATAGTTGTTCTTCAGTTTGCATGATGATACTGTATAAGGTTTTCTAAATGTTGAACAATTTCTTCGGGAGTGGGCATCATGCCTCCCATACGGCCATAAAATTCCACAGGTATTTTTCCATTCACACCCAGTCTTACATCTTCCACCATCTGTCCGCTGTTGAGTTCCACCGTAAGCATGAGTTTTGCCTGTGCAGCCAGTTCCTGCAGCCGCTTATAGGGGTAGGGGAATAAGGTGATGGGGCGAAACAAACCAACCGGGGTTCCTTTTTCTCTTAACAGGTCCATGGCTTTCATGCAAATCCTTGCGCTTAATCCATATGCTACAAAAAGATATGCTGCATCTGCGGTATTATATTCTTCAAACCGTACTTCGTTTTCCCTGATCTGTTTAAATTTTTCTTCCAGTTTAAGGTTGTGTTCTTCCATTCTTTCGGGCTGAATGAAGAGCGAAGTAATATAATTTCTTTCCCTGGTTGTTGGTTTACCGGTTGTTGCCCAGGATGATTTATCTGTCAATGGCCTGGTATATGCCGGAAACTGCACTTTCTCCATCATTTGCCCGATGGCTCCATCAGATAACATCAGCACGGGGTTGCGGTATTTGTCTGCCAGGTCAAAACCCAGAAAAACAAAATCGGCCATTTCCTGCACTGAGGCCGGAGCCAGTACGATCAGTTTATAATCGCCGTGACCACCTCCTTTTACCGATTGAAAATAATCGCCCTGGCCGGGTTGGATGGTTCCCAAACCCGGACCTGCCCGGTTCACATTTACCAGCAGGCAGGGCAGTTCTGCTCCTGCCATATAAGAAATCCCTTCCTGCATTAAACTCATGCCCGGCGAAGAAGAACTCGTCATGGTTCTAAAGCCGGCACCGGCTGCCCCGTAAACCATATTGATGGAAGCCACTTCACTTTCGGCCTGCATGACTATACGGTTGTATTTGGGCATTTCCCTGGCCAGGTATTCCAGCACTTCCGATTGCGGGGTGATGGGATATCCGAAATAAGCATCGCAGCCAGCCTGTATAGCGGCTTCTGCCATAGCTTCATTGCCTTTCATTAATTTAAATTCTGCCATAGCCATTTATTTAGAAGTACTGACGATATCGTGTAGTTGCTCCCGGATATTTTCGGGCGTAATGTCAACCGGTTTTTTGGCAGGATGGGTGCGGTAAACGGTGATCACTGCATCCGGACAAACGAGTGCACAGTTTACACAGCCTGTACAGGCATCATTGTTGGCAATGATGTACCGGTAACCTTTAATATTAATGGTTTCAGACAAGGTTAGTGCCTGTTCTTTACAGGCAGCCGTGCATAGCTCACAGCCTTTGCATTTTTGTATATCGATCTCAACTTTCCCTTTTACTTTTCTTTCTTTTACCGGGGCGGTTTTCTTGCTATTGTCTTCCATTTTTATGTATTTAAAAATCTGAACAGTAACAAATTTCGAAATAACTCTGCGGGAATAACAGGTAGCCTGTCATACTTTGATATGATTAATATCAGTTAATATGCCCGGTAAAACTGTACATAATTATTAACTTTAAGCATAAAATGGTGCATATGAATACAGTTAATGATGATTCCCGTGATAACAGGGAAGATATGGATGCAGACATCAGCCCGGAAGAAAGGGCATTATTGGATGAAAGTCTGGAGAATATGATTTCGGTGGACAACAATAATTTAAGAAGATCGGCACTTGACCTGATTGATGATGATGGGGAACTGATCAATGAAGCAAGTGATGACCTGACCGGCGAAGACCTGGATATACCGGGAGCCGAACTTGATGATATGGCTGAAGAAACCGGCGCCGAAGATGAAGAGAATAACGGTTACAGCGTTGCCGATACTGAATAGAACAATATGGTGCGGTTAGAGCACTAACTTATATTATTTGATTTGCACAATTGGTTTGAATGGAGATACCATGTAATTTCTTTTCCATAATTATTAAATAATACACGGCTGCCTGCTTAAATAACAAATAAGCATGACCTGGCATTGAACCGTACGGTAAATATACACGGGCAGGCAAAACAATGCAAAGTTCACCTGATGCAATACAGCAGATGTTTGCCTTTGAGCCGGCAATCAGTTTATACAATAACAGATAGGAATGCAATTATATTTCCTCCGGTTCTCCCTTTATTTTATGAATATAATTCTGATGTTCCTTTAAATGCTCTTCGGGCGGAACTTTTACAGAAAGCGGCCCATTGCCGATAATTAAAAAATAAATAAGCAGCAATAAAATAATAACAGAAAGGAACAATTCGGAATAGGGGTTGAATGTATCTTTGGTTGCACTGATATTTACAAAAACAATGGCTCCTGTTAAAACAGGTATCTGAATAAGGCAGGCAGCACGTGTAAACAGGCCAATGGTTAAGAAGAAGCCACCTAGGATATGTGCAAATGCAACAAAATGTGACAGCAGGATAATAACGAAATCACTGAAAGGAGAGGTGTTTTTCATAACGCTGATGAGATTGCTGCTGTTGCGCAGAAAATCAACGCCTTTGTAACAGAGGAATATTCCCAAAGCTATGCGGATGATATCAAGCCATTTTGGGTGATGTTTATCGCCCCAATTTTGAAATTTTTCAGCGAGGTTCATAACGTTTAATTTAAAGCGTAAATGATAAAAAGAACTTGTATAAATGTAATTCAATAATACATTAAATACAAGCTCTTTTTATAAACACTTTTTTAAACGGGAACTGCATTATTTCAATTTAAGTATAATGCCACCCTGGATCTGTGTAATATCCCTGCCAGCTTCTACATTAAAACCAAATGACGGAGTAATAAAATACGAAGCGCCAACAAAGCCTCCGAATACCGGTATCACTTCATTTTGTTTAAACCTGTCTTCATTTTTGTTGTAGGAATATTGATTAAAACCGGCACCGGCCGAAAGTCCGGCATAGGTATCAAGCCCTTTAACATTCCAGCCGTGGTGCCAGGCCGAACGACCTGCAACGATGAGGGTATGTGCTTTGTAATTATCTAATGTACCGCCATTGGAAAATGTACCGCCGGCCTGCACACCCAGGGTAATTACGCCGGGGCCTGCCTGCCACAAACCTACTTCAAGAGCAGCTTTGGTACCCAGGGCCTTATTGTAATAATTGCTGTTATACTCATTGCCGATACCTACACCGGCATTGAAGATTACGCTGCCTTTGTTAATTGGCGAAACCGGGCTTTGGGCATTGCTGATGGAGGCCATACTTAAAGCAATGGCAAATAGCAGCGGAGAGACCAGGATTTGTTTTTTCATAATGCGCAATAAACAAATACTGTACCAATAGTTTTTAAATGATATTTCAGTATGTTAATTAAATCAAATTATGGGTTCAAAAAGCAATAGCAGGCAGGCCCTGAATATTTATTTTAAACGCTATTTCCTTTTTGCACCCGGAATTTTCCTAACTTCCGTCAATGAAACATTTTAAGTTTTATTCCAAAGAAGATTTATTATCCATGACAAGGGTAAGGCGCTTTGAAACCAAGATCGGGGAACGAATTAAGTTTTTAAAAACGGATATGGAATGGCCGGATGTATTAAAAGAATCGGAAGCCAGGTTTGTTATACTGGGTATACCCGAGGATTTTGGGGTAAAGGCCAATTATGGGGTAGGAGGAACGGAAACGGCCTGGTTGTCTTTTCTAACTTCTTTTTTAAATGTACAAAGCAATGATTTTTTTACCGGAGAAAACACCCTTGTCCTTGGCCATTTTGACTTTGGGGATATTAAATTCCTGATCGAGAATAATGCCTATAACCCGGAAGAAAAAATTATTGCCTACCGTCATGCTTTGAATATCGTTGACGAAGAGGTGGAGAATCTGCTTAAAGTAATTGCCGCATCAAAAAAAATACCCATCATTATTGGCGGAGGGCATAACAATGCTTACCCTGTTATAAAAGGAGTGGCCAAAGGTTTACACAAGGCCGACCTCATCCCTTTATCGCAGATCAATTGTATAAACCTGGATGCCCATGCAGATTACAGTGTTGCCGAAGGCAGGCACAGCGGCAACGGTTTCAGGTATGCCGAGGAAGACGGTTTTCTGGGTAAATACTGCATGGTTGCATTGCACGAAAACTATATTTCGCAAAATGTGTTAATGGATATCCATAACAATCCATTTATTGACTATATCAGTTACGAAGAGATATTTATTCACGAGCGCAAGAATTTTATACAGGCTGTGGCCCATGCTACGGGCTTTACCGAAGACAGCTATACCGGTATTGATATTGACCTGGATTGCGTGGAAAATGTGTTGAGCAGCGCCATTACACCCAGCGGGATCACCCCTTTAATGGCCCGCAAATTTATCACCTTTACTGCCCAGGATGCTAAACCGGCTTACCTGCACATTTGCGAAGGAGCCACACAGCTCTCAGACGGAAGAAAAGACGAAACAACTGGAAAATTAATAAGTTATTTGGTGAGTGATTTTATTAAGGAGCTGACGCAGGATTAAAAAATATTCAGAAGCATTCTATCTCAAACCTCGGTCTTCGCAAGTTCCCCCTTCAGGGGGCGGAGGGGGTTCTATTTCAAATGTTCAGCAATTTCCTTTTCTGTGGCAATACCATCTTTGCGCCAGACCTGTTTGCCATTTTTAAATACAATAAACACCGGCAATGCGGTAACCTGGTATGCCTGTACAATATCCTGGTCCCTGCCGCCATCTACTTTTAGCAGTGTAAATTTTCCTTTATGATTTTCTGCTAAACTTTTTAAAACAGGTTCCATCTGTTTGCATGGCGGACACCAGTTTGCACCAAAATCAACCAACAGAACCTCTGTGCCTTTAATGGTATTATTCAGTTCCTCTATGCTCATTTGCTTTTCATTACCGGCACCTTCCAGGGGCATTTTGGCTGCACGCCATGCATTGGTTCCTCCCTTAAGTTCATATACCTTGCTGTAGCCAAGCTTACGCATTTTATCAGCTGCAGCCGCACTTCTGCCGCCGGCAAGGCAATACACATACACCGGTTTGTTTTTATCTATAAAAGCAATGCGGCGTTCAAATTCCGTTTTATCATTCCAGTCGGCCTGCAATGCATTTTTGATATGGCCGCTAAAGAATTCCCCCGGCGTTCTTACATCCAGTACCTGAATATTTTCTCTGGTGGTTATTTCTTTTTCAAACTCACTGGCCGTTAACACCGTTTTATTTTGTGCCTTGCATGAAAAAATGAGGGCAGAAAAAAATAAAGTAGTCATCAGGTTGTTGATAAATTTCATGCTTGATTATTTTTTTGCAAACTTACTTTAATAAAAGCTTTAAGTCTGAGGCAGATACATTTAACAGACCTACTTTTGGTAAACGTTTTGTTAACTCCCGCCAGTTGGCATCTTTTGTGTAGATCTTTTGCAGCATTATACCGGCTTCTTTTACTTTTTTATTGTTGGCCAGGGTAATGGCGGTCCAGTACTGCATTTCCAGGTTTTCGGGAAACATTTTCATAGCAGCGCTGTATTCTTCCATGGCCAGTTTCATGTTATTTTTTTCAGTGGCCAGGTCGCCCTTGTCCATATGTTCATAGGCTCTGTATAATTGCAGTAAACGGTCTAATTCAACCAGGGGAGCACGGTTATCATCAACCCGCAGATCGATCAGGCGTTCGTTCCAGGGCTGACCGGTACTTTTACCTGCAACCACCAATAAGGCAGCCGATTGTTTGCCGCGGATATCGCCACCGGCAGCTTGTGCAGCTTTTAGTGCCATTAATACCCTTTCTGCCAGGGGTTGCCCTGCACTGCCTTCAAAAGCTTTCGACATGGCTATATTTACCCCGTTACCCAGCATCATATTGCTTTGTACCGCGTAATTTTTACCTACAATACCTCCTGCATGGTCAATACAGTTTTTACCGGTGAATGAATGTACGTTTCCATTCACGTCAATCATGGCCACCTGCCTCACTTCACGTCCTTCATCGGCTGCCAGTAATTCCGCTAATGCCTCTGGTGCTGTTTTTCCCTGCTTCATTAAATTAAGCCCTTTAATGCCATAGCTTTTATTTACAAAGCTTTGGGTGGCAACAACGCCAACGCCTGCTTCGCCCCAGCTAACAGCGGTGCCTACACTAAACCAGTGGCTTTGTACACCTACAGCCATTTCGCCTGTAACCGGGTCGCGGGCTACAATGGAAAATGTATGGGCAAGGCCTGCGTCTTTTTTAAAAAACTGGGCCTTGGTTCCTATATTTAAAAATAAACTGCCAATGAGTAGATATTTCTTCATGTGACTAAATTTTGACTAAAACTACAAATAAAAAACCACCACGATTGACAGTGGTGGTTTTTATGATTTAAAAAGTTTTTTAAAGCGGAGAAAGGTACTGTGCAAATGCAAAGCCTTCTTCACCATCTGCAGTTTTGATCTTCCACCAGCTGTCGTTTGTTTTTTCTACCAGGGTAACCACTTCATCATGAGCAGCCTTTCCAATAATATCTCCTTCGGTACTGGGTGTACTTCTGATGTTAAGATTAGAACTGTCGGTGGTAACTTTTAACTGCGCACCTGCATCGGCTTTGATATCGATGTTCATCATCAGGTCGCCGCTTGCCATATTGGGGTCAATTTTTGCATATAATGCCCAAAGTGCATCATAATCGGCAGTGCTTTTTGCGGTACCGCTTATATGTAAAACACCATCCTGTTCTGTTGATGCTAAGTTGGCCACATCCAATGCAGTAGCTGTTTGCAATAACTCCGCATATTTTTCTTGTAATGCCATTTTATTAGTTTTTAATATGATTTAATTATTTTTTGTCTGTTAATCCGCTTACGTCAGAAAGCACTTTAGCTGCAGCCAGCATTTGCATGATCTTCATCCTGTTGGCTTTGGTTACTTCACCTTTTAAAACAGCTTTGTCGCCAACAAATTCTACTGTTATACCAGCTATATCTTTCAGGCCATCTTTAACCTGTTGCATTTTTGTTGCATCAATGGTAGTGGTTAAAGAAGCGGGTGGTGGTGGCGGTGGTGGTGCTACCGTACAATTGTTTACAACAGATTTTACACCTTTTACTTCGGCTGCTATCTTTTCGCAACCGGTTTTGCAGGCATCATCCTTGCATTCGCCTCCAATTGTTACTACACCTTCTTTAACATCAACGGTGGTGCCCGTCATCGATGGATCGGCTTTTAATGCTTTTTCAACAGCAGCCTTAATATCTGCATCCTTTGGTTTACAGCTTATAAAAAGCATGGCGGTTGATACAACCACAACCATTAATAATTTTGTCAGTTTCATTTGCTTGTTTTTTTGATTAAAAATTAAAAATAGATCTTCTATATGAACATAATATTAAAACTTGATAAACATAGTTAATAAGACAATAAAATAAAAAAAAAGGTTGTGTGAGTATAAAAAATTATAAACAACCCAATCTGCCCCCATCTACCGGTAAATTGATGCCATTGATATAGGCCGCTGCAGGAGAGGCCAAAAAAGCAACCGCAGCACCAAACTCTTCGGGTTGTCCTATTCTGCCGGCCGGAATTTCGGCAACCAGTTGTTTTAAAACGGCATCTTCTGTGATATTGCCTGCCTTGGCTTTGGTAGCAATAACATAATCGGCCCTGACTGTTTTGGTGAAGCCGGGCAGTACATTGTTTACTGTAATTCCAAAGGGACCAAGTTCGGTAGCCAGTGTTTTTGCCCAGTTGGCCACTGCAGCCCTGATGGTATTGCTTACGCCCAAACCGGCTATGGGGCTTTTAACAGATGTTGAAATGATGTTGATGATCCTGCCAAAGCCTGCTGCCTTCATGCCCGGTACAACTGCCTGGGCCAGGTTATGGTTATTGATGAGGTGGTTGTTAAAGGCCGATAAAAAATCCTCGGGCCGGGCAGATAATGCAGTGCCGCCGGGTGGACCACCGGTATTGTTCACCAAAATATGTATGGTATTGTTTTTTATAAAGCCGTCAATGGCCGTTTTAACCGCATTTGTATCGGCAAAATCGGCTACCAGGTATTGGTGCTGCTGACCTTTGGTACTGTTTAAGCTGCCTACAGCCTCTTTTAATTTTTCTTCATTTCGGGCCATTAATATTACGTGGCAGCCCAGTAAAGCAAGTTCGGCCGCGCTGGCGTATCCAAGCCCCTGTGTACTACCGCATACCAGTGCGGTTTTATCTTTTAAATCAAGGTTCATGTAAATGATTTGGATAAAGCTACTATAAAAAAATATGCGAACCCAGCCTGTTGCCTAATCTTCTTTTGGTGCCGTATCCTGAATTATTTTTTTCTTAATCAGGTCCTTAATGATCCTCAACCCGTTTTCATGTGCCAGTGTTTCTGTATTGGCAGGGTCAAAAGACCGGGTACGGGCTGAGTAGATCATTTTTTGATCCTTTACCTCAAACAGGTTGCTTTCCCAGAAATAACTGGTGGTAGTTATATAATATCCGGGCGTAAAAACTGTTTTATAAATACCGGAATAATAGTTGTTGAGATCACCGGAATTACCTGACATATCTGAACTAAACCCTCCGGGGTAATATTTTTCATCCTTTTGTTTATTTAACAGGGCAATGGTTATGACCGCATCAATACCGGTAGATTTAAATTCAGCCAGAATTTCATTTGCAGTAAGTTTTTTATGTGCATTTGCTTTGTACACATCCATGGATGAAACAGCATGGTAGCCATGGCTGGCCAGGTCATTCACCAGGTGAGCCTCCATTTGTTTTCTGAGGCTGCTGTCCTTTTCTATCATCAGTCCCCAAACCATTACATTGTAATAAGGCTTTGTTGCTGTGTTGGCTGCTTTCCATGAAGAGCTTATTTTTGTAGAACTGCACGAAACCAACAAGGCAACCGATAGTAATGCCTGCATGATCATTTTTATTTGCATACCATAAATTTAGCCAAATCTACTGCCTGATGTACATAAAGCCAATGATCTAGGGCATACGGCAAACCAATTCCTGTCATATTCAACTCCATATCGCCATTCAACCCTTTTTGCTCACATTTTGGGAGTAATTGTGGATAATTCAGCACCCTTAAAAATCCTTCCATTCAGTTATATTCGCAGCACTGAAAAGTTAAAAGTTAATTGTATATCCGTTGATCCGCATGAATCAAGTGACTACTAAACCAATTAACCAATTAACAAATAACGATCAACCAACAAAAATGGCAGAGATAGAAAAGAATGATTATAATGAAGAATCCATCCGTAGCCTCGACTGGAAGGAACATATCAGGCTGCGCCCCGGTATGTACATAGGTAAACTGGGTGATGGGAGCAGTCCGGATGACGGTATTTATGTACTCATGAAGGAAGTGATTGACAATTGTATTGATGAGCATACTATGGGGCATGGCAAGCATGTGGATGTAAATATCAAAGACAAAACCATAACCGTACGTGATTATGGCCGTGGTATTCCTTTAGGCAAAGTGGTGGATGTAGTGAGTAAAATAAATACCGGTGCCAAATACGACAGCAAGGCTTTTCAAAAAAGTGTGGGACTTAATGGTGTGGGAACCAAGGCAGTAAATGCACTAAGCAACTATTTTAAAGTTACTTCATTCCGCGACGGAAAAGAGAAAACCGCCGAATTTGAAAGAGGGGTACTGATCCGGGAAAATAAAGAAATTAAAACTACCGAAGACAATGGTACCCTGGTAACTTTTGTGCCTGATGATAAAATATTCAAGAACTTTCACTTTGTACAGGAATACCTGGATAACCAGTTCTGGAACTATTGTTACCTGAACGCCGGGTTGGTAATGAACCTGAATAATAAAAGGTATGTGAGCAAGAATGGTTTGCTGGATCTGCTGCAACGCAAAACCAACGAAGACGAGATCCGGTATCCCATCATTCATCTGAAAGGCGAGGATATTGAAATTGCCCTTACACATGAGAATGATTATGGCGAGGAATATTACAGCTTTGTAAATGGCCAGTTTACCACACAGGGGGGTACACACCTGGCAGCATTCAGGGAAGGTTTTGTTAAAACGATACGGGAGTTTTATAAAAAAGATTATGATGCAGCCGATATCCGGGGCAGTATTTGTGCTGCCTTAAGCATCAGGGTACAGGAACCTGTTTTTGAAAGCCAGACAAAAACAAAGCTGGGCTCACAAACCGTATTTGAAGGCGGCCCCAGTATGCGGAATTTCATTGGCGATTTTTTGGGTAAGGAGCTCGATAATTTCCTGCACAAAAATTCAGAAACGGCCGAAGCCCTGAAGAAAAGGATTGAACAGAATGAGCGTGAGCGTAAGGATATGGCAGGCATTAAAAAACTGGCCAATGAAAGGGCCAAGAAGGCAAACCTGCACAATAAAAAATTAAGGGACTGCAAGTTTCATTACAATGATGAAGCAACCGGTAAGGACAAAGATAAAATTGCAGAAAAACAAAAGGAAAGTACCATTTTTATAACAGAGGGCGATAGTGCCAGCGGTAGTATTACCAAGGCAAGGAATGTGGATACGCAGGCTGTTTTCAGTTTGCGGGGCAAACCCCTGAACTGTTATGGGCTCACCAAAAAAGTGGTATATGAAAATGAAGAGTTCAACCTGTTGCAGCATGCGTTGAATATTGAAGAAGGGTATGAAGGACTTAGGTACAACAATATTGTTTTTGCCACCGACGCCGATGTGGATGGTATGCACATCCGTTTATTATTAATGACTTTCTTCCTGCAGTTCTTTCCCGACCTGGTAAAGAACGGGCATGTTTTTATCCTGGAAACACCTTTGTTCAGGGTAAGAAACAAACAGGAAACCATTTATTGTTATAACGAAACCGAAAAACAGGAGGCCACACGGAAACTGGGCAACAAGCCCGAAACCACCCGGTTTAAAGGATTAGGGGAGATAAGCCCGGGAGAGTTTGCCCGCTTTATTGGAGAAGACATGAAACTGCAGCCTGTAATGCTGTTGCCCGAAACCCATATTCAGCATTTGCTGGAATATTATATGGGCAAAAACACACCCAGCAGGCAGGATTTTATTATAGACAATTTAAAGGTGGAGATGGATTTAGTGGAAACCCCCTAACCCCCTGAAGGGGGAACCTTGAGTATTTGTAGAAAAGGAGTATTTATTTAATTGAACAGAGAAAAATTATTAAAATAAGATGATTCATATTGTATTTCAGGAAGCAGATATTGATGCGTTAGTAAAAAGTTTTGAACTGGACGAAACGTTGCGCGGCGATATTATTCAGATAAAAGATGATTATGCAGTTGGCCCTTTGACTGATATTTATACCGATGAAGGTGCTGAAGCCCGCAAACAATGGTGGCGCGAAGTACTGGAAGGCGGAGATCATGAAGGCAAGGTTGATTCCGGCGAAATTGATGACATAAAAACGGTAGCTGGTTTAAAAGAAAGATTAGATAATAATACAGAGGAATACATCTGGATCTGGGCCGCACAAAATAAACATGATGTAAGCGGTTATTACTGGCTGATGAGCCAGTTAAAAGATTACCAGGGGCGTATATTTATCCTGTATCTGAACAATCTTCCTTTTTTAAATGAAAAAGGCAACCTGTTTTACCCGGTAAATTTATTTGAGATACCGGCCAGAGAATTTGTAAAAGCAAAAAAACTGGCAAGAGAGATTACGCCCAGTGAATTTGAAGTAGACCCTGATGAGTGGATAAAAACCTGCAATGAAAACAAAGGTGTTCGTTTGCTGGAAGGTGGAAAAAAATTAGTGCAGGAAGACTATGAGTTTTATGATACCGTGTTGAAAAGTCTGGTAACAGCCGACTGGCAGAAAGCATCAAAAATAATACATACCCATGTAAGCAAGGCCAAACATACAACCGGCGATGCTTATTTGTTATGGCGGTTAAAACAGATGATTGCACAGGATATATTTGATGTACAGGGAACAGTTGGCAAAATGAAGGAATTTGAAGTGAAAACCCCCTCCGCCCCCTGAAGGGGGAACCTGAGCTCAAAGAATTAAGATGATTGCTGAGTAGCAAAAAGCAGATTCCTTTGTTGATTAAAGATTTGTGGAAGATTTGGAAGATAAAATGATTAGTGATGGTTTTAATCACCGCCTCCTCTCTTTGGGAGAGGAGGAAGGGTGGTAAGGTAGATTTGGTAGATTAAATATTCATTAACGATATAAAGTACCACCTCCTCTCTTCGGGAGTGGAGGGAGGATAGGCTTATGGCAAACAGTAAAAAACCAAAAGAAGAATACGAACACACCGACAATGGTATTGGCGGGCAATACAAAACCTGGTTCCTGGACTATGCCAGTTATGTAATACTGGAAAGGGCAGTGCCTGCCATTGAAGATGGCTTAAAGCCTGTACAACGAAGGATTTTGCATGCCATGAAGGAAATGGATGACGGACGTTTTAATAAAGTGGCCAATATTATCGGGCAAAGTATGCAGTACCATCCGCATGGCGATGCATCCATTGGTGATGCATTGGTTAACCTGGGGCAAAAAGACCTGCTGATTGAAACACAGGGCAATTGGGGCGATGTACGCACGGGCGATGAAGCGGCCGCATCAAGATATATTGAAGCAAGACTGAGCAAGTTTGCTTTGGAAGTTGCCTTCAATGCAAAAACAACCGATTTGGCGCTGAGTTATGATGGCCGTAAAAACGAACCGGTGACCTTACCCATGAAATTCCCTTTGTTGCTGGCACAGGGTGCCGAAGGTATTGCTGTAGGCCTGGCAACAAAAATACTGCCGCACAATTTTTGTGAACTGATCGATGCTTCCATAAAATATCTGCGCGGAAAGAAATTCGAGATCTTTCCCGATTTTCAAACCGGTGGTACCATGGATGCCGCCAATTATAATGATGGTGTACGTGGAGGAAAGATAAGGGTACGTGCTGTTATTGAGGAGCAGGATAAAAAAACACTGGTCATCCGTAATGTACCCTTTGGCGTTACCACTACGCAGCTTATGGAAAGTATTGTAAAGGCCAATGACCAGGGAAAAATAAAAATTAAAAAAGTTACCGATCATACGGCCGCTGAAGTAGAGATCATCATTGAACTGGCTGCGGGAATATCACCCGATATTACCATTGATGCCCTGTATGCCTTTACCGATTGCGAAGTGAGCATATCGCCCAATGCATGTGTTATTGTAAAAAACAAACCGCAGTTTTTAAAAGTGAGCGAACTGCTTAAAACAGCTACAGACAATACCAGGGAATTGCTGAAGCGTGAACTGGAGATCAGGCTTGCTGAACTATATGAAAAATGGCATTTTACTTCTTTGGAAAAAATATTCTTTGAAGAAAAGATATACAAGGAACTGGAGAAAAAGCATGAAACCTGGGATAAAGTGCTGGAAGCAATAGACAAAGCTTTTACGCCATTTAAAAAAATGCTTAAGCGTGACATTTCCCGTGAGGATATCATCAAACTTACAGAAAAACCCGTACGGCGTATTTACAAACTGGATATAGATGATTTGATTGAACAGATAAAAGGGCTGGAAGCAGATATCAATCAGGCGAAATACGACCTGAATAATCTTACCGATTATGCCGTGGCCTATTATGAAAACCTGCTTAAGAAATACGGCAAAGGCCGGGAGCGTAAAACAGAAATAAAACAATTTGATACCATTGAAGCTAAATCTGTTGCTATTGCCAATATTAAGTTGTATGCCAATTTTGCTGATGGCTTTATAGGTACCGGCTTAAAGAAAGATGAATTGGTAGCAGAAGTCTCTGACCTGGATGATATCATTGCTTTTACCAAGGGAGGAGTGATGAAAGTGGTGCGGGTTTCTGATAAAGTATTTATCGGAAAAGATATCCTGCATGTGGCCGTATTTATGAAAAATGATGAGAGAACCACCTATAACATGATTTATGTTGATGGAAAATCCGGGGTAAGTTTTTCGAAACGTTTTAATGTAACCGGTATTACCCGAGATAAGGAATATGATTTGACCAAGGGTGCTGAAAAAAGCCGCGTACATTATTTTACTGCCAATGCCAATGGCGAGGCCGAAGTGGTGAAAATAGTGTTAAGCCCCAATTGCAGTGCAAGAAACAAGGAGTTTGATTTTTATTTTGAAGAACAGGACATCAAGGGGAGAGGCAGTATCGGAAATCAGGTGACCAAATATCCCATAAAATCAGTTAAGTTCAAAGAAGCCGGAAACTCAACACTGGACGCAAAAAAACTTTGGTTCGACAATAAGTTTGGCAGACTGAATACCGATGAAAAGGGTGAATACCTGGGTAAGTTTGAAGCTGAAGACCGGTTACTGGTCATTTACACGGATGGCAATTACGAAATTACCGACCAGGAATTAACGCAGCGCTTTGATACCGATAAAGTATTGCTGATAGAGAAATTTGATGCAGACAAGATCATCACTGCCGTATATTTTGACAAGGAAAAACTGCAATACTCGGTAAAACGTTTTAAAGTTGAAACATCCACCCTGCACAATAAATTTTTCTTTATTAAGGAAGGAGAAGGAAATTACCTGGAAGCCGTTACCACTGATGATGAGCCGGTTCTGGCCATGCAAAGCGGCAAAGGGGCTCAGATTCGTAAAGCAAAAGTAAGCATCACCAAAGTGGTGGATGTGATGGGATGGAAAGCCCTGGGCAACAAACTGGCCGATTTTAACAAATCCATTGAAATGGAATGGGTGCCTAAAGCAGCGAACAATCCGCAGGCAGAATTGTTTGAATAGGCATAACTTATAAATCATTTCATATGCGATCCTATTTTCTGTTGATACTGGCCTTTATTTCAACCGGTGTATCAGCTTCAGACAGTTTGAGCTTTAACAAAACAGAGATCATTTATGGCCGTAAGGATGGTATGGCTTTAACCATGATGATGTTAAAGCCTGGCCAAAAATCCAATGGCAAAGCCATCATCAGTGTACTCAGCGGCAACTGGGTTTCGGCACCCAGGATGATGGATGCTTTTTTACAAAAGTCAAATCTTTACCTGGAGCGTGGATACACTTTATTTGGGGTAATGGTAGGCTCGCAACCGCAATACGCCATACCTGATCAGATAACCGACCTGAAAAGGGCGGTACGGTACATCAGGTACAACGCAGCATCATATAATATTGATCCAGCTAAAATAGGGATCACCGGATCTTCTTCAGGCGGGCATTTATCTTTGATGATAGCTACAGCCGATGAAACGGTTAATAATAAATCAAATGACCCGGTCGACAAAGTGTCCAGCAGGGTACAGGCAGCCGCTGTATTTTACCCGCCTACCGATTTTATAAATTATGGCGGGCCAAACACAGCTGAAACCATTAACCAGGCCGGCCTGGTGTTAACAGGTACTGCCGCAGCGTTTGATTTTAAAAGATGGAATGATACCACCCGTACTTATGTGTCGGTAACGGATATTAAAAAAAGGCTGGAAATAGCGAAACAGGTTTCACCCATCAATGCGGTATCGCCAGATGATGCTCCTGTTATGATCATTCACGGAGACAAAGATATAGTGGTTCCCAGGCAGCAGTCAGAATCGATCATTGCCAGGTTTAAAGAAGCTAAAGTAACCTGCAGCCTCATCATCAAGGAAGGCGGTGGCCATGGTTGGCGTAACCGGGAAGTGGAAGAAATGAATTTCCTCAACTGGTTTGATATCCATTTAAAATGAGCAACTGTTGCTCCTTATCCAATTAGGCTTACATTCGCAGTTCATAAAATTGAACGGTAACCGATGATACAGCTGGAATCTTTTGGCCCCAATGATTTTCAACAATTGATAGATTGGATAGATACAGAAGAGCTGCTGATCAAATGGTCGGGCTCTTTATTCAGTTTTCCATTAACCAGGGAAAGCCTTGCATGGTATGTACAGGATACCAATGTCATACATGAATCGGATGCCTTTGTTTATAAAGTTGTTGAAACAGAAACCGGCTCCGTTGTGGGGCATATTTCACTGGGTGGATTAAGCTGGAAGAACAGGTCATCCAGAATTACCAGGGTATTGGTTAGTCCTGGTGCCATGCAAAAAGGTTATTGCCAGCAAATGACCAGGGCTGTGTTGAAGATAGGTTTTGAAGACCTGGGTTTGCATCGTATTGGGCTGGGCGTGTATGAAAACAACAAAGCTGCATTGAACTGTTACCTGAAAAGCGGCTTAAGTATTGAGGGTGTTTCCCGTGATGTGTTGTGGTACAACGGAGAGTTTTTAAGTTTGGTTGAAATGGCCATACTGGAACCGGAGTGGAGGGCACTTAATGCTTAAAGTAAATAAGGCAACAGCGCTTTTCTTTTTTCAGGATAATCTGCAAACCTTGTTTTATACCACTTGTGATGCGATAAGGCCCTGGGCATCAGGTTGGCTGCCGACCAAATGAAAAATGCCAGCGCAGGCATATTCCAGCAAAGTATGGCAAATCCTGCCCATTCAATCAACTCGCCCAGCAAATTGGGGCAACTTACTACATTAAATAACCAGCCAGACGGTATTTTATAATCCGTTTCATTGGGCTTTCTTAAATGAATTAAAATATTATCTGCTTTCCAGTTTATCCAAAGCCCGGTAAAAAATAAAGTGATTCCGGTAATAAAGCGGATATCGGTAAACCATCCCGTTTCATAATGGGCAAAATGGGTAAAATAATAACCTAATAAAAAAGTATTGCAGAGGTTGAAGAATATGCCTGAAAGCATGATCACCAAAGGCATTTTCTTACCACGGGTATGCAAACGGAAAGGAAAGATCACTGTTCGGTTAAAATAATGAAGGCAAAACAGGCCGGTCATGATTTCTACAGCTATATTATCCGGTGAAAAATTCTTAATAAAGAAAAAGACCATGATTGCCAGGGCCGGTAATTCCATCAGCAGCCAGCCATAATGGTTATCTATTTGCGGCCCCCATTTTGAAGAAGTATGTCGGCCGTAAGGTGCTGCAATTTTTAGCAGTAAAAAAAATATACAAACGGCAATGCCAATCCAAATAAAAAAAATACCCTGGTAGGTTGAAAAAGGAAAAAGCATAAGCCGAATAGTCTGGTTGATCTGGTTTAATACCGGTTAAGATAACCATTATTATTAAACCAATGAAAAGTATCCTGTACCGTTTCCTGAAAAGGGCGGATTGAATAAGCCAATGAAGCTTTGGCTTTATCGCTGCTGATGAAGCGGTTGCCGCTAAACAAAGCTTCCAATGCTTCGTTGGTATACAATGGCTCCTTTTTTTGTACAGCACCAAGTAATTTAACAACAGGTAACCCCAACCGTGCTGCAACAAACGGCAAGGCTACCGGGTTTATTTTTTTTGTTGAAGCCACAGACAAATACCCGGCCAGTTCTTTCAGGCTGTGCCATTTGCCTGCCAAAAGATATGCTTGCCCGGCCTCACCCATGCTTATTGCATTTACAACAGCATGGGCCACATCCCGAACGTCGCAAAAATCAAATCCGCCATTGAAAATAAAAGGTAACCGGCCTTTGTACAGATCAATAATTACCTTTCCCATCAGCGATGGTTTAAAATCATAAGGGCCAATAATGGATGTTGGATTAATCACCAGCACTTCCATACTGTTGCTGTTGGCTGCCAGTGCCATTTTCTGGCTGGCCATTTTTGAACGGTCGTACGCAAAAGCCCTTTCTGTTACATATTCACGCTGCTCATCTAATACCTGCAACGAGGGTTGTTGCTGAAATGCATGTATAGAACTGATGTGTATGAATCTTTTAATTCCGGCCTGCCGGGCTGCGTTTATTGCAAGCTTTGTCCCTTCCACATTGGTTTTATGAACCAGGCCCTTCGGGTCGCCATTAACGGAAATTAAAGCAGCGCAATGTATCACTGTATCACAATCCTGCATCAGGCTCCTGAGCACGTCTTGTTGATGCAGGTCTCCTTTAATGATTTGTACCGGCAGTATATTGCAGCAACGGGTATCTTCGCCACGTATCAATGCCTTAACCGGAATATTTCTCTTTGTACATTCCTGCAATAGGGCAGCGCCTAAATGGCCGGCAGCACCTGTTAAAGCTACTTTCATTTAAATAGGTTCAGAAAGAAAGTTACAGTTATTGTGCCAATAAAAAACAGCAGACAAAAGCTGCTGTTTAAAATATGGTTAAAAAATATTTACTTAATTAATATCCCCTGCGGTTACCTCCTCCGCCGCCATAACCACCGCCTCCACTATAGCCACCACCGCCACGGTTTTGACCACCCGGCCTGAATCCTCCTCCACCCGGAGGACCGCTTTTTTCCTCAGCTTCTTTTACAACCAAAGGTTTTTTACCCAGCGAAATGTCTTTGAGGTTTTCAATGGCATCCCTGGCTTCTTCTGCATTTTGCATATCTACAAAACCAAAGCCTTTACTTTTACCGGTTTCTTTATCCATGGCCACCCTTGCGGTAACCACTGTACCAAATTTTTCGAATATTTCCATAAGTTCGGCATCATCCAGGTCGTAAGGCAGACCGGCAACAAAAAGCTTCATACAAATTAATTTATACCGAAATTACTAAACTTATTCTGGTAATTGCTTTTTATTTACAGCAGTTTTTTAATATGTGTTGCGAAAAAGCAGCTTTTTTCAATTTATTGATGTTGGGCATAATTAAATTTGAATAAATATATTTTACATCAGCTGTTTTGCCGAACTGAGGAACAGTTCATGGCAGATATCCCGGAATGAACCCAAACAAACCTTTGATCAGCCCGTTTATGTTTGGGTTTTGTATGTATAGTGTTGATCTTTTTATTAACTTCATTTAAAGTTTAACATGAGGTATTTTATTCTCACTTTTATTTTTTTATTTTCTTTCTTTTTGCTTTCGGCACAAAATTTTGGAGGTAATCCTGCTTCCGGTAAATGGCTTCAGTTTAATACCGCAAATGCGAGGGTGATTTTTCCCGCAGGCCTCGACAGCCAGGCCAGGAGGATTGAAGGCATTATGAAATTGTTGGGTGATTCAACATCCAAAACCATTGGCGGCAGGCAAAAAAAATGGAATATTATCCTTCAAAATCAGCTGACCATTCCCAATGCATATGTACGGCTGGCCCCATTGATGAGCGAATTGTATATGACCCCCGACCAGGACAATTTTTCGTCGGGAAGCCTGCGATGGGATGATAACCTCATTATTCATGAAAACCGGCACATGCAGCAGTTCAGCAATTTTAATAATGGATTTACCAAAGTCTTTTCCTTTTTTCTGGGAGAAGAAGGGCAATTGCTGGCAAACGGAATGACGATACCCGATTATTTTTTTGAGGGTGATGCCGTATGGCAGGAAACCCTGGTAAGTAAACAGGGACGTGGCCGTATGCCATCGTTTTATAATGGCTTTAAATCATTGTGGCTGGATAATAAAAATTATTCGTGGATGACATTAAGGAACGGCTCCTACAAAGTATTTACACCCGATCATTATGCACTGGGATACCTGTTAACAGCTTATGGTGTTGAAAAATACGGTGCTGGTTTCTGGCAAAAAGTAACCCGGGATGCGGTTCGTTTTAAAGGGGTATTTTACCCGTTTAACAGGGCTATTGAAAGATATTCGGGGAAAAACTACAGGCAGTTCAGCAATGATGCCATGCAGTACTTCAAGGAAAAATCCTTGCCCCCTGAAATGATTGCCAATACTGATTTTACCTATCTTACCCGGCAAGAAAAAAATAATGTAGTGGATTATAAATTTCCCCATTTTATCAGCAATGACAGCATCCTGGTCACCAAAAAATCGTATAAACACATCAATGCATTTTATATTATTACCGGTAATAAAAAAATAAAGCTGAGAATACAGGATCTGGTGATTGATGATTATTACAGTTATAAGAATGGTAAGCTGGTTTATGCTGCTTACCAATCGGATCCCAGGTGGGCAAACCGTGATTTTAGTGTGATCAAACGGTATGATATCTATACCGGGGAGCATACACAGGTTACTTACCGGTCAAAATATTTTTCGCCCGAAATTAATGCGGCCGGCTCCGAGATACTGGCCGTAAAAGTAAATGCCAATGGAAGCAACAACCTCGAGCGAATGGATGCTTCAAACGGAAACCTGGTTCAGAAAATTCCAAACCCGGAGAATTATTTTTTTACACAAACCAAATATATTAACGACAAAACTGCTGTTGCGGCTGTAAGAAACCCGGCAGGAGAAATGGCATTGGTAAAGGTGGATCTGGCAAATGGTGTTTCAGAACTGCTTACTCCTTTTAGTTTCCAGGTACTCGGTTATCCTGCTGTACGGGGCGATACCATTTATTATACGGCTATGAATGGAAATGCCGATAAGGTATTTGCAGTATTGCTGCAGTCAAAAAAAGTATTCAGGGTAACAAATAACACCAATGGGGTGTATTACCCGGCAGTGAATAACAGGGGCGATATCATTTTTTCGGCGTTTACTGCCGGCGGTTATATGTTGGCTAAAGCCGAAAAAGAGAAGGCGGCCTGGGAGGAAGTGGGTTCTTTACAGGTTAAAAATAACCTGTTTGATGATTCATTAAATCGTTTGTCCGGAGCCGGCGCTTTATACACTTTAGATGAAAACAATGCGGTTTACGCAGGTAAATCTTCAGTTACCCGTTACCGTAAGTCGTTTCGCCTGTTTAATTTTCACAGCAGGCGCCCGGTTGTTGAAGACCCGGAATATGGTTACAATTTCTTCAGCGATAATATACTCAGCAGTTTCAGAAATAATGTCTTTTATACCTTCAACCGTTCAGACAGGAGCCATAACATCGGTTTTAATACCACATTTGCAGGCTGGTTTCCGGTATTAAATGCAGGTGCCGAAAGTAGTTTTAACCGTACGGTAGATACCGCTTTTGGTAAATCGGTAAGTTATAACGCTGCTACTTTAAAAGCAGGTGTATCCGTTCCCCTGCGTTTTGTGGGTGGCCGGACCAATAAATTTTTAAGTGTTGCTGCAGGATATAACCTGGAACAATATTATTATGCCGGTGCAGGCAAAAACCTGTTTAATAATAAGGCCATCAGCTATGTCAATGCCGGGGTACAATTCAGCAATGTAAGCCAGCAGGCCCGTCAGCACGTAAACCCGCGCTGGGCACAATCATTGTCAGTCAATTACCGCGATGCGTTAAATTTCAGCAACAGCCGCAAACTGGTAGCCCATGCTTCTTTTTATTTTCCGGGCATAGGGCGCAACCACAGCCTGGTGATCAATATTGCCTATCAAAACAGGGATACAATGCCCGATCTGTTCAGTAAAGTATTTTCTTACTCACGTGGATACGAAGCATTGAGCACAAGGCGGATGTACAAACTTGGTGTAAATTATCAACTGCCGGTTCTATATCCCGATTGGGGTTTTGCCAACCTGCTGTATTTTCAGCGTGTAAGGGCCAATGCTTTTTATGATTATACCAATGCCAGGGCAAGGGTAAACAATGTACTCACCGAAATTATAAACAGCAGTACCGGCGCCGAAATATATTTTGATACCAAAATATGGAATGCCTTTCCGGTAAGTTTTGGTGTACGTTTTTCGCATTTGCTCAACACAGATCTGCTTAACCCAACCCTGAAGAACAGGTGGGAGATCATGTTGCCGATCGGACTGATACCTGACTGATATCTTTTACAGCAGGCCTCAACTAAAAAACATAATTTTACTCCTTAAATGAACAGATACATGAAAAAAGGGTTCTCAATAATTATAATGGGTTTATTGCTATTAAACGCTTTTTCCGTTTTTGCGCAAAAGGATAAATCAAAAAGGGCCAGCCCACCGGCAACCGTGTCGCAAAAACTGGGCGAAACCACCATTACCATCAGTTACGGACAACCATCCGTTAAGGGCAGAACCATTGGGGTTGACCTGGAACCACTGCCAGAGAAGGTTTGGCGTGCAGGTGCCAATGAAACCACGGTTTTTGAAGTGGATAAAGAGGTACTCGTAGAAGGCAAACTATTGCCTGCAGGTAAATATGGTTTTTTTATTTTACAACAGGGCGGCAAATCCTGGAACCTCATTTTTAATAAAACCTGGGACAAATGGGGTACAAAATATGATGCAGCCAATGACCTGTTCAGGATCCCGGTAAGAGGAGCAAAGCCACCTGAATTTGCCGAAAAACTGGTATACACCATCAGTGCAGATGGTATCGTAAGTTTGTCCTGGGGTGATAAACAGATCAATTTCCAGGTTCAGGAAAAAAGATAGGTCAATAGGCGTTGTAATCAATGTTTTTGCCCATAGTACCCCTCAATCTTTTCCAGAAAGATTCCCTTGATTTTATGGAAACATAATTGTTGTTGTACGCCTTTTTATAGTCTATTACCGGATCGGTCATAAAAGGCTGCATTATTCTCAGCGAATCAAATACGATCGGAATGATGCCGGTATTTTCACCAATTCTTAATCTTGCAAATCTTCTTAATTGCTTTGCCTGAAAAGGGTCTGTGGCCAGTGCAATATTGGTAAAACCCAGTTTTTTTGATTTCAGGTACACATAATATAAATTCTCTGTGCTGTGCTCGGCTTTGTTCTCGGTAAACACATTTTCTTTTGGAATACCTATGGCTACTGCGTACAATGCCATGATCTCTGCTTCGTAATAGGGACTGTAAACTGAAGAGCCCGAATACATGATATTTTTAGCAATGCCCTTATCAAATAAATGCTTAGACCAGTATACCCTTGCTTTCATGGTACTGTCCCAACCGGCTTCAGTAAACGGAACACCCGGTACTGCAACCATATCGTAGCTTTTTGAGGAAGCCTTTTTGTAATAAGACTCACTTGTTTTTGCACTGAAGGAACAGGAATTGAGCAGCATGATGAGTGCTGGTAGTAAAAGGAAGGCTGTTTGAAAAGCGCTTTTGTTTGTAAACATTGTTATTGATTTTATAGATGCATTAACAACCATTTCCCGGGAATGTTCAGTTATTGACACAAAAAAATAAAAAAACGCTAAACGGGGTTCTTTTTAAGTATCATTTTTATATAAAAGCAGCGGTATTCAGGTTTTACAGATGGGTATTGATCAGAGGCGGGAAATTTTTCTGATTTCGATCTTTTCATCAAATTTATCACCATGGCTTTTTTTTGCCTGAATTTTCCGAACGATATCCATTCCCTTAAATACCCTGCCAAATGCCGCATACCCCTGTCCATCTTCGGTACCGCGGCGCCCGGCGTCAAGCGGACTTTGATCGCCAATGCAGATAAAGAATTCGGTATTACCTGTACCGGGTTCCAGCCTGGCCAGGGATATGGTGCCCGATTCATGGGTTAACCGGGTTTGCTTTGTGCTTTCATGTTCAATACCCGGAATGGTTATTTTTTTGTTCGGGTTGGTTTGCCACAACCCACCCTGGATGATGCCTGTATTGGTTGCAGAGGGTAATTCTTCGGTTTTTAAAACCCGGTAAAAGGAGCTTTGGTTGTAAAAGCCGGAATCAATATAAGATAGAAAGGCGGCTACCGTTTTAGGCGCCTGGTCAGCAAAAAGTTCCACTTCAATATCCCCAAACTGCGATTCAATTACAATATGGGGATTTTTATATGACTGTTGATTACAGCCCATTACAGTCAGGCAGGCAAGTAAGGTAATATATTTCAACATGATTGTAATTTAGTGCATTTTTAAAAGTGGTTTATAATGTTATTATAAAATTAACGTTAACCTGTTTTATCTGATTAAAATCATTTGTACATTCACTATGTATCGTACCTTTGTGCTTTAAATACCCAGCGGGAATTTTATGAAAAAATTTTTTTTAGTCACAGTTGCTCTGGTTTTTTGTTTAGCTGCTTTCAGTCAGCGAATTGCTAAAATTACAATTACCGGCAGTGGCCAGTTAAATGATATAGTTATTGGTCTTGATGAAAATGTACAGATCTATATATCTAAACAAGGGCAGATCAGTAAATGGGGATTTGACCGTTTTATTGGAGGCAACCAGGAAAATTATCAGGATTATTTGGAGCCATATATGGGCAGGGTAGAGTACTATTCTCAAAATGAAGATGAAGCATTACGCGGCAAAGTAAGATATATCGGTAAAACATTGATCAGTTATTACCCTTCATACGAAATAGAATCACTGCGTGGAAAATTAAAAAGTATCGGTTCGCTTAATATGAGTTATTATTATGCTTTTGATGATAAGGCCATGGCAGGAAATTTAAAAAACATTGGTCAGCAGAATATAGAGTGGTTTGCTTCGTACGAAAATGAAGCCTTACGAGGCAAATTGAAAGCTGTTGGACCTACCTATCTAACTTTTTATGGTGCTTTCGAAGATAAAGCCTTCCGGGGTAAAATCAGAAGCATTGGTAGCAATCAATTCACCTACTATTCCTCTTCTGAGCAATTCAGCGGTTCAATGAAAACAGGAGCGCCATTTGTAATTGCCAACGGAGTAAAGTTTTATGTAAGGGGTTTTTAAGCAATTTTTAATTTATTGAACAACGATCTGTTCAGGCCTGTCAATCACTATTTGGGCCCTTTCTTTATAAAGACTGATGCGCCCGGTAATACATATTTCCTTGTCCTGAAGGTCTTCCGGTTTTGTGGTAAACAGCGCCCTCACGTTTTCCCAGATAACCACTGTAAGCAACTGGTCGGGATGTTTGGCTCCAATATTTAACAGGGTGGGTTTGTTTTTTGAATTCTCAAAAAAACGCATGCCATATACCTTTCCGCAAACAGTAACGCTGTCGCCTATATGCTTACTTACATCTTCCGTCTTAATGGTTGTTTGCGCAGTAACAGTAGCAGCAATAAATATGAACAGAAGTGTTGCCGATAATTTTTTCATGCCGCAAATGTAGAGTAGTTTGCACGTAAACTACAAATTATTATGTTTGATTACTATTGAAAATGAGCCGTATTTTTTTGTAAAAGCAATGTGCTCATAGATCTTTCATCATGTACATTAATTGTTTTTAATGGTTCAATAAAAGATAGATCATGCTGCTGCATACTTTGTGCAAGCAGTTGCCGGGTTAATAAAAACCGGGTAGATCCATCGGGGATGGCATAATTTCCTTCAGAAATGAATTGTACTTTATCTTCAATCCCGATATTTGATGCCATGCGTATGAATAAACTGCCACCGGTTTTTAATACCCTCACCATTTCACCAAGCATGTAATTGAATTGCGCAGCATTTTCGGCAAAGTGTAACACTGCACTGCAAATGATATGGTTAAAATGGTTTTCCCCAAACGGGATATTTTCCAGTGAAGCAACCAACAGGTTGCCTTCAGGAATCACCGGATAACTGCTTTTTACCTGTGCAAGGGCAAGTTCACTGATATCAATTCCTTTTATATTAAAACCATTATGCAAAAACCAGTGCAGGTTTCTTCCGTTGCCGCATCCGGCATCCAATAGCTGGTCACCGGGTTGGTACCTGCCTTTCATGATCTGGTCAATAAGGTAAATATCTGTTTGACCAAGTAAATCCTGAATGGTAATATTATTGTTCATACACTAAAATACACCCAAAAGCGTTTAAAAAGTAATCCTGATGTTGTAACGCAGCATGGTTCGGTTATCCACAGATGTTGATTTAAAATTTTGCTGTGATAAAGTGAAAATATTTAGTTTTAAAAAAATCTGTTTATGCTTATTTCGAATATCAGAAAACCTTTTAGAGAAATATCCACTTTCCTTATCTGCTGCATCATTACCCTTTCATGCCAGCAAATCAATAATTTCAAAAACCTGCCAAAAGAGAAAGAAGGCCAGAGAGAACGCAGGGAACGGGACTTACTTATGATGAAAGACCCGGCTTTAGGTTATATTCCTACCGACAGGTTGCAAAAAGCAAAACAATACCGGGATCAGCTATGGCAGATGCAAAATAATGCAGCCATCAGCGGGGTGAACTGGAAACCACTGGGACCCAAAAATCTGGGGGGAAGAACCCGCGCTTTGTTGATTGATGCCAATGATGCTACCGGTAATACCATTTGGGCCGGCAGTGTAGGCGGAGGTTTATGGAAAACAACCGATATAACGGCATCAGAACCCAACTGGGTGCCGGTTGATGATTTTTTTGCCAATCTTGCAATAACTTCTGTTACACAAGACCCTTCCAATACACAGATCATGTATTTCTGCACCGGCGAAGAAGGGTATTTTAATGGCGATGCCATACGGGGGCAAGGCGTTTGGAAAACAATAAATGGTGGCGCCACCTGGACGCAACTGGGTTCTACAAACATAGCCACATTTAATAATTGCCAGAAAATAACAGTTAACAGCACAGGTATAGTAATGGTGGCAACCAGTACAGGGGGCTTGCATCGTTCAACCGATGGAGGAACAACCTGGACAAAAGTATTGGGTACCGGACTGGGCATTACCGGTGCAATCAGTAACAGGTGCTATGATGTGGATATAGCTGCCAATGGTGATGTATTTGCTACCTTGGATGGTTCTATTCATAAATCAACCAATGCAGGCTTAACCTGGGGTGCTGCACAAACGGTTCCCATTACTTTATCAAGAGTGGAACTGGCCTGTGCGCCCAGTGATGCCAATTATGTATATGCCCTGGTAGAAAACGGTAACGTAGTAAACGGCATTTTAAGAACTGTAGATGGAGGCACAAACTGGGTATCCCGTACGGAACCAGCAGATGCAGACCCCGGTATCCCGGCTTCAGATTTTTCAAGAGGCCAGGCCTGGTATGACCTTACCATTGCCGTTGATCCCAATAACCGGGATGCATTGATGGTAGGAGGAATAGATCTGTTTAAATCAACCGATGGGGCAGGCACCTGGACCCAGATAAGCCATTGGTATGGCGGTTTTGGTTTTCCATATACCCATGCCGATCAACATAATATAGTTTACAGGCCCGGCAGTTCTTCCATTGCCTATTTTACCAATGATGGCGGCGTGTTTCGTACTGCCAACGCAGATGTGGCAGCACCAACAATGACTGATAAAGGGCTTAATTATATCACATCACAGTTTTATGCCTGTGCCCTGCACCCAACTGCTATTACCAGTTATGCCCTGGGTGGTACCCAGGATAATGGAAGTCACCAGTTTACTCAGGGGGTAGTACAGAATACCGTTGAAGTAACCGGCGGCGACGGCGCTTTTTGCCATATAGATCAGAATGAGCCTCAATACCAGTTTACGTCTTATGTATTCAATGATTTTTACCGATCTTCCAATGGTGGATCTACCTGGACAAATGTTACCACTTCCGGCGGACAGTTTATAAGCCCTACTGATTATGATGATGTTAATAATCTGATGTACATGTGTAATACTGCAGACACCTACCGTCGTTGGGATGATCCTCAAACAGGCGGCACTTTTGCAGCAGTAACTGTTGCCAATTTTGGCGGCGGCATTGTATCGGCTTTAAAAGTTTCGCCCAATACATCTCACCGGGTATTTTTTGGTGTTAATAATGGCAGGGTAGTAAGAGTTGACAATGCAAATACCGCAACACCAACTACAACCCTCATCAATACTGGTTTGCCTGCTGCTTATGTAAGTTGTGTTGAAGTAGAAACGGGTAATGACAATCATTTACTGGTCACCTTGTCCAATTATGGTGTAAACAGCGTTTGGGAAAGTATCAATGGTGGCAGCAGCTGGACAAGTGTGGAAGGTAACCTGCCCGATATGCCTGTACGCTGGGCATTATTTAACCCATCTAACAGCGACCAGGTAGCCCTGGCCACGGAGTTGGGTGTTTGGACCACCGATAATTTAAATGGAGGTGCAACCGTTTGGGGCAGCAGCAACAGCGGCCTCGCCAATGTGCGGGTAGATATGCTTCAGTTACGTACTTCCGATAATTTTATGATAGCGGCTACCCATGGCCGTGGTATGTTTTCTTCTGATGCTTTTACAACACCAACGGCTTTATTTACAGCAGATAAAGTAACCACCTACCAGGGCGTACCGGTAAATTTTAGCAGTACTTCTTATAAAGGAACATCATGGAGCTGGAACTTTGGCGATGCAGGAACATCTGCATTGGAAAACCCCAGCCATACTTATGCAACTGCAGGCAAATATAATGTTACGCTTACCATCAACAGCGGGGCATCTGTATTAACAAAAACAGCTTTTATACATATTTTACCCAACAGGGGCACTCCTTATGTGGTGGCCAGCGATGGCGGCACTTTCGAAATAAATTCCAATGACTTTGGTTCTGCCCCTATCCGGGGTGGTATAGATAAATGGGAGAGAGGTGTGCCTGCCAATTTCCTTACAACCGTTAATTCACCGGTAAATGTTTGGAAGGCCGACCTGGATGCTGATTTAACTGCAGGCGATTATGCCTGTGCTTTTATGACACCCAATTATAATTTTTCTGCACCAGCTGCAGGTTATTTATTGCGGTTCAGAAGAAGTATGGAAATTTTTGGTTGTAATGGACCATTTGCAGTGCAATGCCAATACTCTTTGGATAAAGGTACAACCTGGACAAGGCTCGGTGTAAATGCCGACCCTTTGGCAACCAATTGGTATAACCGTGGCCCGGCAACCGGCTGCCCGGTTGATGCTGCCGTTTTTCCTGATCGCTATGGCTGGACACTTACCACTAATAATACACTATGTACCTATAATCTTAATTTTTTGGCAGGTAATCCCAATGTGGCATTCAGGTTTGTTTTGTCGGTTGCTCCGGGCTATAGTGCTGGTGGTTATGCTGTAGATGGTTTTATGATTGATGATTTTGAAATACTGGGGCCTTTTAACGCCACACTTGCAGTTAACCTGGTTAATTTTACTGCCATTAAAAAAGACAATGATGCATTAATAAACTGGCGTACTGCAAACGAAGTGGATATCAGCAATTATGTGTTGGAAAGAAGTTATGATGGTTCAGGGTTTTCACCCGTAACTTCCGTGCCGGCAAAAAACAATACTTCCAATACGTATAATTATACCGATGTGAATGCTGTAATAAATGCAGGTACATCAAAATATATGTATTACCGTTTAAAAATTACTGATAAAACAGGTCGTATTAAGTACAGCGAAATTGCCAAACTAACTTTAAATAAAACAGGCCCGCAAATTACCATTGGCCCCAATGTATTCAACGATTTTGTATCGGTATATTCATCAGACCCCATAAAAAATGTACAGGTGTTTGATATGAATGGTAAACTGGTTTATCAAACGGCCAATATTTTGGGCAATAAGATTTTTGTAAATAACAATTTGCCCAAAGGTATTTATTTGTTTAAACTGTTTACCGCAAGCGGATCGGTTACCCGAAAGCTAGTAAAAGGGTAACTTAAAAAAGTGCTGAAATGCATTTTAAAAGTATAGTTGCAGATTGAGGGTAATTTTACCCGTAAATAAAATTTCATCATTACTTTTACAACCCTGTGGTTATTAAAGTACACAGTATAGCACGTGTTAACAGCCTTTAATTCTCAAAAATTCAGGTTCTGGTCTTTTGTATCCATGTTTTTGCTGGTGTTTGTGCATGCCTACAATTTAAACATCAGTTACCTGCAGCCCTGGACCTTGCCCGGCGAGCCCATGACAGTGACCGGCTTTACAGAATACTTGCTGGCCAATGGTGTTTTCCGTTTTCGTATACCCATGCTGTTTATCATATCGGGTTTTTTGTTTGCGATGACGGATTACAAACCATACAAACAAAGGGCTGGTAAAAGAGTAAAAACTTTATTGTATCCATATCTGATCTGGAGTGCTGTTGGTTTACTGCTAACGTTTGTACTCGAATTTTTTCCCTACAGCAGGAACGTAGTGGCAGAAACACATATGATGCAAATTGATGAAAAACGAATTTTGTTACATCAATATCAATGGTACGAAGTGCTGGCCAGGTGGATATTTTTCCCGGTTTCCTACCAACTCTGGTTCATCAGGGTATTGCTTATTTATAACCTGGCCTATCCATTACTGCGCTGGTGTGTTACGCACCGTATTGGCAAATGGGTCTTCTTTTCCATTGCAGTTTTATTGTGGCTTTCTACGGCCGGGTTTGTATTGATTGAAGGAGAGGGGCTTTTATTTTTTTCATTGGGCATATGGATGCAGAAAACAAATTTTAATATCGATACACCCGGAAAGTGGCTGCAGCTTAAATACTGGTTGCCGGTTTTTTTAGTACTTTCCGTTATTAAAACCTGGCTTGCTTTTCAGGTATCTTTTGAAAATATTGAACTGGTGTTGATGCTGATGCATAAGCTGGTGGTATTAAGCGGACTCATATGTGCCTGGTATGGTTGTAATGCAGGGGTTAAATATTTTATGAATAAATACTGGTTTATCTGGCTATCGGCTTTTTCGTTTATGATCTATGTATTGCATGCCCCGCTGGTGGTTTATGCTACCAAAGCAATTTTTATGGAATTCAGTAATTGCTATGCATACCGAATGATTACTTTTATTGGTTTGCCTTTGTGCTTAGTTACAGCAGCTGTAATTTTTGGAGCTTTGCTGCGAAGATTTTTTCCTAAACTGTACAGTTTTGTTACCGGGGGCAGGGGAATGGCCTGATCTTAAAGGCTGGCATACAGTTTTATAACTTCCGCTAATTTTTCTACATCAGCAACAGTATTGTAAATACCGGGCGTAACCCTTACACAGCCTTGTTTACCCAGCTGTCGTGCCACTGTAAATATTTTATGTTCTTTAAATAGTTGATCTGCTACTTCACCTGCTGTTTTATTTTTTATGCGAAAAGATGCAATGGCAGCCGATAAATCCACAGGCGTAACCATTTCAACATTCGGATGGTCTTTAACGGCATTTACCCAGATGCTTTTGAGGTAATGCAATCTTTTTGATATTTTTTCTATGCCCAACATCTGGTGAAAAGAAAGGCTGTCAGGGATTGTCATAATGTTTGCGAAAGGAGTAGTGCCAAAATGCGCCAGTTTGTTTATACTGTCATCTGCAGCGGCTATATCGCCAAATAAAGGTTTCATTTCTTTAATTCTTTCTTTCTTCACAAAAAGCACACCAGCCCCAACAGGGTTGCCGATCCATTTATGCAGGTTGAAACCAACAAGATCAGATCCCAGTTGCGGCAGACTGAATGGTATTTGCCCCAATGCGTGTGCGGAATCGGTAATGGTATCAATTCCCTTTGCTTTGGCCATGGCAGCAATTTTTGCAACCGGTATTATTAAACCGTTGATATTGGAAACATGCGTGAGTAAAATCACTTTTGTTTTTTCAGTAATCATTTTTTGGTATTGCTCCACAATTTCATCATCACTTTGTATTATCAAAGGCATTTCAAAAGCATTTACTTTCAGTTGTCCTCTTTGCTCCAGCATACGAAAAGTTTCAATCATGCTGAAATAATCAAGCTGGTTCAGTAACACTTCATCGCCCGGCTTAAAAGGGTAACCCTGTATTACAATATTCAATGCCTCAGTGGCATTGCGGGTAATGATGATCTCTTCATCAGATACGTCAAGGAATGCAGCCAGTTTCTTTTTAACCGCATTTGCAATTCCGGGATATTCTTTTCGGGCAAACCTGGCAGCCTGTTCATTGGCGGTAATTATATTTTTTTGAAATGCCTGCAGTACCGGCTTGGGTTGAATGCCGTAATATCCATTTTCGAGGTTAATATAATCATCTGCAATATCGTAGTATTTCCCGGCAATGCGTTTCCAGTATCGTTCATCATCAGGAAGACCATCATCAAAAAAATCATTTGCATCAATACGGGTTTCAGCAGCATGTGCAGCAACTGGTATTGCTGGTAATCCTGCGACTAATAAACCGGCTCCTAATTGTTTTAAAAATTTCTTTCTGTTCTGCTTCATGCATACAATTTTAATAATTTCTTTATTTTACAGATCCACTTCAATACCGGTGCTCAAATTATACGTATCTGTAACAATGCCTGCTGCCGGTGTGGCATCGTACTGGTAATTCCAGTTGATTCTTACAGCTATTTTTTTTCCCGCCTTTACTTTTAAGGAAGTCTGGTTCAACAGCCGGTAATCGCCTATATCAAACAAAACGGGCTGGTAATATGTAGTGGTAGTAAGTTCAGTTTGTTTATTGGGAACAAAAGTAACAGAAACGTAGTTGCTTAAACGCCAGTCGTACAGTGGCTTTGGCCTTTCTTTCTCCTTCTCTATTTCATACATAGGTAAGCTGCCGGCATATATCCGCAGTTTTTCGGCACCCATTATCTTAAACCTGGGCCCGGCACCAAACAGGTACCTGTGCTGTATTTTGATGATCACATTTTGCTGTACCTGCATAAACGCTTCCAGCCTTACTGTTTTTGTAAGTTTATAATTATAACGAAAATGTAAAAATCCATGATCAACAAAAGACTGTTTATCTCCTTTTAAAAATCCATAACCACCCAAAAAAAGGTAGAGGCTTTTTTTAGATTTGTATTGTATGTGCCCATTTGCATTTACGGCAAATACCTTTTGTCCGAAATTGGTTAACGCAAAATTACCACCTGCAGTACCTGCCCAGCCTGTTGTATCGGTCTGGTAACGCTGGCTCTCCATGTTTACGATCTGGCCAATGCATTTTTGTTTGGCTGTTAAGATGAATAAAGAAAGCAGTAGTGTAACGTAATTCTTTTTCATTTTTTGTGCAGGTAAATTACACTACAATATAAAGTGGTTTTTTGATATTACAGTTTTACCGGTTTCGTAAAATTCAAAAAAACAATAAGGTGGATTAAAACACGGGTTAGCTGTATTGGCATACAGGCTACTGGCTTTTTATTAAAAAAATGCAGGAAAGCATCAAACCCATTATAAAAAATGTACCTTATCTTTAGAAAAACAACCATCACCATGTTTAAATCATTTTTTTCAGCAGCAGTGGGTTATTTTTTATGCATTTCTTTTTGTACTGCTCAAAAAAAGGGCATGTTTCCCTTAACGGGTATTCAGTTTTATAATGAGGGCATATGGTCAAATGCGATTGCTGTAAAAATTAATGGTGAACAGCTGTTTGGCAACAGGATACCAATGGCCCGGGAAATAGAATTAACCCTGCAGCAGCCTACTGGTTTTGTTGCCGACAAGAAAAAAAATATCTTCATTGGGGCAGAATATTCCCTGGTTAATATAAAAGGAGAGGTACTTCGCAATATACCCAACCTGTTATTTCAAAATGAAGCCAAAGGGTTTGCCCCCAAAGATCAGAAACTGATAAGTTTAAAGTTTGGTATTGCCGAAGGGATCATTCAACCCAATTCAAAAGCAGTGATCAGGATACGGGTATATGACCTGAAGGGGAAAAAGCAACTAAGGCTCGATTACCCGGTCAGTTTTTCTTATCCAAAGGAAACCATCTATCTTACCAAAACCGCCAATTCACTAAAAACACCACCGGGTTCGATGTGTATGTCCACAGAAATGAAAGCAAAAGGCCTGGCTTTTTCGGTTGATACGGCGGTAAAAACTGATGCAAAAATGGCCTACCTCAATCTGGATATTTCGAAAATAGACGGTACTGATGTGATCAGTATGTTACAGGGTAAGGACTATTTTTGGGTGTACGACAGCAGTTATAAAGAGATAAAAATAAAAGAAACCCTCCTGAAAAAAGTGGGGGGTGCCATGGAAGGCGGAAATGTAAACGCAACGGTTAAGATCCCTTTTCGCTTAAAGACTGATAAAACCAAAGGCTATACCATCCGTTACCGGTGGGAAAGTGCCGATAAAAGACAGGTGATGGATGTTGTGGTTACCAACTGATTAAAAAAAAGCCGGAAACGGCTGAATCACCGTATCCGGCCATAGATAAACTGTTCGTTTTAATTAACCACTATAACCCTTAAGGTTTCCATTTCCCTGGTAGTGCGGTCATATATCCGAAGGGCATACATGCCTTGCGGTATATCCATGATCTCCAGTCTTTGTAAGTTAATGTTCTGATATTTTTTGATCACTCTTCCGGATGCATCTATCAGGTCAACATCATAAAAGGTATTCCATTCTTTAAAGAGTATTTTAATTGTACTGGAAACTGATGGGTTGGGATAAATAATATGATGTTTATTTTGTGCTTCTCCGTGTACCGCAACAACCTGGCTTAATTTAAATGTTGCATCCAGGTTTATTTGTTTAAGCCGGTATTCAGTAATAAAAGAGGTAGGATTGAGATCTGTATAACTGTACAACAGATTGGATGTACTGTTGCCATTATATGCTTTTGAGGGAATAAAGGCAATGGTTGCAAAATCAGCCCTGCCGGTACGTCGCTGCACTTCAAATCCGTAGTTATTTGTTTCAGCATTGGTTTGCCACATCAGCCTTACCTCATGCTGGTTTCTTACTGCAGTTAAAGCGGTATACTTAACGGCGAGCGGAAAGCAAAGGTTTTTTACATAATAAATGGCTTTATTGGGGTAGCCAATAACACTTACCTCAACCCATAGCCCGTGATCGGCAAAGGGTTTGGTCTGAGAATAGGGCAGGTAAGACTGCCAGCCTGAATAATAGGTGTCACCCGGCATAATGGTATAAGGCCCCTGCGGAGAGCTGGTGATCTTCAGGTCGTGTGAAACCGGTTCATAAATCCCATCGCCTTCGTCTATAAAAATATTATAACTAACGTCGATGCTTACGGGAGATTCATTTTTTACTGACACATCATATTGATGCGGAACAGCACAATCCAGATTGCCGGATACCCGCGGGTTACCAATTACCATTGAAATACCGGAGCTGACACAATGCACATTCTGGGCATGACTGGCCTGGCTGGCCCATATATCACCGGTTATGCTTGTACCGCTGCAACTGGGTATGGTTAAGGTAATATTTTTAATGGTGATGCGCTCCCAGTTAGCATCAATCACTTCTTTGTCTATTGTGAGGCCTTCACTGAGTACCGGTACAGCCGGGTGAGGATAATATGTGGTGCCTATAAACGGACTATCTGTTCCATTATCTTCAATAACAATCGTAGCAAGCGCCAGCGCCAGATCTGTTTCATCCGGGTGATCAGAACTGTGTGTAAATGCCAGATTATTGGCCAGAAGGGCAGGATATTGATCCGTGCGCCACAGGTGAAGCAAGGCAAATTTATTTCCGCTGTTTATTTCCTGTTGCCAACTCAGTGAAAAATTAGCATCACATTGTGGCCCGTTAACGATAACTGTATGCAACTGTACTGCTAACTGCGATACAGTGCATTGTGCAGCAACGATGGTAGTTAAGCCAAAAGCTGCAACCATCAGGGTAATTAGCTTTTTCATGATCTTTAATTTAAAGCATTATCAAATCCACTTTCATCCTTACAAAAATCAGCGTGGGGATTTTTACCACTTTTTCACAACACAAAGTTGGCTATGAACTGACACACAGATAATGATAGGAGACAATGGTTTTGGTGATATTGATCAATGAAAGCTGGGGTAGAAAATGTGCAGGCTTCAGGTTTTTTTTTAGGTAACAAGCGCCTGTTCACATACGGGTATCTTAGCGAAAACCAAGGCTTCTCTAAAAACGGCAATGGCATCATTTGCCCGGGATGCCAGGAAAAAAATAATGGATAATAATTCAAATATGCAAACTGCGCAAGAATAACAAGTAATGATGTCATCCGGATGTTCTTGCTATATAAACAGGTTTTTTTCTGCCAGATTAAATAACCGGGCAGGAAAAGGCTATTTTTTCTCTTCAAATTTGTCTAATGTAAGCCGGATCCTGATGTCGGGCATATCATCAAATGCTGCAAGGAATATGATCTTGCCTTCTTTATTTTCGATGGTGATGGTAGCATTCATGGCAGGCCCGTTCTCTCCCTGTAGTGCTGTTTTAATAACGGTCCTGCCTTCTTTGTAGGCTGTTGGCCAATTGCAGGTGATCGAGCTAATGGTCCCGGTCAGTAATTGATCGCCTGGCGTAATAACAATTTCTTTTGAGTCGTATTCAACTATAGTTATTTCTTCTACAGTATTCTGAAGCTCATCTTTACTGTTCAGGTACTCTGTAGAACCGGAGCTTAAAACTATTTTTTTGTCGCACTGTGCATAGCTAACGATGCCAGCTGCAACTAACAATACACTTAAAATTTGTTTTTTCATGATCTGCTTTATAATTATTAAATAATGATCAAACCTAATAAATAATAGGTTGTTATTTTTTTCTTTAAAGCAAGTGGCAAATAAAGCTGTTAAATGGTATCAGAAACGCTTCAGTAAAAGATACCTGAAGAGGGATATAAATGAAAGCCGGTGGTATGCAGGGGCACCAATAACATACATTCGTTTTACTTGATGGTGCCTGTAGGGGGATTTCTGTTTTTATAAACGTAAATCTGTATTCTTCATGTTCCCCCTCCAATGTTCAAAATCCACCATTTTAAACTACTTTTGCACCCTTAAAAGGAGATTGGAACGTACATGAAGAACATCAGAAATTTTTGCATCATTGCACATATTGACCACGGAAAAAGTACCCTGGCCGACCGTTTACTGGAATTTACCAAAACCATCGGAGAAAGAGATATGCAGGCGCAGGTACTCGATGATATGGACCTGGAAAGAGAAAAAGGCATTACCATTAAAAGCCACGCCATACAAATCAACTATCCCTGGAAAGGTGAAGAGTATGTACTGAACCTGATTGATACACCCGGCCATGTGGATTTCAGTTATGAAGTGAGCCGTGCACTGGCAGCTTGCGAAGGAGCCTTGCTGTTGGTTGATGCAAGTCAGGGTATTCAGGCACAGACAATCAGTAACTTATACCTCGCAATTGATAATAATCTTGAGATAATTCCGGTGATCAATAAGATTGATATGGAGGGTGCCATGATTGAGGAAGTGACCGACCAGATCGTAGAACTGATCGGTTGCAAGCCTGAAGACATTTTACTGGCCAGCGGCAAAAGTGGTATTGGAATAGAGGGTATACTCACCGCTATAATTGAGCGCATACCTGCTCCCAAAGGAGATCCAAAAGCACCTTTGCAGGCATTGATATTTGATAGTGTGTACAACAGTTTCCGGGGTATTATTGTGTATTACCGGGTTTTCAACGGTACCATCAAAAAGAATGATAAGATCAAATTCAGCAATACCGGGCTGGAATATGGCGCCGATGAAGTGGGGATATTGAAATTTGGTATGAGTCCGCGTGATCAGGTGGCTGCAGGCGATGTGGGGTATATCATCACCGGCATCAAAAACGCCAAGGAAGTAAAAGTGGGCGATACCATTACCACTTCGGTAAACGGTTCGCCGGATGCCATACAAGGTTTTGAAGATGTGAAACCGATGGTTTTTGCCGGTATATTCCCTGTAGAGACCGATGCTTTTGAAGAATTGCGGGATTGTATGGATAAACTGCAACTAAACGACGCTTCATTGACTTTTGAACTGGAAACCAGCCAGGCATTGGGCTTTGGTTTCCGCTGCGGCTTCTTGGGCATGCTGCATATGGAGATCATACAGGAGCGGCTGGAAAGGGAGTTTAACCAAACAGTAATTACCACTGTACCGAATGTAAGCTTTATTGCCACCACGGTTCGCAAGGAGATCATCAAAATAAATAATCCAACAGAAATGCCCGATCCAACCCGGATCGATCATATTGATGAACCGTTCATCAAGGCTCAGATCATTACCAAGCCTGAATATATCGGTAACATTATGACGCTTTGTATTACCAAGCGTGGTATTCTTACCCACCAGCATTATTTAACGCCCACCCGTGTGGAGCTTAGTTTTGAAATGCCATTAACTGAAATAGTTTTCGATTTTTACGATAAACTGAAAAGCATAACCCGTGGTTATGCCTCGTTCGATTATCACCCCATTGAATACCGCCCCAGTGATATTGTGAAGATGGATATTTTATTGAATGGCGAAAAAGTGGATGCACTGAGTGCATTGATTCACCGAAGCCGTGCTCATGAGTTTGGCCGGAAACTTTGCGAAAAGCTGAAGGAGTTGTTGCCCAAACAGCAGTTCCAGATTGCCATACAGGCGGCCATCGGCGCCAAAGTAGTAGCCCGTGAAAACATCAGTGCCATGCGTAAAGATGTTACCGCCAAATGTTATGGCGGCGATATCAGCCGTAAACGCAAGCTGTTGGAAAAACAGAAGGAAGGTAAGAAGCGGATGAAGCAGATCGGTAATGTAGAAGTGCCGCAGGAGGCGTTTTTGGCGGTGTTGAAGCTAAACGACTAAACCCCCTCCGCCCCCTAAAGGGGGAACTTGCGGAGAAATTAGCGAAGTTTGGAGCGAAGATTATTTAGTTAAGGAACGAAATTATAATATTAAACGAAATCATCCTCCCTCTCTTTTGGAGAGGGTTGGGGTGAGGTAAAAACAACCACCATGAGCAATTTTTCTTTAGATGCCGATATAAACATAGAAGTAAAAGCCAGTTTCAAAGCTAAAGGCAGGCATGCCCCTTTAACCGGTGCCGGTTACGAATTCAGGTTGTATGAAAAAGACCTGATGGAAGATGATTACCTGGGTAAAAGTTCATTGGATGAACATGGTGTTGCCCGGGTTAATTTTAAACATGGTGCTTTTATGGATTTTTTAAATCCCGAAAAAAATCCTGACCTGTATTTTGCTTTATACCATGGCGAAGCACTTATTTTTCAAAGTAAGGTAATGCACGACCTTGACCTGGATGGCCTGGAAAAATTTAAAATGGGCGAGGGGGAAGTAATAGACCTCGGTACTTTTTTGGTTGAAGGTTAAAATGGACGATCAATTTTCATTTTCATTACCCTTTCCTTTTGGCTTCGCAGGCATTTTCTCTTCTGCTCCCTTTAACTTGCTTTCATCAATGATGCCCGAAGCGTCACGTATGGGATTGGGTACAGGTGCCTGTCCATCGGGTGTTACCAAGTTGAAAACTTTTTCTACATGCATCCATTTATTTCCCTTCCATACAAAGCCTTCATAATCGCCGTCGCCAATTAAGGTCCATTTCTTATTGGGCTCGTTGCTTTCCGATACCAGGTGCTCCACAATGATCATATCCAGTTCTTTATCATAGTTTAGCCTGGGCCCTGCTTCTTTCTTATACTCCATGATATACCGGCTTTTCCATCCGGAAAAGCCATTGGCTTTTTCAGCGCTGAAAAAACTGCCGCCAAAAACGGGTTCTCCGTTATTGAAATGCAATACTTCAATTATTTTACGGCTGCTTCTGATGTTGTTTTCATCAAAACCCAGCAGGGTATAATAATTACGGGTATCAGTTTTTTTAAGAATGATCTTGTAATAAATCGCTCCGATCCAGCCATAATTATTGCCGATGGTATCTGCAACATTGGTGGTAACATCAGATTTGTCTATCAGCGGAAATAACTTTAAGCTGCCATCATTGGTTTTCATTTGTATGGTTCCATGCTGGCGGATAACATTTTCATTGATCACCAGTTGCCAGGTTAAAATACGGAATGCACTATCCGGCGCGTACAATACTGATATGGTTTGTAAAGAATCAAAAGGGTAGTGGAAAGCGTTTTTGGTTTTTAATGCACGCACCAGTACGCGGGTAAACATACTGTCGGCATTAAAACGGTTTTCGGCATTTATACCCTGAATAATTTTTAATGCATATGATTTTAGAGAATCTTCCTTTTGCTTTAATACTTTAAGTTCAGCTTTGCCAATACCCTGTGCAAATGAACATAGGATCATAAAGGACAAAAAAAGTGACATGAACAGTTTCTTCATGCAATAAAAATAACCAATCTTAAAATAAGATGAAGAAATAGCTATTGTAACAGCTAAAATTTAACTAAAGATTTAGGGATGCAACGAAGATAACACGGGTAGCGCATACCTTCCTGCCGGCAGGAAGGTTAATGCTGATTTTTAAGTGCAATGGCAAAATCAATAAGTGAATTGTAAAAGGCATCTATGCGTTCATCATTTAAATCCACTTCGGGCCTGGTGGTAGGCAGGAAAATGGTTTGTACGCCCAGGTTACGGCCAAACTGCATATCACTGAGTGTATTGCCCACCATGATGGATCTGCGGAGATCAATTTCAGGAAATTTATGCACAGCCTGTAAACCCATGCCGGGGTTGGGTTTTCGGTTGGGGCTGTCGTCATCCAGGTCGGAGCAAAAATAAACGGCATCTATACGTCCACCGGCAGCTGATATGGCTGCCATCATATTCCGGTGTATCAGCACCAGGTCTTCTTTTTTGGTAACCCCTTTGCCCACACCTTTCTGGTTGGTTACCACAATGATGCGGCCGAATATTTTAGCGAAAACGGCAATGGCTTCTGTAACGCCATCATAAAATACAAACTCGTCCCAGGTATGTATATAATCCTGGTGCTTTTCGTGATTGATCACGCCGTCGCGGTCGAGGAAGAGTGTCCAGGTTTTGTCTATTTGACTTAAGTTGATCATTTTTTTTGATTTCACTAATTAAAAACACGAATTACACGAATTGCATTACCAGACAATAATTCTTAATTTTTAATTCTTAATTCGTTCTGCGCCCTTTCAAAATCTTCGGGTATGCCGATGTCGATAAAATATTCATCCTGTATGAAGCCCATTATTTTTCTTTTATCAACATGTGTTTCCAGGTAATCTTTTTCAAAAGAAAATTTTTGGGGCAGGTCCTCCAGCAAAAACCGCGAAACATCTAATGCATAAACTCCTCCGTTTATCAATCCTGATTCATAAAACTGTTTTTCTTTAAAACTGGCGACAGTATTATCGGTATTCAGTTCAACAACACCATAGCGGTCGAAGTGATGCATAGGTTTCAATGCCAGGGTACAATCTGCATTTTGGTTCAAATGAAATAAGGAAAGCTGGCGCGTATCCACTTTAAAAAGGGTATCGCCGTTTACAATGATAACATTTTTTTCGGTGGCATGACTGCAGGCCAGTTTAATGGCTCCTCCAGTGCCTAATGGCGCTGCTTCTGAAGAAAATTGTGTATTGAGCTTTGGATATTGGGCATTTACATAATCAATGATGACCTCACTTTTATACCCAACAGAAAAAATGAACCGGTTAATTCCCTGGTGTAACAGGTGTTCCATCACAAAAAATAAAAAAGGTTTTCCGGAAACCGGGGCCATGCATTTGGGTACATCGCTCACCACGCTTCTTAACCGGGTGCCCAGTCCGCCGGCTAATATGATTGCTTCATACCCCCCACGCCCCCTGAAGGGGGAGCTTTGGAGATCACTGTTTTTAAGCTCTGTCATTGGCGTATGCAGTTTATATATTGTGATAATCTAAGCACTCTGACTCAGGTTCCCCCTTTAGGGGGCGGAGGGGGTTTTAAAGTATTCAGCCTCCACCAACTGACAAATGATATGGCCCATCATGATATGGCTTTCCTGTATACGGGGCGTATCGGTTGAAGGTACATTGATGAGGTGATCAGAAAGGCTTTTCAGGGTACCACCGGTAAGTCCCGTAAAACCGATGGTGACCATTCCTTTTTCACGGGCCACTTCAAAAGCATTGTAAATATTGGTGCTGTTGCCCGATGTGCTTAAGCCAACCAGTACATCACCTTTGTTGCCAATGCCTTTTATCAATCTTGAATAGATCACATCATAACTGTAGTCATTTGCCACAGCGGTAAGGTAAGAGGTGTTGCAATGCAGAGCCTCGGCAGGCAACGCATCCCTGTCGGTATAAAAACGGCCACTGAATTCGGCAGCCAGGTGTTGTGCATCGGCAGCACTGCCTCCATTGCCGCAAAACAAAACCTTGTTGCCGTTCTTAAATGCATGTACAATCACGGCAATGCATTCCTGCATGGTTTGCAGCAGTTCTTCATTTTGCAGTATATCCTGCTTTACATCGATAGAGGACTGTATGATATCTTTGATCTGTTCCATAATTATTTAAGTTAAACACTCCAGGTGGTTAAGCCATATTTGGAGAATGTATAATTCCTGACCTTACCGCCAAAATTATTCAATGTTTTGATAACGGCATAGCGGGTATTACCCGGGCAATAAAATATCATAAACCCGCCGCCACCGGCACCGCTTATTTTACCACCGGTTGCGCCGGCGGCTTTTGCTGCGGTATATACCGCTTCAATATCACTGTTGCTGATATTGGCCGCCATATTCCTTTTCTGTTCAAAGCCGTAATTCAGTATCAGACCAATCTCATCCAGTTTGCCCTGCAACAAGGCTTCCTTCATCATTTTGGCCTGGTCTTTTAAATGATGCATGGCTTCAATGCTCTTTTCATTTTTCTCCTGTACATTTTTCACCTGTTCTTTAATGATCGCTGCACTTTCCCTGGATGTTGCCGTGAAGTACAGCACCAGGTTGTTTTCCAGTTCGTGCAGGTACTGGGGTTTAATGCGCAATGGATTAACGATCACTTTATCGCCGGCATAAAACTCCATAAAATTCACACCACCAAAAGTTGCCGCGTATTGATCCTGCTTGCCACCGGCCAGTTGCAGATCGTTTCGTTCAATATCATAGGCATATTGGGCAATCTTATATTCATCCATGGGTAATTTCAGCATTTCTTTAAAGGCACCCAACACGGCCACAACCAATGTTGATGAAGTGCCCAAACCCGAACCGGCAGGTGCGTCTACAAAAGTGGAGAGCCTGAAACCGGATAGCGGAGGGGCGTAATCTTTCTGAATGCGGTTGTATACTCCTTTCAGCAGATCCAGAGTTCCATCAATGGGTAATGCCGGTATAAGGTCAAAAACCTGTTGTTCATCCCTGTCCAGTGCTTCAACTATTATTTTATTTTCGGGTATGGGTTCAATAGAAGCATAGGCCGACAGGGAGATGGTGGCATTTAATATAGCACCGCCAAACTGATCGCTGTATGGACTCACATCGGTACCGCCACCTGCCAATCCAATTCTTAAAGGCGCTTTGCTTCTGTAGATCATCTGAATGTTTTAATGCGGCAATTTACTTACTATTGGCCACTTCAATGATGCTTTCAACCAATTTTGTCCAGCTGAATTTTTTCTTCTCTTCCAGCAGGTGCGGCAGAAAATGGTTTTCACCTTTATCAAAATACTCCAATATTTTTTGTGCCAGTGAAGCTGCATTGGGTTCAGCCACCAGCCCTGCCTTATTATCGGGTACCATGGCCGGTAAGCCGCCCACATTGGTAACGATCATGGGTACTTCAAAATGATAAGCCAGCGGTGTAACCCCGCTTTGTGTTGCATTGCGGTAAGGCTGTATCACCACATCGGCGGCACACAAATAATTTTTCACTTCACTGTCGGGTATAAAATGGGTGTGTAAGATCAGGTTATCGCTGATGCCCAATTTATCTATCTGGTCATCATATATTTTTCTGTCTTCGTAAAATTCGCCGGCAATTAACAGTTTAATGTTTGTAGTTTGTGGTTTGTGGTTTTGTAGCAGGTTCATGGCCTCCAATAAAATATCAAGCCCTTTGTATTTTCGAATGAAGCCAAAAAATAAAATGATCTTTTGTTCATTGTGTATTGCCAATTGCTTCCTGGCTTCTGCTTTGGAGATCTTTTCTCCAAAATTATCATACAGGGGATGCGGAACCAGCAATGCTTTTTTGTTTGTGAATAAGCGGAGATCGGCCAAAACCTTTTCGCTCATGGTAATAAATGCATCAACCGGTTTAATGAAATAGCGGGTGAAGGCTTTGTCTCCAAATCGTTTTTCATGCGGCACTACATTATCGGCAATGCAGATGATCCGGGTATGCTTGTTTTTTTTTATGATGCGCAGGATGGTACCCAGGCAGGGCCCCATCAGCGGTATCCAGTATCTTACAATAACCACATCAGGGTTACATCTTTTTATTTCATGGCCAACACGCAGCCAGTTGAATGGATTTACCGAATTGATCCTGGTATGAATATCCAGGTCTTTTGGAGCCGGTTCATCGGTAAACTGTGATTTGCCCGGGAATAAAAACCCCGGATATTGTAAAGAAAATGAAAAGATACAGGTTTGGTGGCCTTCGTTTTGTAACTGCCGGGCAAGGCGTTCGTTGAATGTAGTAATACCACCGCCACGTAAGGGATGCGCCGGGCCTATGATGATTACATTCATGATTTACAAACCAGTTTTTTCTTCTATCAGGTAATTATTTCTTTCGGGAGAGTTTCTGGCGATCAATTCGCCAATAAACCCTGCCAGGAAAAGTTGCGAACCGATGATCATCACTAAAATGGCAACAAAGAAGAGCGGCCTTTGCGTCATGCCGGTTTGATCAAAAAAGAATTTTGAAATGGTGAGGTACAAAAAGATCATAAACCCGGTAAAAAAGAACAAAGTGCCCCATAAGCCAAAAAAGTGCATGGGCCTTTTGCCAAATTTACCCACAAACATGATTGAGCCCAGGTCGAGAAAACCGTTTACAAAACGTTCCCAGCCAAACTTGGTAACGCCGTATTTGCGGGCCCTGTGCTCCACTACTTTTTCACCAATGTTGCGGAAACCAGCCCATTTGGCCAGTATGGGAATATAGCGGTGCATTTCGCCGTAAATTTCTATGCACTTCACCACTTTCTTCCTGTATGCTTTTAAACCACAGTTAAAATCGTGCAGTTTTATTTTTGAACTGCGGCGGGCAGCGGCATTAAATAATTTTGAAGGAATATTCTTGGTGAGCCTGTTATCGTAACGTTTTTTCTTCCAGCCGCTCACAATATCAAATCCATCTTCTGTAATCATACGGCGCAGTTCGGGAACCTCATCGGGACTGTCCTGCATATCGGCATCCATGGTGATCACCACTTCGCCCTGTGCTGCCTTAAAACCTTCATTGAGTGCAGCACTTTTGCCATAATTGCGTTGAAACCTGATGCCTTTGATGTTTGGATTGCCGGCACGCAGTTCTTCAATTACTTTCCAGGAATTATCGTTACTGCCGTCATCAATAAAAATGATCTCATAGCTGAAATTATTTTCCAGCATTACTTTTTGTATCCAGGCCGACAATTCGGGCAAGGATTCATCTTCGTTAAAAAGCGGTATTACAATTGACAGATCCATGTAGTTTATTTTCTCTTAAGAAATAATAAAGAAGTGGCTGCAGTGATTACAGCCCCGATCATCAAATATCCAAATATAGCCCCGGATATGAGCATGGTTAAGTAATAATCTTTGGCGCTTTGAATATTTTTTGCAATTTCCGCTTCTGTGCTGTTCCCTTTTTTTACCAGTTCTTCGGTATATGCTTTTACCATTTCATCTTTAAATTCGGGATGCATTTTATTAAATACAAACGTAAAAACCACCATCATGAGGGTGACCACAATAAAGCATTTAAATCCTTGTAAAAATAACGCGCCAAATTTATGGGTGTTTTCCTCCAGCCTTGTAAACCCATATATCGTCCACACTATACCGCCGGCATACACTGCGTATATCAGGTATTGAAATGGGCTGTCAACCGGCAGTCCAGAATAGAATATACCCAGTGAAATACCGATCATGACCAGGCCGGTTATCAATCCTTTCTTAGTAGCATCTAAATTTTTAAGCATCATCAGTTGTTCAGGTGAATATTCGATTTATTAATGATACCCACCACTTTACCTTTTAGTTTTTTGCCAATAAAAGGAGAGTTCTTCGATTTGGAATGTATCATTGTTTCGTCAAAAGTAAATTCTTCAGCAGGTAAAAATAAAGTAAGCGAGGCGGTTTCTCCTTCCTTAATTTCCGGGATAGGTATGCCAAAGATATTTCGCACCCGGATGGTTTGCATCTCTACAAAATCCCCGGCAGGTAAACCAAGGCTCATCAAAACGGCAAACATGGTTTCCAGTGCAATCATGCCGTGTTTGGCATATTCAAACTCACAAACCTTTTCATCCCAATGCCGGGGCAGGTGATGAGAGGCAATGCAGTCGATGGTTCCATCAAACAAGGCCTGTTTAAGCGCCATCATATCGTTCCTTGTTCTTACTGGCGGATTCAGTTTGAGGTTGGTATCGTATCCCTGCAGGTCTTCATCACAAAAATATGCCTGGTAGGGTGTTATGGAACAGGTTACGGGGATGCCGCTTTCTTTTGACCGTTTGATGTATTCGAGGCTTTTGGGAGAAGAAATGCCGGTAAAATGAATATTACTGCCGGCATACCTGGCCAGTTTTAGATCCCGGGCCACCATCAGTTCTTCGGCCAGTATGGGTTTTCCGGGTAAGCCCATTTGCGTAGAAATGATCCCTTCGTTCATCAATCCATGGCTGCCAATTCCGGTATCATCCGGCATCTGGATGATGGTTCCGTTAAAGCTTTTTACGTATTGCAGGGCCTTTAAAACCAGGCCGGAATGCTGAACAGGATGTATGCCATCACTGAAAGCAATTGCTCCTGACTGGTGCATATCGTACATTTCCGCAAGGTCATTTCCTTCGGCCTTTTTTGATATGGCCCCGAGTGGATGGATGTTGATGACCAGGTCTTTTGCCTTATGAACGATATATTCTACCTGTGCCTTATTATCCACCACCGGGCGGCTGTTCGGCATCAGCATGATATCTGTAAAACCTCCGGCAGCAGCGGCTTTTGCACCGGATTGGATATTTTCCTTTTGTTCAAATCCGGGATCCCCAAAATCGGCAAAAATGTCCATCCAGCCTATACTTACACACAATCCGGGCAGTTCAATTACTTTATCGGTTGTTTCCGTGATGTTGTTGGCTACTGCAGCAATTTTGCCTTCGGTTATTAAAATATCTTTTGTTTGTCCGTTATAAGGAGAAGAGGGGGAAATGATGTTAGCCTGCTTTATTAATATCTTCATTATTTAAAAGAGATTTCGCAAATATCATATAAAAAAGTCAGGTAGAGAAACCTAACTTTTTTATATGGGTGATCATTCATTATTCCGCAGGCCGGTCACATAAAAAAATCTCTACTATACAAGTACAGTAGAGATTACAGGTCGGGATGACAAGATTCGAACTTGCGACCCCACGCCCCCCAGACGTGTGCGCTACCGGGCTGCGCTACATCCCGATTAAGGATGGCAAAAGTAAAGGCAATTACCAAGATTTCAAAAATTTGATAGCGCAGCTTAATAAATAGTATCTTTTTTAAGGCCATCTTTTCAATTCATACGGCATAAAAGTATATTCGGGTGTTATAATAACAGGGTCCTCATTCACTTCGTACCAGGGCGACAGGTCAGTATAAATGGGGTTTTTAAGCACATGAATATCCTGGGCAGGCATATAACTTTGTGCCAGTAAATATATTTTTTTGCCCAATGCATTTACTGCCACATCCATCACCATAACTGCATGGCCCGGAAAACCACCCCTGATCATTACATCACCGGGTTGTATTTGCGATAATCTTATTACCGGTTTCAATTGTTTTGATAAAGAAGCTGAACCACACATACCAAAAACCGTGTCCAGATATTTATCAAACCGCTCTCGTGTGAAAGGGGCTGCAAACGTATAGGCAGTATGGTCATTATCATAAAAGATGATCTGATCAAAATGTTTATTGTCATACAGGAATTCGGCCCGCATGCGCATTACTGCATCAGCACACTGTTGCAGGTCTTTATTGCCGGTTGAGATATTCAACAAGGCATACTGGGCCTGCTGGTTCTGCTTGGGCAGGCCATTAAAGAGATATACAGTTGTATGCGCTTTCAGGTTAATATTCCTTAGAAAATGGGTAAATGAACCAGGATCATCTTTTTCCCTGTAATAACCAACGGGCAGGGGTATGGCCTTAATTTGTGTATACGGATTTACAGCAGGCCGGTTGTTTGTATGTAAACCCGTAGATGTGTTTGAATGATTACAAGACAAAATGATGAGCTGAAAAACAAGTAATGAAAATAGCTGCTCCATCTTCGATTTTGCAATAGGATGCAGCAGGGCAGCATATCCATATAAAAGATATGTTAAAGAAAAGTATAGTGAACTTAAAAAGTAAAGGCGGGATGTGCAGCAAAAGTTTAAGCCTGAGCTATTTCCGGTAGCCAAAAATAAAAAGGGTGATTAAACGCGGAGAAAAAGTGATTTCTGTAAAAAAAACAACAACAAATGTTATAGTTTTGGGTAAATAACTATACTTTTATACGTTATACAAAACTACTCATACCAACCTTTAAAACCTGACTTATGATTAAAAGATCTTTATTTAAGTTTTTCCTTATTTGTTTATTCTTTGTAACGGGGCAACAAATGACCACCTATGCCCAAAGAGTAAACATTACTACAGCTCCGGCAAATGCCAAAATATATGTTGACGGACGTTTGCGGGGTACAGGCAGCTTTGTTGTTGGTGTAGGCAAAAAAAGCTGTGTTACCGTGGAGGTAAGAGCAGAAGGATATATGCCTGAAGTGAGAACCTATTGCAATAAAAAAGGTTCTGAAGACCCTCCCAATGCAGACTATATTCAGTTAAAGGTGGATGAAGCCTTTTTACCTTCAATAGTAGCTGTTACTTCAACACCACAAACAGCTAAAATTTATGTGAATGGGGTGGTTATGGGTACAGGGTCTATGCAGGTAAGTGTACCATATAATGATTGTGTAACAGTGGAAGTGAAAGAAGAAGGGTTTATACCTGAAATAAGGGATTACTGTAAAAAAACAGGGATGGCACCGCCAAAATCTGATTATTTTAAATTACAGGCCGATGAATCCTATACTTCATCCATACAGTCAGATATAGCCAACAATGAAATCGTATTAAATACCAAGCCGGGCCGTACCAAGGATGAAGCCTGGAGAATTATTGTAGCCACCGTATTGGGAAAATTTGATGTGTTGGAAATGAATGACGAAAAATCGGGTTATTTAAGAACCTCCTGGATAGGTGTAACTTTTAAAGCCAATACGGTAAGGATGCGGGTGATCATTAAATTGTCTACCGAAGATCCTCTGTCTTACAAGATCAAATTCGTTTCAGAATATTCCGGAAGGGCAGGAACACCTTTCAGTGCCGATGAGCAGTTTGCCCCTTTTGGCCGTATGTTAAAAAAATATGACGGATTCCTGGAAGAATTAACGACCAAGCTTAAAAATTAGGAATAGTTGATTAACGTTCTACAGTTAAAATGCAGTTGTTTTCAACTGCATTTTTTTATTAAAAGGGCAGAAAGGTATATTAAGCTTAATTTTGAAATACAGAACTGTAAAACCTGAATATGTTTATTTACAGTAAATCAAGATGAAACTATGGCTAATATCTTAATCATTGATGACGAAAAATCGATACGCAAAACGCTTACAGAAATACTAAGCTACGAAGGCTATAAGATCGATGAGGCCGGTGATGGCGAAGAAGGGCTGAAAAAGTTTTCCGAAAAAACATACGATGTAGTGCTGTGCGACATTAAAATGCCCAGGCTGGACGGAATTGAATTTCTGGACAAAGCAAAACTCATTAACCCCGATGTACCGGTGATCATGATCAGTGGACATGGTAATGTGGAAACGGCTGTGGAAGCAGTAAAGAAGGGAGCTTATGATTACATCAGTAAACCGCCCGACCTTAACCGTTTGCTGATCACCCTGCGAAATGCTTTGGATAAGCAAAGCCTGGTGACCGAAACAAAAGTACTAAAACGTAAGGTGGGAAAGGCTTTGGAGATGGTTGGCGACAGCGCTCCCATAAATAAGATCAAAGATACCATTGAAAAAGTGGCACCAACCGATGCCCGTGTTTTAATAACCGGCGAAAACGGGGTAGGTAAAGAACTGGTGGCCCGTTGGATCCATGAAAAAAGCAACCGCAGTTCCGGGCCTATGGTTGAAGTGAATTGTGCTGCCATACCCGGGGAATTGATCGAAAGTGAATTGTTTGGTCATGAAAAAGGCTCTTTTACCTCAGCCGTAAAACAACGCATTGGTAAATTTGAAACCGCCTCCGGCGGCACCTTGTTTCTGGACGAGATAGGCGATATGAGCCTGAATGCACAGGCAAAAGTATTGCGGGCATTGCAGGAAGGGAAAATTACAAGGGTAGGCGCAGAAAAGGATATTTCGGTTGATGTACGTGTTATAGCCGCAACCAATAAAGACCTGCTTAAAGAAGTGGATGAAAAGAATTTCAGGCTCGATCTGTACCATCGGCTGGGTGTGATCATTATTCATGTTCCCTCATTAAATGAACGAAGGGATGATGTTCCGGCACTGGTAGAACATTTCCTGGAAATGATCGCCAGCGAATACGGCCAACCCAAAAAGCTGGTGGAACCCCCGGCCATGGAGGCATTGAAAAATTACAACTGGACAGGCAATATACGTGAATTACGCAATGTGGTGGAAAGGCTCATCATACTTTCGGGTAAAACAATTACCCTGGAAGATGTAGAAAATTATGTGTTGCCCAGAAAATAACTGAACCGGAAATGAAAACAATCTATTGCATCAGCGGATTAGGTGCCGATGAAAGGGCTTTCTCCAAACTGAGGATAAAGGGCTATGAACTGCATGTAATTCCCTGGCTGATGCCTCACCGCCGTGAAACAATTCAGCATTATGCAAAAAGGATGCGGGCAGATATCACAGCAGAAAACCCGGTATTGATGGGGCTTTCGTTTGGCGGTATGATATGTACCGAAATAGCCAAACAAATACCGGTAGATAAAATAATCATCGTTTCCAGCATCAAGTCCTCAAAGGAACTGCCCCTCTGGATGAAAACGGTTGCCTTATTAAAACTCAATAAAATAGTTCCCTTAAAATCAACCAGGCTTACCCAACCCATTCAAAATAAAATGCTGGGTGTGCAAACCGAAGAAGAGAAAACCCTTGTGGCCGGTTTACGAAAAGAGGCTGACCTGCCCTATATAAACTGGGCTGTACATCAGGCCATCAACTGGAAAAACGACTGGAAACATCCGAATATCTATCATATTCATGGCGATAAGGACAATATGTTTCCCATCAAAAATATCAAGGCAGATTATACCATAAAAAATGCCGGGCATTTTATGATCATGAATAAAGCAGATGAAGTGAGTACCTGCATCAATGCCATATTACAGGATACCTGATGTTTTCTGTTAAACATTTCAAAACATTATTTACTTAAATATATTTCAAATGGTTTATTATGGTATTTTTGAAGCTATTAAAATCTAACGCATGAGTATTGGCTGGATCATTTTTATTATTGGAGCCCTGGGCTGGCACATTGGTTTGTACGGTATGTTTAAAAAAGCAGGCATCGCTCCCTGGAAGGCATTGGTACCGTTTTATAATACCTGGTGCATGGTGGAGATCATGCAACTTAAAAAATACTGGTTCTTTTTGCAACTGATCCCGGTTGCCGGACAGTTCATCACCATCTGGATATGTATAAAATTTGTTGAGCATTTCGGTCGCTTTAATTTCTGGCATCATGCGGCAACCGTGTTTTTGCCGTTTATTTATTTCCCTTACCTGGGTTATTCAAAATCGGAAAGATTTGCCGGTACCGCTGTTGTGAAAAATTACAAAAAATCGGGTGCAAGGGAATGGATAGATGCTGCAGTATTTGCCATTGTAGCAGCTACGCTTATACGCACATTTGTATTTGAAGCCTACACCATTCCAACTCCGTCGGAAGAAAAGACCTTACTGGTGAATGATTTTTTATTTGTAAGTAAAATGGCATATGGCCCGCGTATACCCAATACACCCATTGCCATGCCTTTTGTGCATCATACCATACCCGGATTAAACGTAAAATCATATACCGAGTGGATACATATTCCCTATACCCGCTGGTTTGCAAACCCGGTTACCAGAAACGACGCTGTTGTATTCAATTTTCCGGTAAATGATACCCTGATCAATGATGCCGAACACGGTTCACAAATAACCTACTACCAAATGGTAAGGGAATTTGGCCGGGAAAAAGTATGGCAGGATTTCGGCGACCTGATCACAACCAGGCCCGTTGATAAAAGGGAGAATTTTATTAAAAGATGTGTGGGTATTGCGGGAGATACCATACAGATCATTAATGGCAAACTGCATGTGAATGGAAAGCCGGAAGATTATTTCCCCAAGTCTGAAAGATTTTATTCATTACAGATACCAGAAGGAATTTACCTGGATGAAGATAAATTAAAAGACCTGGGCATTGAGGTAAGGGTTTCCCAGGGTGATCTGCAGCCTACCGATAAACCAAACCTGTTTCAGGTTAATATCACCAACGAAGAAATAAAGAAACTGAAACTGCCACCGGGTTATATCTTATCTGATGTTATTTTCAAACACCGCGATGACCTGTTTCCCTATTATGCCGATTCTGCCGGTGTAAACTGGTCGGCCGATAATTTCGGGCCTTTGTGGGTTCCTAAAAAAGGAGCGGCTATAGCCCTTACTCCCGATAATATCATACGCTATGGTCGCTGTATAGAAGTGTACGAAGGCAATACTTTTGAAAACCGTGGCGGCAAATATTTTATTAACGGAAAAGAAGCAGCGAGCTATACTTTTAAAATGGATTATTTCTGGTTGATGGGAGATAACCGGCATAATTCGCTCGACAGCCGTTACTGGGGTTTTGTACCCGAAGATCATGTGGTAGGCAAAGCATCGCTGATCTGGTTCAGTTATGAGAACGGGCCACGCTGGAACCGTTTATTCCGCTGGATCAAATAATTCATAACAGGGAAGGCAACTCCTTTCAAATGTTCAATAACCTAACAAATCCTCTCTGTTGAAATGCAGGGAGGATTTTTTATGTGGGTAAAATAGCATAAATTCAGCCTATGAATAAAGAAGATTACCACTTTTCCTATGCAGTATATGATTCTGTTGATGAATTAAATGATCAGGATGCCTGGTTGTTGAATGAAGCCCGGGAAGTTACAGCTACCGCTTACGCACCATACTCCAACTTTAATGTGGGTGCCGTGGCCAAACTGGCAAACGGCGAAATTGTGGCCGGTACCAACCAGGAAAATGCATCTTATCCCGTGGGTATTTGTGCCGAAAGGGTTTTGCTGGCCTCTGCTGCCACATTATATCCTGATATTGCTGTGGATACCATTGCCATCAGCTATGACAATACACATGGAGCAAGCAGTCGCCCTATTTCTCCCTGCGGCATGTGCCGCCAGAGCTTGGTTGAATATGAAGAGCGGGTAAAACAACCCATACGCCTTATTTTAGGCGGGCTTGATGGAAAAGTGATCATCATTGAAAAAGCAAGTGCATTATTGCCTTTATCTTTTGGAAGCGGGGACTTAAAATAAAGTCTGAACCCCGTTGGCAATTTTTCCTTCATGTTCCAGCAGCCATTTCTTTCTCCACAGATCGCCGCCATAACCAACAAGGTCACCATTACTGCCTATAACCCGGTGACAGGGAACAATAATGCTGATGCTGTTGTTGCCATTGGCTGTACCCACTGCACGGATGGCCTTTACATTGCCTATGCGTTTGCTTAATTCATGATAACTGATGGTTCGTCCGTAAGGGATATTGCACAAGGCCTTCCAAACCGTTTGCTGAAATTCAGTGCCGGTCTGGGCTGTATGAACAGTAAATGCTGTTCGTTTACCTGCAAAATATTCATCCAGTTGTTTTATACAGGTTTTAATTACAACAGATTTTGGTTTAATAAAGCTAAGTTCATGCTCAATTAATTTTGCTCCTTTCCATGAGTTTACAAACAATACAGCTGAAATGCAACTGCCTGTGCTCCTGATCTCCAGCACGCCAACAGGCGATTGATAATATACAATTTCGATGTTCATATTTATAATCGTCTTTGCGAACGAAGTGAAGCAATCTTCTGATCAGGAGATGGCTGCGTCAATTCCTCCTCGCCAAGACGTATCCCAAATTACAGCATTTCTTTTGTCTCTTTGGGTAAAATATAATTCCTTTGAAGAAGTATTGAAGCAGATAATTATGAAAAATGATATAAAATTTTTTGAGAAAGCAATGTCCGCAGTGGCAGACCCTTACCGGATGTCAATATTACAGGAGCTTTCTAAAAAAGGCCAGATCAGGTGTTGCGATGTAGTGGGTTTAACGGGTTTATCACAGCCAACCTGTTCGCATCACATTAAATTACTGGCCGATAGTGAATTGATTGCCTGCCGCAAACAGGGGCGTAATAATATTTTTACCCTTAATAAGGAGAATTTTAAAAAACTGGGCCAGTATTTTGAAAAATTCGGAGAGTAGGATCACGGATGTGGAATGTTCTTACCCAACCTTGCTGCCGTTTTTTACAGGCAGCGTTGGCTGCAATAAAACCACTTCATTGTCTTCATTATAAACACCCAACACCAGGCACTCGCTGAAAAAATTGGCGATTTGTTTTACAGGAAAATTAACCACCGCAATAACCTGTTTGCCCGGCAATTCATCCGGGCTATAAAGTATGGTTATTTGTGCCGAAGATCTTTTAATTCCTAATTCCCCAAAATCAATGGTGAGTTGATAAGCAGGTTTTTTTGCACCCGGAAAATGCTTTGCTTCCAGGATGGTTCCGGTGCGTATGTCAACCTTTTCAAAGTCTTCCCAACTGATCATAAACTTTCAACTTTTACTACTGCATCCAGGTTAAGCCTGCCGTAAATGTGCGGAAACTCCTCATTAACAGAAGGAGCCAGTTCATATTTTAAAGGAGCAGTTAATTTTGTTTCATCAATGTGTAACAAAAATAAACTGCTTTGGCCATTGTAGTAACGTTCTAAAACTCCGGCCACCTGTTCAGCTTTGCTGGTATGTATAAATCCTTCCTTCGCCAGCGATTCGGCCTCGTAAAAGCCCTCCAGCAAAGCATTTTGCCAGTTGGCTTCGGTAACTACATGATAGATCATTGGTCGAGTAAATTTGCCAGTAAAAGTAATTCCTCCATTTTATACCGGTTGCGGTCATTATCAAAGCACTTGCTCAGTTCTTCCAGCAAGTACTGAATGATGCGCTTATTGTTCATTTGCCTGAAATAAGCAGGAACCGGAGGAACCGATATGCGTTTAAAATAAGCTTCTACATCCTGGTGGCTGTACATTTGTCCATTCAGGGGATCGATGAAAAAATTAATTTTTTCAGATGGATGCCCAACCGGGTTCAGCAGGTTGTGTTGCGGATCAAAATAGGCCAGGATGAACTGCCTGGGGATATTCACTGCTTTTACCGGTAAATCCAGCAGTTCGCAAAGGGCTATATAGATAATGCCATTGCTTAACGCATTTCCTTTTTTACCCTCCAGTGTTTTATTGATGAGGTAGTCATCAGGATTTTTATATGCAAACTCAACACCTTTTTGTTTGTAATAATTATAAAAAATGCTGGTAACAATATTGATCTGCTCGATGGGAGTGAGGTAGTTATTCAGTTCCAGCCAGGTATTGCGGCGCAGTTTTTCAATCTCCTGGTATACAACTGTGGTATCCAGTTCGGGGTAATGATAGCGGGCTACCAGCAGGGCACCTTCCAGGAGGTCGCCTTCTTTAGCGGCCCAGTTGGTAAATTCTGCGGTGAGGTCCCTGAAATGCAGCCGGTGGATCAGTAATTCAATGCGTTCCTGTATTTCTTCATTGCCTGTATTTTCCCAAAGACTTTCCAGGTTCGGGATAATGTCTTTTCCAAATGAAATGATCTTATCGCTCACCGTGTTGTACACAAATTCATCGGGGTCGTCGATCAGATGCAACAGGGCCGTTATTTCTTTATTTTCTTCCAAGCTTTCCTCTATTTTTTATGAATATCGGAAATTGAACGGAAAACAAGAAGTTAATATTTTCCACAGGATGTGGTAAAATAAATGTATAAAAGTTTGCAGCGTTTTATTGCAATGCAGCATAGGTTATTAGATAGCAAGTAAGGTTTAAGGCTGTCATATGGTGTTGGTTGGAAATCAGATGCTGATAATCAAAATAATTGCTACTGCAGAGAAATAAATATTTATTTAAAAGAAGCTTTACTGTTGTTAATTGCTTTGTATTTTGTTGGTCATGCTATCACCAACGGCTAGAGTAATTGTTTTTCTTTTTTCAAAAGCCTGTTCAATTTTTCTTTTATTTGCTCAATTTCTGTTTTAAAAAATATATTTTCTTTATTAAGTTTATCATTGTCTGCTTTAAGCGCATCTATTTGTGCTTGCTGTTCCTGTATGCTTTTAACCACCAGCGGACTCATCTTGCCATAGTCCATCATCCAGGGTTGGGTTTTGGGATCATCGCCGCCTGGAGAAACGGCAAATGGATATTTTGTATATAGCTGTTGTGCCTTAAAACCAGTTTGTGGTGTTCTGTCATCATTTTTATAGAAATAATCAATTACCTCTATTTGCTTTAAAATATCCAATCCATACCTTGTTGGAATCATTTTAGTTTTAAGGCGCTCGTCAGATGTAGTATTGTAAGCCACACTGTTGCTGGAAACCTGGGAGATGTTACCGATAAACGGGCCAGTGGGTACAAAAAAACCTAAAAAAGCCGATGAAGTTCCAGTATAAGTTAAATGGCCGGCCCCTATGACCAAACCATTATTTTGGACCGTATTATTATTACCAGCATTGTATAAAGATGCCACCCATCCACTATTATTATCATATCTTACATGTAATTTTTCCGGAAATACTGGAGCGCTACCAATTGAAACCCTGCCATCATCTGTTAAAACAAACTCCCCTGTTGAATTGCCATTTGTGGACAAATAAATATTCCCTGATGTAGTCATTAAGCCTACATTATTATCTGCATTAAGTGTTGGAAAACCCCTTTGCAGCCCATGGTTAGAATTACCGAGGTACAAACCACCACCTGTTCCACCGGTTGTGCCTACTGTAATAAGCCCGTTGGCTCCTCTTACATCCAGTGTGGTGGCCGGGGAAATCGTTCCAATACCCACATTGCCGTTGATATATAATGCATCATTACTGCCATAAAGAGGAACATTAGAATACCCGATTGACACGCCACCTCCACCTACATTAAACTGCTTATACTCAGATCCCGGACCTGTGTAATTAGTTTGTATGTACCGGTAGCTGTTAAAATTAGAAACTGTTCCCCAGGTACCTGAAGTTTGGCTTAGGTATACCATCGGGGCACTCAAATTAAAAGGTTGGTTAATCTGTAACGGAGCTACCGGGATTCCTGTATTAATGCCCAGATAACCCTGGTTACTCAAAATCATCCTGTCGGTAAAAGAAGTTTCATCACCTATTGTCGGGTTGGTTCTAAAATACAAATGTCCGGTATTACCCCAGTTAATTACTGCGTTGGCCGAATTATAAATAAAATGGTCTGCCAAACGAATAGCACCGTTTACATCTAAATTTTTACCGGGTGTACTGGTGCCAATGCCCACGCTACCAGTATTCGAAATTCTAATCCGCTCGGTATTATTTGTTCTAAAAACCATGTCTGCATTATTGATAGAACCTATCCACTCTGCCGGGCTTGCAGGTAAAGTACCTGTTAATGTATTTCCATTGGTATTCCAGCCGGTGGCAGAAGTTGTCATGTATTGCCAGCTTGGGGTAACCGTTGTGCTGGTGTTAAAATAATACCCCTCTACGCCATCAGTTTGATAAACCGTTAAACCCTGTGCGGCAACCGGTAAAGGGCTCATGGCAGTTTTTTGAGCCAGTGTAACCCGGGGTATCAGTAAGCCCTTTTTGGGATTTAAGCCGGAGGCATCCACATCCAGCAATGCAGCACTGTTGGCTGTTGCACCGGTATTGTTGATCGCCATGTTTTGTGCTTTTACCTGTAAGCCCAAAATGATTGAACAGGTGAGCAAAAGGATAAAGGGACGTATAAAAAAATTACGCATAAAAAGTTGTTTAAGTTTGATAATTACGTTGGTATTACAACAAGTGGTAGGATATATATATATATATTTGAAAATAAAGAAAAAAAACTAATACAACAATTTATTTTCATTTACTTTATATCTAAGCCTGCGAGGCGTCTAATAAATTATTGGAATGATATAGCGTTAAACCATTTGTTTATTTCCAGGGTTGTCCAGGTTGAAGGGTGTTGGCTGGCGGACAGGGAAGTTCAGGTTGATTATTTTGCATGCGGCTGAAATTATCAATAATACAATCTGAATATAGCCTGAATACTCTTTTTTGTTCAGGCGTTAATGCATTTAAAATAAATTTTGATATTTTGGCCTGGTTGGCATCCTTGTTCTTTATTACCATTACATGAATGGCATAAAAATCAATGCCAGCCAACTGATTGAGTTTTTGTTTTAACAGGTTCAAAAAAACAAGGGAATCTGAACTGCGGTATACCGGGTTCAGGAAATTCATGAATGCATCCGCCCTTTCCTTAGAATCCCTGGCATTCTTCAAGGCTGTTTGAAAATTTGATTCATACGGTTCCGGGCCGGTTTGTATTATTTTCCCTTTGGCATCAACCCAAATGGTAGTTCCGTTTTTCTTTAACTGGTAGCCGCCGGGGGCCCGGTTTCCACCGGAATAAACCGTGTCGTACTCGAAAGGGATCAATATCTCATTTTTAAGATTAATGATACCCACTTTGCCGTTTTTTCTGGCTGCCAGGCCACTGTCAGCAAAATGGTAAATAAGATCATAATTAAAAGGCACTGCCGGTTTATAATTTGTATTCAGTACTCCCCATTTACGGGTTAGGGCATCTTTAACCAACGTATGCCGGTTAGGCCTTACATTATAGGATGAAAGGGTAGGAGGATAGAGTTGTTTACCTTCATAATTGAGTATGCCTACCCGGGTATTGGCTGTGGTGTCTATCCGTGTACCTTTCGTGGAAAAAAATACATTGGAACCGGTTTGTACAAAAAAAACTTTATTGCCGGTATCTATGGTGATCCAGTCGTATTTGAGCGGAATAATTATTTTTTCATCTTTAGATAATACCCCAAACTTACCACCGGTATTTTCTCCGTTGTTTCCGTAGGGTACAGCACCATTAACCGCAATAAAAAATTCAAATAATTTTTCTTTTAACTGGTAGGTTTCTGCCACAGCCGGCTTTTTATCTGCTGCAGGCTGGGTATTTGTTTTTGAAAATTCCATCAGTTTGCCTGCCTTATTAATAAATCCGGATTTGTCATTTTGATAAACAGGTGCCCAGCCTTCGGAAAATGAAGCCATACCATCATATTGAAGCGGTATAACTATTTTACCTGTTTTATCAATAGCACCATATTTGTCGTTGATTGAAACTGTTGACAATCCTTCTTCAAAAGAAGTCATGTTATCATAGATATATGGAATTTTTAAAACCCCGTTCACGTCTATGGCACCCACTTTGCCCAGTTTATTATTTTTTTGTTCCTGTACCCGTAATAAACCTTCGGTTATTTCCGGAAAAATATCAAACAGGTACCAGCTAAAATCACCTATTTGTTTTCCACCGTAATCGAATAATGCATAAGGGCCGATGAACACTTTATTGGCAACAATCCTGTCCTTCAGTATTTTTATATCATAGTATTCAACCGGTAAAATTATTTTCCCATCCCTTCCGATCAACCCTTTTTTTTCATTGGGATATTTTCCTATACCTACTATGGTAAAGCCTTTTTTTATTTCATATATGTGGTCATACTGGATGGGTATTATTTCTTTGCCGGTCTTATCAATCACACCCCATTTGCCACCTTCCGGGCTACCGTAGAGTGATTTTGCCTTGGCACCGATATTTACATAGGCCAGCCCATCAATGAACATGGTGCCATCATCATATTTTTCCGGAATTACAATTTTACCTTGTGTGTTTACATAACTTACTTTACCATTATACACCCTTTCAAGCAAACCAATACCATCTGAAAAATTATATATAGTTTCATACTCAAAGGGAACCACTACTTTTCCTGTTTTGTCGATAAAGCCTTTTTTCCCATCTTTTACCGGGATCATTCCGTTTACACATTTTGCACCACCAAATAAGCTCAGGATATCGTATTCAAAAGGGATTACAGTTTTGCCCTGTGTATTGATATAGCCGGTTTTTCCATCTGCTTTGTACGCCTCTGCTATTCCTTCGCTGAAATATCCGATATGCTTATACACATGGGGCACAATCAACTTGCCTGTTTTATCCACTAATCCGGATAACCCGTTTTTTGTTACAACCGCAACACCATCAGTAAATTCATCGGTTTTATAATCCTCTTCGTAAATAACCGGCACAACTTCTTTTCCGGTTTTATCAATAAACCCAACATACTTGCCTATGTAAACAGGGGCCATGCCTCCTTTAAAATTGCCTACCCGGTCGTATTTAAAATTGTGGGATTGGGCTTTGGAACCAAATTGTATAATTGTAAGCAATAAAAAAAAGTATATACACTTCATTCATTTGAGTTTGAAGTAAAGTTGGTATATCAATTTAAAATAATAATCCGTGCTGATGGGTATTTTTTCTCTTCGCCCTGTTTTGTGCCACAAGAAACATCCTTATTTAAAATGACATAGTCCGGAAGCTTTAGAAGTGCATCATTAATACAATATGTCTCTGTTTTGATTATGATTTGGGACTGAAATACCCGAAACTTTTAGTTTATCAGCCACTATATTTCCACCCAGGTGTGGTCTGCCAATAACTTCACCTGTGCGGTAAGTTTTTTAAATGGCCCGGAGCCGCCCCATTCCTTCGGGCTTATCATACTTACCATATGGGAGCCATCCTGTTTTTCGTATAAATAATACAGGTTGCCTATTACGGGTGAAAAGCTGAGTTTGGCATTGTAAATGATCATGCTCAGTTCCTTACGCATCTGAATTTCCTGTGCCTGCAGGGCCAGTAGTTCTATTTGTTTACGGATCTGGTCGAGCTGCATATTGGTTTGTTCTTCCATAGCGCTCAGTGCCTTGTGGCGTATCACCCCTTCCTCTGTGGGTTTAATAACGGCACCGCTTACACTGGTACTGTAAGGCATTACACTCAGTTGCTTATGATATATTTCGGTATTGATATAGGGCTTTTGGTCACTCGTAAAGCCCTTTTGCGTAACGCTCATATAACCGTTAGGCAAAAGCTGGTGAATCACTTCCAGCACGATGTCCTTATTTCTGTAAAAAAGCGTTTCAAAGCAGACGCTGTTTACAAAAACGGTTTTAACCGCATCTGCCAGGTCTGTATCGGCAATTACATGTATTTCACCATCGGCTATGGTTTTGTACTCAGCAGCAAATGCCTGGTTTTCCAGTGTAACCCAGTTTGTACTGATGCTGATCTCTTTTTTACTTTCGGTTGCTTCTATTTTGTATATACCCGATTTTGGGCGATTACCTGATTCATAAGTTCCTTTTTCGGGGAACAGTTGCCAGGATCCAATAAAATTATATGCTGTGATCATTGATGGTTAAAATTGTGTGATGCCTGTGCTTAAAACAAAAATAGCTGGTTTTTGTTTTGAGCAATTCTGTTTTTTTGTGGTGTACTTGTATTAAGGCGTTTAATTACAGATATCAGTTTGGTGAATCCTTAAACAGTCAGGGAGTATTAAAACGACACCAGAGACCCCAGTATGCTTGCGATTTAATTTAATGATTTGGGAGGGAAGCATGGAGCCAGTGGACCAGTAGAGCTGAAATTCTTTTTTCCGTTTCGTGTGCCACGAACCGGGGCGAACGGCACCAGTGACCCCAGTATGCTTGCGATTTAATTTTATGATTGGGAGGGAAGAATGGAGCCAGTGGGCCAGTAGAGCTGCAATTCTTTTTTCCGTTTCGTGTGCCACGAACCGGGGCGAAGTGACTTACTTCTTCCCCGCTTTCTTAACCACAGCCTTTTTCTTTGCAGGCGCTTTCTTCTTGTCAAAAGCTTTGGGGTCCTGGGCCAGTATCATAGCTTTTACCTCATCCAGGCTAACAGAGGCCAATGCTTCTGCAGTATATTTTCCTTTAGGTAAACGAATACGTTTTTTACTGTACACTACTTCCGGTCCCCAGCGGCCATTTTCAACAGCGATCTTTTCTTCGGGCCATTGCTGTATAAAGCGGTTGGCTTCTTTTTCGATCTTCTTTTCAATCAGTTCATTACAGTCGGCCTGTGTTAAGTTTTCAAAATTATATCGTGCAGGCACATTGATGAACATATCATTCCATTTAATAAATGGCCCGAATCTACCCTTGCCCTTGGTTATAGGCTTTTGATCATAAAATGCAATGGGCGCATCTTCAAATTTTTTGGCATTGATAATTTCTATAGCCCGTTGCAGGGTAACCGTTGATGGTTCTTCGCCGCGGGGTAAAGAGATAAACTGGTCTCCAAATTTAACATAGGGACCAAAGCGTCCAATGTTAACCGTTATTTCCTGTCCTTCAAATTCGCCCAGTGGTTCACCCAGTTTAAAGAGATCAAGCGCTTCTTCCATGGTGATGGTCTCAATACTTTGCGTAGGCTTCAGTTTGGCAAATTTTGGTTTTTCATCGCCTTCCGAAGTGCCGATCTGTACCATGGGGCCGTAGCGGCCCATACGGGCAATGATGGGTTTGCCGGTGGTGGCATCGTTGCCCAGCGCCCTTTCGCCTACGGCACGTTCGGCATTTTCCAGGGTATGTTCAACTCCTTCATGGAATGGGGTATAAAAATCACCCACCATTTTATTCCATTTGATCTTGCCATCGGCAATTTCATCAAACTCTTTTTCTATGCTGGCGGTAAAGGAATAATCCATTACTTTTTCAAAATGCTGGCTTAAAAAATCGGTCACCACCAGTCCCAGGTCGGTAGGGAAGAGTTTTGATTTTTCGGCACCGGTATTTTCCTGGTCAGTTATTTTTCTTACTTCATCGTGTTGTAAACGCAATACCCTGAAATCCCTTTTCACGCCTTCCTTATCTTTTTTCTCCACATAATTTCTTTTGATGATGGTAGAGATGGTAGGGGCGTAGGTACTGGGCCTGCCAATGCCCAGTTCTTCCAGTTTCTTAACCAGCGAGGCTTCGGTGTATCGGGCTGCATGTTTGCTGAACCTTTCCGTGGCGGTCATTTTTTCGAAAGCAAGCAACTGGCCAACGGTTAAATTGGGTAAGCGGCTGTCATCTCCATCATTTTCCTCTTCATCATCCGTGCTTTCTAAATACACTTTTAAAAAGCCGTCGAATTTTAAAACCTGTCCGCTGGCGGTAAGTTCCTGGTTGTTTGTGCTGATATTTATTTTAGCCGTAGTGTTCTCCAGCTCTGCATCAGCCATTTGCGAGGCAATGGTCCTTTTCCAGATCAGTTCGTACAAACGGTTCAGGTCGGGGTCACCAACCGATTTATTTTCCATGTAAGTAGGGCGAATGGCTTCATGCGCTTCCTGTGCGCTTTCATTTTTGTTTTTGTATTTACGCACCTGCAGGTAATTATCACCGAAGCTGCTGCGTATCTCGGCTTTTATGGCATCCATGGCCGTTTCGCCCAGGCTTACGCTATCGGTACGCATGTACGTGATCTTACCGCTTTCGTACAATTTTTGTGCAAGCAACATGGTTTTACTTACCCCATAACCCAGTTTACGGCTGGCTTCCTGCTGCAGCGTAGATGTGGTGAAAGGCGCTGCCGGTGTACGTTTTCCGGGGCGTACCTGGATGTCTTTCACTGTATAACCGGCACCAATGCAGCTCTGTAAAAACTTCTCCGCATCTGTTTCGTTATTATATTTTGCACCTTCGGCTTTAAAGGAAACGGTTTTATTATTCAGATCGGTTGCTGCTAAAGTTGCTTCCAGTTTAAAACTGCTTACCGGTGTAAACTGGTTTATCTCTCTTTCTTTTTCTACAATTAATTTAACGGCCACACTTTGCACACGGCCGGCGCTCAGGCCTCCGCTCATGCCAATCTTACGCCATAACACCGGGCTCAGTTCAAAACCCACAATACGGTCAACCACCCGGCGTGCCTGCTGGGCATCCACCAGGTTCATGTCAATGAAGCGCGGGTTTTGTACTGCTTTTTGAATGGCCGGTTTGGTAATTTCATGAAATACGATGCGCTTGGTTGTTTTTACATCCAGGCCCAGCACTTCGGCCAAATGCCAGCTGATACTTTCTCCTTCACGGTCCTCATCCGATGCCAGCCAAACTACTTCACTTTTTTTGGCAAGACTTTTTAAATCGGCAACCACTTTTGATTTTTCGGGTGGTACTATATAGGTAGGGTTGAAATTATTGTTCACATCTATACCCATATCATTCTTCACCAGGTCACGTATATGACCAAAGCAACTCTTCACTTCAAAGTCTTTTCCAAGAATTGCTTCAATGGTCTTTGCCTTTGCCGGACTCTCCACGATTAACAGGTTTTTAGCCATATTTATTTGTTGTGTTATTTTCTGTAATACACTGTGGTGCTGGTTTTTATTGCTATCGTTACAGAAACGTTTTCACAGCAGGCACAGATATATTTTACGTTAAATTGCCAGTCTTTTAAAAGGCAGGTTTCACTGCAATATTACTTCAAAATTGAAAAATCAAAATAAATCTTATTAAACAGAGCCCGTTTTTAACCTTTTGCAAGGAATTCCACCACTCTGTTTTGTATATCCGGATCGCGATATATTTTACGGTGTCCCAATCCTTTTGTAAGTAAGAATTTTATATTGGGGTGATTGTCTTCTTTAACTTTTAATGCATCCGTCCAGGGCGTAACATCATCGTCTTCATCGTGTATCCACAGCACAGTTGCATTAATATGATGCATTGCCCTGCGCATGGAAAACCATTCCGTTTGCCTGCCGCTGTATTCAAAAATGAGCTTGTCAAATTCATTTCGCACGGTTGCATTTGTCAGTTTCAGCATTTTAAAAGCCCCATCTACAGCAGAAGTGGTTTCGGTTGCCGGTGCAATAAATACCAGTTTGGTTCCGGCACTGTGCTTTACCTGTTCCAGGGCAAGGCTTAAGGAAATACCGCCAAAAGAATGTGCTATGAAATATGCTATGGGCCCGAATTTTTCCATCACTTCTTTGATCATTTCACAGTATTCAACCGCATTGGTGGTATTGCCTTCGCTATGGCCATGTGCCGGTGCATCAAAAGCCAGTACTTCAAAACCTTTATCGATCAGTTTTATGGCATAATCTTCAAATTTATGTGCGGCTGACCCAAAACCATGCAGTATCAGGACTTTCCTGGGTTTCGGATGGTTCCACCGGTAGCCATTCATTTTTTTGTGGTTTAAATGAAAATGAATCACTTCGGCATGCTTGACCGGGGCTTTGCGAACAGATTTCATAAAGGGAGTGCCAAAAACCACAAAGGCCTTTTCTGCAGCCTTTCTTTTTGATACCAGGCTGATCAATTTAAATTTTGTTTGAACGTATCCAATTGCTAACCTTTGTGTAAATTTCATACTTGCAAAGCTAAGTTATGCAGATCGTAATAATCGGTTCCGGAAATGTGGCCACTGTTTTGGGCCGCCTGTTTAAAGGGCATGGACATGAAATTGTTCAGGTAATGAGCCGTAATGTGCATCATGCAAAATTACTGGCCGAAAAACTGAACTGCAGTTATGCCGGCTATGATGAAAAATTAAACGAAAGCGCCGGGCTTTATTTACTGGCCATAGCCGATACTGCTTTGCAGGAACTGAATAAAAGCATCAATCTGGGTAACAAACTGATCGTGCACACCGCAGGCTCGGTATCTATAGAGGTATTAAAAAACATGTCACATAATTATGGTGTGCTTTACCCCCTGCAAAGCCTGCGTAAGGAAATGGATTACCCTGCCCCGATACCTTTTTTAATTGACGGCAATACGGCTGATACCATCACCCTGATCGAGGATTTTGCCCACACGGTATCATCCAATGTTACCAAAGCCAATGATGAGCAAAGGCTAAAGTTGCATGTATCGGCTGTTATTGTAAGCAATTTTACCAACCATTTATATGCCCTTGCCGAATCATTTTGTAAAAATGAGCAGGTAGATTTTAACCTGCTGGCACCTTTAATAAAGGAAACTGCCGAACGTGCAGCAAACTATTCACCGGCGCTAATGCAAACAGGCCCTGCCATACGCAATGATATTTTTACCATAGAAAAACACCTGCGTTTGCTGAATGACTATCCTCAGCTCAGGAATATTTACATCAGGCTTTCTGAAAGTATCATGGAGGTTTAAAAGGCATCAGGCCAAGCTCCGGCATAGAGAACAGCTACAAATTTTTGCAGGCTTATGTTTAATCAGAAAACAGCTTTTATTTGATCGGAAATACAATATCGGTCTGGATCTTATATGGGTCTACCGGGTTTCCGTTCTTATCAATGGGGTCGGTTACATAAATTTCATACGAAGGACCTGCCAGGGTCTTTTTATTTTCTTTCATCCATTCTTTAACAGCATCATAGCCAACAGGCAGCAGTTCAAAAGGCCCGAAAAAATGTACCACCAGGGCTTTTCCGGATTGCAGTTGACGTACCTGTACGCCCTTAACCGCCTTTGTTCCGGCTTTATTAACCGGTATGCCTGCTTCAAAAAAGAATGGTGCGTTTTGTTTTTTATACCAGGCCAGGGGAGCTCCGGTTGTTTTAAGTTTATTTTTTTTAATATACTCCGGCAGTTTTGTTCCGTATATATTGCCCAGTTTAAGGCTAATGCGGTCAAATGTAGCGGCACTGTCTTTACAGTATATCACCGTCATTTTTGGGGCCAGGGTATCTACAATATTTACAATGGGTGGCCGCTTGGTTTTGGTTTCCGGCTCTTTTTTAGCAATGGTCTGAACACGGCCTTTTTCCGGTTTAACCGGATCCTTTTGTTTATTATCGCCACAGGCGGAAAACAAAATAACTATACCTAAGACTGCCGTTTGGATTAATTTTTTTGTGTGTAAGGGCATTTTAATGCTGAAAGATGGTGAAAAAAGGAAAAATAGTAAAACCTTTTAACTTTTCAAACATTAATAATATAATTACCGGGATATATTTTCCCTAATTAGTAATTTAAAGTAGGTTTGCAACCCGAAATTTGCACAACTATGTATGAAATAACTTTCAGGTTTGAACAGAAAGGCCTTGAACCCATCACTTTATCTGGAATAGAACCCGATCAGTCTGTTTTAGAAGTTGCCTTAAAAAATAATATTGAGCTGCACCATAATTGTGGTGGCGTTTGTGCCTGCAGCACCTGTCATGTGTATGTAGACCAGGGGGATGAATTTATTGAAGAACTGAGTGACAAGGAAGAGGATTTTATTGACAGGGCTGTAAATCCACGAATCAATTCGCGCCTGGGCTGCCAATGTGTACTTCAGCAGGGGAATGGAAAAATTTGTGTTACTTTACCCGACCAGACCCAGTTTTTAGGCGAATAATTTAATAAGCTGATTAGCCAATCTGCTAAAATGCTAATTTGTCTGGCGCAAACTGTTTTTAATAAAATAATATCAGAGATTTAAATCTTAAAAAATTAGCAGTTTAGCTAATTGCACATTATCAAAATAACGCACTATGAATTTTGAACTCCCCATTCAGTGGAACGATTATGAAGATATAGCCATGAAGCTGTATGAACGTTTTGGTGATGATTTTGGAGAAAGTAAGATCTACCGGATCCGTTTCACCGACCTGCACAAATGGGTTATGGAAATACCCAGCTTTGAAGGCAAAGCCGGAGACAGCAATGAAGGGCACCTGGAAATGATACAGAGCAGCTGGGTGTATGAGTGGAGAGATAACCAGAAGTAATTTGTGATTTTAGATTGACGATTGCAGATTTGAGGGTGCTCATATTTCGTAGGTCAAATCTAAAATCTGCAATATAAAATCTACAATCAGCATGAATGTTCTGCAAAAATTTAAATCCATAAAAACTTTTGTTTTTGATGTAGACGGTGTACTTACCGATGGAAATGTATTGGTTTTACAAGACGGGCAACAGGCCAGGGTAATGAACATCAAGGATGGATATGCCCTGCAACTGGCTGTAAAAAAGGGATACCGGGTTGTCATTATCTCGGGCGGCACTTCGGAAGCAGTAAAAGACAGGCTGAACAAACTGGGTATAAATGATTGCTTTTTAAAAGTTGATAATAAGAAAGAAAAACTGGTGGAATATGCAGCACAACATCAGTTGAACTGGGATGAAGTTTTGTTCATGGGCGATGATATGCCCGATTATATTCCCATGCAGTTAACGGGTTTACCCTGCTGTCCGGCCGATGCAGTGGCAGAGATCAAACAGGTGTCGCAATATATTTCGCATGTACAGGGTGGCAAAGGTTGCGTGCGGGATGTGATTGAAAAGGTATTAAAACTGAACGGGCATTGGGACCTGGATACAAACGTAGCTTCCAGATGATACTTTTTTTTCGGATCCCCGTGCTTATTTTCGTTATTATAAATTTTTAATGAAATTAATTAATGCCTTTTTAAGACTGGTGCGACTGCCCAACCTGGTTATGATTGCCATAACACAGGCATTATTTTATCTTACGCTGGTAAATCCTTTTTATGCCGCACACCCCGATTTTATTAACCGGTTTCAAGACCGGTATTTCTTACTGCTCATGGTATCTTCTTTACTCATTGCAGCAGCCGGTAATATCATCAATGATTATTTTGACCGCAATATTGATGAAATAAACAAACCCGACAGGAAAATTATTGATAAACTGATCAAAAGGCGATGGGCCATTGTGATGCATATTGCTTTTTCTTTACTGGCAATACTTATTGGTTTTTATATCGATTCTCAAACACCGGTCTTTTGGCTGGGTTTTTCCAATACCATTTGTGTAATGCTGTTATTTGCCTACAGCATCAGCTTAAAAAAGAAATTGCTGGTTGGCAATGTGTTGATCTCGCTGCTTACCGCATGGGTAATCCTGGTTTGTTTTCTTTGTTATTACCGCAGTTTAAACTGCCCAACCTGCAATACTTTTGAATGGCAGGCCCAGTTGCGGCGCCTGATACGGATCAGTTTTTTATATGCCGGTTTTGCATTTGTTATTTCACTTGTACGGGAAGTGGTTAAAGATATGGAAGACCGGGAAGGCGATAAAAAATATGGCTGCTATACCATACCTATAGCCTGGGGAATACCGGCTGCAAAGGTTTTTGTGGCAGTATGGCTGGTTGTTTTAATTGGAATGATCAGCATTTTGCAGATCTATGTATGGCACCTGGGATGGTACTGGAGTGTGGCATATAGTTTTTTACTGCTAATAGTACCGTTGATCTGGATTTTGAAAAAGCTTCGCGAGGCAAAGGTTCCAAAAGACTATAACCAGCTAAGCGCTATCGTAAAACTGGTTATGCTTGCCGGGCTATTTTCAATGATTTTTTTTAAAATATATTCGTGAACCTTATCATCAGGCAAACCTCTCCGCCACAAGGGCGTGCGGGCAGGTTGCTATGTATAAGAGGTTGTACATGGTTCAATTTTTTAAACCCTCAAAAAAACTGACAGGTTTATGTGAAGTGTATGCAAAAAATCATTTTAGCTTCCCAATCTCCCCGGCGCAAACAATTACTGGAGTGGGCCGAAATACCTTTCGAAATTGTTGTTCCGGAAACCGATGAAACATATCCGGATCATTTGAGCCTTGATGATATTGCCATGCATATTGCCAGAAACAAAGCGTTGGCTATACGATCAGCCATTAATGACCCTAAACCCATTTTGGCGGCAGATACCATAGTTGTTTTGGAAGGGCAACTTATAGGAAAACCAACAGACAGGGAAGATGCCGTGAAAATATTGTCATCACTTTCTGGTAAAGAACACCAGGTTATTACGGGGGTTGTTATTTTGAATGCTGCTGATGAAATATCATTTGCCGAAACCACCCGTGTGCAATTTCATCCGTTAAGCCTTGCACAGATCGAATTTTACGTAGACAACTACAGGCCTTATGATAAAGCCGGAGCCTATGCCATCCAGGAATGGATCGGCGTAACCGGTATTAAAAGCATTGCCGGCGATTTTTACAATGTAATGGGGCTGCCTGTAAGCAGGGTAGTACAGGCTTTGCATAGTTTGTAAATTTAATTTTTCTGTGTATTTTGGAGGTATTAAACCGTAAGCCCTGTGACAGAAAGACTATTGCAATATGTCTGGCAATTTCAATATTTCAGCAATAAAGAATTATTAACCCTCGAAGGCGAAAAATTACAGATCATACATCCCGGTTTGCTCAACAGCAACCAGGGCCCCGATTTTACCGATGCCAAAATAAAAATTAATGATACCATTTGGGCAGGCAGCATCGAAATACACGTAAACAGTTTGGATTGGAAGTACCACAAACACAGCAGTGATAAAAATTATAAAAATGTTATTCTGCATGTGGTCTGGAATCATGATACCGATCTGCAACTTTCCTGTTCAACTTTGGTATTACAGGACCGGGTTTCTAAACTGCTGCTGGGTAAGTATGATGATATGATGCAGCCCGGTTCTTTTATTCCCTGCGAAAAACAGATCGGGCAAATCAACAGCCTTACCTGGCAAAGCTGGAAAGAAAGGTTGTTGATCGAAAGGCTGGAACAAAGAACACAACTGATCTTTGATCACCAGCAAAAAAACAATAACCACTGGGAAGAAACTTTCTGGTGGCTTCTTGCCAGAAATTTTGGTGTAAAACTCAACACCATTGCTTATGAAAAGATCGCTCAATCTCTTCCTGTAAACATACTGGCTAAACACAAAGGGCAGATCCACCAGACAGAAGCCCTGCTGTTTGGACAGGCAGGACTGCTTGAAACGGGTTTTACAGAAGATTACCCAAACTTGTTGCAAAAAGAATATCAGTTTTTAAAAAAGAAATACAACCTGCAACCGGTTGAAGCTTCCATCATATTTTTACGCATGAGGCCTTCTAATTTCCCTACGGTAAGGCTTGCACAGCTTGCTATGCTGGTGCACAAAAGCCTGCACCTGTTTTCGAAAATCAAAGAAAACACCGGTATCAAAAGCATCCGGTCATTGCTGCAGGTAACTGCCAATGATTACTGGCATTATCATTATGTGTTTGAAGAAATATCGGCTTTTAAAAAGAAAAAGCTGGGTGAACAAATGATTGATAATCTGCTCATAAATACAGTGGTGCCCGTTTTGTTTGCCTATGGCCATTATCAGGGCGAATTTATATATAAGAATAAGGCCCTTCAGTGGCTTGAAGAAATCAAAGCAGAAAAAAACAGCATTACCAACGGGTTCACTTCTTTACAGGTTGAAAATAAAACCGCTTTCGATTCGCAGGCTTTGTTACAGTTAAAGAATGAATATTGCAACAAAAAACGCTGCCTGGATTGCCGTGTGGGAAACAGGCTGTTGAGAAACACCTGAGGTCATGGTCTGGCCTTCGGTCTGATCATATATTTTGTCAAAAAAACAGAAAAATGCAGAAAAAAAATGCTCTTTACCAGATTATGCTCTATAGTTCCCCCTTTAGGGGGCGGAGGGGGCTTTGGTTACCATTTGTATTCAATATTAACCTCCAGATCCGGATGTAAACTTTTTGCAACCGGGCAATTATTTCCCACTCTTTCTAAGATGATACGGTCTTTTTCTTCTGCCTGCAGCTTTGCTGGAAAGTTAAGTACTACATCTATTTTGCCTATCCGCCTGGGCTCGCTGAGCATGTGTTTTGTTACGGATATCTCTGTTCCGGCCAGTTCAATACCCATATCAGTGGCTTTTAAAGCCATGGTGGTAACAACACAGGTTGCCAGTGAAACACATAAGGTATCTGTAGGGCTGAATCGTTCTCCTTTACCATGGTTATCGGTTGGAGCATCCGTTTCAATTACAGTACCACTTTGCAGGTGGGTGCATGTACACCTTAAATGTCCATTGTAAACAACTGATGCGGTCATTTGTTAATTTTTTAAATTATTATGATTTTATTGGTCAAAAATGCAGCGGTTCTGTATGCAAATGTATCATCTTTAAGCAGCAGATGGTATTTTTGCATAAATTTACGCAGTAAACAAATTACATGAAGCAATTATTAATTCTTCCGGCACTTTTAGTCTTAACATTTTCGGTATTTGCCCAGGAAGCCACTAAGGCATCACAAAAGTCGCGCAAGGAAGAAAAGCGGGCCAGGATAAATGCCCAGATAAAAGCAGAGGAAGAAGGTGTTATTGCTTTCAGGAAGCATTATGCATTTGGGGCTAAACTGATCTCTGATGGTTATGCAATAACATTTGAAAAGGGTTATTCCAAATCTGTAAGAAAGGCAACCCTGTTTCAATTGGAAATAGCTGAACGCAAACACCAGAAAGAGGTGAAGCAAAGTAACAATTCCTATTTAGTATCATCACCTTTTATATATGGTAAGATCAATTTCTTTTACCCGGTAAAACTGGGTGTACAGAAGCAGTTTTTGCTGGGCAATAAAAGCAATAAGAACGGAGTGAGTATTACAGCAAATATAGGAGGCGGTCTGGCACTGGGTTTACTGAGGCCTTACGAACTGGAGGTAGATAAGAACGGAACGGCTACTTATATAAGATACGAATCGGAAGATAGCTTACTTTTTAAAACCGGTACCGTTATCAGCGGACCTGGATTTGGCCGTGGCTGGAACAATTTAAAATTAACCCCCGGGCTTTATCTTAAACCTGGACTGCGCTTTGATTATGGCCGGTATAATGAATTGCTATCTGCCATTGAAGTGGGCGTAGCTGCCGAATTTTACTCAAAAAAGATTCCCCAGATGTTTGACAATAAACAACAACAGTTTTTCTTTTCAGCCTGGTTTGCCCTGATGTTTGGCAAAAGAAAATAAAGATGGCAATTTCATTTAACTTTCAGAATTTCTTTTCATGATCACATTACCCGTAATTGACGGAACAACAGATAATAAAATAAAAAAGCCGGATTGGTTAAGGGTTAAACTACCCGTAGGTGAAGAGTATCGCCATGTAAGAACTTTGGTTGATACACATAAACTGCATACCATTTGCGAAAGCGGCAATTGTCCCAATATGGGAGAGTGCTGGGGCGAAGGAACGGCCACGTTCATGATATTGGGCAATATTTGTACCAGAAGCTGCGGCTTTTGTAATGTAGCAACCGGAAGGCCCCTGGAAGTGGATTGGGACGAACCACAACGGGTGGCCGAAGCCATTAACCTGATGAAAGTAAAACATGCGGTGATCACTTCAGTTGACCGGGATGAACTGAAAGACGGCGGAAGCATCATCTGGTACAATACCATCAAAGCAGTAAAGGCCTTAAATCCGGATACCACTTTAGAAACATTGATACCCGACTTTAAGGGAAACAAAGAAAATATTCAACGCATCATTGATGCCGCACCCGAAGTGGTAAGTCATAATATTGAAACTACAGAGCGTTTAACCCGGCAGGTGCGTATACAGGCAAAATACAGGCAAAGCCTGGAAACACTGCGTGTTTTACATGAAGGAGGAATGCGCACCAAAAGCGGCATCATGCTGGGTCTGGGCGAAGAAAAAGAAGAAGTGATACAGACCTTAAAAGACCTCAGGTCCAATCATGTGGATGTGGTGACCATCGGCCAATACCTGCAGCCCACAAAAAAACATCTGCCTGTGGCCCGTTTTGTACATCCCGATGAGTTTGCCGAATACAGGGAACTGGGATACAACCTGGGATTTGATTTTATAGAAAGCGGCCCATTGGTACGTTCATCATACCACAGCGAAAAACATGTGATACCGGGTTATGGAAAAAACAGGTGGATGGAAGAAAAGAGTTTGGAGTCTTGAGTTTTTAGTTCGGAGTTTTTAAATTCATAAGGTTATGCTGAAAAGCAAAATATATAAAATATTGTCAGCAGCCGGTTTATTACTGGCTGTTTGTTTTTTTATACCTGTCACTTCCTTTGCGCAGGTTAAATGGGTAAATGTTAGTGCTGATTATGCACCTTTGCCGGCATCGGTTCAGGTTTTTAAAACAACCGATAGTTTAGATAGTAAACCCTTTATTGCGTTTTATGTAAAAGCAAAGCTGAAGGATAAGCAGCTTGATTTTACAACGGATACAACGCTGGGCAGAAGATTAACACCGCTGCAGTTTTTTGAAAAGAATAACAAGCCATTGGTTGTTGTTAACGGAACTTTTTTCAGTTTTGAAACAAACCGGAATCTGAATGCGGTAATTACAAATGGAAAACTGGTTGGGTATAATGTACATACCATACCCATGAAAGGCAAAGATACTTTACGCTACAGGCATCCGTTTGGGAGTGCATTGGGTATTGACAAAAGACGCAATGCTGATGTGGCCTGGTTATATACTGATTCGTTAAAAAAAATGCCTTATGCCAGTCAATGGGAATTGGTTCCACTTAAAGATTCTGCCAACAGTCATGATCTTTCTTATTATGCCAACGCAACCGTTGCGGCAACGCAGGCTATGCCTGTATCTTTCAAAAAATGGAAAATGAAAACAGCAATTGGTGGCGGACCGGTATTGGTGCAAAACGGTAAAATAAAAATAACCAATGAAGCAGAATTGAAATTCACCGGCAAAGCCATCAAGGACAAACATCCACGAACGGCTATGGGTTACACCCACGATGGCTACCTGGTCATCATGGCTATCCAGGGCAGGTTGCCTGGCATTGCAGAAGGAGCCAGCCTGGAACAGGAAGCAAGATTGATGATCAGCCTGGGTTGTGTGGAAGCTTTGAATTTAGATGGAGGCGGCAGCAGTTGTTTGTTGGTAAACGGAATAGAAACCATAAAACCCAGTGATAAGACAGGGGAGCGGCCTGTACCGGCTGTGTTTATTATCAGACAATGATTTTATTTAAAACATATCCCAAACCAATGCACTGGCACCCAGGATGGCTGCATCAGATTCTTTGAGCTCGCTGAAGAGCAGTTTTACCTTATTTTGAAAAATGGGCAAGAGGTTTGCTTCCATATGCTTCTTGGTCGGGTTCAGGATCAGGTTACCTGCTTTGGTAAGTCCGCCAAACAACACGATCGCTTCGGGAGAAGAGAACATCACAAAATTGGCCAGCGATTCGCCCAGTATCTGGCCGGTAAATTCAAATATCTTATTGGCTATATTATCGCCTTGCATGGCACATTCATAAACCGACTCGCTGGTAAGTTCATTGATGGTATAGTTGCGCAGCAGGCTGGGTTCCTCTGGAAATTCGGTCAGCATTTCAATGGCTGTTTCCCGTACACCGGTTGCCGAAGCATAAGATTCCAGGCTGCCACGCATGCCGGTGCTTTTGTGCATTCGTCCGCCCGGCCTTATGATCGTATGTCCCAGTTCCCCGGCAAATCCATCATGCCCAACAACAATTTTCCCGTCAATCACTATACCACTGCCCACACCGGTACCCAGCGTTATGGTAATAAAATGTTTCATGCCTTTACTGGCACCATACATCATCTCGCCTACAGCTGCAGCATTGGCATCGTTGGTGAGTTTTGTGTTCAGGTTGAATTTTTTCTCAAAAAGTTCAGCAATGGGTATAATGCCCTTCCATTTTAAATTGGGTGCATATTCTATGGTGCCCGAATAAATATTTCCGTTTGGAGCTCCTATTCCAATACCCATGAATTGCTGCAGTCCGCCGGCCTTTTCGATCATGGGCAGCAGTTTAACACTCAAATCATCGATAAAATCTTCCACCACTTCATGCTCGTTGCTGGGTATGCGGTCTTGTTCAAGAATTTTCCCTTTGCTGTTCACTATGCCAAATTTGGTGGTAGTACCGCCAATATCTATTCCAATTGCAAATTTTTCTTTCATATTCATAAAATTAATGTCCTCCGCCTTCTACTGCTGCATCATAATCAATGCCCTGGTTTTTTAAAATGCCTTTAACGGCAAAGGCAAAAAATGCCAGGTATGCAAAACATACCACACAAACCCAATAGGATTGATGAATGCCGATCACATCTGCCAGTTTACCCTGTATAGGTGGAATAATGCCTCCACCAAGAATCATCATGATCAAAAAAGCAGAACCTTCGGTTGTATATTTTCCCAATCCGGCAATGGATAAGGAAAAAATACAGGGCCACATAATGGAACAGAACAGGCCACCGCTTAAAAAGGCGTAAATGGCAATGGTTCCGGTGGTGAGGGTGCCCACGATCATAGCCGCAACTGCAAGCAAACTGAATATCAATAAGGTTCTGGCAGGTTTGTTTTTGCTGAAGTAAAAAGCTGCGATCTGAATCAATACACAAACCACATAATAATATAAAGGCTGCATATCGTACTGTGCTACCGTATTAACGCCCACAATAATTCCAAAGGCAACCAGGGGAACAATGATCTGTAATAAAAGTTTGCTATTATCCGATAATTTGAAGGCCGAAACGGCACCGGCCCAGCGGCCAATCATCAAACTACCCCAATACATGGAGATATACGGAGCTGCTTCGGAGGATTGTAGTCCGCCAAAATCCTGTTGTTTAAGCAGTTCACTCAGGTTACTGCCAATGGCAACTTCTACGCCTACATAAACAAATATGGCTAACATCCCTAAAACCAGTTGAGGGTATTGCATGGCTCCCCAACCTTCGCTTTTCTTTTTAGCACTCAGGTTAGATAGCAATAAGCCTAATACTACTACAGCCAATGCACCCAAAAGCCAGTACATACGCTTTTTTTCAAGCGGATGTTTAACATTGTCGCGATTTTCTGTTTCTGATTTTAATTCTGTTTTAACAGCATTAATATAACTGCTTAGCCCGGTATTTGATCCGGATAAAGTTATTTTCTGAAGGGAGTCAACCTGTGTTTGTACCACTTCAATTTTCTTATTTAATAATTCCAGTTGTTTTGCTTCGTCACTTTTATAACTGCTGAAAACCGGCACAAACATGATGATTAAAAGCCCGGTCATGATCAATAGGGTATACAAGGCTTTGGAGCCGCTTTCCACTTTTTCCAGTGAAACACCGGAAGGAACTTTTTTTGAAAAGTAAAACAGCGCCGCAGCAGCTATAAACAATGCACCTACACAGGTATATAGAATTATGACCTTACTTAAACTTAAAGACGCAATTTGTTCATCTGTGATGGCGGCAGTGCTTCCAAACAGGGCAATGGCAACAACGATAGGGCCAATGGTGGTACCAAAGGAGTTGATGCCTCCTCCAAGATTAACCCGGCTTGTGCCGGTTGCCGGATCGCCCAGTGAAATGGCAAAAGGCTGAGCTGCTGTTTGCTGCAATGAAAATCCCAGGGCCACAATAAATAATCCTACCAGCATGCCGGCAAAAGTATTTGCATTTACCGCTATGATCATGGCCGCTGCTCCCAATGCAGAAAAGAGCAATCCATATACAATACTTTTTTTATAACCCCATTTGCCCACCAGGTCTTTGCCCCCGAAGGCGCCGTAAGCAAAAAGCAATAATGCGCCAACATAGTAAGCGGTATAAAAAGCAAAATCGATCAACTGGCTTTGAAACTGATCCAGGTGAAAATAATGTTTACAAAAAGGAATGAATACACTGTTTCCTGCAGCAATAAAACCCCAGAAAAAGAAAACGGTAACCAGGGTACCCAATGCCCCGTAATTGGTTTCCTTTAAAGCCTGGTTTTCCGATGGTGTAATTAATTCGTTCTGTTCAGTTGGCATATCAGTTGGTTTTAGGCTGATGAAAATAGAATAAAATAACCATTGCGAAAAATATTTCGCTTCAAAGAGTTTTGCATTCAAATGATTGGTAAATTGAAGGGCAATAAATAAAGTATGGAAATTTTACACGTTAGTGCCGAATGTTACCCTTATGCAAAAGCAGGCGGTCTTGCTGATGTAGTGGGCACCCTGCCTAAATATCAGCAGCAACTGGGCCATATTGCCAAAGTTGTTTTGCCTATGCACCGTACAAATTTTTTGTACGAAAATGAATGGAATGTTGAACATAAAGGCGGCTTTATGATGGGAGACAATCATTTTGATTATACCATCATCAGGGAAAAAACCAATAAACTTGGTTTTGACCTGTATTGTGTTGACATATACGGTTTGCTTGACCGTGAAAATATTTACAGCTACGAGGACGATACCGAAAGGTTTACTGCATTTCAGATCGCCGTGGTTGACTGGTTAAGCCATTGGGAACACCGGCCGGATGCTGTTCACGTACACGATCATCATGCAGGATTGATTCCCTTTATGATGCGTCATTGTTACAATTACCGCCATCTTGCAGAAGTGCCTACCATTCTTACCATTCACAATGCACAGTACCAGGGCTGGATGAGTTGGGACAAAAGCAATTATATTCCTGCATGGGATAGCTGGCAATGGGGTTTGCTTGACTGGAGTGATACCATTAACCCGCTTGCCTGTGCCGTAAAATGTGCCGACAGAGTAACTACGGTAAGTCCCAGTTACATGGATGAGCTTACCACCAATGCAAACGGGCTTGAACAGCTCTTTAATATGGAAAGGGCTAAATGCTCCGGAATTTTAAACGGTATAGATACGGTTGTCTGGAACCCGGAAACCGATACCTATATTCTCGATAATTTTTCATTGCAGGATGCGGAAGCGGGAAAACAGTTAAACAAGAAAAAGCTCTGCAACGATTATAAACTGAATGATGAGTTGCCGCTTTTTATCTTTATTGGCAGGCTGGTTGGAGAAAAGGGGGCAGACCTGTTGCCAAAGGCAATCACAGATTCGATAAGCCAATTGGGCAAAAGGATGAATTTTTTAATTTTAGGCAGCGGCGATAAACGGGTTGAAGAGTATCTGGCTTATTTAGCCGAAGGCTATGCCGGATATTACAATTCGAGGATAGGGTATAATGAAAAACTGGCGCACCAGATGTATGCCGGAGCCGATTTTCTTTTAATGCCCAGCAGGGTAGAACCCTGCGGATTAAACCAGATGTATGCACTGCGTTATGGTACCATACCCATTGTAAGAAGTACCGGCGGGTTAAAAGATACAGTAATAGATTTTGGCGAACCCAATGGCTATGGTTTACGTTTTAATCATGCCAGCGTTTGGGACATCACGTATTCTATTCACCGTGCAGTTGAATTGTATGATGACAAGGAAAAAATGACCGAAATTGTAAAAGAAATCATGCAGATAGATAACAGCTGGGAAAATAGTGCAGAAAAATATATCGACCTTTATAATTCAATACAAATAAAATAAACCATATGTTCAGTTCATCAGTCATAGCAGTTATCCTTGGAGGAGGTGCCGGAAGCCGTTTATATCCGCTCACCTCTACACGAAGTAAACCGGCAGTTCCCATTGGAGGTAAATACCGGCTGGTAGATATTCCCATTTCAAACTGCATCAATTCCAACATCAACCGCATGTTTGTACTCACGCAGTATAATTCTGCATCCTTAAACAAACACATAAAAAATGCCTACCAGTTCAGCGCATTCAGCAGCGGTTTTGTCGACATCCTGGCAGCAGAACAAACCCCCGACAGCCTGGGATGGTTTCAGGGAACCGCCGACGCAGTAAGACAATCTTTAAAACATATACAGAACAATGATTTTGAGTATGTATTGATTTTAAGCGGCGATCAGTTGTACCAGATGGATTTCAGGGAAATGATCGAAAACCATGTTGCAAAAGGAGCCGATATTTCCATTGCCACCATTCCCGTTGGCGAAAGGGAAGCTCCAGAATTTGGTATCCTTAAAGCAAATGAAGATCAATTAATAACCTCTTTTATAGAGAAGCCTGCAAAGGAATTGCTACCCCAGTGGGAAAGCGATACCGGCGAAGAAATGAAAAAGCAGGGACGTAATTACCTGGCCTCGATGGGTATTTATATTTTTAACCGCAAGTATTTATTTGACCAGTTACAGATTGATAAAAAAGATGCTACTGATTTTGGTAAAGAGATCATACCGGCTTCTATCGGTTCACAAAAAGTGATCAGTTATCAGTATGATGGATACTGGACAGATATTGGAAATATCTATTCATTTTATGAAGCCAACCTGGCTTTAACCCTGGAAATACCGCCATTTAACCTGTTTGATAACACCAAAGCCATTTACAGCCGTGCCCGTATGCTACCTCCCATGAAGATAGGCAATACGCATGTGGAGCACAGTATACTGGCAGAGGGTTCCATCATCGATGCATCCAGGATCGTGAGCAGTGTAATTGGCATCAGAACAAGGATCGGAAAAGGTACAGAGATCATCAGCTCCTATATCATGGGAAGCGATTATTATGAGACCATTCCGGAAATGGCCCATGCACTGGAAAGAAATGTTCCCAAACTGGGAATAGGGGAAAATTGTAAAATCGAAAACGCCATCGTGGATAAGGACTGCCGTATCGGCAACAATGTAAGCATTACCGGCGGGGCACATTTATCCGATTCCGACCATGCGTTGTATGCGGTAAAAGATGGCATTGTGGTGGTTAAAAAACGGGCTATATTACCAGATGGTTTTGTGATTTAATAAAGAATACACTTACAATGTTATATTCCAGATCAATTGCTCCATCCATTTTTTCGAATCGGGGTTATCTGATCTGATCCAGTCTTTGGTACGTTCTTTTATGGCATTGGTCATCGTGGCCATATTGTAAGGTTTTTTTGATGCAACCGGTTTTATGGTATTAACCGGCACATTGTTAACAACAACTTTGGTGGCGATCCAGGATGTATACATCCGGGGGATGGTAAGTCCGAGGATCATGCCCGGTAAACCATTAATGGAACAGGGCCCGCCCGGAATAAGGATCTCATCGGTATAAAAAGCAAAAACATATACACTGTCGCTGATCTTCCCTTCTGCTTTCCGGCAGTTGAAGCCGGCGATCATCCTGCTTTCATGAGTTACTTTCCACTTGATGGCAGGTATGCTGTCATCAACAATAAATACCGTTCCGAAAAGCGATTTCTGCATCGAAAAAGCATGATTGTTGTGATCCAGGTACCATATACTTTCTTCATCGTTTTTTTTCATTTCTTCGGGTATCTTTAGCCCGGGTTCCCAATGGTTGAATGTATAAATGCTTTTATTGTCTGCAAATGTGAAGTTGTAATACCCTGTTTTAAACTGCGGCATGATCTCTTTCAGTTTTTCATCCCAGGAATCGTTGCCCATGGTTTTTTTAATGTTGGTTTTAACTTCAAATTCAATAACCGCTTTATTCAGGAATTGCTGGGCAGATGCAGGCAGCAAGGTGCCTGCAAGCAGGGCGATGGTAATTAAAAAAAATGTTTTCATATTGGTTGAGTTCAATGATCTGTTCATAAATTATTTAGCTTTTGCACCTCCGTTCTTAAAATTCCAGGTAAAGCCAAGCATCCAGAAACGCTGCAGGCGGTCATTCCTGATCTCAAAATAGGTATTGCGGTCGAAACTGCTGTTAATACCCACATTCTGGTTTAAGATATCCCGCACCATAATATAAGCCGTGAATTCATCCTTCTTAAATGTTTTTTCAAGCCTGGCATTCCATATCTGGTAATTTAATGACTGGCTTTGCTGCTGTGTTTTTTGTTGTGCGTAAAACTCGTAATCAGATCGTACCGACAAGCTTTTTAAAATATACACTTTTGCATTCAGCGACAGGGTATTCATAAAAAAATCTGATTGGCTGTTGTTTTGAGAAATTGTACTGTTGTTATAGGATATATTATTGCTGATATCAAACTCGTATTTTTTTTCCTTGCTTTTCGAAAAACTCACATCAATTCCCGCACTCAGTATTTTTGAGTAGTTTACGGCGCTGTTAAAAACATCAGCCGTTCGGCTATACCTTAAATTGGGGCCTAAATAAATCCGGGTATCTATTTTTTTTATTTTAAAACCCATTCCGCCATAGAAATTCATAGAGTAATTTCCGTTGGTATTGATTGGCTGGGTAACTGTTTTTCCTGAATCAAGGTCTATGATACGGTTATTGGTAATGTTATTGCTTACAAACCTTACGTTAAAAGACTGATAGGTAAACAGGTCTTTCAGAAAATTATAAGTATTGTGTGAAAGGGAAATTGAATTTGAAAAAGCCGGTTTTAACTGCGGATTGCCAATATACTGGTTAAAATAATCGGTGTTGTTTCGCAATGGTTGCAACTGGTTAAGGGTAGGCTGGGAGGTGTTGCCGTTATAGCCAACCCGGATATTGTGTTGGCTTTTATAACTGTAATTGAAATTGGCCGAAGGAAAAAAGTTGGTGAACCTGCGCAGGTAATCCTGCCCAACGGTATTGTCGCGAAAATCAAAATTGGTAAATCCAAAACCCGAACCAAAACTGAATTTTATTTTTTTGTCTCCGTAACTGATCCTGAGGGAAGGCTTGTTGATAACAATGGACTGGGTGAATTTGTTTGACAGTGAATCTACAGCCAGGTCGTACTTTCCGGATAAAGGAGAATAGGTATAGGTAAACTGGTTATTGTTGCCTTTACTGTAATTTACTTCATAGGCCAGTTCCATGGAAAATTTTTTATTCAAGGGCTCGGTATACACCAGTCTTGCCGAAAGGCCTGTATTGTTTTTATCTGATAGCCTTTGCTGGTCAATATTTTGAAAGGAGGCAGGCTGGCCGTCAAAGTACGCCTGGTTAAATGATAATAAATTGTTTGTTCCTTCAGAAGATAAATTGCTCCAGTCTGTATTCAATGAAATGGTTCTCCTGGATTTTTTAAACTTATGTTTAAACAAAAGACTGCCGTACAGGGCCAGTTTATCGTTTTCGGTAATTACATTACTGCTGGATTTGTTTTTTAAAGTACCGGTATTGCCTGTGGTGGATGATGTTCTGTCCTCCTCGCTTTCGGTATGATAATAACTTGCCCGGGCAGTCAGCCTGAGCGTGTTGTTTGAGTCGATCTTTACTTCGTAGGTGGCTGCATTTTTATAGTTATAACGGTTTATATACGTGTTGGCAGACGACCGGTCGTTTAAAACCGAATCGCCATACTGCGTTTGCGCAAATCGGCTTAGCCTGTTGGTGTATACCTGGCTGTTGTATTGCGGCGAAAAATTTAAACTGTGTTTATCTTTCCACTTATTACTGTACTGCATACCCGCATTAATGTTGCGTATAAAGCCGTTTTGTGTATTTACATATGGCTCTTCATCATTGCTGCCACCGGTCCACTGGTACATCACTTCTCCATTATCATCCATCGATACACTCATATTATCGCTGCCGGCATATTTTTCCCTGTCTTCCCAGCTTAAGCCATCCTGCCCGGTATTGCCTGTTAATAAAAAGGCTGATACCTTTCTTTTTCCTTTAAAGGAACTCAGCATGATGTTGCTGTTATACCGGTCGTCAATTTTTCTTACCAGGCCACCTCCCAAATCAATTTTTCCGAAAAAGCCTTTCTTTTTATCTTCTTTTAATTTTAGGTTGATGGTTTTTTGCGTGTTGCCGTCATCTATACCGGTAAATTCGGCCTGTTCGCTTTTTTTATCAAAAACCTGTACCTCTTTTACTGCATCAGCCCGCAGGTTTTTTACAGCCATGCCCGGGTCGTCCCCAAAGAATTCTTCCCCATCAACCAGTATTTTGCTGACCTGTTCGCCCATCGCAGTGATCTTGCCGTTCTTATCTACCTGTATTCCGGGCAATTTTTTCAGCAACTCTTCCACGTTGGCATTGGCGCCCACTTTAAAGCTATCGGCCGTATAAATAGTGGTATCTCCTTTTACCCTGATCGGGTTACCGCTTTTTACGATCAATTCCTGCAACAGTTTGCTTTTTGAGGTTACAGCAACCGGAACGTTGTTGTTTTCATTGGCATTAACTGCAATATTATCGGCAAAATCTGCAAAAAAAGGATGGGTGGTCAACAGGATATAATTTCCGGGCTGAATGCCTTTAAAGGCATAATTGCCATTGGCATCAGTGCGTGCAAATTTGTATAAAACAGAATCAACTGGGGTAAGCAGCATTACCACGGCATGCTCCAGTGATTTATTTTGGGTGGTATCTTTTACAGAACCGGATAGGTTTCCGGTTTGTGACAGTGCTTTTAATGAAAAAAGCAGCATGAGCAGTAAAACTGCAGATAGTTTTGGCATACAGTAACAGGATTGTTTTGACGGCTATATTAAAATCTTCGTAAAGTTGATTTAAATAATATTAATATCTAAGTTGTAAATCATAAATTTACCTTAAATCGAAAGTGCAATTTTATTTTTAACCGCAAATTGGTATTTCCATAAATGGCAACTTCAAAGCATCAGCCGGTAATAAATACGGGATCCCCAAAAAAGAAGGCAGTTAAGGATTTGCCTTTGAAATATGAGGAAGCACATTTTATAGATTCCTTAAAACCGGTTTGGAACTATTCATTATTTACCGGGGAAGACATCATTAATTTTAAAAACGGTACTCTATACAATGGGTACCAAAAATTTGGCAGCCACAGCTTGCAGGTTTTAAACACACCCGGATTTTATTTTGCCGTGTGGGCACCCAATGCCACAAAGGTTTCGGTTATTGGCGAATTCAACGGCTGGAAAGAACAACTGCATCCGCTTTATGTAAGGCTCGATAAATCGGGCATCTGGGAAGGTTTTATTCCCCATATAAAACCAGGAGAAACATACAAATACCATATCAAGGGGTTTAAGGGCACGGTAACCAAAAAAACAGATCCTTACGGACAGTATTGCGAACTGAGGCCGGCAAGCGCATCCATAACCTGGCAAACGCAGCACCAATGGCATGATGCGGGCTGGATGAAAAAAAGAAAAAAGCACAATGCCCTGAATGCTCCCTGGAGCGTATACGAAGTGCACCTGGGCAGCTGGATGCGGCCCGTAAAAACAGATGAAGAAAGTTTTAACAGTTATATTGAACTTAAAAAACACCTGGTACCCTATGTAAAAAATATGGGCTTTACCCATGTGGAACTGATGCCGGTAATGGAATTTCCCTACGATGGCAGCTGGGGTTACCAGGGCACCGGTTATTTTGCCGCTACTTCAAGGTTTGGCAGTCCGGATGATTTTCGTGACCTGATCGACGCTTTTCATCAACAGGATATAGGGGTAATACTGGATTGGGTGCCTTCCCATTTTCCTTATGATGCTCATGGCCTGTTTATGTTTGATGGTACACATACCTATGAATATGAGGATATGAGCATGGGGTATCACCAGGACTGGAACAGTTATATTTTTAATTACGCCAGGGGAGAGGTACGTTCTTTTCTGATCAGCAGCGCACGCTTCTGGCTGGACCAGTTTCATGTGGATGGGATCAGGGTTGATGCGGTAAATTCCATACTGCGGCTCGATTATTCCCGAAAGGAAGGAGAGTGGAAGCCCAACAAATTCGGAGGCAACGGAAACCTGGAAGCCATTGAATTCATTCAGCAGTTTAATGAAACAGTGTACCGCGATTTTCCGGATGTACAAACCATTGCCGAAGAAGCCAGCGACTGGCCCAAAATATCCAAACCTACAACCCATGGCGGGCTTGGCTTTGGAATGAAATGGATGATGGGCTGGATGCATGATACACTGGACTATTTTAAAATGGACCCGCTGATGCGCCAGTTCCACCAGGATAAGTTTTCATTCAGTATGATGTATTATTACGATGAGAATTTTATGCTTCCCTTCAGCCATGATGAAGTGGTGCATGGCAAAAGCCCCATGATTTATAAACTGCCAGGTGATGAATGGCAGAAATTTGCAAACCTGCGCCTCTTATACACCTACATGTTTACACACCCCGGAGCCAAACTGTTATTTATGGGTAATGAGTTTGCGCAAACCACCGAATGGAATTATAAAACAGAACTGGACTGGGAACTGTTAAAGTTTGATTGCCACCGGCAAATGCAGGATTGTGTTAAAGATTTAAATGAACTGTACAAAAACGAACCCGCCCTGCACGAATTGCAATACAGCACAAAAGGTTTTGAATGGGTTGATCTGAACCACAGGTCCGAATCAGTGGTAGCTTTCATGCGCAAAGGGAAGAACAAAAACAACAATATGCTGGTTATTTTAAACCTGACCCCCGTTGTAAGAAGAGACTGGAAACTGAAAGTGAAGGGGAAATCGGCCTGGACCGAGGTCTTTAACAGCGACAGTAAACAATATTGGGGAACCGGCAATGTGTTTAACCCAGCTCCGCAGGTTACCCTGGTGGATAAAAAGAAGGGCATCTATGAAATAAATATCCATCTTCCGGCGTTAGGAGGGGTAATATTACGTTAGTTGGAATAATTCTTGCACACGAACCCATATGAAAAAAAGCTTAAACTTTATTGCCGCCATTGCATTATCTACGGCTTTAGCTGCTCAACATACAGATAGTTCACAATTCTATTTCCAAAAGGGATTGGAAGAAAAGAAAGCAAAACGTTACCTGGTTGCCTCAGGCCATTTTACAAAAGCCATTCAGCTTAACCCCGTTTATACTGATGCCTATATCGAAAGCGGCTTTGTGAACAATGAAATGCGCAAAACCGATGCGGCCAAGGCAGATTTTACCAAAGCCCTTGAACTGGATGCCCAAAATGAAACAGCTATCCGGGAACTGACCGATATTTATTTCAATTACCGGCAATACGAGAATGCCCTCGACCTGGCGCAAAAATGTAAAACATGTACCCAAAAAGACAGGATAACCGCCATGTGCTATTATAATATGGAAGATTATGGAAAGGCAGAAAGGTTATTACTTGCATTGGTAAATAAAAATCCTAAAGATGCAGAACTTACCTACACTTTAGCGAGCAATTACCTGGCCATGGGGTTTGAACCCAAAGCCATTAACTGGTATGAAAAAGCCGTTATACTGGATGATAAGAAAAGCAAATGGTTTTTTGAACTCGCACTGCTGTATTCCAATACCAATAATTACCATAAGGCGGTAATTGCCTACAACAAAGCTGCCGAGCTGGGTTTTAAAAGAGGTAATGATTTTAATGAAAACCTGGGCTTTGCCTATGTGTACAGCGGCGACTATGAAAATGGAGAAAAACTGTTAAATGACCTGGTGAGCCGCAGGCCGGGAGATAAAGAATTGATCAGGGATGTGGCCACAGCTTTTTTCGACAACAAGAATTATGATAAGTCACTGGAATATTGCCAGAAACTGCTGGAAATGGATCTGAAGGATGGCAAAGCACTTTACCAGGCAGGGCTTTGCTTTCAGAAAAAAGGTATGGTAGAAAGAGGCATGCAGATGTGCGATAAGGCCATTGAACTGGATCCTTCACTGGCGGGATTGAAATCTAAAAAACTGTCTCCGGGCATGTAATGCCGTTTTATTTTATAGCAAGATCTTTTTTAAGGCCGGAATTGTTTACTTCCGGTTTTTTATTTAACGGGTAAAAACACTTCGGCCATCATACAACGGGCACTTCCTCCACCGGCCGTTTCTATTGTATCCAATGAGGAATAAATGATCTGGTTATGCTTTTGTAATACTTCAATTTGAGCTGCAGTTAATGATTTGTAGGCTTGTGCAGACATAATAAGCAGCAGATCTCCATCTCTATTCACCACCTGAAGCATATTTCCCGCAAAATGGTGTAGTTGTTGCAATGAAATATCCACAATTTCTTTATGGGTTTTTATTAATGAGTTTACCAGAACTGATTTTTTTTCTTTATCAGTAATAGATTCCAGGCAAACAACGGCAAAGGTTTTAGCGATACACATCATCACGTTGGTATGATAAATATCAACACCTGTATTGTCTGTTGCCCTGAAAGTTACCGGGGTATAATCAACCTGTTTGCAAAACTGATTTAGTAGTTTTTCATTGGTTCTTGGCGATAAACAGGCATAGGCAATTTTGTTTTCCCGGTCCAGCACCATGCTGCCCGTGCCTTCCAGAAAAAGTCCTTCCGTTTCTGATGTGGTAAGATCAACAATTTGTGTAACAGAAAATTTTTGTTTTACTGCATCCAGCACGGCTGCTTTTCTTTCCTGTCTTCGGTTTTCGGCAAACATCGGGTAAAGAAATATACGGCCATCATCATGAAAAGATATCCAGTTATTGGGAAAGACCGAATCGGGCGTATATGGCTGGAGGCTGTCTTCAACAACAGTTACATCAATTTTGTTGCTGCTCAACAGTTCAACAAAATCAGTAAACTCCTGTAAGGCCTTTTGCTGCAGATCTTCACCACCTTTTTTTTGAAATACATTGTTAACCGCTGTTTCGGGATTATAACCAAAATTAACCGGCTGTATCATTAAAAGGTGACTGGTTTGCTGCATCATTGGTGTGCTTTGGCAAAATTCATTTCCCCGGCCTTTACAGCCACGCCCAGCCTGTTTTCCCTGGGCGGTATAGGGCACTTATAGCCGTTAGCATAAGCACAGTAGGGGTTGTAGGCTTTATTAAAATCCAGTTGTAAACTGTCGTTTAGTATATCCTGTTTATAAAATTCGAGGTAACGGCCACTGCCATAACTTTCATTGCCGGTTGTGGCATCGGTAAAGGGAACAAATAAATAATCTTTATAGGTTTCAGTTTGCATCAGGTCTTTGCCCTGGTATACAAATAAAAGGCATTCTTTTCCATCGATCATAAAATCCAGCCTTCCGTATTTGTAATAATATTTTTGTGTGCCGGCCGAGGTGTTCATGGTAAAGCCTGTGGTATCCACGATCCGCTCAAAATAAGCAGTTACGTTATAAGTTTTGCTGATGGGGAAGAAGCGGAACTTTTTTTTATCTTTCCCTTTCACTACTTCATGGCTGTCAACATAGTTTTTCTGATAAGCCTTAATCGACTCTGTATAAAAATCCTTCTTTTGTGCAAATACAGTACCTGAAATAAAAATGCCCATCGCTATTAGCAATGCACTTTGCTTGATAAAAATCTGCGAAATCATAGTAATTAGTTTAATCAGCGTTTTAGTTCATCATCAATACATTCACACTCCGCTGCAAAATATTAAACGCGATCTCTGCCATCAGGTTCTCTTTATCCAGTGTAGGGTTTACCTCGGTAATTTCAAAACAGCATATTTTGCGGTTCTGCATAAATTTACTGATCAGGTCCTCTGCTTCCCGTTCCCGCAAACCATTGCTTACCGGCGTTCCGGTACCCCGTGATATGCTGGAATCCAGGCTGTCCACATCAAAGCTTACATAAATGTCGGTACAGTCACTCAGATACCTGAGTACCTTACGGCATACGTTCTCTGCACCGTTTCGTCTAACCTCAGCCGTGGTAATCACTTTCATTCCATGTTTTTCGATCAGGTGCTTTTCTTCTTTTTCAAAATCACGCAGCGAAATAAAAACCACATCTTCCGGTAAAACCTTTGGGCATATTTTACCGATATGCTTAAGGTGTTCCCATTGTTTGTGCGTTTTTTCATCCAGGTCATGCACACTCATTTCCAGGTTATCTTCTCCAATGGAAGCCGCCATAGGCATACCATGAATATTGCCTGATGGGGTGGTGTAGGGGGTATGCAGGTCGGCATGGGCATCAATCCATATTACGCCCAGTTTGCTTTTTGGTTTGGCTGTTTTAATACCGGCAATGGTGCCGGCAGCATTGCTGTGGTCGCCACTGAGCACCACCGGAAAAAAATGCCCTTTTATGGAATCAGCTACTGCCTTGCTTACCCGTTCATTCATATTTATTACTCCATGCATACGCTTGGCATAGGGCGACTGGATGGGTTCATATAATAACTGGTTTTCCACCTCAATTTTTTCAGAAGGGAAATGCACAAAAAAATTGCTCATAAAATCAAGTGCGGCAATTTTTATGGCTTCAATACCCAAACTGGCACCCCGCGTACCTGCTCCTATTTCTGAGGGCACTTCTATCAATTTTATATTTTTCATATATTTTATGCTTTTGAACGCAGTATGATCCTGTTGATTTATCTCAAATCTACAACTTTCCGTTTTAGGGAGGAATACATCCGGCAAATAAAATAACCGGGCATAGCAGTGGCAAAGGATTTTAAATGAATTGACCCCGCAATACAATAAAATCCGGTTTTAGCCGTTATTCTGAAAGACAAATCAAACCCCCAAAAAGCTTGATTTAAATAAATGCCCCTGGTAAAACAGGGGCATTGCCAATTATAAGGTAATGGAGATATTAAAACTGCTCCAGCTTGCTGAAGAAAAAATCACCCTCAATAACCGCATTTTCATTACTATCGCTGCCATGTACCGCGTTTTCGCCAATAGACGCTGCAAATAATTTACGGATAGTGCCCTCAGCTGCTTCAGCAGGGTTTGTTGCGCCTATCAGTTTGCGAAAATCTTCCACTGCATTGTCTTTTTCAAGGATAGCTGCAGTAATGGGGCCACTGCTCATAAAATCAACCAGCTCGCCATAAAAAGGCCTGGCAGCATGCACTGCATAAAATTCGCCGGCTTTTTCCCTGCTTAAAGTTGTCATTTTCATTGCTGCAATGCGAAAGCCTGCTGCGTTGATCATTTGTAAAATGGCACCGGTATTCCCTTTTTTTGTTGCATCCGGTTTGATCATTGTAAAAGTTCTGTTGCTCATTATATTATTTTTTGAGCCGCAAAGATAGGAAGTGATAGGAGATTTTTGATTCTGGATTTTAAATTTATAAATATCCGGGGCTTACTTAATCTTTGAAATCAGGAATCTGTATCAATAGATCTGAAATCACAAATTTGAAATCTTAGATCCGTAATTGGTTTATAACCTGTTTTACCCTACTTTTGCGCCGCTTTATGCAAGCCATTAAAAACATATTTCCCCTTCTGGATCAACCTAAAAAAGTGGTGATCACCATGCATCAGAAACCTGACGGCGATGCAATGGGTTCTACCCTGGGTCTGTATCATTTTTTAAATAAATTAGGACATAGCTGCACTGTAATATCCCCTACAAACTGGGCCGATTTTTTAAACTGGATGCCAGGATGCGATCAGGTGCTGGATTATGAGAGCCAGACAGCCAGTTGTGATGTGTTGATCGATGAAGCAGATTGGCTTTTTTGCCTCGACTTTAATATCCTGAGCCGAACCAAAAGGATGGAGGAAAAATTGAAACACGCAAAAGGCGACAGAATACTGATTGACCATCACCGGGAGCCACAAACAGAAGTGTTTACTTACGGAGCAAGTGATATTGCCAAAAGTTCAACTGCCGAAATGGTATTTGACCTGATTGTGGATGCAGGCCAGATTGATCAGATCGATGCAACGATCGGCGAATGTTTATATGCAGGGGTAATGACCGATACCGGTTCTTTCCGTTTTCCTTCAACCAAAGCCAGCGTACATAAAATGGTGTATGAACTGAAAGAAAGAGGACTGGAGCACAGCCATGTACACGAAGCATTGTATGATAATTTCCTTGAAAACCGTTTTCGTTTTATTGGCCATGTACTTTTAAACCGCATGGAAGTATTTTACGAATACAATACCGTGTTAATGTACATTACCCAGCAGGACCTGATAAAATACAACATAAGAACCGGCGATACTGAAGGCCTGGTAAACTATGGTTTAAGTATTCAGGGCATTAAACTGGCCTCAGTGATCATTGACCGGGGAGAAGAACGTAAAAGTTCTTTCAGAAGCAAAGATGGATTTGATGTAAATACCTTTGCCCGCAGGTATTTTAACGGCGGTGGCCATTTTAATGCTGCAGGAGGTTTTAATAAAGAACCCCTGGAAGAGGTGGTTATAAAATTTAAGGAAGCCATTAAGGAAAACGCAGCACAATTAAGCAGTTATTGATTTTAAAAACCAAAATAAAATACACAAAATGAAACAATTTATTTACCTGTCGGCCATTTGCCTGTTGGCATTATCTGCCTGTACCGGCTCATTTAAGAAAGGCGACAACGGCCTGGAGTATAAGATCATTACTACAGGAAGCGGAAAGGCCATTGGTTATGGCAATTTTATGCAGATACATATTAAACAGGTATATGCAGGAACAAAAGATACCGTATTAATGGATACACGTGATTATATGTCCCGTATACAGGTATTGGATTCTGCCGGTACCCCTTTGGCCTATTTCAAAATTCTGAAGCAAATGAGAAAAGGCGACAGCCTGGTGATCAGGCTGCTTACCGATACGGTATTTAAAGATCCCAAAAATGAGATGCCCCCATTTATGAAAAAAGGGAAGTTGTTGTACACGCATGTAAAAATGGTCAATTTCTTTGAAACAAAAGATCAGGCCGACAGTGCAAACAAGGCTGAAACGATTTTGGCCAAGCCCAGAATTTACAAAAAGCAAATTGAAGAAATAGAAAAAGGGCTTATCACTAAAAAAACGCAACTGGAAACCGAGAGTAAGGCAATTGAAGCCTACCTGGCAAAAAATAATATCAAGGCAACCAAAACAAAATGGGGTACTTATATTTCTGTCACATTAGAGGGAACAGGCGAAAAGATCAGCAATAAAGATATTGCCGTTGTAAATTATACCGGCCGTACCCTGGACAGTGGTAAGGTTTTCGATTCCAATATTGACCCTAAATTCATGCATGTACAACCTTATGAAGTAAACCTGTCAGAATTAGGCGGTATCATTCTTGGATGGTCAGACGCCCTGATGCAGCTTAAAAAAGGAAGTAAAGCTACCATCTATATTCCATCAACACTGGCTTATGGTGAAGGCGGAAGTGGTGATAAAATAAAGCCGGGCGATAATTTGATGTTTGATATGGAAGTGCTTGATGTGCAGTCTGAAGAAGCTTATGCAGCCAAACAAAAAGCCATGCAGGAAGAAATGATGAAGAAAATGCAGGAAAGCCAGAACCAGCAGGCACCCCCTGCAAAGCCTGGTAAATAAACAACCCCCTTTAATAAGATAGTATGCGCCCTGAATGTTCAGGGCGCTTTTTTGTAAGCATTATAAAGCCTTACAGCCTCGTTAGCTTCCTTTACATCATGTACCCTGAGGATAGAAGCACCGTTTAATAATGCTATGGTGTTTAAAACGGTTGTGCCGTTCAAAGCATCGGCAGCCGTATTTTCCAGTGTTTTGTAAATGGTACTTTTCCTGGATAAACCAGCCAGTATGGGCCTGTTGGTCATTGCCAAAACAGAAAGCGCTTTCAACAATTGAAAATTATGTGTAATGGTTTTTCCAAAGCCAAAACCGGGGTCAATTATAACATCTTTAATGCCTGCCCGCGTACAGGCATCTATTTTTGCGATAAAAAAATCCAGTACCTCCCGAACTACGTTGCTGTACACCGGGTTTTGCTGCATGGTAGCAGGCGTGCCCAGCATGTGCATGCATATGAACGGCACACCCAGTTCCGCAGCGGTATGCAGCATGTGGGGGTCTGCGTTGCCACCGCTGATATCATTGATGATACCGGCACCGGCATCAACCGCAGCCCGAGCTACCTGGCTGTTATAGGTATCAATGGATACAATTAATGAAGGGAAGGCGTTGTGTATGGCTTCCATGGCCGGTAAAACCCTGTCCATTTCTTCCTGCACCGAAACCGGCTGGCTGCCGGGCCTTGTACTCAATCCGCCAATATCAACAATAGCTGCCCCATCCTGTATCATATTACCGGCCTTTGCCGTTATTTCATGGGCATTTAGTTTCAGGTGCCCTTCATAAAATGAATCGGGAGTCAGGTTAATAATGCCCATAACTACCGGTTCCTGCAGGCTTAAAAGTTTTCCTTTGCAGTTTATGCTGTTCATCAAATCTTTTTCAATTATTTTTGACTTAATATAGCACAAGGTACAAATGCACATTGATAAATGAATACAAACCATCAATACGACCAGGCAGTGGCAGGCTGCAAAACAATTTTTCTGCAAAAAACAAAAGATTACGGTACTTCCTGGCGGGTGTACCGCACGATATCTGTTGCCGACCAGATCTATATAAAAGCAAAACGAATACGCACCATACAGGAAGCAGGCACCCAAAAAATAGGAGATGATATCATCAGCGAATTTAAGGGGATACTGAATTATGGCATCATTGGTTTAATACAATTGGATATTCATGATGATGAACTGGAAGACCTGGATTATGAAACCGTTGAAAGATTATACAATGAAAAAGTATCCATTGCAAAAAAACTGATGCTTGATAAGAATCATGATTATGGCGAAGCCTGGCGTGAAATGAGCCAGGAAAGTTTTACCGACCTGATATTGGCAAAGATCTTACGCATCAAGCAGATATTGATCAATAAAGGAAAAACGATCATCAGTGAAGGCATTGATGCCAATTTTTACGATATTATAAACTATGCAGTTTTCGGGTTGATATTAATTGAGGAAGAAGTGCATAGTGGATAATGAAAGAATGACCATCCCGTAAAAGTAATGTCAGCCTGAGCTTGTCGAAGGCGGTGAATAACAAAAAAAATATTTAAGTTATGAAACAGTTTGTAAACCTTGCAAGGATCTTAGTTGGCGTGCTGTTTATTTTTTCGGGATTGGTAAAAGCCATTGATCCATTGGGGCTCGCTTACAAAATGCAGGAATTTTTTGAAGTATGGGCTTCTGAAGGGATCATGAAAGATACAATGCTGTGGATAAACGAACAGGCCTTGCTGTTATCCCTGGTAATGATCACCATGGAAGTGGTTCTGGGGGTTGCTTTACTGCTGGGCTGGAGAACCAGGATGGTTTCCTGGCTGTTGCTTTTGCTGATGCTGTTGTTCACTTTCCTTACCAGTTATGTTTTATTCAGCGGTAAAATACGGGCCTGCGGCTGTTTTGGCGATTGTATTCCGCTTACACCTGTTCAAACATTTACCAAAGATATTGTGCTGCTGATACTGGTGCTGCTTATTTTGGCCGGCAGGAAATACATTAAGCCCGTTTTTCCCGGTAACGTTAATGCAGCTGTATTTTTAATTTCGCTTTTGGGGATCCTGGCACTGCAGTGGTATGTTTTAAATCATTTGCCGGTAAAGGATTGCCTGCCGTTTAAGGTTGGCAACAACATCCTGGAACTGCGTAAAATGCCCGAAGATGCTGTGCCGGATAAATTTGATTACCAGTTTGTGTATAAAAAGAACGGGGAAAGCAAGGAGTTTGCAGTTAGTGCCCTGCCCGACAGCAGCTGGGAATTTGTAGAGCGCAAACAGGTACTGGTAGAAAAAGGAAAGAACAATATTCCCCTGATCAATGATTTTGTTTTAAAAACTGAAAATGATAACGATACAACAGAAGCCATTTTAAACCAGGCAGGAGAATATTACCTGTTGTATGCCAAAGGGTTTACCAAAAACGACAAATGGATCAACCATTTTGCCGGTTTATATGCCGGCAAAAAAAAGCCGTTGTACCTGGTTACACCCGACCCCAAAGCTGCAAGGGAACTCATAGCGGTACAGGGGTTAACCATTTTAAGCTGCGACGCAACCGCATTAAAAACAGCGGCCCGCAACAATTTAACATTGTACTTGATGAACGGCCCGGTCGTAAAAAATAAATGGGGTGGCAGTGATGTAGAAAAGGCATTGAAATAATTTCATACATGCTTTATCCGATATAAAACTTTGAATTATTTACTTAAGAAATTTTTTTACGCTTTTTTAGTACTGCTCGGTGTAGTGGTATTGGTCTTTATCATGTTCCAGGGCTTTGGCGATCCGGCACGAATGATCGTTGGCCAGACCGGCGATAAAAAAACAATGGACAATATCCGGAGCGACCTTTACCTTGACCAGCCCAAATGGAAACAATTCATTTTATATGTAAATGATGTTTCTCCACTTTGTTTTCACAGCAAAGCAGATATTCAAAAGAAGCAACTTAAAGGATTTTTTGTTGGCGGAACCTATAAGGCAGGGTTTAAAATACCTTACCTGCGCAAAAGTTATCAAACCAAAAAGGAAGTAGGAAAACTGTTGATGGAATCACTGCCCGGTACATTGATACTGGCCATAGCAGCCATGTTGTTTGCCACCATCATAGGTGTATTATTGGGAGTAACCGCAGCCGTAAAAAAAGGGACCTGGATGGATACAACGGCTGTTTTTTCCAGTATTGCCGGCATTTCTGCTCCTTCATTTTTTATGGCCATCATTATTGCTTATTTATTTGGAGTGGTACTGCATGGGTATACCGGATTGAATTTAACCGGCAGCTGGTTTGATATTGATGAAGTGACCGGCGAAAGATACATAAGCCTGAAGAACCTGATCCTGCCTGCCTGTACACTTGGCATAAGGCCGCTGGCCATCATTACACAATTAACCCGCAGTGCTATGCTGGATGTACTTAGCCAGGATTATATACGCACCGCTTATGCTAAAGGGCTGGGTAAAAATGCCGTCATTTTTAAACATGCATTACGCAATGCGCTAAACCCGGTGATTACTGCCATAACCGGCTGGTTTGCCGAATTGCTGGCCGGCGCTTTTTTTGTGGAGTATATCTTTGGCTGGAAGGGCTTGGGGAAAATAACCGTTGATGCACTGGAAAAACTGGATTACCCGGTGGTGATGGGATCAGTTTTATTAAGTGCCTGCATTTTTATCATCATTAACCTTTTTGCCGATCTGTTGTACCGGGCAATTGATCCACGCATAAAAATGCAATAATGTTTATTTTTCCAGCAAACCCTGGTCAATCCATTTTTTAATGACCACTATTTCAGCAGAACTTAATTTTTCGTTCTTGAAAGGCATGAAACCCCGGTCGGTAGAATTTAACTGTACCCTTGCGAGTATATCGGCACTGTATTTTTTTACACCTGCGTAATCCTCAAAATTCGTTTTACGGCCTCCTTTTGATGGAATATGGCAAGGCGAACATTTTGCCTGTATCAACGGAACAATATCGGTAACATAATTGGTGGGGGATGCCTGAGTTTTATTGCCGGCTGTATTCTTTTTAGAACAGGCGGTAAATAAACCAATACAGGCGACCATCAAAAATAAAACAGGCTTTTTCATACACTGATGTTTAATTATTTATAAAGCATACAAGATAATTATTTAAACGATATGCGGCACATTTTTACAATCTTGCTTTTTAAACGGGGAAATATTTTGTGGAGTAGTGGTCATCACGAACATAATTACCTAAAATCTTAATGCTTACCTTTGCATTCTAAAAAATAAGCTATATGAAAGAAGTGTATATTATATCTGCAGTAAGAACGCCCATGGGTAGTTTTGGTGGTACCTTAAAAGGATTTACAGCCACACAATTAGGTGCTTTTGCCATAAAGGGAGCGATTGAAAAAGCCGGAATTAAACCAGACCTGGTTAACGATGTGCTGATGGGTTGTGTGATACAGGCAAACCTTGGACAGGCACCGGCACGCCAGGCAGCCAAATTTGCAGGATTACCAAACGAGGTAAATTGCACAACAGTCAATAAGGTATGTGCCAGTGGCATGAAGGCGATAGCGCAGGCTGCTCAAAGTATTATGCTGGGCGACGCAGAAATTGTAGTGGCCGGTGGCATGGAAAGCATGAGCAACGTGCCTTTTTATGTTGACAGCATGCGCTGGGGAAATAAATATGGAAATACCCAGCTCATTGATGGCCTGGCAAAAGACGGGCTGACCGATGTATATGATGGCAAAGCTATGGGCAATGCAGCAGAACTTTGTGCATCTACCTGTGGGGTTAGCCGCGAAGAGCAGGATGCATTTGCCATTGAAAGTTACAAACGCAGCCAGACTGCAGTGGAAACGGGCAAGTTTGAAAATGAGATCATACCGGTTGAAATACCACAACGCAACGGTGCCCCGGTAATTTTTGCCAAAGATGAAGAACCCTTTAATGTTAAGTTTGATAAAATTACCTCGCTGAAAGGGGCCTTTCAAAAAGATGGAACGGTTACAGCAGCCAATGCATCTACAATGAACGATGGCGCTGCTGCATTGGTTTTGATGAGCAAGGAAAAAGCAGATGCATTGGGATTAAAACCAATTGGTAAAATTGTTAGCTATGCTGATGCAGAGCAGGCTCCCGAATGGTTTACCACTACACCGGCATTGGCAGTACCCAGGGCGGTAGCAAAGGCAGGATTACAAATGGAAGATATTGCTTACTGGGAACTGAATGAGGCTTTTGCTGTGGTAGGTATTGAGAACAGCAGGCGTATGCAACTGGATCCCGCAAAAGTAAACGTAAACGGCGGCGCTGTTTCTTTAGGCCATCCGCTGGGTTGCAGCGGTGCCAGGATCATTGTGACCCTGCTTAACGTATTGAAGCAAAACAATGCAAAATACGGCGCCGCAGGTATATGCAACGGAGGCGGCGGAGCAAGCGCTATGGTGATTGAAAATATGTGAAATCCAGTTCCCCCTTCATGGGGTTAGGGGGTTAAAATATCTATTTGTTCATCTGCACCTGATAAGATAAATTTGCAACCATAAATAAATCAAACAGATGCGACAAATTGCCTTTAGAGAAGCCCTTAGAGAAGCCATGCAGGAAGAAATGCGCAGAGATGAGCGTGTATTTTTAATGGGAGAGGAAGTAGCGGAATATAACGGAGCTTATAAAGTAAGCCAGGGTATGCTGGATGAATTTGGCGAAAAAAGAATCATCGATACCCCCATTGCTGAGCTTGGTTTTAGTGCCATTGCCGTTGGTGCTGCTCAAAATGGCCTGCGCCCCATCGTTGAATTCATGACCTGGAACTTTGCTGTTTTGGCTTTAGATCAAATATTAAATACCGCTTCTAAGATGCTGGCAATGAGTGGCGGACAAGTTGGTTGTCCCATTGTTTTTCGCGGGGCAAACGGTAGTGCAGGCCAGCTGGGTGCACAGCATTCAACGGCTTTTGAATCGATGTACGCCAATATTCCCGGTTTAAAAGTGATCTCCGTTTCAAACCCATACGATGCCAAAGGTTTGTTGAAAAGTGCCATCAGGGATGATGATCCGGTCATGTTCATGGAAAGCGAAGTGATGTACGGCGAAAAAGGGGAAGTGCCCGAAGAAGAATACCTGTTGCCTATTGGCAAAGCGTTCATAAAAAGGGCAGGCAAAGATGTAACCATCGTTTCTTTCAATAAAATGATGAAAGTAGCCTTAGGGGCCGCTGAAGAATTAGCCAAAGAAGGAATTGAAGCAGAAGTGATTGATCTGGCTACCATACGCCCGCTGGATTGGTTTACCATACTGGAAAGCGTTAAAAAGACAAACCGCCTGGTTATAGTAGAAGAACAGTGGCCGTTTGCATCTGTATCATCGGAAATAACTTACCGCATACAAAAAGAAGGATTTGATTACCTGGATGCACCCATACGCAGGATAACTTCTGCAGATGCGCCCATGCACTATGCCCCAAACCTGGTGGCTGCTTATTTACCCGATATACCCCGAACGGTTAAACTGGTTAAAGAAGTGATGTACCTGAAGAAATAATTTCCCTTTGTGTTTTTGCAACAATACTCCTGCATTTCTGTTTTACATTTGTGCTGAAACAATTATGCATGGCCTACAAATCATTAGAAGCATGTTTACTGGACCTGGAAAGGAACGGACAACTTGTTCGTATCAAAGAAGAAGTTGACCCTTACCTGGAAATGGCGGCCATTCATTTGCGTGTGCATGAAGCCGGCGGGCCTGCTTTACTTTTTGAAAAAGTGAAGGGCAGCAAATTCAGGGCCGCATCCAATATTTTTGGTACACTTGAAAGAAGTGAGTTCATTTTTAGAAATACCTTACAAACTGTTCAGCAATTAATCGAATTTAATGACGATCCGGTTAAAGCCATTAAAAGCCCCGTTAAGAATTTCAGTGCAGGTTTGGCTGCACTAAAAGCATTACCCAAAAAGAATCCATTGCAAAGACCGGTTCTGTTTGAAGAAATAAAGATCTCTGATATTCCTCAGATACAGCACTGGCCAATGGACGGAGGTGCATTTGTAACCCTTCCACAGGTATATACAGAAGATATTGATAAGCCCGGCATTATGAATGCCAATTTGGGGATGTACCGCATTCAGTTATCTGGCAACGATTACGAACCGGATAAAGAAATAGGTTTGCATTACCAGTTGCACCGTGGCATTGGCGTTCATCAAAACAAAGCCAATAAAAAAGGGTTGCCGTTAAAAGTAAGTGTATTTGTTGGCGGACCACCATCGCACAGCGTGGCTGCCGTAATGCCGTTACCGGAGGGTATCAGCGAAATGACATTTGCAGGCGTTTTAGGCAACAGGAGATTCAGGTATTCTTATGAAGATGGATTTTGTATAAGCACTGATGCTGATTTTGTAGTTACCGGCGAGGTATATCCAAACGAAAACAAGCCCGAAGGCCCTTTTGGGGATCATCTGGGTTATTACAGTTTAACTCATGATTTTCCGTTGATGAAAGTGCATAAAGTGTATGCCCGTAAAAATGCCATCTGGCCTTTTACAGTTGTTGGCAGGCCACCACAGGAAGATACCAGCTTTGGTCAGCTCATTCATAAAATGACCGGCAAAGCCATTCAGCAGGAAATACCCGGATTAAAAGAAGTGCATGCGGTTGATGCAGCCGGTGTACATCCTTTATTACTGGCCATTGGCAGCGAACGGTATACGCCATATACACCAACCAAACAACCGGCCGAGATCTTAACCATTGCCAATCATGTGTTGGGTACGGGACAACTGAGTTTAGCTAAGTTTTTATTTATTACTGCCGATGAGCAAAACGCCATCAGCACGCATAACATAGAAGCTTACCTGTCATATATATTGCAGCGCATCAATTTAAAAAGAGACATCCATTTTTATACCAACACCACCATTGATACACTCGATTACTCGGGAGAAGGCTTGAACAGCGGCAGTAAGGTTGTGCTGGCAGCATATGGGGAGCCGGTAAGAGCATTAACCTCTTCGATACCGGATTGCTTAACTAAATTAACCGGATTTGAAAATGCAAAACTGGTAATGCCCGGCGTTGTGGCAATACAAACAAAAGCATTTACGAATTATGAAACCGCATCAAAAGAGTTTGAAACTTTAAACCATCAACTTTCAACTTTCCCACAGGGTCCTTCGGGTAACACTCAACTTTCCAATCTGCCTTTTATCATCATTTGCGATAACGCTGATTTTGTAAGTAAGACACTCAATAATTTTTTATGGATAACATTTACCCGTTGTAATCCGTCGCACGATATGTATGGTATTGACAGCTTTACCCAAAACAAACATTGGGGTTGCCGGGGACCGCTGGTATTTGATGCCCGTATTAAACCGCACCACGCACCGCCGGTAGAAAAAGATGCAGCAGTTGAAAAAAGAATTGACCGCATATTTGAAGAAGGCGGAAGTTTATACCAGGTGTTGAAATAAAGATATTAAGGTGTTGCCTTTTTCTTAATTACTACCTGCTCATTCAGTTTATCAAAAAGTTTTTTGTAAAATGCTGCAAACTCGGGGTATGTATCGGCTGTATAAAATGTCCTTTTAAATTCCAGTGTCATTCTCACATTCAGCAAATTGGATTCAACCTGCATAGTGCGGCTGAACAGGATCCCGTTGTCGGGTGTTTTCATGGAAATATTCTCCGGCAGCCCGTCAAAGATATACCCGGCAGGAATGGTGTAGTTTCCAAAAATGGTGTAATCCTGGTGTACGCCAAAATCAATATCAGCCGTTCTGGTACTGGCAATAAACGGATTTTTTTCAAGGTCTGAAAAAAGGTTTATATTAAAATACCGGTATTCGCCTGAGCTGTTTAAAACAGTACTGAATTTTATTTTCTGTTCCAGGGGTAAAGAATCTGCATCTGTATTATTTATTGCAATTTCTTCTATCTGCAATCCCGGATAGGGTTTTACAAAATATTCGTTTTTAAACTGTTGATTATTCTCTGTCCATTGCTTAACCCTTTGTGCCCTGGCATAATCATAGCAATTAACCAGGCCGGTGCCTTTCATATTCCCGGCATCATCTATATCACCCTGTATGGCAGCCATTACTTTGTATTTGTTTTTTCCCGAAAGTATCTCTTTCCATCTTCCGTTTTCACCTTCGGGTATAAAGCCGTTTGTGTTCACTATTTTTTCCGGAAATAATTTAGGGTTGATCACTTTATCGGTAGCATCCAGCACATAGGCCCTGTCTTTGATCAGCACATAGGCCATTACCGTATTGAACTGGCTTATATAAGGATATTGGGGTGTTACCAGTCCGTGATCCCTTGTACTGAAAAGTATAGGAGTGGCTTTAATGTCTGCATCATTCAGTAATTTGATCAGCAGCAGGTTTATATCGGCCACATTACCGGTCTTGGTTTCCCAGGTTTTTACGATCCCGTTATCTGTATACACATAATCTTCATCGCCATTCCAGTTCAACGATTTGCGGAGTTTATTGTACATGAATTTCATTCTGGTTTCGGGATCAGCAATTTGTTTTGCTTCTTCGGTAAAAGCCCTGGCAGCAATCACATCTTTTTCAAGCTGAAGTCCAAAATCTTCATCTTTATTCAGCCTGTTTTTTATAAAATCACTCCATTTTAAACTAAGGTCCTGAACATTGTTTTCATTGTAATAGATCTGCGTCATCTGAAATTCCAGCCTTTGCATATAATCTTTTGGCGACCCCATGAAGGGTTCATCTTTTATGCCCGGCAGGTTGCGCATCTTGTAACTGCTTTTCAGCACTTTTGTTTCCATAAAACCCTGGTCCATGGATATGGATTCTTCAATTATTTCCTGTTTGTCTTCCAGCGGATCAAAAACAGTAGGCTGTACCGAAAAACGAAACAGTTGCGGAATTTTTAAGCCGTACTCGCTGTATCGCACCGGTATGCGGCCCTGGAAATACCAGTTTCGCAGGTTATAGTTTTCTCTTTCTAAGGTGTAACTGTACTCTATGATGCTTCCCACTTTAACTTCAGGGAATGTGGCGATCATCCTGGAATAATTCCCATCGATCTTTTTGGTGTAGATAGCATTCTTTTTAACCTCAGTGGTTACCATTTTGCCGGTTTCATCCAGGTTATAGGTATTGGCATTGAATTTTAATATCTTTTCTTCATTGTTGTGGGTGTAGTAATTTATTTCTATGTTGGCTTCTGATATGCCTTTCTCTTTCAGGATCTTGATGCGGGTACGCCGTTCATATACCGTTTTAAATATAGAAAAACCTACAGTACCCCGGTCGTAATACATGTTGCCATAATCGATCAGCACCAATGCATCGGCACCTTTATCAAAATCACAGTCTTTCATTTCCAGGTCGGCCTTATCTACCTTACCAAATGCGGGCTGTCCTTTTTGTGCCTGTGCCGGTATTGAAAATGCCAGTAAAAACAGGTATCTGCAAATTGTTTTCATATCAAGATGTTCAGCTAATGTAATTATTTAATTTAGCATAAGGCTGTTTTAAATTAATTTTATTGCTAAAACATTTTTTGATGAAACTGGTTTATTTACTGGGGTTGTTATTGAATTTAAATACCGCTCAGGCACAAACTGCCGGCAGCAGGTTACCTGCCAACCCGGATGACAATACCTTGTTGTGGGAGGTCAGTGGCAACGGGCTTACCCTGCCATCTTATCTTTTTGGAACCTTTCACCTGCTTTGTAAACAGGATATACTTGTAAGCGATGCACTGAAAGAGGCCATCAGCAACAGCCATGAAGTATACCTGGAGCTGGACCTGGATGACCCGGCAACGGTAATGGGTGCTTTAATGCTGATGAATATGAAAGACGGGAAGCGGTTAAAAGAATTGTATACACCCGACCAGTATCAAAGAATTTCAGATTATTTTAAAGACAGCCTGAATACCCCGATCACCCTTTTTCAGCGTATGAAGCCTGAATTTTTAACTGCATTGTTATATCCCAAAATGATGCCTTGTAATACAGCCTCTAGTGTTGAAGAAGGGGTCATGCAACTGGCTAAAGAAAACGGTAAAGAAATTAAAGGCCTGGAAACCATGGCTTTTCAGGCTTCCTTGTTCGACAGCATTCCTTATGATCAACAGGCCGCTTCTTTATTGAAAAATATTGACAGTATGGAAAGATCGAGGGTGTATTTTAACCAGATGCTGGATGCTTATAAGCAACAACGGTTGGATGAAATTGAAAAGATCGTAAATACAACAGAATTTGGTGCAGCAGATAATCTGGATATTTTACTGTACAACAGGAACAAAAATTGGGTTGGTCAGTTCAAAACAATTATGAAAAAGAACCCTGTCTTCGCTGCTGTGGGTGCCGGGCATTTGGTTGGAAAAAACGGGTTAATATCGTTGTTGAGGGCCGAAGGGTTTACGGTTAGCGGATTGGAGAATAGGTAAGGAGCATTGGTTATAAGTCATTGGTCATAAGTCATTGGTCGTTTGCTTAAGCTGCAATATGATCATTCCGGATGGCTTGTTAACAAATGGCTATTTAATTACCACCTCCTTTATTACTTTTTCACCCAGGGCCTCGTTAACCCGTTCTATGATCTTCTCTTTCTGGTAAAGCAGTTCATTTTTTAAAGGGGCCACGTTGGTAGAAATAAATAAAGTGCTATTGATGATCTGTATTTTATCAGTGTATTTGGCAACCGTTTTACCCATCACTTCTTCCCAAACATCTTCAATACGCATTGCCTGAATGCCGTTTTTAAGCCGGCTTTTCTGCAAAAACTGATTGATGGCATCCTGTAAAGAAATTTCTCCCATACTGTAAAAATAAGTCATTTGTCATTAAGTCATTGGTCATTCCGGAGCCTTTATATTGATAAAACTCAATGAACAATCACCATGCTAAAGCTCAATGATCTGGTAAGCCGTATGTAATTGCTCAAAAGCTTCCTGCAATCTTTCTTTGTGTGTATCGGTAATAAGCACCTGACCGGTATTTTCATTGCAAACCCAATGCAGCAACTGTTGCATACGGTTGTCGTCCAGTTTTTCAAAAACATCATCCAGTAACAGGAGCGGGGCAAACCCTTTATTTTGTTTCAGCAATTCAAACTCAGCCAGTTTTAACGCAAATAATAAACTCTTTCGCTGGCCCTGCGATGCAGTGGTTTTAAATACCTGCCCGTTCAATTGAAAAAGAATTTCATCTTTATGAATACCGGCATTGCTGCGTTGTGCTGCAAAATCCTTTTGCCTGTAGGTGTTTAAAAGTTCATAAAAAGAACTGTGGTGCAATTTACTGTCGTATTGTAACGTAACCAGTTCATCATTATCTGCGATCAGGTTATAGAATTGCTGCACCAGCGGTATGAGGCTTTCGGCAAAGGCTTTTCGTTTTAAAAAAATGAAATTGCCGGGCATGATCAACTGTTCATCCAGCACATCCAGCAATGGCCAGTCGGTTTTTCCCTGCTCGGCAAAGCTTTTAAGCAAACTGTTGCGCTGCTGCAGCACTTTATTATAGATCATCAGCTGCTGCAGGTAATTGGCATCCATCTGGCTTAATACCGTATCCATGAACCGGCGCCTTTCTTCACTGCCATCTGTTATCAAACTGATATCATCCGGAGCGATCATTACTGCCGGAAATCTGCCGATGTGTTCTGATAGTTTTGTATAAGCAACACCATTCAGGTTCACTTCTTTCCTGGCTCCATTTCTGAAAATACAAACTATGTCATCCGGCTTTTTTAAATCATTATTTTTATCAACACGGCGTTCGGTACCTCCATCAGGCGTGGCTGGCAGGTGATCCATGGTCTTTGCCTCAATCCTGAACCCATCGGTACCAAACTGCATATTCAGCCCATCAATCTTTGTAAAATAACTTTTGGTAAAACAGCAGTAATATGCAGCATCCAGCAGGTTGGTCTTGCCTTTACCATTGAGGCCACATATACCTGTTACCCTTTGTGTAAAATCAAAAGAGGCTAATGTGTAATTTTTAAACTGTGTAAGGATTATTTTTTGTATAAAAAACATGGACTGCAATATACAAATGATAATGCCTTTTTAAGTAAGGGTAATTAAGTATATTTAACCAACAGAAATGCACTTTTTCAGTACCAAACCTTTTGATGCTTTTTTGCGTTTATAAATACGGATGACAAAAGTTTTTGCAATAGCCTTTTTTAAGCTTGTATGCGCAGCCACCGCTTTATCCCAATCTGTTAAACTGGATTGGGTAAACAGTATGGCAGGAAATTCCTATGATGCCTGTAAAGCAATTACATCAGATGCTGCCGGCAATATCTATACAACAGGTTATTTTTCTGCCACAGTAGATTTTGATCCCGGACCAGGCGTTTTTAATCTCACATCCGTAAGTGCCGAAGATGCCTTTCTGGCCAAATACGATCCGGCCGGAAAATTGGTATGGGCCAAAACCATTGGCGATTTCAGGTACCAGTCTGGCAATGCCTTAACACTGGATGTTGCCGGCAATATTTACGTAACCGGTATTTTTTTTGGTATTACAGACTTTGATCCCGGACCGGGCATCACCCATTTGACATCGGCAGGCAATGAAGATATTTTTGTGTGTAAATATGATCAAACCGGAAATTTCATATGGGCAAAAGGTTTTGGTGGCCCAACCAATGATTTTTGTAATGCCATTAAACTTGATGCAACCGGAAACATATACATAAATGGTTATTTTGAAAACACAGCCGACTTTGACCCCGGAACCGGTGTATTTAACCTGGTTTCAGCAGGATCAACGGATATATTTGTTTGCAAGCTGGATATCAATGGCAATTTATTATGGGCAAAGCAGGTTGGAGGGCCCTCGTCGGATGTGGCTTTTGATATTGAACTGGATGCGCAGCAAAATGTGTACAGTACAGGTTTTTTCTGGACTACTGTTGATTTTGATCCCGGCAACGGTACATACCCTTTAACTTCAACTGCACTGGGCGACGGTTATATTTTAAAACTAAACAGCAATGGCGCGTTTGTAAAAGCCGGTAAAATGGGGGGCAACAGCAGGGTACGATGCAGCAGCCTGAAACTGGATGAAACCAACCACCTGTATGTTACCGGGCATTTTGACGGGGAGGCCGATTTTGATACCGGAACCGGTATGTACCTGTTGAATTCGCCTGTTGATGATGAGGATATTTTTGTGGCCAAATACGATCTTGATTTTAATTTTGTTTGGGTAAAGCAGATAGCAGGGACATCCTTTCAAAAGGCATTGGATATTGAAACGGATACTGCCGGCAATATTTATACAACCGGCCATTACAATGGCACCGCCGATTTTGATCCCGGACCGGCAGAGCAAAAATTAACCGCACTGGGCGACCCGGATGTTTTTGTTTTAAAAATGACTCCAGCCGGCAGTTTTGTTTGGGTGGCCAAAGCCTCCGGGCCGTATTATGGAAGTGGTTATGCGTTACAGGTTGACCAAATGAACAATATTTATGTTGGAGGTACATTTGAAGGAACAAAAGACTTTGATCCCGGTCCCGATGAAATAAAACGAACATCAGCCGGCCAAAGTGAGATCTTTATTTATAAACTGCGTCAATGCCCCAACGCAGCAGCAACACAAACCCTTAATGTAAGCACCTGCACATCTTTTCAATTAAACAATAAAACCTACGATTCTACCGGCACCTACACACACCTGGTTTTAAATACTTTGGGTTGCGATAGTATCCTCATTACTTTAAACCTCACCATTACCCGTATCATAAATAATGTAACAGCAAATATTTGCCAGGGCGAATTATATGTTGCAGGAGGCGGTCCCCAAACCCGATCGGGTATTTATTATGATACGCTGAAAACTGCTGCCGGCTGCGATTCTGTGATCATTACTTATTTAACCGTTCGTGAAAAACCCAAGCCGGTACTTGGCGCCAACAGAAATATTTGCGAAGGGCAAAGCATAATCTTAAACCCCGGAAATTTTAAAACCTACCTCTGGCAGGACCTTTCGGATACACCACAATATTCCGTAACACAGCCGGGCACATATGTGGTCACGGTTACCAACACTTACAATTGTACAGCATCGGCAAGGGTTATTATTCGGGAATTTGCAAAAAAACCGGCCGGTTTTTTGCCCAACAACCAGGATCTGTGCACGGGCAATGTGTTAAAAATAAATGTACCGGGTTATAGATCCTATGCCTGGAGTACCGGTTCATCAACCGGCCATATCGACATCAGAAAAGCTGGCCATTATATTTTAAACGTAATCAGTTTTGATAATTGTACTGGCACCGACACCCTAAGCATCCGGGAAGTAACCTGCATCCCTATCTCAATACCCAACACCTTCAGCCCAAACAATGATGGCAGAAACGATATGTTTAAGCCTACGGTGAATACTGAAATCAAGGACTATCAATTACGCATATACAACCGGGTGGGCCAGGTCATCTATCAAACCGGCAATTATGCAGCAGGCTGGGATGGAAGGTTTAAAGGGCAGCAGCAGTCTTCAGATAATTATATTTATCAGATCCGTTTCCGAAATATGGAAGGGAAGCTTTTTGAATATAAAGGCAATATATTGTTGATCCGGTAAGCCTTTTACTGGTTTTGTTTTAATTTGAATTACCGCATTACGGGTACCTGTTTTTCAGCTCCTGACCCCTTACTCCAGACTCCAATTTCTAATTCCGGATCCCAACTCCCAAATTTCCCATTTCTCCCTTATCTTTGCCGCCTAAAATTAACCCATTGGCTACCAAGTTTTCTAAAGAAACCTATTTATACTGGTACGAATTGATGCTCCTCTTACGCCGTTTTGAGGAAAAAACAGGCCAGTTGTACGGAATGCAAAAGATCCGTGGTTTTTGTCACCTGTACATAGGGCAGGAGGCAGTTGCCGCCGGATGCATGACTGCAACTGTTCCGGAAGATAAATTTATAACCGCTTACCGCGATCATGCCTTAGCCATTGCCAAAGGTATTTCGGCTAAGGCCTGTATGGCCGAGTTATACGGTAAAGCAACAGGATGCAGTAAGGGCAAGGGAGGAAGTATGCACTTTTTTGGGGTAAAGGAAAATTTCTTTGGCGGCCATGGTATTGTAGGTGCACAAATTGGCACCGGCGCCGGTTTGGCCTTTGCTGAAAAATACCGCGGCACAAACAATGTGGTACTTTGTTTTTTTGGTGATGGAGCTGCCCGCCAGGGTATGCTGCACGAAACCTTCAATATGGCCATGCTGTGGGAATTGCCGGTGGTATTCATTTGCGAAAACAACCATTATGCCATGGGCACTTCAGTGGCCCGAACCAGTAAAACACTGGACATATATAAAATGGCCGATGCCTATGAAATGCCCAGCGACAGTATTGATGGCATGAGTCCCGAAGATGTACACAATGGTGTTTTAAGGGCCGTGAACCGGGCAAGGGAAAAAGGCGGGCCTACCTTACTTGAAATAAAAACTTACCGGTACAAAGGGCACAGCATGAGTGATCCTCAGAAATACCGTACTAAAGATGAACTGGAACAATATAAGGACAGAGACCCGATTGAACATGTAATGAAAGTGCTTAAAGAGCAGTATAAAGTGACCGATGCCGAATTTGATGAGATCATAAACAGGGTTAAGTCAGAAGTTGATGAATCGGTGACCTTTGCAGAAGAAAGTCCCTGGCCGGATGATAACGAATTGCTGAAGGATGTTTATGTTCAGGAAGATTATCCTTTCATAGTTGATTAGGAATCCCTTGAATTTGTTTCAAAATAGCTGAATAGAAAATTTAAAATTGTAAACATAATAATAAAAAAAATGGCAGATAAGCAAGTAAAAGCAGAACAAAATGATGCAGCAGATGTGGTTGCAAAGGCAAAAGGTTTTTGGGCAGCATACAGTAAAAAAATAATCATTGCAGGATCTGCAGTCATTTTACTGTTGGGAGGATTCCTGGGATATAAATACCTGGTAAGCATACCCAATGAAAAAAAGGCAAATGACCTGGTTTTTCCGGCTGAAAAATTATTCGGACTCATAGCGGGTTCATCTTCTTACAACAAAGACACGGTAAACATCATCTTAAACGGTGATAAGGCATCAGGTGTAACCGGCCTGTTGAAAATAGCCAGCAGCTACGGAGGCACCCAATCGGGTAACAGGGCCGAATACATGATAGGTGCCTGCTACCTGCAGTTAAAGCAGTTTGATAAGGCCATCAAACACCTGAAGGAATTTGATGCCAATGGTGCAAGCCAGGTACAAAGCAAAGCCTATCTGTTACTGGGACATGCTTATGCTGAGCAAAAGAAAACAGATGACGCCATGGAATACTATAAAAAGGCTGGCTCAATAAGTGACCTGGATGAGGCAATGGCCACCGAAGCCATTTATATGGCAGGCCGTTATGCCGAAGCGATGGGTAAAACCAAAGAAGCGGTTGAATTATTCCAGGAACTAAAAGAAAAGTACCCTGCAAGTCAAAGGGTGAGCAGTGGTGAAGTGGATAAATACCTTGGTAGTTTAGGCGTAACAAAGTAATTAGGAGTAGGGAGTTCGGAGTCAGGAGTTGAGCATGACGCTCACTGACGATTCACCATTCACGATTCAAGATATATGTCTACAGATTCAAACTTAAATAATACAACAGGCATCCTGCTTCCGCCGGATGCCTGTGTTGTAATTGTTCAAACCGAATGGAATGCGGCAACCATTGAAAAACTACATACAGGCTGTACAAATATCCTTGATGCAAACCAGGTACATTATAAAGTAATTACGGTGCCCGGTGCATTTGAAATTCCGTTTGCGATAAAAAAATACTGGGATCTTAATAAATATAAAGATGACAGGCCTGATGCTTTTATTGCACTGGCTTGTGTATTGCGTGGCGTTACACCTCATTTTGAATATGTTTGCCAGGCCGTAACAGGAGGTATTTCTCAATTAAATCTGACTATGCCCGTACCCACCATTTTTGGTGTTTTAACAGTAGATAACCAGGAACAGATTGATGAAAGAACCGGTGGTAAACACGGGCATAAAGGCGAAGAGGCCGCAATAACGGCCCTTAAAATGATTGCCCTTGAAAATACCTTTAAATAATATTAATGAAGTTGTTTTTGTATCTGATGGTATTTGTTTTTGCCGCATGCAACCATGCTGCTAAAACAAATGATACAGCAGTTAAGGATACCGGGTCTGCCCTTGTAAAAAGGGATTCTGTAACTGAATACACACCCGTGCTTACAGATACTTCTTTGGAAAATAAAATTACCAATGCTTTAATGAAACTGCCGTTTGTAATTGAAAGCAATGATCATATTGATTCTTTCAGCAACCACCGGCACGGTATTGCATTTATACTGGATGAACCCCTGGAAAATGAAACAGATATTTCTGTTAAAGCGGGTTACAATGGGGGAGAACGTTTTGAAACCTATTACCGCTTTTTTGTGAACCCCAAAACAATGGACATAAAAGTATACGACCCGGCAGCCGATGAAAAGTTAACGGTATCAGCATATTTAAAGTCAAAACAATAAGCATGAAAGTTCAGTTATTCATACCCTGTTTTGTAGACCAGCTTTATCCGCAAACAGCTTTTAATATGGTTAAAGTGCTTGAAAAAGCCTGTTGTGAAGTGCATTACAACACCAACCAGACCTGTTGTGGCCAGCCGGCCTTTAATGCAGGTTTTTGGGATGAAGCCAGGGATGTTTGCAGCAAATTCATAAAAGATTTTGACGGAGCCGATTATATTGTAGCGCCCAGTGCCAGTTGTGTGGGTTTTGTACGTAATTATTACAGTAAACTTTTCGAAAATTCATCTCAGCACAACACGGTTAAAGACCTGGGTAAACGCATTTACGAGTTCAGCGATTTTTTAACAGATGTATTAAAGATCGAGAATTATGGCGCCGAACTGAAAGGGAAAGCCACTTATCACGACAGCTGTGCAGCCTTAAGGGAATGTAAAATAAAGACCGGGCCACGTAAATTATTAAGTTTTGTAAAAGGACTGGAACTGGTGGAAATGAATGATGTGGAAACCTGTTGTGGCTTTGGGGGTAGTTTTGCTGTAAAATTTGAATCCATCTCCGCCGGTATGGCCGATCAGAAAATAAACAATGCACTGGAAACCGGTGCGGAATATATCATATCTACCGACCTCAGTTGTCTCATGCAGCTGGATGGATTCATTAATAATAAAAACCTGCCTTTAAAAACCATGCATATTGCTGATGTGTTGGCCAGTGGCTGGGAATAAGTTTAAAAATCCGAATGGGTTATATAGCCGTATATACAGCTAAACATTAACCTTGAAACACATTTTATCTGCTATTGCCTTTGTTGTAGTATACACTTCCTGCAACAATGAAACAAAACCAATTGTTTCAACTGCATTTATCGACAGCCTGTTCAATTCTTATACCAACACAACAGCAGTTCAGGCTATGGAAAATGAACTGCAATTCTGGAAAAAAAGAATAGTGCCGAATAACCCGGGTTTGGTTAATGAACTGAAATATGCCAGTAACCTGGTACAGCGCTATCATTTAACCGGTGATATTAATGATCTTGCGGAAGCCGATAGAATTTTATATACTGCCGATAAAGCTTTTAACCATAAGGAATCTTCTCCCAATATTGCCCTGGTACGCAACAGTATTTTGCAACACCGGTTTAAACAGGCAGATTCTCTTTTAAATCATGCAAAAAATACCGGTTTAAAAAAATATGAATCGGCTGCCTCTAGTTTTGATGTGGCATTTGAACTGGGTAACTACCTGGTTGCAGAAATTGAATTAAAACAAATCGCCAACAGGCAGGATTATGGGTATAATTTTCGTCATGCAAAACAGGCACATTATAAAGGCAATTTAGATACTGCCATTGCAGCCATGCATCAGGCATTCCTGCTTGCCCGGGGCAATATCAGTTTAATGCAGGCAGCTTTATCAAATGAAGCAGATCTGAACCTCCACAACAATAATCTGCAAAGGGCAAACGATTTGTATTTGCAATCTATACGCCTGTCAGTAACCGATCTGCATTCCATTATGGGCCTGGGCTGGATAGCACTGGTACACGATAAAAATGATTCGCTGGCCGAAAAAATATTTCGCTTTGTACAATCTAAAACAAAAGCACCCGATGTTATTTTTAAATTGGCCCAACTTGCCGGTGCAAAGGGAGATAGTGTCATGCAAAAAAAATATGCTATAGAATTTGTTACTATTGCTTCTGAACGAGTGTACGGAAATATGTACAATAAATATGTTCTGGAATTATACACCGGCATTTTAAATGAACCAGCAAAAGCGGAGGCGCTGGCGGCAAGAGAATTGCTGAACAGAACTACACCGCAAACCTATGCCTGGTATGTTTGGGCTTTGCATAAGAATAAAAAAACAGCGGAAGCTGAAAAGATATACCATCAAAAAGTAAGCGGAAAGCCTCTGGAAGGGCATGAACTTTACTGGATGGGTAAATATATGCAGGCACAAAACAAAGTTTATAATGCAGGGCAGTTTTTTAAAGCGGCTTATAAAAACAAATATGATCTGAGTCCGGAAATGATTGAAGACCTGGTAATCATACTGAAAACGAAATAAAGGCATGTTTTTTATATATCATACAACTCCTCAAGAGTTACCATCCCTAAAAAAACAATCGCTCAACTGTCCAATATCCGGCCATAATTGTAATCAATATTGATAAAGGAATCACAATGGCTTTTCGGTAATACGGTTTATTGCCAAACCATTTACCAAATAAAAAGAAGGCAGATAAGATAACGGCAAGCTGCCCCAGTTCTACTCCCACATTAAACATGATCAGTGATGTGAGATAGGAGTTTTGTGGTAAGCCCAGCGAACCAAGCGCATTGGCAAATCCCATACCATGTACCAGGCCAAATAAAAATACAATGCCAATACGGGATTTTTTTAAAGAAGGGGAGAAGATATTTTCCAAGGCCACATACATGATGGAAAGGGCTATTATTGGCTCTACAATAGCGGGGGAAGGCGTAATTACTTTAAACATGGCCAGTCCCAGCGTAATGGAATGTGCAACAGTAAATGCAGTTGCCTGCCAAAGAACCGGCTTTAATTTAGGGCTCAGCAAGAACAGGCTCAGCACAAAAAGTATATGATCAAACCCAAGGGGAATGATATGCGTAAAGCCCAGTTGCCCGTATAAGATAGCTGCATCGGTTTTGCTCATGCTTTCCAGTTCGCCCACTACATCATGCGCCCATAAGGGCTGGCTGATCAGGAAGCATAGCAGCATTATGCCAACAATTCTAAAATAATATTTATTGTTGTTATTTTTCATTCAACATAAAGTTTACGACTGTTTTTTTTGAACCACATAGGCAAATAGAAACATAGACTCAACACATAGTTCTATGTGGTTCACTATTGGATCTTATGATTCTATGTGGTTCAACATAATACAGTATTTAAAAGAACACCGCCAGCTTTAACCTTGCAAAGAAAGGCGTACCGGGTGTATAATGCAATTCTGTTACAGGAGAAAGCTCATTTTTCAACCTCGATTCTGTTGCAAACTGTGCTTCATTCCATTTAATGTTAAAGATATTTTCTAAAGCCAATCCAACCTCATACTTAGGTCGGGTGTAGTTAACAGCAGCATCCAGTAAAAAATATCCTTTGGCTACAATACTGTTATCTTCATTAGCCGGCCGGTTTTTTATATACCTGTAATTAAAGCCGCCGTTAAAACCTTTTTGTGCTTTATAATACAGACCACCAACGCTGGTAAAGGTAGGCGCCAGTGGAATATAATTGGCACCTTCCGGTTCGCCAACCGCCCTTGGTTTGGTATAATTTAAATTAACATTGGCAAATATGTTTTTGGTAAACTGAAACCTGCCGGTAACATCAATACCTTGTCTTCTGCTTTTACCGCTTGGCTCTACCACACCGGCATCGCCTACATAAACAAATTCCTGATCAAGAAATAAATACCAGGCAGCAATGTTTATCAATGCCTTTTCGGATGGTTTTACAATCAGGCCAAAATCGGTTCCATATGCTGCAGGTAAAATGTCCTTGCCATCGTTTACCACAACCACACGGGCATCGTTACTGTGAAAGCCCTTGCCAGCTTTTACAAATAATTGCACCTGCTTATTGAAGGTGTATTGAATATTTAATTTAGGACTAACGATAGTTTTTTGTTGTGACGGCAGTTGCGCTGTATTTAATTTATCAAAATAGCCAAAGCTGAAATAATCTACACGTACACCTGCATCTAACAGCCATTTGCCGGTATTTAACTGCTGCTGCATAAATGCATACAGATTGGTTTCTTTTATATCGCCCAGTTTTATATCGCCCAAAAATTTACGGCTTACTACGTTTGATAAACGACTGTCTCTGGTTGCATCATACCGTAAACCGGCACCGTAAGTTGAGTACAGGGTTTTGTCACCAAAAAAATGGATATGGTTTAGTTTGGTAGCATAGCCTATAATATTTCGGTTTTCTGACTGCTGTATCTCATCTCCGTTTACCGGATCATTTAAAAAGAAGGTAAAGTTTGAGTAAAGGTTAAATTTGTAACGACTATAAAATGCCTGGTTCTCCCAGTTGGCGCTATTTTTAAACTGGTGCGTTATAATCAGGTTGGCATTATGCCTCTCGGTATTACCACCTTCAGTAGGATCAATGCTTCCAAACCTGTTAATGGTGCCATCGTTAACGGCTCGTTCGGGTACCTGTCCGCTTGCGTTCCATTTGCTGGTAAAGGTAGAAACCGAAGCGGTTAGCTTTGTATTATCAGTAATGGAAAGATTGTATTTTCCGAACAGGTTGAAGCGTTTAAAATTTTGCTTTGCAATGGTTGGCCCATCTGTATAGTTAAAATCAGCTGCCACATAAGCACTTTGATCATCCTTGTTTTTCTTTATCAGATCAACCATGGCCAGTGTGCGGAACGAATTGAACCTTCCTCCTTCAACCTGTATGCGGCTGTAGGCAATATTTTTAGCACTGGCAAAAGATACATAACCGGCCGTATTAAAATCGCCCTGCTGTGCATAATAGGGGCCGGCACCAAAGTCAATATTGTTAATGGTTTCGGGTATAATAAAATGTGCATCGGCATAACCTTGTCCATGTGCATGGCTTACCATATTAACCGGCATACCATCAAAAGATACTTTTACATCGGTACCATGATCCACATCAAAACCACGTAAAAATATCTGTTCGGCTTTACCACCACCGGCATGTTGTGCAATGAAGAGTCCGGGAACCAGCCGCAACAGTTCCTGGGTGTTCTTAACCGGGTTAATATCCAGGTCAATTTTACTGATGGTGCTGAATTTTGTGGTTGCATTGCTCTCAAGCACTATATTTTTTAAACTTACCGGTTCTGGTTGCAGGCCAATGGTATTGCTGCTCTTTGTAGTAACAGTGCTGGTTAGCGTTTTATAGCCCACGGCCGAAAACTGTAGTTCCGTAGCGGACTTTAATATAAAATTACCGTTCTGATCTGTTGTTGTTGTTACGGTTTGTGCATGTACATCGGTAATTGAAACCGATTCAAGTGGCTGCCTGCTGAACGCATCTACCACTTTACCTTTTATGGTGGTTTGTGCCTGGCAAAATGAATTGGATAATAGTAGTACACACATCGTAAATATGTACCTGCATGTATGTTGCATGGTTAAAATTTAAATCTTGATAATTTAATGAATTTGTAATAATAAATTACCACCATCTATATGCGTATAAAAAGCCGGTAAATGTTTACTAAGATTTATTACAATTAAAATAAAAACTTATCAGGCCTGGGGAGGAGGATATGCTGCTGTCAGGAAATTATTGAGCAGCTTGGCATCAAGCGGAAATAGATATGATTTGATTACTGTTAAAGCATGTATAGATTGCTTTTGTTGTAAACTGATATGATCGGTGGTTGAATTATCTTTTTTAGAAGCGGGTGTTTCTTTGGCTGGCTGGTCTTCTTTTGAATTGTTCACAATTTCTTTGTGTACGTGCATTTTCCCGTTTTCGTAGTGCACGGTTGCCATGTGCTGGCTATAGTAAAAGATATGGGCAACTGCATCGGAAACATAGGGTGTAACCGGTTTTAAGATAACCATAGCATAGGAAAACAGCAGGAAATATAAAGCAGCTTTTTTCATGTTATGAATGATGCAGTTAAAAAATATTGTTTAGTGATGAGTAAAACTATAAAGCCGTTTACTTATATACGGTTTATTGTTAAAGATGGTTTTAAATAATGACCAGTGGGGAATGTTTTTTGAAAAGAATTAGGAGTAAAGGAAAAAGGCGAAGAAATACTTCTTCGCCTTTTTCTTTTGTTAATGCCTGTGTTTAGAAAGGAGCTGCTAAATAAGGAAATGAAGCCAGGAATGTTTTATCGTTTGTGTTTACATTATCACTGGTTAATTGAGGATTGCTTGTACCTGTGGGTCCGCCAAAAAGTACAAATTTTAACTCAACATCAATTACGTCATCAAGCGGATTACTACCTAGGCCTCTGCCAGAAAGGGTTCCAAAATTCGTTGCGCCAGTCATACTCACACCCAGAACGTCAGTAGCAAGGGTAGTTGTAAGTACTGTGGGATTCCATCCTAAAGCATTTACACTATAATTTACGTATGCAGGATTAGTGGTCTTTAAAAATGCATCAAGTGCAACAAGATTGGTTAAGAACTTAGGTTGAAAAATGGCACCCATTGCTGATGGGGTAGTGGTATTAAAATTATTTTTATCTGCAGCACCGTTAAATACGGTGTTTATTGCCGGCCTTCCAAATTGATCCTGAAGTTGGTAATACGCTATTGGCTCTGGTGCTGGATCACTTTTTTTACATGATGCTGCAATCAGTGTACTTCCAAGTACGATTGCTATTAATTTTATTGTTGTCTTCATTGTTTTAAATTTAAAATGTTTGAGTTTGCCATTTGGCAAACAGGTTAATTAGATTTTCTTTTTTGTTTCCATCCATACATTAATTGAAGCTGCACTGCCTAATAAAGATTTAGGGACTTCCACAACAACACTTAATACATTTGTGCCTGCAAATGCATCTGTTCCAACTGGTTTGAATCCTATTGCAGTACCTGCAACAACTTTTTTGAATTGGTCCAGGTCAAAAAAGAATGGATCATCTCTTGGGCCGGCGAAAGCCATAATACCGTTAGTGCCGGTAGCTGTTATTGCTGTACCTGCATAGGGTGTTACTCCCACTGTAACGGATGGACTTCCTTCCAGTTTGCTGCGGGTTCCTTTTTCAGATGGAACGATGGGGCCATAAACCTGCATACTGTTAGAAGAGGCTACATATTTGCATTGAATAACCAGGTCTTCAATATTATCTCCTGTGTTATCAATGTTAAACTCAATAATTGTGTTTTCATCAAATTTAGCCGCAGCAGTATTTCCTGGTGATAATAAGCCCTGTGTATTACCAGCAAATACCATATTACTTGTGTTTTGTCCCTGAAAAACATACATATCAGTAATATCAGACGTTTGGCCGGTAACTGCAGGCGCATCAATATGATCTGCTGCAATGATTATCCCGCCGGTGATGAGTGTTGCTGCCACCATGGCTGACAGCAAGATTTTGTTTCTTTTCATTTTAATTGTTTTTTAGATTAATGAAGTAGTTTTTTATTGTCGCCAAGCTGACAACACATATATCTACGGGAAAAGAAACCGGTTGGATTTAACGGAATAGTATTTTTTTAAAATATACCTTCCAGTAAGCCAATTAATATCTTTATTTTTGAACTTCATTTTTCATACTTCATTGAGATGGCATATTGGCTGGTAAAATCAGAACCCTCAGTATACAGCTGGGATACCTTTGTAGAGGAAAAACAAACCTGCTGGAGTGGTGTACGCAATTATGCAGCCCGTATTAACCTGCGTGCCATGAAAAAAGGCGATGAGGTGTTGTATTACCACAGTAATGAAGGAGTAGAGATTGTTGGAATTGCTAAAGTGGTAAAGGAAGCCTACCAGGACCCAACGACCGATGATGACAGATGGGTGGCTGTGGATATCAAAGCTGTTAAAAAATTGAAGAAACCGGTAAGCCTTAATCAATTAAAAGCCGATGGCCGTTTTGCCAATATGGATCTGGTTAGATTAGGAAGATTAAGTGTTGGAACCGTTAAGCCGGAAGAATGGGAGCAAATCATGAAACTGGCAACCCCCTAACCCCCTAAAGGGGGAATTTTGGACTCTGTAAATTATTGACGCTTTTATTTTTGTAAAAATAAAATCTGCGACATCAGCGATACTTGCTTATCGGCAGGCAGGTCTCCGGGTCAATAAAACTGTTTTCTGTTTCATTTAACATTTACCAGCGGTTACTATTTTTATGCAATTTGTATCAATGTGTATCTAATCACACTAAACTCATTGTTATGAAAACAAAACTTTTTATTGCTGCTATTTTATTTACAACAATTTTTATCGCCTGTAACCGTGCCGAAAACAAAACAGAAGCTGTTCAGGATTTCGCATTGTCAGAATTGCAGTCGCCTGAATCTCAAAAGGCCGACACCAAAGAAAAACAACAAATACCCGTGGGCAAATTTTCGCCAGCTCCCACAGATTCATCCGGTACTCCCGTACAAACTCCCGTGGCATCAAACCCCGACTGGGACAGCAAGATCATTAAAACAGGCAATTTAAAACTGGAAATAAAGGATTTTAAAAAATATAACGAATATGTACACCTTTCGGTAAAGCAATACGGAGCTTACATTGCCCAGGAAGATCAAAACCTGACTGATGAAAAATCTGAAACCACTATTACCATTAAAGTGCCCGTAGCCCAATTTGAGCCCATGATGAACAAACTGCCGGCCGATGACAGTAAAGTGATGGAGAAAAAAATAAGTACCGAAGATGTTACCGGTGAAGTAGTGGACACAAAATCCAGGCTGGAAGCCAAAAAGCAAATGCGGTTAAAGTACCTGGAGTTTTTGAAGCAATCAAAAAATATGGAAGAAGTGCTGCAGGTGCAAAACGAAATCAACAGCATACAGGAGCAGATAGAATCGGCCGCCGGCCGGGTTGCCTTTCTTAACAACCAGAGTGCCATGAGCACTATTAACCTTACTTTTTACCAGCCCCTCGAAGGCTTTAAACCAACAGATGTAACTCCATCTTTTTTAACACGTGTTGGCCATGCCTTTAAAACCGGTGTTAGCTGGATAGCAGAATTATTGGTAGGCCTGGTATCTGTATGGCCCCTGCTTTTAATCGTATTGGCTGCATATTTCGGATGGAAGAAACTAAGGAATGCAAAAGCTATTCCACAAAAGGTTTGATTCAAAACTGTCTGCACATTAAAAAGCTGTCAGGTTGAGCTTGTCGAAACCGGTATGCACGAACGAACCCGCCTTCGACAGGCTCAGGCTGACAGTATTAATTATTTGCGAGTCTGAAAATCATCTGAAAATAACCGTACCCATTTGTTTGGTCAGTTCAATTTCCATTTGTTTCAGGTGCTGGTGGGTTTGAACCAGTATCATCTGGTCTTCAGCTACGGTTGTTTTTTCCAGGTCTCGCTGGTTTTCATCCATCAGTCTTTTTATTTTGCGCAGTTTTAAATAATTTAAGGTAGAAAAAACCTCTTCTGCAAACAATTCGTCACGGGTTGCAATATGCCCTTCAAAATGCTCTTTCCAGTTGGGGCTTATGTCGTAATTAAAATCCATGATACTCACCACCAGCGTGCTCATCTGCTGGTCTTCGTGGTATAAAAAATTTCTTGCCGAAGGCTCCAGGCCTGCGTCGTACCAGGCTTTGTAGGTTTGCATGATCCTGATCAGTTCTTTATTATCGATCAGTTCTTCCAGCTGGTTATCTTCTATCTCTTTAAAAATATAATCGGCAACTTTCTGTGTGGCATTCCAGTCTTTTAAGCCAAATTCAAGCAGGCTTCTAACCATGGCCTGCTCGTGAATTTCATCTTTATTAAAAAGTGCAACCACATCTGCATCTGCTTCGCCGGATGACTCAGTTCCGCCGGCAACCGGCATTGCATCTTCTGCAAAGCGCTGGTCGCGGTTTGCACGGGTCTCATCCTTATTTACTTTCTCCCTGATGAATTTATTGACCAGTGCATGTAACCCGCTTTCTTCTATTTTTAAAATTTCGGAGCACTGTTTTATATAATCCTGCTGTTTGGTAAAATCTTCTGTCTTGTTGATTTTTGAAATGGTTTCTGCAACCTGGTTTACTACAATTGATTTTTTGGTGCTGTCATTACCGGCATCTTTTAACGCAATACCCAATTGAAATAAAATAAAATCCTTTTTATTTTCCTGTATAAACCTGATAAAATCAGCTGCGCCAACCTTATTTACATAACTGTCCGGGTCTTCGCCATCAGGGATTAAAACCAGTTTTACATTCAGGCTTTCTTCCAGGGCCAGGTCAAGTCCGCGCAGGGCAGCTTTTATACCGGCACTGTCGCCATCATAAATAATGGTGAGGTTGTTGGTGTATTTTTTTATCAGCCTCAGCTGATCCGGGGTTAATGAGGTTCCTCCACTGGCCACCACATTTTCAATACCTGCCTGGTGCAGGCTTACTACATCGGTGTATCCCTCCACCAGTAAACATTCATCGGCTTTATCTATGGCCTGCCGGGCAAAATAGGATCCGTAGAGGATCTTGCTTTTAACATATATCTCGTTTTCGGGACTGTTAATGTACTTGGGAGCTTTGTCATTCTTCTTTATGATTCGGGCACCAAAACCAAGCACTTTTCCGCTTTGGTTGTGTATGGGAAAGATGATACGGCCACGGTAATTATCAAAAGCATTGTCATCCCGCACATTCACCAATCCTGTTTTTTGCAAATATTCCAGGCTGTATTGGGCAGCCAGGGCCGCTTTGGTAAATCCATCCCTGGCCTCGCTGTTGTACCCCAACTGAAATTTGTTGATCACTTCTTCGCGAAAACCCCTTTCTTTCAGGTAACTCAAAGCAATATCCTGTCCTTCTTCGGTATGCAGCAGGGCATCTGAAAAATATTTTTGTGCAAAATTATTGATGATATACAGGCTGTCGGCGACCTGTTGCTGCTGTTTATATTCCGGGCTGGTTTCTCTTTCTTCTATCTCCACATTGTATTTTGCGGCCAGCCAGCGCAGGGCTTCTACATAACTGTACTTTTCAGCCTCCATCAAAAAACTGATGCTGTTGCCGCTTCGGCCACAGCCAAAGCACTTATAGATCTCCTTGCTGGGCGATACTGTGAAGGATGGTGTTTTTTCATTGTGGAAAGGGCACAGGCCCAGGTAATTGGCTCCTCTCTTTTTTAGTTTAATAAAAGAGCCAACAATTTCCACAATATCTATGCGGCTGAGTATTTGTTGTATGCTTTCGGCAGATATCAATTTTAAACTTTTGAGGCTGTAATTTACATATGTTTAGGCGATTAGCCCCTTGTTAAACTTTGGTGAACGTACCTGCTTTTAAAACAATGGCATAATTTATGAAAAATTACGTCAAAAATCATCTGTTAAATTAATACCTTTAACCCCTAAAAATTAAAGCATGAAGAAATATTTATTAGTGTTGTCATTATTATCAGGTGCACTGTACAGTACAGCCCAGGATCTGGATAATATAAAGAAAATGATCCTGTTAAATAAGTTTGAACAGGTAAAACCTGATATTGACAGTTATTTAAGCAATGAAAAGAATGCTTCAAAGGCTGAAGGCTGGTATTTTAAGGCATATACCTATAATTCACTGGGGAGGGTTGCCACCAAGCCACTGGCAGAAAGTAAAAATCTTTATACAGGAGCTTTTGATGCTGTGAAAAAATATGCACAGCTGGATCCAAAAGTACCATTGACCGTTGAAGAAAAAAATTCAACGATATTCAATATCTATTATGGTTTATATGACCTGGGCATTAAGGCATATAATGATAAAAACTATGAAGAGTCTTTCGATGCATTTTCTAAAACCCTGGGTGTGCATGATTATATTTACGACAATAAATTATATGGCCCCGAAAATCTTAAACTTCCGGCACATGATACCGACCTGGTTTGGAACCTGGCCGTACTGACGAATGAACTCAAGAAAAAGGATTTGACCCTGATGTATTATAAAAAAATTGCTGATGCCGGCCTGTCAGATGAAAAATATGCCTTAGCCTATGATGAACTGGTGGTAAAATATTTAAAGGAAAAGAATGCTGAAATGTTTGCCACATACCTGGCTGCTGCAAAAAAGCATTATCCCATTGACCTGCCATACTGGGAAATGAAGGAAATTGAATTTGCCCTGGCCGATCTTGAAGATGAAGCATTGCTGAATAAGTATGAAGAACTTACAAAAACACTTCCCAATAATTATGTTGTATTTTATAATTATGCGGTTGAAATGGATAAATTTATTACCAGTGATGCTGCCAAAGGAAAAGATTTAAATGCATACAAGGCCAGGGTTGAAGAATTATTTAAAAAAGCGGTTTCTATCAAATCAACCCTGGAAGGAAATTTACAGCTGGCGAATTTATACTATAGCAAAACTTTTGAAATAAATGAAAGGATCGCTAAGATCAAAGGAACCAAACCAGCCGAATTAAAAGTGAAGAATGACCTGATCGCTGAGTCAAAAACAATAACGCTTGAAAGTATAAACTATGCTGATGCAGCCGTTAAGTTACTGGCAGAATTAAAGGAGTATAAATTTACTGATAAGACCAATTATAAACTGGCCCTGGAAATTCTGGAACATGGTTATAAAACAACGGGTAATGCGGCCAAGCTTGCCGAAGTACAAAAGAAAAAGCTTGAAGTAGAAAAACTATAAATCGTTCAATAAAATATTAAAAAAACCTCCTGTTCAGGAGGTTATTTTAATTAATGCTTTTTTTATTGTCCTGCAATTCTTATCTGCATACCAGGACCGCCAAATCCACCTCCCTGCATATCTTTCATGGCTTTTATTTCAATGTCTTTTGCTATTTCAAATTCTTTGTCAGCAACTTCTTTATCAATAATCATTTTGGTAACCTCCACTTTCATTTGCCGGCCCCTGGCCAAAGTTCTTTCATACTTCATGGGAAACCCATTGAGCAGTTCCATTCCATTGGTGCCGGTTGTTGCACTAAAGCCACCAAAACCAGCGGCTGGTCCCCCGGTATTGGGTAAATGTTGCAACTTAAAATCGGGGCAATACCAAACAACAGTGGTATCCGACCGGTCAGATCTTTTGGCAATTAATAAAGCTTTTTTACAGGCATAGCCGGCTATTTTTAAATTTTCATCTATATAAACAACCGAATAGGTAGCTGGTGTATTGGCGCTGTTGCCCAAAGATACATTTTGACCGCTACGGTTCTGCATCATACTATCCATGCGTTTGCGCATGGCAGCCTGATCCTCATCAGTGGCATAAAAACCACTTTTTTTGCCCATCATTTCCATAATGGTTGTGGTAATTTTTTTTGAATGGTCCCTGATCACCGTATTACGACCCATTTCACTTTCTGAAAATGTTTTAACCAGATCATTTTTTAACCAGGTGGTAGTTTTTGTTTCGCCATCCCCGCCAAATCTCATGATGCGTACCTCTCCGCCATCTGCATTGGTCATACTTGTGGCAGCAGGTGCCGTAGCATCATCCGATTCCGGGGCTATGATCGTTGTTTTTGTGTTAACCATTGCCTGGTTAACCATTTTTGGTTGTGCATTCACTGCTACGGATGATGATATAAACAAAATCGTAAATATTCTTTTCATATATTTTTTTATTTGAGGTCAAATTTACGAATTGATTCGTAAATAAAAAATCAAAATGATGGTTTGGGAAGATTTTAACAGCATAATAAAAAACGGCACAAAAATGTGCCGTTTTTTATTATGCATAAATGAATTTTTTATTAAGGCGTACAACTGCAATAGTCAAATTTCATTCCCCAATTTCCACCACTTAAATTTATACGAACACCATTGCCCCAGGCTGTTTGTGTATCAATAACCTGGTTAGACGAGTTATATTTTTTAACCACTGCATGGGCAGCTATACATCCACATGCTTCCAGGGGTATGCTTGAAATTGGTATCTGGTAGGTGTAACTGGTCAGGTTATTGTGTGTACCGGTGTAAGGGAATTGTCCTGGTATTGGATTTCCGGGATTATTAACCGGTATCAGGGCACAATCTCCCACATACAAATGAGTTTGGGTTAATACCCAGCCATTGGTAGTGGTGTAGGTAACATAAATGTAATCGTTGTCATTGCTTACTGTTACAGTACCGGCATCCATGGTTTGTCCGGCTACCAGCATTACTGTGGTGGGTTCGCATGGTTCCCCGTAAGTTCTGCCTTGTACAACTGTACCTTCATCCGGATTTCCAAAAATGACATACCTGCTGCTTTGCGGGGCTTGAGTCGTTTGTTCCGGGGTTAATACCGGATTTAAGTCAGACTTTTTACAGGAAACAAAGGTTTGCAGGGATGCAATAATGCATACGGACAGTAATAATTTTTTCATAGGAGGAGGTTTTTTGAGTTAAAAAAATAAATATGGTTTGTGTATCCTTACACTCAACGTGATACTTTTCTCCTTTATTATAAAAAAATATTTTTTTTTGTGTTCTCTTTCTAATAAAGTAAAAACAGGTGTTTTCCATGGTTTAATACGTGGTAAAACATACACGAAAAGCGCAAAAAAACACCGTATATGAAATGTAACAATACCTGTATACATCGCTTTTTTAAACTTTAAAAACAGATTAAAACAGATTTGTTAACATCGTTCCAATGCATACCATATTACAAAAAAGATAATAATTGTACTGAGGCAACCGCCTCCTAATTTTTTAGCGCCATATCCGGCTATTAATCCTCTTACTAATTTGTTCATTTTTAAATTTATTTTTGAAATGTTGGTAAAAATAAAGTCCTTTTTGTCTGTTTCGGATGATTCATCCTGTTTTATAATAGCAAATTTACGGCCATATTAAAACTGTTGATAACTTGGGCAATTTGCTGTAAAAAATCAAAGTTTTCTATTGGTTCATTCCATTATATTTGCCGTCTGACTTAAAATACAGATATAACCGTGCGTTTAAAGAGTTTAGAAATCAAGGGATTTAAGAGTTTTGCCGATAAAACCGTACTTAATTTTGATGAGGGTATAACGGGTGTAATAGGCCCCAATGGTTGTGGAAAAAGCAATATTGTAGACAGCATACGCTGGGTGATAGGTGAACACAAGATCAGCAACCTGCGTAGCGAAAACCTGGAGAGCCTGGTATTTAACGGCAGCAAAACACGCAGTGCCAGCGGCATTGCAGAGGTAAGCCTCACTTTCGACAATACCAAGAACCTGCTTCCAACCGAATTCAGCACTGTTACTGTAACCCGTAAATATTATAAAAGCGGGGAGAGCGAGTACCGGCTGAATGATGTAGCCTGTCGTTTAAAAGATATACACAACCTTTTCATGGATACCGGCATCAGTAACGACAGTTATGCCATTATTGAGCTTGGAATGGTGGATGATATCATCAAGGACAAAGAATTCAGCCGCCGGAAAATGCTGGAACAGGCTGCAGGCATTTCTATTTACAAAACCCGTAAAAAGGAAGCCAAACTGAAACTGGATGCTGCCGAACAGGATCTTGCCCGGGTAGAAGATCTTTTATTTGAGATAAACAACCAGCTTAAAAGCCTGGAAAGCCAGGCCAAAAAAGCAGAGAAATACTTCGAAATAAAAAAAGAATACAAAGAAGTTAGTATTGAACTGGCCAAAGCTGCACTGGAAGGGTTTAATGTAACTTATCATGACCTGAATGAGAAGCAGAAAGCTGAAGTGGATAAGCGTATAGAACTGGAAGCAGCCATTGCTAAAGAAGAAGCCTTGCTGGAGCAGGAAAAACTTGACCTGGTAGCCAAAGAAAAAGCCCTTCAAACCATGCAGCATGCATTTAATGAAATGCTTGACTCGGTACGTAATAAAGAAAATGAAAAGAATTTAAGTGGACAGCGTTTACAATATTTGAAAGAAAGGGAAGCAGGCCTGAATGAATTCCTGCAAAAAGCAGGCGGACAGCTAAAAGGCCTGGATGAAAGCATACAGTTTACCGGTAACCAGATAAATGATGATGAATTACAGTTAATTCAGTTTGAAGGCAAACTGGTTGACCTTAAAAATGCAGTAGAAGAAAAACGGAGGGTTTTTGATGACAAAAGAAGCCACATTGATGAATTGCGCAAACAAAGCCAGGCCTTACAGCGTGAGCAGTTTGATGCAGAGAAAAAAGTGGCGGTTGCTGATACCTCTATACAAAATTTACAAAGAACTGTAACCCAGATACAGGAAGAGAAAACTCAACGCCAGAGCCAGTTACAGCAATTAGAGCCGGAAAAGAAACAAAAAGAAGCTGAACTGGAACAAAAAAAGACCGACCTGCAGCAATTGCAGGATCACCACGAGTTTACCAAGGAGCAGATCCTTCAAACACAGAACAAAATGGAAGGCCTGCGCAATGAGCTGGCCAACGAGAGCCGCACATTAGACAGCAAGAAGAACGAACACGATCTGTTGAAAAGCCTGATAGACTCCATGGAAGGTTACCCGGAAAGTGTAAAATTTTTACACAATAATCCAGACTGGAACCACACCGCACCACTCTTAAGTGATATTATTTATGTAAAAGAAGCATACCGTGCGGCTGTTGAAAATGTACTGGAACCTTACCTGAACTATTATGTAGTTAACAATTTAGAGGAAGGATTGCAGGCTATTCATTTGCTGGACGACAATAAAAAAGGTAAGGCTAATTTCTTTTTACAGGATAAGTTTACCGGTTTTGAAAGCCATCATCAACCCGAAGGAACCATACCTGCATTGAGTGTGGTGGAGATCGACAGCAAATACGCCAATCTTGCCAAACACTTGCTGGGCAATGTTTTTATAGCAGAGAATGAAGAAGCATTACGCAATAGTAATGGGGCAGTGGTGCTTGAAAAAACAGGCAAATATGTAAAAGGCAAATACTCACTAACCGGCGGCAGTGTTGGTTTATTTGAAGGAAAGAAAATTGGCCGTGCCAAAAATTTAGAAAAATTAATTGAAGAGATTGTTGCACAGGAAGCGATCGTTACTGCCCTAAAAGCAAACATCCAGGAACATCACAACGAAGTGATTTCTTTTAATGAGCAACTGAAAGAAAATGCCATTAAGCAAACTCAGCAGGATATAAATAACCTTACCAATCATGTTTTTTCTTTACAAAACAGGATTGAAAATCTTACACACCTGGAAGAAACCAGTACTGCAAGAATTACTGAACTGGAAAAACAACTGGAATCGAATCATGGTGATATAGCAAGCACCAGGGAAATGCTGAACACCTTTAATGCACAAATTAAAGAGCTTACAGAAAAGATGCAGTTAATAGAACAGGATTATGCAACTGCTGAAGAAGATTATAACAACGCTACCGCAACTTTCAACGATAGCAACCTGCAGTATACCAAACAACAAAGCAAGGTTGTATCGCTTAAGCAGGAGTTTGAATTTAAAACCAACCAGCTTAACGATCTTACTTTACAGATTGAAAGCAGCACTGCACAGATAACCGAAGCAGCTGCCAGCATAACCGAAACTGCAGGCCAGTTAAAGGAACTGGAAGCCATGGTTATTTCGATGCTGCAGAATAAAGAAACAGAAGAAAAAGCACTGAATGAGGCTGACCAGCTGTATTATAACCTGCGCAACGCATTAACGGAAAAGGAAAATGAAATAAAGAGCAAACTCAAATCAAAAGAAGGAATTGACTCCCTGCTCAATGAGATAAAGGACAGGCTAAGCGATCTTAAGCTGCAACTGGCAGGAATGAAAGAACGCCTGAATGTGGAGTTCAGGGTGGACCTCGATGTGATCATTGACGAGCCCCGTACTTCCGATACTCCGCTGGAAGAACTGAGGGAAAAGAACGAAAGGCAGCGCAAACGGCTCGAAAATATCGGAGAAATAAATCCTACTGCCATTGAAGCGTATACCGAAATGAAAAAACGCTACGACTTCATCCTGGAACAAAAAAATGACCTGGTAACTGCTAGGGAAAGCCTGATGCTTACCATTCAGGAAGTGGAGGCCACCGCCAACCAGCAATTCCTGGAAACATTTAATAAAGTAAGAGAGAATTTCCAGAAAGTTTTTCAGGCCCTGTTTACCGAAGATGATACTGCAGACATGATCATGGTAGACCCTGAAAATTTAGCCGAAACCAATATTGATATCATTGCCAAGCCAAAAGGCAAACGCCCTTCATCCATTGGCCAGTTGAGCGGTGGAGAAAAAACATTAACCGCTACAGCATTACTGTTTGCCATCTACCTGATCAAACCTGCACCATTCTGTATACTGGATGAGGTAGATGCTCCGCTGGATGATGCCAATGTGGGCAAGTTTACTCAAATGATAAAAAAATTCAGTGAAAACAGCCAGTTTATCATTGTTACCCATAATAAAATGACCATGAGTGCTGTGGATGTTATTTATGGTGTGACCATGCAGGAACCGGGTGTTAGTAAACTGGTTCCGGTAGATTTCAGAAGCCTGAATTAATAATACCGATCTAAGAATAAGAAAATGCCACGTTTCAACGTGGCATTTTTAATGTTAAGCTTATACAGCTTTTTAGCGTTCATTGTGTTAATGGCCAATGCCAGGTAAAGGCATTGGTAACGACCCGGTCGGCCTTTGCAGCAGCTTATTTTCCTTTTAAAGCGTAACTAAGATCCTGTTCAGAAAGCCTTTTTCCCCTTTCAGTTGTTCATTTTTACAAATCAGCCTGTTTTAGTGTTTTATTATGTACAGAGCACTTATTTTTAAACTATAAATCCAACTATTGTAAAATCCATCTAAACCCGAATCTATGAGCCAATACTCTACCCTAAACGAAAATGATTTAATAAAGCGTTACTTAAACGGCGATTCCTATGCCTTTTCACACCTGGTACACCGGCATAAAGCCAAGATTTTTTCATCCATATTTATTCTGGTTAAAGATGAATATTTAGCCGAAGATATCTTTCAGGATGTTTTCATCCGCATCATTGAAAGTTTTAAAAAAGGAAGCTATGTAGAAAATGGAAAGTTTCTGCCCTGGGTAATACGTATTGCCCACAATATGTGTATGGATCATTTCAGAAAAGTAAAGCGTACGCCAACCATTAAGACCAGCGAGAATAATGACATTTTTGAACAATATGGTTTTGTAGAACCCTCTGTAGACGATAAGATCATTCAGTTTGAAAGGAATGGCAGTGTTAAAAAAGCGATCGATAAATTGCCGCAGGAGCAAAGGGAAATGATCATTTTGAGGCATTTTGCCAACTTAAGTTTCAAGGAAATCGCCGAGCTGTCTGGCATCAGTATCAATACTGCACTGGGCCGTATGCGCTATGCTTTGATCAATATCAGAAAATTCCTGCCAGACGCACAATTATCATGCTGAACAATGCGATAATTTATATTAGACATTTTTGGTGTTGCCTTACATCGGTTTCTTTAATTAATTGATTTATCGGTAAATTTTGGTATTTTGTAGATACTATGCTACAAAAATATACCAAAATTTTTCGTATGAGATTAATAAATACTTCATTTGTAATTTCATTTATAGTAATAACAGGCCTGCAATTTACTTCTTTACAATCATTGTCGCAATGTACTGAAACCAATGCAACCGGTTGCTCTTGTCCAACTCCGGGTGCAACCAATTGTCTTTTATTGCCCGATATATTAGCAGGTAAAAAAACACTCAACAGTACAACCGGGTGGACGGAGTATAACCAGATGATCACCAATGTAAACAAGGGATTGCTCAGGTTAGATGTTTCTACCCCAAATGTGGGCTCGGGGCCATTACAGGTTTATCCTACCGATGATTATGTTTGTGGCACAGATACACTTCGTGATTTTTTTCCACTTCCGGGTTTTTTATGTCCCGATGGATCATATCCGAAACGGCTCATCAAACAAAAAATATATCAAAAATCAGGCAATACCATGCTGGGGGTTTTACGTGATGCAGGCTGGATGCAATATCATCCGTCGCATGGGCATATTCATATAGAAGGGTGGGGACTTTATACACTACGTTTGAAAGATGCATCAGTTGCTGATACCCTGAAATGGCCAATTGTAAACAGCGGCTTAAAAGTAAGTTTTTGTTTAATTGATTTAACTACTTGCAGCGGGGCACTGGGCGATTGTGTTGATGCCAATGGAAATGTACTTAACAATGCCAGTTTTCCAAATTACGGCCTGGGCGGAGGCTACAGTTGTGGTGCTGCAAGGCAGGGAATCAGTGTAGGAAAAGTGGATATTTATCATCAGTACCTCGACGAAAGTTTTGTAAAGATACCCTACGAAGCCTGCAACGGAAATTATTATGTAATGATCCAGGTTGATCCGGATAATCATTTTCTGGAAATGAATGAAAATAATAACTGGTTGTCGGCCGAAATTCCATTAAGCCAGCAACGCACTGCAAACACCGGAGCTTATGCATATATTTTCAGCAAAAAAGGAAATATTATGTGTGCCGGTACTACACTTGATCTGGAAGCCAGTGGCGCCAGTAATTATATCTGGAGTAATGGCGCCACTACCCAAAAAACAACAATTAATCAATCAGGCAAATATTGGGTAAGGGCTACAACTCCTTGTGGAACTATCACAAGCGATACGTTGAATATTATTGCAGCTCCGGCCAGTTCAATTCCGGCAATAACCAAAGAAGATACCGTTTGCATTGGCGAAAAAGCAAATCTATTTGCCAGCGGCAATAATGTACAGTGGTTTGATGCAGCCACAAACGGAAATTTGATTTTTACAGGTAATAATTTTCAAACCGGCAATTTATTAAATACAACCATATTTTATGTAGCCGACCAACCTTCGGAATTTGCAGGCCAGCTGGGCCCGGCCAATACCAATTTCAGTAATGCTGGTAATTTTGCTGCTGCTAAATCAGACTACCTTATTTTTAATTCCTTCCTGCCTTTCAAGCTTAAAAAAATAACTGTAAATGCCGCTTCATCAGGTGTGCGCATTATACAGCTAAGAGATATGTATAAACGCCTGATAGCCGAAAAACTGGTTACCCTTACAACAGGGATCCAGGATATACAACTTGATTTTTTTGTTCCTGCCGGTATGAATTTGCAATTAGGACTTAACAGTACAAGTCCGCAGGCAAATTTATTTACCAGTTCTACAGCCACGACCAATATAGGCTACCCCTTTAATTTAAAAAGTGTTGGAAAAATAGTTGGCTCATCACTTGGCGATAGATTTTATCCTTTCTTTTATAACTGGCAAATAGAACTTACACCGCTTGTATGTAATGCCGGTACCCGGAAAGCTGTTATTGCAAGTGTGGTACCCAAGCCGGTTGTTAGCATTAATGGTTTAGATGATGTTTATCTTCATACAGCAAAAGAGATTACATTTTCAGCAACTCCGGCAGGTGGTACATTAACCACCGGAGTTGGTGTAACAGGTTACACATTTTATCCAAAACTTGCAGGAATAGGAGTACACCAGTTTCACTATACTTATCGTGTTGGTAATTGTGTTAACAGTATCACTAAAAATGTTATGGTTGATTTTGACAAATCAGTAATGGAAGACGGATTCTCCATTCAGCTCTGGAATAACCCGGGTAAAAATCAAAAACTGTACCTTGCAACAAATCAAAGCTCGGCCGTTGAAATAAGGTTACTAAGCAGTACAGGACAAAAAGTTAAACAATTGAATGTAAATGCAATTAATGGTACCAACCTTTTTGATCTTGATCTGAATTATCTGGCAAAAGGAGTTTATTTTATTGAAGTGCGGTTGAAAGTTAACAATGCTACAAAAGTGATTAAACTGATGAATTAAAATACCAACTTACCAATCCTTCCGCCACCGCCCGAAAAGTAAACAGCTTTTCCTTTTTTTGCTTTGCGTACCGCATGAAAACTGTCTTTGCTGATCCACAGCCAGTGTTGTCCATCATCTGTACTCAGGTCAACACCGTTAAGGCCACAGCTTATCCAGTTTTTTTTGCCTAAATACTCAACACAGCTGCGGTATCCATGAGGCCCGGCAACAGGAACGGTAAAGGTTTCTCCTCCGTCTTTGGTAATTACGCAGTTTTTTACCGTATCGTCTTTGGCATTAAAATCGCCGCCAACAACGATCAGGTTTTTTTTATTTTTTACCGCTATGGAATTGGCCCCGGTACTTTCTTTACCCTGGATGATGGGTAGGTCAAATTTTTTATCCCTGATGAATAAACGGGCACGTAAACCACCGCTCACAAATACCGCTTCCTGCCTGCTGAGTTTACGCACATTGGTGCCGCTGCTGGCAAAAAATGCTTCGCCTTTATCTGCAACGGGTATATTATCTACTGGAATGCTTCTCCAGCTATCGCCGCCATCAAAAGTTCGGGCAATAAAAACCTTATCGTTCAGGGGGTCGCCAATTACAATACCACTTTGTTCATTCCAGAATTCCATGGCATCTAAAAACATACCCTTGGTGGTGTCTTTAAATACCACTTTCCAGTTCTGTCCGCCATCGGTTGTTTTTAAAATATAGGCCGGATCGGCAATACCCATAATGATGGCCGTATTTTTATCAAATGCTTCAATATCCCTGAAATCGGCCTTCTCAAAACCCTGCACGGTTGTCCATGTCCAGTTTTCACCACCATCCACACTGCGGCCAACAGAACCGGCACTGCCGCTTACCCAAACCACATCATCATTTACAACACTTAATCCACGCAGCGAGGCTTTACTGCCGGAATTCTGCAGTTTTACAGTTTGTGCAGACGCAGTTACTGTTGCCATACAGGTAACCAGTAATAATAATTTTGAAAATGCAAGGTTCATATCATATGATTTAAAGGATATCGTGATTATTTCCGGTGATGGAATCTATGCCCTGATGATGATCACGGGATAGCAACTGTTTTCGGCGTATCAGTTTAAAAGAAAGCCTGATGGCAACAATAAAAGAAACCAATGCACCGGCAAAATGCATCCATGTTTTTCCTACAAATAAAAAGAAATCGAATGTACCATGAAAAAGTACCGGCCAGAAAATAGCCAGTATCATATGTTTTCTTCTGTTGGCTGCGTCAAAACGGGCAAGTCCTATATGATAACCCATCAGCACGGCAAAAGTACCATGTGCCGGTACAGATAAAAACATCCGCATGATGCCCGTTCCCAGGCCGTGTTCCAATACATAACCAATATTTTCAAGTGTGGCAAATCCCATACCAGCCATTACTGAATAAATGATTCCGTCAAAAGGGTCGTCAAATGCCATGCGCCGGTATGGTACATAGCGTATGACCAGGAACTTACTGGCTTCTTCACTTAATGCCACAATTAAAAAAGCAAACACCGCTGTATACAAAACGCCTTCCCCCATCAGCTGGTTAACCGGTTTGGTTAAAGCAAGCTGTATGATGATGGCCGGAATAATGGCCAGCATACCCATAAAAAAACTCAGCAGCATTAAACCCAATGGTTCCCGGTTGTATTTGTCTTTAAAATAAATAAACAGGCAAATTACAATGCCGGGTGCAATGGCAAGGGCTAATAATCCCATACGTAAAAGCGGTTTTTGTGTTACTTTTGACCAAGTTATATGTTTTTAACGATTGTCCAAACTTACAGCACATTTTAATGAGTTATAATTATTTACCATTAGATAAAAATCACACCAGTTTTCAACAAGTAAAAAACCTGCTGGCACATAAGCAACTGGTATCTATAACTTTTGATGCACATGAGCGCATAAACAAATGCCGCAAATACCTGGATGAGAAGATCAATAATTCAAATGACCTTTTCTATGGCATCAATACCGGTTTTGGCTATTTGCAAAATGTACAGATCGATAAATCCCAGTTGCAGGAACTGCAGTGCAACCTCCTTAAATCTCATGCCTGTGGTATGGGAGAAGAAGTGCCGAGAGACATTGTAAAACTGATGTTGGCCTTTAAAATAAAATCACTCAGCTACGGTCATTCAGGTGTACAAGCCGCTACGGTTGAAAGACTGATGGACATGTACAATAACGATGTACTGCCTGTAATATTCACACAGGGCTCGCTGGGTGCTTCCGGCGACCTGGCGCCACTCAGTCATTTAAGTTTGCCATTGATTGGTTTAGGCGAAGTGTATCATGACGGTGTAAAAATGCCAGCGGCAGAAGCTATGCATACATTTGGCTGGCAGCCGATAGAACTGAAAAGTAAAGAAGGGCTTGCCCTGATCAACGGCACCCAGTTTATGACAGCTTATGGCCTGCATAACCTTATACAGTGCCAGCGTTTAATAAGATGGGCTGATATTATTGCCGCCATGAGTTATGATGCATTTGATTGTATCACAGAACCGCTGCACGAAAACATTCACGCCATACGGCCACATAAAGGGCAGGTAGAAACGGCTGCCAATATGAGGCAATTGTTAAACGGTAGTGAGATCGCAGCACAAAAAAAATCACAGGTTCAGGATCCCTATTCTTTTCGGTGCATACCGCAGGTGCATGGAGCAAGCAAAGACAGCTTTGAATATATACGCAGTGTTTTTATTAATGAAATAAATTCGGTAACCGATAACCCCAATATATTTCCGGATGAAGATATGATCCTTAGTGGCGGAAATTTTCATGGTCAGCCATTAGCCATCACATTGGATTTTCTGGCAATTGCCATGGCCGAACTGGGCAGTATATCAGAAAGAAGAACTTACCAGCTTATCAGCGGACAAAGAGGTTTGCCTGCATTCCTTGTAAAGAATCCCGGTCTTAATTCCGGGTTAATGATCACACAATACACTGCTGCAGGTATTGTGAGTGAGAACAAACAACTTTGTACGCCTTCATCTGTAGACAGCATACCCAGCAGCAATAACCAGGAAGATCATGTGAGCATGGGTGCCAATGCAGCCACCAAATGCAAAAGGGTAGTAGACAATCTTGAAAAAATACTGGCCGTTGAATTACTGAATGCTGTACAGGCCCTTGAATTCAGAAGGCCATTAAAAACTTCACCCATGCTGGAAGAAATGGTAACTGCATTCCGCAAAGAAGTAAGTTTTAATGAGGCCGACAGGATATTGCATGCCGATATGATGAAGGCAGTAAATTTTATTAAGAGAGAATACTAATTAGCCGGAAAGACGGTAAGTCGTATTTTTCCCGTCTTCCCGGCAAAAAATAAAAACATTTATGTCAACAAGCACAAATAACTACGACCCCGTAAAATACAAAACCCCCACCGGCAACCAGATCAGTTGCAAAGGATGGATACAGGAAGCAGCGCTGCGCATGCTTTTAAATAATCTTGATCCCGAAGTAGCCGAACGCCCCGAAGATTTGATTGTATATGGCGGCAGGGGAAAGGCTGCCCGCAATTTTGAAGCGTTGGATAATATCATCAAAGCATTGAAAGTGCTGGAGAACGACGAATCTTTATTGATACAAAGCGGAAAACCCGTTGGTATTTTACAAACCCATAAAGATGCACCCCGTGTATTGATCAGCAATAGTCAACTGGTACCCAACTGGGCCAACTGGAAACACTTTGATGAACTGGAGAAAAAGGGCCTGATTATGTATGGGCAAATGACAGCTGGTAGCTGGATATACATTGGCAGCCAGGGTATTGTGCAGGGCACGTACGAAACCTATGCAGCCATTGCCAACAAACATTTTGGCGGCAGTTTAAAACATACATTGAATGTAACAGCCGGCCTGGGCGGTATGGGAGGTGCTCAGCCGCTTGCCATTACCATGAACGAAGGTGTGGCATTGATAGCCGAAGTGGAAGAATGGCGTATTGATAAAAGAATGGAAACAAAGTACCTGGATGAAAAGCATACCAGCATTGATGAGGCCATCAATGCAGCCATATATTACCGCAAAACCGGCGAAGCAAAAAGTATTGGCGTGCTTTGTAATGCCGTACACTTATTGAACAGGCTTATACAACGCGAGATCATTCCGGATACATTAACCGACCAAACCAGTGCACATGATCCGCTTGTGGGCTATATACCACACACACACAGCAACGAAGAAGCCAATGCTATAAGGGAAAAGGATCCTGATCATTATATTGAACTGAGTTATGAAAGTATGCATTGCCATGTACAGCTTATGTTGCAACTGATGCATAAAGGCGCCATTACTTTTGATTATGGAAACAATATAAGAGCAAGGGCACAGGAATATGAAACAAAGATGACGGAAAAAAACTTAAAGATTGAAAATGCAGGAGATCACTTTCATACTGGTCATTGTTTTGATTTTCCGGGTTTTGTTCCTGCGTATATACGTCCCCTGTTTTGCGAAGGGAAAGGGCCATTCCGATGGGCAGCACTCAGTGGCGACCCCGAAGATATTGCGGTTACCGACAGGGTAATGATGGAACTCTTTGCAGATAATGTTAGCCTGATGCGCTGGTTTACCCTGGCACAGGAAAAAATCTCTTTCCAGGGATTACCTGCACGAATTTGCTGGATAGGGCAGGGCGACCGGGAGAAAGCCGGACTTGCCTTTAACGAACTGGTACGAACCGGAAAAGTAAAAGCTCCCATTGTTATCGGGCGCGATCATTTAGATACTGGATCTGTAGCATCCCCAAACAGAGAAACCGAAGCCATGCTGGATGGCAGTGATGCGGTAGCCGACTGGCCCATATTGAATGCATTGGTAAATACAGCAGGCGGGGCCAGCTGGGTTTCCTTACATCATGGCGGGGGCGTGGGAATGGGGTACAGCATACATGCAGGCATGGTCATTGTGGCCGATGGTACCGATGAAGCTGCCGCAAGATTAAGCCGGGTGTTGCGCAACGATCCGGGTATGGGGGTGATCAGGCATGCCGATGCCGGTTATGATGTGGCAAAGGATTATGCAAGAAAATTTAAGCTGGATATTAATGAGCGTTTGAAAAAGGTATAACTTATTTTTTGTATCGGCAACTTTTAAAACCAATTTCATTTTGAAGATACCCCATTATATCAGGATGTGTACCTGGTTTTTTATCGTGATTATTCTTTTTCAGGCCTGTACCACAACCGAAAAGAAAAAACTGCCGGAAAACTTCAGCTATAAAATTTTCAGGGATTCAATTAAAGCCCGGGAAATAAAAGATACCACAGGGTACACACAAAATGTCTTTGATACCTCTTTGTATAATCCTGCACAGGATACTTCACATATGCTGTTAAAGCAGTTTGACAGTATATGGCGCAAGGATATTGCCACCAAAGAACAGATCGATACTTTACTGAAATTGTGGAAGAAAACCGAAAAGTACACACCAGAGGAAATAGAAGTGATCAAAGGAAACCTGGCCATGCTTGATTCATTTTTTTCAAAAGGATATACAACATCATATACCGGGTGCAGAGAAAACGATTGCCTCATCTATGCAGAGATCAACAAATCAACACAAACACTCTACCTGCACCTTGATGGGGAACTGATAGATAGTTTTCCGGTGAGTACCGGTATAAGAAGCCGTGAAACCCCTTCGATGAGCCTTAGGGCGAGGGGGCCGTTGTTAAAAAAATATACCTCGAAGAAATTTCCCGGAGGCAATTACAACGGACTTGGCAATATGCCCTATGCAGTTTTTATCAGGGGTGGTTATGCCATACACGGAACAACCAGGGGGAATTTTAAAAAACTGGGCAGCAGGGCATCCCATGGTTGCATCAGGTTGCACCCGGTAAATGCAAAAATATTTTTTGAGCTGGTAAAAAGAATCGGTATTGATTATACATGGGTTACCATTAAAGACTAAAATTACGGCAGGCAACCCTTTTGTATAATTGATCATATTTCCATAAGGCGGTACACAAGTTATTTTTTATACCGGTAAAATTTAAAACGCACATATGTATGTTTAATTTCTCCAATAATGAAATTGATTTTGCAAGGGTTGCAGATATTGTTGCAATTAACGACCTGCTTAATCAGGCATATCGTGGTGAAGCATCCAAAAAAGGCTGGACAACAGAAGCAGACCTGATTGCAGGAGATACCCGTTCGGATCTGGCCATGGTTGAACAGGTAATGCGGCAACCCGGCAGTGTATTTTTAATTTATAAAGACGGTCAGCAAAATATTATTGGTTGTGTTAACCTTCAGCAACATCATGATAAAATTTACCTGGGCATGTTCAGTGTATTGCCAACATTGCAGGGTGGTGGTATTGGTAAAAGTTTATTAAAGGCTGCCGAGGAATATGCATTGCATGTCTCCTGCCATATCATTTATATGTCGGTAATTTCGGTACGAACAGAATTGATAAACTGGTACAAACGGCATGGTTATGTTGATACCGGCATAAGAAAACCCTTTGTGGAAGACGACATCACCGGTAAACATGTAAGGCCGCTTGAATTTATGATTTTGGAAAAACAATTTTGACAGATAACCTGAATATTTGGTTTACATTTATAGATATAAAGTAAGATCATGGATCAGAAGATCATCAACCTGTACGACGATTATACCCACACTCCTTTAACCCGCAGTGAATTTATCCGCCGGCTTATTTTACTTACCGGCAGTGTTACAGCAGCCATGTCGGTACTGCCGTTGATTGAGGTAAATGCTGCAGGCATGAAGCTTACCAGTGATGAAAATTTATTTACTGAAAGGATAAGCTATCCCGGCCAGCCGGGCAATATGCAGGCCTATGTAGCCAGGCCTGAAGCAGTAAAAAAATACCCTGCTGTTATTATCATTCATGAAAACAGGGGATTAAATGCACATATTGAAGATGTGGCCCGCCGGGCAGCCAGGGAAGGATTTCTGGCCATTGCACCCAATGCATTATCGGCAATTGGTGTCGTGCCGGCCAATGAAGATGAGGCCCGGCAAAAATTCCAGGAATTAAAAGCAGAAAATAACCTGCAGAATTTTATAAATGTATTTGATTACCTGGGCACACGTACCGATTTTAATGGCAATGCAGCCTGTGTTGGTTTTTGCTGGGGAGGAGCTATGTCAAACAGCCTCGCGGTAAAAATACCTGCTTTAAAAGCAGCAGTTGCGTTTTACGGACGGCAGCCTGCTGCTGCGGATGTTGGCAATATAAAAGCTGCCATTCAGTTGCATTACAGTGCACTGGACGAAAGGGTTAATGCCGGTATTGCCGCTTATGAAGAAGCGCTAAAGCTAAATAACATCAGGTACGAATTACACATGTATGAAGGCGTTAATCATGCTTTTCACAACGATACGGCACCAGCACGTTATAACGAAGCTGCTGCAAAACTGGCCTGGCAAAGAACAATAGATTTCCTTAAGAAGTATACCAGGTAAACGGGCTTTAATTATGCAAAAACTTATTGTGCTTATCAATATAAAACATCTTTTGATCCTTCATTACCCGGGCCTCCCCATTCTCAAAATTATCGGTAAAATCGTATACCGGCTTAATTATCCATTCACCTTTTGCATCAATATAACCCCAATACCCTTTTGCATTGGCTGCAGGAGCAACCCCTTCTGAAAACCTGCGTGCAGTAGAAAAGCCGGGCTGAATGACCATTTCACCCTTTGTATTGATGAACCCGTACATATTATTTTTTGATACGGCTGCCAATCCTTCAAAAAAACTTCCTGCATCTTCATAAATGGCTTCTGTTATGGTTTTGCCTGTACTGTCCATGTACTTCCATTTACCATTCACGCTTACTGCTGTATAACCTTCGTTAAAAGTGAGCCCATCGTTATACTGAGGTATTATGATCTCCACACCTTCTTTATTTACATACCCGATCTTGCCGTTCTTTTTTACTTTCGACAATCCACAAATACAATTATCTACATAATCATAATTTTTTTCCCATTTTGGATTTTTTTGAGCGTCGGTGCTGATAAACGGAAAAGCAAATAATAAAAAGAGTAACTTTTTCATAATAGTATATTTAGAATGAAAAATATTTTCAATACAAGGTATATCTACCCTCAAAAAATAAATATGACTTTGGTAAGTAAAAAATATGATTTTAGAATAGCTTTTCAGGTATCAAAGGAAGAAGAGAACAATGGGATTGCAGATGATCTTGTGCAGAAAAAGTGGTTTTAAAGGGATCAGATATTCTTCGTAATCCTGTGAAATTCAATACGAGCCGTCTTGCATGTTGGTTTAAGGCTGATGTGATCAAGCCCAGATATTCATTGATATGAAATAACACAAAACGCTGAAAATCAATCATCAGTAAAGCACGATACGTTTTAATTAAAAGCGTTTTCCATTAAGTGCCAGTATCCATTAAGTGCCACCAAATGCTTTACTGGCGTGGTAAATAAAATATAAATTTGCACAGATATAAAGCAATCCGGTTATGGTAGCTACAATATAGTCAAATCGCCTTGCTAAACGCATCTGATCTCTTTTTATCAATCTTAAAGAAATGGCCGTTGATGTTACTACAATAAAAATTACAAAAAGGGTAATCCCGTGCAGGGTATCCACCAGCGAAAAATGAGTGGTTTCCGGTAAGGAAGAATCAATAATATATTTATTTCCTATAACAGCAAAAAGAGAACCTACACTCAGGCTGAAACGGGAGTCGATGCCATCGGTATGTATAAAAAAACAGACAAATGCAATAAGAAAAGCGATATACATACCCAGGAATGTTTTACAAAATAAGCCGAATACAGGGCGTGAAATATTTATTCTTACACGGAACGCATTATAAACCTGTTTTGGCGAATCCAGGTTGTCTGTTCCAAAACTGGTGTTATATGCTTTATCATAGGCCGCTACTACAAAGCTGTCAATATTCCAGCCATGCATCATCCTGCCTTTTTTTTGAGAGGCAACATCATATTGTTCGCCTTTTTTATCCACCTTAAATACCATAGCAGTTTCATCGTATTGCGAATTTTCAAACCGGATCCTTAATGTCTGGTGATCAAATGGAAAATTATCAACCACCCACGAATCATTGATGGTACATTGATATTTCATTAAGGTATAAATACCGTTTTCTTTATCAGTGCTATCTGTAATATTGAACAGTTTTGCTGATGATTTTGCATTGGGTATTTCAAGGTTTTCAGAAAAATTCAAGGCTTTGTTTTTATACCTGAACCATATCCAGAAATGGATATCATATTGTTTTTGTTTAAAATCAATATTATGTATACTGGTAACATAAATGCCCACAGAAACGGTGTCGGGATGTGGTTTTTCCGGCTCTTTTTTGTTTTTTACAGCATCCTGGGCGTATGCAGTTGCCGTTAAATAAATAAACACAAAAAAGAAAAGGGCTTTTTTCATGCAGTTAGTAATTTATGGTAAGATATATAAGGAATTTGATAAGTCAAAGAATTATCTTAACGGCTGTTACACAACCTTTAGCCAACCGGTAATACTCATTCTGGAGCGATTGGCTTTTATAACTTCATGCTCGGTCTCATCGCTTTTAAAGAGTACAGCAGTTTGTGCATTGGGCTGTATCTGCGTTACAGCGTCCTGATGATAAACCTGTAACTGCCCGCCATCTGTACACTGCCAGTCTTCATTTAAATAGGTGATGAGCGAAAATTTACGGTGGTTGTTATTCTTAAACTGGTCAATATGCCGTTTGTAGAAACTGCCTTCCTCATATACGGCATAATGAAATTCATACCCATTAATTCCGGCATAGCAGGTATTATTCAGGCGGTCAATAAAATCTTCGGCATGTTGCAGGAATTCATTTTCAAATGCATTCTCATGCTTTTTATCCAGCCAGTAAATCTTATCGCTGCGCATCATCTGATTGGCATCCTTGATTTCTGCATTTCCTATTCCGGCTGCTGTCATCAGTTCATCCTGCTGCAACTGCACAATATTTTGCCGAAGGCCGGTGGCTAATTTTTGAGTAAGAAAAGCAGGCGCAATGCCTATACGATCGCTCAGGTAACTGTCAATTAAAAGATCAAACTGTTCATTCATAGTTGCCGGTTAAGAGCGGCAAGGTAGTTCTTTAAACAGCAGCTTATTTTTTATATATTCGGCTGGTTGTTTAAAATTAATTGCTATTGTTTTTTAGTACCAGTTTCTTCAATGCTTCGAGTTCTTTTCTAAGTTCATCATTTTCTTTTTTTAATTCCTGTATCCCAATTAATGCAATACCAGCCGGATCAATGGTTGAAATTGTTTTATCATCATCTCCTGTTTTAAACAGTCTGTAAAAATCCTGTGCCATAGGGCCAATATGCGTAATACTATTTCCAACTTTGGTATAACTCCAGCGGCTTACGGGCAATTGCATAATGCGGTTGAGCATGTCTTTGCTATCCAACTCACTAAAGTTTGTTTTTAAATTACGGTCGCTGGCATTGGTCCAAACGCCACCGGTAGTTAACCTGGCTGATGTTACACCACTGTTGAATTCAAGAATATTTGCCGCAACGGCATTGGTCCCAAAACCCCATTTGGTAACATTAACATCACCAAATACCATACTGTTACTTTGAGTTACATCAGCATTATATCCAATGGCCGTTGCATTATTTATAGCTGCTCCTGATGAACTGCTTGCTCCCAGTAATGTATTTTGGGTACCGCCTACAGCGCCTCCACTGGTGTGTCCTATAAAAGTATTTTGAAATCCTGTGTTGAGCCCATTTCCCGCCAGGTAACCCATTAAAGTATTATAATAGCCAGTGGTTATATCATCCCCGCTACTGGTACCAACAGCTGTGTTTTGATTTCCACTGAACGTTGAGGCAGCCGGGTTCACAGTTAATAATGAACGGTAACCAATAGCAACATTATTGGTTAATAATGCCGAGGCAAAATTCATTGTTGCCAAAGCTGATTCGCCAATTGCTGTATTCTGGCTGCATTGCGTGTTACTTTCAAGTGCATTGCGGCCAATGGCAAGGTTATTGGTACCAGTTGTATTATCTCTTAAAGCACGGCTGCCAATAGCAGTATTATTACTGCCGGTATTTTGGTATAGTGCACTATCGCCAATGGCAATTATACCGGTTGCTGCAGTGCTTGTTCTTGCAGCAACAAAACCAATAGCTGTATTATTGGATGCGGTGCTGCTATATAAGGCTTCGTAACCCATGGCTACATTATTGCTGCCACTGCCAAGACTGCGCAAAACAAAGGTGCCCATACCGGTATTTCTAAAGCCGGTTGAATCATTGTAAGCACTTTCGTAACCAAAAAAACTGTTGTGGTTCCCTGATTTGGATAAGCGGTGAGCGCTTCTGCCCATGGCAGTATTCTGGCTGCCGTTAATATTATCGTGTAAGGCACCGGTACCAACGGCCGTATTTTCCTGGCCGGTAGTATTTAAATAAAGCGCTTCACTTCCAATTCCGGTATTCTTTGACGCATTGGTATTACTGGTAGGTTGATTAAAGAACAGGGCTTTTGAACCTACAGCTGTATTATCAATAAAATAGCTGTTGCCAAAATTGTTGAATGATTGAGTATATAGTGAAGAATCTCCGACTGCCACATTACGGCTTGCTGATGTATTTGCCCTTAAACTATACCCTCCCAATGCAACATTACTTGTACCAGACCTGTTGCTGTACAAAGCATACGCACCAACACCAGTATTTGCTGCATCTGCTGTTGTATCGGCAGCAAGAGAGTAGTAACCTACTGCTACTTTGTGATTACCAATCCTGTTAGCAATTAATGAACTTGTTCCTATTGCTACATTATTGGTTCCGCTTCTGTTTTGAAACATGCTTTCGAAACCAATACTCACATTGGCAGATCCGGTAGTATCATTATACAATGTACTGTTTCCAATAGCTATGTTATTATCGCCGGATTTATGAAAAATCAGCGGTGAAAGCCCTAGGGCAATATTACTGTTGCCACCCGTGCTGTTATGCATGGCTAAATAACCATATGCCGTATTGAAAAAACCCGCAGTATTATTTTTCAATGCAGAAGAGCCTATAGCTGTATTGCCGATAGTAAAAGCAGCTTTTGCAAGTGCACTATCGCCTAAAGCAATATTATTTGTACCGCCGTTGTTGCTAAAGGCTGCTCCCGATCCAATGGAATAATTACGTTGGTCTTTGTCAAGTTGCCCAGCCCAACCATTATTTAATTTAAACCGCAGTGGCATATTGGTAGTGGTGCCGATGAAGTTAACTGATGTATCGGTACCAGCGTTGCCGGTTATACTCCAGCCCGTTAAATGATTGGTGAGCCACAACCAATTACTCCCGTTATAATAATAAAATCCTGTACTGTCGGGCGTTTCCTGAAATATCAGCAATCCCGTAGCGGGTGAGGCAATTGCATTTTTCTGTGTTTTGCTCATCCTGGGTATCAGCACACCTTTCGCTGTGCTTTTAACATCAAGCACAGCACTGGCGTTAGCTGTACTGCCATCTGTATTAATGGCAACAGATTGAGCGGTTGCCTTATATGTGGTGCATAATAAGATTGCCATCAGGCAAAAGGAAATTGTACGCATTAGTCATATTTTTTGATAACCGAATTTAATATTTTTTTTAAATAACAATCCGGTTACCGTATAAACTATGCTAAATCAGCAATTTTAGCCTTGCTGTTTCCTTACGTATTTGGTAAGAATTACGATCTGTTGTCCTTCCACCTTACCTTCTATCTGTTCGGTATTATCTTCCACCAAGCGGATATTTTTTACTACGGTGCCCAATTTGGCCGTTAGCGTACTGCCTTTCACATCCAGTGATTTTATCAATACCACTGTATCGCCGTTTTGTAATACATGCCCGTTACTGTCTTTATGCAGCACTACCTGGCCGTCATTTTCATGATCGCCGGTCGATTTTGCCCAGGCAAGATGTTCATCTGTCATATACAACATATCCAGGCTTTCGCTTGCCCAGCTTTCATTGCGAAGCCTGTTCAACATACGCCAGGATGTTATTTGTACGGCCGGCACTTCACTCCACATACTTTCGGTCAAACATTTCCAGTGATTACTGTCCAGTGCTTCTTTCTTTTCAATTTGTGCCAGGCATTTGGGGCAGATCATTATACTGGTGTCGGCAGAGAGGCCGTTCAACGGTGGTACTTCATATAATTTTAAATTGTCGGGAGATTTACAAAGTTCACATTGATTTCCGCTTCGTATGGCCAGTTGTTCTTCTACTTTCATTTTACTCAATTTGCTGCAAAAGTAAATAAAGCAATATAGAATTGAAGAAAACTTATTTATCGGGGAAAGCTACCCCTCTTTTAATGATTGCCGCAATGCGACTTCTCCATATAGCTTCATCCTTTTCGTCGTAATTAAAGTAAACAGCTATCCTGTCTTCCAATATCCAGTTTAACTGAACAAATTTCATATTCATATAATTAGGCAGGTAACCTTTTATATAATACAGGTGATTTGCTTCGTCAATATAAGTCGTGTCAATGCCAAGTCCTCCTTCTTCTATGTCGCTTTTATCTCTTTTGTAAAATAGCTCCGTGTTATAATTATTCTTTTTATCAATACTAAAAGCCTGCACATCAATACTGGTAAAATCATTTGGCTTTTGCTTAGGCAGAAATTTATGTTGAGCTTTTACAACCAATGAGTCGTCATAATCTTCCTTAAATTCATTTAATGGCAAAAGCACGCAGTAGGGTGTAATTTCATTATTGCAAAACAATTGCAGGTCATTTTCAACAAAGTCTGTTTCAACTGGTTGAACAAGGGAAGCTGAGCTGTCTGCTTTAGATGAGGCGCCTTTAGACGTATCTTTCCAATCAGGAGGATAATATTTACCCGTTTGATTGCAGCAAAGCAATGTAAGGCAGGATAAAATAATTATAGCCATTCGATTGAACATGGTTACTTTTTTGTTCTAAATGTAAACTGAAATCTTCATGGCATAAAAATTATTTGTTAAAGGCTTTCTATTATTTTTACCGATCATTATAATGACACTAAAACAAAAAATATACCATCATTACCTGCACTTAATTAACGAAAAAGTAAACCTGTTGCAACAGGTATTAACCGACCTTAAAGAAAGTGGCGCCAATGAAACCAAGAGTACAGCGGGCGATAAACATGAGACCGCACTGGCCATGTTACAGATTGAACAGGCCAATAAACGTACACAACTGCAGGAACTGCTGCATCAGCAGGCAGCCTTAAGGAAGATCAATCCGGCATTGTTTGCTTCCATGATCGTGAATGGCAGCCTTGTTAAAACCAACCGTGGTTATTTCTTTATGAGTACTGCCCTGGGAAAGGCTGTTGTTGAGGATAAAGCAATTATTGCGCTATCTCCACAATCGCCGTTAGGCCAAAAACTGATGGGATTAAAAACAGGAGATACGGCTGCATTGAATGATATGGTTTATACAATAGAAAAAATCGAATAAGAACCGGATACCGTGATCTGTTGCGTTCTAAATGAAAAACAGTAAAGTTACGACCTGGATTATCCTGTGCCTTTGCGCTTGCTGATTATCTTAAAAACCGGTACGTCCATTTTACTAAAATAGTATTGCGGTTATTACCCCCGCTAAAGGCATTGTTTACCAGGCTTTGAAAAATGGGTGTATCCAGTTCGTTAAAGGCATCGGCTGTATTGCCCTGGGCCCAAACCAAAAACAGTTCCGACCCCGGCCTGTATTCCCATCTAACCACCATATTAGACCGGAACTGCACAAAATTAAAATCGGGTTTGCTGAACTGGTAATCAGTTATGCCATCGTTGTTTTCATCAACCTGAAATCTTCCGTTATTGAAACTGATCTGGTTGGCTGTATAAGGCATGAACCGGTCATTGTATTGCTTTGCCATTGGGTTTATAACATAAGCAAACTGCTGATACGTTGGCCGGGTAAGGAAAGGCTGTCCATAATACTGAATGGTAAGATCGGGTGTTACGTTAAAATTAATCCGGGCTGTAAACCTGATCGTTTGCTGCTTAAGCTGGCCAACTATGGTTCTTAAAGCATTATTGTAGATTACGTTTTGTACAAATTGGTCCTGTTTTCTCCAGTTATTTTCATAATTGGCACTCAGGCTTATGTTTAAAGCATTGATGGGAACGTACGTAATTGATACACCGGCACTGTTGTAACCAATTACACCACCCGTGCCCCAGAATTTAAAGAAATTAACGCCGGCATATAAACGCCTGCGGTAATCGCTGTTTACATTGCCGCTCCATCCAATACCCGAAGGCTTGCGTAATGCCGCAGCTCCCCTTAACGCATTATTGGAAACATCATAAGGATTCCAGGTAAAGCTTGTACTGGCCTGCCAGTTATTTTTAAAATTGCCGAAGGCATTTACATTGAACTGCGAATACATCAGTTTTCCGCCAAAATCCCATCTTAACCAGTGGCTGTAATTGATACGTGCATTTCTGAAATAGGAAAAGGCCTTTGGGTATTGCAGACTAAGCCAGGTAAAATGATTGATCTCGTTGGCGGTAAGCATAAATCCGATATCATTCAGTTCAAGTTGAGGCGAACGGTAGGTAAGGCCGGTTTCAAATTTAAATACCTGTCCCATTTTTCCGGCTCTGCCCCCGGTTTTGCCAAAGCGCAGGGTAGCGCCGGTTCCGGTAAGTGCGGTACGGTTAGTATCAAGGGCAATTCCCTTTATATCGGGTCTTTGAAAAAGATGTTCAAAAGACCTTTGTGTTTTAAGGATCACTTCTTTTTTACCCTGTACATGGCTGTACACAAAATTTCCACGTATGTACCAGGTTTGATTTCGCCAGTATTGCAAAAAATCGATTCCGGCTGAATAGGCGCTGCGATGCAAAATATCATCCAGCCCACGCTCACGGTTAACTGCTGTAAAAATACCGCCAATGATGGTATTGGCCCCGTTAAAATCTTTTTGTACCCGGCTCACAAAATAATTGGTAAGCGGTTCAATCAATTCTTTTCTTCTTTTACCATTATTATCGATTGTGGCATTTTCACGTTCTGTAACCGACTCTAAAATGCCAATGCTTAAGCCTCTTTTTGTTTTACCGCTGAATTTGGCAGATCCCAGTATACTGGTATTTTGAGGGTAATTTACATATTCACCGGCAGTAGAATTGGCAAAACCATGGGGCGAGCTGCCAATGCGGCGGGAATAAAAAAGCAGGTCAGAATTATAATCGCCACTTGCCAATGCGCCGGTGAGCTGGTACTCAAAAATGTTTCTGCTTTCTATAAAAAAAGGCCTTTGTTCGCCAAAAAAATTCTGAAATCCATCTATGCGTACCTGCGAAGGGTCGGCTTCTACCTGTCCAAAATCCGGGTTGATGGTGAAGTCAAGGATCAGGTCATTGGTAACTGCCACTTTTCCATCAACACCGCCTGTAAGTTTTACATCGGTACCATCTGCAAAAGGATTTCCGGGTTGTTTTTTATAGGTGGCCACCTGCGAGGTTACATAGGGAGCTATTTCAACCTGGCGGTGAAAAGGGATATCTTTCAGACCGTGCAGTTCCCCGAAATTACTTACCCATACCCCGGTTCTTTGCGGAATAAACTGCCAGGCAGACCTCTCTTCCTTTCTAAAAATACGGCGCAGTACCTGGATGCCCCATACTTTTTCTTTTTCATTGCCATAGCGCAACTGGCTTAGCGGAATTTTTATCTCTGCCGTCCAGCCATTTTTATTAACAGCAGTTTTTGCAAACCATATCGGATTCCAGTTGGCATCCCAGTTGCTGCCATTGTTGCTGATGAACTCATCTCCCCGAACACCTGAAACAGAAGTAGTGAAAGAAAACCCTGTACGCAGATCGTGATAACTGTCTATATGAATTTCAACAAAGTCTCCCGGAAAAGCATCACGCCTGCCCATTCTTTTTTCAATTAAACCAGGCATACTGTCTATACAATTATAAGCTACATACAGGAATTTATTATCGTACAAAATTTTAAACTGTGTGGGCTGGGAGGCAGGCTTTCCTTCATCAGGTTGCCATTGTGTAAAATCACCTGCCCAATCAACCAGGTTCCAGGCTTCTTCATTGGGTATTCCATCTAAGGTTACTGCAGCACCTGATAGTCTTTTTGTATCATACCGTTTTTTAGGAATTACCGTATCCGACTGGGCTGATGCCCCGATATATATAAAGTTGAAGAAAAATAAAAACAGGCAGAATTTAAACATTTTGCAAGCTACACAGAGAATCGCAACTGAATACTTAAATTATATGACAGCGGTTTAATTCAGCGATATGTGGTTTGCCGGGTACTTATTTAATCAATATCTCCCAATCCAAACCGGTTACCAATTTTTAAAAAGGCAAAAGCGGCCATTTTTTCAATTTTTTTTACGGTGTACGAAACCATCAGCACATGCCAAACGCCCTCTGATTCTTTTTCGGTTTTATAACCGGTGATCTTATAGCCGGCACTGTCCTGGTTCACTGTTCTGTTGATCCTTTCACAGACTTTATCCACTCCGTTTTTTTCCTGTTCATTGGTATAATTGGCCATTGATTTCCATGCTCGCTTTTTATCCTCACCACGGTAAACCACATAGGGTGCAGCTTTATAAAAGGCACCCAGTTTTGTAACATTTGGGTCGGCAAAATCGACAGTGCGGCAAATACGCAACAGTTCATGCAGGGTATTGGCCACCTTCGCAGAGTCTGCTTTTTGGGCCTGTACTTTCAAATGAGAACCGATCATAAATGGCATCAGTATAAACAGCAGGTAGTTTTTTTTCATATTTTTTCTTTTAATTGTTAGCACAAATTTGTAGATTTAAGAAAAAAACATGTCTAAATATAATACATTCCTTACCGTTTTTATCATCTCGGTAATTGCATTGATAGTCTTTATTATTTTTTATATACAGGCTATATTCAATGTGGTAAGTGTGGCAGAACAATTTAATAACGATGAGCCCAGCCCTTTTTTGATCATGAATACAATTTTCAGCTCACAGGTCATTATATCTGCATTGATACTTGGCTTTTCCAGCCTTACTTACCGCATACTGGGGATTGTACATGTTGCCCGAAACAAAACGGTTAAAGATGGAGAAAAAGCTTTGTGGATCATTGGTTTTATACTGATGGGATTTGTTACAGCCATTGTATTCCTGGTAATGGCAAAGGGCAGAAAATTTGTGGAGTGATTAAACCACGTATTATTTTTTTTTTGAAATTACCCAATACAACAATATCCCTGCAACAAAGGCCAGCATCAATTTACCCTGCCAGCCAAAATCAGTAACTGCATTAACTGCATAAGATTCTATAAACAATGCAGGTAATTTACCCAACGAACTGGCTAATAGAAAAGAGGCAAATGAAATTTTGCCTATGGCAGCTGCAAAAGTGATCAAACCACTGGGTACAAAAGGAATTAACCGTAAAGCAATAACCAGATAAAATGCTTCTTTACCGGCACTATTGATCAGTTTTTCTACCTTAGGAAAATTTTCAAGCTGCTTGTTTACCGGTTTTTTAAAACCTTTTCGGTACAAAACGAAGGCAATGCCTGCGCCGATGGCTTCACCTAAAAAGGAAATGAAAAATCCGTTCCAGAATCCGAAAAACAAAATATTGGCAGCCGTTATAAAAACGCTGGGCACAACACCCAGCAGGGCAATAATGATACTGATACAAATGCTGATGACAATGGCAAGGTCTTGATGTTCATTAAAAAGCCGGAGCAGGCTGTCAACCATTGGTTAATTGATTTATTCTGAAGAAGAAGATCATGAAAAATCATGTTCATCAGATATTTTCATAGATCATGAGCCTGTTGTTCAACTGCATGATCTGTTGTTGCATTTCGGTCATCCTGCTTAGTAAGTAAGTAATTGTTTCAATTCCTTCCAGGTTTATGTCCATTTCATAATGCAACCTAACTAATTTTTCGAGATGCGGGAGTTGGTTTTCCGGGATATATAGTTTTTCATCTGTTCTGGTTACTTCTATTAATCCTGAATCTTTTAATGCATCAATAAAGCGGGGATCAATATTATGGTGAATACAAAATTCATTTATTATGATCATTTCTTCTGTTTGCATAATAAAAAATTATTTAAGGTTACTCAATTCAGTAAAAAGTTTCTTTTGTTCTTCGGTAAGATTGGAAGGCAATACCACTTCATAGGTGACGTACAGGTCGCCATACTCATTTTCTTTTTTATAAACCGGAAAACCTTTGCCCTTCAGCCGGATCTTTGTTCCCGGTTGCGTTTCCGGCTTTACAGCCAGTTTAACTTTTCCGTTTAGTGTTTCAATGGTGGTTTCGCCGCCAAGCATGGCCAGGTAAAGATCAATTTTTGTGGTGGTGAAAAGGTCGTTCCCTGATCGCTTAAACTGTGGATGGGGTGCAATTGAAAAGGTAATGTACAAATCACCTGCCGGGCCACCACGTACACCCGGTGCACCATAACCTTTTAACTTGATGATCTGTCCGTTTTCAATGCCGGCTGGGATAGTAATGCGGATATTTTTATTGTTGACTGTTAATGTTTGCTGATGGGTAAACATTGCATCTGTTAATTGCAATTTCAGTTCCGCGTTATAATCCTGTCCGCGAAATTTTGTTTGCCTGTTGCCGCCGCCACCAAACATGGAATCAAAAAAGCTGGAAAAATCGCCACCTTCGGCATTTTCATAAAACTGCTGCCCTCCGGTATTTTGGTATTGTGCCCTGGATTTTTTCTGTTGTTCAAACTGGTCAGCATTTTGCCAGTCTTTCCCATAGGTGTCGTATTTTTTTCTTTTCTCAGGGTCACTTAATACTTCATTGGCCTCATTGATCTGCTGAAATTTCTGATGTGCTTCTTTGTCATTTGGATTGAGGTCGGGATGCAGCTTTCTGGCTAATTTGCGGTAGGCTTTTTTAATATCGTCTTCTGAAGCGCCTTTATCAATGCCTAAAATTTTGTAGTAGTCAATAAACTCCATAATTCAGCATTTTAAGTATGTAAAGATACGCCAGACTTGTAATTACGCAGTTTAAAATTTTCAGGATACTGCATTACAGGTCTTTTATTTTACTCAAATAAGCTCCCTTGCAGCGACCTGCTAACCCGGGTAATTACATGGTCAGCAGGTTCCCGGCTGATGGAAAATATTTCTGTTGCCTGATGGCGGTGTGCAATGGAAATGGTAATGCCATTTGCGTGTTGTTTAAATAAAGATTCAACCAATTCGGGTGAATTATTTTCTTTTGACAAATGGGCCAGTAACAAATGCGAAAGGTTGGGGGAGCGGTGCCTGATAAACAAATCCAGCGCTTCATTATTGGATAAATGCCCCTGCCCGCCACGAATGCGGTTTTTTAAATGAATGGGGTATTTCCCGTTTTCCAACATCCCTTCATCATAATTGGCTTCTAAAAAAACAGCATGGCATTGATTAAAATAATGAACTACATCCCGGCATACCGTTCCAATATCTGTTAAAACACCAACCGTAATGCCATTGTTGCTGATGATAAAACTATGAGGGTCTGCTGCATCATGGCTTTTAGTAAATGGTGTTATTACCAGATCCCCAATGGTTATCTTTTCATTTGCAGTAAAAGGTTTAGACAGGTGGCTGATAAGCCGGGGCCCGTGCCTGGCCGTTTTGGCGGTAATGTACACAGGCAGGCTGTATTTATTGGCCAGGGTAGATACGCCTTTAATATGGTCTCCATGTTCGTGCGAAACAAAAATAGCTTTAACCGTCTTCATGTGTAAGCCAAGCTGCTTCATCCGCTTTTCAATTTCCCGGCAGCTAAGGCCTGCATCAATTAACACAGCATCATTAACCGTTCCTGCATAATAGCAATTGCCATTACTGCCCGAGTTTAAAGAAGTAAAATATAATGCCATGATTAATGCAAAGAAAACAATTATTAGTTTAAGATTTTATCTAAAATTATAAAGGGATCGTCTGACAAATTCAATAAGCCACGAATAACAGGAATAAACACGAATTATTCGTGCCCAATCGTGCAATTCGTGGCAGAAAAGAAAAACGCCACCATTTTGTAATCAAAATGTGTGGCGTTTTTTTCAAAAAAACATCAACATAGGGGCTATCTTTTAACCATTTCTTTTTCCTCCACGTTGGTTATTATTTGAACGTTGCATTCCTTCAGCTCCATTATCAGTTCTACGCTCCACTCTAGGCTGCTTCATTTGCGGAGCTGATTGCTGTTGAGGTGCAGATCTTTCCATTTGCGGCCTTTGTTGTGGTGCCGGGCGTTCAAATCGTTGCTGCTGTGGTGCAGGCCGTTCCATTTGCGGCTTTTGTTGCTGCTGGGCCGGCCTTTCATATCGCTGCTGCACAGGAGCACTGTTCTGCTGATCATTGTTTCTGTTCATCCTGTTCTCATTTTGTCTTTTACCCGGATTATTATTATCATTTATCTGCGGAACAGGGTTAACTTCCCTGGTTGGCCTTCTGTTTTCATTAACCGGTGCCGGTGTATTATCCCTGTCCTGATTTATTTGTCTTTGGCGGGAATAATTACCATTGTCGGCATTGTTGTTTTGAGCCGGCTGTTCATCCTTCCATTTACGGGAACGGTTTATATTATTATCGGGTTTGCTGCCTGGTTCGGGAGATGCTGTTACCGGATTGTCATTCACATCATTTCTGCGGCGATTAACGCCATTATTGTTGTTATCACTGTTATTCCTGTTTACCGCATCGTTCTCCCTTCTTCCATAACCATCATTATTATTTCTTACTATATTTCCCCTGCTCCAGTTTCTGTCATTATAGTTAACATTTCTTTCCTCAATGCGCCGGTTGGTATATCGTTCTGCTTCAATTCTTTCGGGGCCCCGCATATACCTGCCCACTCCATTGCCTCCGTTGTAATAATTATTGATGACCACTGCATTCCTGAAACGGTTGTTTCTTTCATAAGGAACAATGTAGCGGTATACGTTGCGCTCACAGATATTACGACGTGGTATAAAATTCCACCTGTTGTATGGAATGGAGCCAAATGAAACATTGATATTGATCCCATATCCCAGGGGTGCCCAGCCATAATAATCATCATAGCTGCTCCAGCTTACCCATGCCGATGCCCATTCATAACCGGGTATCCACATCCAGCCGTAATAATTATCATATTCCCACCTCCCGTAATGAAATGGTGCCCATCCCCAGGAATAGTCCGATATCCACGACCAGCCATAATTGGTATATTCCCAATGGCCATTGGTGTAATAAGGTTTAAAATTGGGGTCGCCGTACACCCAAACCTGGCCAAAGCGCGGGTTATTCATCCACCTGCCATGCGGACTTAGTTCCTGCTGAAAAGTATTGAAATTAACAGAAACAGATACGGGCTGTGCCTTTGTTTCAGCAAGCGCGGTAAAGCTGATTATTGCTGCAAGCAAAATAAGAGAGCGTTTAAAAGTTTTCATGATTTTCATATTTAATTACATGTTTTTAATAGCAAATACCCTGCTATTGACTGGTAAACGGGGAAAAGGATTGTTAATATAAAAGAAATGATGCCGGCATTAACCAACGGTAAACATATGTTAAGGCTTTAACAGGTTAATGAACAGACATTGCCGGCATGTTCCAGATTGACCTTTACGGATTCAAATAAAAATCTCATAAAAAAAACTGCAACACGTTACATAGATGATCAACCGGGAGGTGGGGAGAGATCGGTTAAAGAATTGGCCATTAACCTGCAATTTTATTCAGAATTCTGTTAGTTTTACTTATATGGTCACCGATGAACAGGTAATTGCGCAAACAAAAAAATGGATCACCGATGTGGTGATCGGTTGTAATTTTTGCCCCTTTGCGGCAAAAGTTGTAAAACAACAAACGGTTTTTTACACCGTTGAAAGATCAGTACATACAGCGGTACGTCTTGAAATATTGTTGCAGGAGTGTAACAGGCTGGATAAAGATGATACCATAGAAACCACCTTTCTAATTTTTCCTGAAAATTTTAAACTGTTTGAAGATTACCTTGATTTTGTAGCAATAGCAGAAAAACTGATGAAACAAGAAGGATACAATGGCATTTACCAGCTGGCAAGCTTTCATCCCTTGTATAGGTTTGCAAAAGCACCTGACGACGATGCCGCCAATTATACCAACAGGTCGGTGTATCCCATGCTGCATCTGCTAAGGGAAAGCAGCATTGACAAAGCATTGGAGCAGTATGAGCATCCCGAAAACATCCCGGAAAGAAATATCAGTTTTGCCAGGGAAAAAGGTATGCTGTATATGAAAATGCTGAGGGATAACTGTTTAAATGCATGACCGATTACAGAAAATTATGGTTTAAATTTTATCGAATTAAGGATTTGTTTAGCTGTCTTTTGAAATGCGTCACCGCTTTTTAATGCGGTATACGTAGCCAGGTAAAGCCGTGTTTTATAAAAGCAAAGCCTTTGAATTATCCTGATCTCCATGTTTTCATTAGATTTAGGCCTGCCGGTATAGGTAATTTCATATGCATCAACTCCATTCCATTTCATGTAATTTTCAGACTCGATAGTAAATTCGTTAATAGAACCTTTAAGTTCCTGATTTATCCCTTCCACGATATCTTTTATTTTTACAGAACTGCCAAACTTCGGATTGGTGGTAACGTTGATATTGATGTTTTGAGCAAAATTATCATCTACACCCTCTGATGGCGAGGTGAAGAAAACCCGCTTCCCTTCTTTAATTTTATTAACCCAATCAGCAGGGTATTTTGCTGTAAATAATATATCGGGCTGGTCAAATACTTTCCAATCCTGTGCAAACAATACAGCCGGAAAAAACAATAACAGGCAAATAAAAATACGTTTCATTATTTTTCAATTTAATATTAAGGTATCTTAAAGCAGCAACTTTAAAGCTTTTTTAGAACGGAAGAAAGTCAAAACCTGCATTTTAAAAAAGGGGATTGGTTATATTTGGCACTTAAACCGATTTATTATGAGATCAGTATTTATACTTTTTTGCAGTTTGTTTTTCACAGCAACGGGTTTTGCACAAACCGGGGTTGGCAACATATCCGTTCCTGATTCAGGTAAAAAAATACAGGTATTACAAGTAGCCTGTGGCTCCTGTAAGTTTGGCATGGCTGGTAAAGAATGTGCATTGGCTGTATGGATCAAAGGAAAAGCACGCTATGCTGATGGTGCACATATAGACAGCCTTGGTGATGCCCATGCACCCGACGGCTTGTGTAATATGGTTCGTAAAGCCGAAGTACAGGGTGAACTGGTTGATAACCGTTATAAAATAAGCTATATCAGGTTATTGCCTCAAAAAAATAAGAACAAATAAGCTTCTTTGGTTACCGGGCAATTGGATTTACCTTTCATTTCGCAATGCAAACCATGTCCAGGCAGCCCCGGCAAGGTCAACCGCGCCAAATACGATCAATACCGGCGAAACATACTGCTGTAAAACAAATACACAAAAAGCTATAAATACAAAACAACGGATGGTTACGGTATGTATAAAGAATGCCTGGATATTCCCGGCACCTGCCCGGTGATAATAGTAACCCAAACCAAAAACCAGTACACCCACAACGCGTATCCACACTTCATTGGTTTCGGGTATTTGTAAAGTACTTAGTAATACATTGGGTGCCATCATTAAAGTAATACCAACAACATAGAGATAGAATCCAAAATAACATACTGATTTGGCTGAAGCAGTCATAAAAATAATTTTAGGTAAAATGTATCCCTTGAAGTTAGTTTTTATTTCTCTCCTTTCATAAAAACAGTTCTTACCGGGTAAGGAATATGAATACCCGCTTTGGCAAACCGTACATGAAGCTTTTTAATAAAAGCGCTTCTTACCTGGAACTGTGCCGGGTAGTTGTTTACCCTTAAGAAAGCCTTCATCCGGATACTGCTGTCTGCAAAAGCAGTAAAACTGGTTTCGGGTTCAAATTCCTTTACGCCATCGGCAGACTCCAGCAAGGTTTCCTTAATTACTTCTTTGGAAATCTGTTCAACCACAGAAAGGTCACATTCGTAACCAATACCCAGTTCAACCGAAAAGGTAATTTCATGCTGGGGCAGGTGGTAATTGCTAACCGTCATATCGGCCAGTTTCGAATTGGGCACTATAATGATATGGTCTGATGCCGCCCTGATGGTGGTACTGCGCCAGGTGATATCTTCAATAAAACCATCTTCCCCGGTACTTAGTTTTATAAAATCGCCTTTATTGAAATTGCCCGAAGAAATGATCTGCAACCCTGCAAATAAATTAGAAAGTGTGTTTTGCAATGCCAGTGCCACGGCCAAACCACCCACGCCCAGGGCGGTCAGGATAGGTGTGATGGAAATACCCTGCGACTGCAAAATGATCAGTAAACCGATACAGTAAATGATCACAATAACAATATTGCTGATGATGGAAGAAGAAGGGATAACGGTATCAGAACCGGCTGCTTTTATTTTTATCAATCCCGATACCACACGGGCCAGGATCATGGTTGCCGAAAAGATATAAAAGATCATCAGTCCGTTTTTCAGCCAGTAATACAGATCACTGTCAAGTTCCAGCCGGCTTAAGCCCATGAACAGTCCCAGGGCAACAAACCAGGGTATCACCCATTTGCTGAGCGTTTTAATGATCAGGTCATCTGACTTGAAAGCAGTTTTTGCCGCCAGTTTTGCAAACAAGGGCATGATGAGTTTATAAATAACAATGCCGGTTAATAAACCCGAAAAAATGTATATGCATAAAAACAGTATGTCCTTATCAGTCATGTTTCAGTTTTAGTTCAATGTAAAAGTTGATGCAAACAATATGATTTATATAAAAATGAAATCATTTCCGTAAAATTAAACTTTAGGTTCAATAAATGTTTATTTTAGGCAATCAAATACATAACTATGTTATTAAAGAAAACAATTGCTTCCCTGCTCATCTTAATTTTCTGTGCTTATACAGCCATTGCCCAAAACATACCCTCGCCAAAAGAACATTTCGGGTTCAATATCGGCGACAACTATCAGTTAGCCAATTTTGCGCAAACCGAATCCTATTTTAAAAAACTGGCCCAGGCATCAAACCGGGCAAAATATACCGTAATTGGCAAAACCGAAGAGGGCAGGGATCAGTTTATGATGATCGTAACATCTCCCGAAAACCACAAAAAACTGGAAGAATATAAACAGATATCCCAAAAAATGGGCAATGCCGATATCAGCCCGGAACAGGCTGCTGCATTAGCTAAAACCGGTAAGGCTGTGGTTTGGATCGACGGTGGTTTGCATGCCAATGAAGTTGTTGGAATTCATCAGTTGATTGAAACAGCATACCAGCTGTTGAGCCGGAATGATGATGAAACAGTACGGATATTAAATGATGTGATCATCTTAATGACCCATGCCAACCCCGATGGGCAGGAACTGCAGAGTAACTGGTATATGCGGGAAACCAAACCCGAAAAAAGGAGTACATCTAACTTACCAAGGCTTTACGAAAAATATGCGGGGCATGATAATAACCGCGATTTTTATATGCTTAACCTGAAAGAAACTCAAAATATGGGCAGGCAGTTATTTATTGAATGGATACCGCAGATCATGTATAACCACCACCAGGCAGGCCCTCCGGGTTCCATTGTTGCGGGTGCCCCTTACCGTGATCCCTTCAATTATGTTTTTGATCCATTGATCATTACTGGTCTTGATGCAGTAGGAGCTGCCATGCAAAACCGTTTAAATGCCGAAAATAAGCCGGGGTATACCAGCAAAGCGGGTTCGGTTTTTTCTACCTGGTACAATGGAGGTTTGCGCACCACCACTTATTTTCACAACATGATCGGTTTACTTACAGAAATTGTGGGCAGCCCAAATCCTTCTACGATTCCACTGGTTACATCCCGGTTAATACCCAATGCGGCTACCCCTAACCCTATTGTACCACAAAAATGGCTTTTCCGTCAATCCATTGATTACTCCGTTTCCTTAAACTATGCTGTTTTAAACTATGCCTCCCGCAACCGCGATGAATTGCTGATGAATATTTACCGGATGGGAAAAAATTCAATTGAAAAGGGCAATACGGATACCTGGTCTTTATCACCTAATAAGATTGCTGCGATGGAAAAACTGCACCAGGATTCTTTAAAAAGGATAAGGCCAACAGGCGAAACCGGCAGAACGGGTTCAAATGCAGTTTCGCTTAAGTTTTATGACAGTGTAATGAAAAACACGTCATTCAGGGATCCGCGTGGATATATCATTCCATCAGATCAACCCGATTTTGCGACAGCCATTGAATTTTTAAATGCATTAATTAAAACCGGTATAGTGGTACAAAAGGCAACCACTGATTTTACCGTTGCCGGAAAAAAATATCCTGCCAATTCCTACATCGTAAAAACAAACCAGGCCTTCAGGCCGCACGTGCTGGATATGTTTGAACCGCAGGATCACCCCAATGATTTTCAATATCCCGGCGGGCCTCCTGTTTCCCCGTACGACGCTGCAGGATGGACTTTAGCTTACCAGATGGGTATTCAGTTCGACCGGATCATGGATGGCTTTGATGGGCCATTCATAAAGAACCCTGCAGGAGAAATAATAAACCTTTCAGGATCTGCAGTAAACCCATCTACTGCCGGTTATGTGCTGGATGCAAGGGCCAATCAATCGTATAAAGCGGTAAATAATTTGATCAATGGTGGAGTAGAGGTATACAGAATATCCAATGTTGCCAAAGGATCTGCATACAGCAATGGTTCATTTTATATTCCATCTAACGCAAAATCAAAGGCCTTAACAGATAAAATTGCAGCTGAAAACAATGTGCAGTTTCTGGCTGCCGTCCAAAAACCAACTGCGCTTACCAAAATACAAAAAGCAAGAATAGCTTTGTGGGATAGTTACGGTGGCTCCATGCCTTCGGGTTGGGTAAGGCTGATACTGGAAAAATTCAATTACGCCTTTGATGTAATTTATCCAAAAGATATTGATACCGGAAACCTGAAATCGAAGTATGATGTGATCGTTTTTGTAGGAGGGGCAATTCCTGCGGTTGGTGCCTCAACCAATACCGGCTTTGGCTTTAATAATCCAAACCCCGATAGCATACCAGCCGAATTCAGGAACAGGGTTGGCCGGATCACGGCCAGCAAATCGATACCGCAATTAAAAATATTTTTAGAACAGGGTGGCAATATAGTTACCATCGGCAGTAGTACACAATTGGCTTATCATTTAAAACTACCGGTTTCCAACGCCATGGTGGAAGTGGTAAACGGTGAAGAAAAAGCTTTGGGAAGAGATAAGTATTTCACTCCCGGAAGTATTCTGCAAATGACAGTTGATAACAATCAAACGGCTACATCCGGATCAAATAAACTTACAGATATTTATTTCGACAACAGCCCGGTGTTTACACTTAAACCTGATGCTGTAAGCAGCGGTATCATTAAGCCATTGGCCTGGTTTGGCACCGATAAGATACTGCGCAGTGGCTGGAGCTGGGGCGAAGCCTATTTAAAGAACGGCATCACTGCTTTTGAGGCAACGGTAGGTAAAGGAAAATTATTTGCCTTTACCCCCGAGATCACTTTCAGGGCACAGGCATGGGGCACATTTAAATTATTGTTTAACCAGCTGTATATTCAGTAAAGGCGCTGGCTGATATTTTTTTTTGCAGCTGCAATGTGTTATATTTATTCAGTTGTTTACAACGTATTCCGGTAAAATATAACACCTGCAAAATACCAGATATCAATAAATGAGGCTTTTCTTTTTCTTTTTGCTGTTTAATGTATACGCTGTAAAGGTAATAGCGCAACAGGGTGTTTCCCAAACATCCCCAACTAATAGAGTGCCGCAGGTGTATGCCGTTGTGGTGGGAGTGGCCAGGTACCAGGACCCCGATATACAGCAACTACAGTTTGCCAACCGAGATGCTGCCATTTTTGCTGAGTTTTTAATGTCGAAAGCCGGGGGAGCCGTACCCAAAGAAAATATCCTTTTACTCACTGATTCTGCAGCCACGCAGGCTGCAGTGTATATGGCCCTTTCCGGTCTGGCCAAAAAATGTAATGAGAACGATCTCGTATTTTTTTATTTCTCCGGGCATGGCGACCTGGAAAATGTAACCCTCTTCAATAACGGTTACCTGATCTGTTACAATTCACCGCCCACCAATTATATCGGACTGGCATTAAGTATCCGGGATGTGAATGAACTGGCCAATTCGTTTTCGGTAAAAATGAAAGCAAACGTAGTGCTGATCACGGATGCCTGCCATTCGGGTAATATGACTGACAGCCGCTCGGCCGGCAATGCGTTGAGCGGACAGCAACGCATAGATGCAAATGAAAAAGTGGTACGTATTGCTTCCAGTAAACCCGATCAGTTGTCTAATGAAAAGATGGATTGGGGCGGCGGCAGGGGCGTGTTCTCGTATTACCTGTTGAAGGGTTTAAAAGGAATGGCGGATCAAAGCATGGATGGTATTGTAACATTGGGTGAACTTAAAAAATTCATGGAAACCTCCATGGAGAATGACCCGGTTTTAAAATTGGACAATACCATACAAACACCGGTACTGAGCGGAAAAGATGCATTCCCTGTATCTAAGGTATACCCCGAAACTTTACAGGCGGTTATGCAGCAGTCCGCACTTGATTCTATTTCACTGGAGCAGGTAAGGCTTGCCGCAATGGATTCCGAATCAGAAAATTTGAATGGCCTCTCCCCTGAAGAATACTTTTTATCGGCCTTTAAAAATGAAAACCTGGTTACCATGGCTGACAGTTTAAAACTACATGAACTGGAGGCAGGAGAAATTCCCTTTGCCATAATCAATTACATGAAGCATGACCTGAATGTAAAATTAGAAAACAAATGGCTGGCAAAGAAAGACAGTATGTTGTTTGAAACCCGCAGAAATAAATTAAATGATCTGATCAGCGATCTTCAACAGGACAAAGAGTCCCTGGTGCGTTTTAATGAAGATATCATGATAGTTATTGATGATAAAGTGCAGGAAGTGATCAATCAGTACTTAAAGGGCGATGAGGCAGAATTGGAGCGCCGCAGGTATTACAACAACAATATAAGTAACTACGATGCCTATCCTAAATTATTATCCGTTGCGTTGAAATTAACACCACCCAATGAATACTACTACAATATACTACAGGTGAAAATGCATTATTTTACCGGCGTTGTACACCGTTTAAAAATACCAACAACAAATAATCATGATTCGCTCATTAACCTGGCGTTTACCGAACAACAAAAAGCGCTGGCCCTGGAAGAACGTGCTCCATATATCTATAATGAACTTGGAATATTGTACATGGCAAAAAAACAAACGGCAAAAGCGGAAGCATATTTCCTGAAAGCAAGCACCATGTCAGCAAGCTGGGCACTGCCGTGGGCCAACCTGAGTTACCTGTATGCCGTTACCGGCCGCAATGAAACGGGATTAAAAGCCTGTCATAAGGCAGACAGTTTACAGCAGGGGCTTCCCTGCGTAAGCAATAATTTTGGTTTATTGAATGAAAATACCGGAAACCTGCTTTTTGCAGAAGAAAATTACCGCAGGTCGATCGATGTCAATTCCAGACATTACCTGCCTTTTGAAAGGCTGGGTTACCTGTACCTTAATACTGCCCGGTATGCACTGGCCGATTCTTTTTTTTATGAAGCAGAAAAAAGAAAAATGGGCCTGAATTTTAAAGCAGGAGTGGAGCCGCTTTGGTGGCTTAATCCCCTGGATTATACTTATAATGAACAGGGCAAACCCTGTTCTATACCTGCAAAGTTAGACGAGGGTGACCTGATGGGCTTTTTTTATCTGGGCATTGCCGCCTACGGTAAAAAAGACACTTCCACCGCCATAAAGATGTTGAAAAAAGTGATAGACATTGACCCAAAAAACCCTTTGGCCTTTCACTACCTGGGTAAAATATTTTATGAACAAAAGAAATGGGAAGAAGCCGAATTGATGTTCAATTTTGCCTTACAATTCAACCTTGATTCAGTTTCTTTCAATGATTATTGCGATTCGGCGATCAAAATATCAATTTACACTTACCCACATACTTGTTTTGAGGGTTTTTTCCGGAATAGTTTTTACAATAAAATCGAAGATTTCTACTTTATAGCTCATGTACATGAATCCTGGGGCCATTACGCAGAAGCAGAAACCATGTACGATTCTATCAGGGTACTTGAGCCCGATAATATCGGAGGTTATGTAAAAAGCTGGCGGCTGCTGGAAAAGATCGGTCGATATACAGAAGCGGAAAAACGGATCTTCGAATTCAGGGCTTTTAATGCCGAAAGAACCGATAAAGAACTGAATGCGTTTTACCGGAGGGCCATTGATAATTTCACTGCCAACAATAGTGATTGGGCCTACCGGCTGGGCCTTTTGCTATACAGGCGGGCAAAAGCACCTTCATTTAATAACCTGGAATACCTGGATAGTATCGTATGGTTCCCAAAATTGAATAAAGAAATATTTGTTGATAGCACCATAAGGGAAGTAATCAATTCAACTGTTTATAAAGAAGTGACTGATTCAGAAGTAACCTACGCCGAATATAGAGAAAAGTTTCAGGTTATAAATTCAAATGATAGTAAAAAGGAAGAACAGAAAGCTGTTCTGCCAATACATGAACAGAACATTTTTTTGCCTGGGACTAACGAGGAAATTAAACTGGCAGATGATATAACAATGCCTCGTAAAGATGGAATACACTACCTGCTGAAAGCCGCTGAATCCATTTCAGAAAAAGAGATTCTGGCTGACATCCAGTATAAAGTGGGTGATATCTATGTATGGGCCGGCTCAAACAAACAGGCCTATCCCTATTATGCCCGCTCAGTGGAACTGGCACCCGGTAATGCCAACACCCGCTTGCAACTGGTTGATGCCGGCCTGGCCATTTATAAGAATAAGGCAACGCTGCAGCAACTCAATTACCTGTACGACAGCGGACAGATCAATTTCCTAAAAAGAATGCTGCTGGCCGAGATGACCATGTATGCCGGGAAATTTGAAAAGTCGAAGAAAATACTGGATGAAGCCAGGCAGATTCATCCCTTTAACCATGATAAATTCGCCGAACTGAATGCGAGGATCAAGCTGCTGGCCAATAAACCAGATGAAGCGATCGCTGCCTACAAAGCGTATGTTACGGATTCATACCCAAATGGCTTTGATTCGGAATATATGATCAATGGTACCGATGCATATTATACCATTGCACGGCTGTATGCCGAAAAAAAGAATAACACCCAGGCATTTATATGGCTGAAGAAAGCGATCAGCAATGGCTTTAACTACTCCTACATACTTGAACTGGATCCGCTGATGAGTGAGTTAAGAAAAAAACCTGAATGGGAGAGGCTGGTGGCAAAACCAATGAAAACAAAATTGAAACAAAAAGGGCTTCTATTTGATTATTAAATGAATGCATAGTTTGTCAGCAGAAGCTGCCAGAATAAAATACTTAACATCTAAACATTGGTGAATTTTATTTCAACGGATACCAAACCAGGCGGGCACATGAGATATTTACTCCAGCTTATAGCCGGCATTTTGTTATACATTTCTGTTCCGGCACAAACATTAAATCAGCCCTTAACAACCGGCAACACCTATGCCATCATCATCGGCATTGCCCAATACCAGGATCCTGATATACGCCAGCTGCAGTTTGCCAACCGCGATGCTGCCGCTTTTGCTAATTATCTGATGTCTGCTTCCGGTGGCTCGGTTCCCAAAAAACAGATCAGGCTCTTAACCGACACTGCAGCTACCATCGGCGAAGTGGATAAGGCCTTACGCTGGGTACTGAATAATTGCAAAGAAAACGACCGGGTGTATTTTTATTTCAGCGGCCATGGCGAAATAGAAAATTATACCATGAGTAAAAACGGGTACCTCATCTGTTACAATACACCTTCAGTTGCATTTGTAAATATGGGCCTGAGTATAGATTACCTGAACGATGTGATAAATACACTGTCTGTTCGATCCAAAGCCAAAGTGATCCTGATCACCGATGCCTGCCACTCGGGTACAGCAGCCGGCAACAGATTCAAAGGCAATTTTTTTGTAGGCGAACAATTGATGCTGAAAAAAGCAAATGAAATCAGGATGGCTTCCAGCAAACCCGACCAGCTATCCAATGAAAGAGTTGACTGGGGCGATGGCAGGGGGGTATTTTCGTATTACCTGTTAAATGGCCTGCAGGGCGGACTGGCCGATAGTGACAATGATAAGATAGTAAGTGTTGGCGAACTGAAGAATTACCTGGAAAACAAAATGGCCAATGACCCGGTTCTGAAAAATGATGGCGATATACAAACACCGGTCATTAATGGCGATGCCGGTTTTAAAATGGCAAAAGTGGTAGAAGCAGAAGCGGCAAAAGTAAAGGAACAGGTAAAGTCTGATTCTGTAAACATCATGAAGGTGATTAGTGCCATGTCACCGGTAAATGAAGAGGAAAATACAGAACCGGATGTATACTTTTTTAACCAGTTAAAGAAACAAGAACTAGAAAGTTTAACGGATGGTCTTGGGTTGAATAAACTTACTGCAGGTGAAATTGCTTTTGTATTGATTAATCAACTTAAAACAGAATCGCTGACCGAAATGGGGCAGAGCAAATTAGCAGAACTGGAAGCCGGTTTACGTAATGATAAAGAAATGCTGAATCGTTTTAACCTGGATCTGGCTAGTTTATTGCTGGATATTGGTCAATCAGTTATTGTCAATTATATAAAAGGCGATGAAGCTGAATTGGAACGACGCCGGTATTACAACAGCAAAAACAATAATTATGATGTGTATGTACGCATGTTTGAAGTAGCGACACATTTATCAATAACCGATAAATATTATAGTACCAAAACAACGGTGCTTTTCCACTATTTTTCTGGTTTATTGCTTCGGTTAAAAATTCCATTGACCAATACCCCGGCCGTCTTAATTGAACAGGCAATTGCCGAACAAAAGAAAGCATTGGAGCTGGAGGAATATGCACCCTACATTTATAATGAGCTGGGTGTTTTATACGACTACAACAATAATCTTACCGAGGCAGAAAAATATTACACCAAAGCTATACAACTATCACCCGCATGGGCCATACCCCAATCCAATTTAAGCGGTTTGTTTATAGAAAGAAAAGATTATTCAAAAGCGCTGATTTATGTTAACCAGGCAGACAGCCTGCAAAAGGACCTGCAATCCATCAGTATCAACCGTGGTTTTATCAATGAAAAAAATAATAACCTGTTGTTTGCAGAAGAATATTATTACAAGGCAATTGATATCAACTCCAGGCATTTTACGCCTTTTGAAAGGCTGGCCTTTGTAAATATGAATACAACCAATTATACTGTAGCAGATTCTTTTTTTTATGAGGCCGACCTCCGGAAAAAAGGATATCATTTTATAGGACAAGGGTTACCATTAGCAAAAGATAAACAGGATCTAACCAAAACATTCAGACGTGGGTGCTCTTTTACAGATTCGCTTATGCTTAAACCAGACGATATGATGGCCCTGTTTGCCTGGGGCATAGCAGAATTTTATGAACTTGCCACCGAAGAGATAAATGCCGATGGAGTTGCCCCCCATGTTAAAAAGAATAATATGGGTGCAATAAAACATTTTAAACAGGTGATCGCTTTAGGTAAAAAAAATCCACTGGTATATCATTACCTGGCCCTGGTTTATTATGAGCAAAAGCAATGGGAAGATGCAGAATTAATGTTCCGGTATGCCATAGAAAATTACATGAACAGGGAATTATTTGAAAAATATGTTGATTCAGTTAAAAGAAGCGCAACTTATCCCTATACACATGATTGTTACGAATCTATGTTTAAGGGCTATTACTATAACCAGGTAGAAGATCTGTATTTCCTTGCTTCTTTGTATGAAAAATGGGGCCAACCTGTTGAGGCAGAAAACTATTATAAAAAGATAATTGAATCAACACCGGCAGAATTGGGGGTTTATATGAATCTCTGGCAATTGCTGGAAAAACAAGGCCTATATCTCGAAGCTGAAAATGTACTTAAGCAATCTGAAAAATATTTCCCCGATACGATTTACAGGGAGCTCAATGCTTTTTACCGGAGAACGATTGAAAAAGTGCCTGATCAGGCAATATGGAATTACAAACTGGGATTATTATTGTACAACCATGCCAGTGAGGCCATAAAATGGGAATATACCGATACCATTGTGTGGTTCCCTAAAATTAACCAGGAAGTATTTATCCCGGATATTAACCAGCGCTGGAACAGTGAAGATCTGATCCTGGATATTGGCCCGGGCACTTCAGATAAATATATTGCTGAATTGATAACAGAAGAAAACCCCAAACATATTTTGATACCAGGCACGGGTGAAAAAAAATATTTGGCAAGGGAAGTATCATATCCCAGGTATGATGGAATCAGGTATTTGAAGCAGGCAGCAGCGCTTTTTGGAGAAAAAGAAACACTGGCATCCATCAATTATAAAATAGCAGAAATATTTGAATGGGCTGGTTCCAAAAAACAAGCTTATCCCTATTTTGAAAGATCCCTGTTACTGGCTCCTGAAAATGTTAATACAAGGCTTAAACTGATTGATAATTACAAAACATTGTTTAAAAACAGTTCGGCACTTACCCAGCTTAATTATTTATATGAAAATAATCTGATCAATTTTGATAATCGATTACAGTTAGCCAGGTTTGATATGCTTGCAGGAAACTTTACTCATGCAAATGAACTGCTTAATAAAGCAGATTCAATCCATCCGTATTCGCTGCCAGAAATTGATAATCTTTATGGGCTGCTTAACCTGCTTGCAAATAATCCTCAAAAGGCCATTGCAGCATATGAAAAAAGCATAGTAGTACAACAGGCCGATCCCTGGTTCAATAATTATTCCATAGCGCGTTTGTATGCTAAAAGCGGAAATTCAACCAGGGCCTGGAAATATTTAAACAGGGCTGTGGATCTGGGTTTTAATTATTCATTTGTTTTGCAGAACGACAATTATATGGATAGTTTACGCAAAACTGCAAAATGGCAAACCATGATCAGCGGAATGAATATGAAAAAATATAAATAGGAAACGCCTGCTAACTAACATCATGAAGAAACTGTTTATTCTTACCGCATTTATTTGTTGCAGCGAATTAAGCTTTGCCCAGCAAGCTGCGGCATCTAATACTTATGCCATCATCATTGGTATTGCCAAATACGATGACCCCAATATTAAGCAGCTAAACTTTGCCAACCGAGATGCTGTCGCTTTTGCCGATTACCTGATGTCGGCATCGGGTGGCTCGGTTCCCAAACAACAGATCAGGCTCTTAACCGACTCTGCTGCTACGATCGGCGAAGTGGATAAGGCCTTACGCTGGTTATTATATACATGCAAAGAAAACGACCGGGTATATTTTTATTTCAGTGGCCATGGCGAAATGGAAAATTTTACCATGAGTAAGAACGGATACCTGATCTGTTACAACACACCCTCTGTTGCATTTGTAAATATGGGTTTAAGTATCGATTACCTCAATGATGTGGTAAATACACTGTCTGTTCAATCCAAAGCCAAAGTGATCCTGATCACCGATGCCTGTCACTCGGGTACCGTAGCAGGCAATAAATTCAAAGGCAATTTTTTTGTGGGTGAACAATTGATGCTCAAAAAACAAAACGAGATCAGGATGGCATCCAGCAAACCCGACCAGTTGTCTAACGAAAAAACAGACTGGGGCGGAGGCAGGGGCGTGTTTTCCTATTATTTGTTAAATGGCCTGCAGGGCGGACTGGCCGATACCGACAATGATAAACAGGTAAATGTAGGGGAACTGAAAAATTACCTGGAACACAAAATGGCCAATGACCCGGTACTGAGAAATGATGGCGACGTGCAAACACCGGTCATTAACGGAGATGCCGGTTTTAAAATGGCAAAAGTAGTGGAAGCAGAAGCGGTAAAGGTGAAACAGCAGGTAAAAAACGACTCTGTAACCATCATGATGGTCATGAGTGCCATGGCACCGGTAAATGAGGATGACAACACAGAGCCGGATACTTATTTTTTCAATTTGCTCAAGAAACAAAGCCTGGAAGGTTTAACAGACAGTCTTAACCTGAATAAATTTAATACAAACGAAATCGCTTTTGAATTGATAAGCTCGCTAAAAAAATTACCCACATCAGAAACAGGCCGGCGCAAACTGGCAGCATTGGAAACTACATTAAAAAATGATAACGAAAAGCTTAACCGGTTCAATGTTGACCTGGCCGGCTCATTTATCGATATCGGGCAAGCTGTCATTGCCAATTATATCAACGGAGATGAGGCCGAACTGGAACGCCGCCGCTATTACAACAGCAAGAATTACAATTATGATGTGTATGTACGCATGTTTGAATTGGCTTTTAAACTGTCGCAGTCTGACAAATATTACAGCACAAAGGCAGCAATTTTTTTACATTATTTCTCCGGACTGGCTTTGCGCTTAAAAATTCCGTTAACTGAAAACCCGGCCCCATTGATTGAACAGGCACTGGCCGAACAAAAAAAGGCACTGGCAATGGAAGCATATGCTCCTTACATTTATAACGAATTGGGGGTTTTATACCAGTTTAAAAATAACCTTACCGAAGCAGAGAAATATTATATCAAAGCTACACAGTTATCTCCGGCATGGGCAATACCTCAATCCAATTTAAGCGGCCTTTTCATTCTTAAAAAAGATTACCAAAAAGCAATGGCTTTTGTAGATCAGGCAGACAGCCTGCAAAAAGATCTTCAATCCATAAGTGTAAACCGTGGCTTTATTAATGAAAAGAAAGGCAACCTGTTGTTTGCCGAAGAAGATTATCGCCGGTCCATCGAAATAAATTCACGGCACTTTGTGCCCTTTGAGCGACTAGGATATGTTTATATGAATACCGCAGATTATGCACAGGCAGATTCCTTTTTTTATGAAGCGGACCTTCGAAAAAAAGGTTTTCATTTTAAAAGCAATGCATGGGAACCGGGAACCTATGTTGAAGCCGCGATAGCGGCAAATTATATGTCATGCAATATCGACAGCTCCATCCTTGAGCCAACCGATATTTTTGCTTTTTTTACCTGGGGCGTGCAGGAATATGAAAGGAAAGAATATGCTAACTCCATTCGCATATTAAGAAAAGTGGTAGCTACAGATAAAACAAATCCTTTGGTATATCATTACCTGGGAAAGGCTTATTACGATCAGCAAAAATGGGAAGAAGCGGAAGTAATGTTTAAACTGGCAGCAACCCATTCAAAAAATCTAAAACAATTTTACCAGTATGTTGATTCTGTGATCAGTTCAAAAAAATACGAATACGATCATGAATGTTTTGAAAAATTCTTTAAAAGCAAATTCTATCACCAGGTTAATGATTATTATTTTTTGGGTACTCTTTACGAAAACTGGAAGCATGTTGAAGAGGCGGAAATGTATTTCCGGAAAATAACCCTATTTGACAGCCAGGTAGAATACGACGAGGATGACAATGAAAAATATAAACCAAACAGGATAGAAATAGCTGCGGGCGAAAAAACTCCGGCTTATGTAAAACTTTGGCAATTATTGGAAAAACAGGGGCGTTATGCTGAGACCGAAGAAGTTATAAAACAATTTTCAACTGAGTCTATAAAACAATCTGACGAGGAATTGAATGAGTTTTACAGGAGAATGCTTGACAGGTTTCCGGAAAATGGTGATTGGGCTTACCGCCTGGGAATCCTGTTGTACCAATATGCGCCCAATACCGCACGCCTCCTGTATATGGATTCCATTGTATGGTTTCCGCTGCTGCATAAAGAACTCTTTATTGATCCTTCCATTTATTCTGCGCTGGGTGTTAAAGATTCCCTGGCTTTATATGACAGATCTGAAACCGGTGCAATTACTAAAGTAAAACTTGACAAATCTAAAATCAGGTTAAGTAGACATTCTTATTTGGTGCCGGGTACCCTTGAATCCATTCTTAGCGCCGATGCCATTTACATGCCACGCAAAGATGGTATTGAATACCTGCAAAGAGCAGGTGCTTTATTATCTGAAAAAGAAACCCTGGCCGATATTCATTTTAAAACCGGCAATATTTATTTATGGGCAGGTTCCAAAAAACAGGCCTATCCTTACTTTGAAAAATCATTATCACTGGTGCCTGATAATGCAAACGCCAGGCTAACCCTTGTTGATATTTACAAGGCAGTTTATAAAAACAGGGCAGCATTAAACCAGCTTAATTATCTGAACGACAGCAACCAGGTAAATTTGCCAAAGCGAATTTTGTTTTCGCAGTTTAATATCCGGGCCGGGTATTTTGATAAAGCAAATGCATCGCTTAATAAAACCGAAAGCTACGTGCCATACACCGTTTTAGAGATCAACAACCTGCGTGGCCTGGCTGCTATGCTTGCCAATAAACCAAAACAGGCCATTGATTTTTATCAAAAAAGCATCCATGCACAGGAAACCGATCCCTGGTTTAATCATTATTCTTTAGCACGGTTATATGCCAAATCGGGCAATACAAAACAAGCCTGGAAGGCTTTACAGAATGCCATCAATTTTGGGTTTATTTATGGTTATGTTTTACAAAATGATAGTTATTTAGATAGCTTGCGTAAGACTGCAAAATGGCAAACTGTGATCAACAATATAACCGTGAAAAAATATAAAAAAGAATAAGTGAACTAAAACCGGCCATAACTAATATTGGTAAATGGCCTTTGACGGTTACACTTAATGGTTTTTTCATCGTTGCACCAGGTGCGGCCAGCCTTGGTTTCTGTTTGCTTTTTGGTTTCTTCAACTATAGTCTCCCATTTAACTTTGGTTTTAGAATAGCCCATATGAATTTCCAGGTTATTCCTGAAAAAAGAAGAGAAATAACCGCCAAAATCGGCATTACTGATAGCAAGTTGATAAGGAGAAGCGGCTGCAATCAATACGGTTGTTGGCATGGCATTTAAAAACAGATCGCGGACGTTTTGTGTATTCCAGTTCATACCCAGTCCGCCTTTTTTCCCGGCCATTGGCGGCTCTTTCACCATGGGATTGGTTTTGGTTATAGTATCATTGCAGCTTTCACTGATGATGAGGTTAAGCCGGGCGCCTTTTTTACGAATCATATCCTTGATATCTTCTGTGCTCAACGAATTATCCTGGTATCTTTTAAACTGGTCAAGTACCACATCACGCAAATCAATATAAGGCCCGGGCCGGTTATCTTTGGGCATTCTGAAACCGTGGCCGGCATAATAAAACACCACAATATCATTGGGGCCGGGCTTTAAAAAACTGTTTATTTTTTTAAGTACCACTTCTTTTTTGAAATTGGGGCCGGTAAGGGTATCATATATAAATTCACTGATACCCAGGAAATCTTTTATTTTCCGGAATAAGCTGATGGCTTCATTCATGGCTTTCCTGTCGGCAACCCCAATGAGGGGATCGGTTACATTGCATACAAACAATAAATACAGTTTTGTATTTTGTTCGGATGTGGTTAGCGCTTTGCTGTTGTTGGTTACAAACTGGTTTCTGTAATAAGGTTCGTATATTTTAAAATAGGTAAGCACAAATTCTTTGGTAAGGTCTTTCTGGTCAATGGAAGAAACTTTACTGAATCTGATCAATTGGCTGTTGCAATCAGGCAGTGTATTGGTAATTCCGCCGGGCTCGTATAAACCGGTAACAGCATCCATAGTAAAACATAAAAAACCGGGCATAGTGATTCCGGGATCTGCGCTTTCGATAAATCTGGGATTCTGTAACTTATAAAAAAGCAGGCTACCGGTATTGCATCCGGGCTTGTTCTCCACAAATTGTTCTTTTACATCATAATCTGCCAAAACCGTATCTCCGCCGGCTGGTTTGGCAAATTTCAGCCTTAGCTTTCCGCTGCCATCATTATTATCAATAAAAAATGCCTTATAATCTGTTGATACGTTACCGGCAGCATGGGTGAATGAAAATTCAAAAACAGTCTGCCCCTGAAGAAATTCAGCACATAACAAAAGTGAAAAAATAAGGATGACCGCTTTATTCATATGAACTGTTTTAAGTTCAAGTTAATATAAACTGTCCAAAAAATTGTGCAACAAGTTTGATAGTTTGGAAATTATATCGTAAAATTACCTTCTAAAACCTAAAAAAAATGATCAAGCAAAACAAAACAAAACTGCAATTTATTCTTGCCGGAATGCTAATGATGACCTTTGTTGCCTGTAATAATGGCGAAAAAAAGGAAGAAGCTACCAAAGAAACACCTACTGAAGTGGCTCCACCACCGGCAACTACAAGGGATTCGGCTGACACGATGGAAGCAAAAACAGGTAATGTAGCACCCGGAAATGACACTAAACCAGTTACTCCTTAGTAGTTTCCTTAATTATTCTGGAACTTTTCATCTTAAGTTTATAACCGGCATATAATGGCCGGTTTTTTGTTAACCAGTGTATCAGCCAGCTTTCAATCCGGTGATGGGCAGGAATAAGAAATGCCGCTATAGAAACAAAAATAAGCATCTCATAAACGGGGGTATGATGGGTTATTTCTTTAACATATGGATGCAGCAGCAGTGTTAAATATTCAAATAAGATCAGCAAAGAAAGAATACCTGATATTTTTATGACCCTGATAGGCAGTTTTATCCTGCTCAACAAAAGGGTTAAAATAAAAAAGCCCGGGATAAAGATGGCTATAAACAACAGTTGCAGTTGCTGCCTTCTTTCATTTTTCACAATCCTTAAATTTTCTGCAATTTCCAGTTGCCTGATCTGTTCATTGCTCGACAGCACCTGAGACTCCCTGATTCTGCCTTTGCTGTTTATGCTGTCATTCATAGCCTGTACCACATTCAGGTAAAAGAATGAACTGTCCACATTCCTTACATCCCTGTAATGAACAGAAAGGAATTTGGCAGCATCAAGGAACCTGGGCAAAAAACCATCTTTTTCGGCCAGTAAATAAGATTCCCGGGCATAGAATAAGGAAGAATCGGGTTTATTTAATTTTTTATACAAATTAGCCAGTCCGATATATGCTTCACAAAGCAGGTCATCATTTTCAGCCGCTTTTAAATTAACAATGCCGCTTTGATAATTGGCCAGCGCTAAGGGATTTTGCCCAGTTTTTAAATAATTATTTCCCAGGCCAATCATGGCCATGCCTTCATAATTGCTGTTGTTTATTTGCCTCGCTATACTGAGCGATTTTGTAAAATAACTGAATGCCGAATCATTTATTTTAAGCTTATCGTACACATCACCCAAATTTAAATTTAAATTAAAATTCACATCGTCTATTCCGTCAATAAGCTTTAGTGCTGAATCTGCTTTATAATAATATTCGAGGGCTCTCTTATAATCTTCCAGGTTAACGTAAACAAAACCAATATTGGTTAATGAACCTACATATTTTTGAAGGTTATTTGACTTTTCAACCAGCTTCAGCCTTTTTAAATTATACTCCAGGGCAAGCGGAAAATTGCCCATTATACGAAAAATGATGGCCATGGTACCCAGGCTCCTTGACTGCCCTTCAGTGTATTTGATTTTTTTTGACAGTGATAGTGCTTCACTGGTGATCGTCAATGCCTTCTCAGGTTCACTGGCCCTCAACTCATAACCAATATCACACATCAGTTTCACCTTTGATGAATCAGTTCGCTCTTTTTTAAGTAATTCATAAAGACTGTCGGTGATATTCTTTTGAGCAAATAAACCTGCGGGTAAAAAGATGAGTATAAGTAAAAATAAATTCCGGTTCATGTTGTTTTAACAGATTTGGTTAAAGTTATAGATAAAAGCCTTATCAACATAAAAATGCAGCAAAGATTATGTACCATATATACGCTGGAAATAAACTTAAAACAAACCCGGGAGATTTATTGCCTTTTCAAATGTTTATGAATTCATAATATTTATCAACATCCGTAAGGCAACATACTAATTAACAAAGCAAGGCGTTTAAAACCTTGTCCGGCAAATGCATGGATCTGTTGCTGATCCGTTTGTACAATCATTTTATAATTTGAAAACGACATGAAGACCTACCTCAAAAATTATTTTACCCGGGCAGCTGTTATTTCCTGTTGCATGGTGTTACTCAATAACTGTTTTGCTCAAAAAAACGGCATTCTGCCTTTGACCGGGATGAAATTCTTCAGCGAAGGGATCGCTGCAGAAGCCATTGATATCAGGATTGACGGGGCACAGCTGCTAAACAACAGGCTTCCCCTGAATAAAGAGATAGAGATCTTCGTGCAAAATCCTGCCGGTTTTACAATGGATAATTCCAAAATGATGTTTGCCGAAGCAGAAGTAGCCGTATTATCTCCCCGGGGAGAGGTATTATTAAACAATCCCAATGCATTGATCAAAAGCTATTCCAAAGGCTTTTCTGTAAAAGACCTCCATGCTTTCAGTATAAAGTTTGGCATTGGAACCAATCTGATGAAAGGCAATTTGGGAGGTGTTTTAAAAATAAGGTTGTACGACCTTAAAGGAAAGAATCAGCTCAGGCTGGAAATTCCGGTGAGTTTTGCAAAACCGGGCGAATCACTGCAGGTTTCAAAAACCACAAAATCCATAAAATCGGTAGCAGGTGTACATGGCGTCATAAACGGATTACAGGCTAAAGACATGCAGGTTAATGTGGATACCACAATAAAAGTATCCCCTAAAATGGCCTATACCAGCATGGATATCAGCAATATTGAAGGTTCCAGTTTATCGGAGATATTTTCCGGAAAAGAAAATTTTTGGGTGTACGACAGTGATCTGAATGAAGTGAAAATTACTGACATCCTTTTAAAAAAAGTAAAAGGTGCTATGGAAAACAATACGGTTAACTGTACACTAAAAATTCCTTACCGGTTAAAATCAAACCATAACAAACTGTATACGGTACGTTACCGGTGGGAGAGCCTCGATAAAAAACAGGTAATAGATGTAGTGGTTAGAAACTAATATCGGTCATTGAGTCATTAGTCATTAGTCAATAGTCATTTGGATATTAATTAAGCAGGATGAATTTATCTCTATAAATGACTCAATGACCAATGACCTGTTTACTTGCACTTATTGATAAAATCCAGTACTTCCATCAAAGAAATATTTTTGGCATCCTGGTAATTGTGATATTGTTCGGCCACCAGGTCAACAGAGCAATCGCAGTATTTATTGGCCTTTTCGCTTCCGATCACTTTTGAAACCTTATCCTCACAATTAGATACGAATTCCTTTATTTCCCTGTTAAGCCAGTATTTGGCTGCAATTCGGCCAACCGTTTTGCAGGATACAACTGCAGTTAAAGTAAGGGCTGATATAACCAGTAAAATACGGTAGTGCTTCATATGTTGTGCTTTTGATTACAATATAATTATTTTCTGATCAAATTGAACAGCTAATGGATAACCTTATTTTTTTATGCACTGTCCCATATCGCAATTTTCCAGTTAATCCCGTGATTTTACCAGGTAATTAAACATCATTAAATGGTTAACGTTTAAATGCTGTTGGTATAATTATTGTGAGCTTTTAAGGCTAAAATCCAACTATATGAGAACCATCGCCTACCTGGCCTTAAGCTGCATTGCCCTTTTATTTGTTGCATTGATTTTGGTTATTTTGCTTATTATTAAACAGTAAGATAAAAATATAATGCATTTCTTTATCCTGTTTTAATTCAAACAGATCCTTAAATTATTGAGCTTAATTAAAATTGTAGCTTTTTTTTATAATACAGCTGCATTCAACGAGAAATGCTGAAACCTGTAATCCAGAGAATTCGATCCTTTCAGCTATTGTAGCATTTGATTTAAGGGGCAAATGATCAGCAATTAAATGCCGGTTTCATTTTCAGGCCTTCAGTTCAGCATCGGATCAATTCCGGCTGTTTTAAAATCTACCGTACTGTAATCCTTTACTTCATTATACAAAGTATCCCGTTCAACAGGGATACGCCTTACCTGTTTGATGAGGGTAACCAGTTCCTGTGTACTCATGGCAGGCGTTTGCTCTTCACTGCCTGCCATACTGTAAATTTTGGTAGAGTCATCAATGGTGCCATCAATATCATTAACCCCAAATGATAAACTCAGTTGTGCATGCTCACGGCCAATCATAGGCCAGTAAGCTTTCAGGTGTGCAAAATTATCGAGGTAGATACGGGCTATGGCATACAACCGCATATCTTCAATGATCACCGATTCGGGAATGTGGCTCATGGCATTGTCCTGGTTGCGGAATTTAAGTGGTATAAAAGTATTGAAGCCTCCGGTTTTGTCCTGCAACTCCCTTAAGCGCCTCATGTGATCTATTCGATGTTCGTATTTTTCAATATGGCCGTACAGCATGGTGGCATTGCTGTGCATGCCCAGATTATGTGCTGCTTCATGTATGGCCAGCCAGCCATCAGCATCCACTTTATCTTCACAGATCTGTTTTCTTATCTCCGGATGGAAGATCTCTGCACCGCCACCCGGTAAACTATCCAAACCGGCTTCATGTAGTTGTTTCATTCCTTCTTCAACAGTAAGTTTTGCCTTGCGGAACATATAGTCCAGTTCTACGGCAGTAAATGCCTTTACATGCAAACCGGGCCGGTGTGCCTTTATCTTCTGCATCAGCTCAATAAAATAGGCCATATTCATTTTAGGATGAACACCGCCCACAATATGCACTTCGGTGATGGGTTTGCCGTCGTAGGTCTTTACAATATTCAGCATCTGGTCAATGCTCAATTCCCAGCCTTCTTCCTTATGTGCATAAAGCCGGGAATAGGAACAGAATTCACAACTGAATACACAAACATTGGTTGGCTCAATATGAAAATTTCGGTTAAAATAGGTCCTGTCGCCGTGCAATCTTTCCCGTATAAAATTGGCCAGAGCGCCCACAAAGGCCAGGCTTCCCTTTTCAAAAAGCAACAGGCATTCATCATCGGTGATCCTTTCTTGATTTTTAACTTTTCGGGCTATGGATTTAAGGCCATTGTCCGAAACAGTTTCGATCAGTATATCTATGGTATCGGTCATCACTTTAATTTTTACAAATTTACACCATAGCGGCTGTTGAATGGTTAAAATTTTGTTGAATCATGCCTCACAAAAATCCGTTGTTGATTGTTTGATGTGTGTAATAAATGTATATCTTCCACATCTTAAAATAAACAAAGCTATATGACAATTAAATTCAGGCTCACGTTGATGAGTTTTTTGCAGTTTTTTGTTTGGGGTGCCTGGTTAATTACGATCGGTACCTATTGCCTTAATGCAAAGGGATGGAGCTTCCCGCAATTTGGCGCCATATTTTCAACCCTGGCTTTGTCTTCCCTTTTTATGCCTGCCTTAACGGGCATCATTGCCGATAAATGGGTGAATGCCGAAAGGCTTTATGGCGTTTTGCATATCATTTATGGTTTGATCCTGTTTTATGTGCCCATGGTTGATGATCCGGATACTTTGTATTATGTGATATTTGGTGCCATGATATGCTATATGCCTACCATCTCCTTATCAAACTCCATTGCTTATTACATTTTAAAGGATAATAAGTTTGATGTGGTAAAGACTTTTCCACCCATCCGTGTTTGGGGTACCATAGGTTTTATTGTAGCCATGTGGATAACCAATCTTTCTGGCAGTAAGGCCAATGCCAACCAATTTATCATTGGGGGCATTGCTGCAATTATCCTTGGCCTGTATGCATTTAGTTTACCCAAATGTCCGCCTCCACGCACCATTAAAAAAGATGCCAGTATAATTGAACAGTTAGGCCTCAATGCGTTCAAATTATTCGGCAATTATAAAATGGCGCTGTTTTTTATTTTCTCCATGTTTTTAGGAGCTGCGCTGCAGTTAACCAATATGTACGGCGATTCCTTTTTAAGCGGGTTTGAGCAGGTTGAAGCATACAAGGATTCTTTTGTGGTTAAGTACTCCACCATTATCTTGTCTATTTCACAGATGTCAGAAACCCTGTTCATCCTTACCATTCCTTTTTTCCTGAAACGGTTTGGCATAAAAAAAGTAATGTTATTTGCCATGCTGGCCTGGGTGTTGCGTTTTGGGTTGTTTGCTTATGGTGATCCCTCATTCTTTGGAACCATGCATATTGTATTATCCTGTATTGTATACGGAATGGCATTCGATTTTTTCAATATTTCCGGTTCTTTGTTTGTGGAAACCAATACGGATTCGTCTATTCGTTCAAGCGCCCAGGGATTATTTATGATGATGACAAATGGAGTAGGGGCCTGGCTGGGCAGTATCATCAGTGGTTATGTGATCAATACTTACTTTTTGTTCCCGGATGGAAAAACGAACTGGCACGACACCTGGCTTGCCTTTGCCGGGTATTCACTGGTTATTGGTATACTGTTCCTGATTTTCTTTAAACATAAACACGATCCAAAAGCTTTAGCAAACGTGCAACATTAATCCCGATAGCTATCGGGACAACTCAACTATTGTTGCATTAAAAATCCCCCGATGTATCGGGGGATTCTTTTTATCAGCGAAATCTTTATAATCAACTGATCAGCGATCATTATTTATGCTGCTCGATCTTTTTTACAAAAACGGCTTTAGGTTGTGCACCAACCAGCTTATCAACCACCTGCCCGCCTTTTACAAAAAGGATTGCCGGGATACTGGTGATGCCATAGTTCATGGAAACCTGTGGGTTATTATCCACATTTACCTTGCCCACATTTACTTTGCCATCATATTCTTTAGCCAGTTCTTCAATAACGGGGCCTATTGCACGGCAGGGGCCACACCATTCTGCCCAAAAATCAATTACCGATAATTTATCAGATTCTAAAACGTCTGTTTTAAAGTTTGCATCTGTGAATTCTAGTGCCATATGTATATTTTTTAATTTTGAAGAAAGAGGACAAATTTAAATCCAAATTTTTGAATATGTTGTTATGACATATCCACAGTATGTGACGAACTTATATTGGCATATTAAGAGCCATTGTGGCGGTAAAAGCGGAGAAATGTTAAATCTTTGACGTATGATGCACAAACGCTTCAGGGTTTAATGGCCTGCGTACATCGTACATCGTACATCGTACATCACCCTGTTACCACACTCACCTCAATATCTTTATTCTGATTCAGGTAAAAAGCCAGGTCATCATTCATGGTAACGCTTTTCTCCAGGCTGTACATGCCCACTTTAAATTTGTTCCGGCTGTCTATGATATTGAATTTGATGGATGTTTTACCGGGATTGGCCTTAACATTGGCATCAATAAACTCCACCATTTCTTCATTGATGAACTGTGGCTCCACATCTATCACCACCTGTTTGGTTAAAGTAGATTTTACGGTATCCAGCAGGTGCAGTTTATTGATATTGAAATCAAATTGCTGGCCATTGTAGCGTTGGCGGAATGCGCCTTCTATCATCACGATCAGGCCTTTTTCCAGGTAATTGTTGTATTTCACATAATCTTCGCTCCAGAGCATGAACTCGGCCTTGCCGCTGTAATCTTCCACACTTAAAATGGCAAAGTTCTTCCCGGCTTTTGTTAACCGGTGCTGCACATCAACCACCAGCCCCGCAACCCTGAAACTCCTGGCCGGGTTGGGATGCGTATTAACAGCTGCTTTAAACTCCACATAATCGGCCAGCGGCGTAATGTTATAATGCCGCATTTCAAATTGGTAGTTATCCAGCGGGTGGCCGCTCATGAACATGCCGGTTACTTCTTTTTCATAATCCAGTTGCACAGCCAAGGGCCAGGGCTCGCAAACAGACAGTTTTGGCGGCATGATATCCGGCATCTGGAGGTCGCCAAAAAGCGTATTGGATGCTGTGGCATTTTGTGCCTGGTAAACGCTTCCAAATTTCAATATCTTTTCGAGCCCCTGCATATCGCCGGGGGCCTGGAAAAAATACTGGGCACGGGTTATATCGGTAAAACAATCAAATGCTCCAGAATACACCAGGCTTTCCAGTGATTTTTTATTGGCAGAACGGTGGTTCACCCTTTTTGCAAGATCGTAGATGGATGCATAGGGGCCATGCTTGGTTCTTTCTTCAATGATGTTTTGAATGGCATTTTCGCCCACTCCCTTTAATCCGCTGAAACCAAAGCGTATCTCGCCTTTGGCATTTACGGCAAAGCCGTTCTGCGATTCATTGATATCGGGCCCCAGCACTTTTAATCCCATGCGTTTGCATTCTTCCATAAAGAAAGTGATCTTGTCAATGCTGCCGGCATGATTCAACACCGCAGCCATGTATTCACTGGGATAATGTGCTTTTAAATAAGCGGTTTGATAGGCTACAAAAGCATAACAGGTTGAGTGCGATTTGTTGAAAGCGTATTGTGCAAAAGCTTCCCAGTCGGTCCACACTTTTTCCAGTATTTCCCTGGCATGGCCTTTGGCTGTGGCACCCTCTACAAACTGCAGTTTCATTTTGTCGAGTACCGCTTTTTGCTTTTTACCCATGGCTTTACGCAATACATCCGCATCGCCTTTGCTGAAACCGCCCAGCTTTTGCGATAACAACATCACCTGTTCCTGGTACACCGTAATACCATAGGTTTCTTTCAGGTATTCTTCCATGTCGGCCAGGTCGTATACCACCTGTTTTTTTCCATGTTTGCGGTCAATAAATTCGGGGATATAGGCCATGGGGCCCGGCCTGTACAGGGCATTCATGGCAATGAGGTCGGCAAATTTATCGGGCTTTAATTCGCGCAGGTATTTTTGCATACCCGGACTTTCAAACTGGAATGTGCCGTTGGTATCGCCCTGCTGGTAAAGCTTGTAGGTTTTTTCATCATCCAAAGGAATGGCATCTATGTCAATGGCAATTCCGTGGTTTTGTTTGATGAGATGGAGTGCCGTTTTTAAAATGCTGAGGGTCTTTAAACCCAAAAAGTCCATCTTGATAACACCGGCTTCTTCAATGGAATTGCCTTCGATCTGGGTAAGCCACAATTCCGATTCTTTGGAAGTGGCTACGGGCAATAATTCTGTAAGATCTTTGGGTGCAATGATGATGGCCGATGCATGAATGCCGGTATTTCGAACAGATCCTTCCAGTATTTCGGCTTCATGCAGAATTTTACTTTGCAGGTCGGTACCGTTATAGATCTCCCTTAATTTCTTTACATTTTCAATGTCTTCGGCCTGTAACTGTTCTTTTTCTTCCAGCGATTTTTCGCCTGCTGAGCCTGTAGAAGCATTGGCTTCTTTAATGGTAAACGGGGCATGCAGCAATCTTTTTAAATTGATACCCGGTTTTTCGGGAACCAGTTTGGATATGGCCCTGCTTTCGGGCAATGGCAGGTCCATCACCCGCGAAACATCGGCAATGCTCGATTTGGCAGCCATGGTACCATAGGTAATGATCTGCGCCACCTGGTTCTTGCCATATTTCTCCACCACATAATCCAGCACTTTCTGCCGTCCTTCATCATCAAAATCGGTATCTATATCGGGCATTGACTTACGTTCCGGATTCAGGAACCTCTCAAACAGTAAATTATATTTTATGGGGTCGATGTTGGTGATACCAATGCAATAGGCTACTGCACTGCCGGCAGCAGAACCGCGGCCGGGGCCTATGAATACACCCATATCGCGCCCAGCCTTAATAAAATCACCTACAATTAAAAAATAACCGGCAAAGCCCATTTTTTCAATGATGCCCAGCTCAAAACTCAACCGTTCTTCCGCTTCCGGAGTTAGTATTTTATAACGCGCTTTGGCACCCGACCAGGTTAAATGCGCCAGGTATTCATCCTGCGATTTAAAATTAGACGGTACCGTAAAATGCGGCAGCAGTATATCCCGCTTCAAATTCAGCAGTTCAACCTTGTCCACTATTTCATTGGTGTTGTCAATCGCCTCGGGCAGGTCTTCAAAGACCCGGCTCATTTCGGCACCGGTCTTTAAATAAAACTGGTCGTTGGGAAAAGCAAAGCGTTTGTTCTTTGCAAATACATCATCATCGGTAAATTCGCGCAGGGCAGGGGTGCTCTGCTTTTCGCCGGTATTGATGCAAAGCAATATATCATGTGCATTGAAATCTTTCTGGTCAACATAATGCGAATCGTTGCTGGCAATAACTTTTACCTTGTATTTTCGGGCAAACTTCAGCAGTACCGCATTCACTTTTTCCTGTTCGGGTATCCCGTGTCGTTGTAACTCTACATAATAATCGTCCTGAAATATATTGAGCCACCATTTGAACTCATTCTCACCTTCTTCTTCACCATGTTTTAAAATGGTTTGCGGCACCAGGGCACCCAGGCAACAGGTAGTGGCTATAAGCCCTTCATGGTATTTGTGTATCAGTTCTTTATCGATGCGGGGATATTTTGAATACATGCCTTCTATATATCCCAGGGAAGTAAGCTTAACCAGGTTCTTGTAACCTGTTGCATTTTTTGCCAGTAAGATCTGGTGGTGGCGCGGATCTTTTTCTTCTTTGCTGAACGTTTTACGGTGCCTGTCGGCCGTAATATAAAACTCGCAGCCTACAATGGGTTTAACTTTTAAAGTGCCGTCATCATTTTTGTGATTGTAGGCCTCCTTTACAAATTCAAAAGCGCCAAACATGTTGCCATGGTCGCTTATGGCCAGTGCAGGCATACCATCATTAATGGCTTTTTTATATAAATTTTTTATAGATGCAGCACCATCCAGCAACGAATATTGTGTGTGCACATGTAAATGGGAGAATTTCATAATGGAAATGTTTCTCGTTTCTTGTTGTTTGTTGCCCGTTTCCCGTTTTAGCTCAAAATTAACCCTGTACCCATAACGAAAAACGAAAAAGCCGGAAACCAGAAACAGAGTTTACAAATATCGTACATTAAAAGCTGCGTGTCTAATGGCTTTTTCCACAGTATGTTATATAAAATCATAAAATATCGTTAACGCCTTGCATTTACGGCATTTGCAGGTTAACTTTGCACGATCTAACCCCCCTTAAGGGAGTTATTGTAAAAAAATATAATCATCAGTTTGTAGGACAAGATTCAAAGACCGGAACAGATAAACATCAGCAGCAAAAGACGTTAAGAAGATCAAAAAACACAAGACTAAGTTGTACTTACGTTAAAAACCCAAAGTTTACGTATGCAAAACTTCTTTCTTGTTTCTGTGGCCTTGGGCATTTTTTCAGGAACAACGTTATCGGCCAAAGCGCAACCATCTGTAAATATAGAGCAGGTTAATGTGGATGCCGTACAAAAAAAATCAGTAAAATTTATTGAGGGTAAAGATATTAAGCCTTTACCGGCTGTTGTTAAAGAAACCTCAACAGCAGCTGAACCAACAAGCTCTATTGAGAGCTTTACCACTACTCAGTTTAAGTATGCCCAGCTGCTGGATGTGGAAGTTGAATCCATTACAAACCAGCAATTATATAATGCAATTGAAAAATGGTGGGGTACCCGTTACAGGTATGGTGGTGCTACAGAGAAGGGAATTGACTGCAGTGCTTTTACCGGCACGATCATACATCAGGTGTATGGATTGGTACTTCCCAGAACAGCACGTGACCAATATGCCCAATGTATAAAACTGGAAAAAGAGGAAATGCAGCAGGGCGACCTTGTTTTTTTCAACACCCGGGGCGGAATAAGCCATGTAGGTATTTACCTGGGTAACGGATATTTTACCCATGCCAGTACCAGTATAGGAGTAACCATCAATAACCTCTCGGAGGCTTACTGGAACAAAAAATTTATCAGTGGCGGAAGATTAACGGCACCTGAAACAACCGAATAAAAACAACCGGATATTTTTTAAAAGGAGGATTTATTCTCCTTTTTTTATGCCCAGCCTTTTTTGCAGGGTTTGCCAAACCGGTATGATATCCGGAGAAAGTTTCAATAAAAAGGTTCCGGCAATGAATAAAAGAAGAAACAGCGTGCTCCTGGTGGTCATGCCCATAAAGCCGTGCATGTTATTAAACAAAAAATAGCAACAATAAAAAGCGGCTAAACCCAGGATGAGGGTATACACCGTTTTAAGTGTAAACGGCTGCAGGTTAAACTTTTTCATCAAAAACCAATACCTTAAACCATTGTATAAAGTAAATGTAATGAGGTTGGCAATGGCCGGCCCCATAACACCAAAATAATATTTTGTGAGTACGTAATTAAGCGGAAGGGTTAACGAAAGTAATATTACGCCCGTTAAAAAATCAAATCTCCAAAATGTAGAGGTATTGATGATCTGGCTGTTTACTCCTGTACCCATATCAATAATCCGCATCAGGCCAATATAAAAGAAAACCCACCGGGCATCAATATAACCCGCCTGTAAATGAAAAGTAAAAACCCCGTCGGTAAAGTTTAACCAGATCAGCGCAAACATACCAACAGAAAAAATTAACTGGTTGATGGATGAACTGTGATAGATCCTGTCAATTCTTTTCAGGTCCTTATCCTTCCAGGCCTGCGATAGTGGGCCCAACGAGGAGGAGATGATGCCCCTTTGCGGAGCCTGTATTAAACTCGCAATATTTTGGGCCAGTGTATAAATGCCTGCCATAGCAAGCCCGTTGGGCAATACAGCGGCAATAATGATGGTATCTATCACCATGGATACAGTAAATACCAGGCTGCCTCCATATACAAAAGAGATGAGGGTGATGATCTTTTTAAAAAACTTTTTGGAAACCCTGCTGACCGAAAAAGTAAAAAAAATGTGCTTAAACCATACCAGGTAACCAAGTAAAATGGCTGCAACTGCCAGAAAAGTAAAAGAATAGATCTTGATGAACAGATCAAAAGAAGCAATAAGGCCTGTAAAGCTGAGTACAATTAAAATGGTTGTAAAAACCCTGAATTGTATTTCCCTCAAAAAATTGGAGAATACCGATTTTTTTACCTGCCAGGCATAGGCTTCTAAAATAGAAAAAAGGGTTAACCCCATACCAAAAGGAAAAATGTAGTAATAATATTTTACCAGGTCAGGCGCATTGGTACCGTATTTTCGGATGACCAGGTCTTTAAACAAAAGGCCTGCAATAATGACCAGGCAAAATCCAAATAAGGAAAAGAATATGGCCCAGGTAAACTGGTCATTCTTTTTTGGGGGCAGGTTATCGTTGTAATACGGATAAAATTTGTGTATATAAGAAGGCATGCCCATATTGGCCACACAAAACATGATGTTGGCCACCGCCATAAAAATACCGGTTAGGCCGTATTGCGACGGAGAAAAACCACCTTCCCGGGTAAATAACCAGGTATTAAAAAAGCCGATAGCAAAGCCAATATACACCACTAGTGAAGAAATAAGGCTTTGCTTTCGTATCTGCGACATAGCTTTGTTTGCGGCTAAATTAATCTACCTTTTTTGTTTTAATGTAGAAATTCGGGTCAACAGTAAAAGTGTTATCTCCTTCGGGATACAGATCCAGTGTTTTCCATTTCTCAGTAGGTTTGATCCACTGCGCTGTTTTGAATTGTATTTTTAACGGCAGGTTAAATCCCTTTACACAATTGGTGTAACGATAGCGAAGTTTGTGGCCTTCAACTTTATACTCCAGCACCGGAATCTGTACCGTTCTTAAATACTGATCAAACACTTTACTGAAATTGATCTTGCTTTGCTTGCTGATATACGCTTCAACCTGTTTGGTAGTAACGGTTTGGTGATAAAATGTTTTGTTCAGCCCACGCAGAATCATCCTGAAGGCTGAATCATCATTGATAACCTGCCTGATGGCGTGTAACATATTACCCGCTTTGGGATACATATCGCCGCTGCCTTCCTGGTTTACATTGTATATGCCAATGATGGGTATATCATTTTGTATGCCCTTGCGTGTGCCAATACAGTATTCATTACCGGCTTGTTTTCCATACCAGTAATCGGTAAACAGGGTTTCGCTGTAGTTGGTAAACCCTTCATGTACCCACATATCTGCAATGTCTTTTGTGCTTATATTATTGGCAAACCATTCGTGCCCTGCTTCGTGTATGATAATGAAATCCCATTTTAATCCCCAGCCGGTTCCGCTCAGATCATTTCCCAGGTAACCGTTCTTGTAGCCATTGCCATAAGCAGTAGCACTCTGGTGCTCCATACCCAAATGCGGCGCTTCCACCAGTTTAAATCCATCTTCATAAAAAGGATAGGGGCCAAACCAGTGTTCAAATGCCTTCATCATGCGGGGCGCATCTTTAAATTGTGTTTTGGCTTTATCAAGATTATAATCCAATACCCAGTAATCCATATCCAGTTTTCCTTTTTCGCCTTCATACACTTCGCTGAAATGTGTGTATTTTCCAATGTAGGGAATAAGGTTGTAACTGTTTATGGGATTGGTAACTGCCCAATTATAGGTAGCCGTTCCATCGCCATTATTTATTTTACCCCTGAAGCGGCCATTGCCCACACACATCAACGTATCGGGTATGGTAATATGCATTTCGGCACTATCCGGTTCATCGGCCTGGTGGTCTTTACAGGGATACCAAACACTGGCACCCAGGCCCTGGCAGGCCAGACTCACAAAAGGATTTTTGTTCTTATCTTTTTTCATGATCAGGCCTCCATCCCATGGTGGGCGGACGGCGACACGGGGTTTGCCGTGGTAGTAAACCGTAAAGTAGTTTGTAGTTTGTGGTTTGTAGTTATCCGAAGCAAAAAAATAAGCATTCCCATCTTTTTTAAAAGGCACATTTGATTGTTTAAGTGCATTATTATCCAGATTACTTGCAATTATACTATCTAATATCATTGGCTCCTGCAGATCAATCTGCATCAGATCTCCCTTTTTTAAGCCTTTAAAATGAATAACATTAAATCCGCTGATCGAACTGTCGCTGAGATTAAACTTCATATGCAGGTCATACTTCGTCACATCCCACCAGTCCCTTTCCGGGCCATAGGTTCCCCGCAAGGTATCGGCACGGGTAAAACCTTTTGATTGTTTTAAAGGCTGAGCTTTCAAAGAAGTAAAAAGTAAAAAGTAAAAAGTAAAAACCAGGCAGGCTTTAATAAGTTGTTTCATGTGTTTTGTATATAAGTGCTAATTTAGTTTTCTTTCCATTAACAAATGAACCGTTTAAAAAATTTATCTGAGTATGAGCTTTTAGCTGTTAGCCGCAAACTATTAGCGGGAATGCTTTGGCTAATGGCTAACAGCTTATTGCTAATGGCTTGCACCTCCCACCAGCACCCCGATAAAAAGATTTTCCATTACAACGAAAGCAGCGGCCTGGCCTCGCTTGACCCTGCATTTGCCAAAAACAAACAGGTGATGTGGGCTACCCATCAGTTGTACAATACACTTATCGAAATAGACAGCAACCTGCAGATGAAGCCCTCGCTGGCAAAACGCTGGGAGATCAGCGATGATAACCTCATGTTTACATTTTATTTAAGGGACGGTGTTTTTTTTAATAATGATGATTGTTTTAAGAACATACCCAGAAAATTAGTGGCGCAGGATGTGGTGTATAGCTTTAACCGCATTATAGATAAAAATACCGCAAGCCCGGGCGCCTGGATATTTAATAACCGGGTAGACAGCCTGCAACCATTTAAAGCCATAAACGACAGTGTTTTTCAACTAAAGCTGAAAAGCCCGTTTCAATCCATATTGGGTATTTTAAGTATGCAGTACTGCTCAATTGTTGCCCGGGAAGCCGTTGAATGGTATGGTACCGATTTTCGTCGCCACCCCGTTGGCACCGGCCCTTTCCGTTTTGTTGCCTGGGAAGAAGGGCAGGCCCTTATTTTAAAAAAGAATGAACGCTATTTTGAAAAAGATGCTGAAGGTAAACCCTTGCCTTACCTGGATGGCATCAAAGTATCATTCTACGATAGTAAGGCCACTGAGTTTTTAGAGTTTCAGCAAAACCGGCTGGATTTTATTGATGATATTGATCCTTCTTTTAAAGATGAGGTACTAACCAAAACAGGAACCCTGAAAAAAGCCTGGCAGTATAAAATCAAACTGCACAAACATCCTTACCTCAATATTGAATACCTGGGCATTTTGGTTGATTCAGCAAATGAAGGGGTAAAAAACTCGCCTTTGCGTTTGCAAAAAATACGGCAGGCCATCAATTACGGTTTCAACCGAAAAAAGATGATGCTGTATTTACGCAACAGTATTGGCATCGCAGCAGAGAGTGGTTTTATTCCTGCCGGCCTGCCTTCATTTGATTCGGTTGCCGTGCCCGGTTATCATTATGATGTGGCCAAAGCAAAACAATTACTGGCAGAAGCCGGTTACCCCGATGGAAAGAATTTGCCCGAAATAAAATTACTGACCATTCCCATTTATGGAGATCTGGGAACCTATATCGCCAATGAGCTTTTACAAGTAGGCATTAAAGTGCAGGTAGAAGTGATACAAAAAAGTTTGTTGATGGAGCAAACTTCCAAATCGCAGGCTCCTTTTTTCAGGGGCAGCTGGATCGCCGATTACCCCGATGCAGAGAATTACCTCAGTGTATTTTATGGTAAGAACCCGGCACCGCCTAATTATACCCGGTATAAAAATCCGGCGTTCGACCTGTTGTATGAAAAAGCTTTGTCAGAAAAGAATGATGCTGTTCGTTACAAAATATACCAGCAAATGGACAGGATCATCATCAATGATTCACCGGTGGTGCCGCTATGGTATGATATGGCCATACATCTTGTTCATCTCAATATTCAAAACTTTTATCCAAACAGTTTAAACCTGCTAGAACTGCGTAGGGTTAAAAAATTATAAAGCCTGCTTACCGTTAACCACATAGTAACATAATTATATAGAATAAAAACATAGTCTTGCAAAGACTTTAAAATATTTTAAATGAAATCGTATAAAAAACTGGTTGCACTAGCTGCTTTATTTGCATTCGTCTTTATAGGAATTGCTGCTGTTGAAGAGCCGGCTGGCGAATTCAAGAACCTGCAGGTCTTACCTAAAAACATAAAGCCCGATTCGCTGGATAAGATCATGGATGGATTCAATCAGGGTTTGGGGGTGAACTGTGCATTTTGTCATACCGAAAACAAATATCTGCAACTACTGGAACCGGAGAAAGATACCAAACCAGAAAAAGAGATCACCCGTAAAATGATGCGGATGACGATGGAAATCAATAAAAATCACTTTCAGTTTAATGATGAAGTAACCTCTGCCCAGGTTCAGGCAGTAACCTGCTACACCTGCCATAAAGGCAAGCCAATACCTGAGAAAGAAAAAAAAGTGGTGAATAATTCACCCTTTAATTTCAAGTCGAACTAGTTTTTTTGTAGGAACACGCCTTAAGGCGTGTTCCTACATTTAATTCTTCTTCAATTTACTCTTAAATACTTTCTCAAATTTTTCAAGCTTGGGCCTTATTACAAACTGGCAATAGCCCTGGCTGGTATTGTTGTTGTAATAATTCTGGTGCTCGGCCTCTGCAGGATAAAATATGGTGAATGGCTCCAGGGTGGTTACAATGGGGTTATTAAAAGCGCCGCTTTTATCCAACTCGGCTCTGTATTTGGCAGTCTTTGTTCTTTGTTCTTCATTGTGATAAAAAACCACACTTCGGTATTGCGGCCCGGCGTCGGCACCCTGGCGGTTTAAGGTAGTAGGGTCGTGGGTTTGCCAGAAAACTTCCAGCAACTCATCAAAACTTATCTTTTTAGGATCGTACATGATATTTAAACATTCGGCATGGCCGGTGGTTTTGCTGCAAACCTGCTCGTAGGTGGGATTAACTACTGTACCGCCGCTGTAACCGCTGGTAACTTTTTCTACGCCTTCCAGTTGCTGAAAAATGGCTTCGGTACACCAGAAACAACCGGTACCGAATGTGGCTGTTTCTAAATTTTGCGAAGTCGGAATATTTGCAGTACTCATCACTTTATTTTCTTTTTTAGTGTTTGGTTTATTGTTTTTTTGTGCACAGGAACTTAACCCCGCAAAACTTACTAATGATATGAACAGAAATTTCAACATAGAGTGTATTTTGATTTATACAAGCAAAGGTAGATTGCTATGGTCTTTAACAGAACAACGCAACAAAAGTTTAACAAACAAAGTCCTTTTAACTAAATAACCGAAATTCGTTGTTTAAAACCTGGTAAAGTGAAATTTTTCCCCGAATCGGCCCTGGTGCAATTGGAATACGAAAAGGTAAAAACCTTACTGACACTGCATTGCCGTACCGAATTTGCCAAACGTAAAGCCGAGCAACTGAGGCTGCACACCAAAAAAGAATTTATAACCACCGAACTGCAACAGAGCAATGAGTTTAAACTGTTGCTGCTGGGCAACCAGCATTTCCCTAATGAATTTACCCATCATATTGGCAAGGAGTTAAAACTGTTAGGCATACCAGGTGCCGTTTTAAGCGGCGAGCAGTTTTTACTCATCAGGCGGCTGGCAGAGAATACCAATAATATTTTTCGCTGGTTTGACAATGAACGCCGCACCGCTTACCCGGCACTAACAAAGGTCATCAACAATGCTTACTACGAAAAAGTGATTGTGGAAATGATTGATGAGATACTGGATGAAACCGGGCAGGTAAAAGACAGCGCCAGCGAAGAACTGGCTGAGATTAGAATGAGTTTGTACCGCAAGCGTAATGAACTGCGCAAGGTGTTCGACAGGATCGTTAGCAAACTGAATAAGCAGGGTTACCTGGCTGATATTGAAGAAAGTTTTTTGAATGGCAGGAGGGTGCTGGCCGTTTTTGCCGAGCAAAAGCGCCTGATCAAAGGCATCCTGCATGGCGAAAGCGATAGCCGCAGAACCACTTTTATTGAACCCGAAGAAACCACGGAACTGAATAACGCCGTTTTCTCTCTGGAAAATGAAGAGAGAAAGGAAGTGTATAAGATATTGCGCAAACTCACGCAACATCTAAGTGTATACGCCAGCTTGCTTAAAAATTATCTGGATATGGCCGGTGAATTTGATTTCATCCGTGCCAAGGCAAAATTTGCGGCTGATTACCATGGCAATTACCCGGTTGTGCTGGATAAGGCCCATGTAAAGCTGATACAGGCTTATCATCCTTTGCTGTATATCTACAACAAAACAAATCACAAACCTACCATACCCGTTGATCTTTCTTTACATGAAAAGCAACGCATCCTGGTCATCAGCGGGCCCAATGCCGGTGGCAAAACGGTTACGCTAAAAACGGTTGGTTTATTGCAACTGATGCTGCAGAGTGGTTTGCTGGTGCCTGTTCACCCCGATAGCGAGATGGGGATTTTTAAGCAGATCATGATCCATATTGGCGATACCCAAAGCCTGGAATTTGAGCTGAGTACTTATTCATCTCATTTAAAGAACATGAAGCATTTTATGGAAAATGCCAATGGCAAAACCCTGTTCTTTATTGATGAACTGGGCAGCGGCAGTGATCCCAGCCTGGGTGGTGCCTTTGCCGAAGTGATCATGGAAGAACTGGCCATTAAGCACAGTTTTGGTATTGTTACCACGCATTACCTCAATTTAAAAGTTATGGCCAATAAAGTGGCCGGAATTATCAATGGTGCCATGCAGTTTGATGAAAAGAACCTTTTGCCCCTGTATAAACTCGTGGTAGGCAAGCCCGGCAGTTCTTATACCTTCTCTATTGCCGAAAGAATAGGCCTGGAGAAAAGATTGATTGACAAAGCCCGGAAACTGGTGGATGATGACCATTTTACACTGGATAAACTGTTGAACCGCACCGAGCAGGACCTGCAGCACATTGATAAGGAAAAAGCTGACCTTAAAGCTTTGCTTAAAGAGAATGAAGCGCTAAAAAAAGAGATGCAACGGGTTTTAAACAACGAAATGCACCAGCAGGAGATGGAAAAGCTGGCCCTTCAAAATCGTATTGCCGCCGATAAGATCATTTACCTGAAAGACATGGAACGCAGGCTAAAGGCTATGGTGATAGAGTGGCGTAAAACCGAAGACAAGAATAAAGTGGTGAAAATGATACATGCCCTGCTTTTTCAGCAAAAAGAAAAAATAACTACCGAAAAGCAGCAGAAAAAACTAAACGAAAAGTTTGAAGAAGTGGGAGGAGAGATCAAAATTGGCGTAAAAGTGAAGATGAAACAGAACCGCCAGGTAGGTATTGTAAAAGAAATTCGTGGAAAAAAAGCCATACTGCAGGTGGGTGTAATGCCCATTACGGTTGAGTTAACCGATTTGGTGGTGGTAAAAGATAAGGAGTTAACCTAAATCGTGGCCAACCTCTCTGCCAGTGCTGATGTGTGGTAGTATGCCAATATTTATTCAAGTACTTATTTTTATCTTCTTTACTTTTTTGCTTCTCCAAAAAAGTAACAAAAAAGGAGCCCGACAAAGGATTACATCCCCTTTGTCGGATGGTTCCCTGATTTGGCTTTAATACTACTGTTAACTGTGCATTTGTTCTCTGATTGGTAACAGTTCATTGCTTCAAACATTATTTGCGAAATAAACATACTGCAATTACCTAAGAGTAGAATTACAAATGCCGAAGCCACAGTGGTAACAAAGATGCACATAGCTGCATGGCAGGAACGGGTTGTAATCGTTACTGCCTTGACTTTTTTGTTACTTTTTGTGTCAAGACAAAAAGTAAAAACAAAAGCCCAGCATGGCTTTTAAAGAAATGCCACAAATACTTTTATAAATTTTTTGGAATAAAAACCCCGTAACCTTACTTTTGCCGCGGAGAGATGGCAGAGCGGTCGAATGCGGCGGTCTTGAAAACCGTTGAAGGGCAACTTTCCGGGGGTTCGAATCCCTCTCTCTCCGCTGGAACGTATAAACCGCTGGTAAATACAGCGGTTTTTTTATTTTACCTTTGTCCCATCAATGAAACACCTTTCCACGCTCAATAAATATTTCTGGAAGTACCGCTGGCATTTTATACTGGGGTTTGTGTTTGTGGTACTCACCAATTATTTCCGCATATTATCTCCCCAGTTAACCGGCTATGTGGTGAATACCGTGGTGCAGTCAATTAAATCGCCGGGCATACTTGATACTGATGTTAAGAAAAGCGAAAAGAACTATGATTTTGCTGTACGTCTGGTTATTGAAAAATTTCAGGAGAATCCATCCCGTAAAATTCTTTACACCGGTATTACTTTATTTATTATTGCCATCATCAGTGGCTTTTTTATGTTTTTGATGCGGCAAACCATTATTGTAATGAGCCGGCATATTGAGTACGACCAGAAGAATGAAATATTTACGCATTACCAGAAACTGGATACCCATTTTTATAAAACACACAGCACCGGCGACCTCATGAACCGCATTGCCGATGATGTAAGTAAAGTGCGCATGTACACCGGCCCTGCCGTGATGTATTTCATAAACCTTGCTGCAGTACTGGGTTTTAGCATATTTTTTATGTTCAAGGCCAGTCCTAAGCTTACCCTGGTTGCACTGGCTCCTTTGCCTGTGCTGGCCATTGCCATTTATTTTGTGAATACCATCATTAATAAAAAGAGCGAACGCATCCAATCCCTGCTGAGCGATTTAACCACCAATGCACAGGAGTCTTATTCAGGCATCAGGGTCATTAAATCTTTTGTACAGGAAAAAGCCATGCTGGGCTTTTTTAAAAAGAACAGCGAAGCTTACCGCGACAATGCACTAAGCCTGGCAAAAACTGAAGCCATTTATTTTCCGAGTATGGCATTGTTGATCGGCCTCAGTACATTAATAACGATCATGGTGGGCAGCCTGGATGTGGTGAACCGGGTTGAAGGTGCCAGCGTAGGCAGAATAGCTGAATTTGTGATGTACATTCAAATGCTCACCTTTCCGGTAAGTGCCATTGGGTGGACAGCCAGTATGACTCAACGGGCAGCAACCTCGCAAAGAAGGATCAATGAATTTTTACATACCGAACCATCTATTAAAAATGAAGAGGAACCTGTAAATACATCGCTGCAGGGAAATATCACGTTCTCCCATGTTGATTTTATATATCCGCATACCGGCATTCATGCCTTAAAGGATTTTTCACTGCAGATCAATAAAGGAGAAAAGATCGCCATAGTGGGAAGAACCGGCTCAGGAAAATCTACCCTGGCCCAATTGCTGCTGCATATGTATGAACCACAAAAAGGAATGATCACTTTTGACGGGATACCGGTAAATAAATTCGACATTCAGGCACTGAGGCGGCAGATCAGCTATGTGCCGCAGGATATCTTTTTATTCAGCGATACGGTACGCAATAATATCCGTTTTGGCGTGCATGATGCTGCTGATGAAGAGGTGATAAACGCAGCCAAACAGGCAAGTATTCATACAGAAATTGAAAAATTTCAACACAGTTACGACACCCTGATAGGGGAAAGGGGCGTAACACTCAGCGGTGGCCAGAAACAACGCATTTCCATTGCCCGTGCCCTGCTGAAAGATCCTAAAATTGTAATATTCGACGACTGCCTGAGCGCTGTTGATGCCCGTACAGAAAAAGAGATCATTGGAAATTTATACCGTTTTTTAACCGGAAAAACAGCCATCATCATTACACACCGAATTTTTTCTTTATTTGATTTTGATAAGATCATTGTGTTGGATGACGGAAAAATAGTAGAACAGGGCACACACCCGCAATTGCTGGCTTTAAACGGATATTATACTGATATGTTTAACAGGCAACAGGAACAGGAGAAAGAAGCATGATAAAACTATTAAATCATATCATTTTCAGGCTTAACATCAAATAATCAATCATATATTTTGTAGAACGGAAAACAATTTTATCTTTGCTTTTCCTATTAAGGGAAACAGTTATCAACTTAAAAACTTAATTAACAGTGGCGTACGAAAACAACGAAAAGAAAATGGATAGCGTTTACAGCAAACGCATCAGGGCCGGAAAACGCAGAACTTACTTTTTTGATGTAAGAGAAACCCGTGGCAACGATTATTATTTAACCATTACTGAAAGCCGTAAGCGATTCGACTCAGACGGGTACGACAGGCATAAGATCTTCCTGTACAAAGAAGATTTCAATAAATTCATTAAAGGCCTGGGTGAAGCAGTTGATTATGTGAAGACCGAATTAATGCCCGATTTTGATTTTGATGCCTTTAACCACGATACTCCATACGAAGGGGATGATACCCAGGTTAGCCATGCTGAGCCAGGAACAATGGAAACCATCGTTGCCGATCTAACCGAAACTCCGATTGAGAAAATAGAAGCAGAAAATATTGCTGAAAATACCGAAACAACTACTGAGACAAATGACGGCCCTGCTGACAATGGCAGTGCAGAGGTTGCGGAAAAGTGGTAATTTAATATGAACACCAAAACTAATTGCAAAAATCCTCCCTTTTACCGGGAGGATTTTTTTATACGCTGGTATCATTTTTGCTATTCAGATGTTTAACATAGTTTAAGATGAAAATATTTTTAATAGCTGTTTTTTTACTCATAGGTTTTTCATCTGCATTTGCACAAACCGGTTGTGCCATTAAAAAAGCACATGCCTGGTATAATGTATCTATGCCCGGTACCATGATGAGGGATGAAAACGGTAACCCCATACAACCCACACCTCATATCACGAGGTTCATATATGTCGAGTATAGTGGTACAAAATTGCCTGAAATCAAATCTGTATTGTACAATAAAACCTCATTGGATTTTACAGTAGAAAAAGTAAAGGAAAAAACGGTTTTCATAGGAGATAAAAATTTAAATCCAGGCAAGATGCTGACGGTAAGAAAGGGGAATACCTTTTTAAAAATAAACCTGCATCCGTTTGAGGGCAAAGCAATGCCGGATGCTGATTGTAAAAATATAATCATCAACAGCAAGATTGCCGGAAAGCCCTGTAAATATTTCTTAGCCGTTGAAAAGAAATTTGAAACGCTTCCCGGGTATTGATTAACGCATGGATTTAAATGCATTTATCAAGCCGTTGGTTGAACTGTCGTGGGTGATTACTTCTTCTGTATGCTCAAGTTCGGGCAACACCTTATTGGCCAATGCCTTTCCCAGTTCTACGCCCCACTGATCAAAGCTGTAAATATTCCAGATAACACCCTGTACAAAGATCTTGTGTTCGTAAAGGGCTATCAGCTGCCCTAACGTAAAGGGCGTAATTTGTTTTATCAAAATGGAATTGGTTGGCCTGTTGCCTTCAAAAACCCGGTAAGGATTTTCGTGTACCGTACCGTTCATTAAGGCTTCTGTTTGAGCAAAGAAATTACTCATCAGTTTTTGATGATGATCACCGGCAGGATTGTGGCTGATGGCTGCCCCTATAAAATCGCAGGGTATCATTTGGGTGCCCTGGTGTATGAGCTGGTAAAAAGCATGCTGTCCGTTGGTACCTGGTTCGCCCCAAATTACCGGACCCGTTGTATAATTCACTTTTTCACTGTTCCTGTCTGTATACTTACCATTGCTTTCCATATTGGCCTGTTGAAAATAGGCTGCAAACCGGTGCAGGTATTGATCATAAGGCAAAATAGCTTCGCTGGTTGTGCCAAAAAAGTTACCATACCATATGCCGATCAAAGCCATCAGCACCGGAATGTTTTGCGCAAATTCGGTATCTCTGAAATGAATATCGGCTGATTGAGCACCTTTCAACAGCTGTTCAAAATTTTCATACCCGATGGTTAAAGCAATGGATAAACCAATGGCACTCCACAAACTGTATCTGCCACCCACCCAGTCCCAGAACACAAACATATTCTTTGGATCGATCCCAAATTTTATAACTTCTTTTTCATTGGTGCTGAGTGCTGCAAAATGTTTTGCAACATGTTCCTCATCTTTTGAATGCTGTAAGAACCAATCCCTGGCTGTATGGGCATTGGTCATGGTTTCCTGGGTGGTAAAGGTTTTGCTGGCAATTAAAAACAAGGTTTCTTCCGCATTAACTTTTTTTAGCGTTTCAGTAATGTGTGTACCATCTACATTACTTACAAAAAAGGTTTCAATGCTGCCCACCCGGTAAGGTTTTAATGCTTCGGTAACCATTACAGGGCCTAAATCGCTGCCGCCAATACCTATGTTTACAATGTACTTTATTTTTTTACCGGTATACCCTTTCCATTCGCCGCTATGTACAGCAGCACAAAAGTTTTTCATTTGCTCCTGCACATGTTTAATGGCTGGCATCACATCGATGCCTTCTGCCAAAACGGGTTTCCCCGAAAAATTTCTCAGGGCCGTATGCAATACCCCACGGTTTTCTGTTTCATTGATCTTTTCTCCGGTGAACATGGCCTCCATGGCCGTTTTCAGCTGACAGTCTGCTGCCAGTTCCAGTAACAGCTCCAGGGTATTTTCAGTAATGATATTTTTAGAATAATCAAAGAGCAGATCACCCATCTGCACAGAAAAACGGCTGAACCTTTCTGCATCGTTAAAGAAAAGGTCTTTCATGTGCACATTTTCGAACAGTTGCCGGTGTTGCTGTAATGCCTGCCAGGATGGGGTAGTGGTGGGGTTTATTTTAGGGAACATCTGTTTTATGAAGAATTAAAATTTAAAAATAAAGAATGCCTGCGGTTACGAAGTTAAAGTTTGTAAAATAAAAAACCGTCCCATTTAACCCGGAACGGTTTAGAATATATTTTTTGAATGATTACTGCTTTGCCGGTATCATCCCGCTCATGCCCATATCAGTTACCTGGTCGCCGTTAGCCGGGTTTAAAGTACCATTGTAGCACCCGGAGGCGCTTTGCCTGCGATTAAAAATCCTATGCCTTACAATGCCTCAATCACCTCGATCAGATGTTTCAGCATTTCTTTAGTAAAATCGATATGGGTTACCATTCTTACCTGTGTTGCAGAAATCGGAAGGCACAGTATGTCATATGCGGCCAGCTTTTCAACATAGGTTTTAGGTGTATAGGATGATCCGGTTATTTCAAAAATAATAATATTGGTCTCAACGGGCATTATTTTACCAACGCAATCTTTTTTTGCCAATGCCGCAGCAATTTGCCTGGCATGGTCATGGTCTTCTTCAAGCCTTTGTATATTATTTTCCAAAGCATAGATGCCTGCAGCAGCCAGATATCCGGCCTGGCGCATCCCCCCGCCAAAAACCTTACGTACCCGCCTGGCCTGTTTAATAAAATCAGCCTGGCCAACAAGCAGGCTTCCTACCGGTGTACCCAACCCTTTACTAAGGCAAATGGAAACAGAATCAAAAACCTCACCATATTGTTTTGGGGTTTCATTGTGGGCAACCAGGGCATTCCAAAGCCGGGCTCCATCCAAATGCAGTTTTAATTTATTTTGTAAACAAACCTCTTTAATGGATTGTATTTCAGCAAAATCATAGCAACTTCCTCCGCCTCTGTTTGCCGTATTTTCAAGACTCACCAATTTGGTTCGTGCCTTATGCACATCATCCGGATTGATAGATTCCAATACCTGAGCATGATCAATTCTTCCCCGGTCACCCTCAATGGTCTTAACCTGGCAACCGCTGTTAAAAGCTATTCCACCGCCTTCATAGATGTACACATGGCTCATTTTATCGCAAATTACCTCATCGCCGGGCTGGGTATGGCATTTTATGGCAATTTGATTGGTCATGGTACCACTGGGACAAAACAATGCCGCTTCCATGCCAAACATATCAGCCGACATGGCTTCTAAGCGGTTTACCGAGGGATCCTCACCAAAAACATCGTCGCCAACAGGGGCATTAAACATAGCATCCAGCATGGCTGGTGATGGTTTGGTAAAGGTGTCTGAGCGAAGGTCTGCTATCATTAAGCAAATATAAGTCGCAAGAGGCAAGTATCAAGTAGCAAGTAGCAAGTAGCAAGTAGCAAGTAGCAAGATCGAAGCTTTCACGCTATCTGCTGCTTTTTCAACTTATCCACCATTCATCCATTTTATTCACTTTCATTATGAAATCCGGCTTAAAAAGCCTAACTTTGCACACATTTTTAGCAGGAATTCAGGCATTAACCAATCATTTGCAACGTATTCCCAACAAAATATGTCTAATCAGTGTTCTATTACAGAAATTAATACAAGACAATGAGGCAACTTAAGATCGCAACGCAGATTACCAACCGTGATTCACAGGCAGTTGAGAAATATTTGCAGGAAATTTCCAAAATTTCGATGATCACTCCCGAAGAGGAGACCATTTTGGCCCAAAAGATCAAAATGGGAGATCAACGTGCTTTGGACAAACTGGTGCAGGCCAACCTTCGTTTTGTGGTATCTGTGGCCAAACAATACCAGCACCAGGGTCTTTCGCTCAGTGACCTGATCAATGAGGGGAACCTTGGCTTAATTAAAGCGGCACAACGTTTCGACGAAACAAAGGGTTTTAAATTCATTTCATACGCGGTGTGGTGGATCCGCCAGTCTATACTTCAGGCCCTGGCCGAGCAAGGCAGGCTGGTGCGTCTTCCTCAAAATAAAATTGGCACCTACAACAAGGCCAACAAAGCCTACATGGCATTTGAGCAGGAACATGAGCGTGAGCCTTCTACTGAAGAATTAGCCGAATTGCTGGAGATGAGCGAAACGGAGATCAACAACATTTTTCAAAGCAACACCCGTCATACTTCCCTGGATGCTCCGGTACATGAAGCAGAAGATGTGGCCATGGGCGATTTGCTGAAGGGTGGTGATGAAACCGATGAGGATGTGATGCACGATTCATTGAAAAATGAGATCCGCCGGGTATTAAAATCACTGAGTCCGCGTGAAGCAGAAATTGTGAACGCATATTTTGGACTGGATGGCGAAAATGGGGTGACCATTGAGCAGATCGGACAGAAATACGATCTGACCAAGGAACGCATACGCCAGATCAAGGAAAGGGCCATCAAGCGCCTGCAGAAAGCAAGATACAGTGGTGCATTAAAAGCATATTTAGGTTAACAACATCAATAAAACCAATTATCAATCCTTCTGCCTCAAACAGAAGGATTTTTTTTAAACTTCCCACTGCCCCGGTTTGTTTATAATACCGATAGCAAAAAACTTTGGACTAAAAACTGGTATAATCGGTATAATATTAACACAAGCATCATGGAATTAAGGCCATCATCATTTATTTTTGTAATCCCATGAAGCAATTGATTCTTCTTATTGTAAGTGCCTTTTTGGTATCCTGCGAACAGGATATTGATTTCGACCTGAAATATGCCGAGCCGGTTTTGGTTGTTGATGCACAAATTGAAAACGGACAGCCCCCGACAGTAGCACTCAGCCGCAGCCTTAGTTTTTTCAGCAAGATCAGTTTGGATATACTTTCAAATTCATTTGTACGCAATGCAGAAGTAAGCATGAGCAATGGGTCTGTTACCCATGTATTAAAAGAATATGCAGTACCCGCAGGCAATGGTTATTTTATCTATTATTACAGCATTGATTCTGCTAACCTGGCTACAGCCTTTGTTGGTGAGTTAAACAAAACATACATCCTGAGCATTAAAACTGACGGTAAGGTATACACTGCCAAAACAAATATACCGGCACTTACCAAAGTATTCGACAGCCTCTGGACCACATTGCCACCGCCCAATGTGGATACATCAAAAAGGATATTAATGACCCGTGTAACTGATCCTCCGGGGTTGGGTAACTATGTACGGTATTTTACAAAAAAGAACAGCGAACGGTTTTTGCCCGGCTTTAATTCTGTTTTTCCGGATGAAGTGGTTGATGGTACCACCTATTCCGGCCAGGTAGACCCCGGTGTAGACAGGAACCTTCCGGTACCTACCGGTGATAACCGTTTTTTTTCCAGAGGGGATACCATTTCCTTTAAACTTTCCAATATTGATAAAGCTACTTTTACATTCTGGAATACCTGGGAGTTTAACCAGCAAAGTATTGGTAACCCTTTTTCACAGCCGGGAAAGGTCATTGGCAATATCAGCAACGGCGCACTGGGTGCATTTTGTGGTTATGCATCGCAGGTTCAAACGGTGATTGCACGATAACCATTTTATACTTAAAATTATTCCTTTACATTCGTTATAAATACAAACAACCTTATGTCATCAGAAAAAGTACATTGCTTAATAATAGGATCGGGGCCGGCAGGATATACGGCAGCCATTTATGCATCCAGGGCTGGTTTAAACCCGGTTTTGTACCAGGGTATACAACCAGGCGGGCAACTCACCATCACCACAGAAGTGGAAAATTATCCCGGTTATCCCGACGGCATCCAGGGCCCCGAGATGATGGTTCATTTTGAGAACCAGGCAAAACGCATGGGGGCAGATATCCGTTATGGACTTGCAACCAAAGTTGATTTTTCTTCCAGGCCATTAAAGGTTGAAATAGATGAAGAAAAATGGATCGAAACAGATGCCCTCATCATTTCTACCGGTGCATCGGCCAAGTGGCTGGGTATCGAAAGTGAGCAGCGGCTGAATGGATATGGAGTAAGTGCCTGTGCTGTATGCGATGGATTTTTCTTTAAAGGAAAAGAAGTGGCCATTGTTGGCGCAGGTGATACTGCAGCAGAAGAAGCCCTTTATTTGTCCAAAATATGTTCCAGGGTACACATGATTGTTAGAAGAGATGAGATGAGGGCCAGCAAAGTGATGCAGAACAGGGTGGTAAATACGCCCAATATTACCATGTACTGGAACAGCGAAACCGATGAAGTACTCGGCGATAAAAAAGTGGACGGGGTTCGTATTAAAAACAACAAGACAGGAGAGATGCAGGAAATACCCGTGAGTGCTTTTTTTGTGGCAATCGGCCACCAGCCTAACTCAGGTATTTTTAATGACCTGATTGATATGGATGAAGCAGGTTATATAAAAACCATTCCCGGTACATCAAAAACCAATGTAGAAGGGGTTTTTGCATCGGGTGATGTACAGGATAAAATTTACAGGCAGGCGGTTACTGCTGCCGGCAGTGGTTGTATGGCTGCACTGGATGCCGAAAGGTATTTGAGTGAGAAAGGGCTGCATTAATTGATAACTGATTAGTGGATAATGCCTGCCTGTCGGCGAGACAGGGATAATTTTTTAAATTGAATACAGCTCAATTATTACAAAGCAACTATGCAATTAAGGCATTATCAATTATCCATTATTTAATTATCCGTTAAGATGTTCACCATAAACCTCCACCACTTAATCTTTCATTCCTTTCATGGTATACATGAAGAAGAGCGGATTGTAGGAAATACATTTGAAGTGAATGTCAGCCTGTCTTTTATTGCCGGTGAAAAGATCACTACACTTCAGCAAACCATTAATTACGCCACCGTTTATGAAATTATAAAACAACGGATGCAGATGGCTACACCCTTGCTGGAAACTTTGGTACAGGATTTGACCGAAGAAATACATTTATCAGACGACCGGATCAAATCAATTTCGGTTTCTATAGAGAAAAAAAATCCACCTATTGCAAACATGCAAGGATCGGTGAGCGTTCATTATAAAAAAGATTTTTAAACTGAAATCAGTACCCTTAATATTATTTTTTGCGCTGAAGTGCCTTTCAGGCTTTGCCCAGGATATTCATGCGCTTATTGCCGAAGGCAAAAGGCTCGAATATGTACCGGATGAAAAAGCTGCATTTAAAAAGTATAAAGAAGTTTTAAAACTTCATGCCACCAATATCTTTGCACTCAATAAGTGCAGCGAATTGTGCAGCCGCATAGGCCAGCGTGAAACGGTAAACATCAATTTGCGGAATGATTATTATAAGGCCGCTGTAATTTATGCCCAAACTGCATTGAAAATTGATCCCAAAAACTCAGAAGCCAATTGTGTGATGGCCATTGCCCTGGGCAGGTCTTCTTTAACTAAAAGCGGTAAAGAAAAAATTGAAAATGCCAGGGAAGTAAAAAAATATGTGGATGCCGCCATCGCCAATGACCCCCAAAATTTTAAAGCCTGGCATGTGTTGGGCAGATGGCAGTTTGAGATCAGCAATTTAAACGGACTGGAAAGGGGATTGGTCAAGATCCTGTACGGTGCATTGCCACCTGCATCCATCAAACAATCCATAGCTTCTTTTGAAAAAGCCCGTGCATTAAGGCCCGAGTTTTTATTGAACTATTTTGAAATGGCCCGGGCATATATGGATAATGGCAACAAAGCAAAAGCAATTGCCTACCTGCAAACAATGATCAAACTACCCAACCAGACAGAGGATGATCCCGACATTAAAAATAAAGCCATTGCCTTGCTGAAGGATTGGGAATAATACCTCCGGGTTTCATGATCCCTTTATCCATGGCAGCTTCCTAAATTAACTTAACTTCGAAAACAAAATTCAGTTTATGCTAAAAGTAACGGCCAGTTTATTACTGATGTTTTCTGTAATTACCCTTCAGGCGCAGGAAAATGAAATCATTGTGTCAAAGTACGATCCATCAGCCTTGTTTGGCCCCAATTTTTATCCCCCGGCTAATGCTACCCGTGCAGCCACCGGCGAACCCAATTCAGGTTATTGGCAAAACAGGGCCGACTACCAGATCAATGCAACATTGAATGATAAGACCAATATCATTTCCGGGTCAGTTGTCATAACATATAAAAATAACAGTCCGCATAACCTGCCATTTTTATGGTTGCAGTTAGACCAGGATCTTTTTAACAAAGAGAGCAGGGGACAAGCCAGGATGCCTTTTGGTGTTAGAAGCAGGTATGGCGACAGCAAAAGCAATTTTAACGGAGGTTATACCATCAGTGCCGTAAAACTGGTAAATGAAAATACAGTTGCCGACTATATCATTACCGATACCAGGATGCAGGTTCGGTTACCAAAAGCAATGAAAGCCGGAGGTGATGTGATCAAAATAAAAATTGATTTTTCATTTACTTTACCGGAATATGGCGCCGACCGTTGCGGGATCTTACCCACAAAAAATGGAAATATATACGCCGTAGCACAATGGTATCCACGCATGTGTGTGTTTGATGATGTAGGAGGCTGGAATACATTACCATACCTGGGCCCCAGTGAATTTTACCTGGAGTATGGCGATTTTGAGGTAAACATCACTGCGCCGGCAAACCATATTGTGGTTTGCAGCGGCGAGTTGATGAATCAAACTGATGTACTTACCCCTGAACAGCAAACCAGGATGGCAGCCGCCAGAAAAAGTGATAAAACGGTAATGATCCGCACCCAGCAGGAAGTTACCGATCCGGCATCCAGGCCTCAGGGGGAAACACTTACCTGGCGTTTTAAAATAAACAATGCACGTGATGTGGCCTGGGCCAGCAGCAAAAGTTTTATCTGGGATGCAGCTAAAATGAATTTGCCCAGTGGAAGAACTTCGCTGGCCATGAGTGCGTATCCAGCTGAAAGCAGCGGTCAAAATGGATGGAGCAGGGCAACAGAATATACAAAGGGCAGTATTGAAAATTACAGCAAGCGCTGGATGGAATATCCTTACCCGGCAGCAGTAAATGTGGCCAGTAATATTGGCGGCATGGAATATCCGGGAATTGTTTTTTGTGGTTTTAAAGCCGAAAAAGGCGATCTGTTTGGAGTAACGGATCATGAATTTGGCCATACCTGGTTTCCGATGATCGTGGGCAGCAACGAACGCAAGTACGGATGGATGGACGAGGGTTTCAATACCTTCATTAATTTTTTAGCAGAAGTAGATTTTAATAATGGTGAATATAAAAACCCGGCTCCCAATATGGAAAACATGGCGGGTTATTTATTTGGCGAAAAATCGGAGACCATTATGCTTACACCCGATGCCATGAAAGAACAGAATATTGGAATTTCGCTGTATTATAAGCCCGGCATAGGGTTATCCCTGTTACGCAATGAAATACTGGGACCAAACCGTTTTGATTATGCATTTAAGGAGTATATAAAGCGCTGGGCCTATAAACACCCTACGCCCATGGATTTTTTCCGTACGATGGACAATGTTTCGGGCGAAAATTTAAGCTGGTTCTGGAAAGCCTGGTTTGTAGAAAATTATAAATTAGACCAAAGCATTGTATCGGTTGCTTACGAAAATAATAAACCCTCGCAGGGAGCAGTGTTAACCATTGCCAATTTAAACCAGATGGCCATGCCTGTGCACATCAGTTACGAAACAAAATCCGGTATAAAAGGTACCTTAAAACTGCCCGTTGAGATCTGGAACAATACCCATACCTGGAAGGTGAAACTTCCTGTAACCGAAGAATTACAAAGGGTAGAACTGGACGAAGAAAGGGTTTTTCCGGATATGGATTTTGGGAATAATGTATGGAGGGGAAATTAAAAATTTATGCTTTGATATGAAAGCTGTAAAAAATACATTTACCACAGTTGATGAATATATAGCAGGTTTTCCGGAAGCAGTGCAGGAAATTTTACAGGCAGTAAGAGATACCATTAAACGTGCTGCGCCAGAAGCAACAGAGCTGATCAGTTACCGGATGCCTGCTTATAAATTTCATGGTGTATTGGTTTATTTTGCAGGCTATAAAAAACACATTGGCTTTTATGCAACACCAACCGGTCATGCTGCCTTTAAAAAAGAACTTGCTGTGTATAAGGAAGGAAAGGGTTCGGTACAGTTTCCAATCAACCAACCACTACCATTAAGTTTGATAACCCGAATTGTTAAGTTTAGGGTTAAAGAAAACATGAAAAAGAAAAAAAACTTATAACAAACTTATTTCGTCTTCCATTTTCCACTTCGCAAATAAATAAACGACATAATAAAAATACTCAGCCAGTAAACCACTTCATTGCTCCAGGCCATGGCAAGAGAAATATAATTCAGTTTAATGAAATACCAGGTATAAACCAGGTAAACAGTGATGGCAATTATTTCAATAAACAGGTTTACCCTGGTTTTAGCCGTTCCGGTAACTCCATTAAGCCAGATATTGGCAATGCTCATAACCATCAGGCCAATACTTACCACCCGCAACACAGGAATACCTTGTTTTACAAATGCAGGGCCCTGGCCAAACAGGCCAAAAAATGCGGTGGGAAAGATATTTACCAGCAGGCACATGGCCAGACAAAAACCTATGCTCAGGAACATGATCTTATTAATGGCTTCCAAAACCTTATCCTCCCGCTTTTGCCCCATTAAATTACTTACCATCACATTGGTGGTACTGGCAAAGGCCCACACAAAAACACCGGTCAAGCCAAACACATTACGCATGGTATTGCTGATGGCTTTTGCGGTGGGGTCGTGAAGGCCCTCGATCAGAATAAAAAATACCAGCCAGGTGGTAACACTGATCACGTATTGCAACATCAATGGCACCGAAATGGTCAGTATCTGTTTGGTAATTACTTTATCGTATACAAACGTTTTAAAAAGGCCATATTGTTTTTTAAGCCCGGTTCGGTATAAAACGATCAGCACAACGATCATGCCTACAAACTCTGCTATAACCGATGCTACAGCTGCTCCATTAAAACCCAATGCCGGGAAACCGTATCTTCCTTTGATTATTAAATAATCGAGCAGGATATTTAAACCTGCTTCGCATATAAAACCGATCATCAAATAACGGCTGTTGAGCGATGATACCAGGAATGCATTACCCATCTGAAACAAAAATAAAAAGGGCAGTCCTATGATGCGGATCTTTAAAAACCCGATCTCCTGGGGATAGGCAACCGGATCAGCAACCTGTTTCAGTATCAAAGGCGCAATGAACCAGGTTATTAATATGCCCGCCAACGCAAACTGCAGGCAGATCCTGATGCCCTGCGACAGGATGATTTTAAATTTTTGGGGATCATCACTGCCCGCATAGCGTGAAAAAACTGCCTGTAACGCATTGTTTAAACCATGGCCAGCTACGGCAAAAATTAAATAAAATACGCCGGTGATGCCGGCATTGCCAAGGGCCTCGGTACTTAAATCGCCCAGAAATATGCTGTTGGTAAGCATATTGATCTGAGGAATCAATATCGCCAGGGTAATAGGCAATGCAATAGACAGAATTTGTTTATTGCTGACCTTCACTTTTAAATCGGGTGTTATAGCAGTACTATCCATAAAGTCAGCAAAAATATCTTATTTTGCTGCCGAAAAGCAACTTGTGAATCCAACTTTTAATATACAGGCAACAGAAATAGATTTTAATACAGCTCAGTTATTCGTGGAAGCAGGCCCCATGGGCTTTTCGCTGGTTGTGCTGGGCACAGATAACTGTTTTAAATCCGTAATTATCTATCCTTTTTCATCTGGCATCAGTGGAAATGATATAACTGAAAAGCTGAAAACAATATGTAACAGCGAAGATCTGCTTAAAAAACATTATCACAAGACACATATCTTTTGGGCATTTACCGAAAGTATTATAGTACCCGCAGCGTTGTTGAATGCAGACCAAAACCAGCAGATGCTACACCTTGTTTTCGGAGATGCCATGCAAGGTGTCATCCATTCGGATTTTTTATACAAACATAATCTGCATAATGTACACAGCATACCAGAACCGGTTAATGATATTCTAACTGCTGCTCTGCCCTTTGCTACGCAAACACATTTGTATAGTGCCTTGGTTAACAGGGATCTGCCAGAGGGCAATCATCTCTTCAGTATTTTTTACAGCAATAGTTTAACGATCATGCTATGCAGTGAAGCCAAACTGCAGGTGATACAGAATTTTGATTACACCCATGCCGATGATTGTGTTTTTCATTTACTGAATGTTTGTAAAGGATTTAATGTACATCCCGATGCTGTTACGCTGCATATAAATGGAATGATTGATGAGCACTCAGGTTTGTATGATTCTATATACAAATATTTTTTAAATATTGAATTTGATACCTTGTCCGGAGATTATCATTACGACGAAGCGATAAAAAATAATCCTCCCCATTTTTTCAGTCATTTATTTTCATTGGCATCATGCGTATAATCAGCGGCATACATGGGGGCAGAAGGATAAGTCCGCCGGCAAATATGCCCTATACCCGGCCAACCACAGATATAGCCAAAGAGGGCCTGTTTAATATCCTGCAAAACAACCTGGAATTTGAATCATTAAAAGTGCTGGATCTGTTTGGCGGCACAGGCTGCATCAGTTACGAACTGGCCAGCAGGGGTGCCCCGGATATTACCATTGTGGAGAAAGATAATAAAATGTATGATTTTATAAAGAAGACAAAGGAAGAACTGAAGTTTGAAAATTTTAATGTGGTAAAGAGTGATGTTTTTCGGTTTATAGAAACCACCAGCCGGCCCGAAGATTCAAATGGGCAATACGATTTTATTTTTGCGGGCCCGCCTTATGCTTTGGCAACCATTGATGACCTGCCATTGAAAATTTTTGAAAGGAAACTTTTAAAACCAAAAGGCTGGTTTGTGCTGGAACATACACCCCGCAACAATTATAAAAAATTCGCAAACTATAAAACAGAAAGGAATTACGGTACGACGATCTTTTCTATCTTTATTTATGAGTAAAAGGTAAATAAGTTGATAAGTAAATAAGTTTACCTGTGATCACTTCCTGCCTTTTTACTTACTTACTTTTATACTTTTTGATTTTTATTTAAAACAAAGCCCTTGCTACTAAAAAGCTTCAGATATCTGCTATTACCCATCACCTGGATTTACGGTGCTGTGATCTGGCTGCGCAATAAACTGTACGATAAAAACATTTTAAAGTCGGCGGATTTTAATTTCCCTGTTATTTGCGTAGGCAATTTAGCCACGGGTGGCACCGGCAAAACACCCATGACGGAATACCTGATACGCCTTTTAAAAAATGATTTTAAAACGGCCACGCTAAGTCGCGGTTACAAAAGGAAAACAGTTGGCTTTGCCATAGCTGATGAGGATACCACAGCACTGGAGATAGGAGATGAGCCCATGCAGTTTCATCAAAAGTTTCCGGATGTTGCGGTTGCTGTAGGTGAAGAAAGGATAGTGGCCATTCCGCAACTGCTGCACGAACGGCCCGAAACCGAAGTGATCATTCTGGATGATGCTTTTCAGCACAGGCAGGTAAAAGCAGGCTTAAATATCATACTTACCGATTTTTCAAACCTGTACACCCGTGATTTTATATTGCCCGCCGGCGACCTGCGTGATGTAAGAAGCAGCAGCAAACGTGCAGATATCATCATCGTTACAAAATGTAAAGCCGATCTTTCAGAAAAAGAAAAGAAAGCCATCATTGCAGAAATAAAACCGGCCGCATATCAAACTGTTTATTTTACAACCCTTGCATACAGCAAACCTTATCATCTTTTTACAAAAGAAACCATTGATATAAAAGCAGATTATGGCATACTGCTGGTTTGCGGCATTGCAAACCCCAGGCCGTTAAAAGAGCATCTTACCAAACATGCCGATAGCTATGATATGCTTCGTTATGCAGATCACCATATTTTTCACAGCAACGATCTGCAGGAAATAAGACAGCAGTTCAAAAAAATAAAAACAGAAAAAAAACTGGTACTCACTACAGAAAAAGATGCTGTAAGGCTTGAAAAATTTGAAAAAGAGCTGAGCGATTTTCCGATTTATGTAGTGCCCATCGAACACCAGTTTATGTTTAATGAAGCTGCGCATTTTAATGCTGCTATAACTTCGTTCATAAAAAAATTCAATAAATAGTATAAGTCTCCGAAGGAATTCCTATTTTCCACCGTCTAATCAAAAAGCGCATCACCTTTTGACTGAACAGGAATTACTTTTGAGCCTCCGCCATGGAGAGGAATCTGCATTTAAGGAATTGGTAACCCAATTTCAGGATAAGGTATTCAATACAGCGCTTGGTTTACTGCAACACCATACCGAAGCTGAAGATATAGCCCAGGAAGTTTTTATACAGGTTTACCGGTCTATACAGGATTTTAAGGGCGAATCGCTTTTGTCTACCTGGATATACCGGATCACGGTCACCAAATCGCTCGATCACCTTCGAAGCAAAAAAAGAAAAAAACGATTTGGATTTATAAGCAGCCTGTTTGGAGTTAATAATCTGCCGCTGTATGAACCCGAAGACTTTAATCACCCCGGCGTATTACAGGAAAAGAAGGAAGATGCTGCCCTTCTTTTTAAGATGATCCGTCTTTTACCCGAAAATCAGCGCACCGCCTTTATTTTAAACAAGGTAGAAGAAATGAGTTACCGGGAAATAGCCCTTATTTTAAATACCACAGAATCGGCTGTTGATTCATTATTACAGCGGGCAAAAGGGAATCTGCGGAAAAAATTAAATGAATTGCCTCTGTAGCGAAGGTTTTAATAAAAAACGGCATCTAAATCATAAACACACAAATTTTAACATGCAAGGAAAGTTTTCACAGGAAAGGGTTAACCGTATAATGGAAAGTCTGGAGGGCATACAACGGGCAACTGCCCACGATTTCTTTTACACCCGGTTAAAGGGTAAAATGCAGCCTGCCGGAGAAAAGAAAACGATCTTAAACCTGCGGCCTGCATTTATAACAGCAGCACTTTCACTTTTTTTAATCGTGAATGTTTTTTCCCTGATCAGTATAAATAAAAGGCCTAAACAACATTTTTTTGAAGAACACAGCAATCCTTCAACGATTGAATCATTTGCAAAAGCTTACAATCTGAATGCATCTGAATCTGATTACGAGTAAAACAAACAGTATGAACATCTTTACCAATAATCGCTGGATAACAATTATAACGCTGCTTTTATTAACAGCCAATATAGTAACACTGGCCTTGTTGTGGACGAATAAAAAAGGAGACAAAGAATTTATGAACCCGCAAATGAAGCAGGGCGCACAGGTATTTGAATTCGTTAACCGAGAATTAAACCTCGATGCTGCTCAACAGATTACGTATAAAAAACTGCGTGAAGAACACCAGGCAGGTGTAAGGCCTATACAGGACAGCATACGTAAAGCAAAAGACAGGTTATTTGATTTGTTGCAGGATGAACAGGTAACAGAAATAACTGTACAGGAATACAGTAAAAAGATTGGAGAACTGGAACAGCATCGTGATGTAATTACTTTTAAACATTTTCAAAAGTTAAGGGCAATATGCAATAAAGAACAGCAAATAAAGTTTGATAACATTATCCGGGAGGTGTTACGCAGGATGGGGGGGCCTAAAAGGCCACCGGGGCCTCCACCACCCGGCATGGAAGGAGAAACAGGAAGGCCACCACAATAAACATATTTTTTTAAAACGATTAAACCAAATAAAAAAAACATAGTCAAAGCGCCAAATTGCTTCACTATATCATACCCAACAAATCCCTAAACCTTTTCTATGACTAAAATGCAAATCACGATCGGAGCAGTTTTCAGTGTATTAATTATTGCTGTGAGCTGTTCTAAAAACGAAACAACCCCTGTAGCCCCGGTTGTTGTTGTTGACCCATATGCAGCCATTAAAGCAGCATTTGGCACAAAGATTGACCCCACCAACCTGGCTAATTATGCCAACCAACCGAGGCCCGCATACATAGGTGGCAAAGACAATACCGGTGGCAATAATATCACCAATGCCAAAGCCACTTTAGGAAGGGTTTTGTTTTACGATAAAAATTTAAGCATCGACAATACCATTTCCTGCGCCAGTTGCCATAAGCAGCAATTTGCATTCAGCGATAATGTTGTTGCCAGCACAGGTGTTGCAGGTGGTATAACTGCAAGGCATTCTATGCGCCTGATCAACAGCCGGTATGCTGTAGAAACCAAATTCTTTTGGGATGAACGGGCCGCAACCCTTGAAATACAAACAACCAAACCCATACAGGATCATGCCGAAATGGGTTTTAGCGGCACAGGCGGAAGGCCCGGACTTGCCAGTTTATTATCCAAACTGCAAGCCATTGGTTATTATAACGAGCTTTTTAAATTTGTGTATGGTGATATAACCGTTACTGAAGCAAGGTTGCAGGAATGCCTGGCACAGTTTACAAGAAGTATACAATCCTTCGATTCAAAGTATGATGCAGGCAGGGCAGTAGTGGCTAACGACGGACAACCATTCCCTAATTTTACAGCCCAGGAAAACTTAGGTAAACAGCTTTTTCTTATGCCTCCGGTATTTGATCCTGCAGGAAACAGAATTAATGGAGGTGCCGGATGTAATGGATGCCACAATGCACCCGAATTTGATATTGACCCCAATTCGGGTAACAACGGGATTATAGGAAAAATACCACCTGGTATTGGAATTGATATAACGGTTACCAGGGCTCCCAGTTTGCGGGATGTAACAAACGGGCTTGGTGTAGAAAACGGGCCATTAATGCATACCGGAAACCTGGCTACCATACAGAATGCAGTTGGCCATTACAATACCATCAATATAGCACCCGGTAATACCAATCTGGATCCCAGGTTAAGGCCCGGGGGTGTAGGACAAAAACTAAACCTGAATGGCACAGAACAATCGGCATTGGTTGCCTTTCTTAAAACATTATCCGGTACCAATGTGTATACCGATGTAAAATGGGGAAACCCGTTTTAATTACTATATCTAAAATTATATTGCAGTATACTCAACCGCCCTTGTTAAGACAGCATCTTAAGAAGGGCGGTTATTTTTTGTCAGTATCTGTTACCTGGATCAATGGTGTTATCGATGCTACCGTGCTATCTCAATCTTCACTTTCTTATTCTTAATCTTCTCATTCCTGATCAGTTCCAGCACATGCCCGACTTTTACTTTACGTACAGCCACAAAACTAAAAAAGTCTTTCACCTCAATGATACCAATATCTTCTTTCTTTAATTCTCCTTTCTTAGACAGAAAGCCCACAATATCTATTTTATTCACCTTGTCTTTTTTACCGGCGGCAATAAACAAAGTACTCCATTTTGGTTTTTCCGGAATGGGGTGCTCTTCAGTAATTTCAACTTCGGCCACATCGCCGATATAGGCCGGCAGTTTTTCTTCTTCCGATAATATTAAAATGGCTGTACCGCTTGCATCCATACGTGCTGTGCGGCCATTGCGGTGTGTAAATGCAGCTTCCGTATCGGGTAAATGGTAATGCACGATGTAACGGATATTAGGTATGTCCAGGCCACGCGAAGCAAGATCGGTTGTAACTAAAATATTGCTGGTGCCATTGCGGAATTTACAAAGCGCTGCATCCCGTTCCTGTTGCTCCATTCCGCCATGGTAAAACACATTCAGTATACCTTTTTCAGTTAACAGGTTGCTGGTGCGTTCCACTGCAGTACGGTGATTACAAAACACAACGGTAGAGCGGTTACCCAAATAACAGATCAGTTTAAACAAGGTATCGATCTTATCCTTATCCGGACTGAACATGGTTTTCACTTCCAGCATATTTTCCGGTTGTTCTCCCTTACGCAGGGTACTGTGCTCAGGTAAAAAATCAAGCCTTACAGGATCTTTTAAGCCAATAAAATCGGGCACAGGCACCGCGTAAGTAGCAGAAGTAAGCATTCGCTTTTTGATATTTTTCAATGAGCCGATGATGAAAGACATTTCCTCTGTAAAACCCAGCTCCAGCGATTTATCAAATTCATCCAATACCAGGGTGGTAATATGATCAAGATCAAAATTATTGCGGCGGATATGATCGGCAAGCCTTCCTGCGGTACCGATGATCAATGCAGGGGCTTGTTTTAAATTATTTTCTTCAGTCTCACGCTTATGGCCGCCGTAACAAAGCGTTACTTTAAAACCGGTTTGCATTTTACGAAACACATCATCAATCTGTATGGCCAGTTCGCGGCTTGGAACAATGATCAATGCCTGAACATTGTTTATCTCAGGATCGAGTGTTTCCAGCAAAGGCAGTAAAAAAGCCAGTGTTTTGCCAGAACCCGTGGCCGAAAGTAATACTACATTGTTATTTTTTGCATTGGCTTCCAGCGAAGCCTGCTGTATTTCATTCAGGCCCTCAAAACCCAGGCTGTTTAAAATAAGCGGAATATTAATTTGTTGCATAGCTGCAAAAATACGCTTAGTTGAGGGGATGGGCTAATTCTTAATAATAAGACATTTTGTAGTTATGTTTAACTGGCTATATATCTTTATTATGCAACGCGGTGTTTTTTTCTTTTTCTTTTAGAGAAAAGTATGTCATAGGCCGTTTCGTAACCTTGTTCTGAAACAATTTGCCGTTTTGATTTTTCCCTGGTTTTAAAAAACAGGTAAATAAAAATAGCAGCAAATAAAAGCAGGGATGCGGCAAAGATAAAACTAAAGATCATTTTGCTTTTTTAATTAAGCACAAAATAAATACCAATTTGGATAGCAGGTAAGGATTGCTGCGTTATCATAATATTAAAAATACCTTGATAAATCCTTTATTGAAAAAAAATTTAAGAAGCTATATACAAGATTTTGCTGTTCGGGCTTTTTTCACGTTTAGCTATTGTATACAGTTGGTGGGGATGAGCTTATTTTCGAATTAGATATGTGGGTTAAGCTGGTAAGGGTATTTTATAAAGTTTATGAAAGGTAAGTTTATCCCAATACCCACGCTGAAAAACTATTTTATCGTTTAAGATATGGAAAAAACCGCAACCCCGTAAACCTTTAGGGTCTTTCCATTCTAAAATGGCCCAATCACCACATTCAAAAATATTTTCACGTATACAAACCATATCAGCTTTTTCAAACTCCGTTGCAAACATCTCTTTAATGGCTTCTTTGCCAATAAGCGGGTCATTCATCACCTGGTGATTGATGGCATCTCCGGCATATAGTGCTGCAATGGCATCAGCATCTGCACGGTTAAAAACTTCTATCCATTTTTCTACAACCTGTTTTGGGGTCATAATAATAAATTTTTTGTCTGAGATCAATGTTTACCGCAACCACAACCTTCTTCCTGTGTGGCATCATGCCAGGGAAAACTGTCTGCATGCTTACTAAATTCCCAATAAAACTTTGTACGTGGTTTATTGGTATTGCCCATTTCATTCATTTGCTCCGCTTCATACAGCCGGCCGTTTATCATGGTATAGCGAATGGTTTCCGTGTTTCGGATATCATCCAGCGGGTTTTTATCCATAACCAGTAAGTCGGCCAGTTTACCCGGTTGTAATGAACCAATCCATTTATCAAACCCCAGGCTGTAGGCAGGATTGATGGTTGCGGTTTGCAGGGCCTGCATGTTGGTCATGCCTCCCTGTTGCATCATCCATATTTCCCAATGAGCACCAAGCCCCTGTAACTGGCCGTGTGCACCCATGTTAACGGCAACTCCTTCATCAACCAGTTTTTTTAAACTTTTTGAAACAAGGATATGGCCATTGGCATATTCCTCTTCGGGTACCATGGTTCTGTGCCTGCTTCGGGTATCAATTACAGCCCTGGGTGTAAAACGCAGCAGTCTTTCTTTTTCCCAAACATTGCTGTGCTGGTACCAGAAATATTCGCCACTCAGGCCGGCATAATTAACAATAAGGGTAGGGGTATACGCAGTTTTACTGTTTTTCCAGAGTTGTACCACATCATTTTGGAGGGGAGCTACCGGCAAATTGTGTTCAACAGTGGTGTGGCCATCCAGTATCATGCTGATATTGTGATAAAAGAAGGAGCCACCTTCGGGTACTACTTCCATATTCAATTCACGGGCAGCCTGTAAAATCATCTGTCGCTGCTCACGGCGCGGCTGGTTGTAACTCTTAACCGAAAATCCACCCAATGCTTTTATTCTTCTTAATGCACTGCGGGCATCATCAATGGTATTAATAACTACTTTAAATCCTCCATCGGCACCATATAAAATTGTTCCGGTACTAAAAATGCGTGGCCCGATCACTTCACCGGTTTTCACCATTTCACTCAATCCAAAAACAAACTCACTGTTCGCAGAAGGATCGTGCATGGTAGTTACGCCATAACTGAGGTTGGCATAATAGGCCCATTGTTTTTGCGCAATCAATCCGCTTCGGAAATGATTTCCATGTGCATGTGCATCAATAAAACCAGGCACAATCGTTTTTCCGTTGCAATCAATTTGTTTTGCACCAGCTGGTATAGTTACTTCGTTACTTTTACCAACAGCTTTAATAATATTTGATTCTACCACCAGGGTTCCGCTTTCTATCACTTCATTTCCATTCATGGTAACAATTCTTGCATTGGTAAAAGCAATGATGCCGGCAGGTTTATCGGTTTTTAACTGCAGGCCAATGTCAATTCCCTTTTCAGGCACTTTAAAAACAGAATCCGCGACGCCGGCAATAAATTCAAATCTCTGTTCAAGTGGAATGGTAAAATACTGGCTGCCCAGAGTGTACATTAATTTTTTATTATCGCTGCTCCAGTGCAGGTTGGTTCCGGCATCTTTGCTTACCATTTTTACCGGAAAATCTTTGGTACCACTTCCCAGGTCAATCGTTCTTCCTGTTTTGGGGAAGCTGGCAATATACACATTGTATAGGTCAATAAAAGCTACCCATTTTTCATCGGATGATACCGTGAACTGGGTACCATAGGTACTTTTCAGGTGAATGCGTTCATCCCGTCCATCGGGCTTATTGCTGGCCATGCCACTGCCGGTTTGGTAGTAAATACGGTCGCTGCTGTTGTTAAAACGGGGCAGATCGCCGCGGCCCGTTACAAAATTCTCATTGCTTCCATCGGCAGCCATGGTATAAATACCGGGCTCTGCGGTATAGGCACTACCCATGGCATTACTGCCTCCTTCTTTTCTGAATACGATCCATTTTCCATCGGGCGAAAAAGAAGGCTGCCGGTAAATACCTTTTGCTGTGGTCAGTTTAACAGGATTACCTGCCGGGTTCTGCGGACTGTTTGGAAGCACAGGCATTTTATAAATAGCTCCCGATAAAGAATCACTCCAGGTTACAAACAAAATATTTTTTCCATCGGCAGAGAAGGATGGTTCGGCTTCAAAACCTGCATTGCGGTATGCCGCATCATTGCTGTTTATCAATCTTTCAGGTTTACCATCAGGCAATGTTTTTTTCCATAAATAACCTGCTGCATTAAACAGCAGCATTTTTCCATCAGGCGAAGTAGTGGCATTCCTGATAACCCGGGCGGTAAAGGTTTCCGGATTCAGTTCCTGCTGATAACGCGGCACATCATATACCCGCTGCTTTACATTGCAGGTAAATGGTATTTCGGTTGCTTTGTTGGCACCATCTGCATCTACCTTCAGTATTTTTCCATTACTCCATATTACAATATGCTTATCATCGGGCGTAAATGAATAACCGGTATAAATTCCAAAAATGGTCCATGCTTCCTGTTGGTCTTTGCTTAGGTTATCGTAAACAGGCCACTCTTCACCGTTAGTCAGGTCCCTTATAAACAAAACAGATTTTGTTCTTACTCTCTTTATAAAAGACAGCCATTTACCGTTATGCGAAATTTGCGGCCGCACAGCGCCACCGGGGCCTCCGGTTACGGTTTCGTTAGTTCCTTTTTCACGGTCAAAACGTTTGATAACAAATATCTGGTTGTTGGGATCTTTATTGTACTGAAAAAAACCGCCCGGATACATGTCTTCACTGTAATAAACATATTTCCCGTCGGGCGAACATACCGGTTCATTTACATCCTGCTGATCGTTTTTGCGAACAGTAAGCTGTAATCCGCTACCACCACTGATATGATACATCCACATTTCTCCTGCACCCAGTGAACGGGTATTGGTAAAATGTTTACGCGCCACAATGTACTCTCCATCTGAACTCCAGGCTGCATTATTCAGCAGGCGAAAACTTTCTTTGGTAACCTGCGTTGCTTTGCTTCCATCCCTGTTCATCACCCAAATATTATCACCGCCACCGGCATCAGAAGTGAATAGTATTTTTTTTCCATCAGGACTGTAGCGTGGCTGCACTTCAAATGCGTGTCCTCCCCTTAACAGGGTTGCCCTGCCACCTGATGCAGGCATGGTGTATATATCACCCAGCAGATCAAAAATTATTTCTTTACCATCGGGCGATACATCCAGGTTCATCCAGGTACCTTCGCTGGTTGTAAAGTTTACATCTTTGTAATTTCCCCCGGGATTATTTACATCCCATTTTTTGGAATCCTTTTTTTCCTGTGCAGGGCATAAGAAAAATGTAAAACAAGCAAAAAACAGGTGTAAGGTTTTTTTATTGATCATGCCTAATCATTTTAAATGAAAGTTAATGAAAAGTTGAACAGGATTGCAGATAATCTTTACAATGCTTATTGTTTAAATATTATTTTTATTTATCCTATATTTTATTAGCACCTTTTGCCAATAAAAAATTGATCAGCTGGTTTAATGCGGTAACCCCATCATTAAATGCTAGAAAACAAAATGATGTGAATTTTTCAAATAAACAGCGAACTTTTACGTTATTGGATAGTAAATACCCTTAAAACCCAAAACTATGAAAACCATTACCTTCATCTTTGCAGTATTATGCTGCCCGCTATTTGCCCTTTGCCAGGATATTACCGGTTTTTGGAAAGGCACTATGTACAATGATTCCACAAAACAATCGCTTGAATATGAAATCATGATCACTAAAAGCAATGGAAAGTATACCGGTATTACCCACACTTCGTATATCATAGGCAGCACAACATATTATGGCATTAAAAAAATGAACGTACGCATTGCCAGGGATGGCAAAATTGTGATGCAGGATGTAAAATGGCTGGAAAACAATTACCCCGGAGAACAGCCCAAAAATGTGATACAATTAAATGTGCTAAAACATGCCCATAGTGGCGATGAAAACTTTATGGATGGGCTCTTTGTTACCAACCGTTCAAAAGCATATAATACGTTAACCGGCCGTTTGAGCTTAAAAAAAGTAAATGCCCTGGTGGCTCAGCGTGAACTGGCAAAATACATTCTGAATGAGCAGCTAATTGAAGATATTACAGCAGGTAATTAAACTTATAATTTATATAGTACAGAGAACCGGCAAAAAGCCGGTTTTTTTATTTTCAAAGCTTTCCTGTTTTACTTCAATAGGATTCAGCAACTGCAACCACAAAAAAATAAGCGCTTAAATAACTGGTTGTTTTGATTTTTCTGATGATCATGATCAACGACCATATTAATTGAAAACAAAAAACTAAATGATTCCGGACATAAATCTTTTTTTTGAACGGTATATCCCCTTTTGCTAAAATATTAAATCACAATTGTCATAACTTTATACCCTAAAAAAAAATCAAGACAATATGGAAAGTAATAATTCGCAGGGAAAATGCCCTTTTTCGGGAGGTGCAATGAAACAAAGCGCCGGTGCAGGCACCAGAAACCGTGACTGGTGGCCAAACCAGTTAAAATTAAACATCCTACGTCAGCATTCTTCCCTGTCTGACCCAATGGGAGCGTCGTTCAATTACGCCAATGAGTTTAAAAAACTTGATCTGAATGCCTTAAAAAAAGATATCTATGAACTGATGACCACATCACAGGATTGGTGGCCGGCAGATTATGGCCACTATGGCCCGTTTTTTATTCGCATGGCCTGGCACAGTGCCGGAACTTACCGCATACACGACGGTCGCGGAGGCGGAGCCAACGGCACCCAACGCTTTGCTCCACTCAACAGCTGGCCCGACAATGTAAACCTGGATAAGGCAAGATTGCTGCTTTGGCCTGTAAAAAAGAAATACGGAAAGAAAATTTCGTGGGCCGATCTGATGATCCTTGCGGGCAACTGTGCATTGGAGTCTATGGGCTTTAAAACATTTGGTTTTGCCGGCGGCAGGGAAGATGTTTGGGAACCAGAGGAAGATATTTACTGGGGTTCTGAGAAGGAATGGCTGGGCGACAGCCGCTACAGCGGGGATCGTGACCTCGAAAACCCCCTTGCAGCAGTACAAATGGGATTAATTTATGTTAATCCCGAAGGGCCTAACGGTAACCCTGACCCGCTTGCTGCCGCTGTTGATATACGGGAAACCTTTGGCCGTATGGCTATGAATGATGAAGAAACGGTTGCGCTGATAGCCGGCGGGCATACTTTAGGCAAAACCCATGGCGCAGCCGATGCCGGGAAATATGTAGGCCCGGAACCCGCTGCTGCAGGTATTGAAGAGCAAAGCATGGGCTGGAAAAATACTTTTGGAAAAGGAAATGCAGAAGATACCATCAGCAGTGGACTTGAAGGTGCCTGGACAACCACACCAACCCGTTGGAGCAATAACTATTTTGAGAACCTGTTTGGTTATGAATGGGAACTTACTAAAAGCCCGGCAGGTGCACATCAATGGAAACCAAAAAATGGAATGGGAGAGGGAACTGTACCAGACGCACATGTTGCCGGCAAAAGCCATGCACCCATGATGCTTACCACTGACCTTTCCTTGAGATTTGACCCGGCTTATGAGAAGATTTCAAGACGTTTCTTAGAGCACCCGGACGAATTTGCAGATGCCTTTGCCCGGGCATGGTTTAAACTTACACACCGCGATATGGGGCCAATTGCCCGATACCTGGGTCCCGAAGTTCCTAAAGAAGCGTTGATATGGCAAGACCCCGTTCCTGCTGTAACGCATAAACTGGTTGATGATGCTGATATTGCCTCATTAAAAGCCAGGATCATTACATCGGGTTTATCGGTGTCGCAAATGGTTTCTACAGCCTGGGCTTCTGCATCAACTTTTCGTGGTTCTGATAAACGTGGGGGTGCAAACGGCGCCCGTATTCGCCTGGCTCCGCAAAAAGACTGGATCGTAAATAACCCTGCACAATTGGCTAAAGTATTAGAAACACTTTCGGCCATACAAAGTGAATTCAACAATTCCGCTACAGGAGACAAAATGGTTTCACTGGCCGATCTGATCGTATTGGCAGGCTGTGCCGGTGTTGAACAGGCTGCAAAAAATGCCGGTTTTAGTGTAACTGTACCATTTACCCCCGGTCGCACCGATGCCACACCCGAGCAAACCGATGTGGAATCTTTTGCTGTACTGGAACCACATGCAGATGGTTTCCGCAATTACGTTAAAGGAAAACACAGTGCATCTGCAGAAGAAATGCTTATTGACAAAGCACAATTACTAACCCTTACTGCACCCGAAATGACCCTGCTGATAGGAGGTATGCGGGTGCTGAACACGAATGCCGATCAGTCTGAACATGGTGTATTTACAAAACGCACCGGATCGCTAACCAATGACTTTTTTGTAAACCTGCTAGATCTGGATACAAAATGGAATGCAGTATCCGATGCCGGGGATGTTTTTGAAGGCCTCGATCGTAAGACCGGTGAACGCAAATGGACAGGTACCCGTGTTGACCTGATATTTGGATCCAATACTGAACTGCGTGCTATAGCTGAAGTATATGCCTGTTCCGATGCACAGGAGAAATTTGCGCTGGACTTTATAGCAGCATGGAACAAAGTGATGAATCTTGACCGTTTTGACCTGGCCTGATTTTGCCAGGATATAACTAAAAAAGTGGCCCTGAAAAGGCCACTTTTTTAGTTGTTCATCTGTAATTTTTTCTTTTTCCAATGGTATTTTAAAACAAAAATACCTGCGATCATAAAGGGTATGGTTGAACCGGTTACTTTAAAATTCAATGTAAGCAGGCCAATTATAAAAAGTAAAATCATGAATGTGCTTAAACAGGCCAGGCCTGCCAGGCTTACTACCCTGCTTATCTTTTTTTGAAAAATGGTAACCAATATCATTAATTGCCCGGCAAATGGAATCAATATCAGGGGATGAAATATAGATTTGAAATCGGTAAACCCTTTAATCAGTATTTCTGTTTCGATCTGAAAGATAAAGGCATGCCGGTTTTTGCCCCATTCGAGGTAACCCATAAGAAATGCCATGAATAAACAGATGTTGATAAATCTTTTCATTTATTATAAATTGAAAACTATACCCAATCCTGCTGCATTGCCTGAAGGGGTGCATACCAGTTGATGTATTGCACAATCCTTGGCAGCAGGGCTTTATTGGGGCTGGCCCCATGTGGCAGTTTATGATTCCATATGATCAGATCACCCGCATGGGCTGCAATCGGCACTGGGTTGTAGGCCGAAAAATCAACTACTCTTGGGTTTATATGGGCTGGCAGATCCTTTAACCAATGTTCAATATTTTTATGAAAACAGGGTACTACAGTTAATGCTCCCTGATCAGCAGCCGTATCGGTTAAATATAATATACCCTGTGTACCAAAAGGGATGGGAGTGGCCAGACTAACATCCCAGTGAAGCCCGGTACCCCTGAATGTATAACCGTGCTTTTCGGGCGGGTTAAAACCACATTTATCTGTAGTCACGATCAGGTCCGACCGGTTCCAAAGTTGCTCAAAGGCCCTTTTGATTTTGTAAGCGTTCCTGTTCTTATCAATTATCGCATTTCGGTATAAAGGTACCATAATACCCTGTAAGGTTTTGCAGTCTTTATACCAGCTTGCTTCATCCTGTTCATCCATGCCGAGATAATCTAAAATAGCTTTTCGGCTGGCTATGCAATCCTGCTCATCAATGGCCTGTTTTACAATAACATAACCCTGTTCATCCCAAAATGCAAGATCTTCCTTTGTGAGTACCGGTGCCAAAGGGTTTTGCTGTATAGTGTAATTGTTGCTAAATAATGAATTGCATTGATGTATTGTTTCATCAGAAATATGGCCATTTGATTGTGCGATCACCCATTGCTCAAAGCTTTCAAAATCCGGTCTTTGAGTATACAAATATTGATAAGTGGGAAGCAGTCCCAGACCTAAAATATCTATCAATGCATTTTCTAAAGCTATTTCACCGGGATATTTGTTTATTATTTCCTGGCCCGCAATAGCCTTGCTCCACAGGCGTTTCAATTGGAAAATACCCGTGCTGCCTGTTTCATGATAATCAGCTAAAATAATTTGTTTACCCTGTTGCATGGCAATAGTTTGATAAAAGCCTGTGGTCGTTTTTTTCGCTATAAATATACATGGTAATCACACATGTTCGTAGCCCCTTTTTAATGAAGCAATGCAGCAATCGCAGAACAGTAAAGCATACCATAATTTGTGGTGATAAAGATGGATATTACCCATTGCGTTCCATAAGCCGGCGTATGGCTACCGAAGCTGTAACTGCACCAAAAGTTGCCGGCATGTAGGATATCGTTCCATAGGCCGATTTTTTATAATTGCTGCCATCGGTTAGCATCAGGCTTTCTTTTATAGGCTTTTCCGGACTAAAAACCACTTCAATGCCCTCGTAAATGCCCTGTGTACGCAGGGTTTTGCGTATCTGCTGCGCAAAAGGGCAGTTGTAGGTTTTGCTGATGTCTACCACCTGCAGCAGGGTAGGGTCAAGCTTGGCACCGGCACCCATACTGCTTACCAGCGGTATCTTGTTTTCATAAGCCAAACGCATAAACGTAAGTTTGGGGGTAAGGCTATCAATGGCCTCAATTAAAAAATCGGGTTTAAGGGAAAGCATCTCCTGCACCATATGGGGGTTCACAAATTCCTGAACGGCCTGTAACTGCAGCTCAGGATTAATGCCGGTAAGCCTTTCAGCCATGATCTGTACTTTGGGCTGCCCGTGCGTGGTTGCCAGCGCAGGCAATTGCCGGTTTCTGTTACTGGGATCCACTACATCGCCATCGACGATGGTCATACGGCCCACCCCTGCACGGGCTATAAATTCGGCAGCAAATGAACCCACGCCCCCCATGCCCACCACCATTACATGCTTTTGTGTAAGCTTTTGTACAGCCGTTTCGCCAATGAGTAAACTGGTGCGGGATAACCACGAAATATCATTCATATGCCGGTAAATTTAAACCAAATACCTGTTTTGCATTGCAGGCTATCTCTGCCTGCAGCTGGGTGATGGAAATTTGTTTTATATAGGAGGCCTGGTCATACACTGCACTGATCTCCAGATCGGCCGCATCGGTTTCCAAAAATAGACGGTTAAGCGCAATTGATTTAAAAACATCTGCCGTTGCCGGCTGCCACAGGCTTTTACCAAAAGAAAGGTAGTATCCTGATTTAATGAGTTGCTGCGCCAGTATACCGCTTTTGTGATATCCATGAAATATAACCGGTACCACGGCCTTTTCTTCCTGTAAAATACGCTGTACATCATCAAAAGCCTTTACGCAATGCAATATCAGGGGCTTACCGTAATGGTTGGCCAGTTGTACCTGTAGCCTGAAACATTGCTGCTGTAATTGGTAATCTGTGCGGCAAATGGTATCCAGGCCACATTCACCAACCGCCAATACCCGGGGATTTTGTATTGCCTTTTCCAGCGATGAAAGGTTTGCCCGATAACCGCTTTCCAAAAACCATGGATGCAGTCCGGCTGAATAAAAACCCGTTTCGGGAATGACATCAAAATCTTTAAGCATATTTACAATGGCAAAAGACAAGTCATTGGTGGTATGGTGTGTATGAATGTTGATTAACATGAGCGGTTATGGCAAAGTTAAGGTTGAACCATGATTTAGTTAAATTTTGAACGCTAAACCCTTAATCCTGTGTTTGTTGCCAGAAACGCAAACTACATGGGAAGAACCCATATAAATGCAAAAAAAATCAAATAATATACCATATAAAATGACAGATGTAGTATTGATGTATTGATTTTAAGCAGAAAAATACATTTTACGGATTCAGTAGTAGTATTGATGTAGTTGTTTTTTTGAATAGAAGAGTACTTACAGGTAATTTTAAAGGCTGTTTTTATTATAACCTGATAAAAATAAAGCACTTAAGATTGCAACTGGTAAGCCTGTTTTTAATACTAAAACCAGGCCAAAAACGGCTCATCAAAACGCTTGCTGTATGAAAAATAGCTTTGCTATATTCTTTTGCGTGTTCGTTCTTTCCACTACCTCTGTTGCCCAGCAGGTAAAAGTAATTTCCAATAAATCAGATAAAGGGCATATCCTTACGGTCAACGGAAAACCCTTCTTTATCAACGGCATGAACTGGGATTATTTTCCCATCGGCACCAATTATACCTATAGTTTATGGGCACAACCAGAGGCAGTTATCAAAACAGCCCTGGATTATGAAATGACCTTATTGCGGGATATGGGCGTAAACACCATACGGCAATACACGGGTGTGCCTGCCCGTTGGATCAAGTACATATATGATAATTATGGTATTTATACGCTTTTAAACCATTCCTTTGGCCGTTATGGACTTATGTTGAATGATAAATGGGAGGCCAATACCGATTATTCCAATTCTCTTGTAAAAAAAATATTAATTAAAGAAGTCACCGAAATGGTGAGTGAATACAAATCGGTGCCGGGGGTTTTAATGTTCCTTTTGGGCAATGAGAATAATTATGGCCTTACCTGGCAGGGAGCCGAAACGGAGAATGTTCCCACAGAAGACGAAAAATCAAAAATAGCAGCAACGCACCTGTACAAGTTATTCAATGAAGCGGTGCTGGCCATGAAGGCCATAGACAGATCGCACCCGGTTTCCATCTGCAATGGTGATCTGTTATTTCTGGATATCATAGCCAAAGAATGCACTGCAGCAGATGTATTTGGAATTAATATTTACCGGGGACTTTCTTTTGGCGATACTTATCAAAAAGTGAAGGCAGTATACGGCAAACCGGTGATGTTTACCGAATTTGGAGCTGATGCCTTTAACACTTTAACCCATACCGAAGACCAGGAATCACAGGCTGCCTGTTTAATAAGCAACTGGAAAGAAATATATGCCAATGCTGCCCGCAAGGGTAAGTCAGGAAACAGCATCGGTGGCTTTACTTTTCAGTTCAGCGATGGTTGGTGGAAAAACGGCCAGACATACAACCTCGATAAGCATGATTCAACCGCATCCTGGTCTAATGGCGGTTATCAAAATGATTATAAAAAAGGGCAGCATAACATGAATGAAGAGTGGTTTGGTATTTGTGCCAAGGGCCCAACCAATGAAAAAGGGGTATATGTTTTATACCCGAGGGCGGCTTATTATGCCTTAAAAAAAGTGCACCAGTATAAGCCCTATGCATCTTTACATAAAACCAGACAATAAAACAAGCATGAAAAACGAAGTACCCGTTCTTGCACCGGTTGAAATGGATGGAGAAATTTTTTATAAAATTTCAGATATAGACAGCATGCGTCCGTTTTTTATGAGCATTGTCAGTGATTCAAATCACTGGATGTTCATCGCCAGCAATGGGGGAGTATCAGCTGGCAGAAAAAATGCAGACCATGCCCTTTTTCCCTACTACACCGATGATAAAATAACCGGTTCTGCCGAAACCACAGGAAGCAAAACTATTTTTTGGGTTTATAAGCATAGTCAGGAGTTTTTATGGGAACCCTTTTCATTAAGAGGTGAGGGCAGGTTCAACATTTCACGCAACCTGTACAAAAGTAAATTCGGCAATAAAATTATTTTTGAAGAGATCAATGATGACCTGGGGCTTTGTTTTAAATATCAGTGGAATTCAAGCAGCCAGTATGGTTTTGTAAGAATGAGTAAGCTGATTAATCAGACAGATCTTCCCATTAAGGTTAGATTACTGGATGGTTTACAAAATATACTTCCCTATGGCGTGGGCAGCGACCTTCAAAACAGTGCCAGTAACCTGGCTGATGCATACAAACGTACTGAATTGATTCCGGAAACCGGCCTGGGCATTTTTGCATTGAGTGCGATCATTGTAGACAAGGCAGAACCCAGTGAGGCGTTGAAAGCCAATGTAGCTTTTAGTATTGGTTTAAATGATACCATACACCTGCTTTCTTCCCTGCAATTAAAAAATTTCAGGGCAAACGGAGTGGTTCAGCAGGAAGAAGACATTAAGGGAGAATCAGGTGCCTATTTTGTTGTGAGCGAAATAATACTGGATGCTGCCCAACATAAGGAATGGATGATAGTAGCCAATGTCAATCAAAATCATGCCGGCATTGTAAAACTTTCAGAAAGCATAAAAACCGGTAAAGAACTATATGAAAACGTTTTGGCCGATGTAAAACTGGGCACCGGAAATTTAGTTAAACTAACCGCTTCCTCTGATGGCTTACAATGTACTGCCGATGATCTAAAAGATACCAGGCATTTTTCCAACACACTGTTCAACATCATGCGGGGAGGCATTTTTGATGATAATTACCAGATCGAAAAATGGGATTTCAGTAATTACCTGCGCAAAGCCAACCTGCCTGTCTTTAACCAGGCACAGGCCACAATGGAACAACTGCCCGAAATCTTTTCTGTACAGGAATTGATCATTGCTGCAGAAAAGATGAACAACACGCATTTTATCCGTTTGGCAACCGAATACCTTCCGCTTAAATTCAGCCGCAGGCACGGTGATCCCAGCAGGCCATGGAATCAGTTTTCAATTAACACAAGAAGTGAGACAGATGGTTCAAAAATTTTAGATTACCAGGGAAACTGGCGTGATATCTTTCAGAACTGGGAAGCATTGGCTTATTCCTATCCTGAATTTATAGAAGGAATGATCTTTAAATTTTTAAACGCCACCACATTTGATGGATACAATCCGTACCGGGTGACCAAGGACGGGTTCGACTGGGAGACCATTGAACCGGATAATCCCTGGTCGTATATTGGTTATTGGGGTGATCACCAGATCATTTACCTGCTGAAGTTTTTTGAATTTTTAGAGAACTTCCGCCCGGGCCGCATGCAGGAACTGCTAAACAAAAATGGTTTTGTATATGCCAATGTACCCTACAAAATAAAAACTTACCAGGCAATACTGCGAAATCCAAAAGACACCATAGAATTTGATCTTAAAAGCGAACATGCCATACGTGAGCGCATGAACAGTACAGGTGCTGATGGTGCACTGCTTACCAATAACACAGACGAAATTTACCAGGTAAGTTTTTGTGAAAAATTGCTGGCCACCGTACTTTGTAAGCTGAGCAATTTTGTACCTGATGGCGGCATCTGGATGAACACACAAAGACCGGAATGGAACGATGCCAATAATGCCCTTGTAGGCAACGGGCTTTCCATGGTAACGCTTTGTTACCTGCGCAGATTTTTAAAATTCTTTCAGCCTGTTTTTGAAACGGATACCGCAGCTGAAATGAATGTTTCCACAGAGTTATGTACGTTCCTGGAAAATATTTCCAAAACTTTTGAACAGCACAAAGACCATCTTACCGGGCAAATAAATGATACCCTGAGAAAAAAGATAACGGATGCACTCGGCAATGCAGGCAGCGATTACAGAAGCCAGGTTTATGCAAATGGTTTTTCCGGTAAAAAGAAACCAGTTTCAGCAAATCAGATTTTGAATTGCTTTAGTCTGGCAAATGAATTTTTGGAACATGCCATTACCATAAATAAACGCACCGATGAATTGTATCATACCTATAATTTGATCAGTTATAATGAACAGGTTGTGCAGGTTGCTCATTTAAGTGAAATGCTGGAAGGGCAGGTGGCTGTACTCAGCTCAGGATTTCTTTCAGCAGCACAAAGTTTGCATGTTTTGGATGCCCTTAAAAACAGTTCACTGTACAGGCCCGACCAGAACAGCTATATTCTTTATCCGAATAAAGACCTGCCGAAGTTTTTACACAAAAACCGCATCCCTAAACATTCAGCAGAAAGCTCTTTGTTGTTGCAACAATTGCTGGAAGATGCTGATATGTCCATCATTGAAAAAGATATAAATAACGAATTGCATTTCAACGGTAATTTCAGAAATGCCAATGATGTGGAAAACGCATTAAAACAATTAGATCAGCATTATACAACTTTGGTTGAAAAAGAACGGGCATTGATACTAAGGATATTTGAATCCGTTTTTTGTCATAAAGAATTTACCGGCAGGTCGGGTACCTTTTTTGGTTACGAAGGTTTGGGCTCTATTTACTGGCATATGGTTTCAAAATTATTGCTGGCAGTTGAGGAAACCTGTACCCGGGCAATTGAGCAGAAAGCTGACCAGGAAACCATCAATGGCCTCACAGCCCATTTCCACAATATCAATGAAGGCATTGGCGTGCATAAGCCACCACAGGTATATGGTGCATTTCCTACCGATCCTTATTCACACACGCCTTTTAAAAAAGGGGCACAACAACCTGGTATGACCGGGCAGGTTAAAGAAGACATCCTTTCAAGAATTGGCGAACTGGGTGTAAAAATGAAAGCTGGAAAATTAGTTTTTGAACCCGGCTTGTTGCATAAAAATGAGTTCTTACAAAAGGATACGCATGCCAGCTTTATTTTGGTAAATGGCGATACAAAAATTTTAATGCTTGAAAAAGAGAGTTTAGCATTCACCATTTGCCAGGTTCCGGTAATTTATAAAATGGCTGCAACAGATCAAATTGAAGTGCTGTATACCGATGGCAACAGGGAAATGTTTAACACATCAGCCATAAGCCGGGAGATCAGCAATAAAATTTTCCGGAGAACCAATGAAATTGCTCAATTAAAAGTTTTTGTAAACGCAGAAAGTCTGAGATAATGAACAAGCTATTTTACTTCATACTGCTGCTTTTCATCTCCTGTAATCAAAAGATCACGGGCAATTCCGTTTCAAATAACATTACAGCCGAAAAGATTTTGGGCAATCCAGATTACCAGGCCATCTGTTACGGCGGGTACCGCGAAAATACCAGGGACATAGAACCTACTGTTGACCAGATCACCGAAGATTTAAGGATCCTGTCGGCCATGAATATAAAAGTGCTCAGAACTTACAATGTGCATCATACCGAAGCATCTACTTTACTAAAAGCCATCAGGGCATTAAAGAAAACAGATCCCGGTTTTGAAATGTATGTGATGCTGGGCGCCTGGATAGATTGTAAAAATTCCTGGTCCGGAAACCAGCCCATTCGTAATGAAGACAGTGAACGCAATCCGGTTGAAATAGCCGAAGCAGTTAAACTGGCCAATGCATATCCCGAAATTGTAAAGATCATTGCTGTGGGCAATGAGGCCATGGTAAAATGGGCATGGAGCTATTATGTAGATCCGGGCATCATTTTAAAATGGGTCAACTATTTGCAGGACCTGAAGAAGCAGGGAAAATTACCCGGGGATCTGTGGATAACCAGCTCCGACAATTTTGCCTCCTGGGGTGGGGGAGATAAATCGTATCATGTAGAAGATCTCACTAAGTTGATTAAAGCCGTTGATTACATTTCGATGCACACCTATCCCATGCACGACACCCATTATAATCCTGCATTTTGGGGTATTTTGGAAAGTGAAAAAAACTTATCCGAAAAAGAGAAAATAGATGCCGCTATGATGAGGGCAAGAGATTATGCAATCAGTCAGTATACCAGTGTTTCAAATTATATGAAATCGTTGGGTGTACAAAAACCAATTCATATTGGTGAAACCGGTTGGGCTTCTACAGCCAGTGAATTGTATGGCAATGCCGGTTCAAAAGCAACCGATGAATATAAATCGGCCCTGTATTACAAACTGATGAACGCATGGGCTGATAAAGAAAAGATCTCTCTTTTTTATTTTGAAGCTTTTGATGAGCAATGGAAAGACAATAAAAATGCATTGGGCTCCGAAAATCATTTTGGATTGATCAATTTACAGGGCCAGGCCAAGTATGCCCTTTGGGAGTTGGTTGACCGGGGCATTTTTAAGGGTTTAACCCGCGATGGTAAGCCTGTTACAAAAACATACAATGGTAATGAAGCCGCTTTATGGCTGGATGTTAAAACGCCTGCTGCATTAATTAAAAAATAATAAGTAATGGAAAAAAATATTTTTTTGGTAATACCTTTTATTATGGCTGCCACAATGATTAGTTGTAACGTATCAAATGATCTGGAAACTGAAGTATATGAAACTTCTGCACAGGGAAATTCACTTAAAAAAATAACTGAATTTTCAACAGGAGAAAACCCGGTAGCAGTAACCATTAATCCCGAAGAAAAATTTCAAACCATTACCGGCTTTGGAGGTTCATTTACCGAATCGTCGGCGCATTTGCTGTATCGGTTAAGTGCTGCAAACCGTAAAAAAATATTGGATGCTTATTTTAGTGAAGCCGGTGCCAACTATTCATTAACCCGTACGCATATTAATTCCTGCGATTTTTCTTTGAAACATTATGCCTATGCCATGGTTGCCGGAGATAAAAAACTGGATAGCTTTTCAATAGAAGCAGATAAAAAAAACAACCTGATACCCTTGATACTGGAAGCAAAATCTATTTCTAAGGATGGGTTTAAGATCATTGCATCTCCCTGGACTGCACCACCGTGGATGAAAGACAACAATAATTGGGTTGGCGGAAAATTGCTGCCTGAATATAACGATACCTGGGCTTTGTACTATTCAAAATATGTAGATGCCTACAAAAAAGAAGGTATCGATATCTGGGCACTTACTGTCGTAAATGAGCCGCATGGCAACGGGAATAACTGGGAAAGTATGCATTTCTCTCCGGAAGAAATGACTGCTTTTGTACAAAACCATATGGGGCCAATATTAGCAGCCAATGGTAAAGCCAATGTAAAAATATTTGGGTATGATCAAAACAGGGCAGGCTTAAAAGAATGGGTAGACGCGATGTATAAAGATGAGCAAACATCAAAATATTTTGCAGGCACCGCCATTCACTGGTATGAAAGCACTTACGAGGTATTTCCGGAGGCATTGCAATATGCCAATAAAAAAGCTCCCAATAAATACCTGATCCAAACAGAAGCCTGTGTGGATTCGGAGATACCGCACTGGAACGATGATGCCTGGTACTGGAAAAAAGAAGCTACCGATTGGGGCTGGGACTGGGCAAGCGAAAAAGACAAATACCTGCACCCGAAATACGCGCCGGTTAACCGCTATGCAGCCGATATCATCGGATGTTTGAACAACCGCGTAGATGGCTGGATAGACTGGAATATGGTCCTGGATAAACAGGGAGGCCCCAACTGGTTTAAGAACTGGTGTGTAGCTCCGGTTATTGTAGATACCGCAACAGATGAAGTGTATTTCACGCCCCTGTACTACACCATGGCGCATTTCAGCAAATTCATACGCCCGGGTGCTGTAAAAATTGGCTGCACCATCAACAGCAATGAAGTGCTGGCTACAGCCGTAAAAAATCCTGATGGAAGTATTGCTTTGGTGCTTTTTAATCCAACAGAAAAAATAAAAAGCATTGCCATACAATTGGGAAATAAAACAACAAATATTACGATCAGTGCAAAAGCACTGCAAACAGTTATCATAAAACCTTAAAACCAAACAATATGTGTCACTTAAAATTCATTAAATATGTCAAATAATGCAAGCCCGGTAAATACGGTTCCAATGGGGCAAAAGATAGCTTTTGGGTTGGGTATGTTGGCAAACCAATTGTTTCCTGCAGTGCTGGGTATTTTCATAGTAATTTTAGTTGAAAATTTAGGATTTCCTGGTTGGATGCTTGGAGTTATATATTTTGTTCCAAAACTATTTGATGCAATTACAGACCCGGTTATGGGCTTCATTTCAGATAACACAAAGTCTAAATGGGGAAGACGCAGGCAATATGTAATCATAGGAGCAGTTATCACAGGTCTTTCTTTCGCTTTTATGTGGCAATTGTACACTTCAAATTCTGTCAATTTTAATTTCATCTATTTCTTATTGGTTTCATTACTCTTTTATTTAGGTATTACTATTTTCAGCGTTCCTTATGTAGCAATGGGATACGAAATGAGTAACGATTTTCATGAGCGAACCAGTATTATGGCTACAGCTCAATTAATTGGACAATTGGCATGGGTATTTGCACCTTGGTTATGGGTTATCATGGCCGACAGATCTTTATTTTCTTCAGGGGAGGTTGCTACCAGAACTTTAGCCATTTATGTTGCTGTTTTTTGTACAATTTTAGCAATTGTACCAGGTGTATTCATAAAAAGCAAATCAACTTTAAATGAAAATTACGAACCTTTAACTTTAGCAAATGCAAGCAGAAGTTTTGATTTAATTATACAAGGATTTAAAGAAGCATTAAAAATTGTTCCTTTTAAAAAATTATGTATAGCAACATTTTTTATTTTTAATGCATTTAATACCACTGCAGGTTTTTCTTATTTTATTATCAAGTATTATCTGTTTACGGGTTCCGGAGAAGGGATTTGGCCAACATTATTTGGAAGCGTAGCTGCAATTTTTACAACAATTTTGATTATCCCTATTGTTTCAAGAATGTCGAAACTAATGGGAAAAAAGAAAGCTTTTATTTGGTCCCAAAGCATATCAATTATTGGATACGTTTCTCTACTGTTTTTATTTGTACCAGGAAAACCGTATTTGTTTTTATTTGCATTACCTTTTATTTCTTTTGGGATAGGTAGTTTATTTACCTTAATGATGTCTATGACCTCAGATGTAATTGATATTGATGAATTAAACACCGGAAAAAGAAGAGAAGGAATATTTGGGGCAATTTACTGGTGGATGGTAAAATTTGGGTTAGCCATTGCAGGTCTTTTAAGTGGATTAATTTTATCATTAATTAATTTTAAATCAGGAGCACCAACACAAACGAATGAAACGATGTTTGAGTTGAGACTATTTTTCTCTGCTATTCCGATGATCGGAACTTTAATTGCCATTTGGGTCATGAGAGATTATGATGTTAACGAAGAAAAAGCCAGAGAAATCAGTGCTGAATTGGCCCTAAGAAAAAACCGCAAAAACAAACAATCTTCGGCATATCTTTCCGGAAAATTACTTTCCCTGGAAAAGGACGGGTTTACGGTAAAAACGGTAACCGGTTTAGACCTGAGTTTAAAAACTGAGACTGAAATAAGTTCACATTATTCAGCCATTTTAGATGAAGGTATTCACGGTCTATGCTTTAGCCCGTATACAGAAGGACAGGAAACCGGGGATATTTTATCAGCCGGTCAGATACACAGAAGGCTCGATCTGATTGCACCTCATACCAAATGGGTCAGGTCTTTCTCCTGTACAGGAGGAAATGAACTGATCCCGGAAATGGCACATCAAAAAGGTTTAAGTACCCTGGTTGGTGCATGGATCAGTGATGACAGGGCAAGGAATGAAAAGGAAATAGAATCCTTGATCAAACTGGCAAAAGCAGGCCTCGTAAATATAGCTGCCGTTGGAAATGAAGTGCTGCACCGTGAAGAAATTACGGAGCAGGAACTGATACAATACATTAAAAGGGTAAGGGAAGCATTACCGGATGCTATCCCGGTTGGATATGTAGATGCTTACTACCAGTTTCTTGACCGGCCGGCTTTGATACATGCCTGTGATGTGGTACTGACAAACTGTTATCCTTTCTGGGAAGGGGCAGACAATAACTATGCACTGTCTTATTTAAAAAGGATGATGGAATTGACCCAACAGGCAGCAAATGGCAAAAAAGTGATCATTACAGAAACCGGGTGGCCCGATATAGGAAATAATGTAGAAGCTGCAGCCGCATCCCGTTCAAATGCCATGAAATATTTTATTGCTGTGCAGGAATGGGCAAAGAGCAACAATATTGAACTGTTCTACTTTTCATCATTCGACGAATCCTGGAAAACTAAACAGGAAGGTAAAACAGGTGCCGGATGGGGAATCTGGGATAAGAACGAAATTTTGAAAATCAATAAATAAAAAACCATGTCATTCAGAAAAGATCATGTCCTTTCTTTAAGAGCTGACTCAACAACCAGTTTTGTATCAGGTGAAACAGAAGAAGTAATCAATAATTTATTTGCCGAAATTCTGCAGAACGGGGTACACGGCTTTTGCTTCAGTTTATATGGAGAAGGGCAAAAACCCGGTGATATTATTTCGGAGGCTGAAGTGCGGCACCGTATGGAAATACTAAAACCCCATACCAGGTGGATACGTTCTTTTTCCTGTACAGAAGGCAATGAGTTAATACCCAAAGTGGCAAAGGAACTGGGAATAAAAACACTGGTGGGAGCCTGGCTGGGCAATGATGCAGAAATAAATAAACGAGAAATAGAAGGATTGATCAAACTGGCAAAGGAAGGTTTGGTAGATATTGCTGCAGTAGGCAATGAAGTAATGTACCGGAATGAACTGAGTGAGGATGAGTTACTGGATTTTATGAGACATGTAAAAAATGAGATCCCCCAGATCCCCGTTGGATATGTGGATGCCTATTACGAGTTTAGCCACCGGCCACGCATAACCGAAGCCTGTGATGTTATTTTATGTAATTGTTACCCGTTTTGGGAAGGCTGCCCGTTTGAAAACTCACTGGACTATATGAAGGAAATGTATTTCCAGGCAAAGGGCGCTGGTAATGGAAAGCCCGTGATCATCACCGAAACAGGATGGCCCAGCCAGGGTGAAAACCTGAAAGGAGCAATACCGGGTATAAAAAACGCAAGGGACTATTTCATCAACACCCAGTTGTGGGCTGCCAATGAAAGCATTCCGGTATTCTATTTTTCCTCCTTTGATGAGTCGTGGAAAACAGGTGCTGAAGGAACAGTTGGAGCTTACTGGGGAATTTGGGATAAACATGAAAAACTTAAATTCTGATATGGATTTTTTTAAAAAGTTTGGGTTGCAGCCTGCAAAAGCTATTTGTTATTCGGGTTTCAGGGATGGTCAGCAACCCGGAGGCATTACACCGTCTTACGATGAAATAAAAGAAGACCTGCTGCTGCTTCAACACACGTGGAAATACCTGCGTTTATATGATTGCGATGAGCATGCAGAAACCGTGATAGATGTTATCCTGAAAGAAAAGCTGGATTTTAAGATCATGCTGGGTGCATACATTGAAGCAGAGATGAACAATTTTGGTTGTCCCTGGGGAGGCGGCGTATATACCGCACAACAACTGGAATTAAACCATAAAAAAAACGATGATAAAATTGAACGGCTCATTAAATGGGCTAATCTGTATCCCGAGATCATTTGTTCACTTTCTGTAGGCAATGAGGCCTGTGTAGACTGGACCGATCATTATGTTCCGGTACCACGTGTACTTGAATTTACAAGAAGGGTAAAAAAAATGGCTTCACAACCCGTTACCTTTTGTGAAAATTATGTACCCTGGTTAAGTAAACTAAAACCATTGGTTGCTGAAGTTGATTTTATATCCATTCATACATACCCGGTATGGGAATACAAGCATATACATGAAGCCATTGAATATACGCGTGATAATTATGAGGCGGTTGCAGCTTTGTATCCCCATAAGCCAATTGTAATTACAGAAGCCGGCTGGGCTACCAATTCAAATGGCAGGGGTATTCAACCAGAACATGTGAACGAGGAAAATCAAAAAATGTATTATGAAGATCTGATGAACTGGTCAGAAAAAAACAAGATCCTGGTTTTCTTTTTTGAAGCCTTTGACGAATCCTGGAAAGGTTCACCGGATCCCAATGAACCGGAAAAGCATTGGGGGCTGTTTCGAACAGACAGAACACCCAAAATAGCAGCAGCATGCTTAAGTACTGAATTTCAATAAGTTAGTTAAATTATTTACCTATAATTAACATTATGTTAAACAGGCGCACGAAGCTTTTGTATTTAATGCTCCCACGCCACCCTAGAGCGAAGATTATGTAGTAGATTAGCGTAACTAAAACTATTGTATATGAAAATTTACTACGAATTTGAGCCTACTGATAATGAATTAGCAGATAAATTTTTGATAGCAATGTTTGAAAAAAACAAGTATGAATTAATGTGGACACTCCGCAGTATTGAAAATGATATTAATTACGAAGGCGGTATGATTATAATGACGACAACAAATGGCAAATCAGGTATTTATACAAAAGGATTTACAAGAAGTACAATTGATAAAATTATGGAGTTGATACGAAATTCTAATTTTCCTTCACCTTTTTTGCCTGGAATGCCTTCAGAATGAAATCAACTTGTTTAGATAAGTCAGGTATTTTTATAAAAACTTTCCTTTTTTTCTCCTTGCTTTTCATGTCGCTAAGGTATGCGACAAATGTCAGATTTCAAAACTTTAAAGAGAGTTTTTTCCTTTCCTACTCTCCCAATGCTTCGCAAAGGTCGTTTAAGGAAAGAAAAAGTGCTCCGCAGCTTCGCATTAAATACAAAAACTTCCCTACTTCACTTCGGGGCTTACTTCGTAAACTTAAGCCCCTTCGCTACACAGCCCAAAACCTGTGTTAACATAATGTTGAGTTATACAACTCCGGTAGTTTTCTTATTATTGCCGCTCCTACGTCGCTTTGGCATTCGCTTATTGCGATTTTTTAAACTTCTTAGTCACCGCTATTTAGCGGTAAGTTTAAAAAATCGCAATAAGCGAATGATGGTACTACCGGCATCGTATAACTAATCTTTATGTTAAATAGATAATTTGAAGAAAAGAGCTGCTTATCTCAACAGCCCTTCTCTTAATAAACTAACCTGTTCTATTTTAAAGTGAAACTTCCTTTTAACCCTTCCTGCGAGTTTCCCCCTACCATCAAATCAAATTCTCCGGGCTCGGTTACAAACAAACCCTCATTATTATAAAAACCCAGTTCGGCTGCTGTTAAGGTAAAACTAACGGGGCGGCTTTCACCGGCCTTAAGCATCAACTTGCAAAATCCTTTGAGTTCCTTAACCGGCCTTACCACGCTGGCCACCCGGTCGCGGATATATAACTGCGCCACTTCCTCGCCATCCATTTTACCGGTATTGGTTACCGTAACGGTTACGTTTATATTGGCATTGTCAGCATCATTTATTGCCAGGTCGGTGTACACAAAACTGGTATAGCTTAAACCAAAACCAAACGGGTACAGCGGCTTATTGCTTTCATCGGAGTAATGGCTCCAAAAAACATCGCCTTTAGGCAACGGCCTGCCGGTGTTATAGGGATTATAATAAATGGGCACCTGTCCTACGCTGCGTGGAAAGGTCATGGGCAACTTACCCGAAGGGTTATGATCGCCAAAAAGCACCTGGGCCACTGCATTTCCGGTTTGGCTGCCCAATTGCCAGGCTTCAACTATAGCCGGAATATTGTCCTGTGCCCAGGGAATGGCCAAAGGCCTGCCATTCATTAATACCAATATGATGTGCTTATTTACTGCATAAACGGCTTCCAGCAGTTGCTGCTGTACGCCGGGCAGGCCCAGTTTAGTACGGCTTCGTGCCTCTCCACTCTGGTATCCATGCTCACCTAAAACCATGATCACCAATTCAGAACTACTTGCTAATTGAACCGCTGCTTCAAACCCGCTGGTATCGGTATCGTTTACGGTTACCGGGCTCACAAATTCGGTTTTGCCGGTAACCACATCAGCACCTTTGGCATACCGGATATTGGAAGTATATTTTTTCAATCCTTCTATAACAGAAACCGCCGTATGATCATCACTGGCCAGTCGCCAGTTGCCCAATGGACCGTTCTTGTCATCGGCCAGGGCACCAATTACCCCAATACGTTGCTGATCTTTAGATATGGGCAACAGGTTTTTACCACTACCCTTTACATATTCATTTTTTAATAATACGATTGATTTTCTGGCTACATCCAGTGCAGCCACAGCGTATGCCGGATTGTAGATCATTTCTTTTTCACGGGCGGCATCACAATAACGGTAAGGATCGTCGAACAAACCGAGTTTGAACTTTACCCTCAATATTCTCCTGACGGCATCATCCACCAGGTTGATATTTACTTTGCCGGTCTCTACCAACTCCTTAAGATAAGTCACATAGGCGTATGACTCCATATCCATGTCGCTGCCTGCATTGGCGCTTAGTTCAGCTGCGTGTTTCAGGTCGCGGGCAAAGCCATGTTGAATCAATTCCATACCCGAGCCCCAGTCTGATATCACAAAACCATTGAATTTCCAGGCATCTTTTAAAATATCACGCTGAAGCATTTTATTGCCTGTTGCCGGTACCCCGTTTAATGTATTGAACGAATTCATTACCGTTTGCACACCTGCATCCACTGCCGCTTTAAAGGGTGGTAAAATAATATTATACAGGGTTGAGGTTCCCACATCAACTGTATTGTATTCGCGGCCTGCTTCTGCAAAGCCATAACCTGCAAAATGCTTGGCCGTAGCGGCAATGGTATTACTTGCCAAGAGGTCATCGCCCTGAAAACCCCTGATACGGGCAAGGCCGATCTTTGTGCCCAGGTAAGTGTCTTCTCCTGCCCCTTCCATTACCCTTCCCCAGCGGGCATCGCGGCTCACATCCACCATGGGTGCAAAGGTCCAGTTTATACCGGCAGCCGATGCTTCAATGGCCGAAATACGGGCTGATCGTTCAATGGCAGCCAGGTCCCAACTGGCAGCTTCACCCAATGGTATGGGAAAAATGGTTTTATATCCGTGAATAACATCAAATCCAAATAATAAAGGAATGCCCAGTCGGGTTTCCTTTACGGCTATTTCCTGCAGCTTGCGCACATTTCCGGTGCCTTTTATATTTAAAAAGGAACCTACCATGCCTTTGCGCAACAGATCGTATTTTTTACGGGCATCGCCGTCAGTGGGTGCCGGACCGGTTACTTCCCAAAAGTCACTGAACTGGTTCATCTGCCCTACTTTTTCTTCCAGTGTCATTTGTTTCAGCAGGGCATTTATTTTTTCTTCCACAGGATCAGGTATATTTTTTTGTGCGTTAGCGGTCATGTTCACCATCATTAAAAAAACAAATGCCACTAACCAGGTTGTTTTAAACTGAATTGCCTTCATCAATTTTTTTTTAAAATTACATATATATCCATAAAAAAAAGCGGGAGTATCTACCTGGACAGGTAAATACGAACCGCTTAATAACGATTGCTAAATGAGAAAACTAACTGCTTATAACTAACTCATTCAGCAACCCAGCTATATTTTTGAACACACGCAGATCATACCACGTGAAGTATTTCTTACTGATACACCCTTACATAATCGATCTCATAAGTTGCATTGGTAAATGCCGGATCAATTGCACCGCCAAAATTTCCCCCCATGGCCATATTGAGCAAAATGAAAAAATTCTGGTTAAATGGTATGGCTGCTGAATTACCTACTGTATGGTACAGCTGTGCATCTACATAAATTTGTATGGTTGATGCATTCCATTCTACCGCATACGTATGAAAAGCGGTGGTGGCAGCAGGCACCAAAATGGTATTGCCATTGGCATTGCCACCCGAACGGCCCGGATAGTGCAAGGTTCCGTAGATCTTGTTCAGGTCCCTGCCTAAATGCTCTACAATATCTATTTCACCACATGCAGGCCAGCCCACTGTGTTGATGTTATCGCCCAGCATCCAGGCTGCAGGCCAGGTGCCCACACCGGTGGGAAATTTGGCCCTTACCTCTATCCTGCCATACTTAAACGAATATTTACCCTTTGATAATAAACGGGCCGATGTATATGCACTGCCCAAATAACTTTCTTTAAGGGCATTTATTTTTAACACCCCGCCTTGTACAATTACATTTTCGGGCCTGCTGGTATAATACTGCAATTCGTTGTTGCCCCAGCCACCGCTGCCGGTGCCAATATCGTAGCCCCATTTGGCCGGGTCGGGTGCGCCATTGGTATTAAATTCATCACTAAATACCAGTGTGGGTGCGCCACCTCCTGCTGTATTAACCGTTACCTGTATTGATTTGCTGATGGTTTGTCCCGAGCTGCTTTTTGCAGTAACATTAACCGTGTACGTAATATTTCCAATAATGGTATACTTGTGTGTAACCACACCCGTTGCAACGGTTTCAATGATACCGTTTCCATATTCGTAAATGTATGTAGCGGCATTGGTAGCTGTAGCAGTAAAACTAACATTACCACTTCCATCTGTACTGGCAACTGCCGTAACCACCAGGTTACTGGGTGTAGTTTGGGTATTACCGGATGGATTGCTGCTGCTTTTGCTGCAACCAGAAGTAACAAGAAAAAGAACAACAAGCCTGATTGAATTTTTTAGCAAATGCATATCGTTAACTTTTTAATGCGTGTATTATTAAAAGTTGTCAGTCTGAGCCTGCCTTTGTCGGCAGGCAGGCTTGTCGAAAACGGGTTCATTCTAATAAACCGGGTTCGACAAGCTCAACCTGACAGCCTCATGTAAGGCTAACTTTTTTACTTTCGAAAACTTACTTTTTAATCAGCTTTTGATACCATGAATTTCCGTCAGCACCAATATTACGCAAATGCAGCTGCGTATCAGTTATAGACAGGATCTCATACATCGTTCCGCCGGTTCCAAAATTAATGATGCCATTACCAGGTACCGAAAACTGAATACCGGTAGATTGCGTTGGGTTAGAACCAGAGGTTGAATTCATGAATATCAGTGATTTTAAACCACCTGTATTAATGGCATAGCAACCATCACCGCCTGCAAAACCATAAAAGGCAGTTGCAGCTCCAATGGAAAAAGATTCGCCTTTGTTGTTGATGGACAATTTTACATTATCGTTGGCATCTTTACTGAATGTGATGTCATCATCATATGCGCATGGTTCCCTTGTATTTGGCCCGGCGGAATACCACAGTGGAAAGAACTCATTACTTGGCCCTACACCAAAATGCCCGCCTGCATTTTTATCAGTTTCCCATACTTTGGATGAACCATTGGTGAGGTTCTGCAAAATTAAAGCAGGTATCTGAAAGTTTACATACACTTTCACTTTTTTGGTTATGGTGCTCATAGAACCTCCGGTACCAATAGCGTTTACAGTTATATTATATTCTGCTGTACCCGGGTTGCCAAAACGGTATTGAATAATTCCGGAAGGAACCATTTGTGGTGCGGTACCATCGCCGAAATCAACTTTATAATTTAAGGCATCATCGGCAACAATGTTTATATCCACCTTACCGGTTCCGTTGCCAAATGGATTCGTAGCATCTACACCCTGCACCACTGCAGTAAGTACCAGGTTGGTGGGTGTTTTAATATCACCAAACGTATATTCTGCCTTTTTACAGCTGCTGAAAACAACAGTCAGCAAAAAAAGCGCAAGGAATGATTTTTTAATCGTTATCATAATTTTATTTTTTTAAAATTAATTAAGGCTGATGTCATCAAAATAATAGGTAAAGTTAGCCGATCCGTCACCTGCAGTACCCAGGTCAAATATCATTACCACCCTTGCATAAAAACCAAAAGGAATGGCTGAATAATCGAAGGTTAACTCCTCCCATGCATTGGCAACGGTAGTGGCAACTTCTTTTTCAAAAAACTGTCCAGGGTTGGTTGTATTCTCTACTTTCAATAACAATTTCGCTCCTACCCGTGGTGAATGTACTTTTACTTTAAAAGTTCTTAATACGGTAAAATTGATCGGGTTAACCAGGTCAATAAAACTACCGGCCCAAACTTCGGGTGCACCTTTAACCATTCTGCCAACCCTGGTACTGGTATTGATACCTGAAGGATTTGGATTGTTTACAACTGTAGCAGTTGCACCTCCAAAATTTACAAAGGGATAAGCATAGGTGGTTGATTGAAAATCGAGTGGCAGTACAAGGTAATTGGGTATAACGTTAGTAGCCAGGAAGGTAACATCATCCCAATAGAATACACTTCCTGTTCCGCTATTCCCAAAATCAAAAAATACAGATGCCATATCATAGGTCCAGGCAAGGTTCATAGATGCGGTACCGTTAGACGGGGTTGCGAAATCAAATACAAGGGTTTCCCAGGTATTGGCAGCCTGTGTCATGGCTTCGGTTTCAACAGAACGTGCATTGTTGGTACGGTCCTCTACTTTTAAACGAACACGTAAACCTGCTGCAGGTGAATACACCCTGATGCTCATTTGTGTTCTGGTTGCAGTAAATGCAATAGGTGACGTAAAGCCAGCTCCTATTGTACTACCGGCCCAGGTTTGTGCTCCATTGGTTTTGGTGGTCATCTTTACATTATTGGCTCCGTTGGTTGGATCCGTTGCAGGAACACTTACAGTGCCTCCAAAATCGGTAACCTCATAATTTACATTGGCCACATCAAAAGTAACGGGTAATGTAAGAAAGCCAACAGGCATCTGGTTGGTAAGCCTGATATCGTCGAACAACCAGGTAAAATTAGCTGAGCCATCTCCTGCCGTTCCCAGGTCGAAGATCAACACCACTTTTTGATAGGTATTGCTGGTATTGATCGCCCTGAAATCGAATGCCAGGTCTTCCCAAGCATTGGCTACAGTACAAGTCACTTCTTTTTCAAAAAAGATGCCTCCGTTGGTCAGGTTTTCTACTTTCAATAAAACTTTAGCACCAACCCTTGGAGAAAATACCTTCATCCTGAATACCTTATTTGCCGAAAAATCAATAGGGTTACCAACAGTTATAAAACTGCCTGCCCAAACTTCCGGTGCATTTTTTACCATACGTGCAACGTTTGCACTGGTATTTATACCATTGATTTGCGGGTTTGCAATTTTTGTGGAAACACCTCCGCCAAAATTGGTAAAGGCATAATTAACCGTAGCAGATTCAAATGTTATTGGAATTAAAACGGGATCTACAATATTTACAGTAGTGGTAAAGGTGGTTGTTGCAGCGCCACCGCTGTAAGCTACAACCCTAAGGGTGTAAGCTCCTACGGATGCATATACATGATTAACGTTTTGTCCTTCTAAAAAAGGCTGACCGGGCTCATTGGCCACATCGCCCCAGAATACTTTAAAAGCAGTTTCGTATAATGCTGTTGCAGAAAGGTTAACCCTGAAATTATTTACACCATCAATGGCCCAGGTAACCACCAGGTTTTCCGGAGCCCGGAAAGAAACGGTTAGTTTCTGGATCATTTCAGTGGTTTTCCCGTTTACAGCATGTCCTACCACCTTTACGTTATATACCCCTTCGGCATACACATGCGTTGTGTTTTTTCCGGCATCTACTTTAACAGGCGTAGTGGTTGCATCACCATAATACACTTCATAAAATACAGAGCCATTGCCATTTGGCGTAATGGTTACCAGACCCGTGTTGTCCTGTGTAATATCAAACATCACAGACATTTTATCAGGTGCCGATGCAGCATCTACAAAAGTCAGGTCATCGTTAATTGATTTTACACAACTGTTCATTACCAGTATAAGGCAACAGGCGCTGAGTAAATTTTTTATTATTCTCATAAAAATTATTTTAAATGTTAATGATTAATAACCGGGGTTTTGTGTTAAGCCGCCATTTACTTCTCCTAACGGTATTGGAAACAACTCATGCTTGCCTGCTACAAATCCTAAAGGTGACAAAACTGTTGCCGCTTTTCCTGTTCTAACCAGATCAAAAAAGTATTCCCCTTCCATAGCCAACTCACGCCTGCGTTCTGCAAATATAGCATCCCCAAGAGCTGTTCCTGTTGATGTGATATCGTTGTTGGTGTTTCCAAAAGCGCGCCTGCGTACCAGATTAAGATAGGTTTGTGCCTTTACATCATTTGGTGCAGCTGCCAGGTTGTTTGCTTCTGCAGCCATTAACAATACATCGGCATACCTGATCGTTCTGAAATTATTTCCATAGTTCAGCTCTATTTGTCCTGATGACTCCCCTACCCGTGGTTGAAATTTACCACTGTAAAAACCGGTATTGCGATAAGGCGCTACCAGGTAAACGATGTTAAATTGCGGATTGGCAAGTTTATAGGCTTCTACGTTAAACACCGTTACATCTTTTCGCTGGTCTCCGGCAGCATAAATAGCAGCCAGGTTTGCTGTAGGCAGATTGGTACTCCAACCTGATGCGTAAGGCATTCCATTGATGCCCGAAAAACCCCTTACTCCCGACTGCTGTACCACCAGGTTTCCCTGGTTTCTGGTTGGGTGGCCCCAATCATACGTGCCTTGTCCGTTTGAGTATTGAATTTCAAAAACAGATTCCTGTCCGTTCTCGCCGCTTTGCAGGAAAATAGAACCAAAATTACTTACCAGGCTGAATTTGTTTATTACATTCTCCAGCATGGCTGCTGATTCTGTATATTTTTTCTGATATAAGTATACTTTTCCCAATAAGGCCTGGGCAGCATATTTGGTAATCCTTCCCTGTTCAGGTTGAGCTACCGGTAACACAGCTATTGCAGCGATCAGGTCTTTTTCAATCTGAGCATAAACCGCTGTCTTGGCACTCCTTGTTAATGAATTGGTTTCAGTAACACCCAGTCTGCGGTCAACAAACAATGGCACATCTCCAAACATTTTCACCAGGGTGAAATAATAAAAGGCCCTTAAAAACTGAACTTCGCCGTAAAGTGCATCTTTACCCGGAAAGGTTATACTCTCACCTGCAATATTTTTATCCTTGTATTGAGTAAGATAGTTTGCCCTGTTTATTCCTTCGTACGAAGATTGCCACAGATCAGCGATGGTTGAATTTACAGACGTGTGTGTATAATTATCAATTTGCTGAAGTGGCAACTGATCCGAGGCCGACTCGCCACCGGTTACAGAGTTTTCTGTGATCACATCACCAATTAAAACCAGTTGATTTAACCAGGTAAGCGGGGAATAACAACCCACAGCCATAGCCCGGTAATCTGCTTCTGTTTTCAGGTATTCCTGGTCTGTAATTTTAAAATCTTCCCTTGGGTTGTAATCAACCCACTTTTTGCAAGCCACTAAAACCAGGCAGGCAGATATTACTGTGAAAATTTTGATATTTTTCATATAATTATTATTTTGTTATTTTAGAATTTAATTTCAAGGCCTATTGCGTAAGATCTTGCCAATGGATACGCTCCACGGTCAACACCTGTATCCAATAGCCCGGTTGCAGCAATTTCAGGATCAAAACCGTCATACTTGGTGAATACCAGGGCGTTCTTTACCTGTGCATAAATCCTCATATTTTTTACTACTTTTTTCACTGCTTTAAATGGCAGTGAGTAGCCTAATAATACGTTTTTGATCTTAAGAAAAGAAGCATCTTCTACAAAACGATCAGAAAAACGGGCATTGTTGTTCGGATCTGTAAAACTGTATCTTGGATTCTTAGCGTCGTTGGTAGTACCCGGACCTGTCCATCTTTCTAAAATCCTTGCGTACTTATTTGTAAAGTTATTATTTCTTTCAAATGCCCTTACTACATCATTTCCGTAAGAGGCATAAGCGAAAACTGAAAGATCAAAGTTTTTGTAGGTAAGGTTAACCGATAAACCGGAAGTGAATTTAGGAAATGGTGAACCAATAACTTCCTGATCTTTTGAATCCAAGATATTGTCACCGTTCAGATCCTTAAAACGGATATCACCGGGAGCAGCATTTGGATAGGTTTTTCTTGTAACGCCATTGCCATCCAGGTAGGTAATTGCATCAATTTCAGCCTGCGTTTGGAAAAGTCCGTCTGTTCTGTAACCAAAATAAACACCCGGTGCATATCCTGGTGCAAACAAGGTTGTATTCTGACTTTGACCGTTGAAGAAATTTCCCCCGGGAATTGCTCCGCTGGCACCTGTGCTCGTAACTTCTCCCCTTACGGTGGTGAAGGTCAACGTGGTATTCAGTTTCAGATCCTTGCCAATGGTTTCGTTATATCCGATTGAAAGATCAATACCGCTTGTATTGGTAGTACCAATATTGGTTACCGGCGAAGGAATTGAACCTAAATAAGAAGAAAGATTGGTTGTGAACAACAGGTCTTTTGTCTTTTTATAATAATAATCAGCCGAAACATTGAATTTATTCTTGTGGAAATTCATTTCAAAACCTGCATTGGCCTGTGTATTGCTTTCCCAACCCAATAACGGATTAGCATAAGTGCCTAATGTGGCACCATTGGCAAACACGTTTCCAAAAGTATACCCGATGGTATTACCGGTTCCGTACAGCGAAGCCAGGTAATCGGTTTGTATGGTTGACAAGGCTGCGAAATTGGTTGGTACTGCCTGGTCGTTACCGGTTACACCATAACTACCCCTTATTTTCAGGTAATTGATGAATTTAGATTTGAAGAAATTCTCCTTACTGGCCACCCAGCCCAGAGAACCTGCATAAAAATTACCAAAACGCCTGTCGGCACCAAAACGGGTTGATCCATCCCTTCTGCCGGTTAATGACACCAGGTATTTATCATTATAATCGTAATTGATCCTTAAGAAACCTGAAGCATTTTTATTGAAGTATTGAAAATAATAACCCCTGATGGCTGTATACACTTGTGGCTGACCATTTACAATAAGGATGCTGTTCACCCCAGTGGCAGCAGTATAATCTGCATACTCCCATGAGTTAAAAGGCACATCATCACGGGAAACTCCCGACTGGTTGCCGGAAACCTTGCTCAGCGCTATTCCCGCAACTGTTTCAAAATGATGGTTTTTAAATATCCTGAAATCATAATTTGCAAAAGCCTCGAAAGTGTAATTCAGATTATTAAAATTGTCATGTGAAACACTGTTATGCCGGTTTGGTTTAACCGTACCATCCGCATTTAAGGTGTTATTAGGGTCTATATTATTAGGTCCCAAAAATTGTAAAGGATTGAATACTTTGCCTTTTGCATCAAATTTAGTATAACCATAACGGGTAGTAAATTTGAGGTTCTTAAGCACATCGTACTGAAATTCGAACTTACCATACAACTTATTACCTTTATTTTCATTGTAGGTATTGCTTAACTGTGTCAGCGGATTTTGAATTTCCTGGGTGATCAGGTTACTAAAACCAAATTCCCCAATAGTATTAGGTACGGTATTAAACTTACTAACTGTGGGATCAAAATTCAGCGCATTACCCAAAACTCCGTTAAAAGCGTCTGAAGGCACACCTTTTGAACTTAAATTCTGATAAGAAGCATTTAAAAGAAATTTAAGTTTTTTAGTCAATGAATAACTAACGTTGGTTGTAAAATTGATCCTGTCAAATCTTGATTTGTCATATCCGCCCACAATACCTGCCTGGCTTAAATAACCGCCGGCAAGAAAATAACTCAATTTATCGGTACCTCCCCTGGCTGATATATTGTAGTTCTGCTCAGGAGCATTCCTGAATACCTCATCCTGCCAGTCGGTTCCTGTTCCAAGTGTTGACAGGTTAGGAAAAATAACATTTCCACCTGATAATGTACTTCCTTCATTAAGCATGGCGCCATATTCTGCAGCATTTAACAAAGGCATTTTTCTAATTACCTGTTGAATACCATAACTGCTGTTGAATACAAATTCTGTTGCCTGGTTTTTTCTTCCTGATTTTGTGGTTATTACAATTACACCATTACCGCCTTTAACACCATATATTGAGGTACTGGCTGCATCTTTCAACACATTCACAGACTCAATATCAGATGGATTAATAGAATTCAAATCATTGATGGTTTGTGGAATACCATCCACAATAACTGCCGGATCGGCTCCAAGCCCCGGAATACCACGTATAAAAAGCGTGGGTTTGCTACCCGGCGTTCCATTTTGAATTACACTAACACCCGATGCCGAGCCCTGTAAGGCCTGCTCGATCCTGACCGGAGAAAGTCTTTGAATATCAGCACTTTTAACGGTTGAAATAGCCCCTGACACTTTGGTGATCTTTCGGGTACCATAACCAATTACAATCACTTCATCCATGCTTGTAGTTGACTCTTCCAGCAGTACCGTTACAGATCCTTCTTTATTGATCTGGGTTGTGTAAGCAGTATAACCAATAGAAGTAATGGTCAATTTACCTCCCTTGGGAACCGAAATGGTAAAATTTCCTGTAGCATCCGTAGAAGTAGAAGTGGTTGTACCCTGAAGGTTAACACTTGCTCCAACTACCGGATTACCGGTTGATTTGTTTTTTACATTTCCCGTAACGGTAAAATTTTGCCCAAAGGCATCATTGAGGAAGAATGTACTTAGTAAAATACTAAGGCACAGCAAACTAATCTTTAATTTCATATAGCGCTCGTTTTAGTGAATCAAAAAAAATTATCAGAATTCGAAAAGTAAAAGTATAAAGAAGCACTACATTCGAAAAATATTTTACCACATCATTACTACATCAATAACTGGAAAATAACGTATTTTAGTACTACATTGCTACTTCAATACTACATCAGGCCAATTTTGTATAACTTAAACCCAATTACCAGGTAAAATGATAAAACACCTGCTCTTTTTAATATGCTTCCCTTTTCAGGCCATTGGACAAAATACAATAGGGCTGCCAGATATTATCAATTATACCAGGCCCGTTTATAAAGCGGGCCTTCAAAACTGGGATATTAAGCAGGATAAGAACGGGATCATATATTTTGCCAATAACGAAGGATTGCTCTGTTTTGATGGCAGGTACTGGAATAATTATCCCCTGCCCAACAAAACAATTGTACGCTCGGTTGAAATCGGGCCCGATAACCTTATTTATACCGGCGGCCAGGATGAGATCGGTTATTTTGCCCCCCGGGCCAATGGACAGTTACAATATAATTCATTAATAAACCGGATACCTGCAAATGACAGGTCTTTTGGAGATGTTTGGGATATTATATCCTATAAAGAAAGTACTTATTTCCGCAGTTCCAACAAGATCTTCAAATTCACCAAAGACAAAGTGCATGTTTTTAATGCTACCGGCGAATGGTCTTATTTAGGTATTTGTAATGGCCAATTATATGCCCACGACTTTACAACGGGCCTTTTAAAATTTGAAAATGATGCCTGGGCCCCTTTTTCAACAAATAATGCTTTGCCAGCCAATGTTGCCGTTACCGGAATTTTGCCGGTAAATGCTGATAGCGCTGTAATTACTACTTTAAAAAACGGGCTATACATCCTGGCAAAAAACAATATCGCTGTGCTGGAATCGGTTAATAATGCAGTTTTTAAAAATGAGCGCATATATGCTTCGGTAGCTGTAAATAACAATCTGATGGCCTTGGCTACCAACAGCAATGGCGTTTGCATTACCGATTTTAAAGGAAATATTGTACAGCGTTTTTCGCAAACAGAGGGTTTACAAAATAATAATGTACTAAGCATTTTATCAGACAGCCAGCGTAATTTATGGCTGGGCCTGGATAATGGCATAGACCTGGTTACCTACAACAGCTCCATTAAACAAATTAAGCCCTTATTGCAGGACGGATCAGGATATACTGCGATCCTTAACGATAACCTGCTATACCTGGGAACTTCCAACGGACTTTACAGTATACCCCTGCAGCCTTTGCCAGACCTGAGTTTCAGCAAGGGTAGTTTCACTGAAGTAAACAACACCAAGGGACAAACCTGGGGACTGGCCCATATCAACAACCAACTGCTGCTTGGCCATCACGAAGGCGCATTTGTAGTAAATAATAATAATGCAACCCCCATTTCTTCCAACAAAGGTTTCTGGAATTTTGTCCCCCTTTCTGACTCATACCCAGTTTCCGGCATTGTTTCGGGAGGCTATACCGGGCTGAATATTTTTAATTATTCTAACGGTCAATTCAGGTTTTTAAAAACTATAGCAGGTTTTAATGAATCATCCCGCTTTGTAACCCTTGATAAGGACAATAATATCTGGGTATCTCACCCCTACCACGGCGTTTTTAAAATAGTACAGCAAGCAGATGGCAGCTACAGCACATTCATCTATTCAGACACCAAGGGACTTCCTTCTTTATTGAACAACCATATTTACACCGTTAAGCAAGAGCTGTTGGTTGCAACAGAAAAAGGTATTTATACATACAATAAAGAAAAAGACATTTTTGAAACCTCTGCATTTTATCAGAAACTGCTGGGCAATCAAAGTATCCGTTACCTCAAGGAAGACAATAACGGCAATACCTGGTTCATTCATGAAAAAAGCCTGGGTGTCATTGATTTTTCAAAAAAGGAACCTGCTGTTATTCAGTTGCCCGAATTAAATAATAAAATGCTGAGTGGTTTTGAGTTTATTTATGCAGTGAATGAAAAGAATATAATTATTGGAGGCGAAAAAGGGTTTTATCATATCAATTATGCCAAGTACAGGCAAACCATTCCCAATTTGCTGGTACAGATAAGGTCTTTGCGTATCATCAATAAAACCGACAGTTTATTGTTTGGCGGATATTATGCAAATCCCAAACAGGTTCAGGATAAAAAAGATATCCCTGCTATCAGTTATCGCTGGAAGACCATTCGAATTGAATATGCATCCCCGCTTTTTGGCAATCAATCAACCCTGGAATACAGTTACCGGCTTAAAGGATATGATAATAACTGGAGCGAATGGACCGCCAGAACTGAGAAAGAATACACCAACCTGCCCGACGGTAAATTCAGTTTTGAAGTGAAGGTACGCAACAACCTGGGGAATGAATCAGCAGTGGCATTCTATACTTTCAACGTGTTACCACCATGGTATAAAACCAATCTGGCAAAGGTTATATACATCTTGTTGTTTATGGCCGGCTTCTATTTTTTATATAAATGGCAGGCCAAAAAATTTAAACTGCAACAGAAAAAATATGAAGATGAACAAAAAAGGCTGCGGTATATCCATGACCTGGAAATTGCCAGGTCGGCCAGTGAACTGGTAGCCTTACGCAACGAAAAACTGGAAGCTGATATTAATTATAAAAATTCTGAACTGGCTTCTTCGGCCATGCACCTGGTTAAAAAAGGAGAACTGGCATCTAAAATGAAATCGGAACTGGCTCAATTAATGAAGGGCATCAATAATCCACAGGCCGAGGCCGAACTTAAAAAGATCATCAAATCCATCAGTGAAGACGATAACATGGACCAGGAATGGGAAAATTTCACCCTGCATTTTGATAAGGTACACAGTGATTTTATCAGCGCACTTAAAGAAAAACATCCCGGCATTTCGAATAATGAAATTAAGCTTTGTGCCTATTTACGCATGAATTTAACTACCAAGGAAATGGCGCAACTGATGAACATTTCGGTAAGGGGCGTGGAAGTAAGCCGCTACAGACTGAGGAAGAAACTGGAACTGGCCACAGAAGTGAGTTTGTTTGATTATTTAATAAGCATACAGACAAAAAACAGCTGATAGGCATAAAAAAAACCGGTATCTCTACCGGTTTTTTTATTATCTCATAAGCAAATAACTTATTCTGTATCCGAAGGTCCTGTTGGTTCTTCAGCAATTGTATCATCAGCAGCAGCGGTTTCATTTATGACCGGGTTTCCTGCTTCATCCAAAATCACTTCATCTTCCACTTCCTTTTCATCTAATTGTGTAATGGCTGCAATTTCATCTCCTTCGTCTACCCGTATCAGTTTAACACCCTGTGTAGCACGGCCCTGTTCGCTGATCTGGTTTACCGGCATACGGATGGTGATACCGCTTACGCAGGTGATCATCAGGTCTTCAGCTTCGGTTACGGCCAGCAAACCAACCAGGCTTCCTGTTTTTGCTGTTACGCTGATGGTTTTTACACCCTTACCGCCACGGTTGGTAATGCGGTAATTGGCTTCGCCTGTTTCCGGGTCATCCAAAAAGGTTCGCTTACCATATCCATTGGCACTTACCACCAGTACGGTTTTGGTTTTATCTTCCACATTTACACAAACCATACCCACTACTTCATCCGTGGCATCATCCACATCAATACCGGCTACACCAATACCACCACGGCCTGTGGGCCTTACCTTGGCTTCGGGGAAACGAATGGCACGGCCGCTTTTAACCGCCATCATAATTTCGCACTTACCATCGGTTAGTTTAGCTTCCAGCAACTGGTCGCCTTCGCGAATGGTAATGGCATTGATACCGTTCTGGCGTGGACGGCTGAAATCTTTTAATCTCGATTTATTGATGATACCCTGTTTGGTACACAATACGATAAAATGATTGTTAACATATTCCTCATCTTCCAGGCTCTTGATGTCTATAATGGCCCTTACCTTATCATCCGGCGGGATCTGTATCATATTCTGCAATGCCCTGCCCTTGCTGGTTTTATCACCTTCGGGTATCTCATATACTTTGAGCCAGAAACACCTGCCCATTTCGGTAAAGAAGAGTAAAGTGTGGTGTGTACTGGCCACGAACAAATGTTCAATATAATCTTCCTGGCGGGTACTGCTGCCCTTGGCACCGCGGCCTCCACGGCGTTGCTGGCGGTATTCGGCGGCAGAAGTGCGTTTGATATAACCGAGGTGCGATATGGTTACCACCACATCTTCATCCTCAATCAGGTCAAGCATATTGATCTCATCGCCCACATAAACTATTTCCGATTTGCGTTCATCGCCAAATTTTTCTTTAACTTCCAACAACTCGGTTTTAATGATATCGTAGCGCATATCTTCATTGGCCAGTATCAGTTTTAAATGTTCTATCAGCCTCATGATCTCGGCATGCTCTTCACGTATCTTATTTATCTCCATACCGGTAAGGCGTTGCAAACGCAGTTCCAGTACAGCTTTTGCCTGTATCTCGCTCATACCAAACTGTGTGATGAGCCCTTCCTGTGCAATGTTGGGTGTTGATGATTCGCGGATGAGTTTGATCACTGCATCCAGGTTATCCAGTGCAATGATATAGCCTTCCAGTATATGCGCACGCTCTTCGGCCTTGCGCAATTCATATTGTGTGCGGCGTACCACCACTTCGTGGCGGAACAGAATAAACTCCGTGATGAGGTCTTTCAGATTCAACACCCTTGGCCTGCCCCTTACCAATGCTACATTATTGATACCGTAAGATGTTTGTAATTCGGTTTGTTTATACAGATGATTGATGACCACCTGTGCCACTGCATCTTTCTTCAATTCAACAACAATACGGGTGCCTTCTTTATTATTACTTTCATTGTTAACATCAGATACCCCTTCAATGGCTTTGTCGTTGATCAGGTCGCCGATCTTGGCGGTCAACAGATCCCTGTTTACCTGGTAGGGCACCTGGGTAATGATGATCTTTTCACGTCCGGATCTGGTCATCTCAATATCCACCTTACCACGCAACACTACCCTTCCACGACCGGTTAACAAACCTTCTTTAACTCCTTCAAAACCGTAAATAACCCCACCCGTAGGAAAGTCGGGACCTTTTACATATTTGATCAGCTCTTCACAGCTAATTTCTTTATTGTCGATATAAGCGATACAGCCATCAATGACTTCGCTCAGGTTGTGCGGCATCATGTTGGTGGCCATACCAACAGCAATACCACTGCTGCCGTTCACCAGCAGTTGCGGAATACGGGTTGGCAGCACCATGGGTTCTTTCAGCGAATCATCAAAGTTGAGCTGGTAATCCACGGTCTCTTTCTCAATATCTTCCAGCATGGCTTCGGCAAATTTTTCCATACGCACTTCGGTATAACGCATGGCAGCCGGCGGATCCCCGTCTTCACTGCCAAAATTACCCTGGCCATCAATCATCTTATATCGCATGGCCCAATCCTGCGCCATACGCACCATGGTATCGTAAATGGCCTTATCGCCATGGGGATGGTATTTACCCATTACCTCTCCCACAATACGGGCACTTTTTTTGTAAGGTTTGTTGCTGGTATTGCTCAGCTCACTCATACCGTATAAAACACGGCGATGAACCGGTTTAAGGCCATCCCGTACATCGGGTAAAGCACGTCCAACGATCACACTCATCGAGTAATCGATATAGGACGTCTTCATTTGTTCCTCAATATTAACCGGTATGATGCGGCCCCTGTTGTTTATATCTCCTCCATCCAAAGGCAGGTTTTCTTCGTTTATATTGTCGTTATTTTCCATAATTTTTTATCGTGTGCGAAAGTACCGATTTTAGCCCGCTTTTCCGCATAAAAAAGGGTGTTTTTGGAGCTTATTTTTACACATATTCCGGGGCTTTGTGGATAGAAAGACGGATGACACGGATGAGGGGGATTTACACTGATTTTTATCCGTTTTTTATCTGTATAAATCTGTGTTATCAGCGTTTCTATCCCAAATGATTTAATTTGCAAAAAACTTTCTCATTTGAAAACGATTGTACTCATTGGTGCCGGAAAATCGGCCACGGTTTTAATTGATTATCTGATCGCAGAAGCAGAAACAAACAACTGGAAATTTATTATTGCTGATGCTGACAGAGAGCAGATCCTGTTAAAAACAAAGCACAGTGCTTTTGCCGAAGCCGTACAACTGGATGTTACCAACGAAGCACAGCGAAGCAAACTGATCCAAAGGGCGCATGTGGTGATTTCCATGATGCCCCCTGCCCTGCACTTTTTGGTGGCTAAAGATTGTGTAGAATACCGCAAGCATCTGTTAACAGCTTCCTATCTAGATGATAAGATAAAAAGCCTGCAGGATGAGATCAGCAACCGCAAATTATTATTTATCTGTGAAATGGGGCTTGACCCCGGTATAGACCATATGAGCGCCATGAAGATCATTGATGAGATAAAGGCAAAGGGTGGCAATATCATTTCATTTAAAAGCCATTGCGGCGGACTGGTTGCCCCCGAGAGTGATGATAACCCCTGGCATTACAAAATAAGCTGGAACCCACGAAATATTGTACTGGCCGGACAATCAGGAGCAGTATATAAAGAGCATAACGAAATTAAAAATATCCCTTACCAGCAACTCTTTGACTGCAGTAATGAAATTGTTTATAAAGGTTTGGAAGGACTGGCTTTTTATCCCAACCGCGATTCGTTAAGTTATATCCCGGTGTATAAATTACCCGGCACGGCAACCTTTTTAAGGACCACTTTACGCCATGTTGATTTTTTTAAAGGCTGGAATGCCATTGTGCATGCCCGTTTAACCAACGATTCCGGCCCCGTTGATGTAAACGGCTTAACCTTTGCAACCTGGTCGGCCCCGGTAAAACCTTTTATAACGGATAGCAATAAACGCATGCTGGAATACCTGGGCATTTTTGATGAAAGCCCTGTTCCGGCAACAGCAAAAACTTCTGCAGATATCCTGCAGTTTCTGGTTGAATCAAAATTGAAAATGAAACCGGCAGATAAGGACATGATCGTAATGCTGCATGAATTTGAATATGAACTGAACGGAAAAACAAACAGCCTGAAAAGCTGCCTTGTGGTAAAAGGAGAAGACAGCCTGAGAACAGCCATGGCAAAAACGGTTGGCTTACCATTAGGTATAGCGGCAAAACTTATTTTAAACGATTCTTTAAAACTAAAAGGATTGCATATCCCTACGGCTGCTGCTATTTATGAGCCTGTATTATCAGCACTTGAAACGGCCGGAATTAAATTTGTTGAAACCACTGTTGGCTGATTTTTTATGCTGGAATTTATTCACCGGCCTTTAAAATTTTTATAAGCTCCTGCACACCTTCTGTGGCCGGCATTTCAATGATGTGCAAATTGCTTTGCTTTTCTGTTAAGGGTATCTTTTTATCAATGATGAATTTGGGAACATAGGGAGGAGTATAATACAACAAAGATGCTGCCGGGTATACCTGTAAAGATGTGCCCACCACCACAAAATAATCGCAATCCTGTACAACCGCAATTGCTTTTTCCATCATAGGCACGGCTTCGCCAAACCATACAATATGCGGCCTTAATTGCAAGCCATCGGCTGCCTGGTCGCCCAGGTGAATATCGCCCCTGATTTCGTAAGTGATTTGTTCATCAGCCACGCTTCTCATTTTAAATATTTCGCCGTGCAGGTGTATGATATTGGCAGAGCCTGCCCTTTCGTGCAGGTCATCAATATTTTGCGTAATTACGGTTACCTGGTAATCCTGTTCCAGCCGGGCCAAACCAATATGTGCAGCGTTGGGCATTGCGGCAGCCACATCCCGGCGGCGGGCATTGTAAAAATCCAGTACCAGTTGCGGATCCTTATTCCAGCCCTGTGGTGATGCCACTTCATACACATCATAACCATTCCATAAGCCATCGCTGTCTCTGAATGTTTTCAGGCCACTTTCTGCGCTGATACCTGCACCCGAGAGTACGACCAGGTGTTTTTTATGCTTCATTAAAATTTTTCTTTAGCAGTTTTATATTCAATAGTTATGCAAGGCGGTTATGTTTACAGCATATGTTTTGGCGCTGATGCTGCATGCAGCCTGTTGCCTTTTATGGGTAAAAACAAAGCTTTCAAAAATCAGGAATCAGTTTTTTTTGCAGCAAACTAATATTGCAGTTCGGGTGGTACAGACTGGTATGGTTATAATAACTTAAGCAGGGTGCAGAATCCGTGCTGCAGAAGTCATTTTTTTTGCGGTACCGGCTTCCTGTTTTTTAAAACGTGCTGCACCCCATACATTGTCTAATGCGATTATCAGTACAGGATCAAATCCATAATCTGTTACAAAGTCCCAGTTTTTATCCCTGCTCAGGTCGCTGGCAATTTTAGAAGTAAGTTTGGGAAAAGCTATCCAGAAAGTTGCATCTACCTGCAGGGCAGGAATAACATCCTTTAAAATATCCACCAACTGTCGCTGGCTTACGGCAAAAACCAGGGCAAAATCTATTTTCCTGCTTTTTAACAGCGGGGTTACATTTTTGGAAAAAGTAAGTTTAATGAATTGTTTTTCTATGGAAGATGGAAGACCTTGTATCAGTAAATTCTTCTCATCCTGCAGCTGCAGTTTTTCCAGTAATGATTGTGCAGTCATATACTATAGGTAATTAACAATTAAACAAGTAAGCGCTTTGGTGTATATTTTACCTTATGGGCGAAGCTTTTAATGTTGTAGTTTATAGTTTTGGCAAAACGGGAAGATAAAGTTAAACAAAAAACACGACAGATAAAAGGACTAAGCCGGAAAACCCTGCAAAAACAAGATCTTCCGGCTTGCCCATCCTGTTATTTTCCTACCGGCTTATAATAAGTTAATGCTTCAGGCATGTATTCTTTTAGCCGGTTAATGCGGTTATCATCCGAAGGATGTGTTGATAAAAATTCAGGAGGCTTTTGGCCGGCTGCTGCGGCGGCCATGCGCTGCCAGAAAGGAATAGCTTCGTTGGGGTTATACCCCGCCATGGCGGCAAAATTTAAACCAAAACGGTCTGCTTCATATTCCTGGTTGCGGGAGTTAGGCAATAAAACCGCAATTTGAGCCGTAGGTGCAAAAATATTATTGAACAGGTCATTGTATTTGGGATTATTGGCAGTAGCGATGTTGCCTACAATTTCCAAACCTTGTGCCAATGCTCCCTGGCTCATACGCTCATTGCCATGATGCGCTACTGCATGTGTGATTTCGTGCCCCATTACCACAGCCAGTGCGGCTTCGTTTTGCGTAACATTTAAGAGGCCCGTGTATACCACCACTTTACCTCCGGGCATACACCAGGCATTTACTTCTTTCGAATCGATCAGGTTAAACTCCCATTTATATCCGTTAAGTTCTGTACCCAGGCCTTTTTTGGTATAATATTCAGTGATGGCCCTTGATATTCTTGAGCCTACACGTTTAACCATTTCTGCGTCTTTATTAGCGCTGCTGCTGAGGACTTTATTTTTCGACAAGAAGGACTGGTATTCCGTTAAAGCCTGCTGCTGCAGAGTAGCTTCGCCAAATAAAGCCAGTTGTTTACGTCCGGTAACAGCATTTGTGTTACAAGCTGCAAAAATGGAAACTGTTGCCAGTATAAAAAGGATTTTTTTCATTTTATTTTGAGTTTTATAATCAGGTTAATCAATTGGCGTACCAATTTTCAATTTTGGATGAATTATACAAAAAATTAAAAATGCCTTAACCAGGATGAGGAGTTTGTGAAAATAAAATTTAACCGTGATTTTGATCAGATTTTCTTTTATCCCGGTGTTTAAGGATGGGTATGCGGCTTTCTACCCCACGTAAGATACGCCCAATGTTTTTTTGGTGTGTGACCACTACCAAAACAGCCACAGCCAGTGCAAAGATGCGGTACAACAATTCATTTTCGTTCCAAATCCATAATACACAAATAGGAAGAGATAAGGCTGCCAGTATAGAACTTAAAGAAACATAGCGGGTTAAAAAAAGCACCAAAACAAAAATACCAATGCAACTTAAGGCAATTACGGGCTGTATGGCTAAAACCATTCCCAGCAATGTGGCAACTCCTTTGCCGCCCCTGAAACCTGCAAAAATGGGAAAAACGTGGCCCAAAACAGCAGCAGTACCCAATGCCAGCATCAGGTTGGTTCTTTCCAGTTCATGATTCAGGTAAAACGGAAGGAAATTGTATAGCATTACCGCAGCCATTCCTTTCAGGATATCAATAACCATTACAATCGTACCATACCTCGATCCTAATACCCTGAACGTATTGGTAGCACCCATGTTTCCGCTTCCGTAATCACGGATATCGATACCAAAAAAACGCTTGCTGACCAGTAATGCGGTGGGAATTGAACCAATAAAGTAAGATATGATAATGAGAACGAGTTCTTTCATCCGTTTCTATAGCTTGAGTTGAACTGCAAAATTAATGAAAAAATAACTCAGAAGGGGTATTAATTTGAAAATGATATCCACCGGTAAATGCACAGTAGCGGCGGGGAGTATAATTAATATTATTTGTATCAACCCTGAACAGCCAATATGCTTATCCAGCCTGCCTTTTGCAGTGTCATAAGCGGCATTATCCCAGATTCACCCAACGCTGTTACCATAACCGCTTCATCTTGCTCGATAAATCCGCTTAAAAGAATATACGTGCCTTTGGAACTGGCTGCTTTTATGGCCGGCAAATGCTGCAGGATCACATTTAAGTTGATATTAGCCAGTATGATATCATATACCTTACCGGTTGCTATGGTTTCATCTTTAATGAGGTTGATGTTGGTACTACCATTGGCCACTGTATTCTCCCTTGAATTTTCTATACTCCATTCATCGTGATCAATAGCATCAATATCTACGGCACCCATTTTTTCTGCCAATATAGCCAGCACAGCAGTGCCGGTGCCATAATCTACCACTGATTTACCGCTAAAATCCAATCCCTCCATTTGTTCAATCATCATATAGGTGGTGGCATGGTGGCCGGTGCCAAAACTCATTTTTGGGGTGATGATGATTTCATGCTGTACCTGTTGTACCGGCTGATGAAAAGCCGCACGTATACCGGCAAACCCCTTAATTACAATTGGCTCAAAGCTGCTCTCCCACTGTGCATTCCAGTTTTGAGCAGGCACCACCATTATTGCATAATTTACCGGCACCAGTTTAAGGATCCCTTCCAGGCTGTTTTCTTCAAATTCATCCTCTTTTATAAATGCCATTAAGGAATTTTCTTTTTCTTCAAAGCTTTCAAAACCGGCATCAGCTAATAATGCAACCAGCATTTCGCTTTCACCTTCGTTCAAAGTCTCAAATTCAATCTGCAGATAATTCATGATGATGATATTAAAAAAGCCGTCCCGCAAAATGCGGGACGGCATATAACTCAATGATAAAAATTATTAAGTTGATTATTCACCCTGCTGTGGCTTAGGCTGTGCCTCTGGCTTTGGTATTAAAGCTTTACGGCTTAATTTAAATTTGCCTGTTTTCTGGTCAACATCCAGCAATTTCACCTTAACCTTATCACCTTCTTTAAATATACCATCCATACTTTCCAAACGCTTCCAGCTAATTTCACTGATGTGCAATAACCCTTCTTTCTTTGGTAAGAACTCTACAAAAGCACCAAATTCTTTAATGCTCTTCACCGTTCCTTCGTAGGTATCACCCACAACCGGTACTGCTACCAGGCCATTGATCCATGCCAATGCACGTTCCAGGCTGGCTTTTTCTTTAGAGAAAATACTTACTTCACCCCTGTTGTCTACTTCTTCAATATTAATGGTGGCACCGGTTTCACGCTGTATTTCCTGAATCACTTTACCACCGGGTCCTATCACCGCACCAATGTATTCTTTATCAATAACGATCTTAACCATGCGTGGTGCATGGGGTTTCACTTCTTCCCTTGCATTTGGCGTACAGGCATACATGGCTTCCAAAATGTGCATGCGGCCTTTTTTAGCCTGTGCCAATGCCTGGCGCATAACATCCATGCTTAAACCATCCACTTTAATATCCATCTGCACCCCGCAAATACCATCACGTGTTCCGGTTACTTTAAAATCCATATCTCCCAAATGATCTTCATCACCCAGGATGTCTGTTAAGATGGCAAAATCATCCCCTTTTTTAATTAAACCCATGGCAACACCACTCACGTGCTTTTTCAAAGGCACACCTGCATCCATTAATGCCAGTGAACCGGCACAAACTGTAGCCATAGAAGATGAGCCATTACTTTCCAGGATATCGCTTACCACCCTTACGGTATATGGATAATCGCTGCCGGGCATCATTTTCTTTAATGAGCGCATGGCCAAATTACCATGCCCCACTTCCCTGCGGCCAACACCCCTCATCATTTTTACCTCGCCGGTTGAAAATGGCGGGAAATTATAATGTAAAATAAACTTGGTGTAATCTGATTTATGAGCACTTTCAACCAGTAACTCATCTAAAGGAGTTCCTAAAGTAACAGTTGTAAGTGATTGTGTTTCACCTCTTGTAAACAGTGCTGAACCATGCGGAGTTGGTAAATTATCAATTTCCATTTCCAGCTGGCGGATGTCTTCTGTACCACGGCCATCTAAACGCTTTCTGCTGTTAAGCACCATATCACGTACAACATAGTATTGCAGTTCGCCGGTATAGTGACCAATTAAAGCTTTGTCTTCGTCTGGTAATTCCTCCCCTAAAAATTCCACTACTTCCTGGTGTAAGGCCTTATAAGCGTCGCTTCTTTCATGTTTTGCAGATGCAGAAGCAGAAATAGCATACATTTTAGCTTTCGCAAATTCAGTGATCTTTGCATTTAATTCTTCGTTGCGGTAAGGTTTGGTGTAATCTCTTTTGGTGTTGCTTCCAACCAAATCCCTTAATTGCTCCTGTGCTTTTACCTGCAATTTTATGGCCTCATGACCAGCTTCAATTGCTTTTACCAGGTCTTCTTCCTGGCACTCATTACTTTCACCTTCCACCATCATGATATTCTTATCCGTTGCAGCAATCAGAAATTCAAAATCAGATATGGCCAGTTGGCTACGGGTAGGGTTAATGATCATTTCACCATTAATTCTACCAACACGAACTTCTGAGATAATTTCCTGGATAGGAATATCTGAAACGGCCAAAGCGGCCGATGCAGCCAGGCAGGCCAGGGAATCGGGCATCACTTCATCATCTGATGAAATAAGTGATACCAGTACCTGTACTTCGCACAGGTAATCTTCGGGAAACAAAGGCCTTAAAGCCCTGTCTATTAATCTTGAGGTAAGAATTTCGTAATCATTCAAACGGGCTTCTCTTTTAAAGAATGACCCCGGTATACGGCCTGCTGAACCAAATTTTTCCTGGTAATCTACAGATAAAGGGAAAAAACCTTGTCCGGGTTTGGGTTCTTTGTTGGCAACCACAGTAGCCAGTAAGATACAATTGCCTTGTCGAACGGTTACCGCTCCATCGGCCTGGCGGGCCATTTTACCTGTTTCGATGGTAACCTCACGGCCACCACCTATATCAAATTTTATTGATTTTGGATTTAATAAAGACATATTTCGATTTTGGATTGATCCCGACATGTATCGGGAGATGATTAAATGCTGTAAAAAGAATAATTCCCAACTGAAAAATATAGTTGGGAATTAAATTATTTACATGTTGGATAGTTTATTTACGTAAACCTAATTTCTCAATTAAGGCCCTGTAACCAGAAAGGTCGTGCTTGCTGAGATAGGTTAGTAAACGCTTACGTTGTCCTACCATCATCATCAAACCTCTTTGTGAAGAGAAATCTTTTTTGTTGGTTTTCAGATGGTTTGAAATGTGGTTGATACGCTCAGTCAATAAAGCGATCTGGCCTTCAATAGACCCTGTGTTGGTAGCTTTTGCTCCAAAAGTGGTGAAAATGTCTGCTTTTTTTTCGATTGTTAAATACGGCATCTTTGTTTTTTTAATAACGTCTTTGTTATGTTTCTTTTTTAAATTGGTTGCAAAAGTACATAGAAATATTGATTTTTAAGAGGCATTTTGAGTATTTTTTTTGAATATTGCCACTATGAACCCATTATTTGCCATAATCGGATGCGGAAGGATCGCAAAGCGACATGCTGAGCAGATGGCCAAACAAGGACAATTGGTGGCTGTTTGTGATATCATACCCGAAAAAGTGGATGCATTGGCCAGGCAGTACGCTGCAAAAGCTTACTACTCTGTTGAAGCCTTGTTGGACGCCGAAAAAGAGATCACCCTCGTAGCCATTTGTACCCCAAATGGATTACATGCAGCCCACACCATGATGGCACTGGAGGCTGGCATGCATGTTTTATGTGAAAAACCCCTCTGCATCAATGCAACAGATGGCTATAAAATGATAGCAGCAGCAGAAAATGCAGGTAAAAAACTTTTTGTGGTTAAACAAAACCGGTATAACCCGCCTGTTGTGTTTTTAAAAAATCTGTTGGTAAACAAAAAACTGGGACAGATATACAGCTTTCAGATAAACTGTTTCTGGAACCGCCCGGATGCCTACTATACCGGCTGGAAGGGCACTAAAACACTGGACGGCGGAACCCTGTATACCCAATTCAGTCATTTTATCGACCTGCTTTATTGGCTTTTGGGCGATGTGGCTGCTGTTAAAACAATCAGCAAAAATTTTGCCCATCCGGCTATTGAGTTTGAAGACAGTGGTATAGTTGCATTTGAAATGCAAAACGGCGCCATTGGCTCTTTAAATTATACTGTGAATAGTTTTGAAAAAAATATGGAAGGTTCATTTACTGTTTTTGGTGAAAAAGGCACGGTTAAAATAGGCGGACAATATTTGAATGAACTTGAATATTGCCGGGTGCATGGTGTAACTGAACCCGATCTGCCTAAAGGAAATCCCGCCAATGGCTATGGATATTACCAGGGCAGTATGAGCAACCATGATAAAGTGTATGAAAATTTAATGATCGCACTAAAGGATGATACGCATGAATTTGCCGGTGCACTGGATGGATTAAAGACGGTGGAGATCATTGAAAAAATTTACGAAACAACTCAAACCCCCTCCGCCCCCTGAAGGGGGAACTTTGCACCCTGATACTTTAAGGATTTCAAATCATAAAAACAGTTAGTTTACAATATATTAAATGCCTGAAAGATCAAATAACGCTTCCTCAACATTGAACTCCGAAGTTCCCCCGCCAGTAGGCGGAAGCGGAAGGGGCTGCATCATATTTACGGTAACCACCGACCTGAGCTACGACCAGCGTATGATACGCATCTGTACCTCATTGGCTGCAGCAGGCTATGGTGTTTTACTGGTTGGCCGTAAAACGAAAGCTTCCATTCCGCTTGCCACCCAACCTTTCAAACAAAAAAGGATCAACTGTTTTTTTGAAAAGGGAAAATTATTTTATGCCGAATATAATATACGGCTGTTCCTTTATTTGCTGTTTAAACGGATGGATTGTATCTGTGCCGTTGACCTGGATACCATCCTGCCCGGTTATTTCATCTCTCAGTTAAAAAAAACAAAAAGGGTTTATGATGCCCATGAACTTTTTTGTGAAATGAAGGAAGTGGTTACCAGGCCGGGCATTTACCGCATGTGGAAGCGCATTGAAAAATTTACCGTTCCTGAATTTAAGCATGGCTACACGGTTAACCAGCCCATAGCTGATGAATTCAAAAAAATGTACGGTGTACATTACGAAGTGATCAGGAACATTGCTGTGCTTAAGGATATAAAGCCATTTGAAAAAACAGAAAAATTCATTATTTACCAGGGTGCCGTAAATGAGGGCCGCAGTTTTGAAACCCTGATACCTGCTTTTAAAGACATCAACTGTAAGCTGGTGATATGTGGTGATGGCAATTTTATGCAGCAGGCCAGGCAACTGGTAACCGATAACGGGTTAACACAAAAAGTGATCTTTAAAGGTCGCATTAAACCGGATGCATTAAACGAGATCACACAACAGGCATATATTGGCATAACCCTTTTTGAAAACAAAGGCCTCAGCAACTATTATTCCCTGGGCAACCGCTTTTTTGATTACCTGCATGCCGGTATTCCCCAACTATGTGTAAATTACCCCGTATACAAAGAAATAAACGACCCATTGCCGGTAGCCGTATTGATCGATGACCTCAGTGCTGAAAATATTGCCGCCCAACTGAACAATTTACTGGAAAATGAGGTTTTGTACAAGTCATTACAGCAAAACTGCTTATCCCTCCGGCAAACTTTAAACTGGCAACAGGAGGAAATTAAATTAATTCATTTTTATAAAAACTTACTTGGATAAACACCTGCATATTGTAACCCACGATGTTCCCTGGCCTGCAGACCATGGAGGAGTTATTGATATCTTCTATACGCTGAAAGCCTTACATGCACTGGGCGTAAACATACACCTGCATTGCTTTACACAGGGAAGGGCACCACAGGAAGAACTGGAAAAATACTGCAGCAGTGTAGAGTATTATCCACGTAAAAAAAACAGCAGCAGTTTCTCTTTACAAATACCATTGATCGTTAACAGCCGGGTAAATGAGGCATTACTGGCCAACCTGCAGAAAGACAATCACCCCATTTTACTGGAAGGCATACATTGCTCCTATTATGTATACCAGGGACTGCTTACGGGCAGAAAAGTAATCATCAGGCTCTTTAATACAGAGTATGCCTATTACCAACAACTGGCTTTACATGAAAAGCATTTATTTAAAAAATTATATTACCTGCACGAATCACGCCTTTTAAAAAAATATGAGAAAGCCATTGCCGGTAAAGCAACATTGCTGGCTTTAAGTAAACAGGATGCCGAATTATACCAACAGGATTTTAATGCCCCGGATATCCATTACCTGCCTCCTTTTTTACCATTCACCATGGCCGTTTGTAAAACAGGCAATGGAAGTTTTTGCCTGTATCACGGCAATTTGGCCATCAATGAAAATGAAAAAGCCGCCACCTGGTTATTAACGCATGTCTTCAACAAAGTTTCCATACCCTTTGTCATTGCAGGAAAAAACCCTTCCAAACAACTGGAAAAACTGGCACACAAACAGCAGCATACCTGCCTGGTTGCCAATCCTTCTGATAAGGAAATGCAGGATATGATAGCCAAAGCGCATATCCATGTATTGCCTTCATTCAATAAAACCGGTATTAAATTAAAATTACTGAATGCTTTTTTTAATGGCAGGCATTGCCTGGTTAATAAAGCTGCTGTTGCCGGATCGGGCCTGGAAGATCATTGCCAGTTTGCGGATGATGCTGTTTCTTTTCAGCAAAAAATAGAAGCATTATATACAGTACCCTTTACTGAAGAGGAAACAGAACGGCGCCAGGGATTATTGCAAACTATCTATAACAATGATGCCAACGCCAAAAAGCTTATGACATTTCTATGGTAGCATTGTCCCATACCTTTCCCATCTCCGTTTTAATGGTACGTGCCGGAAATTTTTTTATCACCAGGTAATCGTGTGTAGCCATGATGATGGTGGTGTTATAATCTCTGCAGATATTAAAGAGCAACTGCATAATTTCATCGCTTGTTTCGGGGTCAAGGTTTCCCGTTGGCTCATCGGCCAGGATCAGTTTTGGAGAATTCAACAAGGCACGCGCAATATCCATACGCTGCTGCTCACCACCACTCAGTTCAAAAGGCATCTTAAAACCCTTTGTTTTCAGTCCCACTTTTTCCAATACATCAGCGATCTTTTCATCCATCAGTTTTTCATCCTTCCAGCCGGTGGCTTTCAAAACAAACTTCATGTTCTCATTCACGTTCCTGTCTGTAAGCAATTGAAAATCCTGAAAAACCACGCCGAGGTTACGCCTTAAAAAAGGTACGGTCTTCCAGGTCAATGTTTTCAGGTCGTGCCCGGCTACCCATCCCTCTCCTTCGGTCAAGAGCAGATCACCATACATGGTTTTTAATAAACTGCTTTTTCCGGTACCGGTCTTGCCCACCAGGTACACAAATTCACCTTTATCTACCGAAATATTCACATCACTTAAAATGAGGGTATTGCTCTGGTAAATATTTACATGCTTTAATTCAACTATTGCTTGAGACATAGAAAGTTTTGAGTTTGGAGTTAGTAGTTTTTTGTTACCGGCATTTGTATTTCATGGCGTCATCGTTGTGTCACTCACTTGTACCGCATAACAATGTGGAACTTTTACCGAAGCGAAAAACGAAAACTGCTATCTCTGCAAATTTAGCTTTTACAAGGTCAGCATTAAAAAATAATTTCTTCTCCATTTGTTAAAATATTCAAATAACTAAAATTATAGTTGTTTAACTAAATAAATAGTTATAGATTTACTTTGTCAAGTATTAAAATAACTAAAATGAAAAATTTAACCAAGGCCGAAGAGCAGATCATGCAGGTGATATGGAAGCTGGACAAAGCTTTCCTGAGAGAGATCATGGATGAGTTACCTGCGCCAAAACCACACAACAACACAGTAGCTACCATCATTAAAATTCTGGTAGATAAAGATTATGTTGGCATTACCCAATTTGGAAGAACACATCAATATTATCCTTTAGTAAGTAAGGATGCTTACAGCAAAAGCACCATGAAGAGTTTTGTAAAGGGATATTTCGACGGTTCATTCAGCAATGCCGTTTCGTTTATGGTTAAAGAAAACAATTTAAGTGTGGAAGATCTGGAGATGCTTTTGAAACAATTGAAGAAAAAGTAGAACCGTTTCTCGTTACTTGTTTCTCGTTGGATTAGTTCTATTGTATAAGACTTATGAACAAGAGACAAATAACGAGTAACCAGAAACAAGAAACGTCTAAAAAAGTTAACAATTAAAAATAAAGCTATGCTCCCTTTCTTCTGGTACATGCTTAAAGCAATGATCTGCTCCGGTATTTTATTTGGCTACTACTGGTTTTTTCTACGTAACAAAATATTTCACCAGTACAACCGGTTTTATCTGTTGGCAGCTATGTCACTATCGCTGCTGTTACCCTTACTGAAAATAAATTTCTGGCAACCTGCTGCTGATACAAACCAGGTTATAACTGTATTGCAGGCTGTATCTGATGGCGATGAATACATGGAGAATATTGTGCTTACATCCCAGAGAAGCAATTGGAGTTTAGAACAATTATACCCGGTTGTTTACATACTTGTTTCCCTTATTTTATTTTTTATTATGCTACGTACTTTATTCCTGATCCGTACCCTATTAAAAAAATATCCCGTACAGCGGGTAGAAGAGGTAGCTTTTGTAAATACCGAAGACGACAGCACACCATTTTCATTTTTTAAATACATTTTCTGGAACAGCAGCATTGACTTAGACACAACAACCGGCCGCCAGATATTTAAACACGAAGTAGCCCACATACAGGAAAAACATACCCACGATAAACTCTTTATAAATATTATCCTCATCTTTTGCTGGTGCAATCCCTTCTTCTGGTTATACCGCAGAGAACTGAACATGATACATGAATTTATTGCCGATAAAAAAGCGGTAGAAGACAGTGATACCTCCGCTTTTGCAGCCATGATATTACAGGCAGCCTATCCAAAACACCGCTTTGAACTGGCCAATAATTTTTTCTACTCACCCATAAAACGCAGACTCCTTATGCTGACAAAAAACAAAAATCCAAGGGTAAATTACTTTGGCCGCATCATGGTATTGCCATTGGCTGTGTTGATTTTTGCTGCTTTTACTTTTAAAGCAAAAACCAGCAGTTCAATATATCATGGTAAAAAAATAACTGTTGTTATTGATGCCGGGCACGGCGGCCAGGATGCAGGTGCAAAAAGTGCAGATGGCATTCTTGAAAAAGACTTAACACTTGCGATTGCGAAAAAAGTGAAGGAGCTAAACAGTAACAAAGCCATTGAAATTGTTCTGGTAAGAGATGGAGATGTGTATATGAGCCCTCATCAAAAAGTAACGTTTGCTAAAAGTAAAAAAGCCGGTCTGCTCATTTCTTTTCATATTGACAATGGGCCAAAGAAACTAACCAATACTCAAACAGGCATGTCGGTATTTGTTGCAAAAGATGAATTTATAAATGCTGCCGAAAGTAAAGTTTTAGCTTCTGCTATAGTGAGTGAGTTCAGCAATAATTATGGGCTGGCTGTAAAACCACAAGCCAATCAGCGACAGGGGGCTATAATAATATTGCAGGCTAATTACTGCCCTGCTGTATTGATTGAAGCTGGTTTTATAAATAATGAGAAAGACCTTGCCTATTTGAAAACTTCAGCAGCAAAAGAAACCATTGCAAAGAATTTGCTAACTGCAATTGAAAAATACCTGGTAACCAAACCTGCAATAAAAGATATTACAGATACAATACCAGCCCCTGCGTTAGGTGTTGCTGCAGATAAAGAACCTATTAAAATCAGCTACAATGGCATAGAAATAACTGATACTAAAATACTGAAAGATGGTTTTGTAGAGTTTACTTTAAAAAATGGTAAAAAGATAATCATGAACCAGCAGGAAGCCTTTAAAAGAGGATTGCTTCCGCCGCCACCACCACCACCGGGAAGTACAGCGGTAAATAATAACGCTGTACTGAACAAAATGATTAATGCTCTATTTGTAGTTGATGGTGAGATAAAAGGTAAAGATTTTAATGTAAATGAAATTAACCCAAATGACATTTTAAGTATTGATGTACTTAAGGGTGCCGCTGCTATTGCAAAATATGGTGAAAATGGAAAAGAGGGCGTTGTTGCAATTAAGACAAAGAAAAAAGATAATAATGTAACACTTTCAGCCGATAAAGCTGTAATAACCAATAACAATAAAGAATTAGTAATGACTGGAAATGTAAACATCGATGGAGATTTGAGCAATACCACGATTTATGTTGATGACCGACTTGTAACTGAAAAGGTATTCAAAACTATCAATCCAAAGCATATAGAATCCATAAACATTAAAACGATCAATACAAATGATCGAAAGGCAATGTATGTTACCTTAAAGAAAATCGCAGGGCCATTTATTTTTTGGGGGATAATTGCAGGAGGATGGCTTGAGTTAGAATATTTCAAGAAACAAAAGGAATTAAAAATAGCACCCGGCTATACTTTAGAAAAAGCAACATTATGGTTCTCTGGACCAGGATTTGGTAATTCTGTTGTTAAGGCTACCATCAATTCCAATTCACTTGCATCTGTTGAAAAATATATTGCGCAATGCGAGGAAGGTGCAAAAGTTGTTTTCGATGAATTGGTTATAACAGACGAAAAGGGTAATGTTATGCCCATTCTATACCCACCAATTTACATTGCAGGAATTTTAAATAGAAATCAGGATGATATGCAACCTACCCCAATCGGAAAAACAAAAACAAAAGATGAAAATTTAGTTTTTACAAAAACCGAAGTAAACCCCGAATTTACCGGAGGTGAGGATGCATGGAGAAAGTATCTGAGAGAAAATTTAAAAGCCATTACGCCTGTTGATGAAGGCTGGAAAGCAGGAAAATACGTAATCATCGTTAAATTTATTGTACACACAGATGGTACTGTATCTGATGTGACTACCGAAGATTTTATAGGCTCTAAGACAGCCCTGCACTGCATCGAAGTAATAAAAAATGCGCCCAAATGGCAACCCGCAGTACAAAACGGAAGAAAAGTAAATGCTTATAAAAAACAACCCTTCACTTTTGTGATTGAAGAATAATAGCCATGAACTGTTACACTATGAGATGATAGCTGAAAAGTTGTCATCTTTTTTATATCAATACCTGATCTCCTCATCCTTCAGTTTAATCACCAATTCCTTCTTTTCACTCTCCTCTACCCTGCCAATAACCTGCCCCGCTATGCCAAACTTTTCTGCCGCAGTAATCATTATCCCTGCATCAGCGGGGTCACAATAAATTTCCAGGCGGCAACCCATGTTAAACACTTCGTACATTTCTTTATTATTGCTGCCGCTGTTTGCCTGGATGATGTTGAAGATCTCGGGCGGTTCAAATAAGTTATCTTTTATTATTTTCAAAAACCTTGGGCTCGTAACACCGTCAGACGAGACGTCAGGCGGTAAATCAGGCAGGTATTTCATGCACTTGGTTTGTCCGCCGCCGCTGCAATGGATCAGGCCGTGTATCTTATCAAAATGATTTTCCAGCAAAACTTTCATTACAGGCGCATACGTTCTGGTTGGACTCAATATCAATTTGCCGATGGTTGTCGTGAGTTGCGCACTGCGTCCTGCGGATGAGCCGTCAATCGTGAGCGTGATGCTATCAGTTAGCTTTTGTTTGCCAATGTAAACCACATCATCAGCAAGATTATTATCGAAACTTTCTTTAAAATTCTCTGCATAAAATTTACTAAGTACATCATGTCTTGCACTTGTAAGTCCGTTGCTGCCCAGGCCACTATTGTAGGCGGTTTCGTAAGTTGCTTGTCCGTAACTGGCAAATCCAACGATCACATCTCCTGCTTTAATTTTTTCATTGCTGATGATCCTGGCTTTCGGCCAGCGGCTGGTCATGGTTCCGTTAACAGCAACTGTACGCACCACATCGCCCACATCAGCCGTTTCACCGCCCAGGTAATGGATGTGTACACCAAAGCTTTTTAACTGATCAAATAATTCCTGTGATCCATTGATCACCTGTTGCAGCACTTCGCCGGGTATCAGGTTCTTATTGCGGTCGATGGTGCTGTTAAAAACGATATTGTCATAAATGCCCACACAAAGCAGGTCATCTAAATTCATCACAATGGCATCCTGTGCAATGCCCTTCCAAACGGAAATATCGCCGGTCTCCTTCCAGTACAAATAGGCAAGGATACTTTTGGTGCCGGCGCCATCGGCATGCATGATGTTTACAAAAGCCTCATCACCACCTAAAAAATCGGGATATACTTTACAGAAAGCATGGGGATATAAACCCTGGTCGAGGTTTTTAACCGCTGCATGTACTTCTTCTTTTTGGGCTGATACGCCCCGTTTATTATACAAACTCATAGCTGCAAAACTAATTGTGAAATGTGAATAAACCATTTTCAATTATCAACTACATTTGCACCTTGTCTGCCCACAGGCAGGTTCTTAACTATGCAAATACACCGCGATATAAATAATCTGCCCCGGTTTACCAATACCGTCATCACCATCGGCACATTCGACGGGGTTCACCTGGGCCATAAACAGATCATAGAAAATTTAAAGGAAGAAGCCGCCAAAGCCAATGGCGAATCGGTGATCATTACGTTTCATCCCCATCCCCGTAAAGTGGTTTCGTCGGTTATTACCGGTGTAAGGCTTATAAATACCCTGGCCGAAAGGATAGAATTACTGGAAAAGACGGGCATCGATCATTTGGTCATTGTTCCCTTCACCGATTATTTTGCCAGCCAAACGGCCGAAGAATACATACAGGATTTTTTGGTTGAAAAATTCAGGCCTCATACCATTATTATCGGTTATGACCACCGTTTTGGAAAAGAACGCAGCGGCGATTATAAACTGATGGAAGCAAAAGCTCCGGTCTATCATTACAGCCTGAAAGAAATACCCGAGCATATTCTTAATACCATCAAAGTAAGCAGCACCAATATCCGCAATGCCATCCTGCAAAGCAACATTGATGTAGCCAATTCATTTTTAGGATACGACTTTTTCTTTGAGGGAGAGGTTTTTCATGGCGATAAGATCGGCCGCACCATTGGTTATCCCACTGCCAATTTAAAAAGCACCGATGAAGAAAAGATAGCACTGGGAGATGGTATCTATGCCGTGTATGCCATAGTGGAAGGCAAAACCTATAAAGGCATGATGAGCATTGGTTTCAGGCCAACGGTTAATGGCCGCGTACGGGTTACCGAAGTGAATATTTTTGATTTTGATAAAGAGATATATGGCCAGGTCATCAGGGTTATTGTAAAAAAATATTTACGCAGCGAAGTAAAGTTTGATGGACTGGAAGCGTTAAAAATGCAACTGCATAAGGACAAGGAAGATAGTTTAGCCTCTTTGTAGGAATTCGCCTGGGCGAATTGTGAATTGAACACGCCACAAGCTTGTTCCTACCGGGATACCATTTTTACCACCATTTCCTTCATCAGCGAAGCATCGGATGTGCCGGAATTGCCTACGCCAACTCCCTTCAAATTGTAATGATGCAATAACAGCAGTATTCTTTCTATGCCATCATATCCGTAATTATTGATCGTTTCCAGGGCATTTTTTACGGCACTGCTGTTGAAATAAAAATGCGGCTTTAATGCTGCTTCACTCCTGTCTTTCATTCCAAAAACAGTATATACTTTACTGAAGCTGGCATACAGGGCCGGCAGCACCATCTGTATAGGCCCGGCTTTGGGGTTTCCTTCAAAATACTGGATGATCTTTATGGCCTTGGCCAGGTCTTTTTTTGCAATGGCTGCCTGCAACTCAAAAACATTATACTCTTTGCTGATGCCGATATATCTTTCTATGTCATCTTCGGTAATATCCTTTTTCCCCTTTAAATTAAGAGCCAGCTTGTCCAGTTCATTTACGATACGGTTCAGGTCGTTGCCAATATGCTCATCCAGCAGGCTGATGGCCTTTGCATTTATCTTATATCCCTGCGATCTTACATATTCACCGATCCATTCCTGCAGTTTATAATCCTTTACTTTTTCTGATGTAAATATCTCGGCAGATTTTTTAAGTTGTTTATACAGTTTTCCTCTTTTATCAATTGTTTTTGTTTTATGTGCAACTATAAAAATGGTTGACGACAATGGGTTTTCTACATAGGCTTCCAGCTTTTCGAGGTCTTTCATCTGCTGGGCTTCTTTAAGTAAAACCACCTGCCGCTCTGCAAACATGGGGTATCTTTTGCATGCGTTTACAACATTTGCCCAATCGGCATCCTTACCATAAAAAACGGTCAAATTAAAGCCTGCTTCTGCCTCATTCAGAATGTTATGCTCGGCATAATCCACCACCCTGTCTATATAATAATCTTCCTCCCCCTCAAGCCAGTAAATGGGCTTGTATATCTTTTTCTGCCATTCACTCATAATTTTTTCTGCACTCATGGTTCAAAGATAATACTTAGCACTTTGAGTTAAAGGGTTGACAACCTCGCCAGGTTATTTTTTTTTGCTGCAGGGTATTTATTTAAGGTTGGCAACCCTAAAAGTTTTTAACACAGCAATAACGCTGCTGTAAAAGCGTTGTTTAAATGAATTTCTATCTTTGTTATAGTTCTAAACGAAATAAATCAGTTACCAGTCTGTTATAAAGTAATGCTGCATTACGCTGATAAAAAACCTTAATAATGAGTTTCGAAAATTTCCCTGTCACAGAAAAAACCGCTTATCCTGATGTTCCTCAACCATCCTGCAAATGGCGTAATTATCTGATTGCCGGCCTTGTGATGGCGCTTTTAGGCAGCTGGGGTTATATTATCTGGCTTAAGAGTAAAACCGAAGAAACCTTTCAGCAAAAAGAACTGGTCATTACCAATACCTCTGCCCAAAGAGATCAATTACAAAAAGAACTGGAAGATGCCACCCGGCTTTATGATATGATAAAGACCAGCAGTGCCAATATGATGCATAGTAAGGACAGCACCATTTCTAAAAGAGACCGGGAGATCGCAGAAAAAAGAAAAAAGATACAACAGCTGCTTTCAAAAGTTGGTGCTACTGAACAGGAACTGGCCGAGGCAAAGGGTTTGATCGCATCTTTGAATAATGATATTACAGGGTACCAATCGCAGGTAGAAATACTGAAGGGTGAAAAGCTGGTGCTGAACAGGGAAAAGAATATGGTAACGCAACAGCGCGATCAGGTACAAAAGGATTTTGATTCAGCTACCGCAATCATCAGGAAAAAGGAGGAAGTGATAGATGTGGCAAGTACCCTGCATGCATCCAATTTTTCCATTTTAGGTATTCATGAAACCGGAAATGGCAAAGAGAAAAAAACAACCTCTGCCAAAAAAGTGGATAAGCTCCGCATTTCATTTGACATTGATGAAAACAGGGTGGCACAATCGGGACAGAAAAACATTTATGTATGCATAACCAGTCCTGGTGGTAAGCCACTTACAGCTGAGGCATCGGGTTCAGCAAAATTCAGTACCAGGGACGGAGAACAAAAACTGTATACCCAAAAAATTGATTTCAACTATACACAGGGCCAACGCCAGACTTTAAGTATAGACTGGAAACAAAATACCGATTTTGAAACAGGCGAATATAAAATTGAAGTATATAATAACGGATTTAAGATAGGACAAGGGATCTGCCAGTTAAAAAAAGGCTGGCTCTTTGGTTAAAAAATTGCCCTTAAAGAGGCCCTGCCTATATGAATGGTTCTTGCGGCTTCTGGTTTTCTTCCTTCGTACTGAATACTGATCTCGATATTACCCGCAAGCCGCTTGATAAATTCCAGGTTCCATAAATAATTTTTCCCGGGCAATAAACCATCCAGCAAAATATACCCCACCGTGGTATTTGCAGAGCCGGTTTGCCCCTTATAGTCGATCTGGTTAAGCGAAAACTTTGCATTAAGCGTACTGTTGTTCAGGATATTGTAGCGGACATCAGCCGTAATTACATGATTGGTTGCGGTTTCCATCGAATCTATCGTATTTCTTTTTTTCCCGTATGCATAGGTTACACTGGCTCTTAAACTGGTTTTATATACATACGATAATGAGGGCTCTGCAATGTTTTGCAGTACCTCATAATTTCGGTTATCAAATTTTGGCCCCGTGGTATTTAATACATTTTTTATCTGCTTATAACTGAATGTGGTTACAAAATTCCGGTTCATGTTCCATCTCAGTTTTCCAACCAGGTTGCGAAGCCTGCGGCTTTCAAACCCATAACTGAATAATGATTTGCTGTTGTTGATGCTGTGTGTAACATCAAATCCCCACCTGATGTTGCTGCGGTTAAAGAATAAAGTATTGGACAAAAAGGAACTTAAAGTGATCAATGTGGTATCTACCAGTTTACTGGTAAAAGGATTGAACTGAAAAGTGCCTGTGCTGATATCCTTTTTATTTATCTGCAGTGCCGAACTGGTACTGGAACGGGACAATATTTTTTTAAACCCTGTAACATTGGGTTTTAAAATGGCTTTGGGGTTCAGCGTAAAACTGTAATTGAACTGCACATAATTGGCTTTTACAAACTGGTTGCTGGGTGTAAAGACCCTGATGTATTTTTTTTGGTCCTGGAAAATGGCAATTTCAAATTCGTTCAGTTCGGGTATTGCATTGTTGTTATAATCTATCCAGGTATATTCGCCCTGTCCTGCCGGAACTTCCACAAAAGTAAATTCCCTTTTTTGTTCCTGGCCCGAACCCAGCTCGTACAAAATGTTGCCAACTAAAAAGCCCTTTAATTCGTTCACGTAGTATTCTGCACGGCCCAACAGGCTTTCATCAGCTTTTTGCCTGCTTATGGTGCTGTTGTAAATATGCAGCTTACGGTAGGTTGCGTTTAATTTAAACTGGTGTTTTTCGCTTTTAAGCAAATCTGTGAATATATTGTAATTGTCGCTTCGGTCTGCCCGTTGCAGGCTGTATTTTGCAGGCAGCAGATCGTACCTGGTAAAATAGGATACGCCCCACCGGTTTGCTTTTGCAGGATCAGATTTCAGGTAAAGTTCCCAAACGCTGAATGCATAACTGAATGCGCTGAGGGTATCGGTTTTTTTATCACGCAGTTGATTGTTTTCGCTGTTGTATTTAACACCAACCTGCATTTTGTTGATGCGCTTCAGTTCTTTATACAGGTCAACATTGGGCCGTATAAAAGTACCTTCCTGTACCGGGTTGTTAATGGATGTGAGGTTTAACTGGTTGGTAAGTTTCCAGCCACGGTAAACGGTATACGTGTTTACCGTATGCCGCATTCCATTGTACCTGTCGCTGCGGTTATAATTGGTAATGTCGTACTGGATAAAATTACCTGCACTGTCAGCTAATTTTAAAGCGGCATTCATGATGTGTTCATCTGCAATACCAATATCAAAAGGCAAACTCCAGTCACGGAGAAATTCAATATTTCTTAACCGCTCAACAGGCCTGAACCTGGCCTGAACAAATTCGTAACCCAGTTTTGTCTGCATAAACAAGCGCCGCTGAAATAATCTGATCTTTGAATTGTCTTTAATGAACTGCAGTTTTGTGGCAAAGGCCTTGTCGTTGCCTTTTTGTTTGGATGAAAACAGATTGATGTCGTAATTACTCATGGCCACATCGGCCTTCAGCCTTGTTTTAGCATTGAACACATATTCTCCTCCCACTGTGATTAACTGTTGTTTTTTAGGCGATACCAATAACTGAACCGGGGCATAATCGCCCTGTTTATTGTTGTTTGCATCGGGTTGAACCCAGCCAAAAACCTTGCCGTTGGCCGCACTTTGAAGTACGGTGTAATTACCCTTGCCCGGCCCCAGGTAAGTAAAACTTAAATTATACAGTACATCATTGGGATTGACTGAAAAAACAAAAATGGAATCACGTTGGGTGCCATTATACAAAGTATCTGCTTTTTTGTAGAGTATTTTACCCGAACTCAGTGTATCCCTTACTGCATTTTCGTAATAAGCCGAATCTACCCCATCACCAATATCAGCTAAAAATTGTTTTTGCCTGGAATCCAGCACCTGGTTAATGGATGAATTTTTAGCATCTGCATTGTTGTAAAAGCCAATGTTCAGAAAAAATTTATTCTTAAAATTAACTTCATCACTTACATAGATCTGTGAGTTTAGAAAATTACGGTCGGCATATTCAAACTCTACCTGTATCCTTTTGTCTTTGGTGATCAGTCTTTTTTGCGTAAAAGTAAGTTCGGCGGTATTGTAATTGATGATATAGTCCTGGTCTTCGCCGCGTTTCAGCAACTCTCCATCCATAAAAACCCTTTCGGTACCCGACAGGATAACAAAAAACAGTTCTAATGTGGGACTTGTAAGCCGGTACGGGCCCTGGTTTCCTTCAAACGGGGTTAACTGGTTACGTGTAAATTTTCCCTTGGCAATGGCGCCGCTCAGCAACAATGAGTTGGAAATATTCTTTGTGATCTTGTCATCGGTAATAAATGAAACCCCCTGCAGTCTTTTGTAAAAATTAATAAAATAATTTTTACTTTGGCGGATATCAATATCTCCAAAATTTGCCTGCCAGGTTTTTTTCTTTACCTGCAGAAAGATCCGGTCAAAGTCACGCAGGTCCTGGGTATTGCCATCGGGTTGTACGGGAATATTGTTATCGGTAATGGCTGCGGTCAGTTCCAGGCTATCCCCGATAAAACCATTCAGCTGCAGGTTCATGCTGCTGCTTACCACTGCATCCTGGCTGTTTCCAAAGGAAATTCCCCGTCCAAAACTTCCTTCCGATTTTATGTTGCCAAAATCCATTAAAGGACTGGTTTGCCGGGTGGTGGTCTTGAGGGTAAATGTATTGTTGCTCAAAAAATTCAACCGGATACTGTCGTAATTCAAATGCCTGACCACCGCATTTAATTTGTAAGGAAATACCCGGTAGGTAACCGTTACATTTTGTGGATTTGGGGTATCGAGCCAGGTTATGGTTCCATTCACTTCATCCACTGTATAAAAATATGGCGAAACATTTTCAATGGTTACCGAACCGGGAATCAGGCTTAATGAATCCAGTTTAACGGTCTTTTCCCGGGTAGTGATGCCTTTTTTACGAAGGTTGGAAAGTGACGGCGGATTTATTTGTGCATGTATACATTGCACAAAAAAAATAAGCAGCAGGAATACGTATATCCTTTTAAGGTTCAATAGTTCTTTGGGATTAGTAACGTTAAAATTACTAATTATTGTATTAGACCGGAAAACCTTCTTTTGGGCATAAAAAAACCTTCCCGGTGAAGAAGGTTTTATAAGTAACTGTCATTGATCGTTTACTGTTCGGTGGTTAATCCTGCTTTCAGGTACTCCCGGTTCATCCGTGCGATGTTTGTTACAGAAATTCCTTTAGGGCATTCTGCTTCGCAGGCATAGGTGTTGGTGCAATTGCCAAAACCTTCTTTATCCATTTGCGCCACCATATTCAATACCCTCGATTCCCTTTCCGGCTGTCCCTGTGGCAACAACGCCAGTTGCGAAACTTTAGCACTGACAAACAGCATGGCACTGCTGTTTTTGCAGGCGGCCACACAGGCGCCACAACCGATGCAGGAAGCGGCATCAAATGCGGTATCAGCATTCTTTTTATCGATCGGCAATGCATTTGCATCTACAGCATTACCGGTATTTACCGAGATGAAACCGCCGGCCTGAATAATACGGTCAAAAGACCCACGGTCAACCATCAGATCCTTGATCACCGGAAAAGCAGCTGCCCGCCAGGGTTCTACCACAATGGTGTCACCATCTTTAAAGGCACGCATGTGTAACTGGCAAACGGTATTCTTTGTCCAGGGCCCATGTGCCCGCCCATCAATATACATACTGCACATACCACAGATACCCTCCCGGCAATCGTGATCAAAAGCTATGGGGTCCTTTCCTTCTGTGATCAGTTGTTCGTTCAACACATCAAACATTTCAAGGAATGACATTTCGGAAGAAATATTTTTTACCTGGTAGGTTTCAAATTTACCAGCTGTGTTGCTGTTCTTCTGTTTCCACACTTTCAGTGTGAGGTTCATGTTGTAGTGTTCCATAATGCTTTAAATACGTTTATAATTGCTGTATTCAAATGGCCTCCATCTGAAATACTGCCATAAAAAATATAATAACCGGTGTTTGATATTCTTAAAATTCTTCTTTTTTATATTTAAATTCAAATCCCAGTTTTCCTTTTCTACCCTGGATCTCATCACTGCAGGATGTGAACCTGAAAACATGGACACTGAGTCAATATTAGTATAATCAAATTCAGTTACCTGCTGATAATATGCTTTTTTTCTTTGCTCATGCAGTTCTCCCGAATGCCAAAGATCACCAAAGTCAGCTTCCTTTTTCTGCATCACCAGCGGGTTACGCACCCATCCGTAATGGTATATACTTGCATCGATCTGTTTCACCCGAAGCTTTCGGCCATTTATCCTGAAACCTTGTGCATCCTTCCAGCTGCGTACATGTATCCTGTTACGGATAATGCGTATTTCTTTGGAATACCATTTTCTGCCATCAGCAACAAATGCATAACTGCCATAAAAATGAATATAGTTGAACAATAATCCTTCTACCCTTTTATCCGCTTTATATTTTTCCATGGCAGTCAAAACCCCGGTATAATACTGTTCGTGCAGTACTTCATCGGCCTGTAAGTAAAAGAGCCAGTCACTATCGGATGCCACGGCATCCATTGCTTTATCGGTTTCAACAGCCAGTACTTTACCTCCTTCCCGTAAACTGCTATCCCATACTGAGTGAATAATTTTTATTTTTTCTGAAGCAATGGATTCGATCAGTGCATTTGTTTCATCTTCCGAATCACCCAGGCAAACGATCATTTCATCTACAACAGGTAAAAGTGATTTGATTGACTCCACCACCGGGTAACCGTACTTTACTGCATTTTTTACAAAAGTGAATCCGCTTACTTTCATCTTATTTATAAGAACGTTGTGTTGGCTTAACGATTTCAAAGGTCAGCGGTTCTTTAACCAACTGCCAATCGCTTTCACCTTTATATTCCCAGGCCGAAACAAAACTGTAATTTTCATCATCACGTTTTGCCTCGCCATCTTCTGTCTGAGATTCTTCCCTGAAATGCCCTCCGCAGCTTTCGTTCCTGTCCAGTGCATCTTTACACATCAGTTCGCCCAATTCTATAAAATCTGCAACCCTGCCGGCTTTATCCAGTTCCGGGTTCATTTCACTGATATCACCGGGAATTTTTACATCGCTCCAGAATTCTTTTTTAAGTGCCTGTATTTCGGCTATGGCTTCCTGTAATCCTTTGGCATTGCGCGACATGCCGCATTTATCCCACATTATTTTTCCCAGGCGTTTGTGAAAACTTTCAACAGTTTGCTTTCCTTTAATATTCATCAATTGGTTTATCCTGTCACTTACGTTTTTCTCTGCTGCTTCAAATGCCGGATGGGCAGTTGAAATGGAGGCCGTACGGATGTCATCAGCAAGGTAATTACCCAGGGTGTAAGGAATTACAAAATAACCATCGGCCAGCCCCTGCATTAAAGCACTTGCGCCCAGGCGGTTTGCTCCATGGTCGCTGAAATTGGCTTCTCCCAGTGCATATAGCCCGTCAACCGTGGTCTTTAATTCATAATCAACCCACAGGCCGCCCATGGTGTAATGCACGGCCGGGTAGATCCGCATGGGCATTTCGTATGGATTTTCGCCGGTGATCTTTTCATACATATCAAACAGGTTACCATATTTTTCTGCCACCACTGCTTTACCCAGTTTGAGTATTGTTTCGTGGTCTGCCTGATCATTTCCGGTTTTACCTGCCTCTATTTTTCCGTAACGTACAATGGCATCTTTAAAATCAAGATAAACGGCCAGTTTGGTGGTTCCCACTCCATAACCTTCATCACACCTTTCCTTTGCAGCCCTGGAAGCCACATCACGGGGCACCAGGTTTCCAAATGCCGGGTAACGGCGTTCCAGGTAATAATCCCTTTCAGCTTCCGGTATATCAACGGCTTTGCGGTTATCATCTTTTTTTGCGGGTACCCAGATCCTTCCATCATTTCGCAAACTTTCACTCATCAATGTTAATTTACTCTGGTATTCTCCACTAACCGGTATACAGGTTGGGTGAATTTGAGTGAAACATGGGTTGCCAAAATAAGCGCCTTGTTTATGTGCTTTCCAGGCTGCAGTTACATTACTGCCCATGGCATTGGTACTTAAGTAAAAAACGTTTCCATAACCGCCGGTGCATAATAAAACGGCATGGCCAAAATGCCTTTCCAGGGTTCCGTTAACCAGATCTCTTGCAATGATACCCCTTGCCTTGCCATCTATCTTAACTACTTCAAGCATTTCATGCCGGTTGTACATAGTAACATTGCCCAGAGCAACCTGTCTTTCCAACGCACTGTAAGCTCCCAGTAACAATTGCTGCCCTGTTTGTCCGGCTGCATAAAACGTACGTTGTACCTGGGTGCCGCCAAAACTACGGTTGCTTAACAAGCCACCGTATTCGCGGGCAAAGGGAACTCCCTGAGCCACACAATGATCAATGATGGCGGTACTTACTTCGGCAAGGCGGTGCACATTGGCTTCCCTTGCCCTGTAATCACCACCTTTTACTGTATCGTAAAACAAACGAAAAACCGAGTCGCCGTCATTTTGGTAATTTTTTGCCGCATTAATACCACCCTGTGCTGCAATACTGTGCGCACGACGAGGGCTATCCTGGAAACAAAATGCTTTTACTTTATATCCCATTTCTCCCAACGCCGCTGCAGCAGAGGCTCCGGCCAAACCGGTACCTACCACAATCACTTCCAGTTTACGTTTATTGGCAGGGTTTACAAGTTTTACATGGCCCTTGTAATCGGTCCATTTTTTGTCCATGTCGCCTGCTGGTATTTTTGAATCTAAAGACATTGTGTATAGTTGATTGGTTATTGGTTATCGGTTAATTGATCCATCCTAAATAAAAGGCTACGGGCATCAATGCAAATAAAACACAAACAATTATGGTGTAGCCAACACCCAATGTTTTAATAATGGGGGTATATTTTTTATGATTGATACCCAATGTTTGAAAAGCGCTTTGAAAGCCATGCAGCAGGTGCCAGAATAAAGAAATAACACCCACAATGTAAATTACCACCACCCACCATATTTGAAACTCTTCCTTCATTTCCAGGTACAGGTTGTGGCTGGCATCATTGATGCCGCCATCTGCATACAGGGCTATTTTGGTGCTGACAAAAAATTTAGAAATGTGAATGACCAAAAAAAACAAAAGTAAAGTACCCAACAATCCCATAGACCGGCTGTACCATTTGCTATTGGCTGATGCTGCATTTACGGCATAATTGACCGGCCTGGCAGCACGGTTTTGTTTCCATAATAAAAGGCCCTGTACGATATGCAGCATCAGGCCTGCAAACAGGCCAATTTCCATGATGCGCAGGAGCCAGTTATGACTCATGAAATGTGCAGCTTTGTTAAACGTTTCTCCGCCATCATTTAAAAAAATGCAGGAGTTAACGCCAACATGTACGATCAGGAATACGATTAAAAAAAGACCTGTGAGGCCCATTACTAATTTCTTACCGATTGAGGAAGTGAAAAATTGTTTCCAGGTCATATAGAAAGGATTGTAAGTTTGATATGTTCCGATACCGTTAACAAAAATACGGCAGGAAGTTGCAAAAAAATGAATTAGTTTAAATTTTATGGCAATTCATCCATTAAAATTACCCGCCATCTTCATTAGTTTATTCTGTTAACCATTTTACCTTCTATTTGTTCAAAAACCAATTCGGGTTTTAATGTGCGCCATTGGGGAAAATCCATCAGTTCAACATAATGATCCAACCTGGCCTGCACAAAGTCATGCTGGCTTTGCCGGGGCATATCCACAATTACTATCCAGCCTCCGTTTTCTTCCAGTTCTTCATGCCATTCCTGGTAATAGCTGTCGTCACTGCTGTGAAAATTCAACACATTCTCTGCTATCAGTATAAATTTGTTTATCCCACGGGTATGCATATTATCGGTAATATCCCTGCGTAAGGTCATGATATCATTTTCTATCGCATCATTCCATTCGCCCAGTAATTCAATAATGGCAAAGTGTTGTTCATAATCAACAAACAGAATTTTCATATACAGGGTACGGCTTCCAAAATCATCCCATTGAGGGTGTATGTAATAATTATAGACCGTGTTGGAAAACTCAAACTCGCTGTAAGTGCGCCTGTAAAACGGAGAAAGCGGGTCTTCTTCGGCTGCATATAAATGCCTCCAGTTAAAATATGGTTCTATATCCTGCAAAATAAACGCTCATTTATCTGATTGTAATGTGGTGCCATTAATTGTGCAAATTTCAAGTAATCTTTGCAATCAAAAAAATGAAACAAGTCAAGCGGTTAAAAAAAGAGGGTTGCCTTAATCCGGCAACCCTTTGTACTTAATAACCGTAATGTTTTTATTGAACCACAATTCTTTCTGTAAAAATAAATTTATTGTTTGCATCGGTCACTTTAACCATGTACATACCTTTTGCAAAAGCCCTGTTTAAGGGTACGGTTTCTACCTGAACTTTTCCTGTAACCGTTACAATCCTGTTCATAACCGGCTTGCCGGAAAGATCGGTAATGGATACATTATACCTGCCGGCCTGCTGATCTTCAAAATAAATTTTGAACTCGCTATTGGTAACGGGGTTAGGAAAGATATGTGCTTCGTTGGTTAAAACCGGAACTACAGGTTTGAAATCAGCAAATGTTCTGGCTGCGTCCACTTCTTTTTGATATAACAGGTTGCCATTGGCCAGGTCTGAAGCATTATAAACCATATCAGAGCCTTCTACAAAAGTGGCAGCAAAATCCTTCAGCGAAAATTTGTAATACCCTGCAAAAGCATTGGCACTGGCAACAACCACATTTCCGTCGTTATCTACTGCTGCGCCATTGGTACTGTAACCTGCAGGTAAGCCGGTAATATAACCGATCTGCCGGGCAACCCTGGTTTCCACATCCAGTACAAATACATAGTGATTGGCAGAAATGATGTATAATTTATTGTAAGCATCGGCAATCATATCACCTCCCCAACTGGTGCATTTGTTTTTTATTGAAACGGTTTTGTTTGATTCATCATCCATTACAGGTCCAAGATCGGTGATGGTTACTTTTTTACCGGTTGTGAATTTTACCAGCCTGCTGCCATCATTGGTTAAGGCATAGCCATTGCCATCTGCAGCAATAACCATACGGGTAAAATGATTGGCTTCATCATACAGTGCTTCGTTGGAATTTAAAAGCGAGGAAGTAACGGTGTAATATTTCTGTTCATCACCCTTTGCATTTAAATCCAGCCAGCGCAATTCGCCAACCCGCATGGGCGTAAAAAATAATTTGTTTTGATTTTTGTCGTATGCAGCAGCGGCAACCATGGTTTCGGTGGGCCTGCGGTGAGCCAGAGACTGGGTTTTGGTATCGGCATCCTTCATTACAAAGGCTGTTTTGTCTCTTTGATAAACATCTTGTACAATTTTGCCGGTATTTAGCTCTACCTGGCGGATGTTCATCCATATAAAATCACGATTACCGTCTCCGGTTATTGCAAAGGTTTTGCCGGCGTCCTGGGCCGAAACGGAGATACTGGCTGCAATAAAAGTTGTTGAAAGTAAAAGTTTAACGTTCATAAGAGGAGTTTTAATTTAGTAATTGATTCGTAAATTAGTTAAATTACATAAACCAACCAAGGTTTTTTTTATCAATGGCTGTTATCCAGCGATTTTTTTACGCTGCCCGATTTCAGCAGTAAGGTTTTGGCCGCCTCATAATCATGGGTGTGCATTTTTTCCATCAGCATTTTTACCCCCCGGTCAACCAGTTTTTCATTGGTTAATTGCATATTAACCATTTTATTATCTTCTACCCTGCCCAATTGGATCATAACTGACGTGGATATCATATTCAGGATCAGCTTTTGTGCGGTGCCGCTTTTCATACGGGTACTTCCGGTTACAAATTCGGGCCCTACCACTGCTTCAATGGGATAATCTGCCATGGCGCTGAGGGGTGCATCCGGATTACAGCTGATGCTTCCGGTAATTATATTATGGGCACGGCATTTTTCCAATGCAGCTATCACATACGGTGTGGTACCTCCGGCTGCTATACCTATTACAACGTCCTTCTCATTTACAGCATGTTGCTGCAGGTCAAGCCAACCCTGTTCCACATCATCTTCGGCAAATTCCACGGCTTCGGTAATGGCCTTAAAACCGCCGGCAATAATTCCTATGACCAACCCGGCTGGCACCCCGTAAGTGGGCGGGCACTCACTGGCATCAACAATACCCAAACGGCCGCTGGTGCCTGCGCCAATATAAAAAAGGCGTCCCCCGGCAAGCATTTTATCGGTAATTACCTGAACCAATCGTTCAATTTGAGGAATGGCTTTTTCTGTTGCCATAGCCACTGTTTTATCCTCGTTGTTGATATTTATAAGCAGTTCATTTACCTGCATCTTTTCCAAATGCCGGTAATTAGATTCAGCTTCTGTAATTCGTTTAAATGTCATAGTTTATCGGTGAAATTTGATCAACCCATCCATTGGTTTTTTGATTACTTTACCCAGTTGCAGTTCAAAGGAATTGCACATTTCCATTAACACATCTTTAAACCCAAAAGCAACGCTGCCTGTGAAATTGATGGGCATTGTCCAGCTTTCGCGGTATTTATAAATATGGTTAAAAAAGAAATCATTAAAGCTGTCTTCTATAATATTTTCTATCATATAGTGTCCCCGGTTTTCTACCAAAAAATCGGTAAAGGCTGCCAGGTAACGGTTTGGCAAAGGCTTTTTATAAACAGCACTCAGTATTTCATCACTGTTTGTATTGTATTTCGCATTAAAACGGTCCATCAGGTCTTCATCAAACGTGTGGTACAAAAAGTGCTGAATTACCCTGATGCCCATGTATGCTCCGCTGCCTTCATCGCCCAGTACATAACCCAGTCCGGGACTGTTTTTAACAATTTTTTTTCCATTATAATAACAGGAGTTGGAACCCGTACCCAGAATGCAGGCAATGCCTTTTTCATGTCCGCAAAGCGCTTTGGCTGCTCCCATCAGGTCGTGGTCAACAAATATATCCGCATCATTAAATACTTTTTTAATGGCTTTTTTAACCAGTTTTACATTGTCTGCATTGCTGCAGCCTGTTCCGTAAAAATAAATTTCTTCCGGTTCCGATTTTTTCAGTTTGCCTTTCAGTTCTTCATTAATAACATATTCTATTTGTTCTGCCGAAAGAAAATAAGGGCTTAATCCCTGGGTATAAAAGGTTTTTGCAGATTTACCGTTCATTAAACACCACTCCGTTTTGGTGGAGCCGCTGTCGGCTATTAATTTGATCGCCATTTATTTCAGTTATTTGGTTTGAAGTTAATTCATTTTGATTATAAATCTGAATTTAAGCCCCAAGTTACCCGCAGTACCCTTTGGGCAGGCTGATAAGGTTTGGCAAAATTAAAAAAGTGCTTTAAAAAATCTGCGGGCAGCTTTTGTCTGATGGGCTTTGAAGCATGTTTTCCCCGGCAGCTGCATTACCCTTGATGCTTCTTCTTATCTTCGCAAAATGAGTAACAAAAAAATTCAGGTTTGGCTGCCATTATTGTTTAGTTTAACCATGATTGCAGGCATGTTTTTCGGTTATAAAATGAGGGATAATATGCCCGGTAAAAGTTTCTTTTTTGCAGAAAAACACAAGCCGGTTCAGGAAATCATTGACCTCATAAAAAACCGCTATGTTGATGATGTGGAGATTGAAAAGCTTGCCGATACTGCCATAAAGGCCATACTGAGCAAACTTGACCCCCATTCTGTTTTTATACCTGCAGATGAACTGCAGCAGGCAAATGAGGACCTTGCCGGAAAATTTTTCGGTATCGGCATTGAGTTCAATATTTTTAACGATACCCTGAATGTGATCAATGTTTTAAAAGACGGGCCGGGTTTTAAAGCGGGCTTACTGACCGGCGATAAATTCATTAAAGTAAACGACAGCCTTGTAGCTGGCAATAAAACCGATGCAGATGCATTCAGAAAAATGCTGAGGGACAAAAGGGGTACAAAAGTTACCATTACTTATTTACGCAATACTGCTACAAAACAGGTGGTGATAACCCGTGACGCTATTCCGCTTACCAGTATTGATGCTGCTTATATGATGACCAAAGAAACAGGGTTTATCAGGCTTAATAAATTCTCTACCGAAACGTACCGGGAGTTTATGGAAACACTGGAAGCTTTAAAGAAAGCCGGTTTACAGAAACTGATACTTGATCTAAGGGGTAATGGCGGCGGTGTTTTAGACCAGGCTGTGGAGATAGCAGATGAATTTTTAGATGGGGATAAACTGATCACCTATACGGAAGGGAAACACGTAGAAAAAAAAGAATACCGCTGCAGGCGTAACGGACAGTTTGAAAAAGAAAAACTGGTGGTACTTGCTGATGAAGGCACCGCCAGCGCCAGTGAAATTTTGATCGGTGCTTTGCAGGATTGGGACCGGGCCACCATTATCGGAAGGCGCAGTTTTGGCAAAGGCCTGGTGCAGGAACAATTTGACCTGAGTGATAGAAGTGCTTTGCGGCTTACCATTGCCCGTTATTACACACCTGTTGGAAGAAGTATTCAAAGACCCTATCAACAGGGAGAAAAAGCATATTACGATGAATTAAATAACCGAAACAGGGAAACACTGAACGGTTATGACGATTCGGTAAAAAACAAAACGGGTAAAGTATTTAAAACCATGGGCGGAAAAAAAGTTTATGAAAAAGGGGGTATTGCCCCGGATCATTTTATAGCTTCCGATACATCCGGTTTTGATAAAAATACCATTGCATTGTACAACAACAGCACATTTGGCAGGTTTGCCTATTATTTTTATCTTCAGAACCAGCCCTTATTAAAAACCTTTAAAAGCCCCGGAGATTTTATCAAAGGATTCAGTTTAACTGATGAAAACTGGAAACAGTTTGCCGAAACTGCAGCAAAAGATTCCATAATCATCAATCTGTCTTCGGCAAACGAAAAAGCTAACCTGTTAACCCAGATCAAATCATCTGTTGCACGCCAGGTATGGCGCTCCGAAGGTTATTTTGAAGTGATGAATACAACGGATGAGATGATAAAAAAAGCCATGGAAATCTTGCAGGCAAACTAAAGAATGCTGTTGCCGGTTTGCCAGGTAAAAACTTAACAGAAACATTTTATACATTTTAGTATAAAACGATAAAATTAGTGCTAAATTTATGCTTTGGTTATACTTCAGCCTTACGAAGAATCACTTTAAACCCAAAGCAAAAAACTGTAAAACAATTAAAAAATATATTCCTTTGTTCAGATAAAATTATACAATTCATAAAATCCACTTCATGAAAATTTTAAAATATACACTTATCATTTCAGGGTTAATGACAACCTTGCATGCTTATGCTCAAAAATCTCCGGAAAGCCTTGATGGTAAAACATTCAGCGAATCTTTGAGTTTTTCGCTGGGTATTGGTTCTGCTAATTATTATGGCGACCTGATGAAGAACAGCGGTGTGTTTAAACAAACATCAGCTCCATCAGTAAGTATGGGAGTTCAGTATAAAGTAAATAGCTTTATCAATTGCGGGATAAATATTGGTTATCAAAAATTGCAGGGAGCAGATAGTAAAAGTGGCGGTGCCCATCCCGGCAGAAACCTGGATTTTAAATCAAATGTTTTTGATTTTACCGCATTTGGAGAATTGATATTTCTTCCCAAATTCAATATCCGACCGCTTATTTCAGCAGGTTTTGGAGTAATGGCCTTTGACCCATTTACCGAAGATGCAACAGGTAGTAAAGTGATGTTAAGAGAACTGGGTACCGAAGGGCAGGGTTTACCCGGAAACAAAGGCATCTACAGCAATGCCACATGGGTAGCTCCTGTAGGATTAGGCGTAAGTTACACCATCAACGAAAATATGGCAATTATGCTGCATTATAAATACAACTTTACCGGTACAGATTATCTGGATGATGTGAGTATGAATGGTTATCCCGATAAAGCTTTACTGGATACCAGAAACCCTGTAACCTCGCAATTTACTTATCGTGGTGAAGGGCAATATCCAAAAAACCTGGCACTGCCCCGTGGCAACCCCAAAAACAAAGATGGTTTTTATACATTTCAGGCAAAATTTATTTTTAGCCTATAATATTTAATAAAGATTCATAAAAAAAGCAGGCTGATCAGCCTGCTTTTTTTATGAATCTTACAATCATTATAAGATAAAATTTATTTTTTTTAGTAAATAAGCAAATATCATTCACAAAAATGTTTATCAAACCCTGATTCTCCCTTTTTTAAATTATGCAGGCATCTTCCTGTAAATCTAACTCGTTTTTACTTTTTCAATCATATAATATCCGGATTATTGCCTATTTTTAATGTTATCAAATCACTGCTTTTATGAAATTAATCAGTACCGTTTTTCTTATATTTTGTTTGCTGTTAAACATGCAATCAAATGCCCAGCAATTACCACCGCCGGGTACGCCTTCTGTAGCCAGGCCAACGGGAAAAAATTTAAAAAAAACGACTCAAAAAAATGAGATAAGATCGCCCAGGTTGTTTTTTAACGCAGGAATAGGAATTGCAAATTATCTGGGTGATCTGGTAAAAGACAATACCGCTTTTGTACAATCGTCTTTTTCATTTAATGCAGGTTTACATTATTCCATACATTCACATATTAACACAAGATTTGACCTGGGCTTTCACCAGGTGCAGGGATACGACAGCAAAAGCGGCGGCGCACACCCAGGCAGGAACCTCAGTTTTAAATCGAAGATCATTGAGTTTTCACTGGCAGCTGAATTTACGTTGATGAATATGAATACACACAGGCTTAGCCCCTTCCTCTTTGCAGGTATTGGTGCATTTAGTTTTAATCCCCGTGCATATTTTGGTGCTGGCGGAACACATGGGCTGCGCGAACTGGGAACTGAAGGCCAGGGCCTTCCCGGATACCCGGGTTTGTACAGCAAGATGGCTGTTCAATTTCCGTTAGGGTTTGGTTTAAAATATAAAGTCAACGACAAGGTCATGTTGCTGGGTGAATTCAATTTCAGGTTTACTGGTACAGATTATCTGGATGATGTATCAACCTTTTATCCAAATAAGGCTTTACTGGATGCAAGAAACCCTTCAACAGCTGCATTTACCTATCGGGGAAACGGTGGATATCCAATTAACCCAATTTTGAAACGTGGCGATCCTGATCAAAAAGATGCCTACTATACAAGCCAGTTGAAACTATCCTATAAACTGGGGGCCGATAAAAAAGAAAAAACAGATAAAACCAAAATTAAACTCCCGGTTAAAAAGAACGGGGCCGATACCGACCAGGATGGTATAGCTGATGCCCAGGACAAATGCCCCGAAGTACCTGGCAGCATAGAAAACAACGGTTGTCCGTTTCCTTATATTGAAGGCGCAAATCTGGCAGCTGTTTCATCAGACTCTATGACCTACCGGTTATTTTTTGACCTGGACAGGGCCCAGATACTTTCTGACGCCTTTAAAACCTTACAAGGCATTATCGGCATACTAAATGCAGATGATTCGCTAAAAGTAAATATTATGGGGCATTCAGATAACCTGGGAACAGATGCTGCTATTCTTCAGTTGTCTGCCGAAAGGGCAACCATTATCAGGGATTACCTGTTGAGTTATAATATACCTGCAGATAGAATAACTACTTCTCACTACGGCAAAACCATGCCCCTTGATGATACACAACAATGGCGAAACCGCCGGGTAGAAATTTCTATTCTAAAAAAATAAGATCTAAACCAATACAAAAAAGGTTGCCTCAAAAGCAGCCTTTTTTAATTCAGGATTTAATACCCGGTTCATCATCCACTTAAAACTAAAAAAATTACCTTTGCCGCAAATAACGATTCTATATGTGGCTAAATAATATACTGGAAACCATCGGCAATACCCCGCTTATCAAAATAAATAACATTACAAAAAACCTGCCCTGCACCGTGCTGGCAAAAGTTGAATACTTTAACCCGGGTAATTCCATTAAAGACCGTATGGCATTAAAAATGCTGGAAGTAGCCGAGCGGGAAGGTAAAATTAAACCTGGTGGTACCATCATAGAAGGCACAAGCGGCAATACGGGAATGGGCCTTGCCTTAGCTGCCTGTGTAAAAGGATACAAATGCATTTTTACCACCACCGATAAACAATCAAAGGAAAAGGCCGATATATTAAAAGCTGTTGGAGCCGAAGTGATCGTTTGTCCAACCAATGTGGAGCCCGAAGACCCACGCAGTTACTATTCTGTATCAAAACGTCTGGCTACCGAAGTGCCCAATAGCTGGTATGTAAATCAATACGACAATTTAGCCAACCGCCAGGCACACTATGAACAAACGGGCCCCGAAATATGGGAACAAACTGAAGGTAAGGTCACGCACCTGGTTGTTGCAACCGGTACCGGGGGTACTATTGTAGGAACCGGAAAATACCTGAAAGAAAAAAATCCAAATATAAAAGTTTGGGCCATCGACAGTTATGGGTCTTTATTGAAAAAATATTTTGAGACCGGAGAGCTTGATCAGAAAGAAGTGTATCCTTATATCAGCGAAGGATTTGGGGAAGATTTTGTGCCAGCTAACTACGATATGCGTGTTATAGATGCCTTTACAAAAGTTACGGATAAAGATGGTGCGGTAATGGCAAGGCGTATTGCCAAGGAAGAAGGCATGTTTTGCGGGTATAGTGCCGGCAGCTGCTTACAGGGTATGTTGCAGCTGGCCAAAGGGCCCGATGGAAAAGACCTGTTGAAAAAGGACGATGTGGTTGTTTTAATATTTCACGATCACGGAAGCCGTTATGTGGGCAAAGTATATAATGACCAGTGGATGCTGGAAAGGGGTTTCCTGGATGTAAAAACCTTTAAAGACCTTGTTGGTGGCCGTGGTACCCAACGTTTGATCAGTTTAAAGAAAGACGATACCGTTGCACATGCCATAGAGCTTATGAAAAAATACGACATTGAAAATATACCGGTAATGGACATGGAAATGAATGTAGGCGCTATTTCTGCCGGTGGCTTGTTTGATCAGATACTCACCAATGCGGATGTTAAAACACAAACCGTGGGATCTGTAATGGAAAAAGCATATCCGGAAGTTGCTTTTGAAACGCCTGTTGAGCGTTTAAGCTCATTTATCACCAAAGAAAACGGCGCGGTTTTAAGTCGTGATGAAAGCGGCAGCTTTCACATAGTAACCAAATACGACATTATTCAAAGCCTTACAAAATAAGGATATAGGTATTTTACCATAGCCTTAAAACCAATACAGTGCTGCATGTAAACCATGCAGCACTTTTTATATTAGGTAAATACGCTATTTCAAATACGTAGATTTACGATGCTGTTGTAAGTAACTCTGCTATATCAATTTTTGGATATCTACGATGCCATCAGTAATTATAATACCCCAAAAAAAGGGCAATATCGCTCTATAACAGTATGTTAAACTGTTGCATCTTTGTGTCAGAAGTTGATTGATAGGAATTAAATATCAATCATTATCCAAAATCCTGATTAAAGCCAAAGCATTCAATTCAATGTTTGTGAAGAACCATCAAACAATCCAATATCAGTCAACTTCTTTTTAAATTTAAATAAAAGATATACACGTAAAGATCTTATCCTTATTGAAAAACTAAAAAGAAAAACCAATATCCTGCCTATGCTGTAAAAAGCGATGATGGCAGAAAAACCGAAAAGAAAAACCAATATCCTGCCTATGCCGTAAAAAGCGATGATGGCAAAATTGAAGAACCCAGTGCACTGGAACCAGGATAACTTTTTAAAGTTGCGCCCAATAAAAGGTAACCCCCTTTGAAAAGCAAACCTCGTAATCCTGAAGAAACCGGCTCGTGCTTAGCTGGTTCAAAAATCTGACTTCCACAATAACCGGTTACGGCAGGTTTATTGTGGAAGTTTTTTTTCAGGCAAAATGTGCTTATTGCCTACATTTGAACATGATCTTACAACAAGCCACCGATCTTCATTACCTCCCCAAAAGGATCATTTCCCTGGTTCCCTCTCAAACAGAATTGTTGTTTTACCTTGGATTGGAATCCAAAACATTGGGTATTACTAAATTTTGCATTCATCCACCAGCCTGGTTTAAAACAAAAGAAAAGATCGGCGGCACCAAAACAGTAAACCTTGCCAAAATAAAAGCATTACAACCCGACCTCATCATAGCCAATAAAGAAGAAAATGTAAAAGAACAAATTGAGGCCCTGGCTGCAGATCACCCGGTTTGGCTAAGCGATGTAAACAACCTGTCGGATGCACTGCAAATGATTGCCGATATTGGATCATTAACCGGTAAATCAGCTCCTGCGAGTACATTAATAAGTAATATAAACAAGGCTTTTGATGAATTGCCTATGATAGAGAAACCAGTTAAAACTGCCTATTTGATCTGGCGGGAGCCTTATATGACCGTTGGAGGCGATACTTTCATTAACGATATGCTCCAAAAATGTGGTTTTAAAAACATTTTTGCTGATAAAAAAAGATACCCGGAAATAATCATTGAAAATTTGCCAATTGCAGATTGTCAATTGCTTTTATTGTCCTCCGAGCCCTACCCTTTTAAACAAAAACATATAGATGAATTAAGACAACAATTACCCGGTATCAAAATAATTTTGGTTGATGGGGAATACTTCAGCTGGTATGGAAGCAAAATGTTGCAATCACCAGCTTATTTTACACAGTTAATTGCTCAAATTGAGGACATTAATTAATCGGTCATCTTCCTTACATTTGTAAAAAAATAACTACTTATGGGAAAATATAGTTCTGGTGTTTTATTTGGTGCCGAATTAGAGGCACTGTACAACGATGCTAAAGACAACCAATTTGCATTACCGGCAGTAAATACCATTGGCACCAATACAATCAATGCCACTTTGGAAGCGGCTGCAAAGGTGAATTCTCCGGTTATTATTCAATTCAGCAATGGCGGAGCCCAGTTTATTGCTGGTAAAGGAATGCCCAACGATAATTTACAGGGCAATATTTCCGGCGGTGTTTCGGGTGCTTTGCATATTCACAATGTGGCAAAATATTACGGCGTGCCGGTTGTGTTGCATACTGACCATGCATCAAAAAAATGGTTACCCTGGGTTAGCGGTTTAATTGATGCAGGAGAATTGTTTTACAAAGAAAAAGGAAGGCCCCTATATAGCTCTCACATGCTCGATCTTTCTGAAGAGCCAATTGAAGAAAATATTGCCACTTCAGTAGAATTTTACAAACGCATGGCGCCATTGGGCATGAGTATTGAAATAGAACTGGGGGTAACCGGCGGTGAGGAAGATGGCGTAGATAACAGTGATATTGATAATGCCAAATTATATACACAACCGGAACATGTTGCCTACTCCTATACAGAACTGAGCAAAGTAGGTAAACTGTTTACCGTGGCAGCCGCATTTGGTAATGTGCATGGTGTATACAAATCGGGCAATGTACAGTTAACACCGGTTATTTTGAAAAACAGCCAGGACTATATTACCAAAAACCTGCACACAGCAGAAAAGCCGGTTTACTTTGTATTTCATGGTGGCAGCGGCTCTCCGCAAAATCAAATTCGGGAAGCCATCAGTTATGGTGCAATTAAAATGAATATTGATACCGATCTGCAATGGGCATTCTGGGAGGGTATTTTAGAAAATTATAAAAAGAATGAAGCCTATTTACAGGGGCAGTTGGGTAACCCCGATGGGGATGACAAGCCCAATAAAAAATATTACGACCCAAGGGTTTGGTTACGTAAAGGAGAAGAAAGTTTTATTAAAAGATTAGAAGTGGCTTTTGAAGATTTAAATTGTATAAATAGAAACTCATAAGTTTAGATGTTTAGGGGTTCAGAAGTTTAGTCAAAAGCATTTCATCTCAACCCCTAAACCCTAAACCTCTAAACTAATTGCAAATATGAGCATGAAAAAAGAAGAAGATTTTGATGCCAGCCTGGCCGGTGAAGAAGGAACTGAGGAAGAGCAAAAAACCAACTGGTTTAAGCGTATGAAAAAGGGCATCCTTACATCCACCAAGGATAAAAAAGATGCTCCTGAAGGCCTTTGGTCTAAATGCCCTTCGTGTAAATACACCTGTACAGTTTCAGAACTGGCCGAGAATAAATTTGTTTGCCCCAAATGCGAATACCATCACCGTATTGGCAGTCAGGAGTATTTTGAAATTCTTTTTGATGATAACCGGTACACCGAGCTTTTTGCCAACATCATTTCCAAAGACCATTTGAATTTTGTTGATCTTAAGTCATATCATAAACGTTTGGAAGAAACTTATGCAAAAACAAACATACACGATTCCATAACTGTGGCTCATGGCAAAGTAAATGAAAACGACCTTGTGGTGGCCTGCATGGATTTTGAGTTTATTGGTGGCAGCCTGGGCAGTGTAATGGGTGAAAAGATCAGCCGTGCATGTGATTACTGTATGGAGCACAATATCCCTTTCATGATCATTAATAAAAGTGGCGGCGCCCGTATGATGGAAAGTGCATTTTCATTAATGCAGCTGGCAAAAACCTCCGGAAAGCTGTCTCAGCTCAGCGATAAAAAAATCCCCTATATCTCACTTTGTACCGATCCTACTTTTGGCGGTACCACCGCTTCCTTTGCCATGCTGGGCGATATCATATGTGCCGAACCCGACGCCCTGATTGGCTTTGCAGGCCCACGGGTTATTAAAGAAACCATTAAAAAAGACCTGCCCGAAGGATTTCAGCGCAGCGAATTTTTGCTGGAGCATGGATTTTTAGACTTTATTGTACACCGAAAACATCTGAAAGAAAAAATTGGTAACTTGTTGGTTCTGTTTAAAGGTTAATCATTACTGCAGCATCAATTTTTACAGCACATCAATCTGCAGTATTAATCATTTAAAATTATGCTGCTTAACCGGCTGTACATATTTATCATAATCCTGTTGCTGTTACCGGTAAAGTCAACTGCACAAAACACGCCCTGTACCATTTTAGGCCAAAATCCCGAAACGGCCTTCCCGGTATGCGGAACAACGGTTTTTCAGCAGGATACAGTGCCTTTATGCGGAGGCAGGCTTATTCCCTCGCCCTGTTTTGATCCTGATACAACCATAACCGACATCAACCCATTCTGGTATAAATTCACCTGTTTTCAAAGTGGTAAACTTGCCTTTTTAATAACACCCAACGACCTCAGCGAAGATTACGACTGGCAGATTTTTGATGTTACCGGTAAAAACCCCCGGGATGTATACACCGACCCCAGTATGTTTGTGGTTTGCAACTGGTCGGGAGAAATGGGATTAACCGGTGCTTCTGATGATTTGGGCGGAACTTCTCTGGTAGAATGCCAGGGGCCCGGTGTAAATCGTTTTAGTAAAATGCCTGATTTAATTGCCGGGCATAACTACCTGTTGCTGGTAAGCCATTTTGAAAATACACAATTTGGCTATGGCCTTTCGTTTGGTGGCACAGGCAGCACTGCTGTGATTACCGATACCCTGCCACCCCATATGTTTACAGCCAGCCGGGCCAGCTGCGATGGCTCTAAAATAATGGTAAGGCTGAATAAAAAAATGAAATGCAGCAGCCTGGAAGCCGATGGCTCCGACTTTAGTATTAGTCCGGCAGCTGCTACTATTACCAATGCTGTGGGTATTGGTTGCGGCAGTGCCTTTGATATGGATTCGGTCTTACTAACCTTCAGCACACCGCTGCCCCTGGGTAATTATAACCTCATTGCTAAAAGAGGAACTACAGATAACAATACCATCATCGATCTGTGCGATAATGAGATCCCGGTTGGTGAAAGCATCCCCTTTGCAGTACTGAACCCAACGCCTGTACCATTTGACAGCCTTAATAATAACCGCTGCAGCACCGATTCGCTGATACTCGTTTTTTCTGATCCTATTCAGTGTGGCTCAGTGGCCCCCAATGGAAGCGATTTTTTTATAACCGGAACCTACCCTGTAAATATCAGCGCTGCATCACCGTTATATTGTATTAGCGGGTTAACCAGGCACATCACGGTATATTTCAATTCCACTTTATTACAACCGGGCAATTTTCAGATCGTACTGAGGGTGGGTAGTGACGGCAATACCCTTTTAAGTGAATGCGATACCCCTTCTGTTGCAGGTTCGGCCATTCCGTTTGCCATATTGGCCAGGCCTGTGGCCCATTTTGCCTTTCCCGATACGGTTTGCCTCCCCAATGCAGCCATCCCATTTACAAACCTGTCGGGCATATCCGACGGAACAGGAAACCTGTTGCAATACCGCTGGATCTTTGATGACCCGGTAAGCGGCCCCAATAATTTTTCATCGCTGAAAAATCCAACACATGTATACACCGGTACCGGACAGTACAATGTGTACCTGCGTGTAACCAGCAGTGGTGGCTGCGTTAAGGATACCGCTATATTGGTAAATTCCATTCATCCCCGGCCTGAGGTCAATTTTGGGGTGAGTAAACAAAATATCTGTTTGGGCGATGCGGTGTATTTAACTGACTCCACAGACAGTAAGGATGGCATAACCACGCAGTGGAACTGGGATTTGGGTGATGGCCGATTAAGAAACACGCAAAACGTTTTATACATATATACTGCCCCGCAAACCTACAACATCAGTCTGTTCACCATAAACAGTTTTGGATGCAGGTCGGCAACTTTAAGCAAACCGGTCACCGTTCACCCCTATCCCACTGTAAATGCCGGCCCCGACAGAACCGTGCTGGAAGGCGGTACCATAACCTTAAATGCTACAGCTACCGGAAACGAAAACCAGTATTTATGGACTCCATCCCAATACCTGAACAACCCCAGGCTGCTTAACCCAAAATGTGTGGATGCCACATTTGATGTTTTATATACCTTAACGGTAACCGGTAAAGGAGGTTGTATGGCCACCGATAATATGTTTGTAAATGTGTTAAAAATGCCCCGCATACCCAATACTTTTTCGCCAAACGGCGATGGCATTAACGACCTGTGGCAAATACAGTACCTGGATGAATATACAGGCAATCGTGTACAGGTATTTACCCGGGCAGGGCAGCTGGTTTTTGAAAGCCGGGGCCTGTACAAAGCCTGGAACGGGCGTTACAAAGGCAAAGCATTGCCCATGGATACTTACTACTACATCGTTGAACCCGGCAGTGGCAGGGATCCGCAAACGGGGTATGTTACCCTCATTAAATAATTTTAGGCCTGTAAAAAACCAAACCCAATACCTTTGCAAAAAAAACACAGGCATTGGAACTTACCAACCGCAAGGCACATTACGAATATTTTTTTGAAGCAACTTATATAGCAGGCATGGTACTGAGTGGTACCGAAATAAAATCATTGCGGGCCGGTAAAGCCAGCTTTAATGACAGTTACTGCATTTTTCACCAGGGAGAACTGTTTGTAAAAAGCCTGCACATTTCTGAATACTCCTTTGGTACCCACAGCAATCATGAACCTTTGCAGGAACGAAAACTCCTGCTTAACAAACGTGAATTAAAAAAACTGGAAAACAAAATAAAAGAGAAAGGCTATTCCATCATACCACTGCGCTTATTCTTAGCCGAATCGGGCTATTTTAAAATGGAGATCGGCCTGGGCAAGGGCAAAAAGAATTACGATAAACGGGATAGTATCAAAGAACGGGAAACGGATAGGGATATTAAACGAAAATATGGGGTTTAAGGCCGTTTTTGGTTTTGAGTCTGGGGTTTTGGGTTAAGCCTTAATCTAAAAATAGATTCTACAATAGCAGGCTCCCTAACACAAAACAAAAAACACAAAACACAAAACTAGCATTCAGAGAGACTCAACGGCACATTCACCGCCAATCCCCCATCAGCCGTTTCCTTGTATTTGTGATTCATATCCAGGGCGGTTTCCCACATGGTTTTAATAACGCCGTCTAAACTTACTTTGGCATAATCGGGGGTACTTTGCATGGCCAGCTGGCTTGCCGTTATTGCTTTGATGGCGCCCATGGTATTGCGTTCAATACAAGGCACCTGTACCAGGCCACCAATGGGATCACAGGTCATGCCCAGGTGATGCTCCATCGCAATTTCGGCAGCCATTAAGGTCTGGCGCTGGGTGCCGCCCAGGCATTCGGTAAGAGCGGCAGCGGCCATGGCACTGCTTACCCCGATTTCGGCCTGGCATCCACCCATGGCGGCAGAAATGGTAGCCCCTTTTTTAAAGATGCTGCCCACTTCGGCGGCAGTTAATAAAAACTGAATTATTTTTTCTTCCGTATCCTCTTCGCGGTAACTATCAGTACAAAAAGCTATGTAGTATTGTAATACAGCAGGAATAACACCGGCAGCGCCGTTTGTGGGCGCAGTAACCACCCGGCCAAAACTGGCATTCTCCTCATTCACCGCCAGGGCAAAACAGCTTACCCAATCCAGTATATACGTAAAATTATTGCCGCCATCTTTTACCAGTTGCAGCCAGCTGTTGTAATCGGTGTAGGTACGGCCGTAGATGAGTTTATCATTTAAACTGGCAGCACGCCGCTTTACCTGCAATCCTCCGGGCAAAGTGCCGGCAACATGGCAACCACGGTAAATACAGGCTTTCATTACGTTCCAGATATTCAGCAAGCCTGCTTTGGTAGCTGCTTCACTGCGCCATGCTGTTTCATTTTCCAGCACCACCTCGCTGATATTGTGCCCGGTTTTCATGCACCAATGCAGTAATTCGTCGGATGTATTGATGGGAAAAGGAAGATGTACATCGGCTATGCCGCTTTGGGTTTCGCCTTCTTTGGTAACAAAACCTCCGCCAACAGAATAGAAAGTTTCTGCAACGTTTTCATCATTGTGCAGGGTAACCAAAAAACTTAAAGCATTGGGGTGAAAGGGTAAGGATTCGCTCATCAAAAACTCAATATCTTCTGCGGGATCAAAATCAATTTCATGTTTGCCTGCCAGCAGGATCTTTTTCATGTGTTTGATGTCGGCAATCTTTGCATCAATATGATTCACTTCAAAACTCACCGGGTCATCGCCGCTGAGGCCCAATTGTACAGCAATATCTGTTCCATGTCCAACACCGGTTTTTGCTAAGGAGCCGTACAGTAAAACACGTATTGCCTTTACATCATTCAGCAAATTCTTTTCGGCTAATGAATTTGTAAACTGTTGTGCAGCACGCCAGGGCCCCAGTGTATGGCTGCTTGATGGCCCTATACCAATTTTAAACATATCAAAGACCGATATCGCTTCGTGGCTCAAAATAATTGATTTTTTTTATTGCACATCGGTAAGATCAACAGAAAAGATCAGGTTGGAACCCGGAGGGATTCCGGATAAGGACTGGCAACCATAACCCAATGAAGGTGGAATATATAAAATGATGGAACCTCCCTTTTGAATTAAAGGAAGCCCTTTGCGAAAGCCCAGGATAAGCTGGTTCAATGGAAAAGTGATCCCTGTTGTACTTTGATCAAAAACAGTATTATCCGTTAACTTACCGGTGTATTTAAAGGTTACGGTAGAAGCCAGTGTAGGTGTAGGGCCACTGCCGGGCGCAACGATCCTGTAAAAGAAACCATCCGGGTGCTGGGTTGCCGTTAAACTATTGGCGGTTATATACGACTGCAGGGATGCCACCTCGGCTGCTGTGGGCACACCCGTATTGTTGGAAACACAATTATTTTCATCTGCCGAAGATTTTGTACAACTGTTTATACCAAAGGAAAAAGCGGCAATTGCCAGCATGAATAAGTACTTTTTTTTCATTTTAAAAAATGTTTGAATTGGGTTTTACTGATGATCAATGTGATTTATTTTCTTTATTTTTTAACTCCCGGTAAAGCTGCTCATTCATTTCCCATTTATATTGCATACGAAAATAGGAAAAGAACAATATACAGAACATAACTGCCAGAACGATAATAAAAATTGATCCCGGCAGCCTGCTTGAAATTTTAGTATACCATTCCGGAAAAAAAAGATATACTGCCGTAATAAACAGAAGGATTGGAACACTGAATAATGCAGCCATGGGTATGCCACCGGTGAGTTTGGCAGAAAAAGTATTCCTGCTTTCCTTTTCCCGTTCCCAATAGGCCATAAATTCTTTATCTTTTTCAGAAAGCATGCTGCAAAACTAATGTAATTTAGGAGTACTTTGCCATGTAATGAATATCTTGTAGGTTTGTCAGGCATAAATATTCGGCATGAAAATAGAACAACTGCTGGTACAGCACTTTTACAATAACCGGGAAGTAACTTTACAGGGAATGGGAACATTTACACTTTCCCCCGATTTTGTTATGCCCAAGGATAATGATAAAGATGCTGAGATCCCGGATAATGCTATTTCATTTGAATACAACGACAGAGCTACCGCTGATGATGCCCTGATAGATTATATAGTACAGCAAACCCGCAAAATGAAATCGCTGGCTGCTGCCGACCTGGATAGTTACCTGGTACTGGGAAAACAATTCTTAAATATTGGCAAGCCATTTAAAATCGATGGCGTGGGTATGCTGGTAAAAAACCAACAGGGTGAACTGGAGTTTACAAAGGGATATTCTTTTCATGCAAAACTGGAAAACACCCCGTCTGCATTAAAAGAAGCAAGAGTAAACCCGGAAATATCTTTTGCCTCGGAAGCAAAAAAAACAGATGGAGCCAACAAGAACGGTCTGCTGATTACAGGTTTAATAATATTACTTGGATTGATTGGTACAGCAGTATGGTATTTTTTTATAAGAGATACCAACCCTGCTGCTGAGCCTGCCACCGTAGAAGTAAAAACTGACACTACAAAAGTTATCACCCCATCATCAGATACTGTTGCCCTTACATCAACATCTCCAATTGCTGCAGACGACGGGTATACTTTTAAAGTAGTGTTTATGCAAACAGCCGATTCGGCCGCAGCAGCATCCCGTATGAATATACTTACGGCCCGCAAACATAAAGTTATCATGTACAAAACAGATTCGGTTACATACCGCCTGGCAGAACCTTTTACACTGCCGCTTACCGATACAGCCCGGATCAAAGATTCACTAAACATATATTATTACCTGGGCAAGGCATTTATTCAATTAAAGTAGGCTTTAGCTGATCACCAATCTGACATTACCATGCAGCAACCAGTTCAGAAAAAATTATCCATCATGTTCTGGTCATTGACCCTGCTGGATTTAGCGGGCATTGCTGCCAATATTGAATCGCTTCATTTTATTGCAAAACCCTTGCTGATACCGGCTTTATGGCTCTTGTTGTATTTCACCAGATCAACTCTTCCCGGAAAATATTTATTGCTCACCGGTTTAATTTTCTCCTGGCTGGGCGATGTGTTTTTATTGTTTGAATATAAACATGCATTGTTTTTTATTTTTGGCCTGGCCTGTTTCCTCAGCACCCATATTTTTTACATCATTTATTTTCTAAGGATCCGGTCAGAAAAGATCTCGCTGTTAAAAAAACATCCGGCTCTTATTGCCCTGGTACTTGCCTATGGCATTACACTGGTTTGGCAACTCTACCCTCATCTGGGAGATTTAAAATTACCGGTGATGGTGTACGCGGCTGTTATATGCAGTATGCTGCTTTGCAGCCTGCACATCTTTTTAAAAGTAAATAAAAAAGCTGCAGCAGGTTATTTATGTGGAGCCGCAGCTTTTGTGCTTTCAGATTCGCTGCTGGCCATCAATAAATTTTATGAACCCTTTGCATACGCGGGTGTTTTCATCATGCTTACCTATTGTGCTGCACAATTTTTTATAATTTACGGGTATATACAACAGCATAAATCATGACCAAAGCAGCTCTTTTACAGGAACTTTCCGGCAATACCTGGGTAATGCTAAAACCCTCTCCCATTGAAGGTATTGGCGTGTTTGCCCTGCGTGATATTCCCAAAGGTTGCAGAGACATGTTTGGTAAACCGGATCATGAAAGCGAATGGATCACGGTTTCAAAAAATGAAATTGAAGTTTTGCCTGTTTATGCACAATTTTTAGTAGGTAATTATTGCCTCTATGACGAAGAAAACTATTTTATACCAGCAGCGGGTTTTAAAAAAATGGACCTCTCTCTTTTTTTAAACCATTCCGATGAGCCTAATATCATTTCAATAGATGATGGTGATTATTTTGAAACCACAAGAGATATAAAAGTAGGCGAAGAACTGGTTATTGATTATGGTGAGATTGTGGATGGAGAGTAGGTTGTTGCTTTAACCGCTTCACCATAAAATAGTTTATTAAAGATGCCGAGCATCAGGAAAATTGATTGATTAGAAAATGTAAATCCGCTGCGTTAACATAACGTAATTTTTAAAGAACTGTATGGCATCAGTCATTATTTCCAATCGCATCAATTTCGTCCTGCAAATGATCGCCTTTGGGATCGGGGCCGTATCCATTAGAACCGGTTTCGCCATTTGTACATGCCAATATCAAATTATATATCGGGATCAAGATGTACCAACCGCTTTTCCCAACATCGTGCATACGCCTTACGGCAACTGCAATAGCAGGGATCAGGCTTCCTAACGCAAAAATCAATCCGGTAATTCCTGATTCTGACTCGATGCCCTGGTCTACAAAAACAAGCAGAATGGCAACCAGATAATAAAAGAGCGTGAAGTACCAGTATTCGCTGCGCCTTGCCCTGCCTTCAAAATTTGCATAATTTTTATACACTTTAACGAAATATTCAAAACCATTCATAAGTACAAATTTTAAGTTAGTTACGAATGTATAATAATAAACCATTGTATTTAATTTCTAAGGGGTTTATTTATAAGAAAATAGCTTGGGATCTGAAATGGTTCAAAAAAAAACCCTCCCCGAAAGTCGGGGAGGATTTTTTTAAAGTACAACAAAAGGATTATCATCCCAGTGGTCATCCTTTTTAAAACCGGTCATTTTCCTGAAATAACATAACAAATGTTTCAAACTTACTTTCATAGGCTTTCTTCATTTTAATGTTTAACAATTTAGGTATTTACTTAAAAATCCCTCCTGCATTGCTGCAGGAGGGACCGTATTTTTTGCAGACGTACTTCGTACATCCAACATCGTAGTTAATTAGTATCCACCCATTCCGCCCATATCAGGTGCGCCATGGCTGTGCGGTGCTTCTTCTTTTGGTTTATCAGCAATTACACATTCTGTAGTTAACAACATACCTGCAATGGAAGCTGCATTTTCCAGCGCTACACGGCTTACCTTGGTTGGATCAATAACACCTGCCTTAAATAAGTTCTCGTACACTTCAGTTCTTGCATTAAAGCCATAATCGCCTTTACCTTCTCTTATTTTTTGTACTACAATAGAACCATCAATACCTGCATTGGCTGTCAGGCAACGGATGGGCTCTTCCAAAGCACGGCGAACAATGGCCATACCGGTTTGCTCATCAGCGATCTGTCCTTTTACTTTTGGTTCAAGGGTTGCAATGGCACGAATGTACGCCACGCCACCACCTGGTACAATACCTTCTTCAACGGCCGCCCTTGTTGCATGTAATGCATCATCCACACGGTCTTTCTTTTCTTTCATTTCAACTTCAGTAGCAGCACCAATATATAATACAGCAACACCGCCTGCTAATTTGGCCAAACGCTCCTGCAGTTTTTCTTTATCGTAGTCAGATGAGGTGGTTTTGATCTGTGCTTTGATCTGTTCAACACGGCCAACGATCGCTTTCTTTTCTCCTTTACCTCCCACGATGGTGGTATTGTCTTTATCCAGGGTAACAGAGGAGGCCTGGCCCAAAGAAGCCAACTGCACATCTTCCAGTTTATTTCCCATTTCTTCGCTGATCACTTCACCACCGGTTAAGATAGCAATGTCTGTCAGCATTTCTTTTCTGCGGTCGCCAAAACCCGGGGCTTTAACTGCAGCCACTTTAATGGTGCCACGTAATTTATTTACAACCAGTGTTGCCAGTGCTTCACCTTCCAGGTCTTCTGCAATGATCAGTAACGGACGTCCGCTTTTTGCAACCGCTTCCAGTACCGGAAGGATGTCCTTCATGGTAGAGATCTTTTTGTCGTAGATCAGGATGTAGGGATTCTGCAGTTCAGCCTGCATTTTTTCGCTATTGGTTACAAAGTAAGGACTGATATAACCACGGTCAAACTGCATACCTTCTACAATATCCGAAGTGGTATCTGTTCCTTTAGCTTCTTCAACAGTGATAACCCCTTCTTTTCCAACTTTACCAAAAGCCTCGGCAATCAATTTACCAATGGTTTCGTCGTTGTTGGCCGAGATGGTTGCCACCTGCTGTATTTTTTTGCTGTCGTTGCCAACAGCCTGACTTTGGGCTTTTAAACTGGCCACAACAAGGCTTACTGCCTTATCAATTCCACGCTTCAGGTCCATTGGGTTTGCACCGGCTGCAACCATTTTCAGGCCTTCGCTGATGATGCTTTGGGCAAGTACGGTTGCAGTAGTGGTACCATCACCGGCCTGGTCAGCCGTTTTAGAAGCCACTTCTTTTACCATTTGTGCACCCATGTTCTCAATAGGATCTTCCAGTTCAATTTCTTTGGCAACGGTAACACCATCCTTAGTTACACTGGGAGCACCAAATTTGCGTTCCAGTACTACGTTACGGCCTTTGGGGCCAAGGGTTACCTTTACAGCGTTGGCCAGGGTATCAACGCCTTTTTTCATTTTATTTCTTGCTTCAATATCGAAGAATATCATTTTACTCATGTTATATGCAACCCCAGATCCGCCGACCGGCGGACTTTACAACCTGAGGGGTCATGCAGGTTTTATGATTTTAAGAATCGATTAAATTAAAAGAGCTAAGGTTCCCCCTTTAGGGGGTCAGGGGGTTTTATATTATCGCCAGAATATCGCTCTCTCTCATGATCAGGTAATCCTTTCCTTCCACAGAGATCTCGGTTCCGGCATATTTACCGTATAAAACATGATCACCGGCCTTTACCATAACGGGTTCGTCTTTTTTACCCGGGCCGGCTGCCAGCACAACACCACGTTGTGGTTTTTCTTTCGCAGTGTCCGGTATGATGATTCCTCCGGCAGTTTTTACTTCAGCAGCTGCTGGTTGTACAATAACCCTGTCGTGCAAAGGGGTAATGCTCAGTTTGGCAGGAGCATTTTTTACTTTAGCCATAATTTGTATTGGTTTTTGGTTGATTTAAATAATTGATAACCGCGAATATAGCGGGCGGCAAAGGTACTGCCATTTTTGTACCAATCGAATTTAATGGCAGTTCTGTCAGTAAAAACTGCCTGATGTCAGTTTATGGCATTACCAAACAGACAATTTTTCACTTCCGGGGCCGACTGCAGTATTATCTTTCCACCACAAACTATAAACCCTTAATTTTGCAGCTTCAAGCAAAAAAGTTCTTTACGCATGATCAGCAGAAGAAATATCCGGGTAAAAGTGATGCAGACCTTATACAGCATCGACAGCATGAACGGTGATGTAAAACCCGGCGAAGCCATCAGCATCCTTACCAAAAAAATTGAACAAAGCAGGCAAATCTTTACCTACCTCGTTTATTTTATAACCGAAGTTGCCCGGTATGCCGAAACCGATGCCCGGCAAAAAGCCTCCAAACACCTGCCCACAGCTGCCGACCTCAACATCAATACCAAAATAGCAGGTAACGAGCTGCTCTGGAAAATTGTGGAAGAAAGCAGTTTTAAAACCGCAGTAGCCGATTTAAAACCGCAGCATATCATTGATAATGAACTACTGAAAAAGATATACGGGCAACTGGCCGCATCACCGGAGTATACCGAATATATTGAAGAGCAAAGCAGGAACAATAAGCTGGAAAAAGGCATGCTGGAATTCATTTTCACCAACCTGATGCTGCCCAACGAAGATTTTATCAATCATGTGGAAGAGCATTTTATTCACTGGGATGATGATGCGGAAATGATGAACCAGCTGGTACTCAATTTTTTAAATAAACCGGCCAATACCAATTTTTCGGAAATGCTCAGCAAAGAAAAACAGGAATTTGCCAAAAGCCTGTTACAGACCGTGCTGGATAAAAAAGAAATATGCCTGGAGCTGATAAAACCCAAGCTCAAGAACTGGGATGCCGAACGGATAGCTGCGCTGGACCTCATCATCCTGCAAATGGGGGTATGCGAGTTTTTGTTCTTTGAAACCATTCCCACCAAGGTTACCATTAATGAATATATTGACCTGGCGAAGGATTACAGCACGGTACAAAGCGGACAGTTTGTAAATGGCCTGCTGGATAACATCAATAAGGAATTGGCGGCCGAAAATAAAATAACCAAGAAGACCTATAAAAACAGTACAATATAAATTATGCCAAATAAAAATCGGCATAACTTTGCAAAAATCAGAACAGTGAAAAAATACATTTTAATTTTATTGGTTGCCTCCTCCCTTGTTTCCTGTGATGTAAGGCGCAAAGATAAAATAGCCGATGATACTGCAACCCAAAAAGCATTGGCATTACAGGATTCAACAACCGTAGAGATCATTGACTCGTCTTTTAATTTTGGAACAAGAACTGACGGAGAAAAAGCAGAATACAATTACCGCTTCAAAAACAGCGGAACAAAAGCCCTGGTCATACTGGAGGCAACGGCCAGTTGTGGTTGCACGGTTCCTCAAAGGCCCGAAAAGCCCATTTTACCCGGCGAAACCGGTTTTATAAAAGTTATTTTCGACAGTAAAGGCAGGGTTGGCGAAGCACATAAGACCATCACCGTAATATCCAATGCCAAACCGGAATTTCCTCCATTGGTATTAACCGGCAATGTGGTACCAAAAGAAAAAACAAACTTACCCAATTAACCTTTCAGGCATACATTTTTAAAAACAAATAAACAAACAACATGCAACTATTAAGTATTTTTTTGATGATGGATCCGCAGGGAAAAAGTGGAGGTACCAGTACATTGATCATGATGGGACTGATGATCCTGGTTTTTTGGCTGTTCATGATCAGGCCACAGGCAAAAAAAGCAAAAAAGCAAAAGGAATTTATCAATAACCTGCAAAAAGGCGATAAAATTGTAACCATTGCCGGCATACACGGTAAGGTAAACAAGGTTAATGATGACAGCACATTAGAACTGGAAACCAGTCCGGGCAGTTACATTAAAATTGAACGCAGCGCCATCAGTATGGAGTGGACGGCCAATATTAATAAGCCGGTGGCAGAGGTTAAGAAATAATTTATTTCAGATTGTAGATTTGCGATTTTAGATTTATGCAAGATTACAGATGACAAATCTGAAATCGGCAATCTAAAATCGCAATTTTTTTTATGCTTAAGATTGGTATCACCGGAGGGATCGGCAGCGGCAAAAGTACCGTAGCCAAAGTATTTGAAGTACTGGGCATACCTGTGTATTATGCTGATGAAGCTGCTAAACGTTTAATGAATGAAGATGCAGATCTGAAAGAAAAAATAAAAGCAACATTTGGTGAAAATGCATATAGAGAAGATAAACTCGACAGGAAATTTGTTTCATCCATTGTTTTTAATAGCCCCGAAAAATTAGCATTACTCAACGCACTCGTTCACCCTGCTACCTTAGTCGATGCAGAACGCTGGATGCAGAAACAATTAACTCCATACGCCTTAAAAGAAGCCGCTTTAATTTTTGAGAGCGGCGCACACGAGCACCTCGATTATGTAATAGGCGTAACCGCCCCTGCCCCACTTCGCATACAACGTACCATGCACCGTGATGGCATTACCCGGGAAGCAGTGATTGCCCGTATGGACAAACAAATGGATGAGGTCATTAAGATGAAGCTCTGCGATTTTATCATTAAAAATGATGAGCAGGAAATGTTATTGCCGCAGGTACTTGCGTTGCATGAAAGATTATTAACATTGTAATCATCCTGTAATTATGCCAGATAAAGGTTCACGCATAAGGAATATTATATTGGCTTCGCTTGCAGGCTTATGGTTTTTGCTTCATCTTTTTTCAATCATTTTCGATGCCATAAAGCACAGTCAGAAATAAAAAAAATAAACATTAAATCAACCCAAATAAAAGATTTCAGGTTGAGCTTGTCGAAACCGGTGCTGTATGAAACAGCGCATCTTTTAATGGTGAACCCGCCTTCGACATCCCGATAGCTATCGGGACAGGCTGAAAGCATAATTTTAATGCCTGCTCACTATAAAATATAGAATATGGAAAAAGTAAATCTCACAGAAAAATTCAGCCTGTTCAATGATTACTGCAATCCCCGCATTATTGGCGAACTGAATGGCCAGCATGTAAAAGCCGTAAAACTAAAAGGTGAATTTGTATGGCATAGCCACGAGCATGAAGATGAATTGTTCCTGGTGGTAAAGGGTACATTCAATATGGAATTAAGGGATAAAACGGTTACCATTAACGAAGGCGAATTTTTTATTGTGCCAAGAACGGTTGAGCACAAACCGGTTGCCGAAGAAGAAGTACACATCCTTTTATTTGAACCGGCAACTACTGTAAACACTGGTGAGGTGGAAAATGAATTAACCAGGACTATTTTGGAAAGACTCTAAATAATTTACAACATACCTCGTATCATTTGGCTTTTGAATTAAATTGAACTTCTTGTACATAAGAGTAGAATTACCAATGCTGAAGTCACAGTAGTACAAAAGTTGAACATAGCTGTATCCCGAAATCGGGCTGTATTCGATTTCGGGGGCCTTTTTTTGGTACTTTTTTGGGCAAGCAAAAAAGTACATAAAACTATTTTACTGCTTCACAAACTGCAGCACCTGCTTTCCTCCCTCACCTTGTAACCCAAGCCAGTATTGCACTGCAGCTAAACTTAGTACCGAAATTGAAATAGTCTGGTTTGATGCTGTAAAGTGATGGTTGAAGATAAAAAAACGCAGTAGTAAAAAAGTATTTTTTGTGTACCCATTATTAAGGCCATTAACCTACTGGCTGAATATTTCTGCAACTTAAAAATTAACCGGGTGTAATCACCTTTTCATTTCCCGTTGAATCCCTCTTTAAAACTGTTTTATTTTATTATTACTTGCATTTAATTATTGAGAAAGCAAACAAATAAAAATTACTATTTAAAAAACTAAATCATCAAGGCATGAAAAAGATTACCTGCTTAACCGGCATCATTCTTACTGCTGTTTTTTTTACGTTTAATTCCTGTGTAAAAGAACCCCCTGTTGATAATAGCGGAGGCTCAGGAACCGGTGGTGGAGGCACCGGCGGCGGTGGTACTGGTGGCGGTGGAGGCACAACCCCACCTACTGTTACAACGCCTTCCACTATATTTATTGGCAAACAGAATGTTAATGCACCCAGCTATGGGTATGTTACTACAGAACAATTTACCATTACCACAACCACTTCCTTTTACTTTCGGATTTCGGCCCAATATCAAATGCAGGCAGCTATCATCACTCCTGCTCAGTTGGCTAATTTTACTTCTATGGGGGCATTTACCGGTTATGCAATTTTTGATAACATATTTGGCATGAAGGCAGTAACACTTGCTCCTGGTACTTATTATGTTGCTATCAGGAATACTTCAACCAGTGCAAATAAATGGAGCTGGGAACTGGATTATTTTTATTCTTTTCCGGCAACTGACCGGGTAACCTTTTATGATATCTATATTTATGATGCCCTTACCTACTCAACCAATGCTAAATTCTGGCGGCCTTTTAAAGTTGAAACCGGTGCCAGGTATTTCATAGATGGATGTAATATCAATACAGAATTTTATGTAATCCCTGCATCCGAACTCAGTAAATTTCAGGCAGGGCAAAGTTTTCAATACTATACTGATTATTATTTAGCGGGTGGAGGATCTCCGGGGTTTTGGGAAATAAGGCTTCCCATAGGGGATTATGTGTTGGTTGGCAGAGGTACAGGCCAAAGTGCCAGTACTTTCAGAATGGACAGGTATCGGGTGAATTAAATGCCCAGTAAAGATAAATAGAGAGTAATGTAAATAAACAAATTAGGTTTTCTCATTAGTGTTTGATTCTATGATGCAATCATGAACAATTCCCCATTTGGGGAATTGTTTTTGTAACTTTATGGTATGAAAATCTTCTCCGCATCACAAATAAAAAAATGGGATGCCTTCACCATCGCCAACGAACCCATCTCCTCCATTGATCTGATGGAACGGGCTGCCACAGCCTGTTGCAAATGGCTTATCGGAAAAAATTTCGGCACATTTCATTTCCGCATTTTTTGCGGCAAAGGCAATAATGGCGGTGACGGACTGGCCATAGCACGAATGCTTATTGAGCATCAATGCCTCGTAACGGTTTACATACTTGAGTTTGGCAATATGGGTACCGATGATTTTCAGACAAACCTGGAAAGGCTGCACGGCTTAACCACCGATATACATTTTATACAATCACCGGATTTTTTTCCGGTAATTAATGAATCAGATATTGTTATTGATGCATTGTTTGGAACAGGCCTCAATAAACCTACGGAAGGCATCAGTGCTGCTTTGATAAACCAGGTCAACCTTTACAACAACACCATAATTTCAATCGACCTGCCATTGGGATTATTTGCAGACCAAAGTTCAAAAGGCAATGCAGTTGTAAAAGCAACCCATACCCTCTCCTTTCAAAATTATAAACTGGCTTTTCTGTTACCCGAAAATGAACATTATTGCGGTGAAGTACACCTGCTGCATATCGGCCTTCATCCCGCTTTTGAAGAAAATGAAATGGCTGATTTTGAATTATTGGATAAAGAACGCATCAGGTCTGTTTACAAACCACGTACAAAATTTGCCCACAAAGGAACTTTTGGCCATGCCGGCCTGCTTTGCGGATCGTATGGCATGATGGGAGCTGCCGTTTTATCTTCACTGGCCTGTCTGCGAAGCGGTGTTGGCAAGCTCACTACCTATATTCCCAAATGCGGTTACCAGATCTTACAAACTACCGTACCCGAAGCCATGTGTGTTGTGGCAGGTGAAGATCATCTTTTATCGGCAACAGGAATTGAACACATGGATGCTGTGGGTATTGGCCCCGGCATGGGTATGCATCCTTCTCATAAAAAATTGTTAGCCGGTATTTTTGAACAAGTAAAAAGTCCCATGGTGATTGATGCCGATGCATTAAACATCATGGCAGAAAATAAAGAACTATTAAAAACCATTCCTGCTAATTCCATCATCACCCCACATCCCAAAGAATTTGAAAGATTGTTTGGCAAAACTGAAAATGATTTTGAAAGAATGGAACTGGTAAAACAAAAATCGAATGAATACCAGATATCCATCGTTTTAAAAGGACATTACAGTTTCATCAGTACACCTGATGGAAAAGGTTATTTCAACTGTACCGGCAATGCCGGAATGGCCACAGCCGGCAGCGGCGATGTATTGACCGGCATCATTACAGGCTTACTGGCACAGGGTTACACACCACTTGAGTCTTGTTTATTGGGTGTTTATGTACATGGCTTGGCAGGTGATATGGCTTCCACTGAATATGCACAGGAAGCAATGATAGCAGGAGATATTATTGAGTGTATGGGAGAAGCTTTTAAACAAATGGCTCATTAAAAAAAATCCCGTTTGGTAACATACCAAACGGGATATAATAATTATCAATATTATCAGTTAACCAAATGCTTGCGTTGCATGGTATACAGAATAATGAATACTGCCGCGATGAGTGTGGTAAATATCATGGCCACCCCTCCAAACAAACTGCCAAAACCAATAAAAACGGCATATGAAATGATCGGCATTATTTCGCCCACCACGTAAATCATATAACCCTGCTTTTTTAAATTACGCATTTGCATGGCCCCATAAAAACACAGGGCGATCCCCACCAGGGCAAATATCAGGATCATCATGCGGTTTTCATAAGCTTTTTTAACCATTTCGGTGGCTCCCGATAACATGGAATTAACCGCACTGTTTCGGTCTTCAATTCATTCATACTGCCGGTTAATGCCTCGTATGTTTTATAGGAAGCAGCAGCAGAAATGTAGCTCCAGATTGCAGAAATGGCACCCAATGCACATCCTATATAAGTAAGGATGGTTAACACATTTAAGCCTTGCGGAAGTTTATTCATGTCTTTACCTTCCAGGTTTAGTGCATCTTTTGCCTGATTCAGGTTTTGATTTAAATCTGTCATAAGTTTAAAGTTTTAGGTTTAGTATACAAAATAGTAATTTGTTTTGTTTTTTCAAGGCTTTAGGCAATTATTTATCAGCCTGAAACCCCAAACCCGTTGAATACCCCCAATAATCTAAGTTATTATGGCGGTTTTTAACCCAATTACCCTATTTTTGCCGTCCAAAATTCAGCACAAATATTACTTATGAACAATTTGATTTACATTATTCCAGCCATGGGCATTGTAGGCCTGCTTTACACTTTTATAAAATTTGCGTGGGTATCTAAACAGGATGCCGGCAACGAACGCATGAAAGAGATCAGCACGTACATTGCTGAAGGTGCCATGGCATTTTTAAAGGCCGAGTACAAGATCCTTATGTATTTTGTGGTCATTGGCGCTTTACTTTTGGGTGTAATGGGTTACAGTAACCCCAACAGCCACTGGAGCATTGCCATTGCTTTTATTATTGGTGCCTTCTTCAGCGCTTTAGCTGGCTTCATTGGTATGAAAGTGGCCACCAAAGCCAATGTACGTACTGCACAGGCAGCCCGTACCAGCTTATCAAAAGCTTTAAAAGTTTCTTTTACCGGCGGTAGTGTAATGGGATTGGGTGTTGCCGGTTTAGCCGTTTTGGGCCTTGGTGGTTTATTTATTGTATTGAAAATGATCTTTGCTCCGGAAGCGGCTGTTGACAGCCACGAAATGGAGAAAACCATAGAAATTTTAACCGGATTCAGTTTAGGTGCCGAGTCTATCGCCTTGTTTGCCCGTGTGGGTGGAGGTATTTATACCAAAGCTGCCGATGTGGGTGCCGACCTGGTGGGTAAAGTAGAAGCCGGTATCCCCGAAGATGATCCACGTAATCCGGCAACCATTGCCGATAACGTAGGTGATAATGTGGGTGATGTGGCAGGTATGGGTGCCGATCTGTTTGGTTCTTATGTGGCAACCGTTTTAGCTACCATGGTTTTGGGAAGGGAAACCAATGCCATGACCGATAATTTCGGTGGTATGTCTCCTATCCTCTTGCCAATGCTGATCGCAGCGATGGGTATCTTGTTTTCCATTGTTGGAACCTGGTTTGTACGCATCAGCGAAAGCGCAGGTTTGAGCACACAAAAAGTACAGAATGCTTTAAATATGGGTAACTGGGGCTCCATTGTATTAACTGCAGTGGCTTCTTATTTCCTGGTTAATTTTTTAATGCCCGAAACCATGACACTTCGTGGACATGAGTTCACCAAGAACGGTATTTTCGGTGCTATTATGGTTGGGTTGATCGTAGGTACTTTAATGAGTATGATCACCGAGTACTACACTGCCATGGGCAAGCGTCCGGTTAAAAGTATCATCCGCCAGTCAGGTACCGGCCATGCAACCAACATCATTGGTGGTTTGGCCATGGGTATGGAAAGTACATTCTTACCGATCCTGGTGCTTGCTTCAGGGATTTATATGAGTTTCTGGTGTGCAGGTTTATACGGTGTGGCCATTGCAGCAGCCGGTATGATGGCTACCACAGCCATGCAGCTTGCCATTGATGCATTTGGTCCCATTGCCGATAATGCCGGTGGTATTGCAGAAATGAGTGAGTTACCCAAAGAAGTTCGTGAAAAAACAGATATTTTAGATGCAGTTGGTAACACAACAGCAGCTACAGGTAAAGGCTTTGCCATTGCTTCTGCGGCTTTAACAGCACTGGCTTTGTTTGCTGCTTTTGTGGGCATCAGCGGTATTGAAGGTATTGATATTTACAAAGCGCCTGTTCTGGCAGGTTTATTTGTAGGTGGTATGATCCCTTTCATTTTCTCTTCATTGGCCATACGTGCAGTGGGAGAAGCAGCTATGGCCATGGTGGAAGAGGTTCGCCGCCAGTTTCGTACCATCCCTGGTATCATGGAAGGAACTGGTAAACCTGAATATGATAAGTGTGTGGCTATTTCTACTGAAGCTTCATTGAAGAAAATGATGTTGCCCGGTGCGATCGCTTTATTATCGCCGTTAATTATAGGTTTTGCTTTTGGTCCCGAAGTATTGGGTGGATTTTTAGCCGGTGCTACCGTTAGTGGTGTATTGATGGGTATGTTCCAGAACAACGCCGGTGGCGCCTGGGATAATGCCAAGAAATCATTTGAGACCGGTGTGGAGATCAATGGTGAAATGTTCTACAAAAAATCTGAACCACACAAGGCTTCTGTAACTGGTGATACCGTAGGTGATCCTTTTAAAGATACATCAGGACCATCTATGAATATCCTCATCAAACTGATGAGTATCGTTTCTTTGGTTATTGCTCCTACCCTGGCCACCATGAACTGGGCTACTGCGCCAAAGCATGAAATGAAAGAAATGACCAAGGAGATCTCTATCATTAAAACAGACAGCAGCAACACGATGAATGTAACCGTAACTGCTTCTCCGGATGCCCTGAAAGTGCCTACCGAAGCACTTATTGATGCTTTGCTGGCCGATAAATTAATTGAAAAGGATAATTATACCCTGTCTTTAACCAAGGGTAAATTAACCCTGAATGATAAAGAACAAACTGCTGAAGTTACTGCTAAATACAAAACTTTAATTGATGCGTTGGGTGGTGCCGATCTGAATATTAAGAATGGTCAAAAGTAAGTTTTGCGTAAAATATACAAAGCCCTGCTGAATTTCAGCGGGGCTTTTTTGTAGCGTGAGTCACCCCAAAAAAGATGGCTCACGCTGAACCTGAGCTAATTGTGTAAGAATAGTAAATTTTATAAACCCGCAAAACTGATCGCATACCTGTTAAAAATTATAAAATGGCATTAAGATAACAACTCCTCCATCTCCGGGTGAGCCACCCTTTTGGGGTGACCCACCCCCCAATTTGTTAACCATTTCAAAAAATAAATAAATGGGTTTGGTATTTACAAACAATTTCGTACTTTGCCTTACGAAAACACTCGTATTATGACATTAATCAAGAATACAAAGCCCACAGAAAGTGAACTGGAAATACTGCAGGTTTTGTGGAATGAAAAGGCAGCTACCGTTCGTACGGTACATGAAGAATTACTGAAGACCAAGGACGCCGGCTACACCACTACCCTCAAACTGATGCAGATCATGTTTGAAAAAGGCCTGGTTACCCGCGATGACAGCAGTAAAACGCATATTTATAAACCGGCTGTAACCCGCGAAAATACACAGCAGCAGTTTTTAAATAAAATGATCAACGGATTATTTGCAGGTTCTTCATCTGATTTAGTGCTGCAGGCCCTGGGCGGACACAATGCCAGTGAAGAAGAACTGGAAAAAATTCAGCAACTCATCAACCAGTTAAAAAAAGATAAATAAACACTTTTGTTTAAAATTAACCCTGATCGCCAAAAATTCTTTATCTAAAAAATAAAGAGTGCTTGTCCCTCTCCTTTGGAGAGGGGTTGGGGTGAGGTCAACCTTAGCTTATGATACCATTCACTTACAGTTTTTGTATGGCTATGCTGCACAGCTTCTGGCAGGCTGCGTTGCTCATGCTGCTGTATGTAATTGTAGAAAATGTAAGCCACAAAAACAGCGCCCCGCTTGCCAAAAGGAATTTTTTATACCTCACCATTGCCGCCCAGCTTATTTTATTTGTAAGCACCTTTTTAATTTATTATTTCAGCGGTCAGGGAAGCGGGCTGGTAAGCAGCACTATACAAAATATTACCAATGCATTGGGCAGCCAGGGTATAAAAATAATTACCCCCTGGGTCTTCAGCCTCTATCTTTTCATCGTTGCCTTTAAATTGATACAGGCTGTTCACAACTGGTATCAGTTTAAACTGCAGTTTAAAACCGGTTTACAAAAACCCGGCGTTGACCTGAAACTGTTTACCGAATTAAAAGCCCACCAGTTTGGCATCAAAAGAAAAGTGAAACTCTGGTTAAGCCATTCCATACAAACACCGTTAACCTTTGGCTACTTTAAACCCATTATCCTGTTACCGGTTGCCCTGGTGAATAATATCAGCCAAAAACAGGCCGAAACCCTTATCCTGCATGAATTAACGCATATTCGCACACATGATTACCTGCTGAACTGGTTCCTGGTAATTGCCGAGACCATTTTCTTTTTTAACCCTTTTATTACAGGCCTGTGTAAAAAAATAAAACTCGAACGGGAAAAGCACTGCGATCTGAACGTGATGTCATTTGAATATGCTCCTGCCCTGTATGCCGAAACTTTATTGCATGCCGAAAGAATAAAACAATTGTCCCCCGTTTTTCAAATGGCCGCTGTTGACCGTAAAACTCATTTATTGCAACGTATCCGTTTTTTTACCGGCGAAAACGTAATCAATCAAACACTGCGTTTTAATATTGTGGCCCCGCTTATTGGCTTGGTATTGCTTTTCATGCTTTCAACCGCTATTTTATTCCAATCCTCAGGATCAACTGCAACGCTGCAAGCTGCAACGGGTATCTATTTTTTACCTGCTGATAATTATATCATTTCGAATACAGAAACCGGCATACCCTTTTTTACAGATAAAGTACCAAATGAAGAGTTTAGTCAACCGAATAAAAGGGTTAAGCCGGTATTTGTCACTGAACAAAATCAGATAAAATCACAAACAGAACCTGTATGTGAACCGGAACCTGAAGTTGCAGCAGAAACAGCACCCCCTGCTGAATTGACCATTGCCAGGCCCATAACAACCAGTGAAAATGATGCTGCCAGGGAGATCATCATAACCGAGCAGGGATCCGGAGGTACTTCAGTTAAAGTGTATACCCTTGTTTTTGATAATGGCAAATGGATCTTACAACCCGAGTTGGCGATCACTAACCAGAAAATAATGGTGGATTCGCTTTCCCAAAAAATTGATTCTTTGAAAGGAAAACTTAAGAAGCTTTATCCCGATCAACAGTAAATAGCGATTGTAGATTTTAGATTGTAGATTTCAGATTGAAGGTATCAGCTAACTTTACACGCTACTCTTAACTCCTGACTCCGAACTAAGAACTCCGAACTAAGAACTAATTACTCCTCAACTTACCAAATATTACGCGGACAACTGCTTCCATATTTATTGCCTAACAAGAAGCCGATTACTATTTCATGGGTACCTTTTGTAAAAGTTTGCAGGCGGGCTGAATTTGCATGTTCGTACGCATAACTGATATTGAACGTATTGGAAACATTTACCCCGATCATTCCGGAATAACCACCCACCAGGTCGGCATGCCGGTAACTGGCTCCCAGCCATAAGAAATCCTGGTATTGCAGTTTTACATTGGCATGTATTGAGGTAAGCTGAGGTTGCCAGTATTGTACCATTACCGATGGCAATACAGAAACATTGTCTGACAGCGCAAACCTGTAACCGCCCGATGCAAATAAGTTTGGCGTAAAAGTTTCACCGTAGTCACTGTTTTTCACAAACCGTGCTTTGCCGGGAATGATATTCAAAACAGAAGCGCCCAGGAAATACCGGGCAGAATACAACCATACACCGGCACCCAATTCGGGTTTTATCCGGCTGATAGAACCATTGTTGTATCCCACTGCCGGATCGTTGGGATCCAGGTTGCCCCACTCTATTTTTGTCCTGTCTAAACTTACACTGCTCACCCCAACATTAAGGCCGGCAGCCAGGCTGGTTTTAACCGATAAAGGCTGGTGATATGCATAGGAAACCGCAGCGGACCAACGACTTATATAACCTGTTTTATCATTGATCACCTGCATACCCAGACCATGATGTGCCGGTGAAACCGCATATTCATCCCATGCTTTAGGGCCCCCGGGATGTTCGCCGGGTACCTGAAAAGATGTGGCATTGGTACGCAGGTCTTTTTTACCAATTGGTTTATGTATGGTAAAATAAGTGGTTACCGGAGCACCTGCTATTCCTGCCCACTGATTGCGGTAACTCAGTTTTACATCGGTGTAATTTTCAATACCGGTAATACCCGGGTTAAGGATATAATTATTAAGGATATACTGGGTATAGTAAGGTTTTGCCTGGCTGTATGCCGTGCCGGCAATAAAACAAAGAATCAAAACAGTAAAAACTAATTTCTTCATGAGTTCATTTTTTTTCCGACAACTATCGGGATGGGTAAGAAATCCCGTTTAATAAAGTTCAATCATTTTGATTGAAATATTTGTTAAAGGCTCCTGCAAAAATTTACAGCGGTGCAACTGATCATTACACCGCTGTAAACAATTATTTAAGAATGGTAACATAACCGGTAATCGGGTCACGGCCATTGCCAGGTTCAATGATATAATAATAGGTATCAAAAGGCAGTGGTTTGCCTTTTAAAGTACCATCCCATGGCGTGTTATAACCCCTGGATTCAAATACCAGGTTTCCGGCACGGGTAAATATCTGTACGCGGTTATTGGGATAAGTATTTAAATAATCGATCCTCCATTTGTCATTGATACCGTCTCCATTGGGAGAAAAAGTATTGGGTATAGCCGGGAATTTAAGCAGCTTCACATACACATCATCACTAAACTGGCATCCTCCCTTACCGGTAACGGTTAAACGATAGGTCATATCGGTAGCGGGACTAACCACCCTTGGTTGCAATATCCTGCTGTCGGTTAAAAACTCAACCGGCGTCCAGGCATATTGTGGTTCCCTACCATAAATCCATCCATCCAACTGAACCGACCCTCCTTCCAGCACAAATTTATCCGGGCCTGCATTGGCTTTTGGATAAGGATACACCGTAAATGGCTTGCTGATGGTATCACTGTTACAACCATGGGTGTTTATAGAAAACATGGTAATGGTGTATGTAATGGTATCGGCAAACGTATGGGTAAGCGGATTGGTTGTCCTGGTTGTGCCATCTCCCATATCCCAATTCCATTGGTTTACAATGCCGTCTTTTCCATCTGTAGCATCGGTGATCAATACATTATCGCCAATACAAACACTGGGTTTGCTGAAAACAAAATCGGCTTTTGGCTGCGGATGAATGGTGGTAAGTGGTTTGGTGATATCAAGCACACAACCAATAACATTGTTGTTTAAAACAGCCGTGCTTCTTGCCGTTAGCCTTACATTAAATGGCCCTTCGGTTGCATACCAATGGGTAACGTTAACGCTTGTTGGATTTGGCAATGTACCGTCGCCCAACTCCCATACATAGGTCATACCGCTGCCATCGGGCATGGTAGAGGTATTGGTAAACATAACAACAGCGTTGGGTAAACAATAGGAGGTTTTATCCAAGGTAAAATCAGGCACCGGATAAGGGTTTACCCGTATTTCACCAATGGCAGTGGCTATCAGGCAACTGTTGCCCGTGGTGGTTATGGTATAATTAAATAAAGGCCCGCCGGCTGTGGTGGTGGGTGAACCGCTGATGGTTACGGTTGTACCCACAACAGCAAAAGTTACACCCGGAGGCAGGTTGGCAATGGTAACACCGGTTGCACCACCTCCAATATCATATATGATAGGATCAATAGGCGTATTCACACAAACGGATTGTGCGGTGTCGCCGTTGTTAAAGGCAATGGTATGATCGGGCTGAACAGCAATGGAGCCGGCAGCATTGGCCACCACACAGGTATTTCCGGTGGTAACTATACTGAAAGGAAATAAAGGTCCGCCGGCAAGCGGGCTAGGTGTTCCGCTGATGGTTAATGTGGTACCTGTAACCGTATAATTCACACCGGCAGGCAGCCCTGTTACAGTGGCACCGGTGGCGCCGCCGCCCAGGGTATACACGATGGGAACTATCGGCGTATTGATACAAACACTTTGGTTATTATTTCCCGATGTTAATGCTATGCTGTGGTTTGGATCGATGGTGATCGTAGCAACCGTATCAGTGCTTAAACATCCTGCAGCAGATACATTGTACATTCTTACATTATAAGTACCGGGCAGTGCAAAAATGTGGGTGAATGTACTGCCAGGTGCATGGTTTTCGATGGGTGTGCCATCACCAAAATCCCAAACGGTATTTGCAAGTGTTACTGTAGGTGGCGCAGTTGATAGATCGGTAAAAGAAATGGGCACTTGTTCGCAAGCCGGCAATACCACGCTGAATGTGGCATGAGCGGTATCCAATACCGTTATGGTATTGCTCATGGTATCGATACAACCTGCAGCCGTTGAACTAAAGGTGTATAGTATGGTATGCGTACCAATGCCGGCAACCTGCGGGCTGAACAATCCCGTTGGTGAAACACCCGGTCCGCTATAGGTACCCGTACCCGGTACACCACCAATTTCGCTGGCCTGTGTGATCTGGAATGGAGGCACCAGCAAACAGCTATTGGGCATATTATTGAACTGTACCAACGGTGCTGCATTAACTGTAATATTACTGATACTGTCATCCAGACAAACACCACCCGAGTATGCCCTGTACCTGATCTGGTACACTTTGGTTAAAGGTACCTGGAAATTAGGGTATAAATGCCTGTACACTTTTCCTGCAAAAGGATTGGTATCTACAATATCGGGAGGGCCCGGCGGGCCTGCGGTAACATTATCAAACCAAATTTCAATCTTAGTGATCACGCCGGGGAATACAGTTGAAGCTTCTACAACTGCTACTGAATCGTTGGCACAAAGCGTGGTTGGGTTATTTACACTGAATATGGCATAAGGGTTACTACCATTTACCTGTACAACCTGTACAATAGTATCCCTGCATCCTTTGGCAAAGTTCCATACGATCAACCTTACATTATACAGGCCAACCGCCGTGTAACTATGCGTAGGATTTTGCAGGGTTGATGTATTTGCCGGTCCCGAAATGGGGTCGCCAAAATCCCAGTCCCAGCGGTCGATAACCGCATTGGCAAGTTTGCTGGTATCTATAAACTGTGCATACGTATCACTTAAACAAACATCGGGAATGATAAAGCCAGCCTCAGGGCGGTTATCTATATTTACAACAGTGGAAGCAATCGGATCACTTATACAACCCTTATCATTTCTAACGGTAAGGGTTACCGTATAAGAGCCTGCAGCAGCATAAACATGGGTAGGGTTTTGCAAATTACTGGTTGGTGAGGCATCACCAAAATCCCAGGTCCATTGGTCTAATGCACCCACATTGGGGGTGGAAGCATCTGTAAAACTGATCAGCCGGGTTTCGCAACGGGGTGCAGTAGAAGTATATGCTGCAGTGGGTAACGGATTAACCAATATTGTACCCGATAAACTGTTTTGTACACAGGTTCCGATGGTAGTTACTGTATAATTAAATGTACCTGCAAGGGTTGGAGAACCACTGATGGTGAAGATCCCACCAGCATAAACTCCCGTTACGCCCGGTAATGCCGGGGTAAATACAACGCCTGCGCCTGTGCCTCCGCCCGAAATGGCATATGTAATATCGGTAATGGCAGAATTTCTGCAGAGTTCCTGCGAAGTGGTTGGACCTGCAGAGGTAAGTACAATGGATGCATCCGGATTTACTGTAATGGTGCCGGTTGCCGTTGGTATAACGCATGGTCCGGTAGTGGCAACGGTATAAACATAAGGGCTACCCGCTGTACTGGTGGGCGTACCGGATATGGTGATCACCCCCGCTGCAAAAACCCCGGTCACTCCCGGTGGTAAACCACTAACACTGCCACCTGTACCTGTTCCGCCAACGGCGTAGGTAATATTGATGATAGGTACATTAATGCAAATTGATTGATTATCGGTACCGGCAGCCGAGGTTAAGGTCAGTGTTCCGTCTCCGGTAACCGTAATGGTACCTGTTGCTGTTGGAATAACACAGGGGCCGGTTGTTAATACGGTGTAATTAAATACCCCTGCAACGGTTGGTGTTCCGGAAATGGTAATTACCCCACCTGCAAAAACACCGGTAACACCAGCCGGTAAGCCTGTTACACTGCCGCCGGTACCTGTACCTCCTACCGCATAGGTGATATTTACCAGTAGCGGAGTATTGATACATAAGGTTTGGTTATCTGATCCAACACCAGAGGTTAATGCAATGGTAGCATCATCGGTAACCGTAATGGTGCCGGTTGCCTGTGGTGTTAAACAGGGGCCAGTTGTTGTTACTGTATAGGTAAAGGTACCGGGTACGGTGGGTGTACCGGTAATGGTGATCACCCCGGCAGCATAAGTACCGGTTACGCCAGGTGGCAGGCCACTTACGGCACCACCTGTTCCGCTTCCGCCAATATCATATCTTATATTAACAATAGGAGTATTGACACAAACGGTTTGGTTATCATTATCGCCCGGCCTTAAGGTTACTGTGGCATCGGGGGTTATATTTACTGTAATTGACTGGCCGGTAATTACCCTGGTACAAGGTGTACCTGCAGGGTTTGCATTACTTACTCCAATCAGGTTATAAACAAATGGGCCTGCCACATTGGTTGGCGCATTAATGGTAAATGAACCACTGGTGCTTGGTGGAGTTACTATGGTGGCGCCTCCATTAATATTATAACTGAATAGGTATTCAGCCGTACCCAATGTACCTGTAAAAGTAACCGGAACTGTCCCCGTGTTAATACACACGGTTGTATTACCGGATATTGTTGCATCTGGAAAATCAGGAACGATTACCTGTCGTGTTAGCGTATCACTGAAACAACCCGGTGTTGTTATAGAAAAATATCTTACATTATAAATGCCGGGTGCGGTAAATGTATGTACCGGGTTTCTTAGCAATGAGGTATTGTTGACACCACTTCCGGGATCATCAAAATTCCACCAGAAATAATAGGTAGGCTTGGGAAATTGAGGTGTAGTTTCATTAAACTGGTATGGCTCGGCCACACAGCCACCCGGTGTCCATGTAAAATCAGCTACCGGAGGATCTGATACCGTTAAATCAAAGGGAATATCCTGCTCCGACCCACATTCTCCGTTTGGTGCAAAAGTGATAATATTTATTGGATAAACGCCAACGGTAGTAAACGTGTATTGAATCGGAACAGAATACCAATGTAAAGTTCTGCCGTTGACAATGGTTGTTGAATCCTGTGCTACATTGCCCGTATTGTTAATATACACAGTATTGTTATTGGGAAACATACCCGCTGCCCCATTGAAAACCCAGCGCATTGAATCAGGAATATAAGGTAGGGAAACTTTAAACTTGAAAGGAGAATTGGTGCATACAGATGGGGTAGTTTCTATACCGTAAGTTGATTGTACTCCTATCTGTTGGTAAAGATCTTTAATATTGGTACCGGCATTATATCCATAAGATTCAGCATTGGCAAAACCGTAAGCAATGGCATTAAAGCTTGAATCTGATTGTATAACCCTTGGGCCCGCACCTACTGCCATTCTTAAATAGGAAAAATTGGGTTCCTGGGGGTGTGTAACCCATCCTGCAACAGGATTCCCATCTAACCTGAATGAACTTAGCGCTGTACCTGTATTGGGTATTACTACATTGTAATAATGTGAATTAATTGCAAAATTAGGAGTGGCATTCCATAACACTTTATTAATGCTTTGTTCAACCGCACTTAAATAAATTACTTCGGGGTCGCCAGGGTTTCCATTGCCACATGCATTTTGGGATGTAAAATACTGGGCAACCATAATGGCACTGTCAGCTTCAATTAACATCGGCTGGTTTGTTGACGCTATCTCATAATAAAAGTTGTTTTGCAAAGGTAAAGCGGTTACCACCCCATTTATTTTAACCACTGCTGCAGGACTTGATACACAAACCCGGTAAATATTATTTGCCTGGTTACCATCTGCCGGGACTGTAAGATATTTTTTACCCCAGGCATTCCGGGGCATGGCCTGTACCATATAGTTATCAGAAGATGAGCTATTGGCATTACAGGTTATACTAATCCTTCCGGTGCCAGAAAAAACGCTTATCTTTTTGCATCCGGTACCGTTGTTTATGCTTTTTATTTTTGAACCGGTCAGATCAACTCCCTTCCATGGATTAGCAGCAGTAGTTAAAATTCCCATTACATTATATATCTGCCCCTGGGTTAAGTTAACGGTATACGTTGTTCCAGCCGTCCAGCCACCACTACTTGGGGTGGTAACAACTCCAATCTGGTCTGCCTGAGGTGTAATTTCGATAGTAGTGGTACCAGTATCTGTTGCTACTACATAAAACCAGCAATTGGCATTATTAAAATTTGACCAGTTTTTATAATTTACCGAGTAATATTCCCGGCCTAAAGTATTAGTAGGATACAAAATTGTTGCTCCTGAGCAGGCTCCATTATAAACATGGGCATAGGCTACCATTGGCTTATCACTGGTGATGTGTATACCATTATTGGAAAGTCCTCCGTTAAGTAACCGGGCATCCTGCAAACCTGTTTTTGGTATTACTGCAGATGTTACCACATTATTGCCTGCACCAGTGGTTATATTCTCGGTATATCCTGTTGCAGGTATCGTAATGGTGATATTGGTAGCCTGGTCTGTAGCAAAATACAATACCATATCCTGGCTGTTGCCGTTAACAGGCTGCATCATAGTATGATATCCATAACCAACCCAGAAATCCTTTCCTTTATTACTGAAATCCTGCCCTGAAGCAGCAAAAGATAATGCAAAAACAAAGGCGAGAAGTAATATTTTTCTCATATTATTTGATATAAAATTATGTTAAGCAATATACAATAAAACCCGGTAAACCGGATGCTGCTTCGGTGTGTTATGTTGTCTTACAGGGATAAAAGAAATTAACAGTTTTTACACAAGGAGTACCGGGTACCAAATTTAATGATAAATATTTTAAAATTAGTTAAAATAGGAAGGGTATTTTTATCGTTCATAACGATAATTAAAAGCAAAAAAAGCCGCATAGAAATGCAGCTTTTGTTAAGAATCTTTCGATTCTGTAACCCCCAAAGAAAACATCGTGAACCAGGCACCTTATTCAGTTACCCGGGGGCCGGGTACTGAACACATTCAGGGTTTTATTATTTTGCCGGGTTTAAAATCATTTGGTTTTGTATTTTATATGAAACGGTACTATTCCTGTAATTACCGGCTGTTTTACCGGTTGTAATCCAGGCTGGTAGCCTAGTAGAACAGCTAATTGTAAAATCTGCATGTGCACCAGCCGTATTACTGAAAAAAGAGTACCCATATTTTATTTTTTATACTGGTTCCTGAACCATTAAAATGCCTTCAACTTTATTGCTTTTCGGAAATAGTGGATTTTAATTGAATTTGTTTGAAACCGGAATTAGTCCGTGATCAGTTGCAACTGTTGCCATTGATCCGGATACCTAAGCCTGGTTTATGCAAGCTTTAAAGCTGCATAAAACCGTTCAGATGCTGGAATAATTTCATGGGCGCTTAAAATACCGGTAGTTGAACCAGCTGCCGGTATTTGGGTTTTGCCCATGTTTGATGTGGATTGTTTGGATAACAACGCTAGCTTATTTGTATACACTTTTTTTATTGAACCTTGCTGTTTTGGGAAAACGGTCACTATTTCGTTCATCTGAACAGCCATAACAGTACTGTAATGAACCTGGTTATTGTTATCGATCTGTTTTAAACGGTAGTAAACTGTTTTACCTTTTCTAACTTCGCCGGCAGCCTCTTTAAATTTATAGGCTTTGCCATTTGTTCCGGTAGCTGCAAATCCGTCTAAAACCATGGCAACCGTTTTAAAAGCTTTCATATCTGATGACCTTTCCACCTCAAAATGGCTGTTATTTTGTTCAGAAAGGGTAACCCAGTTGATAAAAACACCTTTTTCGTTAGCAGCAGCGGCTAAGGAAGCATATTCTACACCAGGATTTATGGTAGTATTATAATCAAGGGAGGCATTTGCCTTAGTTGCAGAAAGAATAAATATTGAGGCAAATATTAAGATCAATAGTCTATTGACCAATAAAGAGGTAATTGCTTTCATTTTCTTGTGATTTGTAGTTTCAAAAAGTACAACTACGGCCTGGGATAAATTACCGAACCATAGATGGTTGGTTTTTTAGAGGGGAATTGGAAGTTAAGTTTTGAAATTCAGGATAACCGAGGTAACAGTCATTTCTGAATTCATCACAAACATAAAACGTTTTTCGGAAAACGCAAACTTTTCTGACAGTAATTTTACGGTGAATGTGGTGATAACACGCAAAATGACGTTTTATTTGAATATTATCTATTTAACAACCTGTTTAAACAATATATTATCTAACAAAATTCCATAAAAAATAGAAATATTTTTTTGTAAGACCATAATTCTTGCATTAAGTATAAAAAACTGCCTGATTGTGCAATTATCCTTAAATATTGTTCCTTAAATTTTGGGGGTAGAATAAACAATGACTGCCTGGCTTGTTCCATACCCTTTCTGTTCTTCCAATGATTTCAGGAATGCCTTCGAACTCAAAAATCATTGATTTAATACACAGCCATTTTGTCTTGCTCAATTGCCTGTTTATATATTTCAACACAAGGCCTGCACGAACTAATGCCAAAATTCAAATGATGCCATGGGCTACCCACTTATACATAAGCCCAATATATTTTTTTAAAACCCTACATACAATGAAAGAATTAACAATATTGAAATTTATTGATAGTACTTTAAGATATAAATTACATAATTTACTGTTTATCAAATTATTATAAAAAATTTATGTTATATTTTAAACATTCTAATAAAAGACCGCTTTAAAACTAAAAAATGAGGGTTTTAAAGCATTTTTATCAATTAATATATTTAATATAATCATTGTAATATATTAATTATCATATTTTTAAATTAAATTATTATAATCTAAATAAATTAGTATACATAATGCTCCTATATTTTTATAAAACCCGTTATTACCCTAATTTAGTTAGCAACATATAATATGCATCCAGACAAGATTTCTTGCCAATCAGAATACTTACATTAAATTACAGTCTGAAAAAACAAGCATGAAAAACAAGTCCCGCTTCTACTCTACCCTCCTGTTAGTTTATATTTTATTTGCGTCATCATGTCAGTCGCCCAAGGAACTCGTGTACCGCGATTTTAAGAACCTGAAAATTGATAAAGTGGGTTTTGCAGCCACTACCCTTAAAGTAGACCTGATCTATTATAATCCCAATAATTTTGGATTGCAGCTAAAATATACCGACCTGGATATATATATTGATAATAATTATCTGGGGCATAGTGCTCAGGATTACCAGATCACCATACCCCGGCTGGCCGAATTTACGATGCCCCTGGCCGTAGATTTAGACATGAAGAACCTGCTTAAAAATGCCATGCCTACCCTGATGGGGAAAGAAGTATTGGTAAAAATTACGGGTACAGTGAAACTTGGGAAAGCAAATGTGTACAAAACATTCCCGGTAAAGTATGAGGGATTACAGAGATTCTCTGTTTTTTAAGCCGTTATACGGCCGTTGTATGGCGCTACGCTTTAATTAAACCCCGTTTATTGCTTCTCTGCCGGGGTAATAACCGGATTTACAGCAGCAGCTTTTGCCTTTGCAGCAGTTATTTCTGCTTTACATTCCTTGGGAAGCCTTTTAAAAGCATATTCCTCAGCTTCTATATCATCTGCATCATAGCCCAGGTTGGCAATTGCAGTTTTAATATTTTCAAGTGTGGTTCGGTCATTTAACCAGGTAACTGTGGTTGTTTTTTTACGGTAATTTACCGCACAGGAAGTTACGCCTGCAGTATGGCTGATGAAGAATTCTACTTTCTCCTGGCATTTTTCACAAAGAATGGTAGGTGTTTTTATTACCGCTTTACCCGAAACCTTCTGGGTTTGCTGATATTGGGCAAAACTTACTGCTGAAAAACAAAAAACAGCCAGTAAACTAAGTGAAAATGCTTTCATCTGTTCAGATTTTAAGGTAAATGATGCTATAAAGTTATTAAATACCTTTTCATTTAGCGAGATATTTAGTTGATTTAACAGGCATTTAAGGTGTCTTGCCACTACAAATACTTATCTGGTTTGAAATCTTCAGTTATTATGGTTGCTTAACATGCAAGTGCTTTTCTTAGTGGCCTGACAACGCTTTCCAATTTGCAGGATCGGCCCTCCAATCTAACAAGGTATTTTGTTCTGCAGCAGCTACAATGCCCTTTTCTATAGCCAAACTGATGAGTGTTTGATAGTTGGTAAGCGACTGGTAAGGAATACCGGCTTCTTTAAAAGCGTTATCCGCAATTTCAAAACCATAAGTGAAAATAGAGACCATCCCGATAACATCTGCCCCGGCTGCTTTTAAAACCTCACAAACCTGCAAACTGCTTTTTCCGGTTGAAATCAGGTCTTCGATCACCAGTACCTTTTGGCCTTTTTCAAGTGCGCCCTCGATCTGGTTGCCTAAACCGTGTTCTTTAGGTTTTGGCCTCACATAAATATAGGGCAGTTTAAGCTGATCGGCAGCCATTGCACCCCAGGCAATGCCAGCGGTGGCAACCCCGGCAAGCACATGGGCATCCGGGAATTTTTCAAAAATAATACTGCACATTTCACTTTTAATAAAATCCCGCACATAAGGAAAGGATAGAACCTTGCGGTTGTCGCAATAGATCGGGCTTTTCCAGCCGCTGGCCCAGGTAAAGGGTTCTTGCGGACTCAATTTAATTGCATTAATTTGTAAAAGCTTTTCAGCTACGGCTTTTTCGTTGGTCATGTTGCAAATTTAAGGGATGAATGAGGAATTAGGAATTAAGAATTAGGAATTGGGGGCTTATAGTATTGATCAAAAAAATATTATATTGAGCCTGCGGTTAACCATTAACAAATAACAATTCAACTTTTTTATATGTACATCCGCATTTATTTTGGAGATAAGCCCGTTATTCTTTGTGATGAAATAGACAAAGAACTGAATGAAATACTACACCATCCCGATGCTGTATTTGTAGATGAAGTGTCGCCCCGGGCCATCAAATCGATGTTGCATGAAATAATAAAAGCCGAATTTCATGCCGGAGTGATCTGGCACAGTGACCTGGAAAAACTGAAAGCCACTTTTTTCAAAAATTTTAAAGTGATCGAAGCTGCAGGCGGTATTGTACAAAATGATAAAAAGGAAATACTGTTTATTTACCGCCTGGACAAATGGGATTTACCCAAAGGGAAGATAGATAAAGGTGAAAAGGAAGAAGCTTGTGCATTGCGGGAAGTAACGGAAGAAACCGGGGTTAAAAACCTGCAGTTAAAAAAGAAGGTGGGCGAAACCTATCATGCATATGATGAATTTGGGAAGCATTTTTTAAAGATCTCCCATTGGTACCATATGACCTGTTCATCCAAACAGCATTTAATACCTCAAACAGAAGAGCATATCACCGGTATAAAATGGGTAAAGACGCTGGATATTAAAGAACCCATTCAAAACACGTATCCTTCCATAAAAGATATACTGGCAAAGTTTTTTGATACGCCGTAAGGAGAGTCGGGAGACGGGAGTAGGGAGTCGGAAGTTTTTCAACTTTAGCAGTTCACTTTTTTATTCAATATTCAATATTCAATATTCGATATTCGATATTCGATATTCAATATTCGATATTCCTTACTCCTGACTAATCAATGGCTTTTTCAAAATGGCTACTGTAAGCCTGCTCACGCATACCAGCTTTTCCCTTTCATCATGAATTTTTATATCCCATACATGTGTGCCGGCGCCAATATGCAGGGGTGTGCAGGTGGCAATAACATACCCATTACGTACACTGCGTATGTGGTTGGCATTTATTTCCATGCCTACACAAATATTTTTTGATGGATCTATCACAAAATGAGAGGCAAGACTGCCCACCGTTTCGGCTAAAGCGCAACTGGCACCGCCATGAAGCAGGCCATAAGGCTGTTTGGTTCGGTCATCCACCGGCATGCGGGCTTTTAAAAAATTTTCGCCCAGTTCTACCCATTCCATCCCTAAAAATTCGCCCATGGTTTTGGGGCCAAGTGGGTTTATTTCAGGAAGAGAAAGGGATTTGTTGAACCAGATTGACATAATTTATATGAATGGCGAATGCCTACTTTTTTTTGAAGGATTGTTTTACCACATCGGGTAAAAATTGTGAAACATCGCCGCCATTGCGCAATACATCCCTCACCAGTGTGGAAGCAACCGAAGTAAATTGTGGCAGGCAGGTCAGGAAAATAGTTTCAATTTTCTGATCAATACTCCGGTTCATATCCGCAATAGCTTTTTCATATTCAAAATCGTTAACGTAACGGATACCACGCAGTATAAAATTAGCACCAACTTTATTACAACAATCAACCGTTAAGCCATCATAGGCAAGTGCTTCAACTTTTGGGTTGTTCTTATAAATTTCCCTCAACCATTTTAAACGCTGCTTTTCGGTGAACATGGGCTTTTTATTGACATTGCGGCCAATACCGATCACCAGCTTATCAAATAAAGGAAGGGCCCTGTCAATAATATCGGTGTGCCCGAGTGTTACAGGATCAAAAGTGCCGGGAAATAAGCAAATCCTCATTTAATGGATAATTGATAATTGGTTAATGGATGATTTTTTCAATTAATTGTATTCTTTTATGTTGGCAAGGTATCATTTTATTGTAAAATGAGATGACAGATAACCAAAACATTATCCATCATAAAATTATCCATTGCTCTTTCCCGCCAGCAGGTATAAAGCCGCCATTCGCACGGCCACCCCGTTTTCCACCTGTTGTAATATGATCGATTGATTCCCATCAGCCACATCACTGTCAATTTCTACTCCCCTGTTAATGGGCCCCGGATGCATAATTACAATTTCTTTCTTTAAACCATCCAGTAATTTTCTGCTTACACCATAAGACAGGTTGTACTCCCGTAAAGAGGAAAACAGCACCTGGTTCTGCCGCTCCAGCTGAATACGCAGCACATTGGCCACATCACACCATTCCAGCGCTTTCCTTATGTTGTATTCAACCTTTACATGCAAGGCTTCTTCAATGTATTTTGGTATCAGTGTTGGCGGGCCGGCAACCATCACTTCGGCCCCCATTTTTTTCAACAGGTAAATATTGCTGAGTGCAACCCTCGAATGCATGATATCGCCAACCAGCACCACTTTCTTTCCTTCCAGGCTTCCCAGTTTTTCTGTTATGGATAAAGCATCCAGTAAAGCCTGGGTAGGATGTTCATTGATCCCATCACCGGCATTGATGATGGCTGCAGGAATGTGCTTTGCCAGAAAATGAGGGGCGCCGCTTGCGCTGTGGCGCATCACCACCATATCCACTTTCATGCTTAAGATATTATTTACCGTATCCAGCAGGGTTTCTCCTTTTGAAACAGAAGAAGCAGACGCTGAAAAATTGATCGTATCTGCTCCCAGTCTTTTTTCCGCCAATTCGAACGAGATGCGGGTACGTGTGGAATTTTCGTAAAAAAGATTCACAATCGTTACATCACGCAGGGATGGTACTTTCTTTACAGGCCTTTGTAATACTTCCTTAAACTGGGTGGCGGTTGATAAAATGAGAGAAATATCTTCGTGGCTGAGGTCTTTAATGCCCAATAGATGTTTGGTAGATAGTTGCATTAAGGAGCGAAGTTAAAGAAAAAAAAGACTAATGGATAATTTTATAATTGATAATTGATAATTTTTTCGACTTGTAGCAGCTTTCATTTTAGTGTAGTGCCTGTGATTTAAAACATTATCAATTATCCATTAACCCATTATCCGTTAATAAAGCACAACCGCCTCCTTATCCCACTCCACTTTTACTTTTTGAGAAATAACGGTATCAATGGCTTTACCACAGTAATCGGGCTGAATGGGCAGTTCACGGTTAAACCTTCTGTCTACCAACACACACAGTTCCACTTTTTTGGGCCTGCCAAAATCCTGTAAGGCATCCAATGCTGCCCGGATGGTGCGGCCGGTATATAATACATCGTCAATCAGGATCACTTTCTTTTCTTCAACAGAGAACGGGATATGTGTTGTACTGCCCACATGCAGTTCGTCACGTACATCATCGCGGTAAAAAGTAATATCCAAAATGCCATACTGTGGTTTTTCGCCAGCTGATAATTCCTTAATAGATTCCATCAGCTTTGCTGCAACCTGTACACCACGGGGCTGTATACCAATGAATACCATATCCTTCAGGTTCAGGTTATTTTCCAGCAGCTGGTGCGCCAGCCTTAAGATGGTAAGATGTAACTGCTGCTTATCTAATATTGTTTTCAAGATAAAAAATTGTAAAGCGAATGTATACCGATTATCCCAATTTTAGATTCTAAAATTTATACCATCGGATAAAAAAAGCCTCTGTTTGTAAGAGGCATTTTTAAAATTCCTAATTGAATTATTTCCCGCCCTTTAACTGCTGTTGCAGTAATGCCAGGTCTTCCCATTTAGCAGCAGCTGCCAGCTTGGCCTGCTTCGGCCAAGTGCCGGGGTTATGCATGCTGTATTTGTTGCCACCCGATTCTAACATTGATTTTAAACCGGTGATGGTTGATTTTGAAAGCTGCCTGTAAGTGTACAATTTATTTTTATTAAGTAACCCTTCTATCTTTTTTCCGATGCCTTCAATCTTTGTTAAATCATCTTTAATAATGGCAGGTGTTGCTTTTTGGGCAGGTTTTGCCTTTACGGTTTTAGGTTTGGATGCTTTTGTTGCTGCAGGCATTTCTGTTTCGGTAATTACAGGCACCCTTACAATACAATTTACCACCGGGTATCCATGCATCTCTGAAGTTATTTTTTCTCCATTATCATTTACCCAACGGCCATTGCTGAGCAGGTAGCGGTATTGATAATCTTTCCCGGCAGCAAGCTCTACCTCGGCTGTCATAGAGCCATCAGCCTGCTTTTGCAGGTAAACGCCTTTTTCCAGATTCCAGTCATTAAATTCTCCGAGTAATACACATTCGCTTGCGCCAATAATATTGGCAGCAGGCAATGTGAATGTGATCTTTGTTGTCATTTTATTATTTCCTATTTATGTTTCAGTTTTATTTTTCCTGCAAAAAAGGATAACGGTAATCGGTTGGCGAGTTAAATGTTTCTTTGATGGTACGTGCACTTAACCAGCGATACAGGTTTAAAATGGACCCCGCCTTATCATTGGTACCACTGCCTCTTGCGCCGCCGAATGGCTGTTGCCCTACCACAGCACCGGTTGGTTTATCGTTTATGTAAAAATTACCGGCACTGTTGCGTAACTTATCTGTGGCCAATTCCACTGCAAAACGATCGCGTGCGATCACTGCACCTGTTAATGCATAAGGTGAGGTCTCATCAACCAGTTTAAGGGTTGCTTCGTATTTATCTTCATCATATATGTAAACGGTAAGTATGGGCCCAAACAGTTCTTCACACATGGTTATATATTTTGGATCTGCTGCTTCGATTATGGTGGGTTCAATAAAGAAACCCTCTGTTTTATCGCACTTACCTCCTACCCATATTTTTGCACCACTGTCACGTTTCCTGGAATGTTTAATATAACCCTCCAGTTTATCAAAACTCTTTTCATCAATCACCGCATTTATAAAATTGGTAAAGTCTTCCACTGTTCCCATCTTCATTGTTTTTACCTGATCTACCAATTTCTTCTTCACTTCTGCAGCTATGTTTGATGGAATATAAGCTCTTGAAGCAGCTGAACATTTTTGTCCCTGGTATTCAAATGCTCCTCTTGCCAGTGCGGTAACCACCACATCGGGGTCTGCGCTCTTATGGGCAATTACAAAATCCTTGCCACCGGTTTCGCCCACGATGCGTGGATAAGAACGATACATAGCCATGTTCTTACCGATGGTTTCCCACATTTTATTGAATACCCCGGTGCTGCCGGTAAAATGGATGCCCGCAAAATCGCGGTGATTAAAAACCACTTCTCCAATGGTTGGGCCATCAATAAAAACCAAATTGATCACCCCATCCGGTAAACCGGCTTCTTTTAAAATACGCATGAACATTTGTGCGCTGTACACCTGTGTGTTGGCGCATTTCCAGATGACCACATTGCCGCACATGGCTGCAGATGTGGGCAGGTTGCCGCCTATGGCCGTAAAGTTGAAGGGCGTTAATGCAAACACAAATCCTTCCAGCGGACGGTATTCCATGCGGTTGTTCATACTGGCACCGCTGATGGGTTGCTGGCGGTATATATCACTTAAGAAATGTACATTAAAGCGGAGGAAATCTATTAATTCACAAGCCGCATCAATCTCGGCCTGGAAAGCATTTTTACTTTGCCCCAGCATGGTGGTACCGTTGATGTATGGGCGGTATTTACCTGCTAACAGATCTGCCGCTTTTAAAAATATATTGGCACGGTTCTCCCAACTCATGTTGGCCCATTTGTCTTTTACTTTAAGCGCGGCATTGATGGCTTTGGTTACATGCTTGGCCTCACCGGTATGAAACTGTCCCAGCAAATGCTTACGCTCATGCGGGGGTCGTATATCAACCAATTTACCGGTTCTTACTTCTTCTCCACCGATATACATGGGTACATCAATTTTTTGCTTTTTCAGTTCTGCCAAAACTTCTTTCAATCTTTTCTTTTCTGCAGAACCTGGTGCGTATGACAAAACCGGTTCATTTACCGGCATTGGGTAATAAAAATCTCCGTATTGCATGATCGTTTTTTTTATAGTTTAAAAAGTTCAACAAAGGTATATCGTACAAGTGAGTCCCGATAGCTATCGGGACAACGATGTTTAATAGAATTTCAAAAGTCGGTCCCAAAAAATTTCACGCAGAGAACGCAAAGGATACTTTGTAGCTTATTTTCTTTGCGGCTTTGCGTAAAAAATTATGCTTCGGTTTCTTTTTCACTCATTAAGTATGCCTTAATAAACCCGTCCAGTTCCCCATCCATTACCGGGCCCACATTACCCACTTCATAATCTGTTCGGTGGTCTTTTATCATTTTATAGGGATGGAAAACGTAGCTGCGGATCTGGCTGCCCCACTCTATCTTTTTCTTTTTGCTGTTGGCTGCATCTTTTATCTCATTGCGCCTTTGCAGTTCCATTTCATACAAACGGCTTTTCAGCATCTGCATAGCCAGTTCCCGGTTGCCAAGCTGGCTCCTGTCTTGCTGGCAAACCACTACAATGCCGGTGGGTATGTGTGTTAGCTGTACTTTCGTTTCTACCTTGTTCACATTTTGACCGCCGGCGCCGCCGCTGCGGCTTGTTTCCATCTTCACATCAGCCGGGTTTATCTCAATATTGATGGTATCATCAACCAGCGGATACACATTTACCGATACAAAAGACGTATGCCTGCGTGCATTACTGTCGAATGGAGAGATACGCACCAGGCGGTGCACACCACTCTCTGATTTTAAAAACCCATAAGCAAACGGCCCTTCAATTTTATAAGTACAGGTTTTAATACCGGCACCATCGCCCCACTGCCAGTCCATTTCGGTTACGGTCCAGCCCTGCTTTTCGGCATACATCCTGAACATACGGGCAAGCATTTCGGCCCAGTCCTGGCTTTCGGTTCCGCCGGCGCCACTATTTATCTGCATCATGGCAGGCAGTTCGTCCTCGGGTTCGTTAAGGGTGCTTTTAAATTCGGCTTCTTCAATTTTTTCAATGGCCATATCAAAAGCCTCTTTCACTTCTTCCTCGCTGGTTTCGCCTGCTTTCCAGAATTCGAATAATATGGCAAAGTCCTCCACGGCAGTTTCCACTGCATGGTACAGGTTGATCCAGTATTCGTTAACTTTTGTTTCTTTCAGGATAGCGGTTGCACGGGCATTATCATCCCAAAAACCCGGCGAGAGTGAAAGTTGTTTATCGTTGGCTACTTTGGCTTGTCGGTTAGCGACGTCAAAGAAACCTCCCCAAGACCAACACACGGTCCCTCATAGATTTAAGATGCTCTATTGTCATGGCACAAAGGTAACAGAATAAGAAACAGGTAACAAGTTTTTTGAATCCCTGAGTCACAACCATTTCTGTGATTACACCGTTTATTGGAATATAACAAAGTCGGCACCGGTACTTAAACAAATAATGAATGCATAAAAAAATCATTTTATATAAGAAATTCCTGATTACGGGATGCCAAAAATTTGTGTTAACTTTAAAAACCTCCAATCAACTTTTACCTTAGTTTTCAGCTGATCATGTCCGTAAAACGCTACATATTATTATTGTTGATTGCCAGTTCATTTTTATGCACGAATACTCGTGTACAGGCACAATGCCCACCCAATATTGATTTTGAAAATGGCAGTTTTAATAACTGGACCTGTTATACAGGCAATGTGGCATCGGTAAATAATGTGAATGTGATCAATTTTAATTATTCAGGTGGCCCGGTTACAAACAGGCATACCCTGTATTCAGCATTGGCTGGTGGCGGTGTAGATCCTTATGGAGGGTTTCCGGTAAATTGCCCCAATGGCAGCGGCCATTCTATTAAATTAGGCAATAATGCTGCGGGCCGCGAGGCCGAGGGAGTTTCTTATGATTTTACCATTCCTGCAAATGCCAATACCTACAACCTGATCTATAATTATGCCGTTGTGTTTCAGGATCCCGGGCACCTGGAATCGGAACAACCCAGGCTGGAACTGCTTGTACAAAACCTGAGTGATGGATATCCTATTTCCTGTTCATCATTTTCTTTTTTTGCAAACGGTTCGCCATTGCCCGGCTTTCAACTATCGCCAAACCCCGGAGGCAATACACCGGTTTGGTACAAAAACTGGACAGCTGTTTCGATTAACCTGGATAACCTGGCAGGTAAAAACATCCGGCTGATCTTTAAAACAGCCGACTGTACTTTCCGCATTCATTTTGGATATGCGTATATAGATGTAAACAGTGAATGCAGCGACAGGTTTGAAGGTGCTGATTTTTGCCCGGATGATAATTTTGTACGGGTAAATGCACCCTATGGTTATCAAACCTATACCTGGTATAACAGCAACTTTACCCAGGTACTGGGCAATTCACAAACCCTCACGCTGCAACCACCACCCAGTACCGGAACACAGTTAGCGGTTATTGTTGTGCCTTACAGTGGATATGGTTGCTTTGATACCTTGTATACCACTTTGTATGATACCTTAACCTATAAGGCCAATGCCGGCCCCGATAAAGTATCATGCAACAACAGCGTGGTACAAATTGGCGTACCACCCAAGCCCGGCTGGTTTTACCTCTGGAACCCCATAACGGCATTAAATAACCCTTCGCTGGCAAATCCATTGGCCACACCAGATATAACCACAGATTATTATTTAACCATAAGGCATAACGGTGGTGGCTGTGTGAGCTCGGATACGGTAACCGTACAGGCAGCCAAACTGTACGATAGCCTGCAGGTTTTAGGTAAACCCGAATGGTGCATTGGCAGCGGCGACAGCAGTGTTTTGCAGGTATTTCCCTGTGACAGTGTGCAATGGTATAAAGATGGCATTGCCATAACCGGTGCAAACCAGCAACGATATAATGCAACCCAAACAGGAAACTACCATGCGCAGGTATTCAGTTTTTTGGGCTGCAGTTTAATGACCAAATCACAGGCTATTCACATAACCACCATACCTGAGCCCGGATTTACGGTTGATAAACCTGTACAGTGTATGGTTAATAACAGGTTTGTATTTACCAATACCAGCACCAATGCCATTGGCGCCATGCAATATAGATGGATAACGGGTGACGGCTATACAGGCACCACCCGTGACCTTACCTATAGTTTTAAAAGGCCAGGCAGTTACCGGGTTGTACTTATTGTGCGCAGCAGTGCTGCCTGTGCCGACAGCAGCAGCATGACCATCATTGTACATGCAAATGTTTTTGCCGAATTCAGTGTAAATGCAGCTTGTATCAATGAACCGGTATTGCCGGTTAATAAAACCACCGACCCCGGTACATCAACCGTTAATTATTTGTGGGATTTTGGCAATGGCCAAACATCCACCTTACGTAACCCGCCTGTACAGGTTTACCCGGGTGCAGGCAATTATGTGATCAGTTTATCTGTAAGTACGGCACAATGCCCGTTTCCGTTAAGCATACAAAAAAGATTTGTAACCATTGAGAAACCGCAAACCGGAAAAAACAATCCCGAAGTATATGCCGTTGCCAATTTACCATTGAGCTTACAGGCAAGGCCCATAGGAACAAGCGTTGTTTGGTCACCGATAACCGGCCTTGATAATGCGGCGAGTTTTACGCCTGTTTTTAACGACAACAGGGAACATAAATATATTCTTACCCATAAAACTTCAGCAGGTTGCATTACCATTGATACACAAGTGGTAAAAATTAATAAGCACATTGTTATGTATGTGCCCAATGCATTTACGCCCAATGATGACAACCTCAATGATTTTTTAAAACCGTTTATGATAGGCATAAAACAGCTTAATTATTTTAAAATATTCAACCGATGGGGAGAGCTGGTATTTGAAACCAAAAGCATTAACCCGGGCTGGGATGGACGTTATAAAGGCATTCCGGTACAATCGCACACATTGGTTTGGATGCTGGAGGGCATTGGCGCTGATAATAAAGTTTATAATGCGAAAGGATCAACTGTTTTAATAAGATAATAATTAGTTTTTGGTTCTTGGTTTTTAGTTGATAGCACAAGAACTAAAAACCAAGAACTAAGAACTAAAAACTCAAAACTAAAAACTCAAAACTAAGAACTAAGAATTTAATGCCCCGTTACTTCATCATCAACAAACCGTTCAACATGGTATCGCAGTTTGTGAGTACCCACGCTGTGAGATTGCTGGGCGATCTGGATTTTGACTTTCCCGAAGGAACACATGCTGTAGGCAGGTTAGATAATCATTCTGAAGGCCTGCTTATTTTAACGACCAATAAGAAAGTAACACGGCTTTTGTTTTTGAGTGATGAACCACATAAAAGAACTTATCTGGTACAGGTAAACAATATCATGAACAAAGAAAATATACAGCGGTTGCAAAACGGCATAGACATCAGAATAAAAACCGGTGTTCATTATACCACCACTCCCTGCGATGTTCGCGTGGTAAATAATCCTGAAGAACTGTATGACCTTGGCAGCCGCCTGACCGCTTATGATCCCTACACCTGGTTGTTGATGACCATCACCGAAGGCAAGTTTCACCAGGTACGAAAAATGATTGCCGCTACCGGACATAAATGCAAAAGGCTGATACGGTTAAATATAGAAGACCTGGAACTGGATGGGCTTAAAGCCGGTGAAGTGAGAGAAATGGACGAAACTGTTTTTTTTAAAAAACTTAAAATTGCAACTTATTGATAATAATCCGGCCATTGTCATTAACCGGAAGCATCTTGTATGAAAACCGGCATTACTATTTTTTTTATACCTATAAAAACAGCTTATGAATTTATCATTACAAATTGGCAAACACTTCAGGGATGTTTATTTTGGGGGAAACTGGACATCCGTAAATGTAAAAGAAACCCTTTCTGACGTAAGCTGGCAGCAGGCAGTAACCAAGGTAGATGATTTTAATACCATAGCCGTACTTGCATATCACATGAATTATTATGTACATGCTGTAGGGAAAGTATTGCAAGGGCAGCCCCTTATGGCCAGCGACCATTTGAGTTTTGATCTTCCTCCCATTGAGTCTGAGGCCGATTGGCAGCAATTGATAAATAAAACCCTGAACGAAGCGGAGCAATTTGCAGGGCTGGTTGAACAGTTGCCTGAAAGCAGGTTTGCTGAAATATTTACCGATGAAAAATATGGAAATTATTACAGAAATATAACCGGTATCATTGAACATACACATTATCACCTGGGGCAAATGGTGATTTTAAAAAAAATACTTTCAAAATCCATAACCAGCTAATATACTGCTACAAGCATTCATAAAAAATTCACAGCTTATTAACCAACAAATCTGTTTCAATTGCGGTTAAAGGCTTAAGTTTGCGCTAAACCCTTCCCTGATGGAATTAAAGTATGTAAAAAACATACAGTTTACAAGACTGATAAAATGTGATGGCCAGCTAAAGGAATTTAATTTCAGAAAACCCAATGGCAAGCAGGAAGGTCCGTTTACTGTTGATGTGATCGATGCAACGGATAACCGTATCATCTTCAATATGGAAATGATGGATGGCTTCTGGAAAATTACAACAGAAAAATTACCGGTGTGGATAATGGAAAGTGAAGCGGCTTTTCATGAAATGATCGAAGAGGAATTCAAAACCGATTAAAAGGGCAACATTATATTTAAAAGCAAAACGCTTTTGTTCAATGAACAAAAGCGTTTTAAGTTAGATAGTGTTGTTATTAAAATTCAGCAACCACTTTAATGGTTGGCTCTTTAGCAACTTTACCTGCAGCTATGGCTTTACCTTCTACTTTGTAGTCTTCCAGTTTTACAGAAAATTCAGAAGTAGCTACAATTACTTTTCCACTTACAGTGATCGATCCTTTTGCAGTAACGGGTTTGGTAACACCATGCATGGTCAGGTCTCCGGCTACAGAAACGGCATAAGTTCCATCTTTGTTAAACTTAACTTCTTTCAGGTTTACAATACTGCCTTTAAAAGTTGCAGCTGCAAACTGGTCACTATCCATCCAGCCTTTGTCGTTAAAATGCTCCTGTATTTTTGGATTAGAAAAGGCAAAACTTTTTATTGCCGCTTCAAAAGCCATGGTACCGCTTTTGGTATCAAGCGAGGCAATTACGGTTTTATTTTCTGCCTTGGGTAAAGCATCAATGGGTGTAGTTGCATCAAAACTGATCACAGCCGATGTGGTTGTTTTCTTTTGAGCAAACAGCAGGCCTGATGCCAATACCATTGCCAGAGAGAGCATTGTTTTTTTCATTTGTTTGATTTTTATTTTGTTTTAAAATTACTTGTTTACGGCACAGCGCTTAAAGGTAATGTATTCGGTTTCCAGTATACTGCTGAAAGCCCCGTTGCTGCAGCTTCCTTTTATAGAAACCTGCTCACCCTGTTTGATTGCCTTTGCATCGTTGAGGTGCTGCTGCTGAAATGCAAAAATGATATAGGCCCCGTTGGTGGTATCCACCATTTTAATATTGGCTGTGGTATCTGCCATTTCAATGGCCGAAACCATTCCGTTAACCACAACCATCTTTTCTGAATACTTTTTATTGGCTGCGGCCATATCCTTTTTGAACTCGTTGATAAAATCAAGCGCATTTACCGTATAATCTGCCTTGATGGTGGCTGTATCATCGTATTTAAGTGTGTACAGGTACCAGATAAGGCCCGCCCCGGCCAGCAAAACCACCCCTAAAGCCAACAGCCATTTTTTATAACGCTTCATCTGTTTTTTATATTTGTATTGGTTTTTAGAGAAGTAATTTTTACAAATATACAGTGTTTAAACATCGAAATGACATATTTTTGTTTATTAAACAGCAAGATAATGTTAAAATAATGTAAACGAAGATTCAGGATAAGGGTACAATAAAGATTTTACTAATTGAATTTAAAAAATAACAGTTGCAAAGCAAAGAGTAAAATAAAAACACTCATCACAATCCTTACCCACTTTTGATAGTTTTCATTTTTAAAAAACGTTTCGGTGGCAAAACCTGCCAAATAAACAATGGTACAGTTGGTCATGAAGCTAAATGCCATCTGTATTAAGCCCAGTTTGATATTTTGCAAGAGCAACTGCCCTCTTCCAGGATGCAGAAACTGTGGCAGTACAGAAAAATATAAGAACAGAGATCCCGGGTTTAGCAGGTTACCAATAAATCCTTTTATATAAAAAGCACTTATTCCTTGATGGGTAACCGGAGCTTTACTGTCTTTCCATTTTACATTTTTCAGATTGGCAATGGCCAGGTATATCAAATAGCCTATGCCGCAATAACGCAAAATATCCAATGCATGCGGTGTGCTTACCAGTATGGCGGTTAACCCAAAACCAATTGCGGTTATATGCACAACAAATGAACTTACAATACCTGCGGCCGTAGCCCAACCGGCCTTACGGCCATATTCAAAAGTATAGGCAAGATAAAGCATCATGTTGGGGCCGGGTGTTAATGCAAAACCAACCACAAAAGCGATATAAATAAACAGTCCGTTAACCGACATTTGTCTTTCTGGTTTTTCTTAACTGATTGGTTTCATTACTGATCATTTCAAAGCGGTTATTATATTCATGATGTGTTGTGCGCATTAACCGGTCCCACCAGGTAAAATACAAACCATAGTTGCCTTTAAAATACTGGTGATGCATATTGTGGTTTACCGAGGTATTGAACCATTTTAGGAACCAATGCCTGTTTGCTCCTTTTGGGAAAAGTTCAAAACCTAAATGACCGTAAACATTATAGATGGTCATAAATACAAGGAAAGATAAAATATGAATAAGATGAACAGGAAATGTAAAAGCAAAGATGTAGATGATTCCTGATTCAATAAAAGCTTCAGTTGGTTGAAATGAAAAAGATGCCCAGGGAGAGGGATTTGTACTTTTGTGATGCACCACATGGAAAAAACTGAATAGCCTCGGATGATGCATGATACGATGAGCCCAGTAAAAATAAGTATCATGCACTATCAGCATAATGGGAAAAACCATCCAGAAATAAAGCATACTGTGTTGATGAATATCTCTGTAGATGGTTGTGTACGGTTTTATGTATGTATTGTTTAATATTAATGGTGTAACGGCAAAGATCAAAAATGTAAGCAGTGAATAAAATATCTCCCGGTAATAATCTGCTTTATCGGGCCATTTTTTTTGGATCTTGGCAAATATTGCTTTGTTTTTAAGCAAAACATAAAAAATAAGAAAAGCCAGGCCGCCAAAAAGAATATAACGGACCACGCTAAGTATAAAAACAAAAACCACCTGTCCCCAGGTATCATATGGAAGCCACATAACAGTTATTTATATTCAAAATAAATTTCGGTTGCCCCATAGCCATACAAATGGCTGTATTGATTTACGAAAGATTTCACTTCTTTCTTTAATCGTAAAATATCGTGTATCTCATCGCGCAGTTTGCCGGTACCCACCCCGTGAATAATGGTTAGCACCGGTTGAAAGTGCAATATGGTCAGGTTGTAATACTTTTCGAAGGTCTTTAACTGCATGGTCAGTATTTCAAAATTGCTGAGGTGTTTCCAGCTATCGGTGAGTTTTTCAATATGCAGGTCAACTACGGTTCTTGCAGGCTCCAGGTTCTGTTTGATCTTATGTGCATCGTAAATTCTGAATCCGGCATTGCCCAGCCTGCCCAGGTTTACTTGTTCTTCCACTACCCTGTCGGGATAATTTTCAAACAGCGTGTAAGAAAAAGATGGTTCATTTTTCATTTGTATTTCCTCTATCTTCTTAAATAGCTGTTTTGCCTTTATTTTTAAAGAGGTTTCGTAATATGGAGCTTTATTTTTGTCGGGTTCTTTTAAAGCAAACTCAAATTCAAAGCGGGGGCTGTCGCTGAGGTCTTCAAACTGTACATCGTGCAGGTAAAAATCACTTAAAGGGTCAATGGTATTTTTAAGCTGGAAGTTGCTTTCGCCTCCAATCATCAGTTTATAATCAAAGGTATAAGCCGTTTCATTCTGGTTAAGCAGATAGAGTTTGAATTTTTCAACAATATCGTCGTCAAAAATATCCTTGTCAAAAACAGGGATGAATGAAAGTTTGATGCCATTGCCTTCTTTTAGTTTTGGCATTGCTTTTTCTTTCTGCACCTGGTCAATAAACACTTTCTTTTTTTCGGCCTTGAATTTTTGAGAAAACATTTTGAAGTAAGGAAAATCTATCTGGTCGGTATAAATGGGAAATTTTACGCCCTTCACCTCTACCAGCACCATTTTTTCGTTCATGATCTCCAGTATGGTACCTTCTTCGTCGGTAAGCAATACCAGTATTTTATCGCCGGGTTGATATTTCATGTCTATTAAATAAAAAAGTTGCACAAAGGTACTAAAGTACAAGCCCCGAATTAAATTGGGGATGCCGATTTAACATCGGCAAGTGCAGGACGCCAATGAAGTTCAATAAAGATCAAATGTTTGGCCCAAAAGAAAAATATGCAATTTTAATTTGCCAGTTTACTTTTCTTGTAACCGTATAAAAAGTAAATGATGATGCCCAGCACCAGCCAGCCGATAAACCATACCCAGTTACTCTTGCTCATGCCGGTAAGCAGGTACATGCAGGTAATTACGCCCATTAATGGTATCAGCGAATATTTCTTGATAAATGCAAATAGGGCCAGCAGAATGGCGCTTATCCAGAAAATGATGAGTGAAATATTGGTGATGGCCAGGTCCATAAACGATTTTTTACCGGCTGTATAATCTGCATTGGCACTGTAGTCAAAATTAAACAGATCGGAAAAATAGGTTTTGGAAAGAGCCCAGGCCATAATGATTGCACCTGCTACAATTATCGGGAAAATAAACTGGCCATTTATATAGGGCATATGAAACCTTCCGCCTACTTTTTCTTTTCGGGGGATAAGCAATACGCCCCCGCAAACCAATACAAAAGCAAACAGGGTTGCTATACTGGTAAAATCGAGTACAAAGGTTTTATCGGTAAACAGAATAGGTACGCCTACAACCAACCCGGTAATAATGGTAGCAAAAGAAGGTGTTTTAAATTTGGGATGGATCTTTTGAAAAACAGGTGGCATCAAACCATCCCGGCTCATGCTCATCCAGATACGTGGCTGTCCCATTTGAAAAACGAGTAAAACACTCGTCATGGCCACTACAGCCACAACTGCAACCAAAAACTGCATCCAGCCTACATTGAGGTTTTGAGGTTCAAAAATAAATGCCAGCGGATCGCCCACACCATCAAAACTTCTGTAATTGGCTGCACCGGTTAAAACCAGGGTGAGCAGAATATAGATAACCGTACAGATAACCAGTGATAAGATCATTCCTCTTGGAAGGTCACGTTGCGGATTTTTACTTTCCTCTGCCAGCACACTCACCGCATCAAATCCAATATAAGCAAAGAACACACTGGCAACAGCCATCATTACACCACTGAAGCCATTGGGCATAAACGATCTTACCCCATCGTCGTTTGGAGGTGTCCAGTTTGCAGTGAGACCATTTGAAAAAACAAGGTAACCTCCTACAATAATGATCAGTGCAACAACTGCTATTTTCATGATCACCATCAGGTTACTAAAATTGCGGCTCTCTTTGATGCCACGATAAACAAGGTAAGTGATCAGAAAATTGATAATGAGCGCCGGCAGGTCTAAAATAATTCTCAGTCCGCCAATAACCGGCGAATTGTTCCAGGCTTCTAAAACATCGGGATTGGTACTGCCCCCTTCAATAGCGTGTTTGGCTTCCATATAACTGGTACATAAATATTCAGGAATATGAACATTCATTTTTCCCATTAAGGAAGTAAAATAATCGCTCCAACTGTATGCAACATAAATATTACCGATAGAGTATTCCATGATCAGGGCCCAGCCAATGATCCAGGCAAATAATTCACCAAAGCTGGCATAGGCATAGGTATAAGCACTGCCTGCAACGGGAATGCGGCTTGCAAATTCGGAATAACACAGGGCTGTAAAAGCACAGGCAATGCCGGTGATGATGAATAATACAACCACGCCCGGCCCGCCATTGAATACCGCAAAACCAAGGCTGCTGAAACTGCCGGCCCCTAAAATGGCCGCAATACCAAAAAAGGTAAGGTCTCTTACGGTAAGTACGCGTTTTAGTCCACTACCTCCATGTGAATCATCGCTGCTTTCAGCTAAAATATTTTCAATTTTTTTTGTGCGGAATAATGAATTTGACATGTCAGTTTCTGTTTTGGAAGAAGGAAATTAAGGAAAATATTTTACAGTTGCTAATCAGCTTACTGGTGAAATTATTGAGAAGCCAACATAAAACGCAAAACACCAAACTCAAAACTCTTTTAACTCTCCCGCATCATCAAATAATCGGCAAGCTCCTGCAATGGTTTTTTACGTACAGAGAGTACGGCTGTGTCTTCCAGGTGTTTTAGGGCTGTTTGCAGGTATATGTTTTTTAATTCCTTTGCCCAGTCATCCACTTTGCAGTCGCGGAAGATCTGCATTATTTTTTCTACTTTATCAGCCGGATTGGTTTTTATCAGTTCTTTTAATTCATTTAACTGCGCTGGCTTTGCTGTTTCAAAAGCATGGATCATCAGAAAGGTTTTTTTATTGGCCACAATATCGCCTCCCACCTGTTTGCCAAATTTTTCGGGATCGCCAAATGCATCCAGATAATCGTCCTGTACCTGGAAAGCGATGCCGAGGTTTTTCCCAAATTCGTACAGGTGGTTTTGATTACCTTCTCCGGCACCTCCCAAAATAGCACCCAGTTTTAAACTGGCTGCCAGGAGCACCGATGTTTTTAAGGTGATCATGTGTACATATTCATCCATGTGCACCGTTTCCCGTTTTTCAAAGTCCATGTCCATTTGCTGGCCTTCACAAACCGCACTGGCCGTATTGTTGAACAGGTACAGCACTTTTTGCAACTGGGCCAGCTTAATCCTGTTCAGGTATTCGTAGGCTTTTACAAACATCACATCGCCTGCCAGCAGGGCGGTTGATTCGCCATATTTGGTATGAACCGTTTCCATACCCCGCCGCATGGGCGCTTTGTCCATGATATCGTCGTGTATTAAACTGAAATTGTGAAAAAGTTCAATGGCTGCGGCGGCATTATAGGCATCTGGATCAATTTCGTTAAAGAGCTGGTTGCCCATCAATACACATACCGGGCGTATTCTTTTACCACCCAGGTTTAAAATATATTGTGCCGGGTTGTATAAGGTTTCCGGCTGATCAGGGAAATGCCTGATGTTGAATTTTTCTTCGAATAGTTTGGATAGTTCAATAAATGAATGCATAAGCTTAACCCCAATGACACAAACACACTTATCATACAGCGTGATTGCAGTTTAGAATTTATTATTTCTTTTTTTTCTGTATTTTTTTTCCTGCCTGCTGTTTTTCCTTACCGGCAGTTTGAACCTTGCTTTTGCCAATGGTTGCCGCTTTATTATTTACCCATTCAAAATCAAGCTGGCGTTTGCTTAAATTGGCTGCTGCCACTTTTATACGAACAGCATCTCCCATTCGGAATTTTTGGCCGGTACGCATACCCACCAGGGCATAATCGGCCTCATCCAGGCGAAAATCATCAAACATATTCAGTTCTCTCACCGTTACCATCCCTTCGCATTTATGTGTTACCGTTTCTACAAAAAAGCCGAAAGAAGCAACACCACTGATGATGCCGTCGAACTCCTGCCCCAGGTAATTTTTCATGAACTCTACCTGTTTGTATTTATTACCGGCCCTTTCGGCTTCCATGGCCTTTCGTTCGCGGTCGCTGCAGTGTTTGCAACGTTCATCCATTTTTTTATCCAGCTTCAGGTCTTTTTCAAGGCATTGCTGCAAAATGCGGTGTACCATCACATCAGGGTAACGGCGTATGGGAGAAGTAAAATGGCAGTAAAACTCAAAGCCCAAACCATAATGGCCGATGTTGGAGGAGGTATATACTGCTTTGGCCATCGTTCTGATACCAAGCTGCTCCAACACATGCTGCTCGGGTTTTCCCTGCACGTCTTTAAGCATTTTATTGAAAGAGGACGCTACGGCCCTTTCATCATGCATATCAAAAATGTACCCGAATTTTTTGGCAAATGCCACAAAGGGTTTCAGTTTTTCATCATCAGGCGTATCATGTATCCGGTATGGAAAAGGAATGGGCTCTTTATTTACTTTTATTTTAGAAATATAAGTAGCTACGGTGCGGTTGGCCAGCAGCATGAATTCTTCGATCAGTTTATGGGCATCTTTACTTTCCTTTACTATAATGCCGATTGGTTTACCCTTTTCATCCAGCTCAAACCTTACTTCCTGAGATGAAAAATTGATGGCTCCGTTAGAAAAGCGTTCTGCCCTGAATTTTTTAGCCAATTCATTCAACAAAACAATAGGTTTATGATGCAGGCCATCGTTCTTTTCAATAATTTCCTGCACTTCATCATAGGTAAACCGGTGGTTGCTGTGAATGATGGTACGTCCAAGCCAGGTATGTTTTATTTCGGCCCGGTTGGTTATCTGAAAAACGGCTGAAAAGGTGAATTTATCTTCATGGGGCCTTAAAGAACACAGTTCATTGGATATTTTTTCGGGCAGCATCGGATTCACCCTGTCTGGCAAATACACACTGGTGGCCCTTTCGTAAGCTATTTTATCCAATAAGGTGCCGGGTTTTACAAAATGGCTTACATCCGCAATATGCACCCCAATTTCATAATTGCCATTATCCAGGTTACGGATCGAAATGGCATCATCAAAATCCTTTGCATCAACGGGGTCAATGGTAAAGGTTAAGATATCCCTGAAATCTTTTCTTTTACTGATCTCTTCCCTGGAAATATGTTGTTGCAGTTTTTTTACCTCTGCCAGCACTGCTGCATCAAATGAAAGTGGGAAACCGGCCTCTATCAGTATCTCCTTCATGGCCATGTCATTCTCATCTTCCGATTTTAATATGCTTACTACCTCGCCTATGGGCTTTTTTTCGTTCTTATCCCAGCTCACTAATTTTACCACCACCCTTTCATTATCCCCGGCTCCATTCAATTTATCGGCAGCGATATAAAAATCAGGAATTGGTTTTTCGGAAGCCGGTATAAAAAAAGCAAAGTTCCTGCTCATTTGTATATTGCCGATAAATTCGGTTTGTTTACGTTCTGTTATATCCACAATTTTTCCTTCCAGCCTTTTTTCTTTCGATAAACCGGTGTTAACCTGAACCTGAACCATATCTCCATGAAATGCCCGGTTAAAGTCATTTGGCCGCACAATTATATCTTTATCCATCCCTTCTACAATTACATACCCCATACCGCTTTTTGAAATATCAAGCTTACCATTCAGTATAGTATTTTGTGATGATTTCTTCCCGGTTGTTTTCTTCTTATGCATAATCCTTTATGATGTTAGCTGTTCAAAATAAATAAAGTCATATTGACACTCATTGTGATACAGGTAACAAATTATCTTTTTATACCTGCAATGTACCAACAAATTGCTACATTCGGAAAAATGAAGGCTTGTGCAGGCACAAACAGATTCCCGGAAAAAAATAATTACACCAACCATCTGGATGCTGTCGTTGGTGAGTTTATTTACCGATATGGCCAGCGAAATGCTTTATCCGGTAATGCCCTTGTTTCTTAAACACATTGGCTATACTGCTTTGTTCATTGGTATCCTGGAGGGTATAGCCGAATCGGTAGCTGGCTTAAGCAAAAGCTATTTTGGCAAACTGAGCGATCAAAGCGGCAGGCGTTTACCCTTTGTGCAACTGGGTTATACCCTAAGCGCCATCAGTAAACCCATGCTGGCCTTTTTTATATACCCCTGGTGGATATTTTTGTCAAGAACCATCGACCGGCTGGGAAAAGGCATCCGAACCGGGGCCCGCGATGCCTTACTGAGTGATGAATGTACAAAGGAAAATAAGGCAAAGGTTTTTGGTTTTCACCGCAGCCTGGATACATTAGGTGCGGTTTTTGGTCCTGCCATTGCACTGGCATATCTCTATTTTTATCCTGATGATTATAAAACACTGTTCCTGGTTGCCTTTTTGCCGGGATTAGCGGCCATTATTGCTACCCTGTTCATTAAAGAAAAAAGAAAGCCTGCTGTTTCTGTCGTGAACGGCCGCAAACCTGCAGTTCATTTTTTTGCATTTGCCGGTTACTGGAAGCAAAGCACCGGCCAGTATAAAAAATTAGTAGCCGGCTTATTGTTGTTTGCCTTATTTAACAGCTCCGATGTTTTTCTTTTACTAAAGATGAAAGAAAGCGGGTTAAACGATGCTGCAGTAATTGGCATTTATATATTTTATAACCTGGTGTATGCATTACTGGCCTACCCTATAGGCATGCTGGCAGACCGGATCGGGATTAAAAAAATATTCATTGCCGGGCTGGTGGTCTTCAGCCTGGTGTATACCGGCTTTGCATTCAACCACAGCATACCTGTTTTCTTTTTTCTTTTTTTCCTGTATGGGATCTATGCTGCAGCAACAGAAGGTGTTTCCAAAGCCTGGATCAGCAATATTGTGGATAAAAGTGAAACGGCCACAGCAATCGGTACCTATTCCGGCTTTCAAAGCATTTGTGCTTTTGTTGCCAGCAGCCTTTGTGGTTTACTTTGGGTAAATTTTGGCGCAATGGCCACTTTTTTAATCACAGCCGGGGTTACCCTGTTGGTCATCATGTATTTGTTAATGTATAAGGTAGCTAAAAGACCGGCATAACATCATTTATAACTTTAATAAAAAATTACATGAAAAATTATGAAACCCTGACTGAGGCATTGAAAGATCTGAATTCGAGAGGTTTTACAGCTGACTTTAATATTGCCTTTGATAAACTTATTTGTACCGCAAATAATACCTGTTTAAACCCAAATGAATTTGAGATTGTGGAATTTTACCGTTTTGAAGGAGACACTGACCCCGGCGATCAAAATATCATATATGCCATTGAATCGAAGGATGCAACAATAAAAGGGTCACTGACAGATGCTTTTGGCACATATGCCGACACCATCTCAGCAGAAATGATTCAAAAACTTTCAATCCACAAATAATTCTATATTTATTGTTTAAATCCTAATTTATGTCACCTCAATTTAACCGCCGAAATTTTATTAAAACAACCGCATATACAGGCGCAGCGCTCACATTTAGCAATACTGTTAAAGCTTTTGCACCTTCAAAAAAAGACAAAGTGCGTATTGGCATCATTGGTGCCGGATTTCGCTCTCATGAGCACATGGGCAATTTTTTACAACGGGATGATGTGGAGATAACCGCCATTGCCGATCCGCAGCAAAGAAGCGTGGATGAGGCCATGGGCGTATTTAAACAATATAAACGCCCCGAACCGGTTGTTTATAAGAATGGTGATTTTGATTACCGCAACTTATTAAAGCGGGATGATGTGGATGCTGTGGTGATATGCTCGCCCTGGGAGTGGCACAGCATACAGGCCATTGACGCCATGAATGCCGGTAAAATTGTTGGGGCAGAAGTGTGCGGCGCGGTAAAACTGCAGGAATGCTGGGATGTGGTAAATACTTCAGAAAAAACAAAAATTCCGGTAATGATGCTGGAAAATGTGTGTTACCGCAGGGATGTGATGGCGGTTTTGAATATGGTGCGCAAAGGAATGTTTGGAGAATTGCTGCACGGGCAGGGCGGTTACGAACATGATCTTCGCGGAGTGCTATTTAATGATGGCAAAACGGCCTACAACAGCGGAGTAGAATTTGGTAAAAATGCCTACAGCGAAGCCCAGTGGCGCACCGAACATAATTTAAAGCGCAATGGGGAATTGTATCCTACACATGGACTGGGCCCGGTTGCCGTTATGATGGACATTAACCGCGGAAACCGGATGACCAGGCTGTCTTCCATTGCTTCCAAAGCAAAAGGATTGCAGAAATATATAGCAGATCACCCCAAGGGCGGTACCAATCACCCCAATGCCAAATTGAATTATAAATGCGGCGATATTGTAAATACACAGATACAATGTGCCAATGGCGAAACGATCCTGCTTACCCATGATGTTTCATCGCCCCGGCCATACAATTTAGGTTTTCGTGTACAGGGTACCGAAGGGTTATGGCAGGATTGGGGTTCGGGCGGGAAAAAACAGGGTTTTATTTATTTTCAGAAAGAGATGAACCACAATCACAAATGGGATAATACGGAGAAATGGTTAACCGATCATGACCACCCGCTATGGAAAAAATATGGTGCCCAGGCCGAAAGTGCCGGGCATGGCGGTATGGATTTTTTTGTTGACCATGCCTTTATAGAATGTATAAAACGTGGTGCCGAATTTCCAATGGACGTGTATGATTATGCCAGCTGGTATTCCATTACACCCCTCAGCGAAAAAAGCATACTGGAAGGCGGACAGGTTCAAAATATCCCCGACTTTACCAGGGGGAAATATAAAACCCGGAAACAGATATTTGCCCTGAATGATGAATATTAAAAATCCCCTTCGCCTCCGCCGCGGCGGAGGAACCATGGAGAAGATTTTAGCGAAATTGAAAAACAAAATCATACATGAACCGTAGAAAATTCTTACACCTCTCAGCCCTGACTGCGCCATTGCTTGCTGCAAAAAAAACATGGGCCAATGGCTTTGATGCAAGGGTAAAGCCCATCGTTATCTCTACCTGGGATAGTGGTATGCCGGTAAATGCCGAAGCCTGGAAAATATTATCAACCAAAGGATCTGCACTGGATGCAGTAGAAGCCGGCGCTATGCATATTGAGGATAAGATAGATTGCTGTGTAGGTTTGGGTGGTTACCCCGACAGGGATGGTATTGTAACATTAGACAGCTGCATCATGGATCATAAGGCCAATATTGGTGCTGTAGCAGGTTTGGAGCGAATAAAACATCCCGTATCTGTTGCACGGAAAATAATGGAAAAAACTCCGCATGTAATATTGGTTGGTGCTGGTGCCCAGCAATTTGCTGTGGAGAATGGCTTTACATTAGAAAGCGGGGAATTATCGGAAGATGCTAAAAACGCCTATGCCAACTGGCTTAAAAAAAGTGAATACAAGCCTGTAATCAATATTGAAAGAAAAAAACAAAACGGTCCGTTTGCACCAAACTTTTTTGATGACGGTACTGTCAATCATGATACGATGGGTTTGGTAGCAATGGATATGAATGGTGATCTGTCGGGCGCAGTTACCACCAGCGGCATGGCATTTAAATTGCATGGCCGTGTGGGCGACTCTCCAATTATTGGTGCCGGTTTGTTTGTAGACAATGAGGTTGGTGCAGCCACGAGCAGCGGTACCGGCGAAGAAGTGATACGCATTTGCGGAACGCACCTGGTGGTTGAATTTATGCGGCAGGGCTACTCACCCGAATTGGCCTGTAAAAAAGCAGTGGAAAGAATTGTAAAAAGAGACAATGAAAAAGCAAAAACTTTACAGGTAGGTTTTTTGGCCATGAATAAAAAGGGGCAGTATGGCGCTTATGCCATACAAAAAGGATTTGTGTTTAGTGTGAAGAGTGATAAAGAGAATATGATACACGCTTCTAAATACCTCATTTAAAAATATTCAATACACAATTTTCAATGTTCAATAATCTATAAAACGCAACTGAACATTGAAATTTGAATATTGAGCATTGAATATTATTATGAATTTCAAATTAGAAGTAATCGGTTTCAACATAGAAAGCTGCATCCTTGCACAGTCTGCAGGTGCCCGCCGTATTGAATTGTGTGATAATCCGGGCGAAGGCGGCACTACCCCATCCTATGGTTTTATAAAAGCTGCCCGTGAAAATCTGCAAATAGAATTGTATCCCATCATTCGCCCTCGTGGCGGCGATTTTTTTTACAGCGATGCTGAATTTGAAGTAATGAAAGCGGATGTGAAGATCTGCAAAGAACTGGGCTGCGACGGCGTGGTGATTGGCATTTTGCATGCAGATGGAACGGTTGATAAAGAAAGATGCGCAACATTAATTCAAATGGCATATCCAATGGGCGTTACCTTTCATAGAGCTTTTGACCGGGTAAACAATGCTGCACAGGCTTTGGAAGATGTGATTGAAATTGGTTGCGAAAGGATACTTACTTCTGGTTTGGTCCCCAATGCTTTGGATGGAGCAGAAACATTAGCTGCATTAATCAAGCAGGCTGATGAGAGAATAATCATTATGCCGGGAAGTGGTGTAAGAGCAGATAATATTGCTGAGTTAGCTCAAAAGACCGGTGCTGTTGAATTTCATACCTCTGCAAGAATGAATATGGACAGTAAGATGGGTTATACCAATGAAGCAATGAAAGAAAGTTTAAAATCGGTTACTGTTGATGAAGCTGAGATAAAAGAAATAATGCTTTCACTACATATTTTTTTCAACGCAGAGAAAAAGAGAAGCTGAGTTTTACGCTGAGTCTTTCTCTGCCTATGCTCCTTTTCTCATTTTCTCTGCGCTAAAAAACAAAATGCGCCTATTAATTTTCATACTACTCATTACACCTTGTGCAATATATGCTCAAAACATTTCCATTGAGCTAAACAAGAACTGGCAATTTAAAAATCAAAAAGAAAGCAAATGGTATAAAGCAATAGTGCCAGGAACTGTGCATACTGATCTGCTTGCCAACAAACTTATACCTGATCCTTTTTATAGAGACAATGAAAGTAAACTGCAATGGATTGACAAAGCAGATTGGGAGTATAAAACTGTTTTTAATGTTAATGAACAAACTTTCACTAAGAAGAACATTGAATTGGTTTTTGATGGGCTTGATACCTATGCAGATGTATATCTGAATGGCAAATTAATTTTACAGGCTGATAATATGTTCCGGGGATGGACAATAGATGTGAAGCCTTTCATCAAACGAACAAACAATGTGTTGCTGATCAGATTTGCATCGGCACAAAATAAAGTGGACAGCATTGCAAAAGCCAGGCTGCCGTTGGTTTTACCGGATAACAACAGAGTTTATGTACGTAAAGCACAATTTCAGTTTGGCTGGGATTGGGGGCCTAAGTTTGTGGGTTGTGGGGTTTGGAAAATGATAAAGTTAAAGGCCCACGATCCGGCAACCAGGAAAACATTACGGTTAAAGGTGTCATCATCTACTGTAAAACTCATCCAACAAAAAGATTCCATCGGCACATCTTTTTACTTTGAAAAGAACAGCAAACCCATTTATGCCAAAGGTGCCAACTGGATACCCGGCGATGTTTTTTTACCCCGGTTAACAAGAGCCGATTATCGTAAAATGTTGCTGAGCGCCAAAGAAGCCAATATGAACATGCTCCGCGTTTGGGGTGGCGGCGTATATGAAGCCGATGATTTTTATGACCTCTGCGATTCAATGGGCATCATGGTCTGGCAGGACTTTATGTTTGCAGGTGGCATGTACCCCGGTGATGATGCATTTATGCATAATGTACGGGAAGAAGTGAAATACCAGATCGAAAGACTGAAAGAACATCCCTGCATTGTATTGTGGTGCGGCAATAACGAAGTGGAAGAAGCCTGGAAGAACTGGGGCTGGCAAAATCAATTCAATCTGCATGGAGCAGATTCAGCCAAAGTATGGAACGATTATAAACGCCTGTTTCAGGACAGCCTGAAAAAATGGGTGGATGAATTTGATGGCACAAGGCCTTATGTGTCCACCTCGCCAAAAAACGGTTGGGGGCACAAGGAAAGTTTTACCGAAGGCGACAGCCATTACTGGGGTGTTTGGTGGGGACTGGAAGACTGGGAAGCATTTGAAAAAAAGACCGGCCGTTTTGTGAGTGAATACGGTATGCAGTCCATGCCCAACTGGAATACGATCAGGCGTTTTACCGATTCGTCTGACAGGTATCTATATTCACCGGTCATTCTAGGGCACCAAAAAGCAAGCGATGGTTTTAAAAAACTAAATCATTATCTAACCCGTTATTTTATTGATTCAACAAGGCTAAGCCGCCTTTCGCTGGAAGATTATACTTACCTGTCGCAATGCATGCAGTATTATGTTTTAAAGAACAGCATTGCGGTGCACCGCAGTAAATACCCCACAAATATGGGCACTTTATTATGGCAATTAAATGATTGCTGGCCTGTTACCAGCTGGAGCATTACCGATTACAGCCGGCATCCAAAAGCAGCCTGGTATGCAGTTAAGGAAGCGTACAGGGATGATGTGATGCCGGTTAAGGATGCTGTTTATCCAAAGGATTTAAAACTAAAGAGATCGGTGATTTCAATTAAACTTACAGGAAACCAGATCAAACTGACCGCAGGTGAAGATGCAAAATATGTATACTTATCTTTCAATGACCATGATGCAGTTTTTTCGGATAATTATTTTGATCTAAAGAAAGGTGAAACAAAAACAATTGTAATAAGCAATATTACAAATACCAGAGAAATTTTAAATAAATTGAAAATAAAATCACTGTACGATATTTTACATGCTCAATAAAGATCAAATGCATAAGTTAGTGTCGTGCTTCCTCGCCAAGACGGTAACATCAACATCAAATATCTATTCAACATTATGAAAAGAACAGTCTTAATATTATTACTTTTAAGTTTTGCCAAACTAAGCTTTGCCCAAAAGCACGAATTCAGTTTAGGCAAATCCGATTTTTTATTAGATGGCAAGCCCTTCCAGATCATTGGCGGCGAAATGCACCCGGCCAGGATCCCAAAGGAATACTGGCAGCACCGCATTCAAATGGCAAAGGCAATGGGCTGCAATACCATTGCAGCGTATATCTTCTGGAATTATCATGAAGAGAAAGAAGGGAAATTTGATTTTACAACAGAGAACAGGAATATTGCAGAGTTCATAAAAATATGTCAGCAGGAAGGCATGTGGGTGTTGCTGCGGCCGGGCCCCTATGTATGTGCCGAATGGGATTTTGGAGGGTTACCTCCTTACCTGCTCAAATACCCGGATATAAAAGTACGTTGCATGGATACCAGGTATATGACCGCTGCATTGCGGTACATAGATGAGTTGGCCAAACAGGTTACCCCATTACAATGTGTGAACGGCGGTCCCATTTTAATGGTTCAGATAGAAAACGAATACGGCAGTTATGGTAATGATAAAAATTATTTAGAGGCATTAAGAACAGCCTGGTTGAAAAATGGTATCAAAGTTCCGTTCTACACGGCTGATGGCCCAACCGCCTATATGCTGGAAGCCGGTCACATAAAGGGTACAGCCATTGGTTTAGACAGTGGCGGCAGTGATGCAGATTTTGCACAGGCTTATAAAAGTGATCCCGATGTTCCGGCTTTCAGCAGTGAAACCTATCCGGGCTGGCTTACCCATTGGGGCGAAAAATGGCAAAGGCCCGATACGGTTGACCTTAAAAGAGAAGTGGAATATCTTTTAAAAAATAAAAGGTCTATCAATTTTTATGTGATACATGGCGGCACCAATTTTGGTTTTACTGCCGGCGCCAATGCTTTCTCACCAACCCAGTACCAGCCTGATATTACCAGCTACGATTATGATGCACCCATTAATGAACGGGGCCAGGCTACAGCTAAATATTTTACGTTGCGTAACCTTATTGCAAAATATACAGATCATAAAATACCAACTGTACCAAAAGAAATGGAGGCCATTGAGATACCGGCCATTGATATGAAATATATGACCACCATCTGGAAAAGGTTACCCCCGCCCATTTTATCAGTACAACCCAAACCCATGGAAGACTATGGACAAAACCAGGGACTGATGTTGTACCGCACAAAACTGATCGGGCATAAAAGCGGTAAATTAAAAATATGGGAACCGCACGATTATGCGCTGGTGTTTTTAAATGGAAAATTTATTGACACGGTATATCGTGATGGGGGAAACTGGACCGTTGACCTGCCTAAAACAGAAGCTGCCGACCCGATGCTGGATATTTTAGTGGAAGGCATGGGCCATATCAACTTTGCCCAATTTATGATAGACCGGAAAGGGATTACCGACAGGGTAACATTAAATGGCATGACATTAATGAACTGGCAGGTATATCCTTTACCCATGGATGGCTCATTTGTAACGAAGGCTGCTACTGCCGACCGTGGAATTAATGAAGGACCCGGTATTTTTTATAAAGGAAATTTTAATTTATCAGAAACCGGCGATACCTATTTTGACCTGAGTAAATATAGCAAAGGCATGCTTTATGTAAACGGACACAACCTGGGCAGGTATTGGAATATTGGTCCACAGCAAAGGTTGTTTTGCCCGGCAAGCTGGTTAAAAAAAGGTAACAATGAAATAATTGTGTTTGACCTGCTGCAAACAGAATCAAAACCTATTTTAGCATTCAAAACACTGGAATAAAATGAAAAAGATACTGATCATATTATTTGTGTTGAATGCACATGCAGCAGCTGCTCAAACTGCCGAAAACATTATCATCATCACCACAGATGGGCTGCGCTGGCAGGAATTGTTCGGAGGCATGGATAGTGCCATTGCCAACAACAAAAAATTTAACCAGGACGACAGTGCTGCTATTTACAAAAAATACTGGGCGACCGATCCGGTTGAAAGACGAAAAAAACTATTGCCATTCTTATGGAGCATTATTGAAAAGAATGGCCAGATCTACGGCAACAGAAATTTGGGTAACAAGATCAACAATGCAAATCCATACTGGTTTTCTTATCCGGGATATAATGAAATATTTACGGGTTATCCCGATACGCTGATCAATAGTAATTCCTATCCACCCAACCCAAATACTACCCTGCTGGAGTTTTTAAACAAGCAACCCAAATACAAAAACAAAGTTGCAGCCTTTGGAGCATGGGATGCATTTGACCGGATATTAAATGAAGCTAGAGGAAAATTTCCTGTGTATTCGGCGTTTGATCTTACGGGTGGTACCCATCCAACAGTAACAGAAAAAACGATCAATAATTTATTAAAAGATTCTTACAAACCATTTGGCGAAGCAGAGTGCCTGGATGTTTTTACACATTATGGTGCCATGAATTATCTGCAGACAAAAAAACCAAAAGTGTTATACATTTCTTATGGCGAAACGGATGAATGGGCACACAGCGGGCAATACAGGAATTATTTACATGCTGCCAACCAGGTTGATAAATGGATACAGGATATATGGAACTATGTGCAAAGCGATCCGTTTTATAAAAACAAAACGGCTGTTTTTATTACCACCGATCATGGACGTGGTGATATAAAAAAAGAAGAATGGACAAGTCATAATAACAGCATTAAAGACAGTTACCAGATATGGATGGCGGTCATGGGACCCGGCATACAGGCAAAGGGAGAGGTAAAAACAAACCAACTGTTATATCAAAAGCAGTTTGCACAAACAATGGCGGCTTTACTTGGATTAACTTATACTGCTAGACATCCTATTGGTGAAAAGATCGAGCTAAACAAAGAATAATCATTTATACACCGTCTTCGACAAACTTCCCGATATTATCGGGAGAGGCAGACTGACAGCTTTTATTAAATTCCTGCAGTCGTTGTAACAAGGTAATTTGATTCCCGGCCCTTATAAAATTATGTCCTTCATATTTTGCACCATAATAGGCATCGTTATTTAAATGATCGGTTAAAAACCGGATGGCCTGCATATAGATCATAAACTCACCGGCATAATGGAAATATTTTTTTTCAATATCACTCAACTCCGTACCCATTTCTGATAAATAGCCGATTACAATTGCTTCGTAAAATGCTGCACGGATCATTATTTTTGAAAAATCATTTTCTTCTTCACTAACCGGGCATAAATAGGTACGCATCATATCCCCTACATCGCTGATGAAGTAGCCGGGCATTACGGTATCGAGGTCGATCACACAAAGCCCCTGCTCCTTTTCATCAAATAAAATATTGCTGATCTTGGTATCGTGGTGTGTTACCCTTACTGTACATTTTTCTTTACAGATCTCATACTCATCTACAATGTGTTTATTTTTTTTTATTTCAGCGATCAGTTGCGCAGATTGCCTGATTCTTTCCGGATCACCGGATTCCAATGCATTTTCAAACTGATGGTAACGCAGCGTAAGATTATGAAAATCGGGCAGGGTGATTTTTAATTGTGCAGCATTGAGGCCCGATAAGCGTTGCGTGAATTTTGCGAACTGCCTGGCTGCTTCGTAAGCCTGTTCTGGCTTTTCAACCACATCAATGGTATGCGAATTTGCAATAAAAGGAAACAGCCTGTAATAACCCTCCTCATTTTTTACCAGTCCGTTACCTGTAATGGTAAGCAACGGCGATACAAATAAATAATCCGGAAAATGCCCCTTCAAATAATTATCCATCAGCCTGATATTAAAAGCTATTTCCCCGGGCTGTTTAAAAATCTGTTGATTTACTTTTTGAAGAATATATGTTGCATTCCCCTCTTTGTCGGTAATCTTCCAGGTAGTATTGATCAATCCGCTGCCAAAGGGCATTACCAGAAAGTTTTCTTCAGCCAATCCAAATTGAAATAAAATTTCCTTCATAACTGCTAAATTCGTGTAATTCGTGTAATTCGCATAATTAGTGAACTTAAAAGAAGAAATATTAAAAGAGCATTCCAAAGCACAATGTACAAAGATCGTAAAATGGGTTGGCAGCAGCCAGGTGCATTTTGATGAGCTTTTCAACCTTTTTTTACAGGATGAAAACCTTGTTGTGCAAAGGGCTGCCTGGCCGGTAAGTTATTGTGTAGATGCATATCCGCAGCTGATCAGCAAACACTGGAAAACCCTGGTGGAAAATCTGAGAAAGCCTGGCCTGCATGATGCAGTAAAACGCAACAGTATCAGGCTGATGCAGGATATTGATTTGCCCGAAAAATACCATGGAGAAATCATGGACCTGTGTTTCAAATATCTTGAATCTCCTGCGGAAGCATTGGCAGTGCGGATCTTTTCCCTGTCGGTACTGGCCAACCTGGCAACACATTATCCCGAAATAAAAGCCGAACTGAAACTGATCATCGAAGATCAGCTGCCGCATCAGTCGGCCGGTTTTAAAAGCAGGGCAAAGAAGGTGATGAAGCAGCTGAACAAATTATAAATTCCTTTTTTTGAGAACAGATACTTCAGATCCTTCGGCAACAAATACGGACCTGGGTTTGGCGTTCACCAAATCTGAAAAGAAATCTCCGTATAGGGCTTTAAAATCGCAATCAATTAAATAGTGGTTAACCGGAAATATTTTCCAGGCGGGGTGCTGTACATTGTATTCAAAGGTGGTGGTATCATTGTATTTTGAATAACCCCAGTAATGTTCGGCAATGAATTCCTCTTCACTTCCCGGGATCATTGCCTGTGCAGGTTTTTGAACGGATGCTTCAATACGGTTCCATTTATTTTTATGTTTCCACTGATAACTTAAATCCAGTTCATTTGCTGTTTCTGTGGTGATATGTTTCATTCGTTTGGTAACATATTTTTCATGATACAATGTATTGGCAATAAAACTGATGGCCCGTTTTGGTACGATCTCTTTTATAAAAACCGTACCCCGTTTCCAGGTTCCTTTATCGTTGTACCGCACATAAAAACGCAGGTTCACTTCCTCAAAATTTACATGAAAGGGTATTTTAAAACCAAGCACCCTTGTGTTCAAAAACATAAACCCAACAAGACTTACGTAAACATTTCCATTGAACAGATCCAGTTCGGTTTTGTTTGGCAGATAAGGCTTTAGCACGGCCGGATCAACAATATAATTCGCCATGATGAGGTTCTTCCAAGCTGCCGTTAAAAATATTGAAGCCATGTGTACTTTTTTACTTTTTTTGTTCCCGGTAAAATTCCCTGAAGATGAGGCGCAGGTTCTGGTCGTAGGTAAAATAATTATACAGCCAGTTGCTGAACACAAAGAAACGGTTCTTTACACCCAGTATCAGCATCAAATGCAAACCCATCCAGATCATCCAGGCAAAGAAACCTCCAAAATGTAATTTTGGTTTTGGCATATCAACCACCGCCAGGTTGCGGCCTACAGTAGCCATGCTGCCTTTATCTTTATAAACGAATTCCTCAAACAGATCCTCACTGCTTTTCATTTCTTGTCTGCGCAGGTTATTAACCAATAAATCGGCCTGTTGCATGGCAACCGGTGCTACCTGCGGATGACCGTTTGGCCAGGCAGGTTCTTCCATACAGGCAACATCACCTATGGCATATACGTGTTCAAAACCATTAACCTGGCAATGCCTGTTTACTTTTATCCGGTTACCTCGTACAATCAGATCAGCGCTGATCCCTTCCGGCACATTTCCTTTAATACCGGCTGCCCAAATGACCAGGGCTGTTTCAATGGTATTGCCGTTCTGCAATTCCACCGTTTTACCATCGTAATTTTTCAGCAGTGCATTGGTTAAAACGGTTACACCGAGTTTTTCTAAATATTGTTGAGATTGGGCACTTGATCTTTCACTCATGGCTGCCAGTGTTTTACCGGTACCTTCCAGCAGGTAAATATTCATTTTAGTGAAGTCCAGTTCGGGATAATCTTTGGGCAATACAAAGCGCTTCATATCTGCAATGGCACCGCTTAACTCTACCCCTGTTGGCCCGGCACCAACAATTACTACATTCATCAGGCGTTGCAAATCAAGTTCGGATGTTACATGCAACGCATCCTCAAAATTGTGCAGCAGCCGGTGACGCAGCTGCAATGCTTCGACTGTGCTTTTCATGGGAAAGGCATTGTCAATCAATTGCTGGTTGCCAAAAAAATTCGTGTCCGCGCCTGTTGCTATCACCAATACATCATAATCAAAATCGCCGATATCAGTAACTACTTTTTTTTCAGCAGTAATTAATTTTTGAACCTGTGCCATTCTAAAACGCACATTTTTGCTTGCATGAAAAACCTTTCGCAGCGGAAAAGAAATATTGCTGGCATCAAGGCCCGCTGTGGCCACCTGGTAAAATAAGGGTTGAAACTGGTGATAATTGAACCGGTCAATCAAAGTGATGTCAAAACCGGGTTTGTTGCTGAGTTTGCGCGCCAGGCGCAGGCCACCAAAACCTCCACCTATGATTACGAGTTTCATTTGTTCGTTATTTGGAACAAAGGTATGATATTTTCAATAATTATTGAAAATTTAGGAAACTTATTTAATACAACATCCGCACCTTAATGGTTCCCTTTACCTTTTTTAACAGCTCCAATGCATTTTTGCTCAGGTTTTTGTTTACATCAAGCACTACATAACCGATGGTTTCATTGGTTTTAAGGTATTGTCCCAGGATATTGATCTTATGTTTGCTTAGCTGGGTGTTGATCTCGGATAATACCCCCGGAACATTGTGATGGATGTGCAGGATACGGTGGGTCCCTTCCTGTGGTGGTAAAGAAAGTTCCGGTATGCTGTGCGAACCGGTACTGATGCCTTTTTCGAGGTAATTAAACAGTTTGCTGCTTACATCAGCACCAATATTATGTTGTGCTTCCTGTGTGCTGCCGCCAATATGCGGAGTAAGTAACACATTGCTCAACCCCTGCAGCGGTGAAGAAAAATGGTCTCCGTTCTTTTCAGGTTCAACCGGAAAAACATCCACTGCTGCACCACTCAAATGACCTTCCAGCAAAGCTTTACGCAGGGCTTCCAGGTCAACCACTTCTCCCCTGGCATAGTTAATTAAAATGCTTCCCTTTTTAAATTGCGCCAGCGTTTTCTTATTGATCAGGTTCTTCGTGCCGGAGGTTTCAGGTACGTGCAGGGTTACAATGTCGGATTGTGCAATAACCGCTTTCAGGCTTTTCCTGTCTTCGGCATTCCCCAATGGCAGTTTGGTCTCTATATCATAAAAAATTACTTTCATGCCCAGGCTTTCGGCGAGTACGCTTACCTGTTTGCCTATATTTCCATAGCCGATGATGCCCAGGGTTTTGCCCCGCAGTTCATAACTGCCGCTGGCTTCTTTAAGCCAGATGCCATCATGAGCTGCTTTGTTCTTGTCGATGATCTTGCGGATAAGCATGATAGAAGTGCCTATCACCAGTTCGGCTACGCTTCGGGTATTGCTGTATGGTGCATTAAAAACGGCGATCCCGTTTTTTGTGGCTGTTTTTAAATCTACCTGGTTTACACCAATACAAAAACAGCCGATTGCCTGTAATTTTTGTGCCGCATCCAGTATTTTTTTTGTTACCTGCGTTTTGCTGCGTATGCCCAGCAGGTGAATATCTTTTACAGCTGCAATCAATTCTGCTTCAGATAAAGCCCCATTTATTTTTTTTACATTCACGTATCCGGCTTCATTAAAATGCTTTACCGCCACATCACTGATATTTTCCAGAAAAAGGATATTTATTTTGCTTTTCGGATAACTGGTTATTTTATTTTCGGCCATGGTGATTACTGCGTATTTTGCACAAATATATTCTATCTGAACCGTAAAATTTGACCATGCCGGTATTGCTTAAACCATTTTCTTTGCTGTTATTGTCTTTCGGATTCAGCTGTGTTTTGTTTTGTACGGCCTGCAACAGTGTACATAAGGAAGCGAAAAAAAACAATGCCGATACCATTCAGATCATTAACCTGCCCGAGCCCCTTCCCGTTTCAGTTGCAGATGCTGCCCGGTTTAAAAATGCATGCCAGTCTTGGTACGACAGTGTTTTGGCAACAAAAGGTTTTAATGGCGGAATGATTGTTGCCAAAAACGGCAATATCGTATTTGAAAAATACCACGGTACAGGCCATATACCGGGTACCGATCTCATTACAGACAGTACTGCCCTGCACATTGCTTCCATCAGCAAAACTTTTACAGCCATGGCCGTATTAAAATTACAACAGGATGGCAAGCTTCATATTGATGATGAACTGAGAAAATATTTTCCTGCATTTGATTACCCCGGGTTAACCATCCGGATGCTGTTAAACCACCGCAGCGGCCTGCCCAATTACAATTATTTTATGCAAAATCTGGGTTGGGATTTGAGCCGGTTTGTAAAAAATGAAGATGTGCTGGACTACTTAATTACCCGGAAAACAGCATTGCCCGAAATGCAGACACCCGGTGCACATTTTTCTTACTGCAATACCAATTATGCCCTGCTGGCTTTATTGATTGAAAAAATTACGGGGTTAACGTATGCTGCTTACCTGAAACTCACCTTTTTTGTGCCCCTCAATATGAAGAACACCTATGTTTTTTCCCTGGCCGATACTTTAAAAGCCATACCCAGCTACAACTGGCGGGGCATACCGGAAACTTATAATTTTTTAGACCAGGTTTATGGAGATAAAAATATTTACAGTACCCCCCGTGATCTGCTTATTTGGGACAGGGCCTTATCATCTGGTTTACAGTTTACCAAAGAAACGCTTGATCAGGCCTATGCTGCATACAGCCATGAAAAGCCCGGCATGCGCAATTATGGCCTTGGCTGGCGTATGCATATTTTCCCCGATGACAACCCGCCCAAAGTGCCCGGTGGGCAGGGTTATGGAAATAAGATCATTTACCACAACGGGTGGTGGCATGGCAGCAATGCCACTTTTATCAGATTACTTAAAGAGAATGCCACGATCATTGTGATAGGTAATAAATTCAACCGGTCTGTTTACCATGCCAAGGTATTAACATCCCTTTTTGGTAATTATTACGTACCGGCAGATGAGGAAGAAAACCTGATGCTGAAAGATTCACTTAAATCTGAAATACCTGTTTCACAAAACGACAGCCATTCAAAATTGAACAAAGTAAAAACCCAAATGGTTATACGGGCTAAAAAAGACAGCAGCAGGAACGCTCATTAATTTTTTAAAAAATCAACTTCAGGGCATACCCTGTCTTGCAGGTATTGCAGGTTTATGCACACTATGTGCAATATTATTATTGAAATTTTGCTGTTTTCTGCATTTTAATACCTAATTTGATGGCAATAACCAACGAATGCTTAAAAGAGAAAGACAGGCGTACATCGTACACCAGGTAAACCTGCATAATAAGGTATTGTCAAATACTTTAAGCACCCAGGTAGACGTTTCGGAAGACACCATTCGCAGGGATCTACAGGAACTGGACGAAAAAGGCAAATTAATAAAAGTACACGGTGGCGCATTATCTCATGCATTTAACGATATCACCTACCCCTCCAAAAAAATATATTCGCAGGACAGTAAACGGATCATTGGTGAAAAAGCTGCCCGCCTTATAAAAGATGGCATGTTTGTATTAACAGGCGGAGGAACCACTGTGATTGAAATGGCCAGGTCATTGCCGGTAAATTTATCGGCCACTTTTGTATCCGGCAGCATACCGGCCATTGTAGAATACATGCATCATCCCATGATTGAAGTGATTGTGATCGGCGATAAATTATCAAAAAACTCAAATATTACATTGGGAACCAATGCCATCGCTAAAATTAATACCTTTAAACCCGATTTATGTTTTCTGGGAATCAATGCCATTGACCTTCAGCATGGCATAACCGACAGCGACTGGGATGTGGTGCAAATTAAGCAGGCCATGATTGAGGCATCACAAAAAGTAGTTTGTTTAACGATTTCTGAAAAGATAAACAGCATGCAACCTGTTAAGGTTTGCGATTTAGATAAGATCGATATATTAATAACCGAATTACCAACCGATCATCCCCTGCTGCAGCCTTATACAAACGCAGGAATAACGGTTATGTAAATCATTATAAAACAGCACTTTTTTTAAACACCAAAACACGACTAACATGAGAAAATTTACAAACAGATTGATTGCTATTCTGTTTTTCCTGTTCCCCTTATTGGCAATTGCCCAGGCTCCGGTAACTGGCCGGGTACTGGATGATAAGGGACAGCCCGTTGTAGGCGCCACCGTACTTTTAAAGGGAGCCAAATCGGGAACAAAAACAGATGCCAACGGAAACTTCACCATCAATGCCAAAACAGGTGATGTACTGGTGATCAGTTCCGTTAATTTTTCAACCCAGCAAAGCAAAGTAAAGGATGGAGGCACCGTAGTAGTAAATATGGTTGCCAGAGACGGTACCATGGATGAAGTAGTGGTAACGGCTATGGATATTAAAAAAGCACCCAGGGAACTGGGTTATTCCATTCAAACGGTAAAAGGCAGCGAAGTAGCCGAAACCCAACGCGAGAACTTTATAAACGGCCTGCAGGGAAGGGTTGCCGGACTTAGTGTAACCCCAACAACCGGAACCGCTGGTGCTTCTTCGGGTATTATCCTCAGAGGATTTAATACACTATCCGGTACCAACCAGCCTTTGTTTGTTATTGACGGGGTTATTGCAGACAATACCACATTTAATTCCAATTCACAGGGAGGTAGCGGCGTTGGTTTAGCCAGTGACGGTAATAACCGTAACATCGACAACACCAACCGTATCGCCGATTTAAACCCTAATGATATAGAATCATATACAGTTTTAAAAGGCCCCGAAGCTACAGCCCTATATGGCAGTTCGGCCAGTTCGGGAGCCATTGTTATCACTACCAAAAGAGCAAAAATAACCGGTAAGAAATTAGTAGTGAATTACGATAACAACTTCCGTTTCCAGAAACTGAACAGGTTTGCCAAGGTTAATAATGAATACGGCCCGGGTGCAGCCAACGGAGTTCCTGATCCTGTCGGACGTTTTACTTCATTTGGCCCCAAATGGCCGGCCGGTACAAAATTGTATGACAATGTAAACAATTTTTATGAAACTGGTTTTTCGCAAACACATAACCTGGGTGTTGAATTCGGAATAAAAAAACTGGCTTTCCGTGCATCCGGCCAATATTTAAACAACAGTGGTGTAGTACCCAATAATTATTACACCAAATACAGTGGCCGTATTTCCAATACCACCAAGATCGGTAAATACATAACCCTCACCCCCTCTGTTGCCTATTCTTATGCTGATAATAAAAAGCCAACCAAAGGTGCTTCTTCTTATTTGATGAGCCTGTACCAATGGCCCGCAAATAATGATATCACCAGGTACCAGGATGACTATGGCGGAAAGCTTACTTTATTCAACGCAAACCCCAATGCCGATTTTGATAACCCCATCTGGAGTACAAAAAACAATATCATGGGTGATATTACCAGGCGCTGGATTGCTACCATGGGCATAGATATCAAGCCTTTTTCCTGGTTGAATATAGCCGGAAGGTTTGGTTACGACACGTATAAAACAGATGGATATATCTTAAACCATCCCCAGTCTTTTTTTCTCACTGCCCAAACCTTAGGCCGTCTTGAAAACTATTATACCACCTATAAAGGATATAACCATACCATTACGGCAAGCGCCAAAAAAGAATGGAAAGGTTTCACCGGGCGTTTGCTGGTGGGTACCATGTGGCAGGATTTTGAAACCCAGCAATATGCTGTTGTTGGTAACGGGATAGCCGATTCCATTGTAGGCGGCCGGTTATACAAATATGGTAATATTGTTACCAATTATGACCCTACAGACAGCAGCCTAACCATACCTGGTTCCAGGGTACGTTTGCAGAGAGCAGCTTCCAAAGGTTTGCCCAATCTGAGGATCTTCCGGCAGATTGCCTACTTTGGTGAGGTTTCCATCGGATATAAGGATGTTGTATTTGTTACCTATTCTCAGCGTTTTGAAAAAGCATCTCCTATACCTCCAAAAAATAACAATTACAACTATCCGGGTGCCAGCTTGAGTATTATCATGTCTGATATCTTCCCGATTCTAAAGAAAGGTGAAATCCTCGACTATTTTAAATTGAGGGCTTCTCTGGCAAATACTGCCAGGTTAAATGATCCTTATTCAAACCAGCGTGTGTTTGTACCCAATCAGAGCAGTTCAACCAATCCGGGAGGAACATTCACCTATGGCTTTACCAATAACAACCCCGACCTGGTGCCCGAAAGGCAATCAACCTACGAAATAGGTACCGAAATGAGGTTTTTAAACAACCGGATAAACCTGGAAGTCGCCTATTACAATACACATGCTACAAAACAGATCAGCCAGGGTTTCAGGGCCAGTTATGCTACCACTGCGGTGTTGAATACTACCAATTCTTCTTCATTACGTAACCAGGGCTTGGAGGCAACACTGAATCTAACTCCTGTAAAAAGGAAAAATTTCAACTGGAGTATCAATTTCAATTTCAACCACATGTGGAGTAAGGTATTAACCTTGCCCGATGCGATTGGTCCGCTGAATGATTTTTACAATTCCGACACCTATATTTCCAATGTAAGGGGTGGTTTGATAAGGGGCTTTTCTACCGGTACCATCACCGGATCTACTTATCAGCGTAACCAGGCCGGGCAAATACTGATCAATGCCTCTACCGGCCTGCCTTTGGTTAATGGCGGAAACCAGTTAATTGCCGACAGGAACCCCGATTTTACATTGGGTACCCTGAACTCATTCAGGTATAAAAACTGGTCATTAAACTTTTTATGGGACTGGAAAGTTGGCGGAGATATTTATAATGGAACCGACCAGGTATTGACCACAATTGGCAAGAGTGCACGAACAGCCAACCGCAATAACGCTGTTATAGTAGATGGCGTTTTGAACGATGGTTTACAAAATACCAATAACCCCACAAAAAACACCATAGTTATTGTACCTAATTTCTTAACTACTTATTATACCACCATGCCCGACGAGGAATTTATTGAGAAAGATGTTAACTGGTTCAGGTTAAGGGATATTACTTTAAGCTACAGGCTGCCTGAAAAAATTACCAAGCGGGTTAAGTACTTAAAATCCATGAGCTTTTTCGTAACCGGAAGCGACCTGGTACTTTTCACCAATTACAGGGGAGCAGATCCTTCTATCAATGCCAATAATCCCGGCACATTAGGTGTTGGCGGTTATGGTATGGACCTGGGTAATGCCCCAACCCCGGTTGGTGTAAGCTTTGGTTTGAAAGCCGGTTTTTAATGACTAACTTAAACAGTAAATTTTAAAATTTTTTGTATGAAAAATAAAATGATAAAACCAATGTTTTTTCTGGGATTGCTGGGCATTGTACTGGCTTCATCCTGTAAGAAAAAAATTGATGACGCTTATGTCAATCCAAACTCTCCAACGAGGGTGCCTATTGAAACCATTTTACCCGGTGTGATCGGCGGTTTTACTGCTTTCTTTTCATCTGCCGGAACAAGCTATGGCGTTCAGGCCGATGCTATTCTGCTGGGACGCTATATCCAATACTGGGGAACACAAACCAATGCTGAATTATATGGCCAGATGGGTTTTCCGGGAGGAACTGCCAGTGATAATACAGGCCAGCTTTGGGCAGCCGTTTACTATGGCCATGGAGGTAATGTGAACAAGATCATTGAGTGGGGCACCGAAGAACAAAAATGGGATTATGTTGGTGTAGGATGGGCCATCAGGGCCTGGGGCTGGCTGGAGCTTACTAACTGTTATGGTGATGCGATTTTAAAAGAAGCTTTCAATACCAATTTGGCACAGTTCAAATATGATACCCAGCCGGAATTCTATGACAGTTGCCGGGTAATTTGCCACCGGGCCATAAGTTTTTTGAACAGAACAGATGGCGCTGTAAGCCAGGCCAACCTGGCTATTGGTGATGCCTTCTTTTACAATGGCGACGTAAACAAATGGAAAAAATTTGTGTATGGCATACTGGCCCGTTCTTATATGAATTTAAGCCGTAAATCCGATTTTATTTCAAGAGGCTATGCCGATTCTGCTATAAAATATGCTAACCTTTCCCTTGCCACCAATGCAGACAATGCATTGGTTAAGGTTTCGGGAGGAAGTATATCCGCAGTAAATAATTTCTTCGGGCCTTTCAGGGGTAATATCGGTGCTATCAGGCAGTCAGCCTTTATCGCCAATCTGATGTCGGGTGCCAATCCCCAGGCATTTGCCGGAGTATCCGATCCCAGGAGATATTATATGCTTCGTGAAAACCTCAATGGCACTTTCAAAGGATTTACACCCTGGTTGGGGGCAACCGGTCTTACGGCCAATGATTACCCCAAAAATTTCTGGGGGCATCCAACACCTAATTCAACCCTTGCCTCAAATCCTGACAGCAGCCGCTTCCTGTACCAAAACACCAGCCCCTGGCCAATGATGACGGCTTCGGAAATTCAGTTCATCATTGCAGAAGCTGCTTATCTTAAAGGAGACAAACCCATGGCGCTTACCGCTTATGGCAACGCGATCAGTTTGAATTTTGATATGATCACGACCACTTACCCGCAGAATGTTCCGGCTGTATTTGCCATTACTCCTGCTTCCAAAGCCGCTTACATGAATGCGGTGGTTCCCGGTGTTTCAACCGGTTTAACACTGTCGCAAATCATGTTACAGAAATATATTGCCTTATATGGCTGGGGTGTACAACAAACCTGGACTGATATGCGCAAGTACAATTACACCGATCTTGACCCGGGTACCGGTATTCAGGTATATGCAGGTTTTACCCCTCCTTCCGGCACCAATTTAATTGCAACCAATAATGGTAAACTGGTTTACCGGTGCAGGCCAAGGTATAATTCCGAATACCTGTACAATATACCCGAGCTTACCAGGCTTGGCGCATTGGCATTGGATTACAACACCGTAAAACCCTGGTTTGCAGAATAACCCGGGACTATTTTACCTTAATCTTTAAATAACTGAAAATGACAAATAAATTCAAAATATTCATAACGGCAGCAATAAGTATGTTGGTGATTAACTCCTGCTATGATAAGAATACCACATTAAGAAATATTCCGGTCAACCCAGCCAATGACATAGCGTACGTTAAATTCATCAATACCTATGCCGCTTCAAACCCGTCAACGGTTTCTCCTGCTGCCGGTCCTGCGGTAAACATATTTGTTAACAATGTAAAAATAAATGCGGCACCGCTGTCATATGGTGGTTCATTTCCGCTTTCTCCATCATACACCGGAGTAGCGCCTGGCCTGGCCATCAATATTAAAGTGATATTGAACCGCACCAATAATACACCCGTTGCCGGTGATACCATCAGTAATAAAAATTACGACCTTGGGATAAACAGTTACACTACATTTTATATTACTGATACCGCCCCAAATGTGACCCCGTTCAATCCTTACGTGCTTCCCATCCAGGAATTGGTAACTGATGCACCGGTCAATTATTTCAGGGCCAGGTTTGTAAATATGATACCCAGTAACGATACGCTTGAAGTATTTTCGAAGAGATTGAACAGTGTGATCTTCAACGGACAGTTATTTAAAAATGCTTCCCCAACTGTAGAATTACCGGTATTTACTTTAAGTGATACTTTGCAGTTAAGAAAGGTTAGTGCACCAACAACAGTTCTTGCATCAATTAATGGTTTCTTACCAACATCTGCAAGAACCTATACTGTTTATTGCACAGGACACATAACCGGTACCCCCCGTGCAAGGGTATTAACTTCTTTTACCAACAGGTAAAAAAAAAGTTATTCGAAAATAAAAAAGCTTTCCAAACGGAAAGCTTTTTTATTTTGATTATTCACATTTCATTTACCCAAAAAACAAATAACACACCACAATACTGGTAATGATGCCCACCAGGTCGGCCAGCAGCATGGCTCCAATGGTATACCGGGTATTTTTAACCGCCACTGCACCAAAATAAACCGCTATCACATAAAAAGTAGTGTCGCTGCTGCCTTGTAATACGCAGGCCAGCCGGCCGGCAAATGAGTCGGGGCCAAATGTACGCATGGTGTCTACCATCATGCCCCTGGCCCCGCTGCCACTCATGGGTTTAATGAGTGCGGTTGGTAAACCATCTACAAAACGGGTATCGGCGCCCATTGCTGCAAACATGCTTTTGATCCCTTCTATAACCACATCAAATGTTCCGCTGGTACGCAAAAGCGAAATGGCCACCAGCATACCTACCAGGTAAGGAATTATTTTTACCGCAACTTCAAAACCTCCTTTGGCTCCTTCAATAAAAGCATCAAAAACATTTATTTTTTTGTACAAGCCGCCTAAAACGATCATAAAAAATATGAGCAGGATGATGCCGGTGCTCAATTGTTCGCTGAAAATATTAACGCCGGCCGTATCCAAACTGCTTATAAAAAATACCAGTAAGGCGATCAGCGCCGAAATGCCCAGTATCCAGCCCAATATCACAGGCTGCAGCAATTTTATTTTTTGTTTAATGGAAACGATCAGCAAAGCCGCCATGGTAGCGGTAAAGGTTGCCACCAGGCAGGGAATGAAAATATCGGTAGGATTGGCAGCCTTGCTACCATTAATGCCTACCGTAACTGCCCTTACTGCAATTACCGACGTGGGTATCAATGCCAGTCCGGCTGCATGCAAACACAAAAACATGATCTGCGCATTGCTGGCCGTGCTTTTATTGGGATTCAGTTCCTGCAGGCTTTCCATGGCCTTAATGCCAAAAGGGGTGGCCGCATTGTCGAGCCCAAGCATATTGGCACTAAAGTTCATCATCATATGCCCGTGAGCGGGATGCCCTTTGGGTACTTCGGGAAACAGCCTGGAAAAAAACGGTCCTACGATCCTGGATAAAAAACGGATGCCCCCGGCCTTTTCGGCAATGCTCATAAACCCCATAAACAAAGCCATGATGCCGATCAAACCTATACAGATGTTCACTGCGGTAGTACAGGTGGCAATCACACCATCCATAGGCTTTTGTTTTCTGCCCTGTAAATAACCTGGCGTAATGATCCTTGCGCTGGTATATTTTGCCTGTAATTGTAGAGCAGCGTCGTTTGTTGCCGGGTTTGCCAGTATGTATTTTGTTTCTTTATCTGCCTCTTTCTGCAACACATAGCCATAGTCTTTCATTTCTTTAGACAGCGAGGCTGTTGAACTGCTGTCTAACACCGATACAAACTTATACTCATCCTTAGCGGTGCCGGTAACCAGGCGGCCAAAAATATCATCGCGGCTGCTGTTAAATATAAAATGATATCCCGCTACCAGTAAGGCAATGATGATAAATGCTGACCAGATCCTGCTTAAAGCCATAAAAATGTTGTATGTGTGAATAGCGAATATCGAATATTTTACCGAAAATGTTGAATTTGCGAATGTCGAATATCGAATATCCTTCAGTATCAGGCGGTCAGCAATTTTGTAAATGTTGTATGTTTTGATAACATTCGATATTCGCAAATTCAACATTACCCATACTCCCTTACCTTTGCAGCCTTAAATCAAAAAATGATATGGCTTTAAAAGCAGGAATTGTAGGATTGCCCAACGTGGGAAAATCGACCTTATTTAATGCGGTAAGCAACAGTGCCAAAGCACAGGCCAGTAATTACCGTTTTTGTACCATTGAACCCAACACTGGATTGGTAAATGTACCCGATCCCCGGCTGGATAAACTGGCCGAACTGGTAGTACCAGACAGGATCGTGCCTACGCAGATTGAAATTGTGGACATTGCCGGGCTAGTACGCGGCGCCAGCAAAGGCGAAGGACTGGGCAATAAATTTTTGGCCAATATACGCGAAGTAGATGCCATCATTCATGTGGTTCGCTGTTTTGAAGATGAAAATATTTTAAGGGATGAAGGCCCTATAAACCCGGTAAGCGATAAGGAGATCATTGAAACTGAACTGCAGTTGAAAGACCTGGAAAGTGTTGAGAAAAAAATGCAGCGCACCGAAAAAATGGCCAAGACCGACCCTAAGATGAAGGTTGAACTGGAGACATTGATCCAATGCAAAAAACACCTGGAAGAAGGCAAGAATATCATCAGCCTGGGATTAAGTAAGGAAGAGAAATCGGCTATTGATGATTTGTTCCTGCTTACCGATAAGCATATTTTATATGTTGCCAATGTAGATGAATTGAGTATGCATACCGGCAATAAATATTCTGCTGCATTGATCGAGGCTGTGCAGCACGAAGGCAACCAGGTAATTGTGATGACCAATGCCATTGAAGCCCAGATCGCCGAATTTGAAAACCCGGATGACAAGGCCATGTTTATGGAAGAGTATAAGATGGTAGAACCGGCACTTGACAGATTAATCCATTCAACTTATAAACTTCTTAACTTATCAACCTATTTTACCGCAGGTGTACAGGAAGTAAGGGCCTGGACCATTGAAAAAGGCTGGAAAGCACCACAGGCAGCCAGTGTGATACATACCGATTTTGAAAAGGGTTTTATCAAGGCCGAAGTGATAGCCTACGATGACTTTTTAAAATATGGTTCAGAAGCTGCCTGCAGGGAGAATGGAAGGCTTCGTATTGAAGGAAAAGAATACCTGGTGCAGGATGGAGATGTAATGCATTTCAGGTTCAATGTGTAAATAAAATTAACGCAAATAAGAACGGGCTTCTGAAATCAGAAGCCCGTTCTTATTTATATCATTTTATATTATTGTGGTAACAATACCTGGTTGATCTTATGAATAACTCCGTTTACAAAAAACTGGTCGCTTGTACCATTTGGCTCAGGAGTTGGGTTAATGGCAATATTAGAGGCAGTAGGGTTAGCAGCGCCTTTAACTGTAGCAGCACTTATAAACGGTCCGGTAAAAGTGCAGGTGAGGCTTACTCCAGGATGAGTAGGAATTGCACTGTTCAACAAAGTTGGATAAGATGTTGCTGTTGTAGGGAAGTTATTGGTGAATGCCCTGTTACCAAGGATATGATAAACAACTATACCTTTTACTAATTGCGTGGATACATTATTTGTATTTAAAAAAGCCGGGCCGGCTGCCACTGCACCATTAGCTGTTGCAGTTGCCAAAGCTGCATTACCGGTTGCGGCAAAAACCTGTTGGTAAACCAATCCGAACACTAAATTTTGGAATGCTGCATTACTAGGTGCAAACACGGTAATATTGGGTCCAAAATTACTTAACACCCAAACCAGGCTTGCCGATGTGGTTGGAGCAACTCCGCTATCAGCACGCTGAATAGCAGCAGCCAGGTAAGTCATATCCGGATCTGCAAATATTCTTTGAGCCAAAACCTTTGTTGGTGGTGCAGGCATAGCTGCAGCCGTGTGTATCACCCCATTGGCAGCCATTAAATTTGTAGCCAACAGCGGTATATTATTTACCCAGTTGCCATTGCGGGTACTGGGGAAAGTTAACAACCTTACCAAAGGATTAAACCCTGGTGTACCTGCGGTTGGGTTTAAATTGGTTGGATAAAAGAAATTAGGAAAGGTATTGGGTATGCTTGCTGTTTTGATCGACTGTGCCATCATATTGTAGTTTACAATGCCTGCAGCATTGGCAACAGGAAGCACATTGGCGATAAAACCTGATACAATAGCATCTGGAGTACCAACTGGAATAGCACCGCCTGAAGCGAAAGCAACAAATTGTCTCATCGCCGCATTATTGGGTACAAACATGGTAAAGGTGTTTGCCTTGTTGTTTATGGCAGACAGCATACCAGCCCTTACGATCATACGGTAATATAAACTGTCATCTGCAATGGTTGCAATGGTTTCGCCCAAAGCAGGGCCCGCTGGTGCAGTAACCACCGGTGTAGCAAACTGCTCCAGGTCTTTATTACAGGAAGATAAAATAAACATCATTGCCGTAATAGCCAGCAAAAAATGAATTTTGATCCTTTTAGCTATATATTTCATAATTAAATTTTTATTTGTTGTTTGTTTTATACGGTTTATACCTGACCATTAATAAATATTATATCCAAAACTTACATAGTATAAACCACCTACCTGCGCGTTTCCAATAGCGTTATAATAATATTGGTTCAGTAAATTGGTTGCACCCAGTTTAATGATTGATTTGTTTGCTTTAGGCAGTTTTAAACTAACCTGCGCATCCAGCGTTTGCACTACCGGTAAATTTCCGGTTGCAAAATCGCCCTGGAACAGGAAGGCTCCCTGGTAACGGTAGGCCACATTAAATCCTAAACGCTTACCCGGGCCAAATCCTGAATTTCCGAGGTTCACATTGGCCTTGTATTTAGGCGCATTGAAATAGGCAACAAAATTTGTAGGTACATCAGTCAATATATCTGATGCCACATTGGCACCGATGGTGAAGTTTAACGGTAACCTGTAATCGAGGCTTAAACCAAATCCATAGGTTTTAACCTTATCGGTTGAATTTACAGGAATGGAAAGCCTTCTGCCATTCAGGGTATCGCTTAAAGCAATCGCTGCACCACTTTGCTGTACAGTAACTTTTCTGCCCAGGAAATCCTTGTAGGTACCAAAATATCCATACACATCAACCAGTAATTTACCCTGCAACATCAGCCCTTTAAAACCTGCTTCAAAAGACGACAGCGACTCAGGCTTTAAATTTTGAGGATTAAAAGCAACTACACTTCCTGCCCTTAAAGCATCAAAATCGTAGGTTGGTTTGCCTGCAAAATTATAGAACTCCCTGAAACCCGGGTTTCCGCCTATCAGGAACACATTGCTTCCGATACCCAGGTTAATAAACTGCTGTTGGTTTGAAGGAAAACGGTATGCCGTTTGGTAAGAAATACGGAAATTATTATTTTCCTTTATTTTGATCAAGGCTGTAGCCCTGGGTGTTATCCTGCCTTTAAAATTCTCATTTTTATCGTAACGGCCCGAAACGGTCAGGTGCAGGCGGTCCATAATTTTACGGCTCAACTGCATATAAGCGCCATATTCCGAAATCTTAATAGGACCCAATGAATCGGCAAACAGGGTACCTTCTGAATTAAGCACATATTGCCTGTAGCTACCTCCAATCAACAAGTCAACCCATTTACCGGTCAAATGGCTCATATTGTAGTTTCCTTCAAGGGTATACAAATCAGATTTATCCAACAGCAATGCACCGCCTGTTTTAATGGGTTTCTTGCGAATAGAGTCGTAAGCCTGGGTAAACTGAGCGCTTCCGGCAACGGGGCGGCCAACATCAGCTTGTGAACGTGCTAAAGTATGTGCATCTGCATCAGTTGCTCCTGTTAATCTTGCTCCTAAATAAGCCAAAGAATACTGTTGATACCACCCACCTGCAACAGCACTTGGTTTCCAGCTTTCGTTAAATAAACGGGTGGCCACGGTAGTATTGTATGATTCACCGGCATTTTCCTGGGTTGTATATGCCCTCAGGTTCCAATACCTGTTGTTGAGTTCAAGCTTATACTGGCCCATTTTAAAATCTTTCAACGAATACCTTTCGCTACCGGTGTATACCGTGTTACCGGTTCCCCAGTACGCTGCAAAGGTAGCTTCGGTATGCTTTGTTACTTTGTAGTGTAAAGAAGCTCCCAGTTTAAAGTTTACAGTATTGGGATTGGTTACTTCATTCTCGTTATAACCGGTACGCGATACGTTGATTGGTGCTCCACTGTTTAAGGTATCAATAAAATTTTTGAGGAATGGGGCTGCTGTGGCACCAATGGTGTTTAAAACAGCACTTCTGATATCTGCGGTTGTTTCATCACCATATACATTTATACCATCATAATTGGGGTCAGATGCCCTGGTACCGGCTTTTACATTACCGCCTGTAGCAGCACGTGCATAATTCCGGTAATCGCGTCCTTGCCAGTCTTTAGCCTGCAGTAATTCGGCATTGATCTTAAATGCAAATTTTTCTGAAACCTTTTTGCCCCACCTCATGGTCCAGTTATGATATGGAGAAGCCGGCCGCTGGCTGGTAGAACCAGTATGCATGATCCCTTCTTTGATCAATACAGATAAGCCCTGGTATTTAAAAGGATTTTTGCTGCTTATCAATAAGGTACCGTTCATACCACCTGCTCCATATAATGCAGAAGACGCACCCGACAGCAGTTCCATATTGTCCACATCCAGTTCACTTAAGCCAATGATTGAAGCTACAGAAAAGTTAAGGCCCGGTGCCTGGTTATCCATACCGTCTACCAACTGGTTGAAACGGGTATTGCCACTACCGTTGAAACCACGGGTAGTAGGCGTTTTAAAGGTTAAAGAAGAGGTAGTAACATCAACTCCCTTTAAACTGGTAACCGCATCATAATAGCTGGCAACCGGTGAATTACGTATATTGGCTGCACTTATCCTTTCAATAGAAACGGGTGATTCCAGTATTTTTTGAGGTACCCTGCTGGCAGCAACCACAACCTCCTGCCCTAATGAGCTGGCGGGTTTGAATTCAACCTGTACCCGGTTGGCAGCATTTGAAACAGTTACTTCCTGTAATTCATAGCCCACTGAAGAAATCAGTAATGTAACAGGCAATTTCTTAACAGTTAGCCTGAAATTTCCCTTGTCATCTGTAAATGTACCATTGTCTATACCTTTTTCAAGTACCGAAACAGCCCCGGATCCTTCCCTGGTAATGCTGTTTCTGACATTGCCGTTAATAGTTACATTTTGTGCAAAAGCGCCTATCGTAATGATATTGGCTAATAAAAATGCAACCAAATAGCTTGTAACTTTTCTCATATCGCGTTTTTTGGTTTTAAATATTAAGCAAATTAAGGATTGTTATTTCTACCTGAAAAATTTATTTTCCATGCGTGTTAACAACTTATCGGGTGCATTTGAATTGTTTTAAAACTGCTGATGGTAATTTAGCAGTATGAAATCATTCCATTTTGAGCACCAAACAGGTTTTTACTCCGGCAAAGTAAGAGATGTTTATTCAATTTCCAACAAATATTTAGTAATGTTTGCCAGTAACCGCATTTCGGCTTTCGACGTTATTTTACCCCGCCCGATCCCTTTTAAAGGACAGGTTTTAAACCAGATTGCTGCTTATATGCTTGATGCCACCCGGGACATATGCCCCAATTGGCTGATATCGGTGCCAGCACCCCATGTGAGCATAGGCAAAAAATGTAATCCTTTTAAAATTGAAATGGTAGTAAGGGGCAATCTAACCGGACATGCCTGGCGTACCTATGCATCCGGTAAACGTACTTTATGTGGCGTTCAAATGCCCGACGGGATGAAGGAGAACGATTACTTCCCCACTCCCCTTATAACGCCCAGTACCAAGGCGGATGCAGGGCATGATGAAGACATTTCAGCAGCAGAGATCATAGAAAAAAAACTGGCCACCGAAGCCGAATGGCAAACCCTGAGCCAATATGCCCTGCAGTTATTTGCCCGTGGTAAAGCCATTGCAGCCAAAAGGGGCCTCATATTGGTAGATACGAAATACGAGTTTGGTAAAATCGGCGATGAGGTTGTATTGATGGATGAGATACACACACCCGACTCTTCCCGCTATTTTTATGCCGATGGTTTTGAAGCACGCCAGGCAGCTGGCGAACGCCAGAAACAACTGAGCAAAGAATTTGTACGGGAATGGCTGATCGAAAATAATTTTATGGGCCATGCCGGTCAAACCGTGCCCGAAATGAGCGATGCCTGGATACAAACCATCAGCAACCGTTATATAGAACTGTACGAAAAAATAATCGGCGAAGAATTTGTACCGGTAGAGATGAGCGATGAACAAACGAAAGGGCTGGTTGTTGCTGAATTAAAAAAACTGGACCTTTAAAATTATTTTTTATTCATTTCATCCAGCCGGGGCCTTAGCCTTTTTTTGCTTTTATTGAAAACCATCATACCCTTATCAATCCCTTTACGCAGTTCTACCTGTGCTTCCAAAGGCAAATTATAAACGGTCTGGCATTCAACCGTACAACAGCCATCATATTGTTTTGCACAATCACTGCATTGTATGAACAGCAGGTGACAGCCATCATTTTTACAGTTGGTATGGGTGTCGGCAGGTTTGCCGCACTGGTGGCATTTGGCAATGACATCTTCTGTGATTCGCTCCCCCAGCCTGTCGTCAAAAACAAAATTCTTTCCAATGAATTTGGTGTCTAGCCCGGCAGTTTTTGCCTGCCTGGCATAATTAATGATACCGCCTTCCAGATGATACACCTGGTTAAAACCATGGTGCAGCATGTATGCACTTGCTTTTTCGCAGCGTATGCCGCCCGTGCAGTACATGATGATGTGCCTGTCCTTTTTATCCTTCATCATTTCCACGGCCATGGGCAGCTGTTCCCTGAAAGTGTCACTGGGTATTTCAATGGCATTTTCAAAATGGCCCACTTCGTATTCGTAATGGTTGCGCATGTCAATCACAACCGTATCTTCCTGCTGCAACAGTTCGTTCATTTGGGTTGCATTAACATACTTCCCTTTGTTTAGCATGCTGAAACCCGGATCGGTGATGCCATCGGCAACAATTTTTTCACGCACTTTTATTTTAAGCACCCAGAATGATCTGCCATCATCATCCACCGCAATATTCAGCCTGATATCTTTTAAAGCAGGAATGGTATCCAGGTAATTCCTGAAAGCCTCTACATGGCTGTCGGGCACACTGATCTGCGCATTGATACCCTCAGTTGCAATGTAGATACGGCCAAATACCTTAAGTGCATGTAGCGCCTTATACATTTCATCCCTGAACATTTTTGGATCATCAATGGGAAAATACTGATAGAATGAAATGGTTGTACGGTGTTCTGTTTCAGCGTACAAAAGCTGTTTTAATTCCGCCTGGGAAATACGATTGTGTAATACTGCCATAATTAAAAATTTGAATCAGGATTGAGCTGATAATCTGCCTGATGGCAGATTGGATGCTTGCAGGCAAACCAAATTGAGCAGCAAAGGTATTGAATAAAAAAGAAATTATAAATTTACGGAAGAACGTCGTCCGCTTCCGCTGCTCAGCCTCAAACTTCCGCCCAGTATCCCGCCTGTTCCGATCCTCAAACCCCACAGGCTTCTTTTGCCATTATTATATCCAGCCACAAAATCAACCCTGAAGAGTTTCATAATGTTTTCAAGGCCAACGAAAAGCTCTGCATAATTGCTGTTGCTGTTTACATAAAAGGCATTTCCTCCGGCAACCAGGTTCCAGTTAAGCCGCTTGAACAGGGGAATTTTATTGGTGATCAATCCATTGAAATGATGCTCCAGGTGGCCATAGGAATAAAACGAACTGATGGTGCTGTTTGCATAAAAAGGCGCCAGTTGAAAACTGTTCACATACTCACTTGCCCTTACTGAACGGTTACCGTTAAAATGCTGGTAATCCTGTATAAAAACCTTACTGGAATTTAAGAAGCCGCCTATGCCAATTTTATATTTCAATAGCCCTGCCAGTTTTAAATTTTTATCATCACTGACGCTGAACCGCCATTTGTCGAAATTTACATCACTGCCCAAAATCTGATCAAAGCCTTTTGAATAACTTAAACTAAAAGTCGGGTAATCTGATCCCAGCGACATTTTACGGTTTGGATACTGAATGTATTTTTGTCCGGGCTTAATACTGATATCAAAACTTACCACAAAAGCCTGGTGGCGGGTAAACTGGGCGGGTATTTTTTCAATGGGATAATTGGGCCGCTGATTGGCCGAATCTCTTTTAAAAATCACGTAATCGGTTGTGTTGTCCAGCGGTATCCTGTCTTCATAAAGGGCGCTTACATTAAACCGGAGCCCGGTTTCGTAACGTTTGCTGAAACTGATCGCGGCAAAATAATTTTCGTAGATCTTCATCAGATTATCTCCCCAGATCAAGGTATTTACGGTATTGGTAAGCGGCGTTATAGGGTTTGCTTTATTAAACTGGCTAACCCTTTTTCCGCCGGAAATGGCCCATACCTGGCGTTTGATCTTTTTATCCGTTTCCCAATCACGGGTGCGGAAATAAATATCGGCCCAGGCATTGAGGTGGCCGTTGTTAAACCCGTAACGCAGGTTGGGTTCAAAAGAAAAATTGGTTTTCAGTTTTTTCAGGTACCGGCTGTAATAAGTATTCACATTCAACACAATACCTTCCACGGTATTATATTCAAGCCCTTTTATCAAAGATTCAACGCCCCAGTTGTGGTTACCATGTATGGTATATTTGATGCGTGACAGGCCTTTCCAGAAAATATCATACCATTTAAGCCTGCCCTGCTTTTTGTTCATCGAATCAACCGAAGCCTGGCTTTGGATGGAATCTTTATTAACCAGAAAAAGACTGTCCTTTACCTGGTAGTCCATACTTTCTTCCGCTTCCAAAGGCATGGGCCTGATACTGTCCCAATAAGCAACCGGTTTTTTGTTTGAAGCGGTATCATATTTAACGATCACATTATTAAACCTGTTTTTTGCAAATACAGGATTGATCACATAATCTGCATAAACCGAAACAAAATTGCCGATGGCATCAATACCAAACTGTTTAAACCCAAACCTGATATGCTGATTTTTTACCCGCCACACTTCATTGCCCACCGGTACATGAAACTGGGTAATGTGAAGGGTATCCACAATTTCCAGTTGTGCTGTTTTGGTAAGTACAAGGTCCAGGCTATGAATACGCCAATCGCCGTCGGTAATATTGATGATACCTGAAAAGACCGGTTCAAAACTGCGCCTGGGTATTACCTGTATACTGTTGATCTCTTTTCCATCTTCATAAAAACTGCCCAGGTATTTATATTTATACATACTGATGGCAGCATCAGCAATGGGCGAGACAAAGCCTCTTGGATTTAACCGGTCCAGAAAAACTGAAATATTATTTTGATAAAAGCTTATAAAAGTTGGAAAGGTGAACCCAAATCCATCGCTGCCGCTTACCCGGCTGCTGATCACTTCCATCTTAAATTTATCGGGCTGCTGCACATATACTTTGGCAACAGACTCAGACAGGTATATGATCCCTTTCCGGGATGAATCGAGCCCCATTTCCCGGATATCCTTCTCCTCTATTTTGCGGCCCAGTATTTTATTGGGCAACTTACGCAGTTTCATCATATCCTTGGTGTACAGGCCACATTCGAAGCCATTAACCTGGTCATTATAAAAACTGCGCTTTTTAATGGCCTGCCTGATGATCCCGTAGGCAGGATCTTCCCCGCTTTTCACAATTACCTCGGTCATTTCCAGTTGTTGGGGCGAAAGTATAAACGTGATCTCTGCATCTTCTTTTGTTACGGTGATGCTTTTTTCCTGCGTTTTATAGCCAATGTGCTGGCAAATTACGGTATAGGAGCCGGGGGATGCCGGAAAAGAAAATTTAGCTTTATCGTTGGCACTGGTACCTGTGGAAGTTCCCTTGATGGTAACAGAGGCATATGGCAACAGGTCGCCCCTGTCGGAAAATACAGTACCATAAATTTTTTGAGCTGATGAGGTTTTTGCAAATAGAAATATTAAGAACAATAAAGCTTTGGGCATATTTTATTTTAAGTGTAACAAAATTAATGTTGATTTTGTTACTGAAAGTTTAAATATAGTTTAAAAGTTTAAGCTGTTTAACGGGTTAACGGGTTAAACTTATCACAGCTCTTAAACTTATGCCCTCGTCTTACGCAGGTAACTGCCGGCCAAAGCTGCAAAACCTGCTACCAGTGCGCCAATTAAAGCCGTAGCCAAAACCAGCAGATATGGGCTATCCATGTTCAACATAAGCTGCGATACCTTATGAGCCAGTATATGATCGTTGTTATTGCTTATCCAGAAACTTAAGCCGCCCCACAATAAAAACAAAGCAACGAAACCGGCAAGGAAAGCCTTACCCGGCTTTTGCGGAATTAATGCGGCTACGATAAAAGCTGCAGGGGCAATACTCCACCAGGGAAGAAACAAACAGGCTGTAAAGCTTAATAAACCGGTTAGTATAAGAGAGATAAAGAATTTCATTTTGTTTGTATTAAAGTTTAGACGATTTAGAAAGTTTAGGGGTTTAGGGGCTATGTTTAAATTGTTATTGTCTAAACTTCTAAACCCCTAGACTACTAAACTCATTTATTAAAACTCATTTTTGCCAGGATACGTTTGTCGCCAAGCTGTTCTTTGGTCATCATCCACAGTGCATAATATTTTCCTGCTGCCCATTGATCAATAAAGCTGTCGTAAAATTTACTGCCCGGGTTACCGCTTTGTCCACCCGGATATACACCATAGGCTTCCGTTTGGGCCGTAAGGCTTATTACCATACGCCAGCTTGGGCCATGCGTATCCTTGGTTGCATTTATATTATGTGTACCACCGCCTATGGGCAATTGCTTTCTGCTAAAGGGCGCTAATTTAGCCAGGTGGTCAATATGGGTTCCTTTGTATTTGTCCCAATCCAGTTTTCCTTCGGTATCTGCTTTCTTTAAGGCAACTGCCGTTTTTTTAAATGCTGCCGTTACATTATCTGCCAGTGTTTCTGATTGGGGGGTGTTGATGTTATCTACAAATTTATATGCAGAATCTTTTAGCAGTCCTTCCAGCAATGAAGATTCAAAAGGCCGAATGATCACTGATGGCGCCTTGCTGTATTCATCGCTAAAAATAGTATCCTGTAAATTGGCCCATAGCAATTCAAACACAGTAGCTCCTTTTGATCCGGCATCATTTCTTAAATTCCAATCCCTTAAATAATCCAGGTATTTTTTTTCATCAACGCTTAATACATCGGCCTGTATGTTTTTTAAAAGCAATGGGGTAAGCATGGCTGCAGGTGCATTGAAATTATCCGTTTGCAGGTCCATCATATCCTGCGGTGAAATACCGGTCATCGCATTCAACCGCCTGTTAATTTCAAAGCCCCTGTACAGGGGGTAATTTCTTCCCAGATAATAAGGATAGGTATTGTCATCAACCGGTTTTTGATTGGCGCTGCTCACAAAGCCTCTTTCGGGGTTGAACTGGTAGGGTACTTCGTCCTGCGGGATCATCCCCTGCCACAAATAGCTGGTGTCGTGCCCGGGCATTACAAAATCGCCCTGCCCCTTCCATTTGGCCGGCCACTCCCCTTGTGTACGCAAAGCAATATCTCCGGTTTTGGTAGCAAAAACTACATTTTGGCCGGGTGTATGCAGGTTGGTTACAGCGGCTGAATAATCGGCATAATTTTTTGCCCGGTTAAGCAACCGGAAGATCTTCAGTTCATTACTGGGATCATGTGCTTTCCATCTCACAGCATAATATTTATTGTTGGTATTGCGCCCGCCCGAAAAAGACTTATCATACATTACCGGGCACCAATCATTACCCAGCTGCACATAAGCAACCGAATCAATAAAATCGGGTTTGCCTTTTATTTTAATGGTATCAACCCTGAATTTTGTTGGCAGGTAATTTCCGTTAAATAAATATGCTTTCCTGCTATCGTCCTTAAATTGTATTTCATAATAATCCCTCACATCACGTCCGCCATTGGTAAACCCAAAAGCACAACTGTCGTTATAACCGATAATTACCCCCGGTGCTCCCGGAAAGCTTACTCCGTATGCATTATAGGAACCAGTTGATATCTGTATCTCGTACCATAGCGAAGGAAGGTTTAAAGCCAGGTGGGGATCGTTACATAAAATGGGTGCGCCACTTTTTGTTTTGCTTCCGCTCACTGCCCAGTTGTTGCTGCCATTATCCCGGTCGGGTTTGGTTGATTCGGTTACAGCCAGGTTTCTGTTTTTAAAGTAAGCAGAATCGGCATTGGCCGGAGCAACCGGAAATACCTTTTGTGGTTCAAAAATAGTTCCTTTGGGAATAATTGGATCCAACGAATCCTGTATAGCCGGATACAGTTGCATAAAGTCATCTGCAGTGAAATAACTTCTGGCATTCGTCATTTCAAAATCATCATCATGTGATGCCAGGTCGTAACACATATATTTTAAGAAAAGCGCGCTTTTCAGGTTGGTCCATTTTTCGGGTTTATAGCCAATGAGTTTATATTCCAAAGGAAGTGTAGCAGCGGTAAGTGTTTCAATGTAGGCGTTAACACCGGCAGTGTAAGCATCATACATCGCTTTTATTTCCGGGTCTTTATCCACTTCCTGTAATGCTATTTCAGCAGCATACACCATACCCAGCCGCCTGAACTCACGGTCATGCTCCAGCCCTTTTTGTCCCAGTATTTCACTGGCCCTTCCACCTGCTGCAAAGGTTTGCAGTTCCATTTGCCAAAGCCTGAAATTTGCATGCAGAAATCCCTGTACAAAGTAGGCATCATTTTCCTGTTCGGCAAACAGGTGCGGCACCAAACGGTCATCCAGGTAAACCTCCACTTTGCCGTTCAATCCGGGAAATGTAAGATCGGCATTATAATCTGCTGAAGTAGATTCGGCATTTTGCCAGAATCCATGTTGCGGACTTAAAAAAGCTCCAAAAGCCGGGGCCTCTTTACCTCCTATGGTAAGCCGGGTGTTCAACGTAATAACCAATGCAGTGGAAATAACAGTGGTAATAAGGAAAGGGACTATTCGCATACAGGCATATTATTTTATGTAAAATACTAAAATATGCTATAATACGGTGTGATGGAATCAAATTAATGAATCAGGCTTGTATATATTTTAATATCAAAACGTATCCTCTTTTGATTTTTAACAATTAAGCAGTTACAAAATACCCACATTACCACGCGGTGGTATGATGTTTGTTTAACGGCCCATAGAACAGGAATTAATCAATTCATTAAAACAAAAATTATGAAAAAGAGTCTTTTTGCGTTAATACCTGCTTTGGCAATGGTATTTTTAATAACATCGTGCAGTAAAGACGATACCCCTGCACCTGCAGCAACGCCTGCGGGCACCTGGGTGGGTACCGGGCAATACGGAACGGGGGCCGGAAGTCCAGCATACGCTTTTACTTTAACCTTTAATACAAACGGAACGGTAGATATAGTTGGTAATAACAGTACTGCAATTGATAATGCTACAGGTACCTGGCAATTGTTGCAGGACAGTGTTAAAGCAACTTACACATATGCGTCTTCCAGTGCCACATATACATTATCAGGTAAATTTTCTGCCGCTTCAAATATAATGGCTGGTACAATTGGCCTTTCAACCGCTACTTCAGGCGTAGGCATATTTTCAGTTACCAAACAATAAATCAATAACTCCGCATATCTAAAACAGTTTGGCTTTTACAGCCAGGCTGTTTTATTTTTGCAGGTATGGAAAATTTATCAGCAGACATTAAGAACATTTTAGGCTTACAATTACCCAGCGACCCGCGTTGGGTGAACCTGGCCGAATTACAACTGGATGAAATTTTAACCGACCATGCCTATTGCGAACAGAAGGCAGCAACAACCTGCATTTCGCTGATCACCAAAAATCCCGAAAAAGAATTACTGGTAGAAGAACTGGCACCCATCGTTACAGAAGAATGGGGACATTTCAGGGCTGTAATTGCCGAACTGAAGAAACGAAACCTTAAACTGGGCAAGCAGCGCAAAGATGTATATGTAAACAGCCTGCTGCAGTTTCAAAAAAAGGACGGCAGCCCGCAGGAACGTTTTTTAGACCAGATGCTGATCATGGCATTGATAGAGGCCCGCAGCTGCGAACGTTTTAAAAGACTGAGCGAAGGGCTGGATGATGCTTACATGCGTAACTTTTACCGCAAATTTATGGAGAGCGAAGCCGGACATTACACTTTATTTATAACCCTTGCCGAGCATTATATGGATAAGAAAATGGTACGCAAACGCTGGGCCGAATGGCTTAAATATGAAAAGGAACTGATGAAGGAAATGGAAGTGCGGGGCGACAGGATACATTAAAATGTTGAATGTTGAATGTCGAATGTCGAATGTTGAATGTCGAATGTTGAATGTTGAATGTTGAATGTTGAATGTTGAATGTTTTTAGATTTCCTTAAAATTAAAAAACGCTGCTTCTTCATCCAGGTTCAGGTATGGAAATTGCTGTTTTAGTTTTTTAACTTTCTCCAGATTGGTTTGCAGAAATTTTTTGTGTTGTTCAGATGTTGGATTGAAGGGCTTGTGATTTTTGGCAGCCACAATTACTGCAATTTCTTTCATTAGCTGCTGTGATGGTTCATCAATACAGGTGGCAATGAATTTTTCCCAAACATAATTGGTGGCGGCATAATTGGGATGCACCATATCTTCTGCAAAGAAGCGGTAATCACGCAGGTCGTCAATTACCAGTTCGTAAGCCGGAAAGTAAAAACAATGATCATTTTTTTCTACCAGCTGATGTACAGCCTGTATCAGCGTGGCTTTGCTGCGGTTATTCTCTACAAAGCCATCCCGCAAATGCCGCACCGGGCTAATGGTAAAGATGGTTTTAATACCCGGATTAAAAGCCTTTGTTTTTTCAATCATCTGTTGCAAACCATCAAATACTTCCTCTACGGGTAAAAGACGTTTAACAAATTTATCAGTGGGTACTTTGTGGCAGTTGGCAACAACTTCTTTGCTTTTAAGTTGATACACAAAAGAGGAACCCAACGTTATCAATAACCAATCGGCTTGCTTTAAAAATTCATGCGCTTTAATTTGTGATCCGTTAATCCCTTCCAAACAAATTTCCTTATCGGGATGAGAAAACTTGCTGTGATGCTCCCAACTGTTCCAGCATTCGTTTTGATAAAACAGATCAGCTTCGCTGTATTTTTCATTATCTATGTAAGATGAAATGGATTTTGTAATACTTACCGGATTAAACAAGATTCCATTGGGATTATCCAATACCGAAAATTTAGTGTTGGCCAGTTTTGTGCCAATCTGTTCTGTAAAGCAGGAACCTATCAGTAATAACTTATGCTGATGATTGATCTTTATATCAAATGGTTTGGGAGTAAATTCTAAACGGAAGTCCATATTGTTGCCACTAATTACACGAATTTACACGAATGTTTTTTATTAGTGTTGATTCGTGCCATTCGTGGCTAAATAAAAATATCCGAGGCTATTTTGCTGCATTCTGCAAGCGCGTTTAAGTCTAAATTATTCAGCAAATTCTTTTCATTAAAATATGGGATCATCAATTCTGTATCCATATTGCCCACCAGTTCATCATCGGCCATGGGGCAGCCTCCTATCCCTTTTAAAGCGCCGTCGAAACGTTTACAACCGGCCATCAGGGCTGCATCCACTTTTTCTTTCCAGTTGGCAGGGGTTGAGTGCAGGTGAACACCGATCTCTGTTTCGGGCAATGCATGTACCAAATGTTTGGTAACCTGGTAAACCTGTTCTTTGGTGGCCAGCCCAACCGTATCGGCCAGCGAAATGATCTTAATATCCAAATCTGCCAGTTTATTCACCCAATCAAAAACTATGGACTCATTATACAGATCACCATAAGGATTTCCAAAACCCATGGAAATATAAACCACCAGTTCCTTTTTATTTTTTATGCAAAGGTTCTGTATCTCTTCTACCCTGCCCAGCGATTGGGCAATGGTTGCATTGGTATTGCGCAGCTGAAAAGTTTCGGAAACAGAGAACGGAAAACCTAAATAAGTAATTTCATCAAACACAACCGCATCCTGTGCTCCTCTTTCATTTGCGATAATTGCCAGCAGTTTTGAACTGCTTCCTGCCAACTGCAGACTGCCAACCACTTCTTTGGTGTCCGCCATCTGCGGTATTGCCTTTGGCGAAACAAAACTTCCAAAGTCAATGGTATCAAATCCAACTTTTAGCAATGCATTGATGTATTCAATCTTTTTTTGGGTGGGAATAAAGTGCGGCCAGCCCTGCATGGCATCACGGGGGCATTCAATTAAGGAAATTTCCGATTTCAGATTGGCGAATTCAGATTTCATGCCAGGCGTTGTTTAGTTACCTCATATAAAATAATACCCGTAGCCACCGATACATTCAATGAATCAAAATCGCCGGTCATGGGTATTTGAAATTTTTCATCGCAGATCTTTAAAAGTGCCGGATAAATCCCCTTTTCCTCCCCTCCCATTACAATGGCACAGGGTTCCTTCAGTTCCAGTTCATACACTTTTTTAGCAGCTTTCATTTCACTGGCAAAAACTTTAATGCCATTCAGGTGCAGGTCATCCACCGTTTTCATCAGGCTGTTAACCCGGCATACGGCAATCTCTTCCAAAGCACCTGCAGAAGTGAGTACTGCATCTTCATTCAAAGCCCCTACTCCTTTATCGGGTATGATGATGGCATGTACCCCAAAACAAAAAGCACTGCGGGCAATGCCGCCTATATTGCGGATATCGGTAACTCCATCTAAAATTAAAAACAAAGGCACTTCACCCTTTTCTACCACAAAAGAGATCACATCCTGCAGGTCCTGGTACTGCACTTTGGCGATCAGCGCCACACAACCTTCGTGGTTGCTTACATTAAAGTTGTTGAGCTTTTCAACCGGAACCTTATTGATGGGCGTTTGTGTTTTCTCTGCCAGCTTTTTTATTTCATCAATGGCTTCGCCATGCACGGTGGTTTGCAGGTAAATGCGTTCCAGTTGTTTACCGGTTTGCATGGCTTCGGTAACCGCTTTGCGGCCTATGACCAAACTGCTTTTTTTGGGGCGATGATGTTGATGTTGCTGACGGAAATTTTTCACAATGCAAATTTAAGTTTTATTCTTGTCTGAACGTGGATTGGGTAAGATTTAAAAGATCAAAGGATTGGTATATACTGAAATAAAAAACCATAAGCTCTTACAAACTTATGGTCTTTAAGTCCTCCCCTCCGGGGAGGATTTAGGAGGGGCTTTATTTCAATCCAAATACTTTCTTCACTTCTTTCACCGCATCCAGTTTTTCCCAGGTAAATAATTCTACTTTCTTTTTGATGGTTTTACCATCAGGTGAAGTAAAGGTTTTTACCACGGTCTCGGGTTTACGCCCCATATGTCCATAGGCTGCAGTTTCGCTGTAAATGGGATTGCGCAATTTTAAACGCTGCTCAATAAAATACGGGCGCATATCAAAACAAGGCATTGCCATCACTTTTTTTGCAATTTCACCGTCGGTCATTTTTACATTGGATGTACCATAGGTAACTACATTGATACTGGTAGGCTGTGCCACACCAATGGCATAAGAAACCTGCACCAGTACTTCTGAACACAAACCGGCGGCAACCAGGTTTTTAGCTATATGGCGTGTAGCATAAGCTGCACTGCGGTCAACCTTGCTGGGATCTTTACCACTGAAAGCACCACCACCATGTGCACCTTTACCACCGTAGGTATCCACAATGATCTTACGGCCGGTTAAGCCGGTATCGCCATGAGGACCGCCAATCACAAATTTACCGGTTGGGTTTACGTGATACTTTATTTTATTGTTGAAAAGATGACTGTACTTCGGATACTTAGCCTTCACCCTTGGGATTACAATATTAATGATGTCTTTTTTAATTTTAGCCAGCATCTGCTCTTCGGTACCCGATACATGTTCATCATGCTGGGTTGATACAACGATCGCATCAATACGTACCGGTTTGTTATTATCATCATATTCTAAAGTAACCTGGCTTTTTGCATCGGGGCGCAGGTATTTGATCTGCTTGTTTTCCCTGCGGATGGCTGCCAGTTCTATCAAAATATAATGTGCCAGGTCTAAAGCCAGTGGCATATAGTTATCGGTTTCGTTGGTAGCATATCCAAACATCATTCCCTGGTCGCCGGCTCCCTGCTCTTCTTTTTTCTTACGGTCAACCCCCTGGTTAATATCGGCAGACTGCTCATGAATGGCAGAAAGGATACCGCATGAATTGGCTTCAAACATATAATCACTTACCGTGTAGCCTATTTTACGAATTACCCCACGTGCAATTTCCTGCACATCCAGGTATGCTTTACTTTTTACTTCGCCGGCAAGTATCACCTGGCCGGTGGTTACCAGTGTTTCGCAGGCTACTTTGCTCTGCGGATCAAAGGCTAAAAAATTATCGATCAAGGCGTCGCTGATCTGGTCTGCAACTTTATCCGGATGACCTTCACTTACGGATTCTGATGTAAATAAATATGGCATATTTTTTTTTTAAGATTGCAAAGATAAGGTTGTATGGGTTAAACAACAAAGTCCTCCCCGAAAATGAGGAGGACTTTATATTAACAAGTTATAAATCTAAATTTTAGAATACACGATCCGCAGCCTCAACCGGTAATTGGGATTGGATCCGCTTCCTATCCTTACCCTGCCAAACGCCAGATTATTGCCATAAGGAATAAAAACTGTACTGTATTGCGGATAATTCAGGTTAAAAGGAGCATACAGCCGCATATCATACACCCGCGTACGCTCCGTTACGATCTGTTGTACATACCTCGATACATTGATATTATAAAACTTGATCTGGAGGCCTGTCAACGGGTCTGTTTTCGTCCTTCTGTTTCCGCCAAAATACTGATAGTTTATCTGGCTGGGGAAATACCTGGTGAGGGTTTTAAAATCGGGGTCATACAATTCAGCCGTATTCAGGTCAAAATAAACCGGCTTCCAATTTGCAACTGTACCGGTATCTTTTAAATCAAGATAAAGAAAATTGGGTGCAGAGAACTTTTCGTCCATCACCGGGTCGGTAGGTATTTGTTCAACAATGATCTCTGCCCGGTGAACGATACGGTTAGATAAACCGGCCAGGCCGGGTATGTTTAGGTTTACAAAAGTACCGGGTGCTGTTTGCAGGTAATGATCGTTGGATGAAGGATTAGATATCGGGTATCCGCTCCTGTTACGTTCTATATAATTACTGGTATTGGAAACCAGCGGTGCGTTGGGTATGTTGGTGAGGCCTAAATTCGGATTGAGCCTGAAGGAAGAATAAACCGAATCTACTTTACCGCCATTTCTTCTTTTATAATGTATTTCCAGCTTGGTTGCTGTATCAGCAAGGCTTGCATATATTAAACCGTTGCCACCCCCGCCGCCGATTACTGCTAAACCGTTATAAAAAATCCTGTAAATTGAATCGCGGTAAAAAGCATTATTGGGGCCGGTACTTGTACTGTCTTTTCCAAATAAGGTGGCTGCCCAGGCTGCGGGCAGTTTAATTCGGATCTGGTTATTGACAGAATCGCGGCCATTATTGAATTTTATGTAATTCCCCAAAGTCCTTACATCAATGTTTGCAGAAGCCAAAAAAGCGCCCACGTTGGGTTTATAGGCCGTCTTGTTTTCTTTATACACCGAATCTCTGAATATACCATCATTAACTTCCCTTACTTCAAGGTTAACCGGCAAACTGCTGTCGCCCCAAAAACCCGCATATTTCAGGCAAAGCACAACTGAATCTATTCCAAGGCCCGGCCCGGTAACGGTATCTCCTGCATTTCCGAAATAATAAGGATAAAACGGAGGTTTCAGTTGCATGTAAATATTAGCCGTGGTACGGCCAAATAACGGATCATTTACAATACTTCCCACTGCATGATCATCGTACTTGCTGATGTAAACCGAATCGTTAAGTAAACCCTGGGTAGTATTGATCAATAACGTGGTATCAAATGTCTTAACATTATCCACGGCAGGAAGCAGGTCGCTGCCGATATCGGTAGTGTCCAGTTTGGTACAGTTCCAGCCAATGAATGAAATAAATAAAACAGCAGTTACGGCTAAGGGCAGAATTCGTTTTTGCACAATAATAATTTTATGAAATGCGGTTTGGTTTTTATTTTGCAAGTTCGGAATACAATTGTAAATAGTCTGTTAAATCACTTTCTGCATCATATTTCAAAACCTTCTTCCCTTTAACCTTGCTAAATAATTCAACCAGCTTTTTATCTGTTTTTTCGGTACCAAAAGTAATGGCATCGGCAAAGGAAGCGCCTCCGGCAAACAGGGCTGTATTGTTTATGTCTTTAAAAGGCTCCAGTTCTTTTTTGGTGATATAATCATTTATGGAAGCCATTTTCAGAAAGTCTTTTTCCAGTTTTTCCTTAAATGTATTCTGGCCAATGGTATATACAATTTTGCTGTTGCTGAAAACAGGTTCCTTTTTATAGGCATTTCTGATAAACATAGGAATTAAACCGGTCATCCAGCCACTGCAATGAATGATATCGGGTGGCCAGCCAAATTTCTTTACGGTTTCCAGTGCCCCTTTGCAGAATAATACGGTCCTCAGGCCATTATCATCAAACCAATTTTCCTTTTCATCGGTAAAAATTGACTTTCTTTTAAAATAATCGTCATTGTCTAAAAAATAGATCTGCAACCTGGCATTGGGCAGTGATGCCACTTTGATGGTGAGGGGATAATCGTCATTATCAATGGTTACATTGATACCGGACAAGCGAACCACCTCATGCAAACGGTGCCTTCTTTCATTGATCACTCCAAAACGGGGCATTATACAGCGTACTTCCATGCCACTGTCATTTGATTTTACGGCCAGTTTATTTACAATTTCCGCAAAATCAGTAAGTTCCAGATAAGGCGACATTTCATTTGCAATAAATAAAATTCTTTTCTTTGTACTCATTTACGCTGGGTTTGTTGCAATAATATTTTAGAAACGGCTGCAAAAGTACGGTATTTATTCGGGAAAATCAGATTCAACAGGCATTTGAAGTGTAATGGATACCCATATGATCTTATTTAAAAAATCGTCAGACATCCATGCCTGGCTGCTGCAATGCAAAAAAGCAGGCAAAACCATTGGTTTCATCCCCACTATGGGTGCCTTACACCCCGGGCATATTTCTTTGCTGCAAAGTGCAATAAAAGCTGATGTGGTATCCGTTTGCAGTATTTTTGTAAATCCGGCCCAGTTCAACGATGCCGGGGATTTTGAAAATTACCCGGCAACCATCGAAAAAGATATTGATGCTTTGGAAAAGGCCGGCTGCGATGTGTTGTTTTTACCATCGGTCTCAGAAATGTATCCTGCCGGCCTGCTTCATGCTAAAAACTATGATCTGGGCTATTTGGAAACCGTTTTAGAAGGCAAATACCGGCCTGGGCATTTTCAGGGGGTTTGCCTGGTGGTGCACAGGCTGCTGAACATCATTCCGGCCGATGACCTGTACCTGGGACAGAAGGATTACCAGCAATGCATGGTAATAAAAAAGCTGGTTGAATTGGAACAGATCAAGATCCGTATGCACATCTGCCCTACTTTAAGGGAAACAACCGGCCTTGCCATGAGCAGCCGGAACATACGTCTTTCTGAATATGGCAGAAAGCATGCGCATAAAATCTTTGAAGCCCTCTCTTTTGTAAAAAACAACATAAAGCCCGGCGATTTAACTGCTTTAAAACAGGCCGCCTCCGATCAATTAACCCATGCCGGTTTTAAGGTAGATTATGTTGAAATTGCGGATGCAGGTAATCTGGAAATACGCAACAACTGGAATGGCCATGGCAAACTGGTTGTAGTAGTTGCTGCATTTTTAGAAGAGGTAAGGTTAATAGACAATTTGCTTATACATACAGATGCCTGAGAACCGGTTACCGGTATTTGATCCTTCTTTTTTGACTTTACTGTTTTCCCTTCGTAATTTGTAACCGATTATGAATAAGCGCTTAATATCCATATTACAATACAGTGTATTTTTGGGTGCCGGCATATTTTTGGTATGGTGGCAGCTAAAAGGAATGACCGGTGAGCAAAAAAACCAGTTTGTAACGGCACTCCGAAGCGCCAATTACTGGTTGATCATTCCCATTGTGTTTATGAGCCTGCTCAGCCATTTAAGCCGCGCCTACCGGTGGAAACTGCTTTTAGAACCGCTGGATTATCATCCAAAAATTAAAAATGTATTTGCCGTAACCATGGTTGGCTACCTGGCCAATGCAGCTATTCCGCGTTTGGGTGAAATATTAAAATGCACTTTTTTATCAAAATATGAAAAAATAAAAGTGGATAAACTGGTGGGCTCCATTTTAATTGAACGCACATTTGACCTGGTTTGCTTTATGATCTTTATCGGTATAACGGTGCTCATCCAGATCGATAAGATAGGTAGTTTTATGAAAGAAAAGATAGCGTCGTTTGGAGAAAATACCGGTATGCCGCTTTGGGTAAAGGCAATCATTATTTTGGGAATCATCCTGCTGGTCTATTTCCTGTTAAAGTTTCTGGCCAGAAAATACCCCGCCAGCAAAACCATTATAACCCTTCATAATTTTTTTAAAGGCATTGGCCAGGGATTTATTGCCATAAAAAAATTAAAAAAACGAAACCTGTTCATTGCCCACACGCTTTTTATATGGGCCATGTATCTTTTACAGATCTATATTGGTTTTATGGCCATGGAACATACCGCATCACTTGACCTGCGGGCAGCCTGCAGTGTATTGGTGCTGGCCACTTTTGCCATGATCATTACACCCAATGGAATTGGCCTTTTCCCGATCTTTGTAATGCAGACCCTGGTTTTATATGGCATTGACCCCGACTATGGCAAAGCATTTGGATGGCTCATTTGGGGAGTTGCTACCACAATCATCCTGGTAGTTGGCTTTATCTGTCTTTTATTACTCCCCTACATCAATAAAATAAAAAATGAAATCGATACAGGCCATACCGGATAAGATTTTTACGCTGCAGGACCTGAAGCACCAGGTTAAACGATGGCGCCTGCTTAACAAAACCATTGTTTTCACCAATGGTGTTTTTGATATTTTGCACCAGGGCCATATTGCCTCATTAAGCGAAGCAGCCCTTTTTGGCCATATTTTAATTGTGGGCATTAATGCAGATGCCTCGGTAAAAAGATTAAAAGGAGAAAGCCGGCCGGTTAATAATGAAGCATCCAGAACATTACTGATGGCCTCGTTGCTGATGGTGGATGCGGTCATTGTATTTGAAGAAGATACCCCCCTGAACCTGATCACGGCCATCATGCCGGATGTGCTGGTGAAAGGCGGTGATTATTCCCTTGATGAAATTGTTGGGGCAACAGCCGTGATGAACAACGGCGGTGCAGTAAAAATCGTTCCTATCCTGGAAGGGTTTTCTACCACCGCAATCATTGAAAAAATGAAAAGTGGTAACCTGTAGATGCTTCTTTTTCACAAAAACTTAATATTGATTTTTACTTCTTGTAACAGTCAAAGCTTAAATTCGCCACTTTACATAAAAACCTGTTTGCTTGCAAAAAAGAAAGATCATATTCCGCGACATAAGCTGGCTGTCCTTCAACAACCGTGTTTTGCAGGAAGCTGCCGATGAAACCGTTCCATTGCTGGAGCGTATCCGGTTCCTGGGCATTTTCTCCAATAACCTCGATGAATTTTTCCGGGTACGGGTAGCCGCACTAAAACGAATGATCGAATTTGGCCGTAAATCTAAAATGCACCTTGAAATTACCCCTGCGGCAATCATTGAAGAGATACAGGAAATAGTGATTGAACAACAAAAAGAATTTGAACGGATATGGAATGAGATTTTAAGGGAACTTAAAAAAGAAAGGATCTACCTGGTTAAAGAAACCCAACTGAACAAAACACAACAGGCTTTTGTACTGGATTATTTTAATGAAGAAATACGGAGTAATGTAATACCCCTGATGATTGAAAGTATCCAGAATTTTCCGGTTTTGAACGACCGTTCTATTTACCTGGCCTGCACACTTTCCAAAAAAGACAGATCCATCCCGCAAAAATATGCTTTGCTCTCTGTTCCAACCCGAAGGCTGCCCAGGTTTATCATACTGCCATCCAAAAATGCCGACAAGCAGATCATTTTACTGGAAGACATCATCCGTTTCTGTTTACCTAATATTTTTTCTTTTTTCGGTTACGATAGTTTTTCGGCACACATCATTAAGGTTACCCGCGATGCGGAGATTGACATTGATAATGACATTTCAACCTCTTTTATACAAAAAATTGAAAAGGGATTAAAGAACCGTAAAAAAGGGAAACCGGTTCGTTTGGTTTTTGACAAAGCCATCAATCCGTCGCTCCTTACCTACCTGGTACGACGCCTGGGCTTAATGCAAAAGGATAATCTGATACCGGGCGGGCGTATTCATAATTTTGTTGACTTTATGAAATTTCCCGAATCGGTTTTCTCAAAAAAAAGCCAGCGTAAAAAACCATTCATTCACCCGGTATTAAAGAATGTAACCAGCGTTACCAATATTGTATTGGAAAAAGATGTGTTATTGAATTTTCCATATCATTCCTTTGATACTATCATAGACCTGTTGCGGGAAGCGGCTATTGACCCTGAAGTGATCAGCATCAAAATTACCTGTTACCGGCTGGCCGACCGTTCAAAGATCATTAACGCATTAACCAATGCCGTACGCAATGGCAAACAGGTTACCGCGGTGCTGGAACTGCGTGCCCGCTTTGACGAAGAAGCCAACCTGGAATGGAAAAATGAACTGGAGGAAAACGGGGTTAAAGTATTGCTGGGTGTGCCCAATGTAAAGGTACATGCCAAGATTTGCCTGATAAAAAAACGGGTAAACAACCATACCATACATTACGGTTTTGTAAGCACCGGAAACCTGAACGAAAAAACAGCCAAGGTATACAGTGATGCCTGCCTGCTTACATCCAACCGCAATATCATGGCCGATATTAACCGGATATTCAATTACCTGGAACAACCCAAAACCCGGATCGCTTTATTGAAAAGCTGCAAAACATTACTGGTAAGCCCCACCGGAATGAGAATGCAGCTAAACCAAATGATCGATAAAGAGATCAAGGCAGCCCGGCTTAAAAAACCTGCCTCCATCCTGCTTAAATTAAATTCGCTGAGCGATGAATTGCTGATCGATAAATTATATGAAGCCGCCAAAGCAGGCGTTGAACTGAAAATGGTGATCAGGGGTATATTTTGCCCGCTCACCGAAAACAAAAAATTCAAGATCCCCATCCAGGCGATCAGTATAGTGGATGAGTACCTGGAACATTCACGTATCCTGATATTTCACAACGGTGGCAAGGAAAGAACCTTTATCTCCTCTGCCGACTGGATGCTGCGCAATATTGACCACCGTGTGGAAGTAGCCTGCCCCATTTTTGAAAAGAACATACAGCAGGAAATAAAAGACATCATGCAGATACAACTGAAAGACAATATAAAGGCCAGGATCCTGGACAATGACCTCAGCAACCAATATGTAAACCCACGCAACACCAAAAAAATACGAAGCCAGGTGGAAACATATAATTATCTGTATCGCAAATCTTTATAATGGCTTATGGGTTTACACTCAGCATCCATTTGACCGGTTTACCCGTTTATTCGTAAATTTGCACGAAATGGGGTACCATTTATCCATTAAAAAAATAACCAATAAACAATATTGAAACTAGCAGCCATAGATATAGGAAGCAACGCAGCCCGTTTATTAATTACAGAAGTTACCACTGACGAAAAAAACAATCCCGTATTCAATAAACTTAATCTAATAAGGGTGCCGCTGCGGCTGGGTTTTGATGTGTTTGAAACGAGGCAGATCTCCAAACAAAAAACAGGAATGCTCATACAAACCATGAAGGCATTCAAGCATTTAATGAATGCATATGAGGTAAAACATGTTAAGGCCTGTGCTACCAGTGCTATGCGTGATGCAAAAAACAGCGACGACATCATACGTAAAGTAAGACTGGAAACCGATATTGTTATTGAAGTGATCACCGGCGATATGGAAGCCGGGCTTGTTTTTGAAAACCATATTGCCGAAACCCTCGATAAAGACCACAGCTATATGTATATTGATGTGGGAGGCGGAAGTACGGAAATTTCTTTTTTCAGCAATGGCACCCTAAACTATAAGGAATCATTCAACATCGGTACTATACGTATATTACAAAACCAGCTGCTCGAAAAAACCTGGGAAGAGATGAAAGAGATCATTAAAACTGTAACCAAAGGACAGAAAGAAGTAATGGCGATTGGCAGCGGAGGAAACATAAATAAAGTGTTCAGTATGAGCAAACGTAAGGAAGGCAAACCCTTAACGCTTGAATTGCTGAAAGATTACCACAGGGAGCTGAGCAGTGTTGACCTGGATGACAGGATGAGGCTGTATAATTTAAGGGCCGATCGTGCCGATGTAATTGTACCCGCACTGCTTATTTATACCAATGCCATGCGCTGGGCAGGTGCAGAGGAAATGTACGTACCTAAGATCGGATTGGCCGATGGATTGATACATCATATGTGGGATGCCCTGAAATAAGCTTTCTTTAACATCTTTTCAGCCTAACTTCAGCCTATTATAGTTGCACCCGTATGTTAAAGAAACTTTGTTTCATCTTCCTTTTCCCCGGCTCGGTGGTATTGGCTCAAAACAACACCCGGCCAACTCCATTTGACAGGTTTATAAATAAACCCGGCATAGTATGGGCAGCTTATGCCAGTGATACATTTAATTTTCAAAAAAACAATTTCAATTATTTGCTGTTGAACAGGCTTGCCAAAAGTGAGATCAAAGCATCACTGCCTGTTGAAAGCCGCAGCAATGATGTACACAACATAAAATACATTTCAAAAGATGCCATAGACCTTAACTTTTATGGATCACGGGTTGATACCGTAATGGATGAGTTGGGCAATACTGTTCCCATTCAAAGGCCGGTTCCGCAAATAGATACTGCTGATTTTAAAATTACAGAAGTAACACAGATCCTCTACATAGAAAAAGGGGTACTGAAGAGTTATATACCTTTTGTAACGCCTGCTTTACCGGTTTACTTATCAACCGGCAGGTACATTGGCGAACGGTTATATTTTAACACGGGTTATCATTACAAATACAACGGCAAACCGCGACAAAAAAACAAGCTCCTTTTTTTGTCACAAACGAAAAAGATGATCAGGTTTGATGAAGTTCAAAACAGTAATGAACTGAAAAGCATGTACGGCAATGATCTCATTAAAAGCCTGTGGCCCTATGTATTGCAGAATAAAATACCGGCTTATGCAGTGGACAAAGCAGAACGGCTGAAGCCGGAAGATCTAAATATGGGGCTGGTTAAAACATGGCCAATAATATGCCCCGTTTACGACCCCAATGGAGCAGTTGTTAAATACGAAGTGGTACCGGTTGAGGTTGATCCGGGCAAATACACCAGTGCATTGCTTACCCAGGACTGGTATTATGATTATAAAAGAAATAAACTGTATTCCAGTATCAAAGAAATGGTTTTGTATATAAAAAAAGAGGATAAAGATCCGGTACCGTTTGTAAGGCTGGTTTTAAATCAGTGATGTTGTCTATACTGATAAAAACCGTTTTCAATTCAATTTCTTTTTACATTTACAATACAATTGCTCCCCGGATTTGTTTTATTCTAATGCAGAGCCAACTCCACCAGCATATCAGTCAATTAAATAATCCACTATGTCAGTTCATAAAGAAATCAAAAAAGTAACCACGCATACCCTGCAGGTAATGAAAGCTGCCGGAGAAAAGATCTCCATGATCACGGCGTACGATTTTTCCTTTGCAAAAATTTTTGATGAAGCCGGTATTGATATCATCCTGGTAGGCGACAGCGCCAGCAATGTGATGGCAGGCCACGAAACCACTTTGCCCATTACATTAGACCAGATGATCTACCATGCACAAAGCGTGGTGCGGGGCATTAACCGTTGCCTGGTGGTGGTAGATATGCCCTTCGGCTCCTATCAATCCAATTCAGAGATTGCCCTGGCATCGGCCATTAAAATAATGAAAGAAACCGGCGGACATTCGGTAAAACTGGAAGGCGGTGAAGAAGCGTTGGATTCGGTAAAAAAAATTGTAAGCGCCGGCATACCCGTTATGGGGCACCTCGGTTTAATACCTCAGAGCATTTATAAATTTGGTACATACACGGTAAGGGCAAAAGAAAATGACGAAGCCGAAAAACTGAAAAAAGATGCCCTGCTTTTACAGGAAGCTGGTGCTTTTGCCGTTGTGCTTGAAAAAATTCCGGCGGCACTGGCAAAAGAAGTAAGTGAAAGCCTGCACATTCCCACCATTGGCATTGGCGCCGGTGGCCATTGCGACGGCCAGGTGCTGGTAATGCACGACATGCTGGGCATTAACGTTGATTTTAAACCGCGTTTTTTAAGAAAATACCTGAACCTGCATGAACAAATTGACGGCGCGGTAAAACAATATATTACAGATATAAAAAGCAGGGATTTCCCCAACGAAAATGAGCAGTATTAATTGAGTTCAAACTGGAGCGTGAATAGTTGATGGTTTACCCTCATTTAACTGTCAACTTTCAACTGTCAACTCTCAACTTTGAATTTCCAACTAACTGCTAACTCTTCGTAACTTGCAGTGCTCAATCAAAAACCTCTTTCAAATTCAGCTATATGAAATTTTTAAAGACCCTCAGATTACAAGCCCATAACAATGGTGTATCCACTGGTTTACATTCAATAAAAACCAACGGAGAAAAATTAAACTCCTACTCTCCTGTTGATGGAAAATTAATTGGTACGGTTACAGGTGCCGATGCAAAAGCTTATGAAACTGTAATAAAAAAAGCACAAGCTGCCTTTATTGAATGGCGCAGCTGGCCTGCACCCAGGCGTGGTGAAATAGTACGGCAGGTTGGTGAAGAACTGCGAAAATACAAACAGGAACTTGGCCAGTTGGTGAGTTATGAAATGGGCAAGAGCTTACAGGAAGGCCTGGGCGAAGTTCAGGAAATGATCGATATCTGCGATTTTGCAGTTGGCCTCAGCCGGCAGTTGCACGGGCTTACCATGCACAGCGAAAGGCCGGGCCACCGCATGTACGAACAGTACCACCCGCTGGGTATCGTAGGTGTAATTTCGGCCTTTAATTTTCCGGTGGCGGTATGGAGCTGGAATGCTGCTTTGGCCTGGGTTTGCGGTGATGTTTGTGTATGGAAGCCCAGCGAAAAAACGCCGCTTTGCGCCATTGCCTGTCAAAATATCATTCAATCGGTTTTTAAAAAGAATAATGTGCCCGAAGGAGTTTCCTGCATTATTGCCGGGGGCAGAGATACCGGCGAATGGATGGCCAATGATGTAAGGATACCGCTGGTTTCTGCAACAGGCAGTACCCGTATGGGAAAAGCCGTAGGTGCAGCAGTTGCCCAGCGCCTGGGAAGAAGCTTACTGGAATTGGGTGGCAACAATGCCATCATCATTACCGAAAATGCGGACCTGGATATGGCCCTGATCGGCGCAGCATTTGGTGCCGTGGGTACTGCCGGCCAGCGCTGCACTTCTACCCGCAGGCTTATTATCCACGAAAAAATATATAATAGATTCAAAGAGAAACTGGTGTATGCTTACGGCCAGTTAAAAATAGGCGATCCGTTGAATGAAAAAAATCATGTGGGGCCCCTTATTGATCAGGATGCCGTAAAATTATACCTCGGTTCAATTGAAAAATGCAAGGCAGAAGGCGGAAGGTTCATTGTGGAAGGTGGTGTGCTTAAAGGTAAAGGATACGAGAGCGGATGTTACGTTAAGCCCTGTATTGCGGAAGCAAAAAACAGCTTTGCCATTGTGCAGCACGAAACCTTTGCGCCCATATTATACATCATGAAATACAAAACACTGGATGAAGCCATTGCCCTGCAAAATGATGTTCCACAGGGTCTATCATCAGCCATCATGACAAATAATTTACGGCAGGCAGAACAGTTTTTATCGCAGGCCGGCAGCGATTGTGGTATTGCCAATGTCAATATCGGAACTTCCGGAGCCGAAATAGGCGGTGCTTTTGGGGGCGAAAAAGAAACCGGTGGCGGGCGTGAAAGCGGCAGCGATGCCTGGAAGGTATATATGCGCCGCCAGACCAATACCATCAATTACACCAGTAATTTACCTCTGGCACAGGGTATAAAGTTCAATTTGTAAAATTTTGCAAATTAATTTAATTGGCATGAAAGTTAAAGACAACCCTTTTAATTTTACGGAAACAAATAATTAAACATGATCAAATTTTCTAAATTATTCCTCGCCCTGTTCATTTCGGGCTTTTCGGCCCTGGCACAAACCAGCACCATACCCAACAGCTGGCACATGATGGATAAGGAAACAGATGGCTACAGTGGTGTTAGTGCAAATAAGGCCTATGCTTTTTTAAAAAGTAAAAATCTTAAAAGCAAAACCGTAATTGTTGCCGTGATTGATACCGGGATAGATACACTGCATGAAGACCTGAAGCCCGTACTCTGGAAAAACCCTAAAGAGATACCTGGCAATGGTAAAGACGATGATGGCAACGGTTATATTGATGACATACATGGATGGAATTTTTTAGGAGGTAAAGACGGGCGCAATGTAAAGGTAGACAGCGATGAACGCAGCAGGGTATATTATGGCCTGAAAAGCAAATATGAAGATAAACAAGTAGAAAAATCGCAATTGACCAAAGCAGATCTGTACGAATATGAAATGTTTTTAAAAGCCAAAGATGAAATTAAAGGTGGCGATGGTAAAGAAGATGAATTTAACGATATAGATATTGCCGCTTTAAAAGTAATGTATGCCAACTTGTTATCTGCCGACAGCATATTAAAAAAAGCAATGAACCGGGATACTTTTACCGGTAAAGACCTTGACCTGTATGTAACCAAATCTTTTTCAGAAAAAAGGGCAAAGAATGACATACTGGGACTTATGAAAAGCAACAACATGCTTGATCAAAACAACAGGGAGTTTATTGGAGGCCTGAATGAGTATATTGAATATGTGGAGGGCGAACAAAGAAAAGCAAAGTCAAAAAACAGTCCGCCAAAAGAATACCGAAGAGAAATTGTTGGCGATGATGAAAACAATTTTGACGACCGCAATTATGGCAACAACGATATTATGGCCGATTTTTCCATGCATGGTACACATTGTGCCGGAATAATAGGTGCTGTGCGTGGAAATGGCAAAGGCATGGATGGCATTGCTGACAATGTGCGTATGATGATACTGCGTGTGGTGCCCGATGGTGATGAACATGATAAAGACATTGCCCTGGCCATACGGTATGCAGTGGATAACGGCGCAAAGATCATCAGTATGAGTTTTGGCAAAAGTTTTTCGCCTCAAAAAAAATGGGTTGATGAAGCCTTTGCCTATGCCGAAAGTAAAAATGTGTTGCTGGTGCATGCCGCAGGTAACGATGCCAAGGATGTGGATGTAAAAGATAATTTCCCCAATGCCAATTATGTAAATGGCGGCAGGGCCGGTAATGTAATTACGGTAGGCGCCAGTGCCGAACCTTTATCAGGCAGCCAGGTTGCTTCTTTCAGCAATTATGGTAAAAAGGAAGTAGATGTATTTTCGCCCGGAGCAAAAATATATTCAACCTTGCCCGGCGGCAACAATTATGGGAATTTAAGCGGTACCAGTATGGCTTGCCCGCTGGTAGCCGGTATTGCAGCATTAACTTTAGGATATTACCCCGACCTTTCTGCAAAACAGTTAAAATATGTAATTGAAAAATCGGCTTTGTCGCCCAAAGAAAGAGTGAACAAACCCGGTACCGATGAAAACGTACCCCTGAGCGAGCTTTCAAAAACCGGTGGCATTGTAAATGCCTTTGAAGCGGTTAAACTGGCTTCTACTTTAACCGGCGAAAACAAAACCGAAAATTTGCCAAAGCCTAAAATGAAGAAGAATAGTAAAGGTTAACATAAAAACACATAACTCATTGGTAACTTCCAAAGCGCAATTGCTTTGGAAGTTTTTTTTGGACCAGCTTTAGATTTTCATGGCACCATCGTGGAGTTTATCCTGCTCGTCCTCGTCTCAGACGAGGATGCCCTGGTTTAAAGACTTAGTCTTTATGTTTAAGCTCAGATTTCGCAAACAAATTGATATGTATAAAATAAACTTTCTGCGATACTCAGTCTACCGTCAGGCAGACGCACTGCTTGATAACTCTTCCACCCTGCACCATTATTGAAACTCAAATACTAACCGCCTTTCAACTTCATCACAATTCAAATCCCATTTTCCCTTATTTTTATTCCTCTAAAACTTTTCAGCCATGCCAACAAAACCATCACCGGAAACCTACTTTTCTTATTTTAAAAGATATGTTGACCAGGTGCCCGAAGAAGACCTTTCAGTTGCATTCAGCAACCAGCAGGTGGTTATCAATGATTTTTTAAGCGCTGTCACTGAAGAAAGATCTGCCTATGCCTATGCCCCGGGCAAATGGACATTAAAGGAACTGCTGCAACACATTACCGATACCGAAAGGATATTTAATTACCGTGCACTGGCCATTGCCCGTAAAGAAACGGCCCCGCTACCCGGCTTTGATGAAGACAGCTACGCAGCCCATTCAAATGCCAACAGCAGGCCCTGGAAAACGCTTGTAGACGAATTTTTAGCGGTGCGCCTTTCAACCCGGTTTTTATACGAAAGTTTTACCGATGACATGTTTGCAGCAGCAGGTACAGCCAGCAATAATCCCGCAACAGTAATCAGCCTGGGGTTTACCACCATCGGCCATTTTTATCACCACAAAAAAGTAATGGAAGAAAGATATCTTTCTTAATATCAGATTAAATATAAAAGCTGTCTACGCCAGCAGGCGGATGTTGAAGGCGGGTTAAGCCTTAGCATAATGCCTGGAATATTTGCCCCGGCTTTGTCAAGCCTGTCTGCCGACAAAGGCAGGCTCAGCCTGACAGACCGCAGGATTCTGTGAATAAAATAATTTAATACCGATGTAGCAAAATAAATAGTCCAATCAATTTTCTATCGGCATTCCCGATAGCTATCGGGACCATCTAAGATTTCCTCATAGTCCGTTGGACTATTTCATAAATCAAGATGGTATAAGCATCAAAAATGCCGTTCAGTTTTAAACCGAACGGCATTTCACTTTATTAACTTTTCAAATTTGTCAACCTTTCAACTTAATTCGTCTTAGCCGTTGCTGATTGTGTGATCATATTATTCATCACTTTCACGGTCTCATCAATATAAATATCACCACTCACTCTTTTCAGCCAGGCTGTATTCCGGTCTATCTTTTCTTTGGTTTCATTGATTGTTGCCAGATCGGCTTCAATATTTTTTACGCTGATCTCTTTATTAAGTTTGTACAATTCATCCAGCTCCTTAATTTTTGCTTTAAATTGTTTTTGCTCTTCCCTGTATTTATTGAGGTTTAAAGAATAAGCTTTATCACTGTACTTTTCGATCCATTTTATACTCTCTTTTATTTTAATAAAGGTTGTATTTTTTGAAAGCTGCTGGTAGCTGTAATTAACCACAACATCATTGCTGATCGTGCTGGTCCAGGGTTTGTATTCAGCCTTGGCAATTTCATCCCAGGGCAATGCCGTGGTGTTGTCTTTTTCACGGAATTTGAGGTATTCAAACCTGTCGGGGATCACAATATCGGGGGTTACTCCTTTTAACTGGGTAGCACCACCATTAACCCGGTAAAATTTTTGCAGGGTAAGTTTTACCGAGCCCAGGTCTTCCACTTCCTTATTGCTGAACATGGGATTCTCACTTTCGGGGTTTAGCGGGATCTGGCGCTGTACTGTTCCCTTACCAAAAGTAGAGGTACTGCCTAAAACTATACCGCGCTTGTAATCCTGTATGGCTGCAGCAAATATCTCGGAGGCACTGGCGCTGAACTCGTCAACCATTACCGTTAGCGGGCCGGAGTACAACACCGATCTGTCTTTATCTTTCCACAGGTAAGGCTTATCCTCGCCGCGGCCTTTTACCACACAAACGGGGCCATCTTCTATAAACAAACCAACCATTTTTACCACTTCGGGTAAAGAACCTCCGCCATTGCCACGCAGGTCGATGATTATCCCTTCTACATTTTCAGATTTCAGTTTTTCAATTTCTTTGGCCACATCTTCTGAGCATTTAGCACCGTTAGGATTGGCAAAATCCACATAAAACTCCGGCAGGTATATATATCCTAATTTTTTATCCCCGTTTATGATGGCACTCTTGGCAAAAGTGTCTTCCAGTTTTATTTCATCCCTTACGATAGAAATAACGGTTATGGATCCATCTGCCCTTCTTACGGTTAATTTTACTTCCGATCCTTTTTTAGAGCCGCGTATGATCTTTACGGCGTCTTGTACAGAGTAGCCGGTAACATCCACCGGTTCTTCATTGCCCTGCGCCACTTTAATGACCTCATCTTCTGGTTTTAAAGCACCGCCTTTCCAGGCCGGGCCGCCAGATACCAGGGAGCTTATTTTTATTTTACCATCATCTTCCTTGAGTATGGCGCCAATACCATAAAAGCTTCCTTTCATGCCTTCATCAAAAGTTCGTTTATCTATCGGTGCAAAATAATTGGTATGGGGATCCATGCTGCCGGTAATGGCATTTACGAATGTGCTGAAATTCTCGTCGTTATTTTCACGGGTTATCTTGGTAGAAAAAAAGCGTTCGATCTGCTTTCTTACGCCATCCCTGGCTTCCCGTTCCAGGGTAGAATCGGCCTTGTATTTAAAATTGGCAGAATCTTTATTTTTTTCTCTTGCATCGAGTGATTGATTGTACCGCTCCAGTACCAGGAATTTTAAACGCTTGCGCCAGATGTCTTTTCTTTCTGCTTCTGTTTTAGGAGCATTTAATTTTTCCCTGTCAAGCATCACTTCTTCATCCTTCGTAAAATCAAAAGGTTTGGCAAGCAGATCGGCATATAAGGCGCCGGTTTCCTTTAAACGGTTTATGTACACTGCACTGATGGTGAAAAAAGAGAGCAGTTCTGAACCATGGATCTCATCGTCGATCTTATTCTCGAATTTTTTAAACCCATCAATATCACTTTGCAGCAAAATGTTTTTATCATCATCTATATCATCAATGAATTTTTTAAACACCTGTTTTGAAAAATTATCATCAATGGTTTTGGGACTGTAGTGCCCCTGCTCCAGCAATAATCCCACATTGCGGATGATGCGGGTGTATTTGGATTTCGGATTATCCCTGTCGGGGTTTCCCTGGGTTTGAAATGCAATAAAAAGACTGGTTGCTACCAGTACCAGCATCACAGGTATAAATTTTTTACTCATCATAAATTGTGCAATTTTTTGCATGTTGTAAAAATAATGGAAAAGCCTTGTTTTAAAGATTACTAAACGAAACTTATGGAATAATGTTTTGTTAAACCAGATTTTTGGAAATTTAGCCGGATGAACGGTAAGCGGTGACCGGTTTTTAAAAAAAAAAATCCTTTACCAGGCAAAAAAAAATGCCCCCCGAAAACAGGGAGCATTTTAAAAGCGGGTAATCGATGGGGCTCGAACCCACGACCCTCAGAATCACAATCTGATGCTCTAACCAACTGAGCTACGACTACCATTTTTAACAGAGCGCAAAAATAAAGAAAAACCGTTCTCCCTCAAAATACATTTTGAGCCGGCTACATTAATCGCTTACTTTACAGGCCCAAAAAGATTTTAATGCACATCATGCAATTTATTTTACCGGTCTTGTTATCCTGTTGCACAGGCTGGTTTGTGATCTGGCTTACGGTTAAAATGCTCTTCCGGCCTCTTAAACCGGTCACCATTGCCGGCTTTAGGTTACAAGGCGTGCTTCCTGCCAATCAGCAAGGGATCGCAAAAAAAATAGGGACGCTGGTGAGTACCCAATTATTTTCATTGGATATGCTGCAGCAAAAAGTGACCGATCCGGAAAATTTTAATAAACTGAAGCCCGAAATTGAAGCACATATTGACCAATTTTTAAGGGTTCGTTTAAAGGAAACTTTCCCCATGCTTTCCATGCTGATCGGCGATAAGACCATCCATCAGCTTAAATCTGCCTTTTTAACAGAACTGGAAACCTTGTTCCCGGTTATCATGGCCAGCTATACCTCCAACCTGCATAAGGACTTTGATATTGAAAAACAGGTATCGGATGCCGTTGCGGGTTTCTCTATCCCCAAAACAGAAGAACTGATCTGCAAATCGGCAAAAAAACAATGGTATAAACTGCAATTAATGGGTGCAGCCATTGGTTTGCTGGCCGGATTGATACATATTTTCCTCAACACACAACTATTTAACTAATTATTTGTTAAATGGTAGCTCTTCCCTCCTTGTATAATACCACTCATCAACTTAGTGTCAAAAAATGTGGTTTTTTAGAAGGTACTTTGCCAATTATTCAGTTATTTATAATAAAAAGAAAATATTTTACTAATGATACATGTGACCAAAAGTTTCCTGGCTTTTTTATTGATATTCCCTTTTTCATTTGCCGGTGCCCAAATGCCTGGCGCAGGAGCTCGTGGACAAATGGGAGGCCAGAATATGAACCTGGGCCATCTTTATGGAAAAGTGCTGGAATCAGTTAATGGAAAACCACTGGAAGCAGCTTCTGTTTTACTGATACAGAATAAGTTTGATTCGGTTACAAAAAAACGTAAGGACGTGGTGGTTAGCGGTATGCTTACCAATAAAAAGGGAGAGTTTAGCCTGGAGAACCTGAACATCATGGCCCAGTATAAACTTAAAATTACCGCCATAGGGTTTAAAACATACGAGGCCAAGGCCGGGTTTGAAATGAATATGGCCGGTGGCCGTAATGGCGATATGAGCAGTATGCTCAGCGCGGTTGACAAAGACCTGGGAAACATCACCCTGAGCCCCGATGCCCAGCAACTGGAAAACGTAACCGTGTCGGCCAGTAAAGGTCTGCTTGAAATGAAAATTGACCGTAAGGTTTTTAATGTAGAGAAAAACCTGACCAGTGTTGGCGGCACTGCTGTTGACGTAATGAAGAATGTACCTTCATTAAATGTGGATATAGACGGTAACGTGACCTTACGCAACGCGGCACCACAGATATTTGTAGATGGCAGGCCCACTACCCTTACCTTAGACCAGATACCGGCAGACGAAATAGCCAGTATTGAGATCATTACCAATCCATCGGCAAAATTTGATGCCAGTGGTGGCGGTGCGGGTATATTGAATATTGTGATGAAGAAAAACAAAAAAGCAGGGTACAACGGAAATATCAATGCCAGTGTTGATTCACGTCTGCGTCCTGCAGTGGGTGGCGATATCAATGTTAAACAGGATAAGATAAACTTTTTTGCAAGAGGCCGTTTAAACTACCGTAAATCCATCAGTACCAACAACAGCGACAGGATCAATTTCTTAAACAACGATACCACTTCACTTTTTATACAAAACAACAGGCCCATCAGCAGGGGGTATTTTGCTTTTTTAAGAGGCGGATTTGATTATTTTATAGATAACCGCAATACCATAACGGTAGGTGGAATGTTTGTAAACGGGCAGTTTAACAATACCGATTTTATCAATATTCAAAGAGATACACTTTTTAACAACAACCTGCTGATGAGCGATTTCGGGAACAGAGATACCCGTACAGCATTTGAGTTCAGAAATATTGGTGCCAATATCAGTTACAAACACAATTTTGCAAAGCCAAACAAGGAGTGGACGATTGATGCAAACTACAACTCCAGCAAAAATGAAAATTCGGGTGATTACAGCACACAGTATTTTTACTCCAACAGCAATCCAAAAACAGCAGCCCTGGTTGAACGCACCGGTGGTGGTGGAGCAAATAAATTTTTTACTGCCCAGACAGATTTTGTAAACCCGATTTCAGCAAATGTTAAAATGGAAATGGGATTGAGAACTGCCATCAGAAGTTATAAAAGTAATTTATCAAATTTTGTACAGGATGGAACCGGAAAGTATGTATTGATACCGGGTTTCAGCAACGATTATAAATTTAATGACCAGGTGTATGCTGCCTATGTCACCTTCAGCCAGAAAATTAAAAATTTTACATACCAGCTGGGTCTGCGTGCAGAAAGCTCAAGCTATACTGGTACCCTGCTCAGCACCAATCAGCAATTTAAAAATGAATTCCCCCTAAGCCTGTTCCCAAGCATGTTTCTTACCTACAAGCTGAATGAAAAATCTGATCTGCAGGTAAATTATTCACGCAAAATAAACAGGCCCAATTTTTTTCAGCTGATACCGAATTATGACATCACAGACCCGTTGAATTTATCCATTGGAAATCCTAACCTGGTTCCTGAGTTTACCAATCTGGCAGAGATTTCTTACCAGAACCAGTTAAGCAAAAAAACAACTTTTCTGGCTACTGTATATTTTAAAAACACCAATGACCTGATCACCAATTACCAGTACCTTGAAAAAAACCCCGACCCCAATGCCAAGCCAGACACGGTATTGATCACCTCCTATGCCAATGCAAATACCAGTTACACCGCGGGTTTGGAATTAACTGCCAAAACCAAGTTGGCCAAGTGGTGGGATTTTACCGTGAATGTGAACCTGTTTAATTCTTCCTTAAAGGCCGGCGCCATTACAGGCGGGGTGGATAATGACCAGTTCAGTATGTTTGGCAAGATCAACAACTCTTTTACATTACCTAAAAACTTTTCCATACAATTGTCGGGCGATTACCAGGCAAAAACCATTTTACCACCGGGCAGGGGCGGCGGCGGAGGCGGCATGATGATGATGTTTGGCGGATCTCAAATAGGCGCCCAAGGATACATCAAACCAAACTACGGAGTAGACATTGCCATCCGGAAGGATTTTATGAAAAACAAAGCCGCATCTATAACCCTTTCCATGAATGATATTTTCAGAACCAAATTATTTGCCACTCATTCCGAATCGCAGTATTTTGTACAGGATAACAGCCGGCGCAGAGACCCGCAGGTTTTACGCCTGAACTTTAATTACCGTTTTGGTAAAATGGACGTATCGCTGTTTAAAAAGAAAAGCATGAAAGGAGAAATGGAAAGTATGCAGAATGGATCACAGGGAATGGGAAATTAAAAATCGCTGATAATTACATTAAAAAAGCCACTGGTAAAACAGTGGCTTTTTTAAATTGGGAAGCTCTGCAAGCTTTAATACTTTTAAACCGATCGGACAAACAATATGGTCCAGTATCGGCTATCGCGGCATTGTATAATTTGTTTGATACCGTACCGAAAACTCGGCACAGGTCGGCATTTACAACAGTAATATTTATAAGATATTGGCATATTATATAAATCACATTGGTATTACAGCCATCTTTTAAATATTTAGCATTATTTTGCCGAAGCAAAACTCTATTATGAAGCAAATCAATTTTAAGCAGGCTATACCGCACCTGGCAGCCGTAGTTATCTTTCTGTTACTTTCAGTTTTATTAAATAAACCGGCGCTTGAAGGCAAAGTGGTACAGCAAGGGGATGTAATACAATGGAAGGCAATGGCTCAGCAATCATTTGAATTCAAGGAAAAATATGGCCATTTTCCGAAATGGACCAACAGCATGATGAGTGGCATGCCCACTTTTCAGATTGCGCTAGGACCAAAAAGCCCAATGAATATAAACCTGAGTTATGTACAGGATATTTTAACGCTGGGCTTTCCAAAACCCATTTTTTATTTATTTATTGCAGCGCTGTGTTTTTACCTGCTATGTATAGTTTTAGGAATAAACCCCTGGATCAGTATATTGGGCGGTATTGCGTATGCTTATTGTTCGTATAACCCGGTCTTAATTGCCGGCGGGCATGATACCAAACTGATGTCGATGGCTTATGCCCCGGCAGTAATTGCTGGTATACAAATGATTTTTAAACACAAATACTGGACTGGCGGTGCCGTTTTGCTTACTTCCGGAATTCTGTTATTGGGTCAGCTTCACCAACAGATCGTATATTATACTTTGCTGATTATTGTATTTATGACCATTCCCTTCGTCATTAAATGCATAAGAGAAAAACAGGTAAAACATTTACTGATATCGGGCTTTTTAAGTATTGGACTGGCTATAGTGATGTTAGGTACCATGGCTCTTATTTATTGGCCCACATTTGAGTTTACCAAAGAAACCATGCGTGGCGGACGGAGTGAACTTACTCAAAAAGACAACAAGAATGCAACTAAAGGCGGTCTTGATAAGGATTATGCTTTTCAATGGAGCTATGGTAAGGCCGAAACCATGACCCTGCTGGTTCCCAACGCTTTTGGCGGTAGCTCTGCCGAGGGCCTTGGTGAAAATTCAAAAGCCTTTGAAGTGCTGCAGGAAAATGCACAAACGCTGCCGCAGGGATTTGCTCAACAGGTTGCACAAGCATCGCCCATGTACTGGGGCGAACTGTTAAGTACACAAGGTACAGTATACCTGGGCGCCATTGTGTGTTTGTTATTTTTATTTGGAGCTTTTCTTTCTAAAAGTGAGCACCGGTGGTGGCTGGTTGCCATTACCATTTTTGGAATTGTACTTTCCTGGGGTAAAAATTTTGAAGCAGTAAACTATTTCCTTTTCGATCACCTGCCGTTTTATAAAAAATTCAGGGCTCCCTCTATGGCACTGGTAATACCGCAGCTTTCAGCAGCATTGCTGGCAGTAATCTTTTTAAATGAATTTATTAAAACAGAAAAAGAAAAATTATGGCAGCTTTTTAAAAAATGCTTAATGGTGGCCGGTGCTGCTGTTGCAGTTTTAGGCTTATTTTATTTCTTTGCCGATTTCAGCAACACAGCAACAGGCGAACTGCGTAAAAACATCAATGAAGCTTTGCAGGGGAAGGGCAGCGATTTTACTAGAAGTTATTTTAATGCATTAAAAGCCGACCGCCAGGCATTTTACCTGGCCGATATGTGGCGTACAGCTGGATTTATTTTTCTACTGGTCGCTGCAATGTTCCTGTATGCAAAAAACTGGATAAAGCCTGCTGTTGTTTATGCAGCATTGATACTTTTCTGCATTATAGATCTGTTCGGCGTAAGCAAAAGATATTTGAAGGAAGATAATTTTGTTGATGCCGCCGATCTTGAAAATAGCTATACCGATACCCCTGCCGATATGCAGCTTAAAAGCGATACCGGGTATTACAGGATCGCTAACCTGGCTTTCCTGGGTGGAAATGGTTATGTATTTGATATTGGCAATTCTTTTAATGATGCCATCGCTTCTTATAAACACAACACCATAGGAGGGTACAGCCCGGCCAAACTGGGCCTTTACCAGGATTTGATTGAGCGGCAGATTGGAAAAAATTTGCAGGCATGGGCTGCTAACCAATCAGCCAAAGACAGTTTCCCGGTGCTGAATATGCTGAACATGAAATATGTAATTGTACCTGATAGGGATCAAAAACAAAATCAGGCATTGGCTAACCCTTATGCCATGGGTAATTGCTGGCTGGTAAAAGAAGTTAAGTTTGTAAAAAATGCTGATGAAGAAATGAAATCACTTGATTATTTTAACCCTGCTGCAGTTGCCTTTGTGGACGAGCGTTTTAAAGCATCTGTACCCTTCTCTCCTGTGTACGATTCAACTGCCAGCATCACGTTAATTGAAAATAAGAATGATGAAATTAATTATGAATTCAATGCTGTCGGTAACCAGTTTGCCGTGTTCAGTGAAATTTATTACCCGCATGGCTGGGAAGCCTATATTGACAAAAAGAAAACGCCGTATGTAAAGACCAATTATGCCTTGAGAGGACTGGCAATACCTGCCGGCAAACATACCATCAGTTTTATTTTTAACCCCGCTTCCGTACGCCAGGGAGAACTGATTGCCAGGTACAGCAATATTTTTGCCGTGCTGTTTGTATTATTTTGCATTTTTATGGCCTGGAAAAACAGGAAAAAAGAGAGTACTGAATTAAATGCTTAGAAAACATTGGAGATAAACCAGCAACATAAATTTATAGACATTACAGATGATATAGCCCGGTTAATAAATGACCGGGCCAATCATTTATATGAGAAGCTGGATGTACTGGATATCAGCAAAACGGATATTGATGATTTTGGCAAGTACTATTTTACCAATCATCATGGAGGCAGCCGTTTGTTTTTTTCGGTACAAAGCAGTGCCGATATTATTTACCGCTCTGTAAAAAAAATAAACAAGCCAATAACAGAGCTTACATTTATAGATTATGGCGCCGGCCTTGGCACATTATTTTTACTGGCCGGTACTGTTGGTTTCAAAAAAGTATATTTCAATGATTATTTTCCGCAATGGGCCGGTTATGCAAAAACAATTTGCGATAAACTGGATATTCCACTTGACGATTACATTTCGGGCGATATTGATGCGGTAATTGATTACGGAAATAAAAATAATGTTCACTTTGATATTTTAGCATCCAGAAATGTTGCTGAGCATATTTACAAACTCCGTGATTTTTATACAAAACTCAGCCATTCGGGCATTACAAGCTTGTGTTATGCCACTACTACTGCAAATTACCATAACCTGGCTATGCGGCTAAAACATTACTGGCATCATTACCAGGTAGAGAAAACAATGTACAAAAAACAGCGGGCAGACTATCTTAAAGAGCTTGCTCCTTCAATCAATAAAGAAGACCTTCAACAACTGGTAAAACTAACCAGAGGAAAAGCCATTTCAGATTTTGCCAATACTGTAGATAACTTTTTTAAAAAACAGCCCATTTCCGAAGTTGAATTTTTAGGCACCAACACCTGCGATTGTAAAACCGGTGTATGGGCAGAAAATTTAATTACCAGAAAAAATTATGCTGATATTATTCAAACTGCAGGATTTACATTTGAATATACAGCCGGTTTTTGGGATACACACTATAAATATGGCATTGTAAATTTTATTGCAGGTCTGTTAAACCGGCTGATAAAAATAACCGGTAAAAAAGGATATTACTTTGCCCCTTTTGTAAATATTGTAGCCATAAAAAATTAATGGATAAAGCGGTCAACATATTAAGCCTGGTTCCTTATAAATTTTTACCTCCTGATATGGGTGGTCAAAAAGGCATTGCATTCTTCAACAGGTACTTAAGCAGGCTTGTTAACCTTAGTTGCGTTACAATAAAAGAGAATTCCGCAAAGGATTCTGAACCCTATCCGATAATAAATAATATAGAAAACGGCCCTTTCCGATACATCAATCTGTGTTATTTTTTTACACTCAGGCGCATCATACGTGAACAAAAAATAACACACCTGATTATTGAACATCCATATTATGGATGGCTGGGTATTTTATTAAAATGGTTTTGCAAAGTAAAACTAATCGTTCATTCTCACAATATTGAATCGTTGCGGTTTAAAACGATGAACAAATGGTGGTGGGGCATTTTATGGTATTATGAAAAAATGACCCATAGAAAAGCCGATCATAATTTTTTTATTCATGATGAAGACAGAAACTTTGGGATTGAAAAATTCAGGCTGGTTCCGGAAAAATGCACAACCATCACCTACGGATTTGAGCTCACAAAAGCACCTTCTCCCGCAGATAAGCAATCTGCCAGGGAACAAATTTGCAAACTATATCAGGTTGATGCCTCAGATAAAATATTGCTGTTTAATGGCACGCTTGGTTACAAACCCAACCTTGATGCACTGGAGGTTATTCTTAATAAAATAAATGCTCTGCTTTTAGCTGACCCGGATTTTAAATACAAGATTATTGTTTGCGGCAATAAATTACCGGAGAATTATAACGGATTAAGAGACTATAAAGAAAGAAATATCATTTACGCCGGATTTGTAGATGATATCAACCTGTATTTTAAAGGTGCTGATATTTTTATTAACCCGGTAACAGATGGCGGCGGCATAAAAACCAAAGTAGTTGAAGCATTGGGTTATAACCTATCTGTTATCAGCACCAAAAGCGGCGCCATTGGCATCCCTCAATCTGTAACAGGCAATAAAATGAAGTTAACAGCAGATCATGATTGGGTTACTTTTTCTACCCTTATTAAAACAACAGATCCTGCTGAGCGCATCCCTGCTTCTTATTTTTTGCATTTTTATTGGGGTAATATTGCCGAAAAAGCAAAAAATGTGATTACCTGACATAACTATACACAACCGGGAGGCTCACATCACTTATTGTTTTAACCGATAAAAGGCCTAAATCATTTATTTTTGCACTTCGTAAAAACTGGTATATGAAAGTAGTCATTTTTGCAGGCGGATTGGGCACACGCATTTCCGAAGAAACAGATACCCGCCCTAAACCGATGGTTGAGATTGGCGGCAAACCCATTCTCTGGCACATTATGAAAATATACAGCCAGCATGGGTATAACGATTTTGTGATTTGCCTGGGTTATAAAGGCTATGTTATCAAAGAATATTTCATGAATTTCTTCCTGCACAATTCTGATATCACTATCGATCTGGCTGATAACAAAATGGAAATTCATGGCACCCGGTCTGAATCTTTTAAAGTTACCCTGGTTGAAACCGGCATCCATACCAAAACAGCCGGAAGGTTAAAGCAGGTACAACAATATATTGGCAACGATGATTTTTTATTGACTTACGGTGATGGTGTAAGCGACGTGAATATTAAAGAACTGGTTGCTTTTCATAAAAAAAGTAATAAAATTGCCACAGTAACTGCGGTACAACCCGATGCCCGCTTTGGCGGTATGGACCTGGCTGCGGATGGCCGGGTAAATGCCTTCAGGGAAAAATCAAAAGCAGATGCACAGTGGATCAACGGTGGTTTTTTTGTACTTAAAGCTGATGTGTTCAATTATCTCAAGAATGATATGAACAATATGATGTGGGAAGATGAACCATTGGAAAAATTAACGGCTGATGACCAGCTGGTTGCCTTTAAACACCATGGCTTTTGGAAATGTATGGATGCATTAAGGGATAAGATTGAATTAAACCAACTGTGGGAAAGCGGTAATGCCCCATGGAAAAACTGGAAATAAATTAAACATGAAGGTATTAATAATAGGAAACCTGGGATACATTGGGCCAATGGTTGCCAAACATTTCAGAACAACCCATCCCGCTGCATTTTTAGCAGGTTATGATATTGGATATTTTATTCAGAACAATACTTTCAATGGTATTGCGGGTGATACCCTGCTTGATGTACAGTATTATGGTGATGTGCGGAATTTTAATGAGAAGCTGTTAACAGGTTTTGATGCCGTTATTTATTTAGCGGCCATATCCAACGATCCGATGGGAAATGTATTTGAAACTCCCACACTGGATATCAATTTTAAATCAGCCGTACATATAGCACAACTGGCAAAATCTGCAGGTACAAAACACTTTGTATTTGCCAGCAGTTGCAGTGTGTATGGTTTTGCCGACAGTGCTCCACGAACCGAAACATCTGATGTTAATCCACTAACTGCTTATGCAAAATCAAAAGTGTTTGCCGAAGAAGGATTAAAGCCGTTGGCAGATGATCATTTTCACATAACCTGTTTACGTTTTGCAACTGCCTGCGGCTTCAGTGACAGGCTGAGACTTGACCTGGTACTCAATGATTTTGTTGCCAGTGCCATTGCAGATAAAAAAATTACCATACTTAGTGACGGAACACCCTGGCGCCCGCTCATTCATGTAAAAGACATGGCCAGGGCCATGGATTGGGCCATACAAAGAAATGAAGGTGGCAATTTTCTGGTCATCAATACCGGAAGCAATACCTGGAACTACCAGGTAAAAGAACTGGCTGCAGCTGTACAGGAAATGTTCCCAGGTGTTGAAGTAAGCATTAACGAAAATGCTCAGCCCGACAAACGTTCATACAAAGTTAATTTTAGCCTGTATGAAAAACTGGCCCCATTACACCAGCCACAGGTGAGTTTACAGGATGCTGTTGAAGATTTGAAAAACGGATTATCCGGTATTCAATTTAACGATACCCATTTCCGGCAATCAACCCTGATAAGACTAAAAGCCATTCAGCAACTGATAGATAATAAAATAATAGACGGGCAACTGGCCCTTAAATAATACGAATGACAAAAATTGAATCCATAAAAGATGTATTAAAGCTCAATCCTGCTTACAGGGATAATTTTATCCAGGCTTTGGTTGAGTTTGAAAAAAGATCGGGCCATCCGCAGGTAAATGTAAGAGATACCGTTTCAGGTCCGCTTGCTGATGAACTCTTCATGGGCGAAGCGTTTTCCAAAAAACTACAGAACGGCCTTCAGATAAATTTTGTGTACAATTCCAAAATTGCACGGGAGTTTTTATTGTGCAGCCCTGCAGTACCAAATCATGTATGGGAACCTCAGACAACAAAACTCTTACTGCATTTTTCTGCCAATGCACAAAACGTAATTATTGCCGGTGCATATTTTGGAGATCAGGCTATACCGGTTGCCAATAATATAAAATTAACAGGCATCTGTCATACGTTTGAACCTAATAAAAACAATTCTGATCTTATCGTTGAAAATGCAAAGCTTAACAACCTCAGTAATATCCTTATTAATAATCTTGCACTTTGGAATAAAAGCAATGAACAATTGATTTTTGAGGGTGAAGATGCCCTGGCAAGTACCGTTGAAGCAAATACTGCATCGGCCAATGTATTACACACCATTACCATTGATGATTACGTAGCTCAAAATAAAGTTGGAAAAGTTGATCTGCTGATGATTGATGTGGAAGGAAGTGAGATCAAGGTTTTACAGGGCGCTGTTGAAATGCTGAAACAAAACAAACCAATTGTTGTTTTTGAAACACATAGTTTATATGATGACTGGAGTAACGGCTTGCAAAATTCTCCTTCTGCCGTTTTAATGAGGAGTCTGGGTTATGAAGTATTTGCAGTGCGTGAGTTTCATCAGAATATTGACACTGCAGAAATGCCCATTGAATTGCTGCCATTAGAGAGAACCTATTGCGAAACACCTCCGCACCATGGCTTTAATATGCTGGCCATACCGGAACACGGGTTAATTGAAAATGATCAGTTCAGGATAGTATATGACCTGAGCCCCAAATTAATTTTACCCAAGAACGATCCGAAATTCTTACCATCAACATTTTAAATTCTTCGGCATGATATTTAATCCACTTGCATTACAGGGAGCATTTACCATTGATGTGCAACCCAACCAGGATAACCGGGGTTTCTTTACCCGTACCTTTTGCGAAAAAGAATTTGCAGAACACAACCTGGTGCAGCATTTTGTGCAAGCCAATCATTCCGGCACCAATGGAAAAGGCGTAATAAGAGGCATGCATTTTCAACACAGCCCGTTTTGCGAAGTAAAACTGGTAAAGTGTGTGCAGGGTGCCATCTTTGATGTTATTGTTGATGTACGGCAAGGCTCCCCTACTTTTTTACAATGGTTTGGTGCCGAGCTTACTGCAGAAAATAAACGCATGATGTATGTACCTGCCGGTTTTGCACATGGCTTTCAATCACTCAGCGATTATTCAGAAATCACTTACATGGTATCGGCATTTTACCAAAAAGAGAGCGAAGGAGGTGTTAAATATGATGACCCCGCTGTACATATCAACTGGCCATTACCTGTTTCATTGGTTTCGGATAAAGACCAGAAAATACCATATACAGATGCAGGCTTTAAAGGAGTAATTTTATAATGATGCAGGCAAACGCTCCATTAGTAACTGTTGGAATACCTACGTATAACAGGCCCGAAGGCCTGGAAAGAACACTTATCAGCATCTTAAATCAAACCTACAGCAACATCCATGTTCTGGTATCAGATAACTGTTCTGCCGCCCCCAACGTATTAACGGTATTACAAAAATATGCTGGGCTTGATAAGCGGGTAAAATATACCATACAGAAAAAAAATCTGAGCCTGGTACCCAATTTTCAATATTTATTAGATCAGGCTGATGGAAAATACTTCATGTGGGCAGCCGATGACGACCAGTGGTCGCCCGGTTTTATTGAAACCTGTGTGGAAGCGATGGAAGCTGATGAAGCAGTGGCCATTGCCATGACAGAGATGGATATATTTGATGAATCCGGCAATATTGAACCGGGTAAACTGAACCGGAGCTTTTTACAGACAAATATATTCAGCAGGTGCTTTCATTTTATTAAAAGCCCCATGCAAAATAAATTCTTCCTGTGCGGTTTATACCGGACTTCCATGGTAAAAACTGTTCCTTTTGATAACAGCTGGGGTGGCGAGCATCTTTTTTTATATGAACTGATCACCAAAGGAAAATTTTTACTGGTTGCCGGTTTACCCCTGTTTCATTACTATAAAGGAGGAACTTCAAAATCCAATGCTGCGATCAGGAAGGCCTTCAACATAAAAAACAGGTTTTATTTCCTGGATGCCTATATATTCAGATATCTTAGCTACCAGTTTAGGTTTAAGCACCTTTCTTTTTTAAAAAAGACCGGGTTATTTTTCTCAAACGCGGCAGCACTTATTTTTAATGAAGAATATATTCTGTATTATTCCTTGATCAAAAAACCTGTGAGGTCTTTTATTAATCAATTTAAAAGCAAACCCATTGAATATCGTCCGTAAACTAAAAAAGGCATTACTCCCGTCAAAGTATAAAATAACCTATGATTTTGACGGGCTTACTACTGTGCACAACAATGGTTTCATGTTAGAGCCCGATTTTGTACAGGCCGAAAAAGCAGGCGCTGCTACAGGTTCCTGGGCCAACATTCAATGGCGGGTGCATACAAACCTGTGGGCCGCCAGTCATTGTAAAAACATAGAAGGAGATTTTGTTGAATGCGGCACCAACAAAGGCGGCTTTGCCAGGGCCATTTGCGAATACCTCGATTTTAAACACATCAACAAAACATTTTACCTGCTGGATACTTTTGAAGGCCTGGATGAAAGCCTGCTGACCGAATCAGAAAAAGCAGCCGGCAAAAAAGAATTTTTTAAAGATGCTTACAGCGATTGTTTTGAACAGGTAAAAAACACATTTGCCCATCTACCCAATGTACAATTGATAAAAGGTTCGGTACCCGGTACCCTGAGCAGGGTAACCAGTCAAAAAATTGCCTACCTCTCGATTGATATGAACAACCTGGTACCCGAAATTGCCGCAATGGATTACTTTTGGGATAAATTAAGTGCGGGTGCCATGGTAGTGCTGGATGATTATGCTTATGTAACATACAACCTGCAGTATGAGGCACATAACAAATGGGCAAAACAAAAAGGAATAAAAATTCTTTCTTTGCCAACCGGGCAGGGATTGATTGTAAAATAAGAAAAGCGAATACGATGACAGTTTTGATTACCGGTGCAAATGGATTTATTGGGTCGCATATTGCCAGTCATTTTTTATTGGCAGGGCATGCTGTAGTGGCTACATCAAGACAATTTCATGATTCCACCAAAGAGCTGTTGAGCAATGCCAGGCTTATTGAACTGGATGTTTTAAACACGGAACAGTTACAACATGTATCAGTACAGGCCGATGTGCTTATTCATGTGGCAACAGCCAATGATGTTATTTCCAAAAGCAATATCAAAGGCATTGAACTCTCGGCCACCGGTACAAAAAATATGCTGGACTTTGCTGTAAAAAACAATATTCCCAAATGCATAGTTTTTTCAACCTTACAGGTTTATGGTATAGAATTAACCGGCCATATTGATGAATCATCGCCGGTGCATTATCAGAATGATTATGGCTTAAACCATCTTTTTGCCGAAATGTATGCTGAAATGTATCACCGCCTGGGAAAGGTAAAATGTGCAGTTGTAAGGCCAAGTAATGTGTATGGAGATATATTGAGCGATTCTTTTAACCGGTGGAATTTAATACCCGGTTGCTTTTGTAAAGAAGCCATAGAAAACGGTACCATTACCATAAAATCATCGGGACTGCAAATGCGCAATTTTGTACATGTAAAGAACCTTGCTGAGGCCGTACATGTCATTTGTATGGATAATATGGATAATTTTGAGGTGTACAATGCCGGATCCACGGTTCATAAAACCATGTTGCAGGTGGCAACTATGGTAAAAGAAGCAATGGAAAAGCAGCTGGTTAAACCCGTACGTGTGCTTGTAGAAGGAACCACACCACAGGAAACCAATTATTTTAATTTATCAATGGATAAATTACAAAAGACCGGTTATACAGAAAACACGGCATATAACTTAAATACAGGAATAGAGGCTATAATTAATTATTTACAAAAAAAATACAATGAACCCAATAGAAGCATTTAAAAAAGAAAGAGCCGACGCCATGGCTCAAATGGCAGATGATCAGGAATTAAAACAAAAATCGGTGGACTGGATGCTGCATGCTGACAGGTACAAATACACGTATAATTTTACCTGGATGGGAAGGCCGATCATTAAATACCCCCAGGACATAGTTATCATGCAGGAACTGATCTGGGATATAAAACCCGACCTGATCATTGAAACCGGTATTGCACACGGCGGATCGATCATTTTCTCCAGCTCAATGATGGAGTTGCTGGGAAATAACGGAAAAGTAATTGCAGTAGATATCGATATCCGCAAACACAACCGGGAAGAAATTGAAAAACACCCGATGATGAAAAACATCACCATGCTGGAAGGGTCATCCATTGATGAAAATATTGTTAAGCAGATCGCTGATTATGCAAAAGATTTTAAAAAGGTAATGGTGGTGTTGGATTCAAACCACTCGCACGACCATGTGTTAAGGGAACTGGAAATGTACACCCCGTTGGTAAGCCTTGATTCCTATATATTATTGCCGGATACCTTTGTTGAGTTTTTCCCCAAAGGCTATGTAACCGACCGTCCCTGGGATGTTGGCAATAATCCGTATACAGCGATGGAAGCCTTTTTAAAAACAAGTACCGATTTTATAAAAGATGAAACGATTACCAATAAATTATTAATTACAGAAGCACTCGGCGGCGGATATTTAAAAAGAATAAAATAGATCGCTAACAATTAAAAAGGATGGTTCATGCTGAAAAAAATTTTTTATGCTGTTTTTAAATCTCCTTTTTATAAAGCGTGCTTGGGCAGCATTGGCAGCGGCACTAAATTGATTAACCCAACACTTTCCGGCGGTAAAAGAATTTTCATTGGCTCCAAGGTTTACATCAACGACAGGGGCTGGCTTGCCTGCGAACCGCTTACCGGCGAAGCCAATCCCGTACTGATCATTGGCGATGGCACTTATATTGGCCGCTTTTGCCATATTTATGCCACTTCAACCATTGAAATAGGGAAAAAAGTACTGATAGCCGATAAAGTGTATATCAGTGATAATATGCACAGCTACGAGAATATTCACCTGCCGGTGATTGATCAACCCATCAAACAGACAAACCCGGTAATCATTGGCGATGGTGCCTGGCTGGGTGAAAATGTATGTGTGATCGGCGCCAGTGTTGGAAAGAACAGTGTAATTGGAGCCAACTCCATCGTAAACAGGGATATCCCTGATTACTGTGTTGCCATCGGTTCTCCGGCAGTGATCATCAAACGTTTTAATGCAGAAAATAAACAATGGCAAAAAACGGATAAAGACGGACAATTTATTTGAAATATTTAATGATGCGTAAAATTTTAATAACCGGTGGTGCAGGGTTCATAGGGTCAAACCTGGCTTTGTATCTTTTAAAAAACGGGTACCAGGTTACCGTTCTGGATAATTTATCGGAGCAGATACATGGCACCGATCCGGAGACCCAATCACCGCTCTACAACTCCATAAAAGATAAGGTTAATTTTATTAAAGGTTCGGTAACCGTTGCTGAAGACTGGAATAAGGCCATTGGCGACAATGAGATCATTGTTCATTTTGCAGCAGAAACAGGTACCGGCCAATCGATGTACCAGATAAAAAAATACACCGATGTAAATGTTGGGGGCACAGCCATTATGCTGGATATTCTGGCCAATAACAAAACCAGTGTTAAAAAAGTGGTTGTAGCTTCATCCAGGTCTATTTATGGAGAAGGGAAATACCTGACAGCAAAAGGCGAAACAGTGTATCCCGATCACCGGATTCCTGCAGATATGGATGCCGGAAATTTTGAAGTGACTTACCCCGGCGCTGAGGGGCCATTACAACTGGTTGCAACAGATGAAAATTCAAAAATTCATCCTTCATCTGTATATGGTATCACCAAATATAACCAGGAACAGATGGTGATGACCGTTTGCCCTTCCATTGGCATTGCACCTGTTGCTTTCCGCTACCAGAATGTTTACGGACCCGGGCAATCACTGAGCAATCCTTATACCGGCATACTTTCCATTTTTTCTACTTTAATAAAGAACAACAAGCCCATTAATATTTTTGAAGACGGAAAAGAAAGCCGTGACTTTGTGTATATTGATGATGTGGTGAAAGCAACATTTTCCGGAATTGAAAATGAAAAAGCCAATGGAGCGGTTTTTAATGTGGGCACCGGCGTTGCTGTAACAGTTTTGGAAGTTGCGAGTTTACTGGTTGAACTATATGCTGCAAATGTTCCATTACAGATTACCGGCAATTACCGCTTAGGCGATATTCGGCATAATTATGCAGATACCACCAGCATTAAAAAATTACTGGGCTTTGAAACGGCCGTTGACTTTAAAACAGGGTTGAAACATTTTACCGGTTGGGTAAACAGGCAGCAGGTACAGCAAAGCAAATACGAGGATTCGATCAATGAAATGAGGTCTAAAGGGTTATTGAAATAAAAATTATGGCTACAATAGGCTTGGTTACTGTTCTTTTTAAAAGCGACGCTGTGTTGCCCGGTTTCTTTGAAAGCATTTCCCGGCAAAATCACCGGGATTATATCCTGTACCTGGTAGATAATTCCCCCGCTGCTGCTTCGGATGCCGTAATTAAAGATTGCCTGGCCCAAAATACCATCACAAAAGTTGTTCATATTAAAAACACAGAGAACATTGGTGTGGCCGAAGGCAATAATATCGGCATCCGGCAGGCACTGGCTGATCAGTGCAGCCATATCATTTTACTGAATAATGATATTGAACTGGAACAGGATTTTGTTTTTAGTAAAATGCTTGCACTTTGTGAAAAGGGTGAAAAGATCATCGTGCCAAAAATTTTTTATTACGATACCCGCAAGATATGGATGGCTGGCGGCAGCATGAACAAATGGCGCGCATTGGGAATTCATTATGGAGATGGCAAGACTGATGCCCCTGAATATAATGTAGCCGGATATATCACCTACGCCCCTACCTGCTTTATGATGGTTGAAAGCAGTGTTTTTAAAACGGTTGGTTTAATGGATGCAAAATATTTTGCTTATTATGATGATACCGACTTTGTGTACCGTGCGCTAAAAGCCGGTTATAAAATGTATTACGAACCGGCACTCACAGTTTTGCATAAAGTTTCTTCTTCAACAGGAAGCAACCCTGCTTTTTATGTTTACTATTCCAACCGCAACAAAATATATTTCATCCGCAAAAACTTAACCGGCCTGGTAAAACTGGTTGCTTTTGGCACCACATTTTTTACAAGGGTATGGTATTATCTTAAATTTGATAAGGAACAAAAAAGCAAGCTGGTACAGGCTTTACGGGATGGCTTCAACATTCCGCTGTAATTTAGCTAAAAACAGTTCTAATGCTGTAAACATGGCAGGCTCAAGTTTGAATTTGATGTTTTGGGTGTAGTACGCTTTCATATCAAAATCAGCATAAGGATTTTGGGCAATCACTTCATCCAGGTTTTTTAAGCCAATGGTATTTGCTGCATTAAATGCCGTGATAAAATCATCGGGTAATTTTTTGTTACAAACCCATGCCGCAAAAACAAAAGGCATACCGGTCATTGCCTTCCAGGCCTGGCCCAGGTCGTACATGTATCTACTTTTCAATCTTTGGGTAAAGGCCCTGTCGCCTATAACCAGTCCGGCAGTATTGCCTTTAATTTCGTTTTCAAATTTTTGGTTACCATTAATTAATTCAGGCGATATTTTCCAATGCTCCTTCAAAAGAATTTTTAACAATTCAACCGAAGTACGGCTCTGGTAATCCAGGTATATTGATCTGATCTCTTCAAGCGGTACATCACTGAATAAACACACACTGGCCACTGCTCCATCACAGGCAATACCATAATCTGCTATTATATAATGTGTTGTAAGCAGTGGAATGATGGCAACAGGCACCAGTCCCACATCTATCTGGTCATTTATTAAAAAGGCGGCAATATTCGCCGGATAATCTATGATCAGTTCAATCTCATCCTTCATACTCCCCTGCTCAAATCCATAGATCAGTGGTTTGGTATTTAAATAACTTACTGCTCCTGCCTTTATCTTCTGTGCCAATTGCTGTATTTTTGCGGCAAATTTACTGCAACATCATGGATTTAAATCAACTTACAGCCATATCCCCCATCGACGGACGTTACCGAAAGCAATTGGCCCACCTGGGTGAATACTACAGCGAATATGCACTTATCAAATACCGGGTACTGGTAGAAGTGGAATATTTTTTGTTTCTGGCAGAGAAGAAATTTTTTAAACTGGATGCCAAAACAAAACAATACCTGCAAAAAATGGCCAATGACTTTTCCCTGGCCGATGCCGAGACAGTAAAAAAAACAGAGGCCATCACCAACCATGATGTAAAAGCCGTGGAGTATTTTATAAAAGAAGCGTTGGATATGTGTAATGCTGGGCATTTGAAAGAATGGGTGCATTTTGGATTAACATCGCAGGACATAAACAATACTGCCATTCCCTTACTTTGGAAGCACAGTATTGAACTGGAGTACCTGCCTGCTGTGATCAACCTGCAGCATGCCATAGGCAAAATGGCCCTTGCCTGGAAAGCCGTTCCCATGCTGGCCCGTACACATGGACAGCCTGCCAGTCCAACCCGGCTGGGCAAAGAAATGATGGTTTTTGTGGAAAGGCTCGAAAACCAGATCCAGCTCTTCAGCTACATACCCTTTACCGCAAAATTTGGCGGCGCTACCGGAAACTTTAATGCACACCACGTTGCCTTTCCAAAATACAACTGGGTAAAATTTGCCAATGATTTTACCGAAAACAAACTGGGTTTGCAGCGCCAGCAATACACCACACAAATAGAACATTACGATACCCTGGCCGCGCATTTTGATGCCATCAAACGCATCAATACCATCATCATGGATTTTTGCAGGGATATGTGGACCTACATCAGTATGGATTACTTTAAACAACAAACCAAAAAAGGCGAAATAGGCAGCAGTGCCATGCCGCATAAAGTAAACCCCATCGATTTTGAAAATGCCGAAGGCAACCTGGGCATTGCCAATGCTTTGCTGGAGCATCTTTCAGCAAAACTACCCATATCCCGCTTACAAAGAGACCTTACCGATTCTACGGTGTTAAGAAATATTGGCGTACCGGTAGCGCATGTTTTACTGGCAATCAAGTCTACCGAAAAAGGCATTGGCAAACTGGTTTTAAATGAGCCAAAGCTTAAATCCGACCTGGATAATAACTGGGCCGTGGTTGCAGAAGCCATACAAACCATTTTGCGCCGGGAAAATTACCCCAATCCATATGAGGCTTTAAAGGAGCTTACCAGGGGCAAACATGCCATTGATAAAAAATCCATTCACCAGTTTATTACGAGCTTAAAAATTTCAGCAGCATTAAAAAAGGAGTTAAAGGCCATATCTCCTGATAATTACGTGGGATTATAATAAAAGGTTATGTAAATTCGGGGACCATATCATCATCCCTGTATTACCTTTTATGAAAAAGATATTTCTGCCTTTACTGTTTATTGCCAACATAAGTTTTGGGCAGGTTGATCTGAACCTTGGCTTAAGAGCATACTATCCATTCACCGGTAATGCAAATGACATTAGCGGCAATAATAATAATCCCATTTTCAATAATGCAACATTAACCGCCGACAGGTTTGGGAATCCAAACAGTGCTTATCACTTTGATGGTGCCAGCACATATATGAAAATATTAAACAGCGCATCATTAAATACTACTAATAAACTTTCGCTTGTTGCATGGGTTAAACCGCAGGGATTTTATCCCGGTACCTGTCATGGAAATTCTATATTGATGAAAGGAGATGCAGATTTTTTAACCGGCAATTATTTATTACGTTATGATGATAATGCTTTCTTAAATAGTACTCAATGTTCAGTACCGGTTGATCCTTTACATCAAAATTTTTATGGTGGTGGCCTGGTTATGCCCCCCCCTGGATACACGCCCTATATCCAAACTAATCAATGGTATTCTGTTATTGCAACTTATGATGGTACTACTGCCAGACTTTATATTAATTGCCAATTAATATTATCACGCACGCAGGGTGGCGCAACTTTTACCAATGCTGCTGATCTATACTTAGGCAAATTTAACAGTGGCGCTTTCCCTTATTGGGTAAACGGAGATATGGATGAAATAAGAATTTACGACAGGGCTTTAAATATTGATGAAGTAAATACACTTGGAGGATGTATTGTTCAAACGGCCTGTAACAACTGGCTTAATACGCCCACTCCCAATTCAAATGCAAGAATTGGAGACCTGGATATTTCAGGCAATCAGCTTACGATTGAAGCAAGTTTCAATAGGACCGGCCCTGTAAACCCGGTTGGAGGCTATGGCTTTTTAGTTTCAAAACATACAAACGGCAGTAATCTTAACTATGCATTGTGGCCTCAAGGATGTTCCGTTTCTACAACCAACGGCCAGTATTTTGCACAGGAAAACTGTACGTTCCAGTTAAACAAAACATATCATGTGGCTATGGTTTATGATGGTGTTACACTTAAGTATTACCAAAATGGCTTTTTACACAGTCAGACCCCGGCAACAGGGAATTTAATACTGAATAATCTGATCACTACTATTGGGCAAAATGTACCCGAAGGTGCCCCTACCATATTCCCTTTCATTGGTAATATGAATGAGGTAAGAATATGGAATGTTGCACGAACGCAGTCCCAGCTACAAACCTACATGAACAATTCTTTACCAAACCCAACAACAACACCTGGCCTGCTTGGATATTATACTTTTGATAACCTGTTAAACAAGCAAGGAAATGCAGCATTTAACGCAACACTAAATGGTGCGGCCACAATAAACACAACAAACCCTAATTGTACTTTTATTGCCGATTCCTGTGCGGTAATTCCGAACAATGAAGGCTGTAAAGGTGTAATTAATCTTCATGGCAATGATTGTGTAAGGCTTCCGTTAAGCCAGGACTATTATGCCAATACAGGCTTTACCTGGGAAACCTGGTTTAACAGCAATTGGTACGAGAACAATGATAATACACTTCGGTTAGGGCAGTCTTTAATCATCAGTGAAGATGCTACCATATGTGAAGATATTCAGTTGGGATTCGGGTGGCAGACTATACCCCGAAACGCTATAGGCTTTGTTGTTGATGGAGCCGGCACCTGTGCATCCCGGGACAATAACCCGGTATTTTACAGGCCATCTGGTGGTTTTCAACCCAATACATGGTATCATGTGGCAGGGGTAAGAAATTATACAACCAATCAAACTCAATTATACTTTAACGGTCTTTTAGTAGACACAAAAAACAACACAGGACTTCCATTATCCAGAAACATTTTAACAAGGATTGGCACGTATATAGTTTTCCAGGATAGTGGCTTTGTAGGCAAGATGGACGAAATCAGAATATGGAAAACACCCAGAACCGCTGCTGAAATACAGGCTAACTATAATAAATGTCTTACCGGTACTGAAGCGGGACTTGCAGCCTATTATAGGTCGAACGAAAACAGTGGGTTGGTTTTAAAAAATGCTGTTAATAATCCAGCGTTGAATGGTACACTTGACGCAACAGTAACCCGTGATATTACTATCAATGCCCCGCTTACCAACAATTGCGGATTGCCAATAACCACAACTATTAATATTACCATATGCCGGGGCTTGAGTTATGGAGGGCACTCAACTTCAGGAACATACATTGATACCTTTCCGGCAGTTAATGGTTGCGACAGTATAAGGACATTAAACTTAACAATCTTAACCAACATCGATTCTGTGCGAATTAACAATATCAATTCTTGTTTTACCATTGATTTTAACGGCCTGGCATATACTAATACAAGCCCAATCAATAATTGGCAATGGTATTTTGGTGATGGCGGAACAGCCAATACACAAAACACATCACATACATATACAGGCTCAGGAATATACATTGTAAAATTGGTAGTTACAGATATCAATGGTTGTAAAGACAGCGTTTCAAAAACCCTTACCCTATCAAACTTTATTGCCGATGCAGGCAGCGATGCTACTATTTGCCAGTCTTCATTACCAGCTACCGTTCAGTTGAATGCTAGTGCAGGAACAACTTATGCATGGACGCCCACGGCATTGCTTAATAATCCTTCCATACAAAACCCGGTGGCAACTATTTCAACTGCTACGAGGTTTTATGTAACCATTACCAATACACAGGGATGCACATCCACCGATTCTGTTTTTATAAGCCTGGCATCGGCCCCGGCTAATATCAGGTATCCAACACTCAGTGCATTCCCCTACCAGAACCTTCAATTGCAGGCCCGCAACATTGGTGGAACAGGTTTTCAATGGTTGCCCAATATTGGGCTAAACAACAATACCATTGCCAACCCCGTATTCTATCATTCATTCACCCAGGAATATACCGTACGGATCAATACTGGTTTGGGCTGCATTGTAATTGATACACAACTGGTTGAGATTAAAGGTAAAAAAGGCATTTATGTACCCAGGGGATTTTCACCCAACGGAGATGGGTATAATGATCGCTTGTACCCGATATTGGTTGGTATAAAGCAACTAAATTATTTTAAAATATACAACCGGTGGGGCAATCTTATATTTGAAACCACAAGCGGCAGGCCCGAAGACGGCTGGAACGGGACCTTTAAAGGAAAAAAACAACCGGTAGAAGCCTATACCTGGGTGGTTGAAGGTGTAGATATAGATAACCTTATAATCAGGAAAAACGGCAATACCTTATTACTTCAATAATCCATCATGCACAAATCTATTTATATAGTATTATTGGTGTTTTTTAACCTGCCGTTAAAAGCTCAGGATCCGCATTTCTCCCAATATTTTGCTTCGCCACTTACGCTTAACCCAGCTATGACGGGGTATTTTGATGGAGACCACCGGGCAAGTGCCAATTTCAGGCAACAGTGGTGGTCACTTGGTTACCCCTTTGTTACCAC